>JBMNKK010000001.1:0-468944 GCA_050952125.1 Bacillota bacterium
TCTAGCGCCGATATCTCTTTCTTCCTTTCTCTCATGGCCCGGCAGAAATCCGAATGTGGCACAAGACGCGAGCCACGGGATCCTATCCCCCATGCCAACAGAGTCTCCCAAAGAAGTTGCATGAAGCGCTCGTCTTCGATAGCGGCCGCAGCACTCCCAAGATCCTTCCTCGCCGCGATCGTCTCAGAGTGGTATTCGCGTTGACCAGGCTTACCGAAGGGCACCTGTTCGTCAAAGACTTGCAGGTAATGAGAGAAGTCAGCGGCAAGCGCCTTCAGGCGCAGACGAACCTCGTAGTTCATGTGTAAACGAACCCTCCTAATGGCTCACTTTCTATGCCCCGGTCCACGCAACACCGGATTCGGCTATCCATCTCCCTGTACGGCATCACATGGAGGCTGTCATCCCCTTCGGCGGCTCCTCCCTATGATGGAATACATAGAGCAAGAACCTGGCCCTCGACCCACCTACGTATACATCAGCATCAGTGCAAGTCTGCTTGCCTTCCTTCATACCAATGAGGAACACGACATCGGCTTCAAGGCCCTTAAATGCGCGAATGGTAGAGAACCGGATGCAGTTTCCTCTTGCGGTTTTGAAGTCCTCAAGGTCCCATTCCTTGATTCTCGTGCACCCTTGAAGACTGCTCTTCTCCAGCCGGTTGGGTGAGAGGATAACGATACGGCTGGGCTTGATGCCCTGGCTGACCAAGCGGCCGATCTCGGCCTCAATTAGCCGCTTTTCCTCGCGTCCCGAATCCCAGGCCACATGCACAACCGGGAGCCCTCCCAGGAGCCCCGGGCGAAGACCGCCTTCTTTCACAAACGAGCCGATCCATTTGCTGATATGCTCGGTATTCCGGAGGTTGCGGGTCAGCCTGTGCTGCGACACTCCCATCGAGCGGAGGACTTCGATATTGTGCCTGAAAAGGTCCTGGTTGGGATCGGCGAAGACATAGAACTCACCTGCGTCTTCGTCCCTGAGCATGGCTTTCAGACATGTGTACCAGTTCTCCGAGAAGTCCTGACCTTCATCGACGATTATGGCATCAAACTTGTCTTCCATCGGGGCCTCGGCGAAGTAGTCGAAGGCTGCTGTAGGCAGGACGTCGTCGTAGAACCGACTCAGCTCGGCGCCTCCCTCCGGAACCTGCAGACCGCGGCCAGTCTTGGCCAGTTGTCCAAGCAGGTAGTCGAGAAAGCTCTCGCACACGACCTCACCCGAGATCTGGCTGGCCATGTACGTCGCCAGATTCCTATTGAAGCAGGTCAGGAATACCCTCTTCCCTGCCTTGTTCAGCCGGCGCGCTTTTTCGAGAGCGAGGAAGGTCTTCCCCGTCCCTGCCGCACCAAAGAACACTTTGCGCCTGTCAAGCTCGGTCTCATCGAGGATTCGCTCCTGCTCATCTGTGAGGACTTTCCTGGACTCCCTGTCGTAGCGGTCGATCTCTTCGTCCATCCCCGCGAAGAACCGGCACCTAGGGGCGAGAACCTTCTGGATGAGAAGGTCAGTAGACTGTTTCTCGGGTGGCAGGTCGGATGTGGCGAATGCGCGCCGGACGGCGGTTTCCGGAGAGTCGAGATCCGGCTCCAGCAGAACGCTCTCCCGGGCTAAGTTTGCCGGTAGTTCGCCCCAAACATGGCTGCACTCGGGGAACCACAGGGCGTGCCGGACCTTTAGCGGGAAATAGGTAGCCTCGGCCTTGTCCTTGTAGCGATCGAGGATGGCATACTTGGCCTTTTCGACCTGGGAGACCGGATCCTTTGACATGGGCTCCTGCCTGCCCTGCTTCTGCTCATACCACTGGCCGTTGCCGTATCCGACCTTGCCCTGTTTGACCTCAATAACAAGATACCCGAGAGTCGGGCTGACCACGACAAAGTCGGCCTCCCCCGCATCGCCCTCTAGGTCTGAGGGGACCCCGGTTCGAAATTTGTAGGAATAGAGCACTGTGTAGGATGCAGGGAGCCTGCGGAGCGCTGAGTATACTCTCCGCTCACCATCATTGTCGATCAGGCGCGGGTCAAGGTCAGGGATCATGGTAGCCACGGACTCACATCCCCTTCCATACAAAGTGCGAGAAAGCAGGTCGATTCGCCCTAAGCTGCTCAGCCACCACCACAACCAGGAACCGTCTTGGGGGCCGTCTATGTCTTTACACCCCGCGAAAACACCGAGCCAACATGCGGCAGGCGCCACACGGATGCTTCGAGAGTCTAGAGCACATACCCTCCTGATTCGACGGAATCTTCGGTGGCAGAGCGAGGAGCCCTCGTATTGGTGATTGAGTATTCTGCAACAACTCGACCTTTCCAGCATAGGGCCTCGAATTGGGAAGGATATCCAGAGGGCTCGCACGAATTCTCCGTGAGACTCGACAGGCGAACCGAGAAGCTGCAGCACCAACGGGCGCAAAGAAGATTCGATTGCCAGACCGGGCCGACCATTTTCGCTACGCGTGTCCAGGAGGAAATAACGTGACTTACGAGTCGATCACATCGGAGATGATACAAGCCCTCTCTAACGAGATCGAGGCGATCAAGGAAGGCAGCGGGGGAAAGCAAGTACCCCTTCAGAACGGCAGAAAGGACGGTTTTGCTGCCGGCAGGCTTCTGTATACCTTTGATCTGGCTTCTGAACTGGGGATACCTGACGACACGCCGGCTCAACTCAAGGTTGGCGATGAAAGCTATCGGGTAACGGTGGTCACAGTCGATGGATTTGAGGTCATACTGGCCGTTGAAGAGGATCTGGGGCCAAGGGTGCCCACGGCTTCTCTCAATACTTCGCCCTGGTACCTGCTTGAAATACTTAAGACAAGGCTGCAAGAGACCATGGCCGGGAATCTAGCCGCAAACAAGAGTATGTCGCTACGGCTGTTCAACCAGTTACCCAACGAGACCATCCGACCCTCCCCGTCACCCGACTTCACGGTAGTCCAGTCTTCAGCCAGTTCCCCTCCTCCACCACCCAATGACGAGCAGAAGGAAGCGGTGACAAAGGCGCTGTCTCAAAGGATCACCTTCGTGTGGGGACCCCCGGGCACAGGAAAAACAACGACTATCAACTATCTGGTTCCCAGCCTTGTTCACAGCGAGGAGCGAGTCTTCATCACATCCCATACAAACACTGCAGTTGACACGGTGCTGAAGGCAGCGATGAAGGGGCTCACGAGAGAAGAAGTCCGCGACGGCGCGATCATACGGATTGGGCAAGTCCGCGAAGAGGACAAGACGATCGAGAGCATCACCCTTGAGGCCGTTGTCAAGCGCAGAGGAGCCGATCTGAACAAGCAACTTGATGAAGTACAATCGCGCATCGCAGCTGTCAAGAAGTCTCAGGCCGAATGGACGCTGTGGGAAACCGAGCTGGCGAGGATTCGAGAACTTGAAGATGCTAAGAACCTGGCTGAGAAGCGATGGCGAGACGCTGTGCAAGAACGGCAGAGCGTCGAACGACGAATCGCCGACCTACGCCAAGCAGAAACGCGTCTTAGCGCTAGATTGGCTGAGGCCCATAGTGCGAGCTTCATCAAACGAATCTTTGGCGGCTTGAACCCGGAACGCATTGGACAGCAGCTGATAGAGCTGGAAAGTAGACACACCCAATGCACGCAGACCCTGGAGCGTATGACGAAAGATCTGCCCACGTTTCAGGAAGCTGTGGAGTCAGCAGATAAGGCGCTTTCCCAGACTCTCAGCGTATTGAGGGCGAAAGGTCCGTTACCCACGATAGACAGGATCCGCGATGAATTCCACAGACTTGGCACTGAACTGACGGCGTTGGAGCAACAGGCGAAGGCCATCCAAGAACAATATCAGCAACTGGCCCAGAAGGTTGTCAGCGAGGCCAAGGTAATAGGCGCGACCCTCACCAAGATGTGCACGACGCCGGAGCTCTATCAGAACAAGTTTGACAACGTAATCGTAGACGAAGCTAGCATGACAATGCAGCCGCATCTTTGGTTAGCGGCCGCTCTCGCAACCGAGCGCGTGGTAGTCTTGGGGGATTTCAGGCAGCTCCAGCCTATTTGTACCGCCAAGTCAGACATTGCAGTGGAGAGAATCGCGAAGACCATATACAAAGAGGCCGGCATCGTTGATGACAACGAGCGCGTCCAAATGCGGGATCCAAGGCTGGTCTCTTTGAGGAAGCAGTACAGGATGCATGAGAAGATTGGCGAGCTCATCAACCAACTGGTATACCGCGAGGATGGAAACGCGCTGGAGCACCATGCCAAGGAATGCCGTACAAACCCAGGCCGGTCAGCCTGCCCGGCGCCCAAGTACCCCGTTGTGCTATGTGATACCACATCCGCAAATCCGTGGTGTGCCCGCCTTGAGCCTGGATACTCGCGGTACAATATCTACAGCGCGGTAACGGCAGTTCGGCTGGCACAGCAGGCAATCGAAACTGTCCGCGACTGCAGGATCGAAGTAGCCATCATCTGTCCATATTCGGCGCAGGCCCGATTGCTGAACGCACTGGCTAGAGAACGCGCGTTAACGGACCAAGTGAAGGTTGCCACAGTTCACAGGTTCCAGGGCAACGAGAAGGACGTCATCATCGTGGACTTAGTCGATGGTCCTCCCTTCAGCAGACCCGGAGTCCTGCTAACTAAGCCGGAGGCCACGAATCTCCTCAATGTTGCCTTTTCCAGAGCGAAGGGGAAGGTGATCTTGGTCGGTCACGTCGGGTACTTCGAAAGCCGCAGCGGGGGGAAAGCACTTGAGACAACGTGGACCTACTTCGGCAGGCAAGCCCAAACGATTGACAGTACAAGCGTTCTTAGGGGGTACGATGATCCGGAGGTCATGAGAAGCACGGAAGCAATGACTGGTCGAATGCCCCTTGGGAATCCTGAAGGGATGACTCTGTTCCATGAAAGTACTTTCTACCCAGCCTTTAATCGCGACCTTCTCGCCGCCCGCGAACGAGTGATTATCTTCAGCCCATTCATCCAGCCAGGAAGAACATCTCGCCTGGCGCCGATCTTAAGGAAGTTATTGGAGAAAGGCATCGAGGTAGTTGTGGTAACTCGACCAAAGCGCAGGTCAGGCCGCACAAAAGAAGGACCGGAAGACGACGCGGACCGGGTAATGCACGAATTCAGCACACTTGGAGTCAAGGTTCTAACACGTCCGAACCTCCATGAGAAGCTGGCTTTCATCGATGAGAGAATTACGTGGATGGGTAGCCTCAATATCCTCTCCCATAGCCATACCACGGAACAGATGACACGGTTCGAAAACGACGAGCTCACCAGTATGGTATTGGAGTTCAACGGAGTAGCCGCTCTCTTCCGAAAAGAAGAACGCGAAGCCAAGAAGGCGACGCGCATGAAGAAGATAGGCTCTCTTCTAGGGCAGCGAATGAGTACACCTGATTGCCCACGATGCGGGCGCAAGATGGTTTTAAGGGCTGGACCATACGGCGTGTTCTTTGGCTGTCCCTCGTATCCGGCTGACAAGACCACGATCCCAGTCCCAAGGACAACTCTGACTTCGATAATCGATGAGATGGATATACCCTGTCCGCGTTGTGGAAAAGGCAGAATGAGGCTGCGGTCTTCGGCCAAGGGCGTGTTCCTGGCCTGCGACGGTTATCCCGACTGCAGATCGATAGACCCGCTTGGGTAAGGCATGTTGAGCTAGACTGCAGTGGTCAGTGTCTAGTATCACGGACTATTAGGAACGACGGCCTCTTTCTCCAGGTGCCCTAACCCTCTTCCTCCGGCCACAGCCCTTCCCTCTTGAGCATGGTGCGCATGTGTGTTGTATATATGCTGGTGGCAACGCTTTCCGCCCGGCTTTTACGAAACGTGCATATTCCGGCCCCACTCGACCACCCAATCCGGCGCGAGCCGACCACCAAATCCGATAGCATCCGACCAGTAGATCCGGTCTAGTCCGACCACTTTTGTCGGCTTTCCGGAATCGGATCGGAAGCCTCTTCCGCCGCCGGCGAATCCGGCCGTAGGGTTCCTGTTCTTTGGCCTCCAAATGTACAAAGATCGCTACTTGTACGGAGGAGTGAACGAACTTATGGCTACAAACCGGAGGTTGTCGATGCGGAAAGCGAAAGAGATCTTGAGGTTAAAGCTGGGTTTGGGATTGGGAGTGCGCCAGATTGCCCGGAGTTGCTCGGTGTCTCACATCACAGTGAGCGAGATCCTGACCAGGGCGGAAACCGCGGGACTCTCCTGGCCTTTGCCGGAAGACTTGGACGAGACTGCCCTGGAGTCCAGGTTGTAACCGGCAGCGCCCAAGTCTAGGGACGCGAAGCCCATGCCCGACATGGCCCACATCCACCAGGAGCTTCGCCGGAAGGGCGTCACGCTGCAGCTTCTTTGGGAGGAGTACAAGCAGGCCCATCCCGACGGGTATCAGCGCAGCCAGTTCTGCCACTTGTACAGAACCTGGGCGAAAACGGTCGACGTGACAATGCGACAAGTACATATCGCCGGGGAAAAGATGTTCGTCGACTACGCCGGGCAGACGATACCTACAATCGACCCTTCCAACGGCGAAACTCGTGAAACTCAGGTCTTCATCGCCGCCCTCGGCGCCAGCAACTACATTTACGCCGAGCCAAGTTGGGACCAAACACTGGTGTCGTGGATTAGCTCTCATGTGAGAGCATTTGAGTTTCTTGGCGGCGTTCCCAAGGTGATTGTTCCCGACAACCTGAAAAGCGGGGTAAAGCGGCCCGACTACTACGAGCCTGACGTGAATCCCACCTACGAGGAGATGGCTATTCACTACGGCACCGTGGTGATACCTGCCCGCGTGAGAAAGGCCAGAGACAAGGCGAAGGTGGAAAAAGCAGTTCAGGACGGGGAGCGCCGGATACTGGCCAAGCTCCGGAACCGGACCTTCTTCGGGCTCGAGGAACTCAAAGAGGCCATCTGGAAGGCTCTTGAGGACCTGAACAACAGGCCCTTTCAGAAGATGGACGGATGCCGCCGTTCGCTCTTCCTCTCCCTGGACAAACCCGCTCTTCAGCCCCTACCTAGCACGCGGTACGAATTCGCTCAATGGAAGAAGGCCCGGGCAAGCCTAGATTACCACGTGGAAGTGGACCGACTACAGCGTGCCCTACCGGTTGGCTAAGCAGGAACTGGATGTCAGGCTTACGGCCTCCATCGTCGAACTGCTGTTCAAGGGCAAGAGAGTGGCAAGCCACAAGCGCTCTTACGGAAAAGGCAAGTATTCCACTCTCAAGGACCACATGCCCGCTTCGCACCGCCGGTATGCTGAGTGGACCCCTTCAAGAATTCTGAGCTGGACAAAAAGCATAGGGCCCGACACCGCCAGACTGGCGGAGGCGATCATGGAGCAGAAGCCTCACCCGGAGCAGGGCTTTAGAGCATGCATGGGGCTTTTTCGACTGGCAAAGGAGTACGGGAGCAAAAGGGCCGAGGCCGCGTGCGCGCGGGCCATCGCTCTCCGTTCATCTTGCTTCCAGAGCGTGAAATCCATCCTGAAACGAAATCTTGACCAGGTTCCCGTGGAGATCCCGGTTGAGAGCATCGCTCCGCTCCACGACAACATCCGCGGCGCCGCTTACTACACCCAAGGAGGAGACAACAACTCGTGCTAGTCAATCAGACCGTTGAAAACTTGCGAAGGATGCGCCTTACAGGAATGGCCGAGGCCTTCCTGGCCCAGAATCAGGATCCGGGTTACAGAGAACTGTCGTTTGAAGAGCGCTTTGGCCTCTTGGTGGACCAGGAGTCCACCTACCGGGAGAACCGGCGGCTAAAAAGGCTCTTGGCCGGGGCGCACCTCAAAACCCAGGCCTGCGTGGAAGACTTCGACTACCGGCAGAGCCGGGGCCTTGACCGTAGTGTCATGGCCGGACTCTCCACCTGCCAGTGGGTCCGTGACCACCGAAACGTCCTGATCACCGGGCCTACCGGGGTTGGCAAGACGTTCGTCGCCTGCGCGCTTGGGAACCTTGCTTGCAGGAACGGCTTTAGTTCCCGTTACTACCGCCTGCCCAGGCTCCTCATGGACCTGGGCATCGCGCGAGGCGACGGTTCCTACCCGTCGTTCATGAGGCGACTGGCCAAAACCGAGCTTCTCTTGCTTGACGACTGGGGGTTGGGGCCGCTGGCCGCGGCCGAGAGCAGAGAACTGCTTGAGGTGCTCGAGGACAGGTGCCAAACCAAATCAACGTTGGTGGCGAGCCAAGTGCCTGTGGACAAGTGGTACGAACTCATGCCTGACTCCACCGTCGCTGACGCGATCATGGACCGCCTGGTACACAACGCTCACAAGATCGCCTTAAGGGGCGAGTCCATGCGGAAGATCGCCGCCGCTGGCGGCAAAGAAGGAGGTGAGTCTTGAAGGCGAACCGACCAGTGTGTTACTGATGTAGTGCCGGCGCCGCAGGACTAAGGAAAGTGGTCGGCTGGTTCCGGATCCACTGGTCGGACAAAACCGGATCTTGTGGTCGGGAAAGACCGGATCCGGTGGACGGCTCAAAACGGATCAGATGGTCGAATCGACCGGATTACGCATACCTCCTTGACTTCGTAACGCGTCTTGTTTCGAAGCCGCAAGACCGCTTCGTCCAGTTCCTTCAGCACATCCTGCATTACCCCAACAAACATCGCCTGCAGTTCTTGGAACACGCCTAATTCCAAATCCCTGAAGGAAAAACCGAAGGTCTGACGAAGTTCTACCACTGTGAGAGGCCCCCTTGTGTTTGTTGTCCAAACTCAACGCTTCGGGATCAACGGCCTCTCGCCTTCTTTTCACTCCTAAAACCCCACGAACATTTTACTCATACCCAAAATTATGCCGCCTCGCTATTCTCCAGATGTATTGAGAGACCAGACGTCAACTTACGAGACCAGAATGGAAGTTGTCATTCCCAAGGTACTATGACACCGCAAGTGTATGAGGTTCTGTGATGGAGACTCACAGGCACTAAAGAGAACGCCTAATAGTGAGAATAACTGAGACTTTCTTGCAGACGAACGGATCTCCAGGGCAGTAGTTGTCTATTTTCAGGTCAAACCCTTTCCGTATCCCCGAGCCGCGGGAAGCGTCTCAATACTCTGGCGCTCATAAGTAAGCGTAAACACCGTATCCGTGACCCATCTCCGGAAGTCCTCGTTGTCAAAGAACTGCTTGAAGAGTTCAGTATCATCTTTGAACAAGGACGTGATGACCCTGCCAACCGCCTTATTATGTTCTATCCTTGCGTTTTGTCGGTCAGAATGTCGTCTTGCATTTTGATAAGCCTCATCGGCCTCAACGCCCTTAACCACTGTATCCGTAATGGTTTCAAAAACACGGTCCTTGTTAGTCCAGGGGATGTTCCCAAAAAGCTCGTTGAACCTCTTCAGTATGTTTGACAGAAGGCCCAGTTCGGGCTCTGGCTTTCTTCCCCCGCCCACCCCGGGAACCGGATCGATCTCTGCGTCCTGGTCCGGAAGAGTGATGGCCATCGTCGCCTTCTTCTCTGCCCGGTAGCTGTCCATGTCAATCGCCTCAAGGATACCCTTCGACAGATCCTCCTCCACTGGCGATGGTAGTCTTGGTATAAGGAAGTTGAGAAAGATCGAGAGTCTCTCCCACTCTACGTTGGCATAAGGCAGGATTATGGAAAGGAACCCATAGGTGCGGAGGAAGGCTTTGGCCTTGGCCTTGAAATCAACTTGGCCGTCTTCATCTAGGTTCAGATAGACCTCCACGCACGTGTCTAGGATGGGATCAAGCTTGTCGCGGTCGGCGCCACCCAGGTATCTCACAACAAGTTCCTCGACTTGGCCAGGCTCGCAGACCTGGTACGCATCAAGAGCGGCCTTAAGGTCATGCAGTTTGTTGGGATCGGTCTCTTCGGCCAGAATGGTAGTGCGGTAGTAGTTCGAAAAGGCCATCTTGATCGTGTCCGCCTTGTTCATGAAGTCAAGGACAAAGACGTCATGTTTCTGTGGGTGAGCACGGTTCAGGCGGGAAAGGGTCTGGACCGCCTTTATGTCCGAGAGTACCTTGTCCACATACATCGTGTGTAATAGCGGCTCATCGTATCCGGTCTGGAACTTGTCGGCGCAGATCAGGAAACGATACGGCTCCTCCTTGATCTTGTCCGCTATCTGACTTGATGGAAACCCGTTCAGGCTTGCTTCTGACACCTTCGTGCCAGCGTACTCGCGCTCGCCGGAGAAAGCCACAATCGCCCGGTAGGGACTGTTCCGTTCAACCAGGTAAGACGTGATTGCCCGGTAGTACTGTATGGCTATGTCAACGCCGCTGGTAACCACCATCGCCCTGGCCATTCCGCCAATCTTGCGGGGCCCTATGACCTGTTCGTGGAAGTGGTCGACCATTATCTCTGCCTTGAGTCGAATCGCGTGATCGTGGCTCTCGACGTACCTTCTGAGTTTCTTCAGGGCACGCTTGGTATCGAACTGCGGGTCATCATCGATTTTCTTGATTAGCCGGTAGTAACTCTCAACCGGCGTGTAGTTCTTTAAGACGTCGAGGATAAAGCCTTCCTGAATAGCCTGCTTCATAGTGTAGCTGTGAAAAGGTCTGTGCTTTATGTGTCCACCATCTTCGCAAGGATCGCCGAATATCTCAAGGGTCTTGTTCTTCGGGGTCGCAGTGAATGCAAAGTAACTGGCGTTCGGAAGCATCTTTTTGGCTTCGATGATGCGGTTGATGGTATCTTCTGTTGTCTCATCCTCGGCTTTGTCACCGGTCTCGGACAGGGCCATGCTAATAGCCGCCGACGTACGCCCACCTTGGCTGGAGTGAGCCTCATCGATGATGATTGCGAAGGTCCGCCCTCTGTGGTCACTGCCAATCTCGTCGAGGATGAACGGGAACTTCTGGACAGTGGAGATAATTATCTTCTTGCCTTCTTCGATGTACTTGCGGAGGTCGCCGGAACGCTCGGCATGACCTAGAGTTGCTCTGACCTGAGAGAACTGAGCAATGGTGTCCCGGATCTGCTTGTCCAGTATCACCCGATCTGTTACGACGATAATGGAATCGAAGACTTCTTTACCATCCTTCTTGACTCCGATAAGCTGGTGCGCAAGCCAAGCGATGGAGTTTGACTTTCCGCTGCCAGCTGAGTGCTGGATGAGATACCGCTTGCCTGCACCGCATTCCTCGACGTCCGCCAGGAGCTTCCGAACCACATCGAGTTGATGATAGCGGGGCCAGATCTGGGTCCTTCTCCTCTTGCCCGTCTTCTCGTCCTTGACCTCGACGATCTGAGCAAAGTTCTCAATGATGTTGGTCAGTTCGTCAATCGACAGAATCCGCTTCCACAGATAGTCAGTCTTGATGCCGTCCGGGTTAGGAGGATTCCCCGCCCCGTCGTTCCAACCCTTGTTGAAGGGGAGAAACCAGGAACTCTTCCCCCTGAGATGAGTGCAGAAGCGGACCTCGTGCTCATCGACTGCGAAATGGACAGCGCAACGACCAAACTCGAAAAGCTTCTCCCTGGGGTTGCGGTCGCGTTTATACTGCTCCACGGCATCGTCAACGGTTTGCTTCGTCAGGCTGTTCTTCAACTCGAATGTAGCCAAGGGGAGACCGTTTATGAAGAGACATATGTCGAGGGCTCTTTGAGTCTCCGTGTTGCTGTACCGCAGTTGTCGGGTAACACTAAACCGGTTCTGAGCAAATCTCTCAACTGCCAACGGATTATCAGGCGATGGAGTACCGTAGAAAAGGGTTATGTCGTGGGGACCGTGCTTGATCCCCTTACGCAGGACATCAATGACGCCCCGCTTAGATACTTCACCCTGGAGACGAGCCAGAAACTTCTGCCGAGTAGGACTTGCGTGCTTAAGGTCAAGAGCGTCGTGAAGCCTGGGCTGAGTGTTCTTAATGAATTCCCGTAACTGGACTATATCGACACAGTAGTCCCGGTCATAGTCGTTTCGGTTGCCCGGAATCCACCCGTTACCGCCATAGGATGGCTGAGGCTCGCCTACGGTCTCCCCTATCGGCGGATCGCAGGGCGAGCCCGTCAACGCTATGCAGATGAGCCTTTCCAAGCCCGTTTCGCTTGTGTCGGTCCGCACTTCCTGGACCTCCTTACTGAACGCACGCTGGATCTGTAGGGTTGGGGACACCGCCGCCTTCGGGAATCTCTGCCGTCCCTTCCGTCTCATTGACGTGAGAGTCGTCTCCCGCATCTTCGATCCAGTCGCTCTCGTCCTGTTCGTCGGGGTTGTCACATAGTTGAGCTGCTAACGCACGCACGTCCAACTTACCGGTGACGACATCAGATATGAGGCGGGTGCGATACTCGCGCATCAGAGCGATCTCTTCCGTTATGACCTTAGTAGCTTTCTCGATGGCTTCCGTGCGTTCGGTTACATACGCTGCAATCCGGCTCTGCTCGTCGATTGGCGGAAATGCGATGGGTACTTGTCTCACTTCCCCTTCACTGATCGCAGGAACCGGACCTGGTTTTGCGAGTCTGCCAAGATCAAGGCATTCCAGTAACATGAGGCAGTAGTCCAAGTCGCCACATCGGAAAACACAACCCATAAGGTTGTTGTCAATACAGCTCGGGCGCGTTAGTATGCGTCTCTTATTGGTCAATAACGCGCCGCCCACTTTGGGGAATATGATCGTGTTGGCCGGGAACACGAAAGCTCTGAGTCGTCGAGCAGTATCTGGAGACACCGTGCTACTACAATGATTCATCATTTTCTCGTTGCCAGGAAGGTTCATATCTGACACTCTGTAGAAGGGTATGCTGAACTCCTCCCTACCTTGCTCGCTAACAGGAAAACCTGCTCCGCTCTTGAACCATGCGACATGTTTGAGCGGACACACTTCCCAATGCTCAGGCACATCGCCCAAACACTCGACACCCGAAGGCTTTAGCCTCACATCAGGGTTAAGACCACGAGTTACGGCTTTGTTTATGATAGCCTGCTTCTGCTCATTGAGAAGCGAGATGAGTTTCTGTCGGGAACGGATATAGCGACGGATGTGGCGATCCGTATAGTCGAGGAACCGAGTGATTTTTCGCTGGTCAACCAGTGGAGGTACTGGGATCTGTATGTTCTTGATTGCTCGATAGGTGAGACCGTATCGTGTTACCCCGTTTGCGGCAATGTGATACTGCCGCATTACCTCTTGGCTCTCTGACGCGTATAGCAGGAAAGCACCGGTGATAACCCCTTCACACGGTCTGAGTATTGCAAGATGGTACCCACACACCAGATTGTTCGGTTCATACTCCACAAGTGATGGCACGCCAATATCCGTCCACGACTCAGAGTCCTTGGTGATGATTACATCACCTGTCTCCAGCCTAAAGCGCCTCACTTCTTCGGAACTTGCCGTGGCGCGCATAAAAGGAATTCTGCTTGTAATCCGATTGTTCTTGTAGACATCGGTGTAATTGCAGAGTTGGACAGGGATTTCGTTCTCGACCGAGTTCTTGTCGACGTTGCTCACAAGAACCCTGACACATTGGGACTGCTTGCGTACTCCCCAATGCTCCGGCACTTTCCCAAGCCACTTCACTCCCGAATCCTTGTATGCGGGATATGGCTTTAGACCAGAGATCATTCGCCCACCTCCCGCAGAAGGTCGTCTGGATTCCAGATGCGTTCAGCGATTTTCTGATAGAGGAGACCTCGTTCTTCAATGTCGGCTTTCTTGAACTCTAGGTAGGGTTTGAATGGAAGACCGCTCCTCTTCACAAACTCCACAAAACCGGGATTGTGTTGGTAACACTGCGGGTGCAGTGAGCGAGCAAGGAGGTTCTGCGAGTTGTAGTGCTTCAATTTCTCCGTGTACTCAAGATCACCATAGCTGGCGTTGAACTTCCTTGGGAGAAGGAGGAGCCCACCGATTCGGTTTCTGTACTCGGAAAAGTCAGCCGGATGACTAAACTCATCAACGTGGCGCTCCGGACGGTTTGCCCAGATATGCTCTATCTCAAACCGCGTCCTCCCTTCGCGAACAAAGTCTATGTACCGAGACGGAAGTCCCGACTCTGTTTCGACATAGTCAGTGAGTCTGGCCAACAACCGATGTAGCGCATGGCGGTTGTGCTGATGGATCCGCAGCCGGTCATTGCTCGCGAATGTCTCTTCGTCGCTCATCAAGACGTCTTTCAACCTGTGGGCAAGCGGCACAGGCTCTAGTGCCCGCATATCTCGCATGATGGGAAACACAACCCATCGCATGTTTGAATACGAGATACTTCTCGAATTCCATATGCGCCTATTCAGCAAAATGTCGACAAATCGGGCAACCAGCCGGAGTTTCAACAAGACCGTGTTCTCATTGTCAACTGGCTTCAGTGGGGACAGCAGGAGCATGTACTGCAAAGTAAAACCGTGTTGAGCATTGTAATAAACGTGTTCAAGCCTCTCTGTAAGCTCAATCGACGCCTTCATCAACCTCAAGTACTGTCGACTATAGAACCGGAAATCCCGTTCAATAAACCTGTGGAAGTCGTCAGGCTGAGAGAGTCCTATAGCAGTGCTTGCCTCTCGCAACCAACGGTGAAACTCGGTGCCAATTCGCTCAAAGTCTTCGGGTTGAGCGCCCTTCTTCCGCTCGCGGATTCTCTGAGCGTATTGGCTTCTTAACCAGGCTTTGAAGAAGTCTGCATCCACGTCCTTACTAATCTGATTGAGCTCGAGTATGCGGTTCCTCCAGAATGCATTTGCCTTGTTGCGTTCTTCCGAATTCTGGATGTTAGAAAGGAGGTACCCCTTGAGCATCTCGGTGGGACTAAGTGACAGTCCTCTATCATTCATGGTTTCGAATACAGTGTATGCGTCTTCGTCAGAGTACGTTGTAATCTCGACTAGGTGGACGTTGTCGAGCAGCCAGTCTGTAAAATACGGAAGAGCATGTCCTCGTAGTTCATCAGGAAACACTTCTTCCATATCCTGATACCTCTTGTAGAGGTTTTGAACGGACTCAGAGGATTCGGTTACATCAAAGGTCTCGTCGTTATAGAGAGCCTCCATGCACTTAGTACGCTCGTCTACCTGCAAGTTAAGAGACTTCTGCCCGTACCTCACTGAAAGGATCAAGTCATCGACAGGAACCTTATCGGCCCGGTCCTTCTGAAGCTTTCGCAGTAAAATGAGTAATAGAGTGAGAGTAGTCAGCCGCTGCTGGCCGTCCACTATGTAGTTCGCGCCTTCTTTCTTGCTGATGATGATTGAGCCAAGGAAGTAGTGCGGATACTCAGCAACTTGCTCGCGTGGATGCGTCGGCTCGTACTCCTCAAGAAACTTGCTGGCTAAGTCGTCTATAAGCTCTCGCACCTGCTTCTCCTGCCATTTGTACTCGCGCTGGTAGTAGTCGATAGAATACTTCACGTCCTTTAGAAGCTGACGCACGGTCTTGGCGTTCCCGAGGATCTCTCTCATTGCTTCCGCACCCCCAAGATCTCATCCAAAAGGCCCTCCGTCTCTTTCCGAAGGGTAAGGATGTCTGCGCGAATCTCCTCCAGGGTTCTCATCGGCTTTGGCTTGTAGAAGTAGCGTGTGAAGCTGATCTCATATCCTATCTTGACGCTGGCCGGGTCATACCAGGCATCGGGTGCGTAAGGAAGGACTTCTCGCTCTATGAACCCGTCGATACCGCCTGTGTCGAGCACTGGGATCTGTTCGGTATCGCGTAATTCGCTGTCGGGCTCGTACTCAACAACACGCCGCTCACCCGCAATAGTTGCCTCGAAAAGCCCATGGAGCGAATGCGGTTCGGTTCCAGGTTTGTGGATTTTCCGAATAACCGGAGGAGCGTTCTCATCGCGCTCGACTGTTTCTCTTAGTTCCCTAATCTCCTTGGCCGAATAGGCGCGCTCGGGGTCTATCCCCTTCAGTCGGAGAGGCCGCTCTACTGTTACCTTCCAATAGCCGAAAGCCGCATTGGGCAGAATCTTGGACTGCTCGTTCTCCTCGAATCTCAAGAAGACATCGCATATGCGGTCTATGTCCTCCTCCGAAAGCTCACAGTTCTTCTTGCCTAGGTTCTTCCGGAGGGGGGTGTACCACTGCGTGGCGTCGATGAGCTGGACCTTTCCCTTCCGATGTTCCGGCTTGCGGTTGGTGAGGACCCATATGTAAGTTGCAATGCCGGTGTTATAGAACATGTTAAGTGGCAGCGCAACGATAGCTTCCAGCCAGTCGTTCTCGATGATCCAACGCCGGATGTTGCTCTCACCTTGGCCAGCGTCACCCGTGAACAGCGATGAACCGTTATGGACCTCGGCGATACGGCTCCCCAGTTTGGAGTCATGCTTCATCTTGCTAAGGAGATTAACCAAGAATAGCAACTGCCCGTCGCTCGTACGAGTAATAAGAGAATACTCTGGTTCACCGCCGTGCTCGATAATGAACCGGTGGTCTCTGATGCCACTCTTGCCTCCAAGACGCTCCAGGTCAGTCTTCCAACTCTTCCCATATGGTGGATTCGACAGCATGAAATCGAAGTTCATTGAGGGAAAGGCGTCATTTGAAAGGGTGGAATACTCAGGTCCGCCTTTGATGTTGTCCGCCTGCGAGCCGTCACCTTTCAACAGCAGGTCGGCCTTGCATATGGCGTATGTTTCGGCGTTGATTTCTTGACCGTAGAGGTGAGTTGACACCTTCTTTCCCCTCTCCTCCGCCAGTTGCCGAAGGGTTTCGTCTGCGACGGTGAGCATTCCGCCCGTTCCACAGGCGCCATCATACAAGAGGTATGTGCCCGACTCTACTTGGTCGGCAATGGGCAAGAAGACGAGCTTGGCCATCAGTTTGACGGCATCGCGTGGAGTCCAGTGCTCGCCCGCTTCCTCGTTGTTCTCCTCGTTGAACCTCCGGATGAGCTCTTCGAAGATCGTACCCATCGCATGATTGTCGAGACCTGGATGCTTGACGTTGCCTTCAGCATCCAGGACTGGCTCTGGGCTCAGGTTTATGTCTGGAGACAGAAATTTTTCGATCAGAGTACCGAGCGCATCAGCCTTGGAAAGCCGGGGGATTTGGTTTCGGAACTCGAAGTTGTCTAGAATCTCCTGTACGTTTGGCGAAAAACCATCCAGGTAAGCCTCGAAGTCTGCCTTGAGCTGCTGCTGGCTAGCCCGGGACCTAAGATCCCGCAAGGTGAACTTGGAGGTATTGTAAAAGGCTTGCCCCGATGCCTGGCGTAACGCTTGGTCTTGTTGGATTACCCCAGCCCTGTCCAGCATGTCCTTCATCTCAAGGACCGCTTTCTTCGTTGGCTCCAAGATGGCGTCCAGTCGTCTTATGACCGTCATGGGCAGGATGACATCTCGATACTTGCCGCGAACATATAGATCACGCAAGACGTCATCTGCGATTCCCCAGATGAAATTCGTTATCCAGTTCAGATTGCCATTGATCATCTCCTAAGACCCCCATCGCTCCAATACAAGCAAACAGCTCAGAGAGCAAGCAATAATACCGAGCACTTGCACCTATGCTGTTGGTTCTGTGCCCAGCTGCTACGCTGGTCGACTCACATGCCATGCTATCGCACCCGCCCCGTCACACGGTGTCGGAAACGAACGTTCGCACACCGGTAGCTGACTTCGGAGAACTAGACGACACTCTGTGTCGAAGGCTGACACGGTTTTCGCGCAAAGAGAGATTTCAGCACGAATAGTGGCAAATCCTGCATAATAGGAATGCATGCCTGGCCGGCCCTGACCTCCTAGTCCCGAACCATGCCCTCTGCCAATCCGCATCCCCATGCGTCCCTTCTATAGCACTTCGCAGATTGCTATCGCAGTTGAACGATTCCATATCGCGTTTCAGTATGTCTTTATTGACTTTCGATATACCCTGGGGCTATGATCTTTCCGAATGGTTGGCTTCTCAGACTTTTGGGAAGCGATGGAACGTGAAGGCACACCCATACTTGTGATCTTCAGGGTCTTGGTGCTGATAGCGTGGATCGGGCTCGCCCTGGCCAGTCTCTACTTGGCTATAGGCGTACCTCTGGGAAGTCTGAACGCCAGGCTGGTCAACCCCTGGCTCGGAGTGAGCTCATGGGACTCGGGTCTGGTTATCGGCGTCTCCCGGGAATCCCTCACCCCAGAACAGTGGCGGACATTCTGCTCCAGCGTAGGCATCTGGAGCCTGGGAGGCACGCTGTCGGCGCTTGTTGCCGTGGAGCAAGTCCGGAGGATTGTGTCCGAACCATCCAGGCAGAGCCCCTTCACAGCCAAGAACGCGCGCCGCGTGCGAAACGCCGGACTTGCAGTCTTCGTCTCAGCATTCGCAAAAGCAGGGCGCGATTTTGCTTTCGCGCGCTTCATTAGCAATAATGTTCGCATAACCGGAGCTCAGGTCGGCTACGTATCCGATCTAGGCGTTTCAACCATCTTCCTGGGCATTATGATCCTGGCCGTTGCCGAAGTCATGCGACACGGAGTGAAGCTGCAGGAAGATCAGGACCTGACAGTTTAGAGGTAAACACATGCCAATCATCGTACGACTTGACCGTGTCATGGTCGAACAGAAAATCACGCTTACCGAGCTTGCCGAGAGAGTAGGCATTACGATGGCCAACCTCTCCATCCTCAAAACCGGAAAAGCCCGGGCCATAAGGTTCTCGACACTTGAAGCAATCTGCAGAGAGTTGGGATGCCAGCCCGGCGATATACTGGAGTTCGTACCCGGGCCGGCGGAGCCACC
The DNA here is from genome assembly GCA_050952125.1 of Bacillota bacterium. Lineage (GTDB taxonomy): Bacteria > Bacillota > Sulfobacillia > Fermentithermobacillales > Fermentithermobacillaceae > UBA3951. Next base: position 18,662 of record JBMNKK010000001.1, read on the forward strand.
GAAAGATCCAAGAGAAGCTGTTTGACAGAACTACGTAGGCGGTATGCTGGCTATGAGAATGGCGTCGTCATCGATGAATCCTCTGCCGGCATACCGCTATGCGACAAGACAACGGTTCTCAAGAGCTTCCCAAGGCCTGCTCCCCGCCGTCATGGTGGACGTCTTGGAAACTCGACAAGGCCGCGATACTGTATATGAGCGCCAAAGAACGCCAGGACCGCATAGACCGTGAGATTCCACGCTTCGTCTCGCCACAGCCGCGCGAGTTGTACTCCACCTGCCATGTACACCAAACCAAGCGTGAATGCCGCTGTTGTTAGGGCGCGACTGGGTTTCATATGAAGCCTAAGACCGGCACCAAAGGAAAGTCGGAAGATAGCCCGACCACCTGCCCAAGCCACGCCATATGGAGCCACAAGCAGGGCACCAAGAATCAAACCGCACGACAACAACCTGTACAGACCCAAACAAATCATGAACACAAACACCACTGAAGGTATGGTCTTGATAGCGAACTCATGAAGCCGGATCACCCAAGCGGGATAGGACAACCCCGGAACCCCTGCCGAAGCCTGCGTTGTCGTTGCCCCAAGATCCGCCAGAAGAACCAGCGTACCAAACAGGGCGACACAGTCCTAAATTCACCGTAAGAAACGAACCGCGTAGCGACTCCCGGGCGAAAAATGAAAGGATGTACGATGCGGCCAAGGCAGCGAGCAGTATCCTTCTCTCTTTCAGCACTGCGACTTCCTCCACGCCGTACTGATAGTGGCTGTTGAGATGTCGAACTCGTTCTATAAGTCGATCTCAAGCAACACCGGAGTATGGTCTTGCCTTGGACCTGAATCAATCATCTCAGATCTGATTACCCTATCGGCAATGCGGTTACTCACTATGAAGTAGTCGATCCTCCAACCGGAGTTGTTGATCTTGCTCGTCCTGGATATCTGAGGCCACCAAGAATAGACCGCCGTCACATCACCGTGGAGGTAGCGAAAGGTATCTGTGAACCCTCTTGCCAGAAGATTGCTGAAACCCTCACGTTCCTCGTCAGTAAAACCTGATGAACGACGGTTCCTCTTGGGATGAGCCAGGTCTATCTCTCTATGTGCGACGTTGAAGTCACCCGATGCGATAACCGGCTTTTCCTTGTCCAGGGACGCCAGATAGTCGGCATATTTAACGTCCCAGATCTGGCGCTCTTCGAGACGGTTCAAGACGTCCCCCGCATTCGGCGCATAGACTTGTGTCAGGTAGAAATCAGGGAATTCCAGCGTGATGATGCGATTCGGTCTTGACCAAGAGGGCATAAGTAGGTCTACAAACAAAAACACGGACGGTGCTTTCCGTCCGTTTTCCTTTTCGGGTTGCTGTACGGTTGCTGTAGTAGCCCTTCTTTTTCCCAGTTTTTCACACATGATTTGTGGGTTATACTGGTGGGGGAGACGGGACTTGAACCCGGGACCTCTTGCATGTCAAGCAAGCGCTCTAACCAACTGGGCTACTCCCCCACATTGCTTGGAGGCGAGACCCGGAATCGAACCGGGGATAAGGGTTTTGCAGACCCTCGCCTTACCGCTTGGCCATCTCGCCCTATTCTCGCCTATAGGTTCCCCTGCACCACAATCTATGCTGTATACAGGTCAGATGTCATTTCTGGAGCGGAAGACGGGACTTGAACCCGCGACCCTCGCCTTGGCAAGGCGATGCTCTACCGCTGAGCTACTTCCGCTCGTATGGTGCCGCAGGCCAGAATTGAACTGGCGACACGCGGATTTTCAGTCCGCTGCTCTACCGACTGAGCTACCGCGGCACGCCCAACAACGGATACCGGTTGTAGTATGGCGGAGGCGATGGGATTCGAACCCACGGTCTCGTGCGTGACAGGCACGTATGTTAGGCCAGCTACACCACGCCTCCGCGATCCTTACCTGGTGGGCGAAACAGGGATTGAACCTGTGACCCCCTGCGTGTAAGGCAGGTGCTCTCCCGCTGAGCTATTCGCCCGGCATTTTCCGCATAAGCCCTGGAACGGACGCCGAATCTTAGTATAACCGACCCGTTTAGCCTAGTCAACCGCCTGTTTATGTCTCCACACTACTTTTTGGAGCACCGCCGCAGGCAACTACGGCAACCGCATCAGTTACGGAAAGGGCTGCGTTCCGTGACGAATCACAGTATGGCACATTCGCTTTTCGCGTGCAACCCAAAATCGATCCGGCGGCAAAGAAGGAAACCGCTCCCCTTACGGCTAACATGAGTGGCACCCAATGGAAAGATTATGAAGGAGGCCGCGATCCCTGATGTTAAGCCGCATCTCAGGCCCTGGCACACGCCGGCGCCTCCTCATCGCAGCCATACTGATATTCTTGATTCCGTTCTGCTCCCTAGCCCACGGGCACGTAACCTACGCTTCCCCGGCAGTACCTGACGAGGTACCTTCCACCGAAAGCGAGCAGGAAGTGCCCGCAGCCGAGGATCCGGAGGCCGCTGGCGAGGAGACTCCGGAAGGTAGCGAAGCCTCCTCCGAGCCGGACGTCCCCCCTGCTCCGGCTGGGGAAACGGCCAATTCAACGATCACCCTTGCCTTCGTCGGCGACATACTTCTCAACGGCACCGTTGGCGATCTCATCAAGAGAGAGGGCCCTATGGCGCCCTGGGAAGGCGTGAAGGATCTCCTCTCCGCCGCGGATTTCGCCATCGGTAACCTAGAGTGCGCAGTCGGGTCCACAGGCGACGCCATACCGGGCAAAGAGTGGACATTCCGTGCCGACCCGGCGACACTGGCCGGCCTGAAAGGCGCTGGCATTGACGTGGTGTCTCTTGCCAACAACCACACCCTTGACTTTGGCATCGAGTGCATGCTTGAGACCGTTGACCAGGTCCGCGCAGTGGGCATCAGCACTGCAGGTGCCGGGGCCAACAGAGCCGCCGCCCGGGAGCCGGTGATTCTAGAGAAGGACGGCGTGAGAGTGGGTATTCTTGCGACCAACATGATCTACCCCGACTACGCATGGGCCGCGGGCGATGACTCTCCCGGGCAAGCTATTGACAGCTCAAGGTGGTATCCGGAGATCATAGCAGACATACGGAGCCTGTCACAGCAAGTGGATGTGGTGGCGGTGTACGTCCACTGGAGCGCTGAGCGCCAGGAAGTGCCCGAGGCATGGGTGCTGCCCGTCGCCAAGGCCATGCGCGAAGCTGGAGCGCAGATCATCATGGGTTCTCACCCGCACATTCTGAACGGTTTCGATTACGACGGCCGCAACATCACGGCATATAGCCTGGGTAACTTCGTGTTCTCTACCCGCCCGGAGATGCCCAGACTGCAGATAGGCGCAGTGGTCGAAGTGACCGTCAGCAAGAACGGCGTCGAATCGGCATCCGTCAAGCCGACGCGCATTGTGTGGGGAAAAACAATCGTGGAACAGGGGCCCGAGCGCCTGGACACGCTGCGGTGGCTGTCCGGGCTCTCCGGGGCCTGGAACACTGACGTGGATGATAACGGCAACATCCTACCCATCTTCTTCTCGGACATGCGGGGCCACTGGGCTCTCGCATCTGTCAACAGGCTGGCAACATCGGGAGCCATTGACGGTTATCCTGACGGCACCTTTAGGCCCGAAGCAGCCATTTCCAAAGGGGAGTTCGCTGCCCTTTTCGCGCGGGCAATAGCCGCACCGGAACACATCCAAGACACCCCGGTAAGCGAGGAGTTCTCGATATGCACTGAGGATTCTTGGGCCTTCCCGTACCTCAATTACCTTGCCGCCAACGGGCTCATCCCGCCCGGCGACTCCGGATGGGCGCCATCCAGTCCCTGCTCCAGGCTGGATGTGCTCAGCGTGATGAAGGCACAAGTTGAGAGACAGGCTCCCGAGACAACTCTCGCGCCGCCAACGGACTCTCTGGCCGGCAGTTTCTCAGACCTCTCGGGCCTTGATGAAGCAGCCATCGACACGGCATCGTGGGCAATCGGAGTTGGGCTCCTGAGGGGATACGAGGACGGCACCCTGCGCCTTAACGGCACAGTCAAGAGGTGCGAGATGGCTGAGCTCCTGTGCAGGTACCTTGATCTGATGCCCGCGGCTTCCGCGACGCCTGCAGCGGAACCAGTAGAAGAACCTTAGTCCGCCTCAGCTCCAGCGCCGGATGAAGCGTAACACGCCGGGCTCACCGGAAGGATCTGCCGCTTTCCACAACATCCCGGCATCCGCACTCCGGCGAGCCCGCGCGTCACGATAGCCTTGCCCTAATCTACCACGCTAATCTCGCTGATTACCCACACTCCGCCGTCACCCTTTTTCTCAGGTTGAGTGAGGAGTATCGAGTAGCCCTTGTCGCCCGAGGAGACCGCTACCGACGCTCTTCCCGGCCCTTGAGATTCGAGCTTGTAGTCCAATTCGGGGTGAAGTCCACGCGAAGGGGCTTCAATCTTTGCCACTTGTAGCGGGTCCTTCCTCCACGCCTCTTGGCCGGCGTCCACCCTCTTCTGCAGTTCGGCAGCCCTTTCATCGCTCGTGAAGAAGGGAATATCCAGTCGCACGGTGCGCTCAAGCGGCTTCGATACGTCGAAGTGCCCTGCCAGGGTCTCAACGGTCTTCCCCTCAATCAGCATCTGGACCTTAGTGATCCCCGATGACGACGCAAGCGGGTCGATTTGAGTGAGTGAGTTCACCAACGAAAGGATGGTCATAACCTCTCCCGTCGAGCCGCCCGGATGCTTGGTCTGCATCTCCTTGCTGAAGTTCACGTGGGCGACGCCGTTGGCAACCTCCAACGACAGGAGCTTTGCCTCCGCAGGCAGCGTCTTCTTCAACAACGGATCGGTTGGCCCCTTTAGGAGTTCCTGGACCACCAACTCGGCGGTACTCACTCGCTGAGCAGGGTCGCTGGGTACCTCAACTCGGCGGAGTTCAGGCAACACTTCCATCGCCTGGTCGTCGGCGAAAAAGAGAACTAGGTCAACATAGCTTTTGCTCGGCACCGGATCGATGGGCAGGGGATCCTCAGCCCCCGACGCCCTTGGCGCGCATCCGGCCGCTGCAAGCGAAATCGCGGCTAAGAGGAGTATCATCAAAGCCGTAAGCCGTGTTCTGTTAGTGCGCATCAGGATTCCTCCGTTTCCAGTCGGTCTACGGCTCTATTATGCGAAGTCACTGTTTCGCGGCTTTCTCGGAGTGTAACACCTGTGTAACAACTGCATGCCAGGTAACCTCGAACTCCGTGCCCTTCCCTACCTCGCTGAAGACTCTTATGGTGCCGCCGGAACGGTCACACGCCTCCTTGACGATGGAAAGGCCCAGTCCGGCCCCTCCGGTCGAACGCCGGCGGGCCCTGTCCACCCTGTAAAAGCGCTCGAAGATGCGGGGGATCTCGGATTCCGGAATGCCCGGCCCCGTGTCACGGACCCTCAAGATAAAGTCAGAGCCTCGCATCGAAGTTTCAACCTCGACGGTTCCGCCGGTGCCCGTGAACTTCAGTGCATTATCGAGAAGGTTGCCCGCCACAAGCCGCAGAAGGACCGGGCTGATGGATACGGTTTCAGAGCGAGCCCCGCAGGACCCAGACGCGGCTGGGTTCCCATCCGCCTCGTGAACCGGGGCCACGCCCTCGCCGCACGAGAACCTGAGCGATATGGACTTGGCCTCCGCAGCCGCCCGCCTGCTCTCCACGAGTTCCCTCACCAGGCCCACCGCATCGCACATTTCGTTCTCCAGCCTGCCCTTTGCCCGCAGCAAATCCAGGATCTCCTCTGCTGTATGTGCCAGCCTGGTAATCTCGCCGCTTAAGTCGGAGAGCAGGCCGGGAAGTTCATCAGGCTCCGGTTCCTGTATCTGCATGGACTCAACGGTCGCGCTGATAGCCGCTAGAGGAGACCGCAGCTCATGGGCCGCGGCGGTGAGGAACTGCTCGTGAGCTTCCATGGTCTTCTCTATGCCTGAAGCCATGTAGTTGAACGACTCTGCGAGGTCACGGGTCTCTCGCGGGCCCTTCGGTTTGGCCCGGAGCTCGAGCCTGCCTGAGGCCATCCTCCTGGCGATAGCCGAGAGCTCCAGAATTGGGCCGAGGACGACGCTGGACAGCCCCCACGCTACGGCCAGCGACAGAACCGATGCCGCGATGCCGCTGACTAGCACGGCCCCCATTATGTCGCGGTACTGAGCAACGATGTCGCCCAGGTCCTGGGTTATGAACACGGCTCCCCAAGAGGCCGGCACCGCTACGTACGCGGCAAAAGTGCCGTCCGGCAGATAGTACGTGTTGGCCGCTTGGCTGCCGGCGAGGGCCCCGGCGATCTCAGGTATCGTGCTTAGGTCTCGCCCCCGGAACTCAGAGTCCCGCGCGGAATCGTCCGCGACCGTTCCGGAGGATTCTACCAGCATAACTCTCCCTCTTGCGGGCGTTCCCCCAATATCCCACAGCGCTCCCCAATAGGGGCCGCCCCTCGAGTCAGCCGCAGACGCCAAGAGGTGCGCTTGAGCGTAAAGGTAAGACATCCTGGAGCCAATAGCCGATGTCTCCAGATAGTGTGACAGGAACGCCATAAGGACGCCGAGGCTTATCCAGATGATGAGAAGATAGGTGAGCGCGAGGTGAAATCTAGCGCTCCTTCCCTTTGTCCTCGGCTCACTCACAGTAGTAGCCGACTCCCCTCTTCGTGTGTACGACGCGCGGCGACGCGGGGTTGTCCTCAACCTTCTCGCGAAGCCTGGAAATAAGGATATCCACTGCCCTGGAATCTCCTAGATAATCGTATCCCCAACAGGCCTCAAGGAGCCGCTCTCGAGTTAGCACCGCGCCGCGGTTCCTCAGGAGTAGGGCAAGAACGTCAAACTCCTTGGCGGACAAGTCCAGCTCCAATCCTTTTTTCCACACTCTTCTGCCCTGAAGGTCAAGCAAAAACTCGCCGTGCCTTATCTGAGATCTCCTAAGGCCCTCGGTCCTCCGTGAAACCGCCTTGACCCTGGCCTCCAACTCCCGCACGTTGAAGGGTTTGGAAAGGTAATCGTCGGCACCCATCTCTAGCCCAAGCACCTTGTCGATGTCCTCCGACCTGGCCGTAAGCATGATCACCGGCAGGTCGGGGTACCGCTCCCTTAGTTCGCGCAGGACAGAGAACCCGTCCTTGCCGGGCAGCATCACATCCAGGACCACCATCGACGGCTGCTCCGCCTCAATGGCGCCAAGGACTTCGTCACCCCGGTAGCAGGACGCTACGCTGTGTCCCAACGCGGTGAAACTCCGCTTGAGCGCTTTGACCAGAATCTCGTCATCGTCAGCCAGCAATATCTTCATGCACCCATTCTATCAGCATTTGCGAGAGAGGCGGGAACGGTCATGTCCACTTTCGGACGCGCATAGGAATTACGGAAACAAGGAGGCGATCCAAGTGGGCGACGCTATACAAGAGCTCCTGGAACAGGAACAGAAGGCGAGAGAACGCTACACCGAGCTGCTCGCGGAAGCCAGAGGAGCGACCGAGCGAGAGCTGGTCGAGAGGATAATCGCGCAGAAAAAGTTCGAAATCGAGACGCTCAAGCTTCTGGCCAGCGGAAAAGTCCCCGACCGCTTCATGGGATTCGGCTCCGTTATTGACGACGAAGTGAACTTCCGCGATGCCCCGAATCCTCAGGCTTTCGTCCGCGTTGAGCTGGCAAGGGGCACTCCGGTGATTGTGACCGAAAGGCGGGGGAACTGGGTAGGCGTCCAGCTATATGACGGGCGGAGCGGCTGGGTGTTTAGAGACTACGTGCGTATGTCAAGCTGAACAAGAAAAGGCGCCGGAGGGCGGCTGCTCTCCGGCGCATGTTTGTTCTCTTAGTGGCGTTGACAGAGCGTAGGGATGGCCGTAAGGAACCCTTCCCGCTGCTCACTCGTTACTGCTTACGGCTGCTACTGCTGCTTACTGTCCGGTGAACATCTGCACACACATGAGCCCGTAAGGTCCGCCTTCGATGATGCCGATCCCGGCATGGTCATACGCGGAATTCAGGATGTTGCGCCTGTGCCCGTCGCTATTCATTAGCGCAGTGTGCGCCCTGGCAACCGTCGAGGCTCCGGCAAGGTTCTCTCCTGCCGTACGATAGGTGACCCCGGCTTCCTTCATCATGTCGAAAGGTGACCCGTACGTCGGCGACTGGTGCGCAAAGTAGCCCTTATCGATCATGTCCTGGGCCTTCATCCTGGCCAGCTTGACCAATTCCATGTCGGGCTCAAGGGCCTTCAGGCCCAGCTTGGCCCTTTCCTGGTTAACCAGGTCAAGCATCTCCTGCTCTTTGGCAGTCATCTCGCCGGGAGCCGGATCGGGCTTGGGATCGGGCTTCGGGTCCGGCTTCGGATCCGGCTTCGGATCCGGTTTGGGATCGGGTTTCGGGTCCGGTTTGGGATCCGGTCGCGGATCAGGCTGAGGAGCCGCGTCGGGCTCAGGTGTTGGACAGGGCTCGGGAGTCTCCCGGAAGCGGCGCAGGATCATTTCCCACGGAAAACCGTCCCCGTAGATGTCTCTCAGTAAGAGGCCCAAGCCGGGCCTGCCCGGAGTTGTGAAAATGTAGGCTTTCCCGCCGTCCGGAGTCGGCAATATGTACCGGGAATAGCCTGCGGCCGCCGCGTGCCCCGCGAACAATCCAAGGCAAAGAGTCAGCGCCGTTACAAAGATTACTATCCTTCTTGTCTTCATCTCTTTCTCTTCTCCCCCTTCCTCCTTGTTGCTTGGATGCTTACATGATATAAGATCGCAGCTTGAGGTCTAAATCCGTTCTCAACGCAGATAGTAAGTTATTCCTGCGAAGACATGGTAATATGGCTCACCATCTCCATCTCTCGCAGTTTTCTGCATAACTGGATCTAGTTGGCAGCAAGAAAGTTGAGGCCAGGTTTCATTGGCCTGGCCTCTTACTTGGTTCGTTCGGAGGCTCGCTTTTATCCCAAAGGCAGGCAGTCGTGCCTTACGAACTGGCTGGAGATCCAGCCCTCCCGGTTGTTGGCAAGTCTCACCTTCACCCAACCTGCCTGGAGCTGCAGTACCTGTACTGTAGTGCCCGAGTTCACCTGAGCGATGACAGCGTACGTCATTCCGGGGCCCTGGCGCACGTTCACCAGGTTCGCCGTCACGGTGCCGGTGCAGATTCCCGGAGACACCGCGCACTTGACCTTGGTAACCACGTGGATCTGCCTGGTCCTGAACACCCTTGCCGTAATCTCCAGCACCTTGGTGACCATGACCGGCTCGCCGGCGGGCGGCACCTCGCAGTTGGCGTGCTCAACGCGGACCGACACTCTGGCAGTCATTCCGGGCTTCGCTTCGGGAAGGATCACGAACCCCGAGAACGGTACTGTGAAGTGGAGCGTGTGCACGGTCTGGGTCGGGTCGGCCAACGGCTCGTAGATGATCCGCTGGGCGATAACGCCGTCTACGATGACCTTGCCGGGCGCAACTATGGTCCGCCTGACTTCAGGCGTGGAACTGCAGTTTATGACCATGGCCGCCAGAGGCTTCTCGTCGGGAATGTCCACAAGCTCTCTCACGATCTCCTGGGACTTATCCTCGCCCAGGACCTCTTGGACCCGGACCAGGGCCTTCTCGACGTGAATGCCCGCGACTCCTGCCACGTTGGTTATGACGCTGATGGTGCGGACTGCAATGACCTTTACGTGCACCTTGAGGATTATCCTGACCGACAGCGTTCTACCGTCTGCAGAGACATCTATGGAGACGAACTCGACCTCGGCATCAGCGACAACCGACATCCCTGGCTGGGCGCCGGGTATCTCGACAAACGACTCGAACGGGATGGTGAAGTGAGCGACGTGGACGGACTGCTCCGGGACGTTGGCCTCGTAGATTATCCTGAGATTGATGACTCCGTTGACGATTATCTTGTTGGGAAGCACCGTGGTCTGGGTGACATCGACTGTGCTGACGTGGTCAATCACCCGTGAAGCATCCGGCTTGGCGTCGGGAATAGTCAAGTTCTCTCTCAAGACTATCTGGGTCTCGCCTTCGCCCAGGACCGTTTCCGCCTTTATCACTTCTCTGGTAACCTGCAGGCCCGCAACGCCGGTAACGTCGGTCACAACCTCGATCACGATGCTTTGAGTCAGTTTGACCTTCAGAGCAGCAACCGCGCGGATGGTAACGTCCCTTCCGTCAGCAGTCAGGCTGAAGACGGCGTGCTCGACTACTACGTTCACGTTCGCGGTCATGCCCGGCTCGGCACCAGGGATCTCCACGAACTGGCTGAAGGGCACTTCAGCATGGAACACATGGACAGTCTGCGTTACCTCGGTCGCTTCGTAGATGATGGTGAAGTCGATAATGCCATCAACCACGACCTTGCCCGGGAGAACCGTGACCTTGTTTATGCGGGGTCTGGCTACAAAGTCGATGATCGCCCTTGCCGGGGGCTTTTCTTCGGGAATGGTCACGGTATGGGAAATCACGAGCTGCGAGGTCCCTTCCCCAACGACCTCCTCCAGTCTCAATTCCTCTTTCTTAACTTCGCAGGTATCCAGATTCATTGCCCTCCTTTCATCCGAAAAAGGATGCCTACGCGCTAGATCATCTATATGCATCCAGATCCGGATTTGACTCTTGAGGTTCCGGAGGGAGGGCAGTAGCCCCGGAAAAACAAAAACCGCCGGCTTTGCCGGCGGTCCTTGGTCGAACTTACTACACAGTCAGGCCTTCCGCCTCAACCCGAGTCACTTCCGGGATCTCCTGCTTGAGCACGCGTTCAATGCCGCCCTTGAGAGTCATGAGGGCAAACGGACAGGTGCCGCAGTGCCCGGTGAGCTTGACTTTGACGACTCCATCGGAACTAACGTCCACCAGTTCAACGTCTCCGCCGTCAGCCTGGAGGGAGGGGCGGATCTCATCCAAGACCGCGAGTACCTTCTCTTTCACTTGTATCCCTCTTTCCGCTCTGTCCTTCAGAAACTAGGTTACCCGAAAGCTCGCCCTCAGTCTAGATTTGGGCGAGATTCTACACGGGGAGACCGGAGAACCTACATGCCCGCTGCCGCATCAACGTCTTCCTCCAGCTTGTTCTCGCTCTCGATCGAGTCCAGGAACGTCTGGTCGTCGGTGAAACGCCGTGCCTGCGCCATGCAGGTCTGAATGGTCCTCTTGCGGTCTTTGCTGTCGATCCGGAAAGTCTTGGCCGACGTTAGGAGATCCTCTCCCGTGACGTACTCGCTGTCCCTGTCAAACGCTACCCTCTTGGCGCGGGTGACGAGTTCCTCAAGCTCGGCGCACGAGAAGTTGCGCGTGCAAGGGACCACGGCGTCCAGCAGAAACTGCCTCGTCTCTTCTTCACTTTGAGCCAGGGGAACGCGCGACCTTCTCCCCCCGCTTGTGAACCCTAAATGGACCATCAGGATCTCAAGGCGAGCCTGAGGGCCCGGGTAGAGAAATGGGATTTTGTAGTCAAACCGGCCTGCCCGCAAGAACGCCTCATCGAGATGCTCCGGGACGTTTGTGGTCCCCACGATGATCGCTTCTCTGTCTGACTTGCCCAACCACTCCAGGAACTGCGAGAACACCCGCTGGGTCTCTTCCTCGGCCGAACCCGCCGAGGTGCTCGAGCGCTTCCCGAAACGGTCTATCTCATCCACGAACACGATTGCGGGCGACATCTTCTCGGCCATCTGAATGGCGTTCTTCATGTTTTGGCCTGATTCGCCGAGCCACTTCGAGTAGATGTTCTCCGTGACCAGGTTGATGAAAGGCAGCTGGACTTCGCTGGCCAGGGCGTTGGCGAAAAGGCTCTTGCCGGTTCCGGGCGGCCCGAAAAACAGAAGGCCTTTCGGCAGGCCCAAGCCGAAGTGTTTTGCCCTGTCGGGTTTCTTTAGGACATTGATGATGTATTTGGAGACAAAGTCTTTAATCGCGTGATATCCACCGATATCTCTGAAGCTGAACTGCGGGTCCCGGACCTCAAGGACCTTTGAGCGCTTCACCATCTCGGATTTCAGTTCTTTCATGATATCGGGATCGAAGTTTTTGGACCGGTGATAGGACTCCAGGAGGATGCTCTCCACCTGGTGGAGGTTGAGTCCCGACAGCGTGACCTTGGTCCCCTCGATCTTGGCGTCGTCAAGGGCAACGCCCAACTCCCCGGCGGTCCGCTTGATGATCTCCTTGCGTTCGTCCTGGCTGGACGGGTCTACAGGGATGATCACGGCAAACTCCTTTGTGAACTCATCCATGATCTTTGAAGCGTCTGAAGTGAGAACCATGATTGTAGAACCCTTGGCAAGGACTTGGGGATCTATGGCCCATGCCCTGAGGGCGGCCTGAAAGCCGGTGTCAGCCTCCCTGACTTCGGATATGTTCTGGGCCACAAACACGGTAGGACTTGACTTTAGAAAGGTATCCATCTCTTTGAGCACGGCCTTGAGGGCCTGAATCTCGACCGAGCTGTCGGGCCTCACCCTCGAAGTGACGGGTGTGCTGACCCCCAGCTTCTTTTTGTACGGCTCGAATACGGGACCGTCCGAGCCCATGCGCAAGGTGCCGAGGCCGTCCCACGGGTCCCACAGGAAGACGTTCTCAATGTGGGACATATGAGGAGAACTCAGTATAAACGTCTTGAGCTGGTATATGCGCTTCGGGTCGACAGTCTCGAAGCAGATGACCGGGGAATAGTTGGACTTCCGCTTCATCATCCCCGAGAGCATCCAAGACTGATCCAGGTAGTCCTCCAAAGTCATCCCCCTCTAGCCGCAGGGAGAGCTTACTCTCTCCTCAAGCCTGAGCCCGTAGTGCCTGAGGAGTCGCAGCAAAGCGGCAGTCTGACCGTCTCCGGAACGTTCGTAGACACTGATGCGAAGAGGCGAGATCTCGACCTCGATGTAGGAGCGCGGCCGGTTAAGTCCTGACTCAGGACTCACCGCCCCGGTCGTGAGCTGCGCCTGCTCAGTCAAATGGCCTGCCAAATCGCGTGCCGCGCCCGGACTGCTGCGGGAAGTCACCCTACGGGCACCTTCCTGAGGGTGCCCTCCTCGATGTCCACTTCCAAAGATATCTCTGACGCGCTCTTCGGTGTTACCGTGACAGGTACGGCCCATAGGCCCAATGTCCTAAGCACCCGCTTCAAGTTCTCGGCTTCTTCATAGCAAAGTTCGCCTTCAAACCCCGAGAACTCGACCCTTACCTTTCCGCCCCTGCCGACCTCCACGTCGATGCGTCTCGACATTACAGAACCCCTTTTACAAGAACCTTCTTGCCTTCAATCGGATGCTTCACTTCATCCACTTCCACGTCGTAATTCAGCGCGGAAAGGGCCTTTGACACGCACAGCGCGGTGTAATTCTGTGTGACGCGGTCCTTGATCTCACCGGCAGCCCTTTCGTAGCCGCCGTAGGAATCGCAGAGGAACGATACCTCGCCGGTCTTCCTATCCACGCTGACCCCGATCCCGCGAGGGATATCCGGGCCCACGAGGCCCCAATCGCAAGCGATAGACCTCCCGTAGTAGTCTCGAAAGGTGCGGGTCACGTCAAGGTTCATCTCCTCGGCGGTCGCGTGGACCGCTTCACGGAGCACCTCCCAGCCGGGATCCTCTTCTACGGAGCGCCCGGCCTCCAGAGCGTTCTCAAGCCTTATCTCAGTCTTGTAGGAGCTTATGTGGCTCACTCGTTCGACCTCCAACCAAGCCTGACCCTGCTTCTCAAGTACCGGTCTTTGGCGTCCTTCACGGACTGGATCTCCCGGTGGATCTCCTGCAGCCTCTGCCTCATCGCCGCTTCGTCTGCCTTGATTTCGGGCGGCGGCGCCTTCCGGGCCGGGTGCTCGGATACCGGCGGTTCTTTCTCCATGAGCGCAAGGCGGACGACGGCAAGCCTTGCCCTGACCTGCTCCCGCCTGGCTTCATCGGCCTCCATCCCGGCCTCAATCTCAAGCGACCGGATGTCTTCTTTCAGCTCCTCGGGAGTCTTCGCCAGCGCCTCTTCCCGCCATTCAAGGGATTTCAGCGAACGAATTCTGGCCGCTCCCCCGCCCTGTTCCCACGACTCGACGGTCTTCCTGAGGTCTCCGGCGGGATCATCCGTGCGGGCGCTATCGGGTACGTTCTGAAGGCTATCCCCGGAAGATCGCTTGTATGACTCCCACCTCATCGCCTGCAGCCGCCGGACTATGGAATCCTCTTCTTCGTCAAGGCCGGCGATGCGGTCCTCAAAGCCCCGCGTGAGCAGAGCAGTCCAGAGGCTGACCACTAAATACGTGAAGAGCGAGAAAAGCGTAAAGCCTACGGCAAGCGCGATTGAAGCCTTCGGCCCGAATGACCAACCGGGAGCGACTGAAGAGGCGGTCCTCCAACCTGAATACAGAGAGCCTGCCGCTATGAGCATGATGATGGCGGCAGATTCACGCGTGTGTTGGTACTTGCGAAAAAGGGTACTCATCCAAGCGTAGCCGAGCCATGCGAGAACCGCGAAGCCCAGCAACGTTGGGACTAACCACATGGCCGGATCACCTCGATGATTTGGATATTCCTAGGCCGCTGCAGGGCGAAGCGCAGATACGACATCAGCGAGCGGAGAACCTCTCTAGGACTTCCCTCGCCTTCCAGAGTTCGTCTGTCTTTGGCGCTTCGAGTGTGAAGGTTCTCCCGCCCCGGTAAGCTTCGCGGCCGCCTGAAGTCATTTTGCCCACGACCTCGGCATTGATACCGGATCTTCGGTAAACTTCGCATAGCTTAGCACCATCGGGATGTGAAACAACCAAACAGCCGGAAGACACCAGCTTCAAAGGATCTATGCCTGTACGAGCGGCGATTTTCGACGTCACCGGAAGGACCGGGATGCGGTCTGCGTCAACCATGGCACCCAAGCCCGAAGCCTCACACAGCTCATAGATCGCGCCCAGCACGCCGCCTTCCGTGGCATCGTGAGAGCCGTGAGCTCCGTTCTCCGCAGCCACGGCGCCTTCCTTCACGACACTTATCTTTGACAGGAGCGCCTCTGCTTCACAGATCTCTTCCTCGGTCAGGAAATCCGAGACCTGGCTGCGGAAATCACGGGCCAGGATGGCTGTGCCTTCCATGCCGGCCCACTTGGTCACTACTATGTCATCCCCTGCTTGACAACCGCTTGAGCGGAGCACCCGCCTGCCTCTGGTTCTGCCGAGGGCGGTCACGCTCATGATCGGCCTATCCAGTCCCGGAGTGACCTCCGTGTGCCCGCCTGCCACTGCCACGTTCTCTTCACTGCACGCGGCATGTATGTCGTCCATGATTTCCCGGAGAGATTCCTTGGATGCCCCTTCCGGCAGGAGCAGAGTGACAAGGACGCAGACGGGCTCGCCTCCTGACGCTCCGATGTCGTTCAGGGCAACCTTCACCGCCAGCCAGCCAGCCTTGCCGGTCGCGCCGGTAATCGGGTCGGTGCTCGCTATGAGGTACTCCTGCCCGATATCGACGACCGCGGTATCTTCGCCTATGGCGGGAGCCAGGATCACTTCGCCGCGTGGAGCGCCGCCGCGCTTGAACACCACTTCTTCCAAGATGGCCGGAGGCACTTTGCCCACCGGAAGGATGTGTGCCAAATCGCTCGCCCTCCAACATATGAACTGGCTGTTTGGCTCAATTATAACATTAGGGCAATTTGTGGTAACGTGAGCATATGAGTCCGCTTCAGGAGATGGTTTTTCGGTGATCAAAGTGATAGGCGGAGAGTTCCGGGGGAGGTCCCTCCTTTCCGTCCCGGGAGAGACGACCAGGCCGCCGCTTGCCAAAGTAAGAGGAGCGGTAGCCAACATCCTGGTCGAGTACATCGACGGTGCCCGGGTCATCGATCTCTTCTCAGGCACGGGCAGCTATTCCATAGAGCTTCTGTCGCGCGGGGCTTCCCACGCTACCTGCATAGATAAGAACCCCAAGGCTGTCGAAATCATCAGGAAGAATCTCTCTACGCTCGGGATTGAATCGCGAGCAAGAGTTATCATAGGCGACGCTCTCCGGATTGTGAGACTGCTCGAGAAGACCGAGAAACCCTATTCCATCGCGCTGGTCGCGCCTCCGTACTTCACGGGGCTGGATAAGGGAGCCATGGATATCCTAGGCACTTCCCCTCTGGTCGACCCGGCGGGGATCGTAGTGCTCCAGCAGCACAGGAAAGAAAAGCACGAAGAGTCTTACGGCCGGCTTGCCATCAACAGGACCTACATGTACGGCGACACCAGGGTCTCGACGTATCTGGTCATGCCGAACCTTTAAGCACATAGGACAGAGGAAACACTGTCTGCGCGGTTACCGAATAGGCATTGCCCCTTTTTTGCACCTGCCCCCATATGCCTAATGGGATGAGTTCACCGGGAAATAAGAACTTGCCGTACTTCTTGTAGACACTTTCAAAGCAGGTGGCATCCAAAAGCCCGTCCTCATCCTCAAGCGATATGAACACCACCGTCTTGCCGCTCTTAGTTGGCGGCCTGTGGGGCCGTACGGGAATACCGCCTATCTTAACGAATTCACCCGGCCGTATGCGGGGCAAATCGCGGCTCCCGACAAAACCCTTCTTAGACAGAGTCTCGCGCCAAACCGCCATGGGGTGCCCTGAAACTGAAAAGCCCAGCACTTTGTATTCAAAGCCGATTTTCTCGGAAAGGGTAAAGTCGCCGCCTACGCCGGCACCGCCATCTTCCGGTTCATCGAGCAAGGCGCCGCCGGCGGCGGTAACGCCTTCAAGATAGCGGTCGGGCAAAGCCCATATGAGCTTCTTCCGGGTGACCCCAAACTCGTCAAAGACTCCGCACAAAACCATAGACCGGAGCACATCTACGGGGGGGCGCACTCGTGAAGCAAAATCGCTGAACGACTTAAAAGGGGCGATGGCTCTCTCTCTTTCAATTGCCTCGATAACTTTGACACTCACGCCGTTAATCATCTTGAACGGCAGCACGATCTGCCCGTTATCCACAATAACATCCTTGCCGGATCTGTTCGCCGATGGACCCAAGATTTCGACTCCGTGCTTCTTGGCCTCAACACAGATGGTTGAGACGGGATAGTACCCCATAGGTTCATTGTTCAATATGGCAGCGAAGAACTCGGCCGGGTGGTGTTCAATGAGGTACGCGGTCTTGTACGCGGTAGTGCCGAAAGCCCGGGCATGCGCCTCGCAAAACCCGTAGCTGGCATAGCCTTTCATGCACTGGAAGATGGCGTCTGCAGTCTTTTCGGGAACGCCGGTCTGAACGGCTTTTTGGACAAAAAGCCGGCCGATGTTCTCCATTTCCTCACCTGACCTCATATGGGTCATTACCCTGCGGAGCTTGTCGGCCTCGCCCGGAGTGAAACCGGCGATGGTCGACGCTATCTCGATAACCTGCTCCTGAAACAGTATGACCCCGTAAGTCTTCTTCAGGATAGGCTCCAATCTGGGCTCTAAATACGTGACAGGCTCCAGCCCTTGGCGCCTCCTTATATATGGCTCCACCATATTGCCCTTGATCGGCCCCGGCCTGATGAGCGCGACGCTGGCCACGATATCCTCAATGTTGTCGGCGCCCAGCCTGGCTTGAAGGGCCCGCTGAGCCGAACTCTCAAGCTGAAAGACGCCTACAGTGTCAGATGACCGCAGCCGTTCATACGTTGCTTTATCGTCCAGCGGAATCCGGTCGTAGTCCAACGGCCGCCCCTCACCCTCCATGTATCCGAGCGAATCCTCAATGGCGCCGAGAGTCCTGAGAGAAAGAAGGTCTATCTTGACCAGGCCGAGATCTTCAACATCGTCTTTGTCGAACTGGAGGATGGTGACTCCCTTTGCCGAACGCTCAATTGGGCTGAGGTTGGTTATGGGGTTTTTGGATATGACCAGCCCGCCCAGATGCGTCGCCAGGAATCTGGGCAGCCCGGCAAGCCTTTCGGCAGCCGACAACAGAGTATGCAGTCTCTTGGGGGGAATAGCCAAGTCTCTAAGTTCGGGGACGAGGTCGAATTTCCCGGTAAGGTTGGACGCGGATACGTAATAAGGCAGACGCTTGGCGATAACATCGATTTCATCGGGAAGGTATCCCATGGCTTTTCCTACGTCTCTCACCGCCGACCTTCCCTGAAAAGTATTGTAGGTAGCTACGGCGGCAACATGCTCTTCCCCGTATTTCCTCCTCACGTAGGAAGAAACGTCGTCTCTCTTTCTGGCGTCGAAATCGACGTCGATATCCGGTTTCTCGCCCCGCTCAAGGCTTAAAAACCTCTCAAACAGGAGGTTCTGGGCAATGGGGTCGACATCGGTAACGCCTAAGCAGTACGCCACGGCCGAATCAGCCGCCGACCCTCTGCCCGCATGCCTGATCCCTTGTTGTTGAGCGAATGCAACCAGGTCCCACACGACCAGGAAATAGTCTTCGTAACCCAACTTCTCGATGACGTAGAGCTCGTGGTTCAGTCTGCCCTTGATCTCGGGCGTAACTCTCCCATACCTGGCCCCGGCCCCCTTGAAGGTCAAATGGCGCAAGAATTCTGCCGCCGAAGAAAACTCACGGGGCACCTTAAATGCCGGGAAATTAGGGACGCCGAGCTCGACCGGAACCTCACATGCTGCCGCGATCTCGGCAGTTTCCCTGACTGCGGCGGGATACTCCCTGAAATCGCGCGACATTTCCGCTGGGCTTTTCAAATAGTTCTCGGCGTTGAGCCGCCGCTCAGGATGGACGTCCTCAAGTTTGGTAAGCGTCCTTATGCAAGTCAGGATGTCGTGAACGAAGAAATCTTCTTTCTTGGCATAGTGGACGTTGTTGGTTGCCGCGACGCGGACCTCCTCGGCCTCAGCCAGCTCACAGAGGTACCGGTTCAATGTCTTTGAGCCCGGAAGCAGGCTCTCAGAAAGCTCGACCGCAAGAGAAGACGACCCAAATATCTGCTTATACCGCCTCAACGCTTCCCGAGCCTCATCATACCTTTTGCGAAGGATGAGTGAGGGCACCAGGCCGCGCCTGCACCCTGTCATGGCAATGAGGCCTTCTTTGTGGCGGCTTAAGGTTTCAATGCTCGCCTCAGGTTGCTTCCGGGGGCTTCCAAGGTGCGCGTCGCTGAGGAGAGCGCAGAGGCTCTTATACCCGTGAGCCCCCTTACACAGGAGAGTCAGATGGTGGCCGCCTCGCAGAGTAACCTCGGCGCCGATGATGGGCTTTATTCCGCACCTTCTCGCGGCTTTCACAAACCGTACGACCGCCGAGACGTTGTTGTGGTCGGTTATCGCCATAGCAGGCATGCCTAAATCGGCAGCCCGGGCGACAAGTTCGTCAACTTTGGACGCCCCGTCAATGAACGAGTATGGGCTGTGGACATGCAGGTGAACGAACATCGCTCAATACACCTTTAGTCGTAAACCTTGTAGAGGTTCCAGTGCCTTTCCCGGCTGTACACTTCATATATGCTGCCTTCCGGAGACAACACCCTGAAAAACACCTTCTCTTGGTCGCCTTCCCACCAACGCCCGGTCTCTTTCCATTCATCCATGATTTTGGTCACATTGACCCAGCGTTTGAACCAGAAAAACTTCCTCGGCCTTTCCTTGTCGGTTACGAGGAGAACCGGCATATCGATGATTTTAGACATCGGCTACGCCCCCTACGGCAGCCGCCGCGATCTCTTCAAACACTTGCGGGCGCATTGGATCCCAGAAAGACAGCATCTTCTCTCGCCGCATTATCTCAGGCTTAAACTCGGAAAGATTTTCGCTCTTCCCCCAAGTAACGGCCCCGTCGCCGAACTTGTCTTCCAACCCGAACAAAGCCAGCCCCAAAGCAACAGGGATCACCTTGGGCTCCGGGGCAACGCCTGCGGCAAACAGAGGCGAGGGTTTAGCCTGCACCGGAGTTATATCGTCGAGGCGGAGCCGGAACCCGGACAAGACCGGCACAGAGGGAGCCGGACCCGCTTGGCTCCGGTGTCGGATCTCCTCCAGAAAACCGTCGAGAATGGCATTCACGGCCGCTTTCATGGCCTCAAGGGAACAAACCGGCCTCACAAACTTTCTTTCGCCGGATAGATTTCCCGACAATGGCTTGAAGTCGCCTGAGATCGAAAGGCTAATCGACTTAAATCCAACGCCTTTCTCAACAAGGGAAGCGCTCAGTTCCTTGAGGGCATCGAGAAACAGGTCTTTCTGAAGCGGCACAAATTCCAGGAAATCAACCTCTTTGGTGAGAGAAGGCGGCGGGTACAGAGCTTGAACCTTTGAGTGCTCCACGCCCGCCGCCCACCTCTTAACCATAGTGGCCCAGTCACCGATTCGCTCAGCAAGGTGAGATACGCTTACTTCTTGAAGGTCCTTAACTTTCTTAAGCCCTAAAGAGCGCAGCATGGAAAGGACCTCAGGCGGAACCATCCAAAGGCTGTCGATAGGCGCGCCCGAGATGAACGCTTTCTCTTTTCCGCTGTCTATCGAGGCTACGACCAGGTCGTTTTCTTGGCGTAAAGAACCCCACTTTGCTTTGCCTGAAGGCACTTTCACGCCGTCTAGGCAATCCTCCATAAAGAGGTCGCATGCCGCTCTGGAAATAAGTTTGGAGCTGCTGACGGCAGCAAAAGCCTTGAAGTACATGCCGTTTAGGGCGCTCAATATCTCCCTTAGAGAAGTTGCGGGAGAGATATCCACAAACACCCCGCTTTGATCGGCAACAGGCTCGACATAAGGGCTGAATTTAGCGAGTACATCGAGGATAGCCGTAAGGCGCTCCCCTCCTGCGCCGCTCACTCTTACTACCTCGCAAACGGGAGAAGATATCCTGGCCTGCCGCAGAGTATCGCCCGGCCTGACGCCGTCATCCCAAGCATCTTTATCGCAATCGATAACCAGATCTCCGTCGAGAAGGACCAAAGGCTTACTCCCGGTTAAGCACCTGTCTTTGGCCTCCTGCCGGGCCCTCGCGCCGATGAACTTGAGATATAAAACCCGACTCATAGCGACCACCTGTTCGTAGTGAACGTTTGTTTGTATAGTATCTCCAACAAGGGGTGAAGTCAATATCCGAAGCCGAAAAATCCGGGATTAATCTTGAGAGGAATATGTTGGCTATACAGCGAAAACAGCCGTTGCCATGATGGAACACGCCGGCAAAACGAAAATGGGAGGCGCGACTATTGACCGAACGGGAATTGTACAAAAAGCATCTCTTGCCCCTGCTCACCATGTCCGGAGTATCAGGGCGCGAAGCCCCCGTCATAAAGTACATGGTTCAAGCCTTAAAGCCCCTGGTTGACGAGATACGCGTTGATCCCATGGGAAACGTATTCACCGTGAAGCGCGGGAAGAAAGGCCCCAAAGTCATGATCGCGGCGCACTCGGACGAAATCGGCCTAATCGTCAAGAGCATTGAGAAAAACGGTTTCATCCGCTTCGAAAAACTCGGCGGAGTGGGCGACAACCTCCTCCCCGGGCGGATAGTGAACCTCAGAGGGCACACCGGTATTGTCGGTGTCAAAGCAGGCCACCTCTCTTCGGAGAAAGAACGCTCTGAGGTCAAGAAGCACACCGAACTCTACATAGATGTAGGCGCCTCATCAAAAGAGGAAGTTCTCGCCATGGGCATTAAGACGGGGACCCCGGCAGCGTTCGTATCGCCGCCCACATTCCTTACCGAGGACCTTCTGGTATCAAAGGCGCTGGACGACCGCGTCGGCTGCTCCATTATGATCGCCCTACTCGAATCGCTGAAAGGCAGAGAGTTTAACGGCGAACTCCACTGCGTCGTGACTGTCCAGGAAGAGATCGGGCTGCGGGGAGCCGCCGTAGCGGCGTTCGAAGTGAACCCCGACCTAGCCATTGCCCTGGATACGGTACCGTCAGGCGATACCCCCGAAATCAACTTTTCCAAGGAACTGCCGGTCGGAATCGGCCAAGGGCCCGTCCTCCAGGTTACCTCGGGCGGAAGCGGCAAGGGACTCATAGCGGATACCACCGTGTTTTCAATGCTGGAAGAGGCGGCAAAAAGCGCGGGAGTGCCCTATCAGCCGGCCACGTTTACCGGCGGAAATACCGACGCCACCGCCATGCACTTGTCAAGGTCGGGCATCCCTTCGGGAGCGGTGACGATACCGCGGAGATACTCCCACTCCCCCGTTGAGTTCGTGAACCTTAGGGACGCAGACGCTGCACTCAGACTGCTAACGGAGTTCGTGCTGAAAATGCCTGACAAGATTGAATGGAAACTGCCGGGCGAGGAGTACGCGACGTAACAAACGCCTAAGGTGTCTACTTCGCCTTCTCCGGCGGGTACATGCTGGTGTTAAGCTTCTCGACGAACTCGACCCGGCCGTTCCGGATGTACCGGCGGATGGTCTCAACGAGGTATCCCGGGCGAAGTTTGGGCTGCTCAGGTTGAGTCCCGGGCGGAGGAGTTTCGCCCGGGGGAATCTCCCCCGGAGGCTCGCCGGTTCCCTGTCCGGGCGGAGAACCGCTTGAGGGTTCCTGCGTCTGGGAGCTAGGCGGAACGGCCGGATACTCCTTTAGGACCCGCGACTCCACCTCGATCTTGAGGCCCTCGATCCTCTTCCCGAATACGTCCACCGTGAGCGTGCCCTGGTTCGCCACCGCCCTCACGATGCAGGGAGCGGGGCCCGGATTGGTCATCTTTAGATCAAGGTAGTCCCAGGCCACCGTCGCGTCTAGCCCTAAAGGGACATATCCGACGGGAAGGCCGTGGCAGTACCTTTCCGTCACGGTGAAGTTCGCTTGGAGCAAGGATACGTACAGCGTTGTGGATACTTGGCAGATGCCTCCGCCGTAGTCATCCTGAAGGCTGTCGCCTACGATGACAGGTGCCTTGCGGTAGCCCCGCTCGGGAGTTCGAGGACCGACAATCTGATTGAAGGAAATCGTGGCGCCGGGGTTGACGGTCAGTTCGCTGAAGCACGAAGCAGCCAAGCTTATGTTGTGGGCCCGGTCTGTCTGAGAAGCTGCGTAGTACGTAGTGTAGCTTGAGATGAGTTCCAGAGGCATGTGGGCCTCAAGATCCTCGGTACTGGTAGCCGGGGGTACGTCCAGGAAACTCAAGTTCAATGTTTCGGGCACTGCCTCGATAAACCCCGAAGCGCCGAACATGTCTCGTAAAGCAGCCGCATCCAACTGCTTTCCCGTCTGGTGCGGGACGACTTCCACGCGGTCACCGTAAGCTATCCGGTACCTCGCATCGGCAACCGGCACATCGAAGTACCCTGCGAGTTCTCCAGCACAAGCGGCGAATCTATCTTCATCGACGGTCAGGCGAAGCGGCATCTCCTTCTCGGAAAACGCCCGCCATATGGGCCTCATGCAGGATCTGACGGTGGAGTCCAGGTCGGGCACGATTCCCAGGCCGCTCTGCAAGAAGATGTTCATCTCCCTGCCGTTTCCCCGAAGGAGCACTTGCCGGGAATTCCAAGAAAGGCTTTCAGCTATGGCCGACTTGGCAGCGGATTGAGTCAGCCCCCCAACATCCAACCCCATCACGGTAGTACCCGGCCAAATGATAACGTAGCCGGCGAAGGACACGCACAGCATGAAGGCTACCGCTGCGGCAGCAAGCACTGTTAGGCGGCTGAGCCTCGACTTCCCGCGTACAAAACCCCAGAGCGCTACTTGCCATCATCTCCCAAGTCATCTTATTCAGGCCCCGGCCCGGGACATGACGTATGTAGGAGCTTCGAACGCGGTCCGCAGAATCCCGTGGGCTCTTGACAGGCGCGACTTGACCGTACCTATGGGGCAAGCCGCTTCCCTCGCCGTTTCTTCTCCGGATTTTCCGAGTACATCGTGGAGATAGACTACCTTCTTGTAGTACTCAGGCAACCGGTCTATCTCTTGCAGAATGGCTCTCTCCGATTCCCGAGCCTCGGTCACGTCGAGCGGAGAAGGTGAGTCGTCAGGAAACTCAAGGGGCTGTTCGTCGCCGTCTTTCGACTGGAGCATAGGCCATGCCGCGGTGGCTATGGTCCTCTTCCTCATCCTGTCTATGCAGGTGTTGGTGGCTATCTTTCGCAGCCAACGTCCCAGGCTGGCCGTTCCCGAGTACGAGCCGATGAACTGGTAGGCCTTCAGAAAGACATCCTGGGTTATGTCTTCCGCATCCATGCGGTCTCCAACCATACGGGTAACGTGCCAAAGAATCTGCTTATAATAGG
Organism: Bacillota bacterium; assembly: GCA_050952125.1. Lineage (GTDB taxonomy): Bacteria > Bacillota > Sulfobacillia > Fermentithermobacillales > Fermentithermobacillaceae > UBA3951. The sequence continues at coordinate 42,772 of JBMNKK010000001.1, forward strand.
TGGAGTAGATTTCCTCAAATGCTCTCTCGTCTCCAAGCGACGCCCTCTCAGCAATCATCAGATCCTCTGCTACCATCGTCTGATCCCTCCGCATCCGTTTCTCTCACGCTAAATGCTATCCGGATACGGACGGAGGATCTTCGGCACAATGGCTTAGGAGAAGGTAGGCATTATGGCGTAGGCAGGCTAGTCCTGTACCGGAAGGGTTACGGAGAGGACGGTTCCCTTTCCCGGAGCAGATTGGAGGTTGATCTTGCCGTTCAGCATTTCCGCGCGCTCGAACATGCCGACCAGGCCCATCTGGCCCGCGCGCCCAAGCGCTCCCGGGGTGTCCGGCAGTTCGAATCCTTGCCCGTTGTCTGTCACTAGGATGTGGAGTTCTCCCGGCCTAAAGTCCAGGTTCACTTCCACTCTGGTGGCTCGCGAGTGCTTCATCGCATTGGCGAGTGATTCCTGGACAATCCGAAAGGCCGTTACCTCGACGTCCTGCGGCAGGCGCCTTAAGGTGCCTGAAGGGGCGAAGACCACCCTGATGCCTTCCTGTTCAGTTTGATCGGCCAACCACTCGCAGGCCGAGACGAGCCCGAAGTCGTCCAGCACCGGTGGGCGCAGGTTTCTGGCGAACTCCCTTAAGTCCTTCACTGCAGTGTCGAGCAGCGAGTCAATTCCTGCAAGGGCTTCCTTCCCCAGATCAGACGCTCCGTTCCTCAAATACTCCTTCTTAAAGAGGTCAAGGCGCCTGCGCAGCGCGACCAAATACTGGACCGAGCCGTCGTGGATGTCCCTGGCGATCCTCGCCCGCTCCTCTTCCTGCGCTAGGTTGGCGACTGCCAGATACTCGCGCATCCTTTCCTCGCGGGATATGGACTGGCTGAGTTCCCGCCCCTGCTTCACCAACTGCTCCTTTAGGCGGCTCTCGGTTGAGGGGTCGCGCGCGATGCCTTGGTGCCTGAAGAACTCGTAATCGCGGTATACCAGCGAAGCCTTCACGTCAAGCGTTGCGAACTCGCCGTCTTTTCGCTGGATTACCCAAGAGTACTCGACATTCTTCGCCTTTTCGGACACGGCCCTCTTCACCGCCGCCGTTGTCGCAGCCCACGTCTCAGGCGTCACGAACTCGCCGAAGTAACTGCCGATCATCTCTTCCGGCTCGTAGCCGAGGATTTCGCGGCAAGCGGGATTCACGTACAGAAACCGCCCGCCCTGGTCCAAAAGGAAAACCATGTCCTGGGCGTTTTCCGCAAACATCCTGTACTGCTCGTCTGAGCGGCGGAGGCTTTCCAGAAGGTGTGCCCTGTCGGCAATGATGGAGGCATGAGCCGCGACCGCAACAAGGAGTTCAGGCCGCAGGTCCGTCAGTACTTTCCTCTCTCCTGCAAGCAGCATGAACCCCGTCACGTCCTCGGTGGAGGCCATCGGGACTATGATGACCGAGTCGTACGGCATCTCGCCCAGGACGGGGTCTCCCGCCCTTCCGTCAATTGATAGGGGCTTGTCCGGTTCTTGTATCGCGAGCGAAAGGCATGAGTCTGACGTTAGCCTGAGGGTGATGTCCGGAGATATCAGGGGTTCCTGGCCGGACAGGGCTGCGGACGCGGATACGTAGGCGGAACGGCTGGGGCCATCATAGACCAGAATGGAAACCGCCTTCACCTTGAAACTCCTAAGCACCAGGCCGGCGATCCTGCCCAGTGCGTCATCTCTGCCCTGGTTATCCCGGGTTATCCTCCCCATCTCGAGGAGGAGGCGAGTGCCCCGATCGAGGCCGGATCTGCTAGCCATCGCCGGACGCTCCCGCATCAGCTTGAGAGAGGATGCCCTCCTTCAGTGCCCTGACTACCGCTTCGGTTCTGGAGGCAACTCCGAGTTTCGAGAAAATCGAAGCCAAGTGCGCCTGAACCGTGCGCGGACTCACGTGAAGCTGGTGAGCGATCTCTTTGTTGGAAAGGCCCTTGGCTAGCAAACGGAGCACCTCGGTCTCCTTGGCCGTGAGTGGGTCTCTTTCGGGCTTCACTTGAGGAGGGGGCGTGGTCGTCTGCTCTTCCGGATCATGCGATGCTTCTCTGCGAGCTATTCTGGAGAAGATCGCTCTCGCCACGCCGGGATCGAGCACCGAATCGCCCAGGGCGGTGGCTCTTATGGCCGTGACGATCTCGCCTGCCCTGGCGCTCTTCAGTATGTACCCGGAAGCTCCGCACTCGAGGAGTCTCGATACATACGCGAAATCGTCATAGGCCGTGAGGGCAAGTACCTGCACCGAAGGGTTCTTCTCTTTGATGCGTTTTGTGGCATCGATCCCGTTCATGCGGGGCATGGAGACGTCCATGGCAACAACATCAGGGGAAAGCTTCTCGGCCTTCTCAATTGCCTCAAGGCCGTCAGAAGCTTCCCCCACGACTTCAATGTCAGGCTCTTCTTCAAGGAGCCGCCTGGTACCCTCACGGACGACCGCGTGGTCGTCGCAGAGGAGTACCCTTATCTTACTTTGTCGGCGCTCCGGCAAGGGCCTCTTCCACCGCCTCCATAATGCCTTGGCTGGTAAAGGTCGCTCCCGTAACCGCGTCGACTTCGACGCTCTGCTTTTCGACTATAGCCTTCGGAACTCCGATGAGAGCCGGGTCTGCGATACCGGGCGATTCATCGTGGCTTACGATCTTGACTTCGGTTATCTTCCCGCCGGCTACCGTCACGGCTACCTTCAGCTCTCTCAGGCCGAGGCCGGTACCTTCGTAGGTTCCGTCTGCGATCTTGCTGATATCAAGGGCGGCTTTCCCGGTCTTACCGGCGAACTCCTTAAGCGCGTCCTTGACGGCCTCCACAATGCCTTGGCTGGTGAAAGTGGCTCCCGAAACCGCATCCACATTCGGATCCTGCTTCTCGATAATCGCCTTCGGAATTCCGGCAATTGCCGGGTCGGAGTAACCGGGTGATTCATCGTGGCTCACGATCTTGATCTCGGTGATCTTCCCGCCGGCTACCGTCACGGCGACCTGCAGCTCCCTGAGCCCCAATCCGGTTCCGGTATAGGTTCCGTCAGGCACGCTTGCCAGGTCGATGGGGCCAAGTTCATCCCCAGGACCCAAAACAGACCCCAATACCTCGACAGCCTTCGCCACTCCACCCTTAACCGCGCTGGACGAAACGGTGGCGCCGGCTATGCTGTCAACCTTGTTGGGGTTCTCTTGGCCGGCAAACTTGGCGAGGAAAGCTATATCTTTCACTTTGAGGCCGATCCCGGGAGTGTCCGCAATGCTCAGGATCTCCACTCTCGATATTTTGCCCTCGGCATCAATGCCGACCATAAGCTCCATGGGCCCGCCAAAGCTTGTGGCGGTGACCTTCATGGCGCCGCCTATTACTTGACCGGCTTTCTTCCCGAGCCAGTAGCTCTGGTCGCCTTCGGTCTCTTCAACTATTTCATCAGCGCCCGGAATGGCGGCTTTCAGGGCTGCCAAAAGGTCTTCTTGGGCACGCTGCTCAATGACGGGCGCGGTCTTGGCGTAGACAGCCGCGAGGCCAAGGCCGGCGACTGCGCACACGATCATGAGCGTAATGCCTAGTTTGGCCATATCTTTCATAGAAAGTCCTCCTCCCGAGATGCTCCTCTGCCTGCAATCAAACGCATGTATCAGCAAATACTCCTCTAGAATGATAGCACAAAACCGCATGTCATTGTGTTTAAACCTGAAACATCCCGCACCTCTCTTACGGCCTTTGCGGCGCAACCTACAAAGAAAACCCAAAGAGAACCGGCCGGCAGGATAACCGGCAGCCAGGCTTGAAGAACACAAGCCAAGCAGCGGAGGTAGGAGACGGTAGATGGGCACTATCATCGCCGAGCACGGTACAGTGAAATACGTTGTCAACGGGGCTACCTACTTCGTCAAGGAGAGTTTCGCGCCATCCGCTCAGGTATTCCGGGAGAAGCTCCCTCCCCACAAGCGAAAAGGCGTGCCCGAGACATTCTTTTCCTACGGCCCGGTCGAAAAGCTGGTCAGCAGTCTCGGGCTTGGACGCTGCAACATGGTCTCTATAAGGCTGGCAAGCGAGATGGGCCTACCGCCCGAGGACAAGCGAGAGCTTGAGCACATCGTGGGCCCGGACTTCTACTTCTCAAGGTCGGCTTACGACTACACGCTTGATATGCTGCCCTTTGACGACCCTGAACTGGCGCTAGGGTTCCAAACGGTGTTCGACATCATTGTAAGGAACTGGGACGACGGAGAGCGGAACATGGTCTGGCTCGACAGCGTTCCCATATGGTTTGACTACGGCGCGAGCCTAGACCCAAACTGCCAAAACGTATACAGGTTCGTTATGAAACTCGAGGAAGTCCGGAGAATCGGACGCGTGCCGTCCATCGTTAACTACTTCATGGAATACACTAGAAGGCGGAGCCAGATTCTCAAAAGGGCGGTTCAGGCCTTTCAGGCTATCACGCCGAGCGAGATAAGGACCGCGATCCGGGTATCGACGGTCCCTATGCCCGCGTATTTCGGTGAATGTCTGGCAAAGAATCTCACAACTATCCTTGAAGACATTGATATAATTAGAGGAGCTTTTCTTAAGGAAAACGTAGAGGCACGTCAGGCACACGTTACTCTCTAGAAGCAAGGGGGCGAATGATGGCCAGAAGGCAGGAGTTCCTAGTCGACATGCACGTGCACTCGCTCTACTCGGGCGAGTCGCCTGCAGAACCCCGTGACATCGTCGAGGCAGCTATCGAAAAGGGCCTTGACGCCATCGTGATCACGGAGCATGAGCGGCTGTCTCTCAGCCTGCCTTTTGAAGAGCTTCAGAGGTCAACTAACCACCTGGTCATAATCCGCGGAGTCGAGCTCTCCACCGATGCCGGACACATGTTGGTGTACGGCGTGAAAGACGAGGACTGGAAAGATTGGGGCGCCAACCGCGAAAGCCACGCCCAAGAACTCATCTCAAGGGCCGCCAAGCTTGGAGGAATAGCGGTACCCGCGCACCCTTACCGGCTGCAGAGGCGCGGCCTATTCGATGCCGAACCCTCTGTGTCGGTCGATGAACGACTCAAGGATCTAGTAGGCCTAAAAGCTATCGAAGTCTGCAACGGAAAACAGCTCAGGTACCCGTCGGTGTGCGAGATTCTAGGGAGTTATGCCCACAAGGCGGGGCTTCCCGGTACGGGAGGCAGCGACGCCCACATGCCTGACGAAGTCGGCCGCTCGTATACGGTTTTCCGGTCTCCCGTGCGTTCCGAGAAAGATCTGGTCCGCGAGATCCTGCGGGGGAACATTCACCCTCAAGTAGCTTCCTGCAAGATCGCCTCCGCGTGTATTTCTGTATTCGCGAAATGTGAAATATCCATGTGAGGGGTTCTGCTTAAGGAACCGCGCATGGAGGAATCAATATGAGCCGCTCAAGGGCCATTCTTGTTGCGGGAGCAACGTACATTGGGACGGTGGTTGGAGCAGGCTTCGCTTCAGGCCAGGAAGTACTCCAGTTCTTCGGCCTCTTGGGTCCGAGCGGCATCTTAGCCATTATAGTCACGGCCGCGGGATTCGCGTTTTTCGGCTTCGCTATCATGGAAGCCGGGCGCAAGATGAAAGCCAAATCGCACCTTCCTGTCATTCGCGAGGTTTCCGGGCGCTTTATCTCTCCCTTCCTTGACGCTGTAGCGACTTTTTTCCTGTTCGGCGCGCTATCGGCCATGATCGCGGGGGCAGGGTCTGTACTCTCCCAGGAAGTCGGGGTGTCGTGGCTCATAGGGGCCGGCTTCCTCTTGCTGGCCACAGTGGTAACCGTGCTTCTCGGCCTGAAGGGCGTCGTAGCGGCAGTAAGCACGGTCGTGCCTTTTCTCCTCGCCGGGGTCCTGATCGTCAGCATCACGGTACTTGTCGCGAGAGGACCGTCGCTGGGCGTCCCTCCTGCCGCGGCGAAACCGGTTGTCCGGACGTGGCCTCTGGCGGGACTAACGTACATTTCATACAACCTCATGATGTCTGTGCCGGTACTTGCCTCTCTGGGTACTACCCTGCGCAGCAGAAAGGAAGTAGCGGCGAGCGCTCTGGTCGGCTCCCTTGGACTGGGTACAGCGCTGGTCCTGGTATATCTGGCAGTTGTCTCCTCGTTTCCGGGAGTGTTAGTATATGAGGTGCCCATGGCCGGAATGGCGTCGGAAGCGCACCGGCTCGGAGGACGCTTTTACACCTTGATTTTCCTCGCGGAAGTGTACACAACCGCAGTAGCCAATCTGTACGGTTTCGCGGCAAGAATGGCTCCTCCCGGTTCCGTCAACTTCAAGGCAGTAGCCATCCTGGCAGGGAGTGCATCACTGTGGGCAGGCTCTGTGGGCTTCACAAACCTGGTCAAAACGGTGTATCCTGCGGTAGGTTGGGCGGGATCGATATTTCTAGCCGCGCTTCTAGTGTACGTACTGAGAGGGCGCCTTAAGAGTAAGTAGTGCATGTCAGACGGAATTACCGGTTGACCCCCCTACCCCCAGGTGCTATATTCATTCAAACTTTTTGATGTAGAATTGCAGGTCTTTGGGAGAAACGAGGAGAGTTGGAGATGCGTCCGTGCTTAGAGATGGACCCGAGGGAAGGCTTGTTGTTTGCGGGGGTGCCCGTCAATAAACTGGCCAAAGAGTACGGAACGCCGCTCTACGTGTATTCCGAAGACGCGATCCGCGACTCGATGAGAGAGTATACGTCGGCTCTCTCCGACATCTGCCCCGACAGCGCCATAGTCTACGCCAGCAAAGCGTATTTGACCATGAGGATGGCCAATCTTGCGGATCAGGAAGGCCTCTGGATCGACGTCGCGTCCGGCGGAGAACTCTACATAGCCCAGAGAGCGGGCTTTCCTCTTGATAGGATTGTCTTCCACGGCAACAACAAGAGCCTTGACGAGATATCCATGGCGGTCTCTTCGGGAGTCGGGCGCATAGCGGTGGACAACACGGCCGAGCTCGAAAGGATCCAGGCCATTGCGGCTCAGCAGGGCGTAGTTCAACCCGTCTTTTTGAGGCTGACGCCGGGCATCGACCCGCACACGCACAGATATCTGTCAACCGGTGAGATCCACTCCAAGTTCGGGATACCCATGCACAGGGGCGAGCATATGGAAGCAGTGAGGCAAGCGCTCCATCTGCCGAACGTAAAGCTCACGGGGATTCACTGCCACATCGGTTCGCAGATCTTTGACGATTCGCCGTTTGAACTGGCGGCAGAAGTTATGGTTAAGTTCATGTCCGAGGTGAGGGACGCCTTGGGCTACACCATCCCCGAACTGGACTTGGGCGGCGGGTTGGGCGTCACTTACAGCGGGGCTCCCCAGAGCTTCAGCGTAAGGGCACACCTCCGCAATACCGCTCGAGCGGTTCACGAGAAAGCCTGCGGCAGAAACCTCCCTCCCCCGCGACTCTTCTTTGAGCCCGGAAGATCCATTGTGGCGGCTTCAGCCGTGACTCTCTATACGGTGGGCACAATCAAGAAGCTGCCCGACGGGGTGCTCGTAGCGGCCGTTGACGGCGGCATGTCGGACAATCCAAGGCCGGTACTTTACGGGGCCGAATACGACGCCGTCCTCGCCCGACCGTCCCAAGACCCTACCCTTTTCGATTACCGCATAGTCGGGAAGCACTGTGAAGAAGGGGACACCATCATCGACTCGGCGAAGCTGCCAATGCTTACCTCCGGCGATATCATCGCGGTTCCGGTATCGGGAGCATACCAGTACTCCATGAGGTCGAACTACAACGCCCTTCCCAACCCGGCGGTTGTCCACATTGCCGATAAGCGTCCATTCACGGTGGTCAGGCGCCAGACTTATGCCGACCTTGTGGCAAATGAGGAGCCTCTTTCGCAATCTTCGATAAACCGAGGGGGAAAAGCGGCAAACGGCGGCTAACTCATAGGTGATATTGGTCTTCACACAAAGGGTGGTAATATGGCCGTCTTTGACGAAGCAAGAGTTGCCTCTGAAAGAGTCCTGGACGAAATCGACAAAGTAGTGGTAGGAAAGCGCGAACAGGCCCGGATGTTACTGAGATGCTTGGCGGTGTCGGGCCACGCGCTTCTGGAGGATGTCCCCGGGGTAGGTAAGACTCTGCTCGCCCGCACGTTCGCGAGAGCAGCCGGCCTCACTTTCAGGCGCATCCAGTTCACGCCCGACCTTCTGCCCTCCGACGTTACCGGTGTCAACGTGTTCAGCCAAAAGGACGGCGAGTTTCACTGGGTTCCCGGCCCGATATTCGCCAACGTAGTCTTGGCGGACGAGCTCAACAGGGCGACGCCGCGTACTCAATCCAGCCTCCTTGAGGCGATGGAAGAACGCCAGGTAACGTCCGATGGAGAGACCCGCAGTCTGCCTTCACCGTTCATGGTCCTAGCCACACAGAACCCCGTTGAAATGGAAGGCACGTTCCCCCTGCCCGAAGCCCAGGTAGATAGATTTCTAGTCAAGATAGACATGGGATACCCTTCTCGAGACGAGGAACTCTGCATTATCGAAAGATTTTCGGCGGAAGTATCCGGTGACAAGGTCACCGAGGGCCAAGCGGTAGACAGTGTGCTCACGCCTCAGGGCTTGAAAGCGATGCGCGAAGCGGCCGCCACGGCGAAGATGACGCGCGAAGTGAGTTCCTACCTCCTGACTCTGGTTGAGAACACAAGGCGAAATGAATCTCTCTCTCTGGGAGTCAGCCCAAGAGGTGCCCTATATCTGGCTAGGCTAGCCAAAGCATCGGCGGCGCTCGACGGGCGCGACTTCGTGGTTCCCGATGACATCAAGGGCGTAGCCGTGGCTTGCCTCGCTCACCGGGTGACCCCGAAGTCCGAAGCTTCGGTGAGGGGCAGAACGCAGAGAGACATTATCGAACGGATTCTGGATGAAACCCCCGTCCCGGTCGAGTCGGCCGAAGACGCGCAGCATGGGGGCTAGGTTCAGGAACGTAGCCGCAGCCATGCTCGTTCTCGGCGCGGCACTCAAGAGACCTCCCGTTACCGTACTGGGGGCCTTCCTCCTGGGAGTCGTTTTCCTGGCCCGGGTGTATTCGCGCCTCGCGCTGGGTGATATCGCGTACACACGGAAGCTCTCTTCTGCCGTGGCCTTCCCGGGCGACCTCATCGATTTGACGATCACCGTGGAAAATAGAAAGCCGCTGGCCGTACCCCTTGTCTCGGACGACGAGGTTCCAGGGGCCTGGCAGGTCTCGCCCACGGCGTCAGGCGGGCATCACAGGCCGGGCAGAACGCTCCTGCACAACGAGATGTCTTTGGGCGGATTCGAGACGATAACCAGGAAATTCACCGTGGAGTGTCCCGTGAGAGGCGAGTACTATGTGGGGCCCGCAACGCTGTCGTCAGGCGATCCGTTCGGCCTCTACCCCGTTTCCACGCGAGTCGATAAGGTCGACCGCCTGACCGTATACCCGCGTTTGATCCCGGTAGAGAACACTCCAAAGAAGAGCCTGTACCCCTTCGGCACATCGCGGGCACGATCGTGGACCTACCGTGACCCAAGCCTGCTCAAGATGGTGCGCCAGTATGTGCCCGGCGACAGCGTGAGGCACATGGACTGGAAAGCTACGGCTCGCAGCGGCAATCTGCAGACCAGAGTGTTCGACGCCACGTTTGGAGACAAAGTCGTAATCTGCCTAGACCTCTCTACCTCGAGACTCCCCTGGGAAGGCATCAACGGAGACACATTCGAGAGCCTCGTCGTAGGTGCAGCTTCGCTCTGCCAGGATTTCCACAAGAGAGGCTTCGCGGTTGGACTGACTTCCAACGGGGTGTCTCAGTCGGGGCATACTACCCTGCTGGCACAGTGTCCTCCGGGGACCGGCGACAGACACCTGGTGCGTATCCTGTCACTCTTGGCCGGCCTGAGGCATTACACCTTCGGTACCGCGGTCGCTGCCTGTTCGCGGCAGTGGGTAACCTCGGCCGGCACATACCCGGTGATCCTTACGTCGCTGGCCGATGAAGGCACGCTCGCACTTGTGAAGACCCTCAGGGATAACGCGCCGAGGGCCGCGATCATTGCATTGTGTCCGGATTGCTGTAGAGATCCGGAGCATGACCTTTTCTTGAGATCCATGGCGGAAATGCATGGCATAACGGTGATGAGGGGCTTCATGGAAGGAGGATGGGACCGTGCGGACGCCTTCTCCCTATCTTCCGTGGAATAAAGTTGCAGGCTCGGCGCTTCTCCTAGGCGTAGCTGCCTACCTATGGGCAGAAGGCCTTGGCGCTCTTAAGCAGCTCAGCCGAACCACCTGGCAAACCGACTTGGCAGCCTTCTTCGCGATCACCGCGCTGCTCGTAGTGTGGGCAGACCGGTCTCTCCACTCAAGACCCCTCAGGATCGCGTACCTATCGCTTGTCACACTCGGAGTCGCTGCCGCAGTTGCAGGCAGCCTGAGAGGCTCCGGGCTGCAAGCAGCGCTCCCGCTGGGGCTCACTACGGTGGGGCTCGGCGTGTCCTCGCTCTTGTGGCAGAAGAACAGGACAACTTGGTCTTGGCAGGGGAAGGTACTCTGGGCTTTCGTGCTTTCAGCCTTGCCCTCGGTGCTTTTTGCGGAACCCTCCCTTTCCGGAGGCCGGCCTCCTCTCATTCTGCTCGCACTCTTCCTGGTCTTAGGCGTTACGCTGTGCCTCTCAGATGAAGCGAGCGGCAACCTGTCCAACCGCTCCGGCAAGCGCTTGGCGGCCATTTCACTGGTTACGTTCGTCCTGGGGTGGGCGGTCGCTTCCCTTGCCCCGGGCGCATCGTCTGCGGCGTCCTGGGGCGTGAGGAGCCTGGCTGCCGCGGCAAGGGCTCTCTTTCTCGAGCTCGTCAAACCGGTTGCTTGGCTGGTCGACTGGCTGATACGGCTCCTCCTGATAGCGATCCGCAAAGAGCCGGATCCGGAGGCTCCCATACAGATGATGCCGGGGAAACGCCCGCTTCCTGAGGTCCGTGAGTACACTACCCCAAAAGCATTCACGGTGGCGGGATGGATTCTAGGCGTGATAGCGGTTGCGGCGTTCATTCGCGTCCTCTGGATACTCATGGAGCGCTATGCTGCAAAACGAGATGCATCTAGAGTCACCGAAGAAAGAACCAGCGATTGGTCGGCGGCAAATGCAGCAAAGTGGGCGGCGGCTAAGGCGAGGGAAGTCCTTGAGCCCGTAATGCGCCTCATATCCGGCCGCCTGGCCGGCAGAGAGAGTCACGCCGACCCGATAGTATCGATCTATGCCGAATTCATGGAGGCGGCTGCCGAAAGCGGGTTCCCGAGGAAGCCATCACAAACTCCGCTCGAATTCTCCCGCGCGTTCGCATCGGCCGTGCCCGGAGCGGCCGCTCAGATTGGAGCCATATCCTCCTGCTTCACGGAGAGATTCTACTCGGGCCGGAAAGCATCGGCCGGGGAACTGGCGGCAATGCGGGAGAACCTGAAATCTCTGAAAGAATCTCTTGCTCTTGACCGCGAAGAACAGGTAACTTAGCCTTATGACGAGACGTTTTCACCAAGGCATTTGAGGTGCGCGATTGAGGATGCCCTCTCGCTCCACAACATCAATATTGCTCCTGGCCATGAGCCTGGAACTGGGCGGCGCGGAGACCCATCTGGTTTCTCTCGCCAAGAACCTTAAGGCGCGCGGCTGGGACGTCACGGTAGCCTCGGCCGGAGGGTCGCTGGTTCAGTCTCTGTCCCTCTCGGGCATCCCCCACTTTGACGCGCCTCTCAACTCGAGATCGCCGCTCAACATGGCTAAAGCGGCGGGAACCGTCAAGCACCTCGTGCGCACGAGAGAGGTCGGTCTAGTCCACGCTCACGCGAGAATACCCGCGTGGATTTCCGAGGGTATTGCCAGGCGGGCGGGCGTTCCCATGGTTGTCACGTACCACGGTACGTTTGTATCGGGACCGTTCTGGAACTACTTCACCAGGCCCGGAGACCGCACGATAGCAATTAGCCCCGACATCAAAGACTACATAGTTCGCGAGTTTGGCTTCGATCCTGAGAGGATCACGGTGATCCCGAACGGCATAGACCTCGACGTTTTCGCACCTGCTTCGCCGGCCGAACGCCTTGAGGCAAGGGCTTCGTTCGGAGTCGGCGGAAGCCAAGGCCCCGTGATCGTCTACGCGTCTCGGATTGAGCACGACCTTACCGAAGTGACGAAGAAGGTCGCTCGCGCGGCGGAGATACTGCAACCGAAGTACCCGGACCTGGCTCTCCTTATAGCCGGTGACGGCGATGGAGTCGCCGAGCTCGGCAAAGTAGTCGCCGAGGTCAACGACAACACGGGCAGAGAAACCGTGCGCTGTCTGGGATACGTGAAGGATACCGCCCGCGCGTACGCTGCCGCTGATGTTGTCGTAGGCATGTCCAGAGTCGCTCTGGAGGCGTCGGCCTGCGAAAGACCCGTCATAATCGCGGGGCCGGGAGGGCTGTTTGGACCCATCACTCCCGATACGGCCCCGTCCCTCGAAGAGTGCAATTTTACGACAAGAGGAGCGCCTTCCCCCCTTACGCCGGACACCCTTGCGGCCGAAATCGACGCTCTTCTGGCTGACAGCGAAAAGAGAGCGAGTCTTGCCCGCTTCGCCCGAGAAATCGTGGCGTCCAAACACTCAATGGAGCGCGTCACGCTGGAAACCGAGAAAGTGTACCGGGCGGCTATGGGCAAAAGAAACTGAGAGCTCGGAACCCATTCTCACCACACTCGTCGATCACTATAGAAACCATTTCCAACGGAGGACCCAATATGTGCCTATTTCGACGGTATTTCGCGTTTCGTCCCGTAAGGGGTGTTCTTTCAGCATGCCTCGCCCTGGCGTTGGCCGTTACCTTTCTGGCCCCTGTTGCGTTGGCTGCTGCAGACGCGTCATCGTACCGGTCGCTCGGCAGGCTCAAGGGCGGCAATCGCGCGTCGTTCACCTTCATCTTCGCCTCCGACAGCCACCTGGGATACGGGCCGGCAGACCGGAACACTCAGCTTGCTCTTGATGACATGTCGCGGAACGAAAAGAACGCCGCGTTCGCGATCGTTGCCGGCGACATCACTGAGACGGGCGACGCCGGCGAGTACGCGCTCTTCAAACAGATGACGTCGTCTCTCCCCTTTCCGGTTATGGGCGCTTTGGGTAACCACGAATCGAGGTGGCAAGACCCGCAGGGTTCTCTCTTGGCGAGCGAGGTCGGAGCGCGCAACTACTCCTTTGACTACGGCAACTGGCACTTTGTCGTGCTCGATTCGACGTATCCCGGCCAAACATTGGGAACACTTGAGCCAGCTACGCTGGATTGGCTTGAGACCGACCTGCGGTCGCAGCCAAAAACCAAGCCGGTGGCGGTGTTCGCTCACCACCCTCTCCTTTACGAGCCGAGCAGATTTCAGGATTCCGATGACGCCTTTGCCGCCATACTGGACAAGTACCCCGTGCGCGCCGTTTTCTGCGCTCACGGCCACTCGTTCATCACGTGGAAAGGCCAGGGCAGAGACTTCCTGATGACGGGAGCGCTCATGGATGGCGCCTACACTGCGGTTAAAGTGAACGGTTCCTCAATGACGTGTTATTCGGTGAAGGTTACGGCCGAAGGCAGAGAACGCCGCGAACTGCTCAAGGTGAATTCAAGGTACTGGAACGGCAATAACGATCCGAGAGTGAGCCCACTCACGGGATTCACCGCTTCCTACGAGGGCGGCACGCTGTCCGGCTCATTCAATCTATCGAAGGAGGCAGAAGTCGCCGTCCGGATAGACGGAGGCGGCTACAACCCGTTGGGTGTCCTGGGTAAAGGAAACCATAGGTTCAGTCTAGACGTGTCCGGGCATGCAAAGGGCTATCACAGCGTGAGGCTCAGAGTTGAGACCAAGGACGGCCCCTTCTACTCGTCCGTGGAGTTCTCGAAAGACGCCGGAGACCTTGCCTTATGGAGAAGAAACTTGGGCAGCGCCGTTGTCGGTGAGTTCGTCGCCAAGGGCGCGCGCCACTTCATAGCGGGAACCCGTGACGGCAGAGTCCTCATGATCGAAGCCGAAAGCGGGTCTACGGTTTGGGAGTACAGCGCCGGCTCGCCGTGGGGGGGCGGTGTCATTGACGGAAACCGCCTGTACTTCGGGACGGCCAAGGGCGAAGTGCAGTGTGTGAACGCAGATACCGGCGGCGCGATCTGGCGCATTGCCCTCGACAAGGCGGGGTTCGCGGCACCACCCCAAGTGGGCGAAATGGAAGGAGAGAAGCGCGTCTACATAGGTTCTTCATCGGGTGCCCTCTACTGTCTTAGGGCGACGACGGGCTCTAACATCTGGACCTACCTGGCCGGAGGAGCCATAGCGTCGGCGCCTCAAGTCGCGCTCGGAAGGGTCGTCTTCGGAGCGTGGGACGGCGTGCTGTACGGCGTGGACGAGGCAACCGGAAACGCGGCGTGGACACAGAAGCTTGGCAGGCAGATGTATTACTCGCCTTACTTAAGTCCTGCAATCTACAACAACCTGGTGTTCGCAACAACGCCGTACGACGCTCACAACGAAGGGGGACTGCTTGCGGCGTTCGATGTGGTGTCCGGTCAGCTTGTCTGGAAGGCGGGCCTGGGAGTTACCCTCATGTCACCTTCGATCTCGGCGGCTTCTGAATTGGTCGTGCCCGGAGCTAACGGGAGCATCTACGCTTTCTCACCCTTCGACGGCACCCCTCTGTGGCGCATGGACGGGAGCAGTTCACACTTTGCAGCCTCGCCGGGCCGAGGTCCTGAATATGTCTCCGGCGGTTATAGAGGCGTCGTGAACTTCCTGACGCACGACTTAAGTGCAGACTATAAGGTAGGCGATACATCGTTGTTCGTCTCTCCCCTGCTCCTCAAAGGGGCAGGAGACACTCTGGTAGTAGTGGCTGACTCGGCAGGCAACATCTTGTCGCTGAGGTTCCCTAAGTAGAATCTGCCCAAGCGCGCTCCGGCATATTGGAGCAGCGCTAAGCGGTAATGCGGTCGACTCCAAAAACCTCCTTCAGGGCATAATCAGAGTGCGGTTGTCCGAAGGAGGTTTTTCATATGGAGCCGGAAGTCGAGTTCATCTCTATTCCGAAGCCGTCCAGAGTTGCGATCATAGGCGCCGGAATGGTGGGTTCTACCTACGCGTACACCCTTCTGCTGCAGGGAATCGCGGACGAGATCTGCCTTCTGGACAAGAGACAATCCCGGGCTGAAGGAGAAGCGCTCGACCTAAACCATTCGGTGCCGCTCACCCGGCGGGCCGAGATCTGGGCCGGGACGATGGAGGATGTCAAAGACGCCGACATTATCATGATCGCGGCAGGAGCCTCACAGAAACCGGGTCAGACCAGGCTAGACCTCTTGAAGGAGAATGCCAGGATTGTGGGAGACATCGCGGAAGAGGCAGGCTCGCTGGCTCCGGACGCCGTCTTTCTTGTGACCACCAACCCGGTCGATGTGATGACATACGTAACGATGGCCAGATCGGGCGTCCATCACTCACACGTCATCGGATCGGGGACGGCGCTCGACACGGCCCGCCTGCGGTATATGATAAGCCGCCGCCTTGGCATCGATCCCAGAAGCGTCCACGCTTACGTTGTGGGCGAACACGGAGATTCTGAAGTCGTAGCGTGGAGCCGCGCGTCGGTCGCGGGCACGGGAATCGATGAGTGGCCCGAACTCTGCGAAGAGACCCGGTCCAGGATATCCGACGACGTCAAGATGGCTGCCTATGATGTGATTGAGAAGAAAGGCGCCACCTACTACGCGATAGCGACCGCCCTCAGCAGGATCACGGAGGCGATCTTGAAAGACACGAGGACCGTCTTCTCGGTATCATCCTACCTGCAAGGAGAATACGGAGTGGAAGATGTCTACATGGGCGTCCCGTCGATAGTGGGCCGAGAAGGAGTCCTGCGTACAATCGAGGTCCCGCTCTCCGAGAGCGAACTGAGGAGGCTTAGGCAGTCGGCGCACGTTTTGAGAAAAGCGGTGGACGCGATCGACATTGAGTCAATGCGGCAGTTGAGCCGGGGCAGGGCGCTTGCGGGAGCGCTGTCGGGCTCAAAGTCAGAGGCATCGAACGAGTTCATCACGGGACGCGATCTCCTGCCTCACATCGCCAAGCCGGTCGACAAGGGGACGATCCGGGCAATCCGGCCGCGGAGGCAGATGAAAAAACCGCGGCCTCTGCTATAGCGCCGGCGCCTGAGAGCGAACCCTCCGTCCTACACCGTCCGCTCGCGAGACGCATCCATCCCGCTGCCAAGATCAGCCCTCCTGGCCGGCCGCTCAGAGGGCCTCGGCGACCGGGCAATGGTTATGCTGGAATACGTTGACGTCACCTCGGCGAGCTTACCATCCACATACCTCCTGGTCACCTCCGCCCGGGGAACGACAACGGTGAGTTCGTACGGGATGTTCAGGTCGCTGGATGAACGCACACACATAGCGAGGTCTTCAATGCATATGCAGACTTCATCTGCCGTCGCCGGCGGTATATCCCCCCTGCACCGTGACAGCTCAGGAAGGGGACGCCTGATTACCTTAGGCTCCAGCCCGATAAGCGTCTTTAGCCATGTAACAGCGCGACAGACCGCTCCCACGCTCCCACCTCACGCCCGACTTACTCTTCCGGGACATATTATGTAGACCGGGAAGCGCCGGTTCGCGTTAGATCGCGCCGGCGGCCCGCCTTAAGCAAAGGCCCCCCGGTTTCGGGGGCCACGACATACGGCTTAGTACTTCACTTTCGCCCGGCCGGCGCCCTCGATCAGCAGCCGGTCTCTGACTCGGGCAGCTTCGGCCATGATCTCGCCGGCGTCGAGCGTGGTTAAGGCGCCCGCCCTCTTGACGAAACGCCCTTGAACGAGGACATCTCGCACGTTGCGGCTTGACGCAGAGTAAATGATGGCTGCAAGTGGGTCTGTAGCAGGCCAGGTATCGGGGAATCGCAGGTCCCAAACCACCAGATCCGCCTGAAAGCCGGGGGCAACGTCACCGGTACCGGCTCCAAGCGCGTCGTGCCCGCGCATAAGCGTCTTCCAGACATCTTTGAGGGTGAATGCAGTCGCGTCGCCCGCCCTATCCTTGCCCAGAAGCGCGAACAGCCTGGCCTGCTCTAGGGGACTCAGTGTGTTGGAACTGGCCGCGCCGTCAGTCCCGATGCCGATTTTGATGGGACTTTGGTCCAGCCCATATCCAGTCAAATCGAGGATACGGTACAGGTTCTCAATTCCCGACGCCAACTTCAGGTAAGTCTTTGGGGCAAGGGCGATGAATGACTCCCGGCTTACCAACTTCACTTCGTCGCCGGTCATCCACGCGCCGTGGGCGAACACGGCAGGGGTGTCCATCAAACCGGCATCGTATGCTACCTGAAACGGAGTCTTCCCGTGTTCGGCGAGGCTCTCCTGTACCTGCTTCTCCGTCTCGGACATGTGGATGTGCGTGCCGACTCCAAGCGAAACCGCGGCGTCTCTGCACGCTCTCAGCACCTCGGGAGAGCAGATATACGTGGAGTGCGGGCCCATACGGGCTCTCACCGGACCGCCTTCGGCGTTAACGCTCTCGATGAGGGCTGCGGCATCGCTTATCTCTTTGCGCCAGTCGCCCGCACCGAAGACTGTTGGCGCAATGTCCGCCCGTATCCCGGACTCTGCGGCGGCCGACACTATCTCTCCGGCCATGAAGTAGTGGTCGAAGAAAGCAGTGACGCCCGCATCGACCATCTCAAGTATGGCCAAGAGGGCGCCCACACGGACATCCGACGGGCGCAGCCTCGATTCGTAGGGCCAAATACACACGTTGAACCAGTCTTCGATGGAGATGTCCTCGGCCATACCGCGGAAAAGTGTCATTGGACTGTGGGTATGGAGGTTCACCAGTCCGGGACTGACAAAGAGCCCCGTGCAGTCAACAACCTCGCAGTCCGTTGGCTTCTTTGTCCCAGCGGCGGTGGCGGCTGTCGGCTGCGGATAAGTCCGATCAGCGCTGCCGGCCACTTCCTGGATGACCCCCGAGTTGATCACGATGTCGCACGGGCCTTCGACGGTTCCGTCCCGCCTTATCACCTCGGCTCCTTGAAGCACTATGCTGCCGCTAGCACCCATCACGCACCGCCGCCTTTTTCGAGGTTCCGGATGGCCTCTGTCACCAATCTGACAAACCGCTCGCGATCGACATCCATCGCCACAGAAGCGTTTGGCTCCTTGCCGGTGACGCCGCCGAAATCCACTACCGTCCTGCCCAGCGTCAGCTCTCCTGTTGTCTCAACATCCACATGGGCGTCCACCGTTTTCACGATATCCGGCTCAAAGACGGCTGCAACAGCCAGAGCGTCGTGAACCGGATTGCCCTCAAAGCCTTTCGACCTGTAGAAGATGGAGAAGAAATCCATCAGGTCGCCTACGAATGACCCTACGGGGCCGCCTCCTCTTATGGCGTCCACTTCGTGCGGGTAGATGAGGGCTTTGTGGGTTGCATCCAGCCCGATCATGGTCAAGGGCACTCCTGACCGGAAGACAATCCTCGCGGCTTCCGGATCCACAAAGATGTTAAACTCGGCAGCCGGAGTCCAGTTGCTCTCCTTTGCCGCCCCGCCCATGAGGACTATGCGCTCCACCTTTTCCTTGATTTCCGGGAAAGCGAGAAATGCAATGGCGATATTCGTGAGGGGGCCGGTCGGGACCAGCGTGACCTTACCCGGAAATTGCCTCAATACCGAAGATATGAGCTCGACCGCGGACCTGTCTGACCCCTTGAGTGAGGGCTCCGGCATAAGTGGGCCGTCAAGGCCGCTGTCGCCGTGCACGCTCGGGGCGGTAACCAACTCGCGCAGTATGGGGCGGTCTGCACCCCTTGCCACTTCCGCGTCCACCCCTATGACCGACAAGATGCCCAACGCGTTGCGGTAAGTGTCCTTCCCGCTGCCGTTGCCCGCAACCGTGGTAACCCCCAAGACGTCCAGCTTCCCGGAACCAAAAGCGAGCATAAGAGCCACTGCATCGTCGTGGCCGGGGTCGCAGTCGATGATGACGGGAATCTTGTTCATCTAGCCGCCTTCCTCCCTTTCGATTGCCCTCTGGCGTAGATAGCGAGAGCGATCAGGGTCAGCAGATACGGGATCATGGATACGAACTCACCGGGAACCCTCAGGCTCTGCATATAGTTGGAGAGCGCGTCGGCAACGCCGAAGAAGAGCGAAGCGAAGAACGCGCCGATCGGGTGCCTCCTTCCCAGAGCCTCCGCGGCCATAGCCAGGTAGCCCCGTCCCGACGTCATGTCGCGCGAGAACCAGCTCACATAACCCATTGATAGGTGGGCCCCGCCCATTCCGGCCAGAAGGCCGCTTATGGCGAGAGCCGCGAACTGAACCTTGTGGACGGATATGCCGACAGAATCGGCAGCGTCGGGACTCTCCCCTACCGCCCGCAGGCGGAGTCCGAACGATGTCTTGTAAAGGACGAAGTACACGACGCCTACCGCCAACAGTGACAAATACGTTAGGGCGTTCTGTTTTCCAAGGACAGCGCCTATTAGCGGGATGTCTTTCAGGAGCGGTATCTGCCACTCGGGCACTACCTTGCTGGCAAGAGAGCTCGATACTCCCTTGTCCTTGGCTACGACGTACAGGAGGAAGACGGTGCCTCCCGACGCCAGAAGGTTCATAGCTATACCGGCCAATATGATGCTGGTACGGAGTTTCAGGTGGAAGTACCCCAGGGTGAGCCCCATCAGCGCCGCGGCAAGCATCCCGGCCAAGAGCCCTATCCAGGCAGAACCCGTAAACGTGGAGACGACGACGCCGGTGAAAGCCGACACCAACATCATGCCTTCAAGGGCGATGTTGGTTACTCCGGCAAGGTCCGAAACGACGGCGCCGAGCGCAGCGAATAGAATGGGAGTGGTGACCCTCAGTATTGATGCCGCGAACGTAGCCGAGAAAACCGACTTAAGCAGCACTTGCACGGCGCTTCGCCTCCTTTACGACCATCCGGTGCCTGTAACCTGAGAGGAAAGCCTCCGCTGTCACGAGCAGTATGATGACCGCCTGAATGAGCGACACCATCTCAGAGGTGACGTCGGAGTACATCGCCATCACGTCTGCTCCGGTCCTAAGATACGCCAGGAACAACGCCCCAAAAGGGACCAGAAGAGGGTTGTTTCTCGACAATATGGCGATTATGACCCCGTCAAATCCGTAGCCGGGGCTGGCCAGCCACTGAAAACGGCGGAACACCCCGAGAATCTCAACCGCTCCGCCCAGACCTGCGATGGCTCCCGACAGTACCTGAGCTAGCAGCACAACACCTGCTATGGAGATGCCGGAATACCCCGCGAACTTGGAGTTGAGACCTACCATCCTGGCCTCGTAACCTTTGTGAGAGCGGTACAGGAAGTAATAGCAGAAGGTTATTGTGAGCCCCAACACCAAGAGGCCGACATTCAGCCTGGTCGGCGGCAGAAACTGCGGAAGCGTTGACGACGGGTGTATCTCCCTTGAGACGAGAGCACCCACCGAAGGATCCTTCAAGTGGTAGATTAGGAAGTACATGCCCAGACGGAACAGGACGTAGTTCAACATGATGGACGCGACGAGCTCTGATGCGCCCCACCTGGACTTCAAAAAACCTGGGATGAGGCCGCCAAGCGCGCCTGCCGCCGCTCCGCACAACAAAGCGACCACCGTGTGAATGCCCGGAGGAAGCTTCAGATAGATGCCCGCCGCCGTCGCCGCGATGGCGCCGATGAAGAACTGGCCGTCGGCTCCTATGTTGAACTGGCCCGCAGAAAACACTAGAGAAACTGCGAGGCCGGTGAACGTCAGCGGTACCGCGGCCTCAAAGAAAGCTCCCAACCTTCTTGCCGACGTGAAGGGCCCTGTCAGAAAATACGAGAACGCCTCAAGCGGGTTCTTGGAAACCAGAGCCGTAACGCCGAGGCCGATGATTAGCGCGATGCACACCGCCGCGATCGTCCTCTGAGCCTGGAAACGGGCTTCATCCTTCACCTGCCGTCACCTCCCCAAAGGGCCAGGATCTCATCTGGGTCTTGCCTCTTCAGCCCCAGCATGTAGAGACCCAATTCCTCTTCATCTACCTCAGCGGCATCCGGAAAGAACGCCACTATCTGGCCTTCATACATGACACACAACCTGTTGGAGAGACCTGTTACCTCTGCAAGGTCTGCCGACACGAGAAGAACCGACGCTCCGGCTTCGGTAGCCTCCACGAGATATCTGTGAATGGACTCAGTGGCGCCCACGTCAATCCCCCTGGTGGGCTGATCCGCGATTATGAGGGTTGGGGATGTGGAGAACTCGCGGCCTACAACGACTTTCTGGATATTGCCTCCCGATAAGGTGCTCACGGGCTGAGCGGCCGAGGTGGTGCGAATGTCAAACCTGTCTATCGCTCGCGCCGCTATCTCTGCTATGGCTTTCCGGTTCATAAGCAGGCCTGTTTTCACCGGCGGCTTGTCATACCGGGTCGATATGAGGTTTTCCGCAATGGACGCTCTCGAGGCCACCCCCAGAGTCATCCTGTCTTGAGGGATGTGGGACACACCCGTATCCCTGACCTCTCTCGGGGTCTTGTTGGTCACATCCACGCCGTTGATGAGAACCGTCCCGGAATCGCACGGCGCGAGCCCTGTAAGGCATTCGACGAGTTCCACCTGGCCGTTTCCCTCGACCCCTGCAACCCCGACTATCTCGCCGGGCCTCACGCGGAGGCTTACCGCGGAGAGGACCTCTTTGCCCTCCCGGTTCCTCCTGCGAAGGTCTCTGACGACAAGCCCGCTGCTTCCTTCGCATGCCGCGTCCTTGACCTTTGGGCGGACCAGTTTCAGTTCAACATCCCGGCCCACCATCATTCTGGATATCTCCTCCGCGGTTACCTCGTCGGTCCTCCGGGTGCCTACCACTCTGCCGCCTCTCATCACCGTGACGCGGTCGGAAAGCTCCTGGACCTCTCTTAGCTTGTGGGAGATGAAGATTATCGTCTTCCCCATCGCCTTGAGAGCCTTCAGCGCTACGAACAGCTCTTTTGTCTCCTGGGGAGTCAGAACGGCAGTAGGCTCGTCCAATACAAGGATTTCCGAGCCCCGGATGAGAGCCTTCAGGATCTCAACCTTCTGCTTCATCCCTACCGCGATATCTCCGACACGAGCCTTGACGTCGACTTCCAGTCCGTACTTGGCCCCAAGTTCCGTGGCAATAGCCTCCGCCCTGGCCCGGTCAAACCTTAAGCCGCGGTTGGGCTCATTTCCCAGGACAATGTTCTCGGCGACGGTGAGCGACGGCGCCAACATGAAGTGCTGGTGAACCATGCCGATACCCGCTGCGATGGCGTCCTTAGGCGAAGATATCCTGACCTTCATGCCTCTCACGACTATCTCGCCTTCGTCGGGTCTCTCTAGGCCGAAAAGCACCTTCATGAGAGTGGTCTTCCCGGCTCCGTTCTCGCCCACTAAGGCGTGGATTTCCCCGGGTGCAACCTCAAAGTCAACGTTCGAGTTGGCCAGCACTCCGTTGGGATACACTTTGGTGATTCCCCTCATCGCGAGGATGGGTTCATTTGCCGTGCTCAAGACTGCATCCCCCCAACAACGCGGTGTCAAACCTCGAAGAGGATTTAGGGGCGGGCAGGTTGTCTCTCCCGCCCGCCCCCTTGGCGGTAGCCTTACGGCTTAACCGAGTTCTTCATCTCCTCAAACACTGCCTTGTCCATTCCGAAAGCCGTCGACACTTTGATCTCGCCGCTCATGAGCTTCGCTTTCAGCTCAACTATCTTGTCTTTAATCTCCTGAGGTACGTTGGCGGCGTAGAATTCGTTCTCGGATAGGCCAACAGCATCCGCTTCCATGCCGAGGTTCTCGGCAGACCCGAACGGGCAGGTCCCCTCCAGGAACATCTCCACGGCCCTGAACAGGGAGTTGTCAATCCTCTTCAGCATCGAGGTGAGAGTCAGATTGGCCTTCTCGGGGTCAGTATCCTTGAACAGCATTGCCTGGTCGGAGTCAACTCCGATAGCGTATCTGTCCTTCTCTTTGGCCGCGTCGAGCTGGCCGAGTCCGCTTCCGCCGGCGACGTTGAAGCCGATGTCAGCTCCCATGTCGTACTGTGCGAGAGACATCTCTTTGCCCTTCGCGGGGTCGGTGAAGCTGTTGACGTAGGAAATCGCGACCTTAATGTCGGGCACGACAGCCTTGGCACCCTCAATGTAGCCTACCAGGAAGTCGTTGATGACGTCCTGATCTTGGCCGCCCAGGAATCCGATTATCTTCTCGGGATTCGCTTTCGGCATATCCGAGGTGGTGACGAGCGCAGCAAGTGCTCCCGCCAGGTATGAACCTTCATTCTGCTTGTAGGTTATCGAGTAGACGTTCTCGTAAGGCGCCTTTGTGTAGTCGAGGGTAGTGTCGAAGATCACGTACTTCTTGTCCGGGAACTGGGGAGCAACCTTGGCGATATTGTCAACCATCTGCCAGGTGCCCGCGATGATGAGGTCCCAATCCTGTCCCGAGACATCTGCCAGCGTGGGTTCCCACTTGGCAGGGTCTACGCCCATCTCAAGCGTCTTCACTTCGCAACCGAGCTCGTCCCTGATCCTCTCCATGCCCACCTGGGCCGAGTCAAAGAACGACTTGTCACCGAGAGTACCGCTGACAAGCAAGATGACCTTCTTGCCGGCTCCGGGAAGGTCAGAACCGCCGCCGGTAGGCGGCGTCTCGGGCTCCGCCTCGGGAGCGCAGCCCATCAAGGCGATAGCAGCCATGACAATCAACATCGCGATACTGACAAACCTTTTCATTCTTGCACCTCCGATGAATCTTGGATCTTGGATCTTGTGAATCCTGACTCGTGAAGACTCTCTACCGCACCTTCAGAGCCCCCAGGAAGATCGAGGCCACCTTCTCCCGATCGACCTCGAGGCACACCGTTGCGTTTGCGGGCTTACCGTCTGCCATCCTCTCGTCGATGACGGTGAGCCCGCGGCAGTACTTGCCTCCCGTTTCGACTTGCACTCTGGCGACCTGGGCTTTCGTCATAATCTCCCGGTCGATCGCCACGCACGCCGCCAACAAGTCGCACAGCAAAAGCCCTTCCTGCCCCAGCGCCTGTTTGATCCGGTTCGCGGTAAGCTCAGATGCTCTCGCAAAGGCCTGTCCGACTTTAGTCCGTGAAGTCCTGACCTTTTCCACTACGTGAGGCCCCAACACGGTCTCAACGCAGGTCTCCCACGGAACCATGGTCACCGGGATTCCTGAAGAAAACACGGCCTCGGCAGCCTCAGGATCTGCAAACACGTTGAACTCGGCCACAGCGCTGGTATTGCCCCGCGCCCTGGAGGTACCTCCCATCATCACAATCTCTTTCACCGATGTAGCCAAGCTCCGGTCCTTCGCCAGGGCTAGAGCCACATTCGTGAGAGGACCTAATGTGAGAAGGGAAACATCACCACTGTGCTTAGCGGCGAAGTCGACGATGAAATCCACTGCATGAACGCTCTCTTCCGTCCTATCAGGGTCTCGAACCCCTATGTCGCCGAAGCCGTCCTTACCGTGGAATTCCGATGCGGTCATCGGCGGCTCCACAAGGGCTTGAGCGGCACCTCTGAATACCGGGATGTCGCGCTCCATAAGCTCCATGAGGATCAGTGCGTTGCGCGTTGTGTAGTGGAGCGGCACGTTCCCGCCCACGGTAGTCACGCCCGCGATATCCAGCGCGCCGCTTTCCACGGCGGCGATTAGCGCCGCGGCATCGTCAATTCCTGGATCGGTGTCGATAATCCATTTCATCTCTGGCTCTCCTCCGGCATTCAACGTCGCAGTACCCGGCTGCTCCCGGAAACCACCTCCTCGTACGAATCACGATGGCTGAAGGAATCTGTCTATGTCGACACGCCACGGCATTGAAGTCTGAGCGCCGGCCTTGGTCACCGCCAACGCCCCTGCAGCGTTGGCAAACCTACAGGCCTCTCCGATGGACTTCCCTTCGCTTATGGCAACGGCAAAGGCACCGGAAAACGCGTCGCCCGCCGCCGTGGTGTCAACCGCTTCAACAGAATGACCCGGGATATGTTCCACCGAAGTATCGGTGGCGTAAACCACTCCGCGCCCTCCCAGCTTCACAACCGCGTTCCTCACGCCCCGTGAAATAAGGTCTGACGCGGCGAGTCTCGCCGTCTTTATGTCCGTTATGGATCGCCCGGTAAGCACCGCTGCTTCGTGTTCGTTGGGCGTTATATAGTCAACCGCCGTAATGAGTTCATCAGGGATCTCTGCGGCCGGGGCGGGATCAAGGAGCACCGCCACGCCTCGTTCTCTTGCCTTTTGGGCGGCGTATGCGACGGACTCAAGGGGGACCTCAAGCTGCAGGAGCATTACCCCGCATGAATCCAGCACGGCGAGAAAGCCGTCAACATCCTCGCAGCTCGACAAAGCATTAGCGCCCGCGACAACGATGATCGAGTTCTCGCCATTTCCGTCTATCGTGATGAAGGCGCTGCCCGTGGCGATCCCCGGACTCACCTTTACCAGGTCTCCTCTAACTCCGGCCTCAAGAAGGCTCTTGGTCAAGATGCCGGCGAATACGTCGTCTCCGATCCGCCCTGCCATCGTCACCTTGCCGCCGGCCTTGCTGGCCGCAACAGCCTGGTTCGCTCCTTTTCCTCCGGGGAACAGGTCAAAACTCACGCCGTGCACCGTCTCGCCGGGGCGCGGCCTCACGCCTGTCCTCACAACAAAGTCCACGTTAAGGCTGCCGAATACGAGTATGTCTCTTCTCACGATCGCGGCCTACCTCCCACCCGTCGAGTCTCGAACTACCAGCGTTGGATCAAGCACATGCACCTTACGCGGGTGCCCCGGTCCGCTATTTAGACGCTCAAGCAGCACCTCGGCCGCCACTGCTCCCATCCTGTACGCGGGCTGGGCGACGGTGGTGAGAGAGGGCCTTATCATGGAAGCTATCTGAATGTCATCATATCCGGCTACCGCCATCTGCGCAGGTATCAGGACGCCGGCATCCAAAAAGCACCTCATCACTCCTAAGGCCATGAGGTCGTTGGCGGCGAACACGGCGGTAACCCCCTGCGGCGACGCTAGAATGTCCCTGGCTATTGAATAGCCCGTCTCATAGCGGTAGTCGCCGTAAAAAACCGGGCCTGAATTGTCCATGCCGGCATCGCTCAGAGCCGCGCGAAAACCGGCAAGGCGCTTCTGAGAAGTGCTCAAGTGATCGGGGCCCGAGATGAAGGCTATCTTCCGGTGTCCGGAATCGATGAGGTGGCGAGTCATCTCGTAGCCGCCCTTGTAGCTGTCGCAGGTGACCATATCGCAGTCCAGCCCCATGACTTCCCGGTCAATGGTCGCAATGGGCACGTCGGCAGGCACACGTTGCACCAGCTCACGCGGGTCTCGGCTGCCGGTAACAAACACCAGCCCGTCCACCCTTTTTTCCAAGAGAGCCTTTACGACCGCCTCTTCTTGCCCCTCGTCATTGTCGGTGTTGCATATGACGAGCAGATAGCCGTTGGACACCAGCACATCGTCGATTCCCCTGGCAATGGCGGGGAAAAACGGATTTGAAATGTCGGGGATCACCGCGCCGACAATCTTTGTGGAACCCTTCGAGAGGCTTCGGGCGAAGTGGTTTGGGGAGTACCCAAGGCGGGCTACTGCGTCCTCCACCTTCTTTCGGGTGGATTCACTCACATAGCCGGTGCCGTTTACGACCCGTGAGACGGTGGCTATGGAAACTCCAGATTCCCTTGCCACGTCCTTGATAGTCACATTGCTGCTCATCTGGCCCCTCCGGACGAGACCGAATGAAAGCGCCTCGAAGCTCGATGTGAAAACCTTTACACACTCCTGCCTAGCAGGGTGAAAGCGTTTTCATAACCTTGTATTCGCCACTTTGAAGGAGTTTCCTTCCGCCCCCGGGGAATTTCAGGGCACATTAGCGGTTGCGCGCACAGTGGCAGTGCTCACCATTGTAGCATAGCGTTATGTAAATAGAAGTCCGAGTGGAGGGGTATACATGCAAGTCGACGCCCTTTCATTGTCTCTCGCCCCCTCGGAGGTCTCATCGATACTCATGAACCTCCCTCTTCCCGAAGGGATCCGCCTGAGCGACGTGGTGCTGAAGGACGACGGGCTGGAAGTCGCGGTCAGGTCCAACTTCCTGCTCGGCATCCCCGTGAGGTTCAAGATTCAGGTCCAGTCGGTCGCCGGAGCAAGGTTGTTTCTTAAAGTGACTCCACCGGTCAAGCCCAACTGGCTTGTAGTTCGCCCGCTGGTATCTTCTCTCCCCGGAGCTAAGTACGCGGGGCACAGCATAATCGAGGTCGATCTGGTAGCCATGTCGAACCGGTTCCTTTCGTCAGCGAACGTTAAGAGAGTGATTCTGAACAGAAGCGGCCTTCATATTGATGCGTCCGCGCTGAAGTCGCCCATAACGTGGGAGGAGATTAAAGGAAAGCTGAACCGGTAGACTCCCTGCGACAGGTGCCCCTCCTTCGCTCACACATGTCGGGCGGTAGTCATATTATCTTTACGAAGCGGTATATGAGGAGGCGCATGGCGTGGAAGAGAAGAAGGAGGTCACGGCCCAACAGGCCCAGCACGTCCACGATTACTTTGGCAGAACGTCGATTGACAGGGGCCATTTCCATACGTTCACCGGTTCGACAAACATTGAGACGGCGGTGGTTAACGGGCACGTACACAACTACGCCAACGAGACGAGACCCGCGGAAGGGCACATCCACAGGATGAACGGCGTGTCCAGCGTTCAGATACCCGTCATGATGGGACACGTTCACCGGCTGCAGGGCACCACCACGGTTGACGACAAC
Source organism: Bacillota bacterium (assembly GCA_050952125.1). Lineage (GTDB taxonomy): Bacteria > Bacillota > Sulfobacillia > Fermentithermobacillales > Fermentithermobacillaceae > UBA3951. Next base: position 70,603 of record JBMNKK010000001.1, read on the forward strand.
CACAGCCACACCTACGACCTATACACGGGCTACCAGAGAGCTCCCCGAAACGTTAGGCGCGGAAGGTTCTTCGGACCCTTTAGCATGAGGCAAGAAGAAGGGGCAGAAGCCGAGGAACGGCCCCGCCCCCGCCTTAGGCTGCGCGCTAAGAACCCCCCAACCGGCGAGTGACAACGGACATCGAACTATCTTTCAGCTTGGCGGCCTGTTCGAGCAGGCCGTTCTTGTCTTCAAGAGCTCGTGACGCGAACGCGCGGTCTGTCACCTGGGGAACGTTAATATCCACGTTTAGGAGAGCTGCTCGGAGGCCCGCATCGGCGAGGTAGGCCGCGACGCCGGCATCGCTGATGGCCATCTTGCTTCCAATTGGCGCCAGCTCGTCTACCAGCTCAAGAACCTCCAGCGCGGCACGGGCGATGTCCAAAGGAGTCTGTGTGGCTCCTTTGAGCGCCTCCTGGATGAGGTGTTCGCGCCTCTCTTTCTCTTCATCGGTACCGGCAGGCATCTTGTAGCACTCCATGAAACGCTTGAAATGAGCCATATCGGCTTCAACCAGATCTTCTGCCCGGTTCATAAGTCCCATGGCGCGATCGCGGATGGAGATCACCTGAGACTCAACATCCTTGTACCGCTTCTTTCCGATAGTGAGGTTGCAGACCATGGCTGCCATGGAAGCCGCGAAACCAACGCTGATCGCGGCTATGCTGCCGCCTCCCGGCACAGGCTCGCTTGAGGCGGAAACCCTCAAAACATCCCTTAGGCTCTGGGAAAAGAGTTCGCTCATTACGGCACTCCTTTCTTTAGCGTATCCGCCGGAGAGATATTCCCCGGCCGCAAATCACTTAAGTAGGCCCTGAAGCTGGATCGCCTTCAGTATGTTCTTCTGGATAAGGGCGGTAGTCAGGCTCCCCACTCCTCCCGGAACGGGCGAAATGGCGCCGGCAACCTCAGACACATGAGCGTAATCAACGTCGCCTACAGTTTTTCCGTCCAGGTCATTGATGCCTGCATCGACCACTACGGTACCCGGACTCACCATATCCTTGGTCACCAGGTTGGCTCTGCCTGCGGCAGCCACAATTATGTCGGCGGCGAGCGTGTGTTTCTTCAGATCCTTGGTACGCGTGTGGCACACGGTGACCGTCGCGTTCTCGTTGAGCAGCAAGAAGATGAGCGGCTTCCCCACGGTGTCGCCGCGACCCACGAGGCAGACGTTCTTCCCCTCCAGGGTTATGCCCTGGCGCTTCATGATCTCTATACAGCTCTGAGGGGTAACCGGGAACAGGCCCTCTTTCTTGGTGAACATGCGGCCCCTGTTGATCGGAGAGAGCCCGTCAACGTCCTTTTCGGGATCGACGGCCATCATGATCTTCTCTTTGTTCATGTGTTTCGGCAGAGGCAGCTCCACCATGATGCCGTGGCAGGTCTCGTCAGAAGACAGCTCGGCCAGTTTGGACAAGACCTCATCTTCCGACGCGGTCTCCTCAAACTTGTGGAGCTCAAAGTCTATACCAGAGTTCTTGCAGGCCTTTTCCTTGGATCGCGCGTACAACACCGACGCCGGATCATCGCCTACCAGAATGACGGCCAGCTTAGGCTGAATGCCCTTCTCTTTGAGAGACGCGACCTCGGCTCTCACTTCCTGCCTTATCGAGGACGCGACAGCTTTGCCATCAAGAATTGATGCCACCGGGAAAACCTCCTTTGGTAAATGATCCCCTTCCCCGCTCTTTTTCAACATGAAGAAGAGGTTAACCTCTTGGCCCACCGAGAACGAAAGCGGGCCCCAAAAGGACCCGCCCCAACCGTGGGATAGTTTTTCCCCTTATCCTACTTTGGTTCCGCACTTGGAGCAGAAAACATCTCCGACGCGAAGCTCGCCTCCACACTGGGAGCAGAAGCTCTTCCCCTCTTCGGCTGCTCTCTGTGCAGCCTTCTCGGCTTCGGCCTTTTCCTTGGCTTCAGCCTCGAGTTTCAGAGCTTCCATCTCGCGGTTCTTCTCCTCGATGCGTTTCTCGGTCTCGTCGACCGAGGCGAAGTCGGCGGCAAGCTCGGGAGGGAAAGCAGTCCCGATCCTGTACAAGGCATAGGCCTTCCGTCCTACCTCCTCCAGCTTACGGCCGCGCTCGTTCTCCAAAGACATGAGGTCAACCTTGAGTTTTCCGACCTTTGTCAGTTCCTTGGTCTCTTGAACAATGGTTTCAGCACCCGACCTAATCGTCTGACCGAGTCTGGTCCAGATGTCTTTTGACACGCAGTAATCCCCCTCTCAGAATGGCTGTTGCCAAAACCTAATACGTCCGTCGCTATCCATAGGTTTCAGCCGAGAGATTCTCTTTAGGATTTCCCTGCGGGGCGGCGGGATATGTTCTACTTGCATGTTGAGCACGACCCGCCGGAGCACCCGGCGCAGGACGAGCTTCCACCGATCACCGCGGCTCTGCCGGAGCTCTCGCCCTTCACCCGGCCGCTGAACGTTGAGAAGAGTTTTGAGAGGTGACAAGACCCGCACGCAGGGCACACAGGAGCTTCGTTTGCTTTGTGGTAGAACTCGAACTTTCTGCCGCAGTCCTTGCACCTGTACTCGAATATCGGCATCTCGGAATACCCCCCGAGATCGAGTCTACACCTTACTTAAGCGGCGAAGCAAATCGGGGGAACTGCCGTTTTCGGCCTTCGTGATGAGGGCATCCAGCATGCAGATGACCTCGTCGGTTGTGCCTCCCCCGGTGTAAATGATCGGTTCCGAACTCCAACGGGAAAGGAACTCTTTGAGGTCTCTCGCTAGTGTCCAGAATCTCTCCTGCCAGTTCTGCTGATTTCCGGTCATGCGGGTCGATCGTGGCTAAGAGGATTGAAGCGGCTTCGATAATGTCACCTATCCCGTCGGATATGAGACCGACACGTAGGAATCTCGACATTGTTCGACCTCCTCCGCGGGGCGATTCGACGTGTGTCCTCGGTTTTCCTTTGGGAAACACTAGACGGGATCCTAGCGGACATCGCAGCCCATGAAAGGAGAACTCTCGCATGCCGAAAAACGAGGACTACGCGGTCAACAACATAGACCTGGACAGGAACCCTGCCTCACATGTGGTTGAAGAACTCCGTCGTTCATTCAAACCTCCGGGGGCAGGAGAACCGACGACTCCCGCAGAGAAGATAGAGAACGCTCTCAGCCAAGTGCAGAACGCGATACGCGAAGAACAGATGGCGACCGAACAGAACCTCCAGAACAGCCTTGCAAAGGCGTCGACTCACGTCGCCGACTCGCAGTCAATAGACACTCTGTTCGCTCTTTCGCAACAGATCTCGTCAATGGTGTCCCAAGGTAACGAGTCGCTCAGGGCCAACTCGACGCAAGCTAAGGAGTTGATATCCCAGCTCGGGGCGCAGTTGGCCATGCAGCAGGCAAAGTCCGACAGGCAAGTGGCAATGGCCCTTCAGCAGGCGGTGGCGGCGATGTCAGAGGCGCAAAGCGCCATGTTCCAGAGCATGTCGATAGCAGAAATGCAGCAGTTGGTAAAAGGCGCAGACCAAATCGTGAAAGACATCATAGCTCCGGGCCAAGTCCAGTAGGCTACTGGCCGGGGTTCTGAAACCCGTATCCCAGCCGGGCAAGGGATTCTATCATGGATGGCAGGGCCTCCACGGTATGAGGGAGGCCCTCATGCAGCATCAGGATGCCCCCGTCGGTAGCAGCCGATAGGGTTCGCCTGACCACATCCGACGCCGACGATGCGCCGAGGTCAGCCCCTCCGATGTTCGTCCACATGACTACCTGCATACCGAGCCTAGATGCCTCGACAACCTGAGTCTGGTCCAGGCTTCCCGAGGGAGGCCGGTAGAGGCGGGCGGTAAGGCCGGTTACCTGGGCGATAGCCTCCTGAGCGTCCTTGAGGTCTCTGTGCACTTCCTTAGCGCTGAGCCCGGACAGCACCTTATGCCGGAATCCGTGGACCCCGATCACGTGCCCCTCTAGGGCGATTTCCCTCGCCAAATCGGGATACTGAAGCACCTTCTCACCTATGAGGAAGAAGGTCGCCTTTATCCCGTACTGCCTCAGGATAGCCAGGATCGGGCCGGTAGTGACAAGGTCCGGTCCGTCGTCAAATGTAAGGCAGATCCTCCTCACGGGCGGGGGGAAAGGATCCGGTTCAGGGGCCGGGGGAGGTTCGGGATCGGGCGCGGGAGGAGGTTCGGCGGCTTCGCCCCCCGGAGCCTCCTTAATGGATAGAACCTGGCCCGCATAGATGAGGTCCGGGTTCGAGATCCGGTTGAGGCGGAGGAGCGTGTCTACGCTCACTCCATACGCCTCGCTGATGCTCGACAGGCTTTCGCCGCTTTTGACGGTGTGCTTCTCGGGCGGGTTAGCCCTGAAATACTTGCGCGACAGCTCCTTAAGTGTAGCCGGCCCCACAACTCCATCCGCATAAAGACCGCTGTCTTGCTGGAACTTTCTCACGACCGATTCTGTCACCGGCCCGAAAACCCCGTCCGCCCAAATGTCGTACCCGCATGCTCGAAGCGTCTCCTGCAGAAGGCTCACCAGGTCTCCCCGGGCCCCCCGCCTGATGATGCCCGAGTTGGCGAAGAGGACTTCAGCCGCGCCGCTGCCGCCTGCGGAGAAGGCGGTACTGGCAAGAAGCGATGTGATGGCGATAGATGCCGCCAAAACGGCGATCGCGCGGATCCGCCGCCCGCGCTCTATCCGGACGTTGGCCAATAGAAGAACCTCCCCAAAGGGTCCTGTCCTTCTATGGTTCCTCGGGGATAAGGGAGTTTATACCAAAGACCTGCCTATGAGTTCACGCCCAGTATGCCGCCTATGGCTCCTGCGAAGAGCGAAAAGCCGAGGCGTTTTAGGAACGCCGCAAAACCCGGAAACGGAGGGAACAGTAAGCCGCCCACGATCTGAGATACCACGGCGTACGCACCTCCGATGGCGAGCCCGTAGCCCAATCCGTATCTCGCCTGGCGCCTCGCGGTGATGAACGAACTCAAACCGAGAATGACGAAACTGCCCACATCGACCACCCACGAGAGTATTCGCTCATCGAGACTCGTGACGTAAACGACCCCCGACGCGACGAGCGCAAGGGCCAGCGCCATCACGGCCGCCCACATGACTCCGCCACCCGCGGCCTTCACCGAGAACCCCTCGTCGGCCTTCTTCTTAGAAGACCACCTGGTATAACCGGTTCTTCCAGGAGGGTTAACCATCCACTCCACCTCCTGGTGCTTTATATGTGAGTGGAGGCTTTGGCTATGCCTACCTGTCCGAATAAGGGAACGAACGGCCCGCCAGACTCGCGATGCCGTCCTTGTCGGTGAGGTCGGTCAGGAGTGGAGTGATGGAGATGAGGTTCCGCTTGATGGCACATGTGTCGGTGTCGTCAACTTCCTCTTTCTCGACGAGCGTGCCGCTCAGCCAGAACCAGCACCCGCCTCGCGGATCTTCGCGCCGCTTGAACGCGTCTCTGTACGTCTGAACGCCGAGTCTAGTAATGGCCACTCCGGCCAGTTTTTCCCTGGCTATCGCCGGGACATTCACATTCACCAGCCTGGGCCACGACGGGTCACGTGATGCGGCTAAAGCCTGCTGGATAGCGAAATCGGCAGCAGCGGTGTAGTCGAGGTTCTCAAACGCCGTAAGGGAGACCGCCATGGATTTAACCCCGAGCAACGCCCCCTCAAGCGCGGCGGACACGGTGCCGGAGTAGAAAACGTCGGTCCCCAGGTTGGGCCCGCGGTTTATGCCGGAAATCAGGAAATCGGGCGGTTCGTTCATGAGCCCCTCTACGGCTAGTTTCACGCAGTCGGCAGGCGTGCCGCTTGCAGAATACACTCTCTCGCCGTCTTCCGACTCAATCTCGCAGACCTCAATCGGCTGGTGGATGCTGATTGCATGCCCTGTAGCGCTGCGTTCTCGGTCGGGCGCGACGACGGTCACTTGGACGCCGCTGCAAGACCGTGCTCTCTCGATCAGAGCCCATAGACCGGCGGAATTGACGCCGTCATCGTTGGTGATAAGAAGCCGCATTTCTTAAGCCCTCGTTTCGGGGATGTCAATCTATCTTTTCCACTCTCACGTGGGCGGAAACCTTCTCAACCACGTAACGCAGAGGCCCGCATTCTCTGGGGATACCATCGAACGGCTTTAGGAATTCGCCTGCCCACCTTGATTGTCCCGGCGACAGCCTGGGATCGGCCAAGACCAAAGCCCGCCTCCCCCCTGCTGCGGACATCCTGGCGGCGTAGTCCATGATGGATAAGGATGCAGGGCGCACATTTACTTCGGCAAACCCGTCCGCTCCCGCCTTCGCGAGTTCCTTCCGCCGGGCATCGTCGACAGGATTCGGCGGCGGAAAGGGGACCTTAGCGACCACCAAGCATGAGGGGACGGGCTCCTCCTCACCCACTGTCCCCCCAAGAGTCGCGAGAACCACCGTGTCTTCATCCAGCAGGTGCTCGGTCACCCTGCGCCCTCCGTCGATACTCTGGGCGTAGACAAGAATGCCTTCTTCCTCCAGTACGGGAGCGAGTGCTCCGTAGACGTCCTTTATCAGTGCCCTAGACGGGAACAGAACCAACAGCCCTTTTCGGAGCCTCTCTGCAAGGCCTCTTATGAGCGCGGCTAAGTACCCGGTGAAGACCGGTCCCACCGCGGAACATTTCTCATCGGCGGTCCACAACACAAGCCCGGAATCACTGCGCGGCGCTTCCCAAAGATCGAGCGAAGGCTCGCTGGAATCAGTACCGAAGAGCCGCCTCCCTCCCTCGGTCCGGACGGCTTCTCGAGCGACGCCGGAAAACAAGAGGACGGCGCCGAACTTGGACTCAAGGGTTCGAAAGGCGTCCATACCGGGCCACACCGATCGCTCGACAAGATATGGCCCGCGTCCGTCGCCTCCGTATGCCGCCTCAACCAGAGCCAGGCGGCCCTCAGAGGGAGAGGCGAACGATTCCAGCGCCCGAACAGCTCGCTCGACGGCGTGAAGGCCGCGAGAGATGAGAGGAGGGTCATCCCACGATTGCAGATGCGTGCTCTCGAGCGACGTTGCAGGCTCAAGCCGGGCTCTCATGGCGCGCCTAAGTTCTGCCGCTGCAGCCCGCGCCTCGGACGCCACCTCGCCTGCCACACGTCTCGTCTCGGCAGAAGCTACGCCGAGCCTCGCGTCAGCCGCCGCGAGATTCCGCAGGCACCCGAGAGACGGAACGGCTGCCAGAAGGCCGGCACCGGCGAGGGAGCTGTGCAGTAGGGCAAGGTCAGTTCTCTCCTCCGAGTATTGCCATATCTTGTGAATATCGTGAGCGCCCCAGACGAGCACCCTCCGGACGCCCGCGGCGGCGGCCAACGACTCGTTCCATCCAAAGGCTCTCGCCAGGCTGAGCGACCGCGCGCCCGCCTGCGAAGTGCCGGATATCGCAGATAGGTAATGGCATTGCCCTACCATGGGACAGTGAGCCCTACAGTGCATGTCCGGCGGGCAACTCAACTCGGCCGCCACACCGTAACCTGGGCCGGTCAGCTGGATCTCTCCGAGCCTGCCAGCAGACGTGCCATCTGCCCATACGGCCAAGGCTGCCAAGAAACGCCGCTCCTCAACATCCATCTCCGCGTACGCGCCTTCCTCGGCCAACTGCATGGCGGCATTGAACCTCCACAGGCAGAGGTAATCCTCAGGTACCGCTTCCGGAAGGACGGTGTTCGAAAGAGCGCTTTCGGGGAAGCCCAAGAGCAAGACTTTCTCCTGCCGCGAAGCAGCATGGTCGGCGGCCGCACGCGCGACTGCCCTGGCCGCGTCACGAGTAGGAGGCGCGCTCACAACCTGGCATCGAGCGGGCATCGAATCAAGTAAGTCCGCGAGACGAGAGGCCAGACCTTCGCTCACCTTGTCGCAGGCCCCCTTTGGGTCCGGGCCGGAGGTCTCTCTCGAAGGCGAAGCATCCGGAGGAAGTTCCATCGCGAGCGGCAACATCGGGGGCGCCGACCTGTCGAAGGCGAACAACCGGCGGGGCTCCCAACCGCCTCCCATCACCGATGCCACTTTTTCGCGGGCACTGCGGCTCAGTAGGCGGATCCGCTCCTGCAATATGGCAAAGATCACGCCCGAGACCTCGGCATCGTCATACGCTCTGTGAGCAGCGTTGAGCGGAACCCCCATAGCTCTGGCGAGATCGGTCAGCTTGTACGTCATGAAGCCTGGGACCGCGATCCTCGATAGTTCCAGCGTGTCGTAAACGGGCACTCCGGGGAAACCGTCGATCTTCCGGGAGAGGAAAGCCGAATCAAAAGACGAGTTGTGCCCGACCAGGGGCAGGTTTCGCCGGAACTTCTCGATATGCTCTCTCACTTCGGAGAACACCGGGCTCTCCCGTAGGTCGGACTCATCTATGTGAGTTAGCCGGAGGACCTTGAGCGGAACCTTTCTTCCGGGATTAAGGAGCGTGGACCACCGTTCGACAGGCTTGCCCGACTCGAATCGCACCATGGCAACTTCAAGTATCTCGTCATCGTCAGGTGAAAGGCCCGTAGTCTCCAGATCGAATGCTATGTAGTCAGGAACCTCATACGTGTCCGGATCTCTTCGCAAAAACGCCATCTCCCCACAACAAAGACGTGTATAATGACTCTATACCGGAGGTGGTGCATGCTTGCCCCGAATATCCGTACTTGAGACCCCTGCCGGAATCGCTCCTGGCGGACTTGCCGGACACGTCGCGGTGGTCATAGATGTCCTGAGAGCAACCTCCTCGATAACTACGGCAATCTCTTCGGGTTGCCGGTCAGTTATCCCTGCAGGCAGCAAAGATGAAGCAGTCCGCCTGAAGTCCGTTCACCCGGGCGCCCTTTTGGGAGGAGAGATCGGGGGAAGAAAGATCGAAGGCTTTGACTTGGGCAACTCGCCCGGAGAATACGGAAAAGAGGCCGTCAGCGGGAAGGACATCATCATGTCGACGTCCAACGGCACCAAAGCCATTTTGGGAGCCAAGCGCGGCGGCGCCGACCCGGTCCTCATCTGCTCGTTTCTCAACCTTGACGCGGTCGCCCGCGAAGTGCTCAGCGAGGTAGCCGGCCAGGGAAAACATGTGGCCATCGTGTGCTCGGGAAGCCTGGGGCAGTTCTCACTTGAGGACTTTGCGTGCGCGGGAGCCCTCGTCAAGGCTCTCTGCCGGGACTGCGGTCCGGCCGAGCTTGCACCGGACGGGCCCGCCAAGAAGGCTCTCGAGACCTTCAACACGCATGATTCTGATCCCATAAAGGTCTTCTGCAACTCTCCTCACGGCCAAAACCTGAAAGAGATGGGATTCGAAGGAGACCTTGAGCTTTGCGCCAGAGTGAGTTCCCTCGACGCCGTGCCCCGGTTTGACGGCGAGAGGATCATCGGATATCGACTCCTAGAGGGGTGAAGCCGGTGGCTTTAGTTGGGGTTATCCTGGCATTTTCTTCGCTCATCTATCTATCGATCAGGGGCGTGCGGCTATCCTTTGTGATGTTCATCGCTACAGCCATCATGGCCCTGACTTCAGGCATTCCGGCAAAGGAAGTGCTCCTCGTCTTCTGGCGCGCTTTTTCTGAGCGGACGACGCTGGAGCTGGCTGCGGCTGTGTTCTCCATAGGGGTGTTTTCGACTTTCATGAAGTGCTCGGGACTGCTCGACAAGGCCGTTGAGGGGCTCACGGCTTTCCTGGGGAATGTCAAGGCCGCCATCATGGCGGTGCCGGCGTTGGTGGGAACGATGCCCGTCCTGGGAGGCGCCGCACTATCTGCGCCGCTGGTAGACAAACTCGGCGAGCCGCTCGGACTGACTCCGGACACGAAGGCCGCTGCAAACTTGGTTTTCCGTCACGGGATGTTCTTCGTCTTTCCTTTTTCGACTAGCCTCATCCTCACCTCAAAGCTCACCGGATTCACGGTGCCCCAGCTAATCGTCAGGATGTGGCCAATGTCACTGGTCCTGTGGGGAGTAGGCTACCTGACACATCTCAGGAAGACCCCAAAGAGCCCGGGCAAGGTCGCGAAGTCGCGAGCCGCGTCCGAGGCTGCAGCAACGGCGGAGAGTGAGCCGGCTGCCGAGACTCCCTCAGAACACGCGGAACCTGCCGGTCAGCCCCTCTCCCGGTGGGGAGGTTTGTTGGGATTCCTTTACGGCGGAGCGCCGCTCCTCCTCGCTCTTGCTCTCGGACTAGCCCTTAGCCTCCCCTTGTGGATGGCCCTTCTCATCGGAACCGGCGCGGCCGTTCTCATTGCTTTGCGGGAAAAGCGCAGCCTTCCTACCCTAAGGGAGTTGGTCGAAGGGTCAAACCTGGAGCAAGCGGTCGCGATGTTCTGGATTATGGCGTTCAAGTCGTTTGTGGAACTGACACCGGTTTTCCGCGACCTGGTAGATAAGGCGACATCGAAAGGCGTGTCTCCCGCGCTCCTAGCGTTTCTCGTGCCGCTTGCCTTCGGTTACGCCAACGCGTCGCAGACTGCAACCATTAGCGTGCTTATCCCCATCTTCGTCCCTGCAGCGGGTTCTCCCGCCCTCCGGATGGGCTACACGGCCCTAATCTACGGGAGCTCGTTTACGGCGTACTTCTTCTCTCCGCTGCACCTTTGTCAGGTGCTCACGTGCCAGTACTACGGTGTGGGGATGCCCCGGGTGTGCAAGAGAAACTGGCCCGTATTTGCGGGGTTCATGGTCATCCTGACCTTGTATTATCTCTCGGTCGCAGCTATCTAGAGTCCGGATAATGTACCAAGAGTTCCTGCATCCTTAGCGCGTTCACAGCGGCTTGCCCGCGGTGGCAATTGTTGAACAGGATATAGACCTCGTCGGCTTGCGATTCCATATCTTCAATCTTTGGGAGCCACGAAGCCATCTCCTCGTCTGTGTAGAGGTAGTCGTACCTCTCCCAAGCTTCCTTATGGTTAAACCACTTCGCAGCGTTCCGCCCGTGAAACCTCAAGTACGCGACCTTTGAGGTGACCTGCGATACTCTTGGGAAAAGCCCCCGCAAGTTCGGTTCGTCAACGCAGCAGAACCCCGTTCCCGATTCCTCAAGGGAACGGTAGACGTCTTCGCGCGCCCATGAAACGTTCCTAAACTCAACAACGGCAGGAGCCATAGGCAGGCGGTGCCTCAGCGAGTTGACGAAATCGAGGTTCTTCTTGTCGTATCTGAACGACCAAGGGAATTGGTAGAGGATACAGCCGAGCACGCCGGCATCTGACATCGGCGCGATCCCTTCGGCGAACGTGGCGATCTCCCTGTCAATACCCGATCCTTCGGGTATTTCGTGAGTGATGGTCCTGTGAGCTTTAACCGTGAAGCGGAAGTCCGGTCCCACACGCTTGGCCATGCTCTCCATGGTCTTCGGCGCGGGCTGCCGGTAGTAAGTGAAGTCAATCTCGACACACGGGAACTTCTCTTTGTAGTACCCAAGAAACTCGGCGGGCTTCATGATCTCCGGGTAGAACGGACCGCGCCAATCCTTGTAGCTGAAGCCGGCAGTCCCCACGTAAACCCGCGCTGTCTCGCCCAAGGTTGTCCCTCCGATACACGGCCCTTTACGGGGGCCGCCGCGCCGTAAGACTAGTGCTCCTTAAGCCGCTAGGTCGCCGCGGCCCCCTTTGCTGCCATTTTCTCCCTACACGGTCTCTAGCCGGTGATGAACTTCTCTTGAGGGCGCTCCCAAGTCAGTACCTCGCCGTCCTTGAAGAACAGGGCGATTTCCCGCTTGGCAGACTCTTCAGAGTCTGACCCGTGGACGAGATTGTTGGATATGTCCAAAGCGTAGTCGCCGCGGATAGTTCCGGGAGACGCCTTTGACGGGTCAGTAGCCCCCATAATCTGGCGCACGTTAGAGATGGCGTTAGGTCCTTCCCATACCATGGCCACAATCGGAAGGGCCGTTATGTACTCAATGAGGCTCTGAAAGAAGGGCTTGCCTTCGTGCATGGCATAATGTCTCTTCGCCAATGCCTCGTCTACCTGCATGAGTTTCATCCCTGCAAGCCGGAGGCCCTTCCTCTCGAACCTGGCAATGACTTCCCCGCACAGGCCTCGTGCTACCGTGTCCGGCTTCAACAGTACCAGCGTTCTTTCTACCACGATGCTACTCTCCTTTGATTGCCTCGGCGGCGCTCGCGTCCAGTCTCATGGCTACCTCGGTCATGAGAAGGACGGCCGCATCGAAGTCGTCCCTATGTATTATACCTGCGTGGCTGTGGATGTACCTTGCCGGCACACACACCACCAGGCTCGGAACGCCTATCTTGTAAACGTGGATCCGGCCCGCGTCGGTTCCCCCGCCGGGCATGGCGTTGAACTGCAGATTGATCCCTATCGACTTCGCCGTATCCATCACGAAATCCCGGAGCCTTCTATGCCCTATCATGGAGGAGTCGTACAACAGAATGCTCGGCCCCTTCCCCAATTTTGCCTGAGCTTCGTGCTCTTTGACCCCGGGCGTATCGCCGGGAATGTCGACCTCGAGGGCGAACCCTATGTCAGGCTCAACTGCGGCCACACTGGTTGTAGCACCCCGGAGCCCGGTTTCCTCCTGGACTGTGCCAACTCCGTATACCGTGTTAGGATGCTCCTTGCCTTGCAGGTTCTTTATGACCTCCATGAAAATGGCGCACCCAAGCCTGTTGTCCCACGCCTTACCCAAGAGATACTTAGGGTTCTTCATCTCGGCAAACGGGGACACCGGCACCACCGGATCGCCCGGGGTGACTCCCATGGCTTCGGCATCCTCCTTGCTGGAAGCTCCAATATCGATGAACATGTCCGATTTCTGCACAACCTTGTTGCGCTCATCGGGCTTCAGGATGTGGGGCGGCTTTGAGCCGATGACGCCCAACACATCTCCTGACCTAGTCTTCACACAGACTCGCTGGGCCAGCATAACCTGCTCCCACCATCCGCCCAGCGTCTGAAAGCGCAAGAACCCTTCTTTGGTGATGAGAGTGACCATCATGCCGATCTCATCCATGTGGCCGGCCAACATGATCCGCGGCTTGTCGGACGAACCTTTCTTCCGGCAGATAATGCTCCCGATGTTATCTCTCTCTACATCCGAAAGCCCTGCCATTTTGGCTTTTATGTACGCCCTCACGTCGTCCTCGAACCCCGATACGCCTGGAAGCTCCGAGATCTCTTTCAGCAGAGTCAGCCTTTCATCCATTTCGCTTTCCTCCTCATATGTAGGAGCTGCTTTTGGGTTCCAGGCTCTAATAGTTCTCTCCCGCACTGCCTGAAAACCTTCAGCCACAGTAAATGAATAGACCCTGGCGCTTCTTCGGCGGCAGGGCCTATTCGTTCACTGTGTGGTCCTCGTCTTTACCGTTTCTCGGTAAAATAAAAATCACCTTTCTTAAGAGAGTTTTGCTAACCGGCGCATCGAGGTTGGGCTTCCATCAAGCCTCGCTTTACTTCTTCAGCTTTGACCGACGTTGCCCCAAAGCCCTCTTTCGCCGCCTCCAACGCTACCCACGGGTCCACGCGTTCACCGCAAGTGAACACGTCGAGAGCCGCGTATCCCAACTCAGGCCATGTATGGATGGCAAGATGGGATTCTGAGATAACCACTACACCGCTCACGCCCTGTGGAGAGAACCTGTGAAACGCTGTCTCTCTGACTTCCGCACCGGCGGAGATAGCCGCACTGACCAAGATCTCTCGGATCTTGTCGAGGTCGTTGAGTACGCTGAACTCGCACCCGTAGACCTCTGCCAGAATGTGCCGGCCCAACGCCTGCATTTCCATTCCCAGCCCCCTTTCAGGTAAAGAACAACCCCTCGTACAGACGGAGGAAATAGCTCGCCACCCAAAAGACGAACCAATCAAGATTCTAAGGTTGTCACCCCCCACTGTCAATTAGAGAACTTGAAACAATCATATGGTATTCATACAAGACGGCTGAAGGAGCTCATCTGAATAAAGCTATCTCTCTTGCAGGAGCTACATGTACGGACGGACTCTTGCCGGATCGCTTAAGACTTTGGGAGACTACTCTCTTGGCGATCTCCGGAGTATTGCACTCGGTACTCAGGTGGGCGAGTATCACCTGGCGAGTTCGCGAAGTGACTATCCGGGAAAGGGCCTCAGCTGCCTGGTCATTTGACAGGTGGCCCAGTCTGCCTAGCACGCGCCTAATGAGGTGCCACGGCCTTCCGGAATTCTTCTCCATGTCGACATCGTGGTTGGACTCGAAGACAAGGTGGTCGAGTCCCGTAAGGCAGTCCTCAACCTCTTGGGTCACGTGACCTAAGTCCATGGCGAATCCCGCGGCTTCTCCGCCGCACTCGACAACAAACCCTAAAGGTTCTAAAGCGTCGTGGGGCTTACGGAAAGCCTTAACGCTGGCACCTGACACCTGTACAACCTCGCCTGCCTTGATGGTCCGCATCAAGTCTTTATCCAACCTGCACGAGTAGGATGAGTACCAATCCCAGAACCCCGGCGCCGCGTACACGGGTATCCGGTACTTCTGCGCCAAAGGGGTAACGAGGCACATAGCTCTAACGTGGTCGGAGTGCTCGTGCGTTATGAAAATGCCTGCCACGTCTTCGGGCAGGATGCCGAATTCGTTAAGCGACGACACAAGGCGACGTATGGGGACTCCGCAATCGACGAGGATAGGGCGGCACCCGTCATCCCAAACGACGTACGAATTACCGCTAGTACTTGAACTGGATAAGGACGCTATCTGCACGGGCTTCTCCTCATTGAAATGCTGAAATGCTGCTGGACTGGACTTCGGACACTATTCTATACTGCTCTAAAGGATTCCTCCGCCGCACCTAGAAGTAGCCCGTGAGCCTTTGCGAGGCGCAAAGAAGATACTGTAGAACCGAGGAGATGATAAGTCGTGTCGAAACTGCCCGATCCCGAGGTCAAGACCTTGGAGGCGAGACCGGACACGGTCATATACGAGTTCTCGAGCAAGAACCCTCCCGTCATGAGAGCGTGTCCCGGAGATGTAGTGATCTTTGAGACACTGGACTGCTTCGGAGGGCAGATCCAAACTGAACACGACAGATACGAGTCTGTGGGTTGGGACCGGATCAACCCTGCCACGGGGCCTCTCTACATAGAAGGAGCCGAAGTAGGAGACACACTGGCGGTAGACATAACGAACCTCGAGATCACCGGCCCGGGAACTATGATAGCGGTACCGGATTTGGGGGCCGCCGGCGACCGCATAAGCTCCTCCTCGACTCAAATCGTGCCCATCAAGAACGGCCTCGCCCATTTCCGGACCGGGATAATACTTGAGACGAAGCCGATGATCGGCGTCATAGGCACGGCTCCGGCGGAGGGCGCGGTGCCGACGGGTACTCCCGGACCGCACGGCGGCAATATGGACACCAAAGTCATAGGCGAAGGTTCCACCGTGTACCTTCCCGTGGAGGTTCCGGGAGCACTTCTGGCCATGGGCGACCTGCACGCCCTTATGGGAGACGGAGAGGTACTTGTCTGCGGCGTGGAGGCTGCAGGCAGAGTCACCGTAAGCATTCGCCTGCTGAAAGGCCGCTCGTTCCCTTGCCCCGTTGTCGAGACTAAAGGCGCGTACTACGCGATCTGGTCGGCAGAGACGCTCGACGAGGCAGCACACGAAGTGGTTCACCGCGCACTGGACATCATGGTAAGCGAAACCGGGTACCCGCCGGAAGACTGCCTGGCGCTCCTATCAGTCAAAGGCAACCTTCAGATATCCCAAGTTGTCGACCCGCTCAAGACGGTCAGGATGGAGATGCCTAAATCTATCCTGAGGATAAGCGGAATCATCTAACGCCTGTTGCGGGGGTGAATCCCGTGACCGAGACTCGAGAGTCGAGAAAACTTTGGCCCTCCATTGGAGAAGATCCGATGACGGGTCTTCCCAATCTTTTGTCACTGATAGACGACTTACAGGGGCCATCAACGACCGATAGGCTCGCGGTAGCAGGCTTCGACGTGAAAGGGCTGGGAAGAGTCAACGCTGACTTCGGCCGGGAAGAAGGAGACCGCATCCTAAAGGAAGTGGCCGCCTCTATCGTGAAGGCGACGTCCGCCCTCAACATTGCGGGAAGCCGGGTCTACAGGCTTGGCGGCGACGAGTTCTGCACGGTCCTGCCCGGCCTGTCACATGCCGACAGCCTCATTGAGGCGTTGAAGGCAGACGGCACGCTGTCCCGTGTGCGTTATGCCGTAGTAACCTGCTATTGCAGAGGCAAGAGGCTGGAGAACGTCTTTTTGGAGATCTGGCCGCTGCTTGTCGACTCCCTCCAATCTCAAGCGGGAGCGCGCGGCGCTCAGATGAAGACGCTTATACGCCTTTTGGTGGAGCGAGTGCGCGAAACCGTGGAGATGCTGAAGGTAAGCCGCCGGCTGGCTTACACTGACGACGTATCGGGCCTTCCCAACCAGCGAGCGGCAAAACACTTCATAAAAGAATACCTGTCCAAAAGAGAAGAAACTGAGGGCCCGCTCGGAATCTTGTTTGCCGACGGCGACAACTTAAGGACCTACAACGACAACCTCGGATACGCGGGCGGAAATGAGATGATAAGGAAGCTGGGCGGCACGATCTCGGCAGCCACCGCCCCCGGCGAACTCGTGGCCAGGTGGCTTTCCGGTGACGAGTTCATGATCATCTTGCCGGGCTGCGGAAAGAAGCAGGCTCTGGATAAAGCGGGGGCCATTTGCCGCGCTGTCGAGGCCCAATCCGCGCACTGGCCCTATCCCGTGACGGTCTCAATAGGAGTCGCCAGTTCAGATGAAGACGGGAAAGATCTTGAGGTTCTCATATCAAAAGTCGAAAAAGCCAACGCCAAAGCCAAGAAACTCGGAAAAAACCAGGTCTGCGGGGCGTGACGGGCGCCGCGTCAGACGTTGAAGCGGATGTTGAGTATGTCTCCGTCCTTGACGACATAGTCTTTTCCCTCTAGGCGAAAGAGTCCCTTATCGCGACAGGCCTTAACGGACCCGAACTCCCTCAGGCTCTCGTAAGATACAACCTCCGCCCTGATGAAGCCCTTTTCGAGGTCGGAGTGGATCTTGCCGGCGGCCTCTCTTGCGTTCATGCCCCGGGTGATAGTCCATGCCCTCACTTCATCGGAGCCAACCGTGAAGAAGGAGATAAGTCCAAGGTATTCGTAGCATGCTCTCGCAATACGCGCGACCCCGGGCTCAGTGAGGCCGTACTCGCGCAAGAATGCCAGACGGTCTTCTTCGGGCAGCGCTGCTATCTCAGGCTCCACCTCACCCGAGAAGACGACTACGGGATAGCCCATACTCTCGGCCTTGGCCGTAAGAGATTCTTTTCCGGGATAGTCTCCGGAGAGGAGCGAACTCTCGGATACGTTCACCGCCACTATGATCGGCCGGGCAGTGAAGAAAGCGAAGTTGGCCGCGAAATCCGTCTCGTGGGGCTCAAACGTGATCTTGGAGAGAGGGATGCCGTCATCCAGAGCTTCCTTGCACTTCTGCAGGAAGGGTACTTCGGCCATGGACAAGGGTTTGGCCTTGTTGGAACTCAGCCTCTCCAGCCGCCCCTCGACGGAAGAGAGGTCGGCCACAAAGAACTCCGTCTCCAGGTCGTCGATGAATGAAGCCGCAGAATCTTGATCCATGAAGGCAGGGATGACCGCCACCAGCGCATCCATGGGGCGAATCGCGTTCAAGAACTCCTGGCCCTTGTGGGGCTGAACATCCTGGATGTCCATGCGGGCGTAGATGGTCCTCTCGGGGTTGAATAGGCGGCTCAGCCAGGCGACTCTCTCGTCGGGTACCTCCATGACGCCTACCGTCGCGGACGACGCCTTCTGAGGGTTGTCTCCCCTAGACTGGGTGAGCAGCCGCATAAGTGTCGTCTTCCCCGATTTGGGCCTGCCTACAATACCGATCTTCATCTCGAGGACCTCCGGTTCAGTGATTGTTCCATTGTAACGCCAAGCACGTAAAGCGGGCAACCTGGGCGGAGAAAGGAAGAAGGCGGGCTCAAAGGCCCGCCGGCTCCCCTATCAGCAAGAGCCCTATCAGCAAGGATTGCAGAATAGGCAGAGGATCAGGATGATGAGAAGAAGGATTATGAGCCAAGACCAGTCAAACCCGCAGCCAATTCCGGCACCCGCCACCAGCGGCACCTCCCCCGAAAAAGTTGGATAGCGTCAACATCTTATGTGGCAGCCGCTTCTTGGTGACACAAAGCCTAGGGGCGCATTCCGTAACCTGCATATGTCTCCTTGAATATGCTGTGCTGATTCGATCACGGGCCTTATTAGGGGGGGAACAAAATGCTATTTGCCGAGAAACGCATGAACGAGGTCCAAAACGGAGGATTTGAGCAGGGGCTGGCATTCTGGCTCGGCGCGGACAACGTGAGTCTTGAGACGGGAGGGCGCCAGCACGAGGGGCTCGTGGCGGCGGCATTGGGAAAGGAAGACAATACCTGTCCGGCATCTCTGTTTCAGGATGTCCGGGCCTTTCCTCTCTCTACCTACAAGTTGCAGTTCGCGGTTTCGGCGTTCGAGGCAGACCCGGGCGACCTCACGGTAGACGTCCGCTACCTTGACTCCGTAGGTGCCGACCTCGGCTCGGCCCTTGGGTGCGTGCCCATCCGCGTACAGTCCGAGACTCTTGGGTGCGCCGACAAAGGCGCGTACAAAACGGTGATTGTAGTGACCGAGCCTGCTCCTTTCGGAACCGCTGCCGCCCGCATCATCTTCGAGAAATCTCCGGGCTCTCACGGCAACTACCTTCTTCTCGATGACGTGATCTTTGTTGACCTATAGGAAAGGTCAAGGAGGTGCGCTACGAAAATGCTCTCTCACCCGCGAGGAAATCTCATTCAAAACCCGGGCTTCGAGCTTGCACTTGAGTTCTGGAACTGCCCGCAGAGCACGCCGTCGTTAATACGCTCCAACGTTGCCGCAACTGCAAGGTTCTCCCATTCCGGCGTCGGCTCGGCACTCTTGGGCGACAACGGGACGGAATTCGTCTCGGCAATCTATCAGGATGTCCCAGTCTCTCCCGGCAACACCTACGAACTGAACTTCAACGTGGCGGGGCTTGCTGAGTGCACGGTGAACTTGGTGTCGGAAGTACACTGGCTCGATGACGACAATATGGATTTGGGTACAGGACTCGCCATAGTGGTTAACGCCATAAGCTCCGCCTGTGACGGCCAGTGGGTTCTGTACACCGGAATCACAGAGGAAGCTCCGTTAGGTGCCAGGAGAGCGAGGGTGTCCTTTACATCGTCAGGGGACGCCGTCCTCTTGGATGACATCCTCTTCCGCAAGATTGAGTGAGGAGGTGCGAATGCCCTTGCTGCGCAAAGGAAACCTCATAGTGAACGGCGATTTCGAGTCGGGAGACACAGGGTGCCCTCCCGACGACTGGACGTCGTACAACGCAGTTTTGGTCGGGCCCGACAAGGCTTTCACAGGGTGCCGGGCAGTCTCGCTCGGAGGAGACGAATCCTGCGATCCCGCAGTGCTCTATCAGGATGTGGAGGTCTCGCCCAGGCACAGGTATGAGCTTTCATTCCAGATCGGAGTATGGGAGGAAGCCAAAGGTCCGGTGGTAGTTCAGGTGCGCTGGCTGGATGCCTTCGGCACCGACTTGGGAACCGGTCTTCATGTGTTCATTGAAGCGGGCCATACTCCCGACATTTCCAGAGGCTTCTGGAACTCTCACGTACACCTTACCGATCTCGCTCCGGCACGGGCTGTGGCAGCAAGAGTGCTGTTCACGGCAGGCAAGACCTGGGACTCGTGCCCCCCTGTGATAGACTGCGTCACGTTCGCCGACATCTGTTAGCCCGCGTCACGACATAGATGCCGCCCCTCGATCCCGTGCGGGGCAAGGGGCGGCAGTGTACACCGTGACTCTTCACTGTATTAGGAAATGCGGGTTACCTCATAGCCGCCCTTGACGTCTTTGACGGCAAACCCCAGATCCTTCAGCTCTTCCCTTAGCTTGTCGGACTTCGCCCAGTCCCTAGCTTCTCTTGCTCTCCTGCGCTCCTCAAGGAGGGCCAAAGCCTCGGGCGGCAGCTCGGATAGAGCCAGGACCGTTTCTTCCCCGGTAGAACCTGTCAATAGGTCGAGCGCCAAGACACGGTCAAAGTCTTCGACCAGGCGCCGCAGCTCAGATCCAAGGTTCGCTCGAGCGGCCTCCCAGACGATCGCGATTGCTCTGGGCAAGTTCAGATCGTCATTTACTGCCTCAAGGAAGCTGTTGCTAAACGCGGCAGCCCGCTCTGCAGCGTCGCCGGCGGCGCTCTCGCGGATCGACTTCGAGATGAGCCGCCTCAGCGAATATAGTCCCGACTGGGCGCTCTGAAGCGCTTGCCATGTGAAGTTCAGGTGGCTTCGATAGTGTGCCGAAAAGCAGAAATACCTGAAAGCTAAGGGCTCAAAGCCCTTGGCGATGAGGTCATCAATCGTATAGGTGTTGCCGAGGCTCTTTGACATCTTTCCGGAGTCGATGAGGAGAAACTCGCCGTGCAGCCAGTAACGGGCGGGAATCTTTCCGGTGCAGCTCTCTCCCTGAGCTATCTCATTCTCGTGGTGGATCGGTATGTGATCTACCCCGCCTGTGTGGATGTCAAACTGCTCGCCCAGGTACTTCATTCCCATAGCGGAGCACTCTATATGCCAACCGGGATACCCCCTGCCCCAGGGGCTATCCCACTGCATGATGTGTTCCTTAGGCGCCTTCTTCCAGAGGGCAAAGTCGGCATGGTGTCTCTTTTCGGGGTTCTCTTGAACCCGCGCGCCCGCCAGCTGTTCCTCTAGATTCACGCCCGACAGCCGGCCGTATTGCGGAAACTTGGATATGTCGAAGTAGATGCCGTCACTGGTCTCGTAAGCGTAGCCTTTCTCAACCAGCTCAACCACCATCTCGAGCATTTCCGGGATATGCTCCGTTGCGCGGCTCACCACGGTAGGTCTCAATATGTTGAGGCGCGCCGAATCTTTCATGAACACCTCGGTGTAGTACTCGGCGATTTCCCACGGAGTCTTTTTCTCGCGACCGACGGCAACCAACATCTTGTCCTCGCCTTCGTCGGCGTCCGAAACCAGATGGCCCACGTCGGTGATGTTCATCACCATCTTGACCTTTAGGCCGTTGTACTGGAGCACGCGCCTTAGGACATCGGCGAAAACATATGAGCGCAGGTTGCCGATGGTAGCGTACTGGTAAACGGTGGGGCCGCACGTGTACATCCCGACCTTGCCCGGCGTTATGGGCCTAAACTCCTCCTTCCCTCTGGTCAGAGTGTTGTAGAGGTATATAGGAGACACATGCATCCGCTCCGTTCCCGGTGTGATTACCGTATAGTATCCGTTCATCCGCATCTACACAAAGCCGCTATACCAAGATAGTATGTGCGAGAGCGTCCTAGAGAGCATCCTACAGCGCGTTCACCGCGGCTTCAATCCTCCGCAGCCCTTCGTCCAACAGCGATCTCGGGCATCCGATATTCATCCGCATGAAGCCCTCTCCGCCCGGTCCAAAGGTATAGCCTGCGTTCATACCGACTTTGGCCTTTTCGTTGAAGAACTTGTGCAGCTCCTTGGGGTCGTCTATCCCCAAGCCGCGGCAATCCAGCCACACAAGGTAGGTTCCTTCGGGCTTAACGGGCTTGATGCGAGGTATGCGCTCCTCGAAATATCGAAGAAGGTAGTTCAGATTCGCTTCAACGTAATCCATGACCTGCTCAAGCCACTCGTCGCCGTACCTGAAAGCCGCTTCCATAGCCGCTATCGCCAGGAAATCGGGCGACCCCATTATACCCGCTCGCGCGTCATTGAAGCGCTTTCGGAGGTCGGCATCCGGGATAATGGCTACGGAGCAGTGCATACCCGCGATATTGAACGTCTTGGAGGGGGCGAAACAAGTAATCGAACTGGCCTCAAACTCCGGCGATACGGACGCGAAGGGTATATGTTTCTGGCCCTTGAATACGAGTTCGCAATGGATCTCATCGGAGATGACCGTAGCACCGGCCTTGAGCGCTATGTCGCCCATTCTCTTTAGCTCATCGCGAGTCCAGACCCTTCCCACCGGATTGTGGGGGCTACATAAGATAAACGCCTTGGCTCCGCTCTCGCGAAAGCCTTTCTCAAGGTCCTCAAAGTCCACTTCATAGCGGTCGCCCTTCTTCAGGAGAAGGTTAGAAACCGTGCGCACCTTGTTGTTTGGACCGGTCGCCCAAAAAGGAGGGTATGCAGGGCTCTGGACCACTACCGCCCCACCTTCACCTGCGTACGTCCTGACAGCCGCGTTCACCGCAGGGACGACGCCCGGGGTTATTAGCACTGCCTCAGGATCTACCTTCCACCCGTACTTCCTCTCCAGCCGTTCCACAACCGAACCGATGGCCTCCGCGCTTGTCCTTGTATAGCCGAAAATGGGGTGCTCAATGCGTTTTGAGACCGCGTCAATGACGGGCTGCGGGATCCGGAAGTCCATGTCGGCCACCCACATGGGAAGAACATCGTCGGAGCCGAAAAGCGACCGGATATTGTCCCATTTGCTGCTGTAAGTGTTCCGGCGTTCTATGACCGTGTCAAAGTCGTACCTCATTATCAGCGCTCCTTTGCGGGCTGTCATTTCTCTGTCACTTCCGATACCGTTCAACGTTGTCTTTTCAACATGGGCCGAGGATAATTCCTTCTCCGGAAAAAGGAAGCCCCGCAGCCGAGGATAGAGGCGGGGCTCATGGTTGAATCCAACATTTGAACGCGACTAACCAGGGTCAGTACTGGTCAACGGTAACCTCCTTACCGTATCCGGAGAGGAGCCGGGCGATGTCCTCCACAACCTTGCTCTTGAGCACCAGCTCGGCCGGCAGATCAGGACTTTGGTGTGCAGGATTGATTGCTCTGCCTACAATGAAGTGGATCTCGTCGGCCTCAATCAAGAGGTCGGCCATCCTGCTCGGCCCGTCCACCCTGTATCGCAACCGCTGCCTGGACGGCAATCCGTTTCTCATCATGTCCAGCACGTTAGTCAGCGTGAGTATGCCTTCGGTAACAAGGTCGATTCCCTCGATATGCCCGGTCGGGGGCGTTGAGGACCTAAGAGAGCCGAGATTGGCCTCGACCTTCTTCCCCAACTCGCGGCCGACCATCAGGCTCGTAGTGCCGCCGCATACCGCCTTCTTACCGGGCCGCCCCATGAACTCCTTGACCACCCGCGCGTCGTCCGATTTCTTGACGGGCGGTCCCACGAGCACCGTCAGAGACCTTGGCGCCCTAATCCTGACCGCGCAGACGGTAGCATCGTCTCCCGGCTTGCCGGCGTAGAGCTTGCGGGTGGTTTCCAAGAGGCCTTGCGCGAACGAGTGAGCCTCTTCTTCGTGAGGAGCGATCCGGCAAAGGTACTCGCCAACGCGCTCCCAACCCCATCCGAGATTCCAGATGCCGCCGATTCCGGCGTGCAGGACACCGTCACTGACGAGGACTATCCAGTCGCCGTCTCTTACCTCAAACCGGCTCTCCTTTACAGCCCTACCGCCGTACTCACGGACCTCCCGCTCCAGCGGTATGAGCTCCGAGCCCCTGCCGAAGAACACATTGGGATTATCAAACTCGGCCAGATAGGCGGTGTTGTCGGGCATGATCCGGAGTATGGAAAAGGTGCTGTACGCCAAATGGCGGACTTCGCAGACCGGCAGCGTCTTCGACATCGACTCGATCACGTCGGACAGCTCCAGGCCGCCCTTCAGCATGGTCGACGCCATCTTGCATGTAAGAGAAGCGAGTATATGAGCTTTTACGCCGCTCCCGAGGCCGTCCGACATAACCACCATTGTCGGCGGGTCGTGAACAACCTCGACGAAATCGCCGCAGAGCTCCTCGCCGTGCTTATTGAGTTGAGCTACCGCCACTTCCGCTCTTAGTCGTGTCACTTGACGGCATCTCCTCTCCTATTACATTGATGAGAGCAGTGAGCGAAATCTTGGTTTCCGCCGTCGTCTCACCGAGTACGCCGGCTATCTTCTGCGCAACCGCCATCTGCTTCTCAATAACCTGAGTGGCCCTTTGAATGGCTTCTTCAGCCACACGCATCCGTCGCTCCATCTGCCTCCGCGGCTCGGTTATATCCATCAAAATTGCTACCAACAGCTTTTGGTCCGGCACATACAGGACCTGCTCGTCCACTACGAAATTGCCTATCGTTGTCTCGCGGCGGGAATCGGCCTTGGTCCTGGCAGCCTCGTTAAAGGACGTGGCGTCCATAATCTCGGCTACCCGCAAACCGATACTGCTCTTCTTGCTGCGGCCGGTGATGAGCTCCGCCGAATCGTTCATGTCTACGATAGTGCCGTCAAGCGTCGTGACTATGATGCCGTCAGGCGTGGCGCTCACCACGACGTTGGCCATGGATTCCGCTCGCTGCCTCATGAACGGGATACACATCACGGGGTCTGCCATACCGTTAAAGGCGGCAACCGCCTTATCCCTGCAGGATGAATACCCGCAAGCGCCGCAGTTGAGTTCATCTTCGGGCCCGTACTTGCCGCTCTTCTCCAAGATCTCCCTGAGTTCTTTCTCTGAAGGTTGGCTCACGGGGACCTTAAGGTTGCGGAAACTTCTTTTCAGCGCTTCGCGAGGCAAGAGGCTGGCGTAATCCTGAGGCTCGCCCGGAGGATCGGCCTTTGCCGATTCCTCCTGGTAGGCCAGGAGCATCCTCCGCTTCTCGTAGAGGTCGCGACCGGTGACAGCCGACGGCCCGGCTAGGCAGCCTCCATCACAAGCAAGCAGTTCTGCCAATTGAGGAAGCTCTTTGCAGCGGAGAAAATGCCTGATGGTCTCGATCGCTGCCTGCATACCTGAAACCGACAGCCGGTTCCTGTCCATGATTCCACCGTCACAGGTGGCGTAGAGGAATCCGCCGTCGGTGGGATAGAGCCGGGCCTTCGACGGGAGCGGCCCGTCGAACTTCCCCACCGCACACTTCGCCACTTTTATACCCTCGGTTTTCAGCCAGTCGAGGGCCTCCTGGAATGTGAGAGCGACATCTACCGCCCCTGCCACTGCAGGGTCTTCGATTTCATCTTTCTTGGCGATACACGGTCCAATAAACACAACCTTCACGCCGGGCGTCACTTGCTTAAGGTATTTCCCGTGTGCGATCGCCGGAGACACCACCGGAGCCAGGAACGGTATGGCTTCGGGATAGTGCTTCTGAACGAGGCTCACCACCGCCGGACAGGCGCTGCCTATGTACGGCTTCTTAGGCGACTCCAGAAGCAGCTCCCTGTGATAGGCCGATACCATCTCGGCACCTAGGGCGGTTTCCTGAACGATCGAGAAACCGGCCTTACGGAGGGCCGTCACAAACCTCATTGGGTGTTCGATCGACGCTGCAAAGGATGGCGCTATGCTGGCAGCGACCTTTTCGCCGTGTCGCAAGAACTCCTTGACTCTATCGGTGTCAACTCTGGCCTTCTTGGCTTTCTGCGGGCACTCTGTGAGGCAAGTTCCGCAGTAAGTGCAGTAATCTTCATGTACGCTGGCGTGAACCTCATGGATGCCCGGGCCCCGCTCAACCTTGATCGCCTTCACCGGACAAGCCCTAAGGCACTTGTAACAGTCGCGGCATTTGGATCTCAAAGTTTCAATGATGGACATTTTCACACCTCGTTCTCCCGGTTCACAACGGGCAACACGTGCTCGCGAAACATCCGCTCGACATCCGAAGCCTGCACGGCTGAAAACAGCTCATCACCGATCTTCACGGAGACGCCTTTTGTGCAATGCTCCATACAGAAGCTGCCTTTGAGCTGGACTTTGCCCGGTGCTTCCCGCTCGATGAGATTCTGAAACCCTTCGATAACCGCAGGAGCGCCTCGTAGAAAACATGAACTCCCGACACAGACTGTAATGGTTACCAAGGTCATCCCTCCGATTGCCTATCGGGACGGCGACACTACCCAGAAAAACGCTGCCTCATCCGGACCTGGATTCTTGAAACACTCGGGGCTCTGGAAGTTGAAGTAGCCCACTTCGCCCTTGGAGAGCCGGTACTCGTTTGCGCCTGACCGGATCACCACGGTTCCTTCGGTGACATAGATCATGTCTTCGCGATCGTGGGTGAACACCGGATTGGGCCCGTCGGCCCCGGGCTTGAGCCTGACGAAACATGACTGCATGGACTTATCCCGGTGTCCGGTGAATGCCACGTACTCAACCTCGAACGCGGGATCATCCACAACAATGCGGCGGCGGTCCTTCTGCCTCACCACTACCCACTCCTCGGGCAGATGGTCTTCGGTAAGGACGCTCACTGCAGTTCCCAGTTCCTCCGCTATCCGCTTGAGCACTGAGAATGAGGGCCTGCATTCATTGCCTTCAAGCTGAGATATGTACGAACCGGACACTCCGACTCGCCTCGCGAATTCCCGTAGAGAGAGCCCTTGAGCGGTCCGAATCCGCCTCAACCGATCACCGAACTCCACGTAATCGCCTCCCTGTGGGAACTTATGGGACTCTGTGGGAAGAATGGCTGTTGCGCGCCTTTTCGCAATTTCCAGAAACATAATAGTAAATCATGCCAGATACGTCAAGACCTACTTCACATTGATAAGCGTAAGTCTCTGAGTGGGAACGCGGCTTACCTACCTTAGGCAGGTCTGGCCCCTTCCTCCATCTATGGAATAGGAAGCGCCTGTTATCCATCCCGCCCTGGGCGAAGCGAGGAACAATATGAGGTCGGCAACCTCCTCAGATCTTCCTACTCTGCCGAGGGGATGAGTGGTCTTGCTGCGCTCAAGAAACGCCTGATAGGTCTCTTCGTCCATCCCGCTGGTTCTATGCAGCTGCGTGAGGGTCACCCCCGGGTTGACCGAATTAACCCTTACTCCCTTAGGCGCCATCTCAAGGGCAACGCAGCGGGTCAACTGGTCGAGAGCCGCCTTGCTCACGCAGTAGGCCAGCACACCCGGAAACGCTCTCAAGCCGTTGACGCTCGACACGTTGACCACATTTCCCTTCCGCTCTATGAGGTACGGCATAGCCTGCTGGGTCAAGCAAAAGGGCGCCCTGACGTTCACGTTCATGAGGTAGTCCCAGTCTTCCGGCGACGTGCTTTCAATGGTGCCGTTCTTGATGATGCCCGCAGCGTTGACCAGGATGTCGATGCCTCCAAAGGCAGCCACAGTGTCGCGCACCGCCCGTTCGGCATCGGCCTCCACCGTCACGTCTGCAGCGACCGGCCTTATCTCCCATCCCTCTCTGAGGGCTTCTTCCGCCAACTCGGCAAGTTTAGCGGCGCTGCGCGCCACAGCCGCCACCCGGCACCCGGCCTTTGCGAATTTCAGGGCGGCAGCCCTGCCGATACCACTCGATGCGCCTGTCACCAGCGCGATTTTTCCCCTCATCTCTTCCACTGTCGATGCCTCCCGTATGATTACAGAGCTGAATTGTTGAGTTACGTGGCTTCCTTCGCCCGGAGCCTCCGTCTTCCCTGCGCCAAAACGTAAGAAAGCCGAGAAGGAAAACGGCACCCGTTGACTGTAGCTAACAACCGTCAACGGGTAGCGAGACCGGGATCCGCCAACGTCGCCCGCGAAGACTGTAGTGAGAGAGGCGAGCGATCCGGACAGAGGAGGTTTTGCCATGAATGAAGCGGCAGCCGATACAGACAAGCGGCACCTATGGAACCTTGACCCTGACTTTGTGTTTCTCAACCACGGCTCCTTCGGGGCAATGCCGAAAGCCATAATTGAGAAGCAGCACCAACTGCGTCTCCGGATAGAAAGCCAGCCTGTCAGGCACTTCCAGCGGGAGATCGACAGCCTCTTGGCCGCGTCGCGAGAAAGGCTGGCCAGGCTGGTGAACGCCGACCCGGAAGGCTTGGTCTTTGTGCCCAACGCCACTACCGGTGTGAACACGGTGCTCCGCTCCTTAGCCCTCCGCCCGGGCGATGAGATCATCATCACCAACCACATCTACAACGCGTGCAGGAACGCTGTGCAACTCGTTGCCCGGCAGTCAGGAGCCAAGGTAATCACGGTTCATGTCCCGTTCCCTGTGCGCTCGAAAAATGAGGTAATGGACCTTGTTATGGGCAGAGTGACCGGGAGAACCAGATTCGTCCTGATCGATCACATCACGAGCCCCACAGCCCTCCTCTTCCCCGTGGAAGAGATCGTCCGCGAAATGAGTTCAAGGGGAATCGATGTTATGGTGGACGGCGCCCATGCACCGGGGATGGTCCCTCTGAACATCGCTTCCATGGGAGTGCCCTATTACACAGGCAACTGCCACAAATGGCTGTGCGCGCCCAAAGGCTCTGCTTTCCTGTTCATCAGAGAGGACAAGCGGAAAGATGTCCGTCCTCTCGTTATAAGCCACGGCGCCAACTCCACCCGGATCGACAAGAGTTTCCTGCACCTGGAGTTCGACTGGACCGGGACCGACGACTACTCGCCGTATATTCTTGTGGGTGATTGCATCGATTACCTTGAGTCGCTGTATCCCGGCGGCATCGCCGAGCATATGGAACGCAACCGCCGGCTGGCAGTGGCGGCGAAGAACCTCCTGTGCAAGGCTTTCAGCGCCGATGAGCCGTGTCCCGAAGACATGTTGGGGTCAATGGCATCAGTTCCGATCCTCCCTCTCGAAGAACCGGCGCAAGTGTACACAGGAAGAACTCTGGATGCGGTTCAGGAAAGATTGTTCCACGACTACCGGATCGAGGTCCCCGTCATTGCCTGGGAGTCCGCGAAGAGGAGGCTGGTCAGAGTCTCGGCTCAAGCGTACAACTCACTGTCCGACTACAGAGCGTTGGCATCGGCGCTATCAGCGATAAAAGGGCTCGGCTAGACCTGCGTATAGTGGTCGGCCGGGGGTATTGCTCATAGCGAGCAGGTTGGCCGGAGTATTGCTCATAGTGAACAGGTTGGCCGGAGCATTGCTCATAGGAGTGCATTGCACCGCAACGTGCAACAGCCGAGAAGTTCTGCGCGTAGGAAAGCAATACATCGTAACTATTGCTCATAGTGAGCAGGTTGGCCGAAGCATTGCTCATAGTGAACAGGTTGGCCGAAGCATTGCTCATAGGAGTGCATTGCACCGCAACGTGCAACAGCCGAGAAGTTCTGCACGTAGGAAAGCAATACATCGTAACTATTGCTCATAGTGAGCAGGTTGGCCGGAGCATTGCTCATAGCGAGCAGATACTCCGAAGCATTGCGCATAGGAGTGCATTGCACCGCAACGTGCAACAGCCCAGGATTATCGCACGGGACTTTCGGAGGCTCCCCTGAGGAAGACTACACACGAGCAGGACGAAACACTAAAGAGGGGGACTCCTTCATGCTTAAACATATGTTTTCGCCACTCACCATCAACGGGATGACGCTCAAGAACCGCTTCGGCGTTCCTCCCATGGTAACGGATTACGGAAACGAACAAGGTGAGGTAACCGACAAACTGATCGGCTACCTTGAAGCGAGGGCGAAAGGCGGCTTCGGACTAATCACGGTTGAAGCAACGACCGTACTGCCGAACACTTCTTCGTTTCCGAAGGGACTCGGCCTATGGAGCGACCACCACGCGAAAGGCTTCGCGAGGCTTGCCGAAGCGGTTCACAAGCACGGCGCGAAGCTGTCAGTTCAGCTCTTTCATCCCGGCAGGCAGACCGTATCGGCCTTGGGCGTACAGCCCGTGTCGGCATCGCCCCTTCCCTGCCCTCTTTGCGGCGGCATCCCCAAGGAACTCAGCCAGAAGGACATTTCGATTTTGGTCAAAGCCTTCGGCGAAGCCGCCGCAAGGGCTAAGGCGGCCGGCGTGGACGCGGTGGAGATCCACGGCGCCCACGGATACCTCATAAACCAGTTCATTTCGCCCTATTCCAACAAGCGGGTTGACGCCTACGGAGGAATGCTATCGAACCGGATGCGCTTTCCGCTCGAGATCATCCGGGCAGTCAGGCGGGCCTGCGGCAGAGACTACCCCGTCCTCTTCAGGCAGTCCGCAAATGAACGCGTAATCGGCGGGCTCACCATACAGGAAAGCTTGGTGATCGCCAAAATGCTCGCTGATGCGGGTGTGGACGCGATTCACGTGAGCACCGGCGTCTACGCCACCACAGCGTACATCATCCCCAACTACTGCCTGCCGGAGGGGCTTAACGTGGAGGATGCCGCCGCAATAAGAGAGGCCACCGGGGTACCTGTCGCGGTCGCGGGCAGGATCACCGATCCGTTGATGGCAGAATCCGTGGTCCGGTCCGGGAAGGCCGATATAGTGATGATGGGACGGGCTTCCATAGTTGACCCGGATCTTCCCAACAAAGCGGCGGCAGGCGCGCTTGAGGACATCAGGCCCTGTATCTCCTGCAACCAGGCGTGCGTGGGCGGCGTGAACGGTCCTACACAGGTCATGTCCTGCCTGGTGAACCCCTCGGTAGGGCACGAACGGGAATTTGTGATTGACGAAGCGCCGGTGAAGAAGCGAATCATGGTGGTTGGAGGCGGTCCGGCCGGGTTGGAAGCTGCCAGGCTGCTGGCGCAGCGCGGGCACAGGGTCGTTCTCTATGAACGCGGTGACAGACTTGGAGGGCAGTTCAGGATAGCGGCCATGCCGCCGGAAAAACAGCCGCTCGCGAAACTCATACGGTGGCAGACCGAGCAGGCCTTGAAGGCCGGAGTCTTTATCAGGATGAACCAGGAAGTCACGGCGCAGCTGGTAAAGGAAGAGAAACCCGACGTCGTCATCATCGCCACGGGAGGCAAGCCCTTGAAGCCGGAGATCCCCGGCGCAGACGCTTCGCACGTGCTCTCCGCCAACGATGTGCTCGAAGGTAAAGTCCCTACGGGGAACAATGTGCTCATTATGGGCGGAGGATCGGTGGGCTGCGAGACTGCCGACCTGCTGCTCCATCAAAACAAGAGAGTCACCATTGTAGAGATGATGGATGACCTGGCTAAAGACGCAGAGGCGACACAGCGGTTCTTCCTGCTTACCCGGCTCAAGACGCTGGGCGCCAACACGATGGTGAACACGGAGATTGTGGAAGTCCTTGAGGACGGTGCCCGCGCCAACTCACAAGGTCAGAGGATTGAGCTAAGAGGCTACGACACGCTCATTGCGGCGTTCGGCGTTGAACCTGAACGAGGGCTTGCCGAACGGATCGACGGCTTAGTCAGCGAAGTGCACGTCATTGGAGACGCCAAGGAACCTCGAAAAGCGGTAGACGCTGTAAGAGACGCGGAGGAGTTGGCAGCCGGGGTCTAGGGCGCAGTCAGAGCCCGGCACGGAGACGGCGAACACCCCTGGGCGAACCGTCCGGTGCCCGGGGGTGTTCGACACAGAATTAAGGAACCGTGGCAAAGCCTTCTAGGCTTTACCGAACCCGGCTTCAGTAAGCCACGACTCGAGCGCCGAAGTGCCTTCATAGACGATGTCCGCACAGCGCGCTCCGGTTAAGCTCCGGATTTCCTCCAGGTAGGCGGCCGCATCGACGTAACGCGCCGAATACGCGTTCCTTATGGGGTCGAACTCAGGGCGGAAAGGATTCACGGTGAATCCCAGAAGGTTAGGCTTCCTTCTGACGCTCACCCAGAACCCATCCTGACGGGCTCCCTCAAGGGCTCTTTTCCATTCCGACATCTCACCTGACAGCAGCATAAACACAGGGTTAGCCAACACAAACTCTATGCGCCGTTCAAGACTGCGATGGCCGCTCACGGCTCCGCTCGCTGAAAGAGCATCCCGTACCTTGCGGACCATTGACGCAAATACGGTCGGATTCACGACTCCGTCGATGAGCACGCTCACCCCCGGAGCATTCGGCCCGACGCCATCGGTGCGAGATCTGTCTGGCGCACCGGACACACCGTGCTCACCGGCACCGGCTCCGCCGGAAGTCGCGGGCTTTCGGCCGTCTTCCAGCCCCAATGCCGCCGAAACCTCTTTGGCAATCCCCTCATCCTGCCCGTCAACATACAGTCCCGCAGGAAAACGAATAAGGTCCGCATCGGAAAATGAACTGCCCTCCGCGCTCTCCTTCCCCGCGTACGCCGGCACGCCGAAAACGGTTGCCAAAGTCTCTATCTCGCTCGCTATGCGGCTGGGATCCGGCGACCGGGCCGCTCCGGTTGCCAGGATGAGGGCATCGGCCAGAACCATGGGGGCAAGCCTGGAGAACGCCCCGTCCAGGAGAATCGTGCGGTCGGGCGGCGCAACGCGGCATACCTCGGCGACATCCTTGGTGCTCACCGGCCCCGCAAGCACCACTCTGCCGGGGCTGGCTGCGATTCCATAGTAGACTGGCCCTAAAGCGCAGACGACGCCCGCGGGTTTCAGGCGCGTAAACCGGGCCGGCGATGCCTCAAGTAATGGGAGTGCGGTCGCGACCATATCGCCTTCCTCGACGACTACCTTGGGCTTAGGGAGGCCGGTCACGGTGTCCGTATCCTCGCCGTCGTATCCGATGCTGGTGAGGAAAACGCCTACCCCTTGCTGGCGCAGAAACCGGACTACGGCCTGAAGGGTCGTGGTCTTCCCGGTGTTCTTTGCGGTCCCGGCTATACCGAGTATCCGGCTCATCAGCGGCTACCTGCCTTCCAAAGCGCGATAAAAGCGAAGCGTGCGGCGCGTCGACCGCCAAGAACCGCACGCTCGCGGAAAGTCCGCCTACTCCTTGAGAGTTACAGTGTCTTTACCTGCTCTGCCGGGATATGCTCCGTCCTCCCTGTCGCCAAGAAGCCCCTCATACAGGGACGCCACAAAGTCGCCCCGTTCGGCGACCTTCGCAAGGGTATCGAGGATACCGGCCCTGAGTTGAGATGCCATCTCCCGGGCGCGAGCGGTCGGCGCTATCTGTGAAGATCCGAAGAACTTCAGCGACGCTGCAACCGACTTCAGAGTGTCGACCCTGGCCTGAGCGGAAATGGGCCCTCCGGCGTAGGCTTCGTCTGACGAAGCTATGGTGACCGCAGCTGCGCCCAGCCTGAGACCCAAAGCAGCGTGCAGAGCGGTCATCGTGGAAGACTGACACCTGTCCTGCGTCTGGGTCATGAACCCGACCGGAGCGCCGGGCCAGATCGGAGCGTCGACTATCTCTCTTAGGACAATCATCTTTGCCGCATTGAAGTCTACCAGGTTATCCTCGGTGAAACCGTGGATTAGGGCTTCGGGCGAGTCCGCGAAGAGAGGCTGCAGGATAGGCCGGCCTCCCAAGAGGTATCCCGCCGCGGCAACTATGAGCATGCCGGCAAAGGCTTTCCTCGCAGGAACTCCACAAAGTTCCTCGTTGGTAACCACGTCATACGGCAATCCGTACTGCGCTGCTAGCCTCATGCATTCGACGCCGTCAACAGCAAGTCTCGCGGGATCGGTCCCCGCGCCCAAGCTTCCGTACACTATGTTTATCTTAGTGAGGTCCGCTCCGGCCAGGTGGGCGAGCACAACGGTCTCCGGAGTGTTCAGACCTCTATGTGCTCTAACCTGCCAGAGGGCTCCGGGTTGGATGGCGCGCTTGATTAGCCTGAGGTTATCAAGGGACAGCACGGTGCCGTCAT
The DNA here is from genome assembly GCA_050952125.1 of Bacillota bacterium. Lineage (GTDB taxonomy): Bacteria > Bacillota > Sulfobacillia > Fermentithermobacillales > Fermentithermobacillaceae > UBA3951. The sequence continues at coordinate 104,131 of JBMNKK010000001.1, forward strand.
GCTGGTGGCTCCACGTGCCCTCCAAGAGGCCCTCAGTCCTGGCTCCCCAAGATGGGTCGAAGTGAACGGCGCCTTTGGCGCCCCACGCGAGGGAAAGGCGGATGTGATAGGCATCCATCACGGGGCATCCAGTGCCGTACTGCATAATCACGTTGGACCGCCTAAGCGGCTCCTGCGTCCGCGGAAGCAGAGAATCGTCGGCATCCATGGTGTCGAACACCGCGGCCTCTTCAGGCGACAGCGGCCTGGTATGAGCGATGGGTTGTCCCGACTCGTACCACTTCTTCACATCTCCGCCGGCCAATGAGCGATAACGAGCGAGGAGGTCACTTACGGACGACGAGGAGCCGCTTTCTCTGGCTCTCTCGATTTCCTCGCGGATCTCTGCCCGCTTCACTCCGGGGCTGGTTCTGGCATTTGCCCATGCGAGGAGGTCCTTGGCTATGCGCAGGCAGAGTTCACCTACCTCACTATCGCGAAAATCATAGCTGTACCCTCTAGTGAGGTCGGGTTTTGTTGCAGAGGTCGATGACTCACTGAGCGAGCCCTCTATCCCGTCGACAAAGTCAGCTACCTCGTCGGGGGTTGTGTCGGGCCCGAACCCGGCGTCATACCCGAGTTCTTGAGCCATTTCCTTGCGGATGCTCATCCCGCCCACGACCAACTTGGCCTTTGAACGCAAGCCCGACGCGTCGCACATATCTGCAAAGCGAGCGAGCAGTTCAGGAGTACCGTAGCTTATGGTACGCCCAACCATGAGAAAATCCGGAGAAGCCTCCCGTGCCCTCGATACAACCTCTTCAGGCGAAAGATCGGGCGGGAGAAGAGTGGTGTCGTGCCCTCTCCCCTTGAGAGCTCTCGCGATAAGCTTCACACCTACGTCGTGCACGGGGTCTAACGGAACAAGAAGGATCTTCTTTGGAGTCGAAACCTCAGCGGCCATCCGGAGCGCCTCCCTTCTGCCATGTGTAGGCAGCGCCCGGACGGTTCACGTAGCCGCGAATCCTCAGGCGGGCGCCTGGACCGGCCATTTCACAGGATACTACGTCGGCATCCTGAAATCCGAACTCCTTCATCAACTGGAGGCCGAGACGCTTTCCTTCTTCTACGTCACTGCACACGAAGAAAGTCTCGACGTCACATGCATCCAAAATCCTCTCTCTTGCCTGCATCACCCTGGCCCTCCTCGGTTGCCAATGCTCGTAAGTAGGCTCTTACGTCCTCGACCACGTTGTTGATGTGCTGGATCATGGCCTCCCGGGCACCTTCGGCATCTCCCTTACTCACTGCCCGGATAATCGGATTGTGGTCCTCGGCCATCTTGGATCCTTCGCGGGCCCGGATGTACTCGAGAGACCTCATCACATCAGGGTGTCTGTAAATCACATCGAGAGCTGCGACGATAACCTTGTTCTTGCTGGCTTCGGCCAGCGTGAGGTGAAAATCGGTGTTCTCTCTTGCGGCAGACTCGCCTGCGGCAAGCGCTTTTTCATGTGCCTTCACGATGTTGCGGAGGCGCCCGATCTCTTCGGGGCTCGCGTTCTCGGCGGCGAGGGCAGCTGCCTCGCCTTCCATTGCCCGGCGGGCAACAAGAACGTCGATCAGTTCATCCGGGTTGTGGACTTTGAGACTCTGGATGAAAGCCAGTTGGCTGCGATCGCGGCTCTGGCGCTCACGCCATTCCTGAAGGACCCGGTGGCCTCTGGCCGTCGCAACCCTGCCCTTGCGGCTCATGGATTCGACGTGGCCGGCATCTTCCATCATGCGTAGAAGCCGCCCGCACGTGGCTTCCGAAACCTGGATCCCCTTTTCTGACAGCGCCCGCCGAAGATACCAAGCCCCCACGGGAACTTCCGATTCGGCCACCACATCTAGCGCAGCCAGGTACCCGTTGTCGTCCTGGAATGAAGGAATATCCGTCACCTCCCTGAAGAGTCACAGAAATCTCACTTGATTTGAAGGGATCTGCTCATCAGTGGTGAATAGGTCATAAGAATGATACCACTCTAGTGTTGCTAAAGACAACATTAACGACTGCGAGGCGGTTCTGTGAAAGCAAATGACCCCTACACCAGCAAGAAAGTGACAGCCAACGCCTACGCGAAGAAGGTGCCTCTGGAAGCCAAGGTGGTGGCCGTCTTGCGTGGCACGGTCGCCGACAGGGGGCTGGAACTGATCCCGCAGCCTTCCAGAGTGGTATCAAAAGGCGAGGTGCATGAGGTCATCTTGACCCCCGAGCCCGCTTCACCCGGAAGCCGCGTAGGCTCCATAGCTTACCTGGCGTTTGTCGAGTTCCAAAACGGAGGCGTCTTGCTCTCGGGCGACAAGGTCTTTGTCGATGGAGACGAGGTCGGCGAAGTGGCGGGATACGACATGAGCCATTTCCCCAACCACATGAACCTGGTGGTGAGAGGAGAGCTTCGTTCGGGAGAAGACAGGGGCATCTCGCTTAGTTCCAATGTATCGTTTCGCATGCGGTCGGAATAGACCGGAAACTGAGAGGAGGAACCGTAGTGCCAGAGTTCAAGTACAAGTTCCAGATGTACAAACACCTGCAGGCCAACACTCAGAAAATCTATGCAGAGGCCAGGCAGGCTGCTGAGGATCTGGGCATCACCGGTGACCTCAAGGGCAAGATAGGACTCACCGGAGCTATCTCCGGCTGTCCCGAACCCATGAGGAAGAATGTGCTGGAAGCGCTGGAGGCGGGTCTCAAGAAGGTCATCCCTCTCGCCACCCTGGTTGAAGAAGAGAGGGAGATCGTCAAGGACGTGTACGGTGATGACTACGATGTCTGCCCCGTCAACACGTGCGAGGGCGGCCTTTGGGTCACATACGACACCCTGTTCTCCTCACCCCTGACGGGACGCGGAGAGACGTACCGCTCGAGGTACATCGTTCCTTTGGAGAAACACATGCACCACCAGGCCGGCTATGGAAGGCCCTTCCCGCCGAAGTACAAGGAGTTCATCTCGGAGAGAGGGTCCACCGCCGGTGAGTTCGGCTTCTCAGGCAAGCGCCTCGAGAACCTGGACGTGGTTGTAGTTCCCATGAAGGGCGGCAAGTACCCGAACCACGGGATCAAGTACTGGCCGGTACCCTTGCTGACCGAAGTTGACCCCGAAGGAACCGTAAAGGCCATGGAAGAGCAGGCCATGCTTCAGGGCAACCAGACAGTGGGCTTCGCGTCAATAGCTTATGACACCCCCGGGTACGGCTACGGCGCCAAAGACGCGGACGGAGTCTCTATCCTGCATAAGGGCATCGGGAAGCTGGCCGAGAAGTTCAACGTCCCCTACGTTGTCGACAACGCTTGGGGTCTCCCCTTTGTGGGACACGACATCACCAAGACCGGAGCTTCTGCCATCGTCTACAGCATGGACAAAGCCACCGGTTCGGCTACCTCGGGCCTCGTAATAGGGCGTGAGGACGTGATGGTCAACATCAGGCGCGCTCTCGGAATGGCCGGAGACAGGTACGGCACCGGCACTTCTTACGGCAAGGCTGCTTACGTTATGCTCGATCCCGGCAAAGAAGCGCTTCTCGCCCAGATCGCGGTCCTGAAAGACTTGAGAGATCGTCCGGAGTTCTACACTCGCCAGACCGATCAGCTCTATGAGATCGTCACTTCAGAGTTCGCGAAGGCACCTGAGAAGCTCCGCAAGGGACTTCTGTTCACAAAGTCGTACAACAGCAACACCGTCGAGGTCAACTACGAGAAGACCTGGGAAAACGGCTTGGGCTTCCCCATCTTCTCCATCGAGGACATGTACGGTGGGTCACACCTGCTCCAGGTCGGCTGCGCTCAGATGGGCGTGATAGCCACCATCTCTTACGATGGAAACATCTTCATCTCACCCGGGCAGGGAACCTGCGACTTCGACGGGAACATCGACGAGGACAAGATGAGACTGGCCGTCAGGGCCTTGGTAGCGCTCATGGAAATCGTCGGCAAGTACTCCGGGTTCCTGAGCTAGGCCTAGGCACAGGCAGGCAGACCTATCGGTCCAATCCTGCGTTGAGGCAAAAGCACTACGTAAGAAACGAAAGAGCGATCCCGACGAGGGATCGCTCTTTTCCTTTGTGCAGTACTTCGGTCGACCTGCACACTATGAGGAACGCTCCGGATGACCTGCTCTATATGTGCAATAGATTAGGATCGTTGCACGCTGCGGTGCAATGCACTCCTATGTGCAATTCTCGGGGCGCATCTGCTCACTATGAGCAATACTCCGGCCAACCTGCTCTATATGAGCAACGCTCCGGATGACCTGCTCTATATGTGCAATAGATCAGGATCGTTGCACGCTACAGTGCAATGCACTCCTATGTGCAATTCTCGGGGCGCATCTGCTCACTATGAGCAATACTCCCGGCCGACCTGCTCACTATGAGCAATACCCTGGTTCGGGTGGTCCGGGTGGTTCCGATGGCTCCACTGGCTTCTCCGCCGGCGGCATCGAATCCCACTCCGCCGAAGGTCCTAGGGATGATCCGGGCGGCGGAACAGGAGGTATCACCTCAGAACTCTGGCGGCTCTCGTAGATGCCAAGATACAACAGCCTGAAGAAACATGAGACGAACGACGTGACCAGCACTGACACACCGTAAAGCACCACCACACCAGCATCCAGCTGCAATGTCTGTGCCGAGGCGACGGCAGGTGACGTCAAGTCGATTTTCTGAAATATCCAGTTGCCAACCAGGTCAACGGCTACGGCAGGTGCCAGTGCGGGTACGTTGAACCATGCGAACGAGAACCCCCGGCCAACCGCCGCGAAGACGCCGAGCTGATCCCACACCATGGCCGGCACTACCGTGGCCGCGAAATAGCGGCTCACGATGTAGAGAAGCACGAAAGGGGTCGCGGCACCGTCAAGGGACCCCCCTGGATAAAGTCTGGAGGACACAGTTCTAGCCAGGCTGGGGCCCAAGATCATGGCGGCAACAGCTATCAACAGGAAGAGGCCCGCGAGCCTCCAATAATAGGTACCTGCGCCCGACCAGAAATCGCTCCATTCCGCTTCGCCTTCCGCCACGACAGCCTTGCTGACAGCCCACAACCCACTCTGAACAGCAGGAAAAGCCAGAAGGCTGAGGAAAACTAAAGCGACGGCGCCGCCGCTGTCCGCCACGCGGCCCAGGTCTCCCGCCCGGCTGATCAAGCTAAAGCTCACCAGCATAAGGGCCATCCCGAGTCCGCCGCCTACAAGGACTCCGGGAAGCCAAACAGCCGGAAGCAGCGTGCGTGACGCAGCCTTTCTGAACTGAGCCTTGACTTCAGACCACCAGTCCATCTTAAGACCTCCCTGTAAATCGATGTCCTTCATCCGCCTCAGGCTCGAGGCGTGCGCCAATGAGCACGACTATCTGCTCGTACTCACAGAACGCACTCTCCAATCTCGTCCCTCTTTCTGCATGATCGTGAGGATGCTGACGATATAGCCCGACGGTGACTTCAACTCGACAGGGACGACCGAAATATCACGCTCAACCTTCACCGCGTTCTTAACGAGACCCTTGTACCGGTGGCCGGAGTACTTGGCTATGAGCGAACCGGCGTCAACATCGGCCGCCGGCGACAGCTTTGCCGTAACCGCCACCAGATCGCCATCCAATACACCTTTCCAGAAAGCCTCGGCAGCTGGGCTCACTCCGCTGTCACGAAGGCAGAGCCGGAATGCCACCCCAAGCAAGACGCACCCCAGAACCGCACTCGCCAATAACAGGTGCCTTGCCCTACGGACGCCTTTCACCCTACCTAACACTGGTCTCGCCCCCCGGTTGGCCTCTCGTTCCCCTTTTATTCAGACCTCCGGTGGGCGCATTCGTCCTAAGTACGCTTGAGTGCCCTTCCCGGCCTCTCTCCGGTGAGCTGCCCGTCCCACACGGTCGCCTCTCCGTTCACGAACACGCCGTGTATCCCCACCGGATACTGCCACGGATTATCGTATGTGGCGCGGTCAATAATCGTGGCAGGATCGAAGATCACCAGGTCGGCAAAGTACCCCGGCGCGATAACTCCGCGGTCCTTGAGGCCGAGCTTGCGCGCGGGCAGCGAAGTCATTTTCCTTATCGCTCCTTCCATCGGCATCACGCCCTTGTCTCTGGCATAATGCCCTAGGACCCGCGGGAACGATCCGATTGACCTGGGGTGGGTCTTGCCCTTCTCAGGGACGCCGTTCCACCCGTCGGTGATGACGCATGTGTGAGGATGCTTCATGATGGCGATGAGGTCCCCCTCATCCATGGCAAAGCGCGCGATGCGTACGCGCATTTCCTCGTCGATAAGGATATCTACCGCCGCTTCGGCTGGAGGCTTGTTCCACCCGGCAGCGATGCTCTCGACATCTTTGCCCTCCATCCATTTGTTCTCATCCTTGCGGACCCCTGTGATCACTACCCGTTTCCAGCCACCTTGGATCTCGGTTCGCGCATCCGATTCAGCGACAGCTTTCGGGCGAAGATCGGGATTGCGAAGGATCTCCAAGCCGGCCGAATTGCCGCGCTCCAGTACCCAGTCAGGCAGCACGATGGACAGGCTGGTGGAAGATGCGAGGTAAGGATAGAAGTCGGCGCTGACCGTCAGTCCTTTCTCTGTAGCCTCATCTATCATAGCCAAAGCCTTTTCGGCCTTCCCCCAGTTGAGAGGGCCGACAGCCTTTAGGTGTGATATCTCCGACTTGACGCCTGACATCTCGGCGACGTCGATAATCTCCTGGATTGACTCAAGCAGCTGGGGGCCTTCATTGCGGATATGAGACGCGTGGAAGCCGCCAAATTCGGCGACAGGCTTGGCCGTAGCAGCCAGTTCAAGGCGGTCAGCGCAGCGGCCGGGTACATACTCAAGGCCGCCGGACATGCCGAACGCACCTTCCTCCATGTACTGCCTGGCAAGCGCTGCGGCCTTTTGGCGCCTTTCTTCGTTGAGCGGCCGCCCGTCTTCGTCATCCCCCAGTACCAGCCTGCGTACATCTCCGTGACCGAAGAGCGCCGCCACGTTGGCAGCGGGTCTTGCGAGAGTGACGGCGTCCAAGTATCCGCTTAGGCTTGTCCACCGGGAGATTTCCCTGGACGCACCCTTCTCGCGTACGGCTGCCGCGATCTCCTGCCAGGTCTCATCCTCTATCTTGGAGGCGTCGACCGGCCCTCCCCCGCAGTTGCCCACAACCTCGGTTGTAATGCCTTGCATAAGCAGGGTCTTGGACTCGGGATGCACGAGCATGTCGGTGTCCGAATGGGAGTGCAAGTTTATGAACCCCGGCGACACCGCGAGTCCCTTCATATCCACTCGCCTAACGCCGTGAGGCAGAGCTGAAGGGCTCACGGCGCCGGCCGCTGCAATCCTTCCGTCAACAATGAGTACCGAACCGGACCTAGGCGCACTTCCTAACCCGTCATAAATCAGGACGTTCTCCAACACCACGCGACCGTCTGAGTCTCTTAGCTCCATGAAAGGCTACCTCCTAGATGCTTTCGCACGGTTTTGACTGTTCCCTCAAGTCCTGTCTCTTCCCTATTCTTGGCAACGGCCCGCGCTTCCTGTCACATCGCCCTACTTGGTTCACATAACCTGATTACGATAAGGCATTGAAGGGAGGCGTCACTCGTGGCGGGCGGCGACGGATCTTGGGCTTTCGTACTGTTCTTGATCCTGATTCTCCTGATCCTGGGCATCGGCTGGATTCACTAAAGGCCGCATATAGCGGTGAGCCCCATGAACAACGGATGCGCCGATAATGAGTGCCGCGACCACAACATTCTCGGATGGGGTGTGGTCCTGGGGCTCACCATTGTCCTCCTTCTGATAACCGTAGGTCTCGTCTGTTTCTGGCTTCAGGTTGACGAATAGGGCCTCAACCTGAGGGGCCTCGAGGAGGGGGTTCTCAGTGATACAGATAAAGCCCGAGATAGGCGGAAATCGTGGGGAACCTCCTGCAAATACTCGGGTCCTTCATTAGTACTCTCGGCTCCGCGACTGCCATGAAGCAGAGTCAAGCGGAAAAGGAAAGCGAGCTAGATGCGGCCAGGAGGGAACTCAGCCGCATTCAGGGAGAATTGGACGAGCTCCAACGCAGACTGGAGAGAACAAGCGCCCCGCGAGTCAGGCCCAGTTCGAAGCGTTAGGACAGAGTATCTCTCTCGAGTAGCGATACAAACGTAGCAGCAGCCTGTGAGAGCGGGACGTCTCTTGCGGTTACCACGCCTACCCTTCGCGGCGGTATCTCCACGGTCAGTTTGACTTCATGGAGGTGCCCGGTCGCCAGCCCTTCCTCCGCAAACTCCCTCACTACGGCTGCAACACCTAGTCCGATTGTCGCGAACCTTTCAAGGAGGTCGAGGCTGCCGAGCTCGATTTCCGGCTTCAGTTCAACTCCCTGGGATGCGAAGAACGCGTCCAGGTACGTTCGAGTGCTGCCGCCTCTCTCCAGCAGCAAGAGAGGGTACGTTGCGAGCTCCCGAGGCGTAACGGGCTTGGCGCACAGCTGCTTGTATCTCTCGCCTGCGACGAATGCATCGTGGACGGTCAGCGTCTCTCGCACGGTGAGAGTGTGATCGGGAGCGATGGGCAGGTTCACTATGCCTACGTCGACCTTGCCCGCACGCAAGAGCGCGATGGTTTCAGGCGTGGTGCGGTTCAGGACATGGATGCCCACTCCGGGGTACGTTTCGTGAAAAGCCCTAAGGTGAGGCACCAGGTAGTGCTTGCAGAGAGTGTCACCGGCGGCAATAGTGATGTCTCCCAACGACATCGACCTCATCTCGCTGAGCTTACGCTCCCCCGTCTCGATAAATCCGTAGGCCTGGTCTACATAGTGAAACAGAACCGAACCTTCGGGAGTAAGGCGAGTTCCGCGGGACGTCCTGTGAAAGAGCGTCACGCCCAACTGCTCCTCCAACCGTTTCACGGCCTGAGTCACCGCGGGTTGGGTAAGGTACAGCTGCCTGGCAGCTGAAGAGATGCTGCCGGACTTCGCCACTCTCCGGAACACCCTGTAGAGATCCAGATTGACCTGGGTTGGCTCTGCCTCTCTCAAAACCTCACCTCGGTTCTTTAACTGAACAGCCTATCTGCAACAGGTCATATGATGAATCAGGCCGTGCCGGTCAGCCTACCTGCACTGGAGCCCGGCACGCGGACTCATTATCACTACTTATATATACTATAACAGATGAAAACTGTACTTATATCCTGTCAAGCGATAAGATCCAAGTGCGCTGCAACCCGAGGTTACTGGGCGTTTGCGCTAACAATATGAACGGTAGGTAAGGAATCGCATCAAAGGAGGTCCCTCCGATGGCTGTAGTCGCGGTAGTAGGCGCCAACTGGGGCGATGAAGGCAAGGGCAAGATGGTGGATTACCTGGCCGAGAACTCTCAGATAGTAGTGAGGTTCCAGGGAGGAAGCAATGCCGGACACACGGTGATAAACCACTTCGGCAAGTTCGCTCTGCACCTCCTTCCGTCGGGAGTGTTCTATCCCGGGGTGACCAACGTCTTGGGACCGGGCGTCGCTCTGGATATCCGCGCGTTCGCCGAAGAGGTCGGCGGCTTGATCAAGAGAGGGGTCCCCATGCCCTCCATCGCTGTCTCCGATAGGGCCCAAGTCCTATTACCGTATCACCGCATGTTTGACGAGTACGAGGAGGAAAGGCTCGGCGCTCGCCAGTTTGGCTCAACAAAGTCGGGTATCGCTCCGTTCTACTCAGACAAATTCGCGAAAATCGGCCTCCAAGTATCGGACCTCTTCGAAAAAGACGTGCTTCGAGCGAGGCTAAACCAGGCGCTCGAGTCAAAAAACGTCCTTCTGGAGTACCTGTACAAAAAACCGCGCTTGAGCCTGGAAACCCTGGCCCTCGACTTGGCAGAGCAGGCGGAGCTGATAAGGCCTTTTGTGCGGAACACGCGCAAGCTGTTCGACGAGGCTCTGAGGAGCGGCCAGTCAATCCTGTTGGAGGGCCAGCTGGGCTCGCTCCGTGACCCTGACCACGGGATATACCCCTACTCAACATCGTCGTCCACCCTCGCCGGCTACGCCGCGATCGGGGCAGGCATACCTCCTCACACCATAACTGACGTACTGGCCGTTGTGAAGGCTTACTCAAGTTGCGTCGGCGCGGGGCCGTTCGTAACCGAGTTGCACGGTGACGAAGGCGAAGAACTCCGCCGGCGCGGAGGAGATGCAGGCGAATACGGGGCAAAAACAGGGCGGCCGCGAAGGGTCGGCTGGTTTGACGCCGTCGCTACGAGATACGGGTGCGCGGTTCAGGGCGCTACCTCCATCGCCGTAACCAACCTCGATGTTTTGGGTTATCTCGACCGGATACCGGTGTGCGTAGCATATGAGGTCGACGGATCGACGACCGCAGATTTCCCGGCCACGTCCAAAGTGCAAAGGGCTAGGCCCGTTCTCCAGACAATGCCGGGCTGGAAAGCGGACATTTCCTCAGCCGGAAGCCTGTCCGATCTTCCGCCCGAAGCGCGCGACTACGTCGCATTCATAGAGCGTGAGTGCCAAGTGCCCGTGAAGTGGATTTCAGTGGGACCGCGCAGGGAGCAGACATTCCGGGTGGAGTGAGCCTGCTCCCCTAAAGCCTAGCCTTGCATACAATCGCTTACCTAGTTCTACTTCACCGCGATGCTGTAGATCCTCTGGGGGATGTAGACCTCTTTGACTATTGTCTTGCCTTCAAGGAGCCGCGTGACCGATTCCTCTGCCATCGCCGCCTCGCGGGCCTCATCTTTTGATGCCTCTTTCGAGACATTCACCACGGCCCTGAGCTTCCCGTTGACCTGTACCGCGATTTCAATAATGTCCTCGAGCGTCTTGTCTTCATCCCAAGTAGGCCAGGTCTGCTTGTAGATCGGCTTCCCAAAGCCAACGGTATGCCAGATCTCCTCGGTGATGTGAGGGGCAACCGGGTTCAGCAGGTGAAGAAGGCGCCTAAACTCGCCGCGAGTTATCTTGCCGGCGTCATGGAACTGGTTCGTCAACTCCATCATCGCGGCGATAGCGGTATTGAACTTCATCCGTTCATAGTCCTGGCTGACTTTCTTGGTCGCTCTGTGCATCTTGACCTCGAACTCGGGTGAAAAATCCTCGCCCTTGACCACTATGTCCTGGAGGCGCCACACCCTGTCGAGAAATCTCCTGCAGCCCTTTAGACCTTGCTGAGACCAGGGAATTGTCTGGTCGAAAGCTCCTATGAACATCTCGTACACTCTGAACGCGTCTGCGCCGACTTCCGCCACGATATCATCGGGATTGATTACGTTACCTCTGGACTTGGACATCTTCTCGCCGTTCTCGGCCAAAATCATGCCGTGTGATGTCCTCTTCATGTAGGGTTCAGGCGTCGGCACGCAGCCGATATCGTAGAGGAACTTGTGCCAGAAACGGGAGTACAGGAGGTGCAGAGTGGTATGCTCCATGCCTCCGTTGTACCAGTCTACCGGCAGCCAGTACCTAAGCTCTTCCATAGATGCGAATTCTTTATCGTTGTGAGGGTCGCAGTACCGCAGGAAATACCAGGACGAACCCGCCCAGTTGGGCATCGTGTCGGTCTCTCTCCTGGCCGGACCGCCGCACTTAGGGCAAGTGGTGTTGACCCACTCGGTCATGTTGGCGAGGGGTGATTCGCCTTCCTCGTTCGGGATATAGTTCTCTACGTCAGGCAGAACGACCGGAAGCTGGTCTTCGGGCACCGGAACCCAGCCGTGCTCTTCGCAGTACACCATGGGAATGGGCTCTCCCCAATACCTCTGCCTGGAAAAGACCCAGTCGCGGAGCTTGTAGTTGACCTTGCGGGTACCGAGACCCTCTCTTTCCAGCCAATCGATCATCGCTTGAATGGCATCCGGCACCTGCATTCCGTTGAGGAACCCCGAGTTCACTATGGTGCCTTCCTCCGTGTCGACGAAGGCTTCCTTTTCTATGTCGCCGCCAGCCACCACTTCTACTATGGGAAGGTCGAACTTCTTGGCAAACTCCCAGTCTCTCGAGTCGTGTCCCGGCACGGCCATGATAGCTCCCGTTCCGTAAGACATGAGGACGTAGTCTGATATCCAGACAGGGATTTCCTTGCCGGTCGCTGGGTTCACGGCCATGAGGCCTTTTAGCGGGACGCCGGTCTTGTCCCTGGCTACCTCAGAACGCTCGAAGTCGGACTTCCGAGCTGCCGCTTCGCGGTACGCCGCGACCTCGTCCCAGTTAGCGATCTTGTCGCGCTCTTCGTCTATGAGCGGGTGCTCAGGCGAAAGAACCATGTATGTCGCGCCGAAGAGAGTGTCAGGCCTTGTGGTGAAAACCCGGATCTTCTTGCCGGTTCCGGAGAACGCGAAGTCGACTTCGGCTCCCTCGGAACGGCCAATCCAGTTCCGCTGCTGGGCCTTGATTTTCTCCATGTAGTTGACCTTCTCCAGGTCTTCCAGGAGCCTCTCGGCGTAGGCGGTGATCTTGAGCATCCACTGGCTCTTGACCTTCCTTACAACCTCTCCGCCGCACCGCTCACACACGCCGCCTACAACTTCCTCGTTGGCCAGGCCGATTTTGCACGATGTGCACCAGTTGATCGGGATTTCCGCCTTGTAGGCAAGCCCCTTCTCGTACAGCTTGAGAAATATCCATTGGGTCCACTTGTAGTATTGAGGATCTGTAGTATTGACCTCTCTCGACCAGTCAAAAGAAAACCCCAAAGACTTCAGCTGATTGCGGAACCGGGCCACATTGGCTTCCGTAACGATCCTCGGGTGGATTTTGTGCTTTATTGCGTAGTTTTCGGTAGGGAGTCCGAACGCGTCATAGCCCATGGGATAAAGGACGTTATAGCCCTCCATCCTCCTCTTCCGCGCGATTATGTCGAGAGCCGTGTTGCTGCGGGGATGTCCCACGTGCAGTCCCTCGCCCGAGGGATAAGGGAACTCTATTAGAGTGTAGTATTTGGGCTTGGATTTGTCAGAGGTTGCCCGGAAAGCACCCTCCTTTTCCCAGATGTCCTGCCACTTCTTCTCAATCACTGCCGGCTCATAATCTTTTGCTGCCATGACGAATCCTCCCTACCCAAGAGCGATTGCAGGTAATATACCACGAAACACCCTCAAAGTGGGAGTAGATGGTCCATGTGTGGGCAGCATTGCGCACTTCCCGCATAGACTGGCTGTGTGAGGAGCATTGAAAGGACGGCGTATTAATGGAAGGCGAAGGATTTCGCACATTCAGGGGTTACTCCCTCGCTGACGAAGAACAGAGTCTTACTCCCAGCATGGAGGATTACCTCGAGATGCTCAGCCGCATGTCGCGCGACGTGAAAGCGGTGAGGCTCGGCGACCTGGCCTCGGCACTCAATGTGCAGCCGCCCTCGGCGACCCGCATGGCTCAACGGCTGGCCGACAGCGGATATGTGCTGTACGAGAAGTACGGATTGATTGAGCTCACCTCCCTTGGGCGGGAAACCGGTCACCACCTATTGGAGCGCCACAGCTTGCTCGAGTCCTTCCTTCGGCTCCTGGGCGTGAGCGATAACGCTCTCAAAGATACTGAGCGCATTGAGCACATAATCAGCGATGAGATGGTTTGCCGCATCAGGGATTTCATGGCCTTTGCCAAGTCGGATCCGGCTTGGTTGGCACAATTCCTCTCCAGATACCCGCCGGGCTCGCAGAGTCGCTGACACGCTCCCGCTGAGCACTCGAGCACTCACACTCCTCAACTACTTGACATAACCTGTTTACGAAACAGGGTCGAGGGAGGTGGAGAGTGTGCCCGACAAGGAAATGGTTCAGGCTGTCCTGGATGCAATCGGCGTCACCCGTGCCGGAAGGAGCGAGAGTGGCAGATCAAGGTGCGATCATCATGATGAGGATTGCGCCGCGCCGGAGAACGTGATCTACGTGATTCTCACCAACTGCGTCACCATCAACAACGCGGCCTGTGAGGAGTGGGAGTTCTGCCCAAGCAGGAGCAGATGCCCCAACTAGAAAACCGAAGCCGAAAATCGTGGGGAGCTCCTGTACGGGAGCTCCCCACGGTTATTGCAGGGCCATCCGGCCTTGCCCTCATCGTCGAAACAAGCGAACTAGATCGGTCATAACCAGGTAGAGGCCCTTTCTGCCCTCACCGGGCTCGCCTTCCGCCATCCCCGCTTCGAAACCTTTCCTAAGAGCCGCCTCTATCCGTCGCGACGCCAGGTTTCCGGGATTCCTGGGAACCTGGATGACAACGTAGGTGCTTGAACACCCGCCAGGGCGGCGTCTGACGGTCCAGGTGCGTACCCTTCCCAACGGTGGAACAAATCCGAGGTTTAGCGCCGAGAACGCCAGTCTGCGCCTCCGGCGCCTTGAGCGCCTCATGGATGAACGCAGCCAATCGGCCATGCCCTGAAACAGGTGTCTCAGCCTAGACCCTGGCGTGAGGCGCGGGTCAAGGGCAGGGCTTTCTTGTCCGGCGGCGTGCCGGGATCGCCTCCCCCATCCAGACTGGCGCCGTCTCTCTCGACGGCCAGCATGTGAACCGTGCGCGATTCCAAAAAACAGGTAGATCCCTCCTCTCTCCGCAAGACAAGTGCCTCAATCGATAGAACCCTCGTCAACACGTTATGTTAAGGGTTGGCGCAAAGCTACACTTTTGCTTGACGGCACGGTGTCGAAAGGTGTAGCATTTTCCCTTGGAAAACACTCTTTAAGGCTGGTCCAGCGAGTCCAGTAAGGGTAGTAAAAATCGCGAGTCAGACTACTTCTTGCTGGCAGGCAAGAAGTTTTTCGTTGCCTGCCGCCTGCTTGGACGGGCCGACCCAAGGAGGTCAATGAAGTGCCCAAGGACCAAGACAAGGTTATCGGTTACCTTCCCGACGACACCCCACCCTTCGGCAAGATGCTCATCTTCGCTCTGCAGCAAGTCATCGTGATGTTCCCGGCAACGGTACTGGTCGCGATCATAACCGGCTTCGACGTAGGGGTTACCATCGCGGCTAGCGGTCTGGCTACCCTCGGCTTTCTGCTCATAACCGGCCGCCGCATTCCCCTGTACTACGGCTCGAGTTTTTCTTACATCGCGGCAGTGTCCGGAGTGAGCGCCATGGTCGCAGCCGCAACCGGTGACCAAGTCGCCGGCATCCGTGCTGCCCAAACCGGCATCATAACGTCAGGTTTGGTGAGCATTGTAGCCGGCCTCCTAATACGGAAAGGCGGCCCCGACATTGTAAGGCGCGTCCTCCCTCCCTCAGTGACAGGTCCGGTAGCCATCATTATCGGACTCTCGCTGGCGTCAGCCGCCATGAGCGACGCCAGCCTCAACTGGACTATCGCAGGCGCAACGCTCATATTCACAATCCTTTTCTCGGTTTATTTGAAGGGAACACTTGGCCAGCTCCCAATCCTCTTTGGAGTCATCGCGGGATATGTGGTAGCTCTCCTTATGGGACAAGTCGACATGACCCCGCTCACAACCGCCAAACTCTTCGCGGTGCCCCGCTTCACTTTACCGGCATTCAACTCATACGGGCTTATGGCGGTTGGAGCGATCACCCCTGTCGCCATAGCGACTATTCCGGAGTCGACAGCCCACCTCTTGCAGATTGACCTTTACGTCAACAACCTCGCCAAGCGGCTCGGCAGAAAGAAGGAGTACAAGATCGGGTCGCTTCTGGGAGACAACCTGATCGGCGACGGCGTCGGCGATATGATAGCCGGCCTCATAGGCGGCCCGGCCGGCACCAACTACGGCGAAAACAACTCCCTTATGGCGATTACCCGCAACTTCTCGGTTCCGGTCCTCATGACCGCAGCGATAATCGCGATAGTGATGGGCTTCTTCGGACACATAGCGGGGCTCGTCAACACCATTCCGAGAGCCGTCATTGGAGGCGTATCCGTGTACCTCTTCGGAGTCATCGGAGCACAAGGCGTAGCCCTTATGATTTCGGAAAAGCTCGACCTGTTCTCGTCCAAGAACCTTGCTATCGTGGCTACCATCCTCATCATCGGCCTTGGCGGAGCCGCGATGCCCAACGGCATGATCGAACTCGGTTCCTTGAAACTGCCGGCAATAGCCACCGCCGCCGTTTTCGGAATCATCCTGAACCTTATCTTCGAGTTCTTCCCCAGCGAAAGAGCGTCTTCAGAGGAAGAATAGCTGCAATAACAATAGGCAAGCCCACAACGAATCCGGGCCGGAGCGGGGATCTCCTGCCCGGACTTCTCTTGGAGCCGGAGTCTTCGCCTCTCCCTTCGGCGCAAAAAGAGGATCAAATCTGTCCATTCTAGAATGCTGTATGCAATAAGCCGTGCGTTGCCCGTGAATTGCTGGTATACACAGGGAGGAATCTTTAGTGGCCGACCTGCTTCACATTCCCAAAGAGGAACAGCTCTCGCTTAAGGAACGTGTCTACCATAGACTCAAGAAAGCAATTGTCGAAGGGGTGTTCCCGGCAGGCTCCAAACTGGTCGAGAGCGACCTGGCTGAAAGGCTGCAGGTCTCGCGGACTCCCGTGAGGGAAGCTCTACAGGTCCTAGCCAGAGAAGGCCTGGTTACCATACTTCCCCGCAGAGGCGTTATAGTCGAATCGCTCACTATGCGGGATGTCGAAGATGTTTTCTTAATGAGGGAAGTCCTGGAGGGGCTGGCTGCAGCACTCTCGGCTCAGAGAATTTCAAGCGCGGAACTCAAGGAGCTACGTGAAGCATGGGCCATGTCATGCGAAGCTAAGAAAACCGGAGACTTCGAAAAAGCAATCGAAGCCAACACCGTGTTCCATTCGGCCATCTGTAAGGCAGCCAAGAGTGACCGGCTGACGCAACTTCTCGGGATGGTCCTCGACCAGATAGCAACCTACAGAAACATTACACTTACAGATACCGGCCGCCGAAACAATGCTTTCGATGAACATGCCAGGATTCTGTCTGCAATCGAAGAGGGCGATCCTGAGGCAGCCGAAAACCAGATGAGGATCCACATCTCAAACGCTAGGGAAATGTGCCTAACAGTCCTCAAGGAACAAAGCGCCAAGAAGTAGCGGCCGAGCTTTTGAAGAGCGAGAGCGGCGATGGTGTCGCCGCTCTTTTCTCATCCGTCTTGCACTTCCCATACAACACACATTTGCCTCCCACAGCCCACCCCGGAGTCTCTCAATTGCGCCATACTCAGTAGATTCTGTGATTAGTTGCACTGCACGAAAGGAAAAAGAGGGATCTCACAGTTTTCGTAGAACCCACAGAAGGTTGTGATATGTGGGATACAACATGCATGTTCTCGGAAGGAGGCCCCTACAATGCTGCCGGAAAACGTCAAGACAACACTCCGGGAGGAACTGGAAAACCTTAGGCCTGATTTTGTCGCGATGGCTAAGGAGATGTGGGACAACCCCGAACACGCGCTCCGCGAGTTCAAGGCTGCCAATCTCATCTGCGACACTCTGGCCAAGGCCGGCTTCAAAGTCGAAAAGCCGGTCGGCGGGCTTGAGACAGCCTTTATCGCCTCGCACGGCGACGAGGACTCTCCCCGGGTCGCCCTGTTGGCGGAGTACGATGCCACACCCGGTTTCGGACACGCTTGCGGCCATAACCTCATCGCCTCTACCGCGGTCGCTGCGGCTAGAGCGCTCGCCAAGATGGGACACCCCGGACAACTGCTCGTTGTAGGATGCCCGGGAGAGGAAGGCGGCGGAGGCAAGATATTCCTCACAGAGAGCGGCTGCTTCGACGGAATTGACGCAGCCATATACCTCCACCCCTTCTATCTGACCAGGATTGGCGGCCGTACTGCTGCGACGATAAACGTGGAACTTAAGTTCACGGGGCGCCCGGCTCATGCCGGAAGGGCGCCTCACACAGGCATCAACGCTCTAGCTGCGCTTACGGGCACATTCACGCTGCTAGGCCTTCTTAACCAGCAGCTCCCCCCTGACATCCGCTACAACTGGGTAGTGAGCGAAGGTGGGCGAGGCACAGGAATAGTACCGGATATCGCTGCAGCCAAAGTAGGTCTCAGAGGGTCATCACACAGACAGGTAGAGTCGCTCTTCAAACACCTTGAAAACTGCGCCAAGGGAGCATCCATCGCGACCGGCGCGGAGCTCGAGATTAAGAAGGGACTTTCCTATATGCCGCGGCTCACAAACCCCGTCATCGCCAAGGTGATGGAGGATTACCTCAAGGAAGCCGGTTTCGAGTGCGATCCCATGCCCGAGCAGGAGTTCGGTAGCACGGACGTGGGTCACGTCAGCATGCGCGTCCCTACGGTTGAAGGTTACGTCCAGATCTGCGATCGCGACATCCCCAACCACACCAAAGGCTTTGAGGAGGCCGCCAACTCCGAGAGAGGGTTTGAGGCCATGCTCAAAGGCGCGTGGGCTCTCGCCTGCACGGCGCTGACACTCTTGACCGACGCTTCGCTGGTAGAAGGTGCGTGGGAGAAACAGCGCGAGGGGGTGAAAGCGCGAGAATCCGAGTGATCCTTAAGAGTTCTTAGGCTGGACAACAAGGAGGGAAAACGGTGACTAAGGGTGTTGCTTCACAGTTCGTGTTTCTGGTTCTGTTCGCACTAGCGATCCTGTACTACCTGAACGAAGCCAAGAAGGGAAGGAAGATGTGGCTTCGCAAAATCCCTGCTCTTGACGCCGTTGAGGAAGCTATCGGCAGGGCGGCGGAAATGGGTAAGCCGGTTCTCTACACACCGGGTCTTGACGCCGTCGAGTTTCCGGAGACCCTGGCAGGACTATCGTTCCTCCCGTACGTGGCTAAGCTGACGGCTCGCTACAACGTGCGGTTGATCGAGGCTCAGAGAGACCAGGTCGTTTATTCCATTGCAGAAGAAAGCATCCGGCAGACTTACGCTTCAGAAGGAAAGATCGATCAGTTCAACCCCACCGACGTAAGGGTCTTCCCGGATAGATACGGATACATATCCGGAATGATCGGCATCATCGACCAAGAGGAAGTAGCCGTAAACCTCATGGTGGGGCTCTTCCGTGCTGAAGCCCTCATCTTCGCAGAGGCAGGCAACAGGGCTGGCGCTCTGCAGATCGCGGCGTCAGCCGACCAGCAGATCCCCTTCTTCGTGGCCGTTTGCGACTACACCATGATCGGTGAAGAGCTTTATGCGGCAAGCGCCTACGTAAGCGATGACGAGCGGCAGAAGGGAATCATCCTCGCTCAGGACCTCGGCAAATGGCTCATCTCAGGGATCATCCTGATCGGCGCGGTCCTCGAAACATGCGGGGTCGATAGCTTCACTAACCTCATGAAGATGTAGGCGAAAGGAGGAGTCGACGTTGAAAACACAAGGCCCAGTAGCAGTAACTTTCGTCTCAGGGCTTATCATGCTGATTAGTTTCTACTTCGGCATTCTAGGCCAATGGGAGAGCGCGCTTTATTCCTGGTCGGTAATCGTCGCGGGATTTGCAGCCCTCCTCGGTATCGCCAACCTCACGAAGTTGCACGTTACCAGGATTCAGCGGCGCAAAGAGTCATTCCTGAGCTACACGCTCCTAGTCGTCATGTGGGGAATCATGATTTATGGGTTCATCAATACTCAGAACGCTCCCCTCTACACTGACCTGTTCGAGGCACTCTACACGCCCGTCGGCACAACAACCATGTCGCTTCTGGCGTTCTTCATCTTTTCAGCCGCGTACCGAGCCTTCAGGCCCAGATCCCTAGAAGCCACGATAATGCTCATCTGTAGCTTCGTGACTATTCTCGGCAGGGCCCCCGCGGGCGCTCTTATCTGGAAAGGGTTCCCTGTTGTCACTGAGTGGCTGGTATCGGTACCCGCCAACGCGGGCTCAAGGGGCATCATGCTGGCCGCGGCCCTGGGAGGCGTCTCAATGTCTCTTAGGGTGCTCTTGGGCATAGAACGCAGACACTTCGGCGGAGGTTCCGCCAGCTAGGTTAAGGAGGGAGACCGCAGTGAAAAAAGGGAGCAACATTGACAGGATCGTGATGTACCTGCTCCTGTTCGTCGTGATGGCGGTACCGCTTATAAAGCCCATGGGGATCCCCCTTGAGATAAGCCCGGAAACCCAGGCCGCCTACGACTTCATCGAGTCAATACCTGAAGGCTCGACGGTTTGGATCGACTTTGCCTACCGGCCTGCTACAGCGCCTGAAAGCCTGTCGCAGTCGTATGCCGTCTGCCATCAGCTATTCAAAAAGAACTTCAAGGTAATCTTCTTTTACTGCATACCTGAAGCGAGCCCCTACGTTGTTGAGGTAACGGAGAAACTCTCCAAGGAGTACAACAAGGAGTACGGCGTAGACTACGTCAACTTGGGATACAAGCCCAACCTTGACTCCGCCCTAAACGGCATGGCGAGAAACTTCGCCGAGATTTTCCCCACCGATGTGGATGGCACGCCAACATCGAGCCTGCCCATTACCAAGAACATCAAGGGCGTAGATGACATAGCCATGTTCTTTGTGGTCCACACCGGCTCTCCGGGAGTAGACAGCTACTTCCAGCAAATCGAGGGGCAGTTCAAGAAGCCTATTGTTGCTTCAATGACGGCCATCAACGGCCCGACTCTGTATCCCCGTTTCGAAGCCGGTCAGCTGAAGGGCATGATCGTCGGCCTTAGAGGCTCTGCCGAGTACGAGCTCTTGGTCAAGGAACCTGGCAGCGCCATCTCCGGAATGGACGCGCAGTCGCTTGGACACCTGCTCATCGCGGCATCCATCGTAATCGGAACCATTCAGTTCCTAGTCAAGAAGAGCAAGGGAGGTGAAGCGGATGCCTAAGGGACTTATCCTGGCGTCCGGCGTGTTCCTCACTCTGGCGGTGTGGAGCTTCCTATGGAAGATCAACCCCGTATACCGGTTTGCAGAGCACGTGTTTGTAGGCTTTGGCGCCGCGCACTTTGCCGTAGTGGTTTACCACGGAACCATCAAGCCTAACCTGTTGGCTCCGCTTAAGGAAGGGAACCTGCTCCTTATCATCCCGGGCATTCTAGGGCTTCTATACCTTATGAGGCTCTCTCCGAAAACTGCCTGGCTCAGCCGGTACCCTATGGCCCTTAACATGGGCGTCGCTGCAGGCGTCGGCATCAGGAGCGTTCTCCAGGGAACCTTGTTCCCGCAGATGCTGTCCATGTTCCAGCCCATGACCGACATAAACCAGGTCATCACAGTGGTGGGCGTCCTCTCCACCATCTTCTACTTCTTCTTTGGATTCGAGGCCAAAGGCCCCGCAAAGGGAGTAAAGCATGTAGGACGCATAGTCATGATGATCTTCTTCGGAGCCATCTTCGGAAACACAGTCATGTCAAGGTTGTCTTACCTTCTTGGCAGGCTGCAGTTCATCTTTGGCGACGTCCTTCACTGGATACCCGGAACCTAGAACTTAAGTTACGTCTATGCCAAGGGGTTGAACCTATGAGAATCGATACCGAGAAATGCCGAGGCTGCGGTCTGTGCGTGCCGTTCTGTCCCGCCAACGCCATTACTTTGGCCGACAGAAAGGCTCGTATTGACGAGGATAAGTGCCTCGAGTGCGGCACGTGCCTGAGGAAAGGGGTTGTCCGCTGCCCCACGGGAGCTTTCTACGAGCCCCCGGGAGTCTATGAGCGTCCCCGCTCTATCAGGAAGTTCCTCAGCGATCCCGCCACGAACCACAAGGAGACCGGTATCCCCGGGCGCGGGACAGAGGAAGTTAAGACCAACGACGTGACCGGCCGTGTGAAGCGCGGCTTCGTCGGCATCGGGCTCGAGGTCGGGCGCCCTGCTCTGGGAGCCGATCTCACCGATATAGAGAAACTCACCATGAGCCTGGCCAAGTCGGGGCTCAACATCCACTGGGAGGAGGACAATCCGGTCACCCACCTGTTCAAGGATCCTGCGACCGGTACCCTGCTGGATGAATGCAAGGATCAGCGGGTTGTCTCGGCGATCATCGAGTTCGCTTTGCCCGTGAACGAACTCAGGCCTTGTCTGGACACGATCAAGGCAGCATCCAAAGAGATAAGCACAGTGTTCTCACTGTTTGTGATATCGAGGATGGACGAAGACGGGAACACCCCCCTTGTCTCCGAGCTGGAGGCATGGGGATACGACGTGCGCCCCAATTCCAAGGTAAACTTGGGATTGGGCAGGCCACTGAGGGAGGAGTGACGACGCCTTGACACACTCACTGCATAGGCGCGGGGCGCCGGAAACACTGGAAAACGATTACGTGCTCTTGGTGACGCCCGCCGTTGGGATAAACCACGTAGGGTCTAAGGAGAAACTCCAGAAGATATTGGACGTGATCTGGGAAATAGGTCCGACCAACATCGGCTCCTACGAGGTAGGCACCATTTTCACAGGTTCAACCCTTGAAGAGATTAAGACAAGTCTCAGCGATAAACCGAGAGTACGCTGCGCATTTGACAGCTGCGAGAAGATCACCGAGGTGGTCAGGAGAATCAAAGAGATGGATCTCGGCCTCTCGGTTACCGTGAGCGGCCTCACCGACAAGGTGCAGGAAATGAGCAAGCGCCTGGGAATCGAGCCCAACTCGGTGAACCTCTCGCTGGGCATCATGGGAAGAACCGACCTTCTTCCTCCCGAATGGGTACTTGAGATCACCACAATGTGCGGGCACGGCATGATATCCGCATCTCTTGTGGAAAAGATGGTATCCGATCTCAAGAAGGGCAGAATCACACTGGACAAAGCGGCTGAAACACTGGCTAGGCCCTGTGTCTGTGGGATATTCAACGTAGCCAGAGCGAAAAAACTCCTCGCCGACCGCCTTGCCTGTGATGAGTCCTGCAAGGCGGAAGGAGAGTGACGCGGTGAATCGTTCAATGACTACAGTGGGCGGCCTATCAACGGCCGCCCACCCTTTGGCAGCAATGGCGGGGGCATGGGTTCAGGCCCGCGGGGGCAACGCGGTTGACGCGGCTGTAGCTACGGCCTTCGCGCTCCCGGTCGTCGAACCGATGATGTCGGGCGTCCTCGGGCGCGGCTGCTACGTGTACGCACCGGTTGACGGCGACCCGGTTACCGTCGACTTCTACTCGGCAGCGCCCGGAAAAGCCACTCCCGATATGTTTAGGTGGATAGAATCTCCCACCCAGGGAGGCTACCGCTTCTACACTGAAGGCGACCTCAATACGACCGGCCATCTATCGGTTACGGCAAGCGGGTTCTCTCACGCTATGGCCGATCTCCTGGCCAAGCACGGGACAATGACGTTGGAAGATGTCCTTGCTCCGGCCGCAGACTTTGCCGAAAGAGGGTTTAAGGTATCTCCCAGGCTCCACAGGAACCTGGTACGCCTGAAGGCGAGACTGGACCAGCACCCCAATGAAGCTATGTCAAAGGTCTGGTTCCCGGAAGGTCAAGTCCCCCCTATCGGCGCAACCGTGAAACAGCCTGACCTTGCCCGTACGCTCAGGCTTATCGGGCGCGAGGGGCCGGACGCGGTCTCTACAGGCGAGGTCGCTCAGGCAATCCTGGCCGATGTGAAAGGACACGGAGGCATTCTGTCGTCAGAAGACATTGAAGATCCGTGGAGATGGGTGGTCAAGAAGAGAACTCCTGTGGCAGGGATCTACAGGGACTGCGAAGTGCTTGGAGCGGCACCTTCCACTTCGGGAGGCACTACCGTTCTGGAGATCCTCAACATGCTGGAAACTCAGGAGCTCTGCCCCAAGAACAGGATGAGCGAGGCGCACCTAAGGGCTCTTGTCGGTGCCATGGTAAGAGCGTTTGCCGACAGGGCGTCATACTCGTGGGATCCGGCTTTTGACGAGATCCCTGTGGATACTCTCATATCAAAAGAGTACGCCGCGAGGAAGATGAAGGAGCCTGTGGCCCCGTTCAAAGCCGCCGAGGATCGAGAATCTCACACCTCTCACCACTCGCATGTTGATGCTGCCGGCAATATGGTCGCCGTAACTCAGAGTCTCGGTGACGCCTTTGGAGCGGGAGCTATGGTGCCGGAATACGGACTAACGTACGACAACGCCATGAAGCTCTTTGACCCGAGGCCGGGACGGATGAACTCTATCACAGCCAACAAGAAGCCGCTCGGGAGCATGTCGCCGACCATCCTGAAGAAAGACGGCCGGCCGTTCATGTCCTTGGGCAGCCCTTCGGGCACGAGGATCATCAATGCTGTAGTTCAGGTCATATCCAACGTCGTAGACTTCGGTGATGACCTGCAGAAGGCGATCGACATGCCGCGAATCCACTGGTCGGGCGACGAGTTGGAGCTCGAAAACAGGATGCCCGTGGGCGTCCTGGAGACCCTCAAGAGCTTCGGCTTCTCTCCCATTGTTAAGGCAGCATGGGATGAGTGGTTTGGCGGCGTCAACGCTGTGATGGACCTTGGCCGCGGCATAAGAGCGGCGGGATCGGATCCGCGCCGAGAGGCCGGCGCTGCGGGATGGCATGTAATGACCCACTCGTGAGCGTTACGCCAAAGGGCAACTAGCGCCAAAATGCAGCTGCAAAGAACTGGCTCTCCTAAGGGAGAGCCAGTTCCGGATCTCAGCCGGCCATCATCAGCTGAGTAGAAGGACTGAAGCGCGTTCGATGGCATCCACCGAAGCTCGATGGACTTTTATTCCTTTGCCATTTTGTTCAGGATCTTCTCTGCCCGTGCAGGGTTAAAGATGCCGCAGGGACAGAGCCGACCCAACCTCTTGGCTGCCTTTTCAGCGGTTGTACGTCCCTTCTTCACGTCTTCTGCAAGCTTCTCCACTATCGCCGCGGAGATCATGTGGTGACCGCACATCGTCGTGATAGCCAACACGTCCTCTGACGGGAGCAGCTCTTTCTTGCCCCATACCCCAAGCGAGAAGTTGATGGTATGCGGAACCACTCCCGCCTCGGCGCACGCCGGTATCACCTTGTCTAGAAGCCCGCTGATGATGACCGAGATCCCGAGGTCGGCCTCCTTCACCATCTTGAGAAACTTAACGACCTGCTCCTGTGAGGTAAAGGCTCCCCGGAGGCGCGATTTGTCTGAAATGTTCTTCCTAATCTCTTCTGGAGAGACCTCCAGGATATTGCCTGATTTCACATCTCCCCAGTTTATCGAGTCGCATGCCTCGGCGGCATCCATGAACACTAGAGCCTTGTCTTTGATGTTCTTGTCGTTGACGCCTTGAGCCTGGTACATCAACCAAGCGTAATCTTCTTCCAAGAAGGGGCCGCTTCTATGTAGCGTGTGAGTCATCTCGAACCCTCCGTTTTCTTCATCTCTTGCTGAAATGAGCCAGTCTAGGGAACCAGAGGTCGCCCCAGCCCCACGTTGACCTTTCCTCTAATGGGAGTAACGCCGAATTTGTCCAGAACCTTGAGGCTCGGGTGATAGCCGTTTGCATCGGTTCTCAAGACTAGGCCCACCGAAAACACGGTGTCGACCTTATCCTCTACATCGCGAAGGGCCTGAAGCACGTCACCAAGCTTGGAGAGTTCGCACTTGCCCTCAACGATAATTGACAGAAGGTAGTGGTCTTTTATCGAGGGATCCATGACGCCGGTCTCAATATCCAAAACCTGACCCAAGGGACTGTGCTCGGCGCTCTCCAGTTTCAGGCCAGCCTTCACCACAGCTTTGGCAACGGTCTCAACATCGGCCATCCGCACTCCCACGCCGGGCCTTCCCATGTCGATGGCGATGCCGGCTTCATCACGTCCAAACCTGCCGGTTACATCGTTGGTCTTTGCCTCTTCAGTGCCTCGTCCGGGCACTCCCGTTTCGGCAGTAGTCTCCGTCGGGTCGCTGAGGATATGGCGAAACATATCGTTGAAGGTCTCAAGAGGACCGGGAGACATGGCTTTCGTCGGGCATACGTCGTTACGCACGCAAACGTAGCAGTCGGTGCACTTATGCGGATCGACTAGAGCCAGCCCATCCTCTACCTCTATGGCTCCGACCGTACAGTACGGGACACAATTCCCGCACCCCACGCACTTTTCAGGGTCAATTATGATCAAAGGGTATCCCTCCAGCCGATATTGGATTTTGTATACCACACAACAAGGATACTTTGCCAGTCACATAGGAAATTCCTTCTGAAATACGAGTCAAAATGAAGGAAAATCACATGCTTTTCTTGAAATGCATGTATGCAATGTACGTGGCATACACCATATCGCATTTCGTAGTTCACAGATAAGGAGGTGACGTTTGGAGCCTGTCAATACACCCGCTTGAGTTAGGTTCAGTAGAGGAGGTTTCAAGAGCGTGGAGTCAAAGCTCGCGAAGTACATCCGCGACAACCGCCAGAAGTTTATCGATGAGCTTAGGGAGTTTCTCCAGCAGCCAACGATAGCCGCGGAAGGGATCGGCGGCGAAGAAGGCGCCAGGCTGGTCGAGCAATACCTCGCGAAACGGAACGTCAAGACAAGGCGCCTGCCTAACCCCGGAAATCCGGTTATCTACGGTGAGGTTGAGGGCGAATCAGACAAGACGGTGCTGCTCTACTGTCATTACGATGTACAGCCGATTGGAAGCGAGAGCGACTGGCAGTATCCCCCGTTTGCGGCTACGCTGGTCGGTGACCGGTTGTGGGGACGCGGGAGCGGCGACCACAAAGGATGCCTTCTATCCCGCATACAGGCTTTGGAAGCAGTCATGGCAGTCTACGGAAAACCCGCGCCAACGGTCAAGTTCCTCCTTGAGGCCGACGAAGAGACCGGGAGCCCGTATCTGGCCAAAGTGATGGAGGAAAACCGCAATCTACTGAAGGCAGACGGTAGTCTGTACTCCGGCAGGTTTAAGGACCCGGAAGGCCGGCCGATGATAGCCGCGGGAGGTTCCGGCTCATGTAGGATCCGCCTGACCGCCAGCGGCGCCAACGTTAACCTGCACCCCATGAACGCCACCCTTGTTTCTAACCCAATCCTGAGGCTCATCCGGGCCGTATCGCTCATAGTCGACGACAGCCAAAGGATAACGGTACCGGGAGTTAGAGAAGCCGTTCTGGAACCGACGAAGGAAGACCGGGAGGTACTTGAGAACTTCCCGCTTGACGAGGAAGGAATCAAGAAGT
This sequence comes from Bacillota bacterium, assembly GCA_050952125.1. Taxonomy (GTDB): domain Bacteria; phylum Bacillota; class Sulfobacillia; order Fermentithermobacillales; family Fermentithermobacillaceae; genus UBA3951. The sequence goes on from JBMNKK010000001.1 coordinate 131,109, forward strand.
CTCTCGGAATCGACAGCTTCATCGCCAACTTGACGGGGCGCGAAGCCGTCATGCACCAATTCTTCGAGCCTCGTGTCATGGTAGCCGGTATCGAGACAAGTGCGGGAGAGCATCTAATCCCTTCGGTGCCCGCCAGCGCGAGTATTACCTTGGGCTTCAGCTTATTTGTCGATCAAGAACCGGACACGGTCTTCGAACAGGTTCGCTCACACTTGATATCCCACGGATTCGGCGATCTCCGCATCGAATTGCTGGGTGGAAAGCCGCCGGCAAAGACTCCGATAGCAGATCCGCTTGTTCAAAGCCTAATCTCCGCTGCGAAGGCGACCTACGGACAGGATCCTGTAGTCTATCCCACGACCCTTGGCGCCGGCCCGTGGAGCCTCTTCATCAAGCAGAACGGGATACCCATGGCTTCAGATCCCGGCGTCGCTCACTCGGGATCCAATTACCACGCTCCGAACGAAAATATCTATCTGAGCGACTACTTCCAGGGGCTGGAATGCATGGCAAGATTCCTGGTCTCGTACAAGTAAGGAGGTGTGCTAAGTGGTTGAAGGACGCGTAGCAAGCTTCATACTGCTGGTCATGACAGCAGTAGCCGTCTATCTCTCAGTGCAGAGAGCCCGGTCAGGTATACTCCCGGAACTTCGTAAAATCGCCGCGTTTGACGCTATAGAAGAGGCAGTCGGTAGAGCGACTGAGCTAGGTCGCCCGGTGCTCTTCACTCCGGGCAAGGGCGACATCACGGACATCGGCGGCCCTCAGGTCCTTGCAGGTTTGGACATGCTATCGTATGTTTCCCAGTTGACCGCTAGGTACAAGGCAGGACTCGTAGCGACCATTCCCGTGCCGACCGTTCAGCCTATCGCGGAAGACGTCATCCACACATCCTACATAAGAGAGGGGCAGTCAGACGCCTATAGCCCGGATATGGTCCGCTTTGTCTCCCCCGAGCAGATGGCGTACGCCACCGGTACAGCGGGCGTTGTCATGCGCGAACAGGTCGCAGCGACCTTCCTGGTAGGACCCTTCTACGGCGAGTCGCTGATCATTGCCGAATCTGCGGCGCAGCTGGGAGCCATCCAGATAGCGGGAACCGCCAGGATGGTCCAGATCCCCTTCTTCGTCGGCGCTTGCGACTACGCCCTCATCGGCGAAGAGATGTACGCAACCAGCGCCTATCTGACAGGGGATCCTGTACAATTGGGCATTATCCATGGCCAGGATACCGTACGCGCCATCACGATCCTTCTCATCGTTATCGGATCCCTTCTCACGACGGTTGGAGTAGATAGCCTGACAACACTCATCAGAATGTAAAAAGGTGGTGAAATGCCGTGCGAAGAGAAGTTCCGTTATTGGTTGGCGGATTGACAGGCTTCCTGTTTGTGGTCGAGTACTTCTTCAATGTTCCCTTCCTGAGTGAAACAGCCAAGGCAGTTCAAAGCTGGGTTGTCGTCATATCAGCGTTCATGATGGGGCTGGGAGCTATCAACCTCCTCCGCATCCACTCCAGAAACCTGGTCAACCCCAGAAGGACAAGTAAGCTGAACTCAGTACTCATGCTGGGCTCTCTCCTATGCATGTCTTTCACAGGTATCGTCCTTGGCCAAGACAGCCCTTTCTTCAAGACACTCTTCAGCAGCGTGTATGAACCACTAGGAGCAACAGCATTCGCGACGCTCATGTTCTATGCCGCCACTGTCGTCTTCAGATCGTTCAGGTTCAGAAATTTGGCCACCACACTCTTCATGGCTTCGGCCGCTCTCGTCATTTTCGGCCGCTCTCCGCTTGGAGAAGCATTGGTGCCGGTCGCTAAGACGCTGGCCGACTGGATCTTCAAGATCCCGAACCTCGCCGGACAGAGAGGTATCATGATAGGTTCGGCTATCGGCGCCGTCTCTGTCAGCCTCCGGGTGATCCTAGGAGTAGACCGCAAATATCTCGGTGAATAGTGAGGTGAGAATCGTGGATTGGCTTAGGAATCTCGATAGACGGATCATCTATGCGATAGTGTTTCTTTCACTGCTATTGCCTTTAGCCTGGCCTATCGGTTCACCGGTCAGCGTTAGCACGTGGACCAGAGCGGTTTACGAAGCCATCGAAGGTCTCTCCCCTGGCGACACGATTCTGTTCGCCATGGATATCAGCGTTACGTCATCAGCTGACGAGCTTCCTCAGGCAACAACGGTGCTCCGTCACCTGATGTCTCGTGACATCCGTGTTATTTTCGTAAACTTCGTCCCCACCGGCGCGCCGTACACGGCTGACGCTATAGCTCAGTATGAGAAAGAAGGCAAGGTGTACGGTGAAGACTTCGCTCACCTGGGATACGTTGCAGGGCTCGAGTCAGGCATGGTTGCCTTCTTTGCCGATATGGCCGGCACGACTCCGACAGACGCACGGGGAAACAGGACATCTTCCCTGCCCATCATGAAGGGCATCAACAGCCTCCACGATGTGGAACTCGTAGTCGCCAACGTGGGAGGGACTCCCGGAATCGCGGAATGGGTCAGGCAAGCCCACGTACCCTACAACAGCAAGCGGCTCTTGGTAAACGCGCTTGGCCCGCACTTTGGCCTCATTGAGCCCTACATCCAGTCCAAACAGGTCGTGGGTGTCCTTGCCGGTTCCAGGGGCGCGGCCGAGTATGAATCCCTCACGAAGATGCCCGGGCTGGGCGCCGCCATGATGGACTCACAGTCAATCGGGCTCATGTCCATTCTGGCCATCATGATCTTGGGCAACATCGTGCATTTCGTAGATAAACGGAAAGCAAAGGGAGGGACAAAGTGACATGGCTACTGACGTCAGCACTTGGATTGCCGCAATCGCTAGCCTCTGCATGCTGTCGCTCCTACTAGGAGACAACCCGTTCTTCAGCGCAGCTGAACATATATACGTCGGGCTGGGTGCCGGTTACTACCTGGTCCTGGGGTTCCAGAATATCAAGAACATGGCGTGGGGACCGCTGGTCAGAGGTGAAGGCATCATCTACGTTGTTCCGCTGATCCTGGGACTCCTTGTCTACACTCGATACTTCAAATCGGTCAGCTACCTCAGCCGCATATCGGCTTCGATCGTGGTATGCATGGGAGCAGCCATCGGTCTCAGAGGCTCCATCGTCAGCGATTTCGCCAAGCAGATTGAATCGACTATCTCACTGCCGCTGAACTCCTTTGACAACTTAGTGGTTGTCGTCGGAACGGCCGCGACCCTCGGGTACTTCTACTTCACCAAACTGAAGTCGCCCGGCCTCGCAAAGGTTCAGAAAGCGGTAAGCGTGACAGGTCAATCGGTGATGATGGTAGCGCTGGGAGCCTTGTTTGCGAACAGCATGTTCACTTTTGCGGCGAGGCTGATAGGAAGGCTTCAGTTCCTCTTCGGAGAGTGGATTCACTTCGTCAAGCTTCCTTCTTAACACCTAGCCGAAGCTGCAGACATGTTCAGGAGAAGGGGCGGGCTTAGAGCCCGTCCCTTTGCTATGCCAGCCGAGGAATCTGTGTGAAGAGCGTAGAACCCCTCCCTATTGACTCATTTACCGCCGCGTGCATTGAACTCTGAACGGAGGTATCGCCATGTCTGACACATCAAAACTGCATACTGAAGTCGAGTCTCGCGCTACCGGGCGTTTCGAGGGCCGCGTTCCGGATCTCACAAGGCTTCTCGAACCTGCCGGCGGCGAGTGGGCCGTGGTGATTGACGATCTGGATGGCAAGGGAAGCCTCTCTTTTGACGCGGCATCCCCGTTTACCGCGGCGTCGGTCATCAAGATCCCTATAATGATGACGGCCTTTCATCAAGCCAGAGAGGGCAAGATCCGCCTCGATGACACCATAGTCCTCAGGAATGAGGATAAGGTTGGAGGCTCCGGGGTGCTCCGCGAGTTCCACGCGGGACTTTCGCTGACGCTGCTTGATGCCATACACATGATGATAGTCGTTAGCGACAACACCGGGACAAACCTGACCATGGATGCCGTCGGACGGGAATCCGTGAACGAGTATGTTCTCGATAAAGGGTGCAAAAACACACGCCTGGAAGCCCACTTGATGCGTCCGAAACCCCAAGGGCCGTGGAACAAGATCACGGCTGAAGACATCGGGCTCCTCCTAAGAGGACTGGCCGACAGGACCATCGAGAACCCCGGCGACTGCGATACCATGATCGACATCATGAAAAGGCAGCAGTACAACCACAAACTGCCGAGGTTTCTACCGAAGGGCGTTGTGTGCGCCCACAAGACGGGAGAAGTAAGGGGCGTAACCCATGACGCGGGCATCGTGTATGCTCCGGATGCACGGTTCGTGATCGTGTGCCTGTCGCAAAAGCTGGAGGACGTTGACATCGGCAACCGCGTGATCGGCGAAGTCGCGAAGTGGGCCTACGGAGTGCTGAAATAGCGGCCGGGGAGCTTGCCTTCTTCTGCGAAGGCAAGCCTCCCCCGCCTTCGAGTCTCATACCAAATAAACTCGGCCTCTAGTCGAGTGTCTGTGGGTACGCGTCCCGTCCTAGAAGCTCTTCACTACTTCGTCCACAAGCGATCCGACGTAGGCGACAGCACTGCGCATGGCGTCGGGCTTCGTCATATCCACGCCGGCCATTTTGGCCAGCTCGATCGGCGACTTCGTGCCGCCGGCCTTCAGAACCTCAATCCAGCGCTCTGCGGCCGGTTTGCCATGGGCCTGGATCTCCTGTGCCACGGCCGTGCCCACCGTAAGCCCTGCCGAGTAAGTGTACGGGTAGAGGCCCATGTAGTAGTGGGGCTGGCGCATCCAAGTAAGGCGGGCGCCGTCGTCTATGGTAACCTCTCCGCCCCAGTACTCCTCAAGGATCTCTCCCTGGACTCTGCTGAGGACAGAGGCCGTAATCGGCTGGCCCTTCTCAGCCAGAATGTAGATGCGCCTCTGCAACTCGCCCTCAATGAGGTGCCTGACGAAGTTGTGGTGATAGGTCATCAGGAACTGCATGATGAGCCAGCGGCGCATCCTGGGATCGGATGTCTGGGAGAGGATCTTGTTGCCGACCAGAAGCTCATTGATGGTAGAAGGAGCCTCAATGAAGAACATTGACGGCCTGGCGTTGGCAAGGCGCTGATACCTCTGGGACATGACACCCTGCCCCGCGTGGCCCAGCTCGTGGCCGAGGATAAGCGCGTTCCTCATGCTGCCCGTCCAGGTAACCAAGATGTACGGGTGAACGCCCGGCACCGAGTTGCAGAAGGCGCCGGTTGACTTACCGACGTTGTCGGCAAGGTCAATCCAACGGTTCTTCAGTCCTTCCTCGATGATCGCCGTGTACTCGGGTCCAAGCACGGAGATGCCGTCGAGGATTAGGCGCCCTCCCTCTTCAAACGTGGTTTCGGGATTGAAGTCGGGGTCCAGGGGCGCTTCGATATCACAGTAGAGCATTTCGTCCAGCCCAAGCACCTTCTTGCGCAGCCGGGCATACTTCCGCATATGAGGAGCCAGTTCCTTGAGGATCACATCATGGATGTGATTGTAGACCTCCATGGGCACTTCCTGCCGCTTGAGGAACATGTCTGTCGCAGACTCGTATCCCCTCAGTTTGGCCAGCACCACGTTCTTCTTGACTTCGGTACCCCAGGTGGCGCCATAGGTGTTCTGATACGCCTTAAGACCCTTCGTGAACGAAGCATAGGCGTTACGCCGGAGCGTGAAGTCGGGTGACTTCTCGTAGGTCTCCTCGTACAAGGCGAATGACATGGGATACGTCTTGCCGTTACTATCTGTGATGGGCTCGAAAGCCATGTCCGCAGACTTCGAGCGGTTGTAAATGAGGGACGGAGCGCTCAGCACTTCTCCAAGGGAGGCCAATGCCACCTCGGTTTCAGGGTGCAGGAGGTGAGCCTTCTCCTTGATCATCAGCTCGATCATCCGCCGGTACGGTGAAAGGCCGGGCGACTCCTGCAAGTAACGTTCCAGAGTGCCGTCAGGCAGGCCCAAAGCCTCCGACCGGACAAACGCGGTCTCGGCGCCTATCTTCGCGGCAAGGGCTCCGGCGCGGCCGGCGTCCGCTTGGTTCGCGGGATCGGTTCCGTCGGCCGACAGCCTCAAAGACGCGTACGACATCACCCTGGCGAATTTCAGCTGGAGATTTTCCATTTCCTCAATACACTTGAGGAACACCTCCGGCCCTTCCGCGAGCCGGCCTTTGAACCGGGTGACCTGGGATACGTAGGCTGCCGCATCGGCCATACCCTTTTCCCAGGCTTCGTGAGACGAGAAAAGATCATCTAGATTCCATGTCAGGTGAAGGGGGACTTCGGAACGTGTTGGACGCTTCTGCATGGGGACGGTCCTCCTCATTTTGGTGAGTTCGGAAAGGAAAGCTGTTCGCGGGCCGAGGCGCAGATCCCTTTAGCTGAAGCCGCCGGCCCCGGCTTCGCGGTCGTGCCTGATGGCTTTAGCCCACTTCTCAGCATCTCTAAAACGCCAGGTATGGCGGCAGTACCCGCACGAATACTTCTTTTCCATTCCCAGCACTGTTAGTAGGCTAAGCCCTGCCGCCAATACAGCGCCTGTGGCCACTCCGGTCACTCCGAACGCGTAGAGCACGACGGCGACAGCGCCCAAAGCTACAGAGACAGGCAGGTACCGCCGGGGATCGTGGAACGAGACCTCGGCGCTGCCGCACCTCGGGCACGGCATACGGCAGCCCGGGGTGAAGCGGGAGTTCAGGCTCGCTTCGATGAATTGAGGGGAGAATCTCGAGTACATTGTCCTCTCCTCCAAGGAATAGTGCGGAGCTATTCCGCGTTGGCCAAGTGCGAAATTCGTGAATGATCTGCAAATCCCTTCTTGGTGATGGCGTAAATGAAGGAGGGCCGTAAGGCCCTCCTCTGTATACAGAATCGGCAATAAGCCCATGCGTCTTGCGGTGGTTTCCTACTTCTTGATGGTAACCGAAGTCGCCCCCGCACGCGCCGGGTATGACATCAATACGGCACCGACCTCAGCCTCAATCGTCTGTCCGACCGCAAGATCCGTGATGCTGCCTCCAACCTTTTCTCCGTCTTCCTCTACGAAGATCGCGGTCTCGTTCGAGATGGAAACCCACGTCAGGCTGGGCTCTCCGCTGGCCATAGGCCCGCCCTCAACCAGGATACGGGTGCTCTCGCCCGCTTCAACTTCCTTTACGGTTCCTGTGAGGGTGCTCCTAATCTCCTCGACAGGCCCGGGGATGGGGACGACCAGTTCCATCATTCTGGACTCCGCACCCTCTTGGCCGACTTCCGGAGCCCGGCGCTCCATAAAGCCAAGGACATTTGTCAGCGTATCGGCGGAAACCAAGGTACGGTCGTTTGCTAGTACCGGCGATTTCGCCATATCTATCTTGACCGTTTCCCGCCCGCCGCGGTTCACCTCGGCCGAACGGTTTCCGATCTCAAACGTGACTACCCGGTCGGGCATACGTGCCGTTACTTGGCACTGTGCGCCATCCCACTCGACCTCTCCGCCTGCCGCCTCAACCAGAAACCTCAGAGGCACCATGAGTGTCTCTTCAGATACGAGCGGGCCCTGGTCAAAGGCGATTTCTCTGCCGTCAATGGCGATGGCGGCCGGGGCCGGTCTCGACGGCTCAACCGCTATCAGGCCCATGCCGTCGGGAACGGGAGTAAGTACGGGAAGGTTACCGGGATTATTTGATACGCTCTGGTCGGGGTCGACTTGAATGTCGGTCACATCGACGGTCTTCACCATCTGAAAAGACATCCCGTCAAATAGGGTACCCCTGACCAAGACCACTTTGCCGATGAGCGGTCTAAACACGGATGATTCTCCGCGGAGCATGTAGCCGTCGACTGAGTAGAACCCTCCCTCCAGGTCCGTGTAAGTAAGCACGCCCCGAAGGGTGATCTCCGCACTCGGCGCCACTTCGCCCGCGCTCGCGGGCGGCATGTCCACAGCCCCTTGGGCAAAGGCCGGCGATACAGAAGCTGCCAGTATGCAGATGGCCGCACCGGCGAGTTTGGTCCAGCGCTTCATGAAAACACCTCCGAACTGGTTTCTACGGCGTTAGACGGAGGCGTACAACGATTGTTCCAGTACCTGGACTTAAGGCAGCTTTTTCAGCACAAGGGTCGCAGCGTCAATCGTGCCTGCCGACTCCATTACATACCACGGGTAGGGCCTTCCGCTTCCGGCGAACTCGTCTCTAGCCCACGTGACAAACCTCTCAACCCGCTCTGTATCTTCCATGATCGCGGCTGTGACCGCGATCTTGGCCCAGGGGAACCGGTCGCCCGTTATCCCCTGATCCCAGAGCGGGAATTGCTCGTTGAACTTGGCCCAGATACCTGCCGCCTTTTCGCTTTCAGGCTCAAGGAGGCCGCACAGTATGAGGTCAGTTTGTGACACGGCGTCAGGGTACCACTTACCTTGTCTCGGAAACCGCTTGCCCAGCCAAGATAGAGACCACGCGTAAGACTCTTTTTCCGCGTCGTAGAGCACCTCATCAATGCCTTGAGAAACCCTTTCCGCAGCATCCTCGTATTGAGAGGCCAGCTTGTCCTCGCCGAAAAAGCGGAGCACGCCTGCCCAGTCCAACAGCCCCCGGTAGCATTCCGAGTTGTCCATGAGATACTTGGTCCTCGATCCGGGCATCACCCTGACCAGTCCGTCGGTATCCTGCAACTTCAATATGGCTTTGGCGGCAAGGTCAATGGAATCGAGATTCAACTCCACGAACTCGACGTCTCGAGTCGAGTTGAAGTAGTAGGACACAAGGGATAGGAAGGTTGCCGCATAGCTGTCGGCGGAGTCATATCTGTACGTCGGCACCAACTGACCGTCACGCTTGACATAGTCATATATGGTGCCTGCGAGGCCGTTTCTGTCAGGATTGTTCATGTTGGTGAGATACCATGAGATGTAATTCTTGGCTCTCTGCGGCTCGATATCCACGAGAGTCTTAGCAGCAAGGTTTGCGAAATAGGGCACGACGAGGTCCTGCTGGGGGGTCTGTGCTATCGCGCCGTTAGGCATCTGACTTTGGAGGAGCCACTCTTTCTCAGATTCCAGATAGGCGAGGTCGCTTGTAGCCCAGTCTGGGCTGACGCTCGCCTCTGCAACCCGGGTCCCATCTACTGAACTTCGGTCATTCGAATACTTGCTCTTAAGAAGCCATACCTCGTCTTTCAGCCTGGCAAGCACGGGGACGCCGCGGTAGGACGCTACCGCGATTGCTGCCAGCGCCACTGCAGCGCATACACCTACTATTCGAATGAACGACACCCTTCTTCTCACCACGCGCTCCGGCATTCGGGGCCTCCCAAGCACCCTTCGAGCAAGGTCAGAGACCGGCTCACCCTAGGCGACACGTCTTCTCACTGTCGTTACTTCACCTTTACAGCGCTAAAGTCCTGCTACACGTCGGTTTCGTGTGGTGGAAAAACAGCCCATGAAGATGCACAAAACGATATCGAATGGTGCCATCGCATAGCGATGCTGGATAGTCGTGTCACATAGTTATGTGTCCAGGCGTTTTTGGGAACGGCCTGACCCTTGTGATCTCGCGCTCGCCTGTGACAAACCTGACAAGGCGCTCAATTCCAATGCCGAACCCGCTTGTGGGGTTGAGACCGGCCTCAGCCATTGCTAGGAACTCGCTGAAATCCAGAGGGTCTAGATTGCTCTCCCGGATTCGCTTCATGATGCTCTCGGGCAGGTACTCCCTCTCACCCCCGGATATGGCCTCTCCGAAACCCTCAGGGTAAAGGAGATCCATGCTCCGCACGGTTCTGCCGTCACCTGATTCTCTGTAGTAGAAACTCCGGCACTTCTTCGGGTAATCGGTAATCCAAAGGAACTCGCCCACCTCAGCAGAGACTTTTGATTCGGCCTCCTGCGTGAGTTCTTCACCAAAACGTATAAGCATTCCGTGCGCCGCGGCTATCTTTAGCGCATCCTCGTACCGGATCCGTGTAAAGGGAACCTTGGGGACCTTAAGCTCGCGACCCAGAGCTCGCAGGAGCGGCTGCCAGTCATGGACAACACGGGCTATTGTCGACGCGATCATCTCCTCGGCAACTCGCATGCTGTCCTCGAAAGTAGCACCGGCCTCCTCCAAATCAAGCTGGCAGAACTCCACTAAGTGCCTACCTGAATCCGCATTAGTCACAGGCTCCAGCCTGACGTTTGGACTGAAAGAGTAGATGCGGCCAAATGCGGTTGCCAAGACCTGCTTGTGAAACACCATGGAACTGGTGAGGTATGCCTTCCCCTCATACAGAGAGACGGGGAGCCTCTCGGCACCTCGAAGGCCCGGATCGGTTATCTTGGAGACTATCGGTGGGAGGAATTCGACAAACCCCTGGGTTCCAAGGTAGTCTCTTAGGGAATCGGTAACCGCCTGGCTCAACCGGAACACCGCTTGAGCCTCTTCTGACTGCAGGTAAGTAAGGTAGGACACTTCTCTTTCCACTTATTCTGCCCCCTAAACGAAATAGCCCCGTCCCTAAAGGGACGAGGCGTTTGCTCGCGTTGCCACCCTAATTGGCTCTATAGTAAGCCCAACTCGCCAAGGTGCGGGATTAACACGTTTCCTGCTAATCCGATACCTAGCTGCCTGTAACGGTGCAGTTCCGTCCGCGTCTACTCCCGCCGGGATCACGTGGCGGTTTCGGGCGGCGCTCTGAGGTGTTATTCGCCTTGGGCGTCAGGCCGGTCTTCCACCCTCCCGGCTCGCTGCACTGCGTCTCCGAAGGCTACTGGTCCTCATCATCGCTTTCTGCCGCTGTTTGTGAAACTATACTCCCTGAATGAAGCATCGTCAAGGGCGGAAGAAAGGTTAATCCCCGCACCAATCCGCGTACCCTCTAGAGTCAGTTGACATAACCACTTACTTTGCGTTATTCGCAACGTTTTTCGGGGGAACTTTGCGTTTTTGCAGCGGAGCACTGCAAAAACGCAAAGTTGACAGATTTCGCGTAATGAAAAACGCAATGTTCGTGCGACCACCGGACCTCCGGCCCTACCCCTTCCTTTTGAAGAGCCTTACTTTGTCCTTGTCCTGCAACACATGGCTTTTCCCGACCACCTGGCCGGGAAACTTGGCGGATGGGCCCCAGATCGCTGCTCTATCCAGTTCCCTAGCGAGTTCAAGGTGGATGTGTGCTGCGAGGTCTGCCACCGTAGACCCGGAGGGTATGAGGAAAGGGCGGTCAGTAGGTGACTGAGCGCTGTATATCCTCATGAGCCCTGTCATAGTCCACAAAGCTTCGGCCAACGCATCGAGACCGCTCCCTGTCGCAGTGGATACCGGAACAACGGTGATACCGGCGAAACCGAAGCGTGCGTGAGCCGCTTCCAGAATCGCATCGGCACCGGGCAAATCGGCCTTTGTTGCAGCAACGGCGAACTTTTGCCCCTCAAGGATGTGCTGTATCTCCTCAAGAAACCGCTCAAACCCGCTTGAATCCTCCAGCGGCATGACTACGAGGTAGCCGTCGGCATCCTGAGCGGCAGCAAGATACATGCGTCCGCTGCCCCTGTCCTCTCTGGCGCCCTCAATCAGGCCGGGGATCTCAACAAGTTGGATGCGCGCCTCGTTGATCACGGCCGTAGCGGCGATCGGACGGAGCGTGGTGAAGGCATAGTCGCCGACCTTGACGCTGCTGCCGCACAGCCCCTTCAGCAGCGACGACTTTCCCGCGTTCGGTGGCCCCAGCAGGACTATGCGAGCGTCGCCTTCCCTCGGAACGAACGTGCCGTCGGCGTGGCGCACCTCCCGCCTCTTCCGGGTTGTTTCCATCTCCCGCGTGAGCCACTTGCGCAGGTCTGCGTAAGGACCCTGCTTATAGCCGGGAAGCATAGCCATGCACTCTCGGGCGACCTTGAGTCGCTCGGCACCATCGGTTCCGCGCAGGCGCCTCTGTATAAGTCTTTTCATCTCTGCATGCGGCATAGGCATTTCGCATTCCTCCTCTTCACTGGGCGCCGGAGTAACGCTTCCGGCGCAGCTGCGGCCTCCCAAATGCACCTTTGGTGCCCCGGTCCCTCAAGAAGAGGCGGCAATGTGCGCTCCTTACGGAGCGCCCTCATTGAACGCTGTACAGTTGAAAGCTGTGCAAATGAAGAAGGGCCGGCGGTCCGGCCCCTAATTCCAGATAAGCGACGATTTCTGCGGTAGTCTAGACTCTTCTAAGGGCGGCCGCTAAGGGTTGAAAAGGGCATAGTGACCCCTTGGTGCCGTCCCCGGACATGCGCGATCACGTGTCTGTGCAGCAAAAGGTCTGTTATCTGCCCCTTGCTCATCCCGCGGCCTCCTTTCATAAGTCTCCTAACACCAACACCCACATTGTAGCCAGCTAGGCATCTCTTGGCAACGATCACCAGGATAGTCACCGCGCCGGAGTAGCCTCTCTCACGTACGCCGAGCGAGTGATCAGGAAGTAGCCCACCTGCAGGGTGAAAAAGATGCCTACTGCCAAGCCCGCGAACTGCCAGATGTGTTCGTCCAAAACGTTGGAGAGGGCTTTGAACGCCATAAGACAGTGCACGGTCCCCACGGTGAACGGCACGAAGAAGAGGATGGCGATTTGCCTCGTCAGAACTTCCGACATCTCCCTTCGCGAGAGCCCAAGCCTCCTCAAAGCCAGGTATTTGGCCTGGTCTTCCTGAAGCTCGGTGAACAGCCGCGAGTACAGCATGCTTCCTGAAGCGATAGAAAAGAGAGTTGTGATGAACATCGCGATGAACGCGGTAAGCGCACCAATCTGGCGTGCTTCGGCGTAACGTTCCGCTCTTGAGAGGAACCCCAACAAGCGGTCCGCAGGTATCTGCTGCCGCACCCTCTCTATGGCGGGCTGAGAGTGCGTCCAGTCTTCCACCTGATATCCTAACGCCGCTACATGAGCGTCAAGAGGTGCGGCGCTCCTCATCTCCGCATACTCGCCGTCGTCTACTACGGCGAAGAAACTGAACTCCATCGGCCAAAACCCGCCTACCCACCGTACGGTCCTGTCGATCAAGAGCTCGCTTGAGGTCCTGCCGACCTTAACGGACACAGTCTCAGCCTCCCGATCTTCGGCCTCCAGAGCCATTCGGGCGCCGCAACCCGGAGGCACATCAACAGGTTCGAAGCCGTTCGCGGTTGCCCAGTCTCCATATTCGCTTTCAGAAAGGAGCACAATGTTGCCCCATTCTTCCGTATCCGCAAGCAATCCGGCAACTGCAACCTCATAGGTCACTTTGTGGCCGTCGGACGCGAATTCGGCACGTGCGAGAGATGACAGCCTTTCCGAGCTCTCTTCATTGTTGACAGCGAACGCTAGGGCGTACGGGCGGACCGATTCCACATCCTTCATCATTAGGTCACGGAATGTATAGATGGTCGAAGTGGAAGTCAGGACCACGGCCATCAGTATGGCAACGGCGGACAGAACCTGGGCGTTTTCCTTCATCTTGAAAACCATATCCGAGATAGTAAGAAGATTGAGGTCTCTGTAATAGATGCCCTTCCGGCGCTGGAGCCAGCGAAAGGCCGCGACGCTTGACTGGGTGAAAAAGAGGTAAGTGCCAAGCGACACAATGGCCACCACCGGCAACATGAGAAGGACCAGCGTATGACCATTTGCCGTCCAAGCAAGATAGTACCCCGCGCCAAGGCAGATGGCTGACAGACACACAAGTATCTTCGAAAACCGGGGCGGCGCCTTCGGTTTCTGAGAGGCTCTGATAAGCTGGATTACCTCGCTGGACTTTATCGTCCTCATCGTCATGAGCGCGATGACAGCAAACAGAATGCCGTATACTCCCACGGTGAGGAAGGCAGCGCCGGGCACTATGGCAAACCTGATAGGCGTCTTCACTTGGAGAATCCAGCTCATTGCCATAAGCATCAGCTTGAACAACAGGAACCCCAAGCCCATGCCCGCCATGAGGGCGGTGGAGCCGATAACTCCGGTCTCGACGGCGAGCATCCTGTTGATCTGCCTTTTGGTTGCTCCCAGCAGCGTAATTAGGCCGAACTCTCTCTTCCGCGACCGCACGAATGCCGAGCTCGAGTACAAGATGAAGAAGAACGAGAAGACGACTATGATGCACTGGCACGTGACCATCCCCATGCGTACCTGAGACGCCCAAAGAATCTGTCCGCCGGCCACATCGGGATGCTGCACAAACGACGCGAACAGAAAGAACACCAGCACCGAGAAAGCGCTGCTTAGAAGGTAACTCACGTACTTGTGCCTGAGACCTCTGATATTACTCCGGGCGAGTCGATATAACGTCATCGAAGGTCCCTCCCAGCACGCTCAGTGAATCGATGATCTCCTGGAAGAACGCCTGCCTGCTTGCTCCCCTCCGGAGTTCCGAGTACAGGCGCCCGTCGCGGATGAACAGGATACGCTGGCAGAAGCTTGCCGCGAACGGATCGTGGGTCACCATGAGCACCGCGGTGTTCAGATCTCTGTTGAGGGCTTCGAAAGCCTTCATCACATCGCCCGATGACTTGGTGTCGAGGTTCCCTGTCGGTTCGTCAGCGAGCACGATAGCGGGCTTGTGGATGATTGCCCTGGCGATAGCCGCGCGCTGCTGTTCTCCTCCTGAAACCTCAAAGACTCTATTGTCTAGGATGCGAGATATCCCTAACTGGCGGGCAACCTCTGCGGCCCGCTTTTCTATGGCGTCGGGACGCTGCCCGTCCAAAGCCAAAGGGAGAATGATGTTCTCTTTGATGGTAAGAGTGTTTAGGAGGTTAAAGTCCTGGAACACAAACCCGAGCCTCCGCCTTCTGAAAACGGCGAGCGCGTCCCTATCCAGAGTCGCGACCTTCACCCCGTCTATCTCGACGCGCCCTGAGGTCGGCGTGTCAATAGTCGCCAGAAGGTTTAGGAGCGTGGTCTTGCCGCTGCCTGAAGGGCCCATAACTCCGATGAACTCGCCCGCGTTGACCTCCAGGCTCGCGTCTCGGAGAGCCCACACCAAGGCGCCCTTCTCCCCGAACATTCTTGAGAGCGCTTCCGCTTTCAGCACAGCCATACGGATCCTCTCCTTTCAAGGCGAGTATAGCCGCGGCAAACCGGCTCAACCATCGATCTACATTGCAGCGGAGGCGCAAAACCTTACGTTTGCGTCACATTGATGTAAGAGGGGTTCGTGACAGGAGCGGAAAAGCGGAGACTGCCGGGGCTGCCCGCCGGCCTCACCGGGAAAGAACCGCGTCAGCTATTGAGCCGGACGAGAAAGTGATGGTAATGGCGGTCCCGCGCCCTACAGCCGACTGCACTTCGACCGTGTGCCCCAAGCGCGCAAGCACTTGCCGGACAAAGTAGAGACCCATACCTGTTGATTCTGGCACCAACCTGCCGTTTTGCCCGGTGAAGAAAGGCTCAAAGATACGTGGGATGTCTTCGGGCGGAATCCCTATACCCTCATCCCTCACAGTCAGGCGCTTGGAGTCGCCGTCAGCCTGCACCTCGATGGCCAGAGTCTTGGAACTGCAGGTGTCCTGAGTGCCGGTCTCCTGCCGGGCGTCTCGCACCGAGCGCACGGCGGGGCCGGAATACTTTACGGCATTGGTTATCAGCTGGTCGAGGACAAAACGCATCCACTTGCGATCGGTAGCGACCGACGTCTCGGGCGTGGACACTATGAGCTTGGGAAATACCGACGAGCCAATCAGTTCGCTCTTGTGGGCGTTGAAAGACTCGCGGGCGAGGTCAACGAGGTCAATCTGTTCGAATCGGAGATCGGATTCGAACGCTTCCAGCCTTACCGAGTTCAAGAATGTATCGAGGCTCCTCTGCAGGCGCTCGTTCTCCTGCTGCATACTGTCTGCGATCTCGAGGAGCCTCTCGGGGCCGCACTCGACAGAGGAACTCAACTGCTCTACCAGCAGCTTCATCACCGATACAGGTGTCTTCATGTGATGGACCCATCGGTCGGCAAACCGCCGGTGGAACTCTTCGGTCCGCTTGTACCCTGCGAGGGATTCGCGAAAGCGCGCCACGCTTGCAGCGAGGACATCCCTGTATGTCCTCTGCTCATTGGTCGCGGGCTCACTGATCGCGGCCGCATCTTCCATTCGTGATCCTGGAGACAAAAGATCCTGAAGGTCGCTGAGGAACCTCGCTTGCCTCTGAAAATCATAGCCAAGGTACGCTCCGAGGAGAACGGTGGATAGGCCCAGGCCGTATAGGACGTCTCCCGGGCTGACCGGTCCCCCACGTGAAGCAGCAAGGGCGAGGACAAGGATAGAGAGCAGAACACCTGCATAGTATGTCAGAATGATGCCGCGCCGGTCGCGCACGTAACGCAATAGAGTTCCCGGGAGGCGGCTCACTTTAGCGAGCCCTCCCAGTTCACAACGAGCCGGTATCCTTGGCCGCGGACTGTCTCAAGGCTGCGCTCAATGCCTAAATCCTCGAGTTTCCGCCTTACGCGCGCCACATTGACCGTGAGAGTATTATCGTCGACGAAATCGGCGTCGTCCCAGAGGGCCTCCAGGAGCTCCTCCCGCGACACGATGACACCGGGCTTCCGCGCAAGCTTGTCGAGAAGCCTGAACTCATTCTTCGTCAGCTCTACCCGGCGGTCGCGGAACTCAGCCGCGCCGCGGAGACGGTTCAGGCAGAGGCCTGCGACTGAGTATACCGCTCCGTGCTCTTCAGACGCCCCGGAGTATTCGCCGTACACCCGCCTTATGACGCTGCCAACCTTCGCGACCGCGACTTCCATGCTGAAAGGCTTGGTGATGTAGTCGTCTCCCCCGTTCTCAATAGCCCTCACCTGGTCCATGTCGGAAGTCCGGGCTGACAGGAAGATGATTGGGACGCTTGAGACGGTCCGGATTTGCCTGCACCAGTAGAAGCCGTCCATATACGGCAGATTGATGTCCAGAATGACGATCTGGGGCTTAAACTCAAGGAACTCGCCCTTCACGTCGTGCAGGCGCGAAGCCACCCTCGACTCATACCCGTATCGTTCAAACTCGGAGGCGAGCATGGAGGCAAGTCTCACGTCATCCTCGACAACAAGGATCTTGTACTTCACGGCCTCACCCCGCTACTCGGCTTTCGCGCCTGTTGCCCCTTTGCTCCGCATGATCTTCTCCATGCCGGGTGTCGCGCGTATCTCTCCGTCAGGCATGACCCATATGACGTCTACACCCTCCAGAGACTCTGCGAGCGCCCTGCTCTCTTCGTAGGGCAGGAGGAAAATGGCAGTCGATAGAAAGTCCGCTACTCCCGCGTGACTGGTCTTGACGGTCACCGCCTGAAAGTAGTCGGCAGGCATCAGCGTCTTGGGATCGACTAGATGGTGCAAGACCCTGCCTTCGGCCACGTAATTCCTCTGATAACCGCCGCTGCTGGCTATCCCTGCGTCGGTAATGAACACTACATCCAAAAGGTTCTCTTCACCGTCTGAGAATACGGGAGCGTCGGGGTTCTGGATACCTACCCCCCACCTCTCCCTGACGCCGTCTAGAGGCTTGCCGATCGCCCGTATGTTGCCGCCTGAGCTTATCAGGGCAGACTCCAGGCCCTTCGCCTTAAACTCCTCGGCGACGAGCTCCGTGGCGTAACCTTTGGCGACCGCGCCGACATCAAGGGACATCCTTGGGTCCTCCAGGTAGACGGTGCTGTTCTCGACGTCGACGATAACCTTGTCTAGATCCGTGTGCAGCGATGCATCTACCAGGTCCTCCATTGGAGGTATCCGCGCAGCTTCCGGGTTTTCCGTACCTTGCTGCCGGTAATCATGCCAGATCCGCAGCACTGAACCCATGGCTATGTTGGTCTGGCCTCCGGTCCGCTCGTACCAGTCCTTCGAGAACAAGATGAGGTCAATGATCTCCTTCGGGACCTTCACCGGCTTTATGCCCGCGTTGTCGTTTATCGTCTTTACATTGTTGATGCCGGGATAATCGTTGTAGATGTCGTAAAGCTGGTGCAGTTCCTTGAACCTCGCGTGAAAGTCCTCAAAAAACGACCTGAACTCGGCTTCGCTTTTGGCGTAAGCGACAACCGTTATAACCGTGTCAAAAGTATCGAAGAAACCGTCGCTAAACTTGGTATACTGCGGACCCCGGCCCACGTAGGCACGGTAAGCGACAAACAGAAGTGCCACCAGGACGAGCCCAATGGCAATTCTAGCGGTTACCTTGTTCACTCACATCACCATCTACTAATGTTAGCCAATGGCCGAGGCCGCCACAAGGACGACAATGCAAAAACTCCCCCGCCTCAAGGCGGGGGAGTCCTGACGTTCTCTTACTGGGCGATAGGCTTGGCGTTGGCGAATGACTCCGCAACGGCCTCAATGTAATCCTGAACCGTCATGGTGACCAGGCTGGTGAGCTCGGCAACATCCGGAACTGCCGGGTGAGAGGCGTCACGCTCTTTGACCTTCATAGCCTTGATCTCGGCGACAGTCTTGCCGGCCATCCACTTCTCGAGTTCGTCAATCTGCTCGAACCATTCCTTGCCGATACCGGATACCCTGGCCATACCGTAGTCGGGGCCAAGTTCCTTCTTGGACTTCGGCGAGGCGGTCTTGTCCGTGGTCACCTTGCCGTCCTTATCGTAGGCGACCTTGGTCTGGCAGGTGTCTATGACAGTGGTAAGAACCTTGCCGTCGTTGTCAAACACGGTCGCGGCGACGGTGAAGTCGACCTGAGCCAGAGGCAGGGTCTCCTTGCCGTCAACATTCGCGTAGCTCTTGGAGCTGCCGAGTCCGACCACGTGGCCGAGACCCAACTTGGTGCCGCCTTCAGGAACGTCAACGGCGTTCTTGTAGGCTTCCTCAACGGCAGCGATATAGTCCTGGACAGTGATGGTGACGAGAGAAGTCAGCTCGGGCACATCGGGAACGCTCGGGTGTGCATCGTCGCGCTTCTTGGTCTTCATGCTCTTGATCTCTTCTACGGTCTTGCCAATCATCCACTTCTCGAGCTCGGTGGCCTGCTCATACCATTCTTTGCCGATAGCGGAGACTCTCTTCATACCGTAGCCTTCTTTGACCTCAACCTTGGTCTGACCCTTAACCGAAGTGTCGGTGGTCAGCTGGAGGTCGGCGTCAAAGGCGATCTTGGACTGTGAGGTGTCGATGGTTACCTGCATTACCTTGCCGTCAGCGTCAAAAGCTACCGCGGCGACGGTTGTGTCGATCTGGCCAGTTGGAGGCGTCGTGTTGCCGTCCGTGTCCACCGCGAGATCAGTAGACTTGGCGATTGAAGTTAGGTGACCGAGGCCCACCTTGGCGATGGACGGGGTCTTGGGACCCGGATCCGGCTCGGGGGTGGGGGTGCCTGTGCAGCCAGCTAGCATGACAAGCATCAGGACAAGCACCACTAGAGATGATACTGCCTTTCGCATTTCACCGCTCCCTTTCCTTGAGTACAGGCTTTCGCCTACACAAATGTATCATGACATAAGTCCCTAGTGTTAGTGGAATTTAACTCATCAATCCAGCCCCTTGATGAGGTATGTACAACCATCAGATTACCCTAGGAGTTGAAACCTTTCAAGCCCCAACTCCTGAATTCAGTTCTTAGGGTTTCTGGGTCAATTCGACTCGCTCGCCGTCAGGACCGGTTGTGAAGGCCATCATCCCGCCGTCAGCGGTTGGAACCGGATCGTTGGGACGAAAAACGGCGCCTTCCCCTGCCAACCGGGCCATGGTAGCCCTGATATCGTCCACATACCAAGCGGTGTGATCGAGCCTTCCCTTGGCGACTCTCTCCCGCTTATCCGGGTCCGTGTAGTAGAACAGTTCGAGAGTGCTGGAGCCTGCACCCAAGAAGAGAATCTCCACGCCGCGGCCGGTGTCCGGCAAGTGCTTTCTCTTCTCCAACCCAAGCCCGTAGCAGTAAAAGCGGATCGATTTCTCAAGATCGCTCACAATCAGTCCGACGTGGCTGAAACCCAGCACCATCTTCACTCACTCCAGTCTCGATAGTCGCTTTCAAGAGCTACCATCCGGGAGGCCCGAAATCCTGCAAGAGGAACCTCTTGGCACCGGTTCCCATATTCATGCAGGAGGATCTTCTCTTAGTCGCGGGGAAGACTGTTCTGAAGTCTCATTCGATCTTCCATGGGAGGAACCCCGGCTTGATCTTCCGGTTTACGGTCCGCCTTATGTGCTTCGTCATATTCGCCCTGCTCATGTGCGGCCTCTATGCGTACGCCATTGAGCCCCGGCTGGTGATGGTGCGGGAGGTAAGCGTTCCTATAGAGAACCTTCCCGACAACCTTGTGGGATTCACCATAGGCGTGATGGCGGACTTGCACCTGGAAATAACACCGCAGGCAACCGTCAGGAGCGCCGCCGAGAGACTGGCTGCTATGGAACCGGACATCACGGTGGCCGTCGGCGACTTTGCCGAAGGCGCATCTAGGCTCGCTGACATCAGTTACGCGCTGGAGCCTCTTGGCGTTGTGTACGGTGTGCCCGGCAATTGGGACCGGTGGACGGAGGTTCCGGGTGACGCAGCGCTCATGGACATCGATATGCTGACGAACAGGGGCGTCTCGCCCATGCCGGGCATCTGGCTCTGCGGGATCGATGACGCGCTCCTGGGCTTTCCGTCGATTGACGAAGCGGTGTCCGGAGCGCCCGAGGGAGCCGTCAGAATCCTCCTTGCCCACGAACCGGATGTGGCAACCTGGGTCGAGCCGCATCACGGCATTACCCTGCAGATTTCCGGGCACTCCCACGGAGGTCAGATCCGCCTCCCCTACATCGGCCCCGTGCTCCTGCCTCCACTGGGACGAATGTACCCATCCGGACTTGCCCAAGCGCCCACTCACTGGGTGTATACGACCAGGGGCGTAGGCATGAGTCACATCCCCGTGCGGTTCCTGTGCCCGCCCGAAGTGACTCTGCTGACACTGGTTAGGCCCTAAGTCGCCCAAACCGCGAGTGCGTAGCGGATCCTGCAGGATTGCCCCTGTGAGACCACGTAATCTAGTCAGGTAGGTAATACTCCCCCTAACGAAACACAGAGAGGACGAGGCGCCATGGCCGCACTTACCCGATTCGACATACTGGACGTAGACGAACTCCGCGTGCGCGTGCTGGTTGAGAACTCCATCCCGATGGGAAACACACAGTTTCGGGCTCTTCACGGGCTGTCAATGCTGGTTCAGAGCACGTATGAGGGCAGCCGGACCAACGTCCTTTGGGATGTAGGAGCCGACCCCGACGTTCTGTTCAACAATATGCAGGAGATGGAGATAGACCCAGGACAGATCGACTGCATCGCCCTCAGTCACAACCATTCCGACCATACGGGCGGCCTCCCGAAAGTGATCGAAAGGATAGGTATCCCCGGCCTGCCCGTGATCGCCCACCCTGCCGCATCACGCGTCACGTTTACCAACCGGCCGCACATCCGAGGAGGAGCCGAGAAAGATGTCCGCAAAGAGGTGATTGAATCTGCAGGAGGCTCCTTTCTCGCGGTCTCTGAACCGCTGGAGATAGCTCCCGGCCTCTTCACAAGCGGCTATATCGAGAGAGTGACCGGAGAACCTACGGGACTTCGTACCAGAGTACTGGAGCCTGACGGTACGTGGCACGAGGACGAAGTGCCGGACGACCTCGCTCTGGTGGCACGAGTCAAAGGAGAGGGCCTTGTC
Source organism: Bacillota bacterium (assembly GCA_050952125.1). Classification (GTDB taxonomy): domain Bacteria; phylum Bacillota; class Sulfobacillia; order Fermentithermobacillales; family Fermentithermobacillaceae; genus UBA3951. Next base: position 152,716 of record JBMNKK010000001.1, read on the forward strand.
ATCATAACGGGGTGCAGCCACTCAGGTATAGTGAACATCATCCGCCACTGCACGAAGATAACCGGCAAGAAAAAAGTGAGCGGCATCATCGGAGGGTTTCACCTGGCGAGTGCGACGGGCGACCGCATTGCATGGACGATCGAAGAGATGGTGAAAACTGAGCCCGAACTAGTGGCCTCAGGGCACTGCACCGGATTTGATGCCGAGGCCGCCCTCCGGCAAGCGTTCGGCAAGAGGTATAGACATATGACCGTAGGGGCGGAGTTCGTTTTTCCCCAGCACAAAGAATAGAGGTACGGGATCGACAAATACTAAGGAGCGGGGCCGCGCTGATTTGACCTCACGATAAGGAGGGGTTGGATGAACTTGCGCCTCGCGCTCCGCCGTATGCTCAACCAACCTCGCCAGACACATAGAGGACACCGGAATAGGCCGGCCGGAGAAGCTCTCTCGGCGGATCTCGAGAGAAATTTGGCTGCCATCAAGGCAACTCTCCGAAACCCATCGGATCTGACGATCAGGAGCCTGTCAGTATCCGGAAAACCTCCTGCCAACATATCCGTCGTGTTCCTCAGCAGCATGGCTGACAGCGCGATGGTGAGATCCGCCATAGTAGAACCCTTTACGTCCCTATCTCATGCCGCGCGTGACAGCGTCACCAATAGCGCCGATCTGGTGGAGAAAATCCGCATTAACCTCCCCGTTGCCCGGCCAACGTCGAGTGTCAACTCGATGAACGCGCTTATCGCCGGCCTTCTCGAGGGCAAGGCTGCGGTACTCATTGACGGGGTTCGCGAGGCTCTATGCATCGATGCGGCAGTACAAAAGGCAAGGGCCCTCGAACAGCCTGCGGCCGAGTCAACCGTCCTTGGCCCTCAAATGGGTTTGACCGAATCACTAGACGATAGCCTGGCCTTGATCCGCAGTCGCCTAAGACACCCTAACCTCAGGGTCGAACGGACCGTGATCGGCAAGAAATCCAGAACCGAAGTCAGGATGTTGTATCTCGAAGAGGTAGCGCCGAGAGAAATCGTCTCGGAACTAAGAAGGCGCCTTAAGGCGATAGATACGGATGTCATCCTTGATGTAGGCATGATCCGCGAACTTATAGGCGACAGACCCTATTCCCCGTTCATCATCGAGAGGCTTACGGAACGGCCCGACACCGTCGTCGGAGAGCTCAACCTGGGCCGGATAGCGATCCTCATGGAGGGGTCGCCCTTCGCGTTACTCCAACCTTCACAGTTTTTCACGCTATTCGAGTCCGCTGAGGATTACTACATGAATCCTTGGCTCACAAGTGCGCTTAGAATAACGAGAATGCTCGCGTACATCATATCAACCATCGCTACGCCCTTCTACGTTGCAGTGGTCAACTATCATCGTGAGCTCGTACCGTTGCGGCTTCTGCTCAACATCGCAGCGACTCAAGAGGGAGTTCCGTTCCCTTTGCCCGCTACGGCTCTGGTCACTGAAATCGTTCTGGACATCGTGCGTGAAGCCGGCATTAGACTCCCCCAACACTTTGGACCGGCCGTTAGTATAGTGGGAGCGCTAGTGCTTGGACAATCTGCGGTTCAAGCGGGATTCGTCCCGCCCGGCCTCATCATTGTGGTCATGTTCGCCACCATCGCTTCGTTCGCAGTGCCGAGAGCGGAAAAAGCCCTCGCTTACAGGCTGTTGAGGTTTCCGCTGCTGCTCCTTGCATCAACACTCGGCTTCCCCGGGCTAGCTATAGGCACAGTCGCGATAATCTACCACTTAGCCTCGCTCAAGACTCTCGGAATACCCTATTTCACGCTCTACTCACCCGGACATGTTTCGAGACTGGCTAAGAAAGTGATAAGAGTACCGGCTGCGCTCCAGCCAACAACGAGGCCGCTGGCGCAGCGCGATAGAGTGGCGCGCGGACCCGTCCCGAAACTGCGCGATCCGGTGGACAATGATTAGCGCCAGGCAACTCACCTTAATAGTAGCCCTCACGAGGGTCGCCGCCCTCTTGGTGCTGTTGCCGGTCGTCCAGATCGGGGAAGCTCGCCAAGACGCCTGGATCTCAGTCATCGTATCGACTCTCGCAGCATGCCTCCTCGCAGGCATGAGCGCGAGCCTGGCAGCAAAGTATCCCGGTAAGAGCCTCGGTCACTATGCCAACCAACTTCTCGGCCGCTTATTCGGCACTATCGCTACCGGCCTGGTAGCTCTTTCATTCTACGTCCTGTGCCTGATCAGAATTCGCCTGGTTTCTCTAGTCATCATAACCGAGTTCATGCCCAAGACGCCCGGCTGGGGGCTTGCCATCCCCATGCTGCTTACCGCATTTTACGGTGCCATGCTGGGACCCGATTCCATCGGCCGCTCCTCGGAACTGCTCTTCACGTTGGTGATGACCTTCATCCTTACAGGATTCCTGCTCGTGTATACTGCCAGGGCCGGCCCGGTGATCGGACTCAAACCCATCTTAAGCCGTGGCCTTAGGCCCGTGCTGGCAGCTTCCATATCACCAACCTTCCTTGGAGCAGCCAGCGGGTCGAAGGTTCTGGCATTGGGGCGTTTCACCACGAAGACGAGAGGGCTGGTGAAGGCTGTACTTGCGGGCCTGGTCATAAGCGGCTTGGTGCGCTTGGTGATGACCATCCTGGTGTTAACAACGCTTGGCCCCGAGCAGGCTCAAAGGAGCGTCACTCCGGTCTTGGCCCTAGCGAGCGCGGTCTACATTGAGGGGCTCTTGGAGAGGCTCGATTTGTTTCTGCTGGCAGCCTGGGTTCTCGGCGTAAGTTTCGATGTGACCGCCCTACTCATGTCATCCTCGATACTGATTGGAGATTCGCTGGGCGTTTCCTTCAGGACGGTCGCCGCTGTGCTCTTCGTAGCCGGCATAATCCCCGTGTCCCACAGATTCACAGATGTTTTCATCGTGAACGAGCTTCACTCCATCCCGGTTACGGCGGTCTGGACTCTCGCGGTATATGTGGGGGCCGTTGGATCGCTCTATCTTGCAGCGCTAATCAAGCGGCTGGGAAAGCGGACATGAGATACAGGGCCCCTCTCTTGGCACTCACGCTCGTCTTTGCGGTCGCTCTGGCGGGCTGCTGGGATAACATGGAAATCGATGAGGTCGCGTTGGTCGGCTCAATAGGATTGGACCTGGGTGAAGAAGGTAACGCGATTGTATCGCTCGAGATAATCAACCCCGCCGCATTGGCAACGGGCTCCGGTAACTCTGCCGGTAATCCTCCGCCGGTGGTAGCGATAGTGTCGCGCGACGAGGCGCCTACCATATCGGCCGCCATCGCTAACGCTCAACGCAGGGTGCCCAGAACCATAGCGACAGGGCTGATCAACACTGTGATCTGCGGTCAACCACTTGCACGCCAAGGAATAGGCCAGTACATCGATTATCTGATTCGCGACGCAGGGATCCGGCGTTCGGCTGTGCTGGCGACGTGCGATACGGGGGCCGGGCTCCTGCAGCGTCCTTACATGGATCCCATCGCATCTCGTACTCTATCGGGGCTTGCGCAGAGCGCTGTCGAAGGCGGAAAGACCATGACGGTCACGCTGAACGAGTTCGCGGTAAAGCTTGCCGAACCGGGCATTGAGCCCATCACACTGCATACGGTCGGAAGGCGTACAAAAGATGTGCAGGTGAAGACCCAAGGCGAACAGGTGCGCCAAACTGAACCGGCCTTCATGCTGGAGCAGCCGATAAACGCGAACACCGAGATTGACGGCGAATTACCATCGGATTCCCCTGTCTTTGACCCCCTCAAGGAAGGCGGCAGCGGGGAGTTCATGCCCGGTACTACCATCGATATTGGCATCGCAGCGTACAAAGGGGATAAGCTGGTGGGCCTCCTGGATGGAGTTGAGGCCAGAGGCTACCTGTGGACCACCGGCAAGCTGGAGGCAGGCGTAGTAGAGATTCCGGACCCCAGAGGCTCAGGTAACACGGTAAGCTTCGACGTCGTGCGATCCTCGGCATCTGTGAAACCGTCATTCGGCGAACAGATAAGGATAAGGGCAGAGTTGCACATTGACCTGGAGGCATCTCAGGTACCGCTAGGCATGGACCTTAGAGACAAGAAGTTGATCGAGGAGTTCGAATCTCATCTGGACGCCTTGGTCTTGCGTGAAGTTCAGTCTACCCTCACCCGAGTGCAGAAGGAACTGAGGACAGATATTTACGGGTTTGGCAACAAGGTATACCGGGCAAAACCCAAACTCTGGGCCGAGCTCGAGCCGCGGTGGAACGAAGAAATCTTTCCAAACCTGGAGGTCGAATTCAAGATACACACCCGGGTGAGAGGTCCCGGCGCAGTCTACGGGCTAGACAACCGCTAACCTTTGTTAACTGGGCGTGCCCCTGACCCCTAGGTACGCTGACCTCACCTCAGGATTTGCCAAAACCTCCTTACCCGGGCCGTGCAGCACTACTCGCCCGGCGTTCATGACATATGCTCTGTCGGCAATTTCCAGCGCCTTGAAAGCATTCTGCTCGGCCAGCAGCACCGTCGTTCCCTGATCGCGGATCCTCAAAATGGCCCGGAAGACATCTGTGGTCAGCGTTGGCGCGAGCCCCAGAGAAGGCTCGTCAAACAGGAGAAGGTCGGGCTTTGCCATTAGCGCCCTGCCTATAGCGAGCATCTGCTGCTCGCCGCCACTGAGTGTCCCTGCATATTGGCCTATCCGCTCCTTCAGGATAGGGAACAAAGCGAACACCGAATCCATGTCGCTCCTGACCGGCGAATCCCACCTTCGGAGGTAAGCCCCTATCAGAAGGTTCTCTCTCACAGTGAGGTTATCGAAGAGCCTCCGCCGCTCAGGGACCAGCGAAATGCCCTGCGATGCGGCCCAGTCGGGAGACGGCTTCATAGCGACCCCTTTGTATCGCAAGGAGCCCTCTCTGATCCTGTTGCCGCCCATGATGGTCCACAGGAGCGTCGACTTGCCCGCACCGTTCGGGCCGATGATGGAAACCACCTCGCCTCGATTCACCGAGAGCGAGATCTTGTTGAGGGCCTGCACCCGCCCGTAGAACACTGAGATCTTATCGACGGTAAGCACCGGCGTACTCCTCCCCCAGATAAGCCTCTATCACCCTCAGGTCGGACTGCACTTCGTCAGGCGACCCTTCCATGAGTTTCTCTCCGAAGTTCATGACGACGATCCGTTGGCAAAGGCTCATCACAACGTCCATGTGATGCTCGATGAGAAATATGGTCAGGGAGTGCTTCGCCTGCAAATCGACAATGAGGTCCACTAGCTCCATCGACTCCTCGGGATTCATACCTGCCGCGGGTTCGTCGAGCAGCAAGAGGTCGGGCTCCAAAGCGAGAGCTCGCGCCAATTCGAGCTTTCGCTGCAGTCCGTAGGGCAAAGCCGATGCTCTGTCCGCAGCGCGATCGGCCAAACCGACCTCGGCCAGATACGACAAGGCAGCCTCCTCAATGAGGCGCTCTTCCTTCCGGACCTGCCCGGTTCTCAGGAGCGCCTGGGTGAACCCGTACTTCGCGTGCCGGTACAGGACGGTACGGACATTGTCCAGGACACTAAGGTTAGAGAAGAGGCGGATGTTCTGAAAGGTCCGGGCGATTCCCGCAGCCACAATCTCCGGAGGCGACGCGCTTGTGAGCACGATATCCCTGAAGCACACGGTCCCGGAAGTCGGTTTATAAAACCCCGTCATGAGATTGAAGACGGTGGTCTTCCCCGCTCCGTTAGGACCGATTAGGCCCAGTATCTCTCTCTCGTGTATGTGGAAGGAGAGATTGTTGACGGCTACAACGCCTCCGAACGACTTGGATAAGCCGGAGCAATGAGCGAGCACCTTATCTGCCACGTCCCGCCCCTCCCTTCAAACGGGATATGAGCGCGGTAAGCGCCGCCCGGTTGAGGTCGCGGTATCCCATGAGTCCCTGCGGCCGAAAGACCATGATAACCACGAGCATCAACCCGTAGATAACGAGCCTCCACATTTGAGCCGCTCTCAGTAGCTCAGGCGCGACAGTAAATATGAATGCCGCCAAGGCGGGGCCGGTGAGGCTGCCGGTTCCACCGCAGACTACGGCTGCAGTTATCTGAGTGGACTGAACCATTGTGAACATGACGGGCTGAATGAAGGCCAGGTAATGGGCGTAGAGTCCCCCGGCAAGGCCCGCACAGCCGGCTGAAAACACAAGAGAGATCATCCGCGTGCGGAGAAGGTGTATCCCGCTCATTTCGGCTGCTATAGCATCTTCTCTGACGGCCACTGCGTTTCTGCCAAAGACCGATGAGAGCATGTTCCTTGCCAGAACAAGGACTACAATTGCCAAAACGGCTGCAACGGGCAGCGTTGTGTACTGAGGTATGCCCGGAAGCCCGCGTGCTCCCTGGGTGATCTTGAGGTTTTCGAGAATGACGCGGGTCGCCTCCCCCATCCCAATCGTCGCGATTGCGAAGTAATCGCCCCTTAGCCGGGTCCTCAGCGTCGGATAGCCAACCAAAGCCCCGACCAGTGAAGAAGCGGCTACGGCAGCGACAAGGGCCAAGGGATAAGGTACACGGGCAAAGTAGGTCAGAATGGCAGCCGTATACGCGCCCACCGCCATGAAAGCCGCGTGCCCCAACGAGAACAACCCGGTGAACCCTGTGAAGACTGCCAGGCCGGTAGCCGATATGATATTGATCATGGCCACAGTCAGCACACCCTGAATGTACATTGGCCCCTCCTCCAAAGAAAACAGCGGCTTAGATCTTTTCCTCCACGTACTTGCCCATCAACCCGTTGGGCAGCGCCAGGAGCACGATGACGAGCAAGCCAAAACTGAAAACATCTCGTATGATCGACGAGACATATACCGACACGAAGGTCTCAAGGAGACCGAGCGCTATGCCGCCTATTACCGCTCCGGGCAGGCTGCCGAGCCCTCCTATTACGGCCGCCACGTATGCTTTATTGGTGATCCACCCCATCGTCGGATAGGCCATGTACTTCATGCCGAGGAATACCCCCGAAAGCCCAGCCAGTGCCCCTGCGATGAAAAACACCATGCCTACAACTCGGTCAGGGCTGATGCCGAAAACGGAAGCGACAGTCATGTCGAACGAACAGGCGCGGATCGCTATTCCGCTCTTTGTTCGCTGAAGGAACAGGTGCAGCGCCGAGATCGCGATGCTTGAGAACACGAGAGCAAACAGGTCAAGCACTCCGATCGACGCTCCGCCGATACGCACGATGCTTCTCCCCCAGATGTCCGGATACGAGTAGAAATGCGCTCCCAGCGTGGCGTACACAAGGTTCTCCAGCAGGATGGATACGCCCATGGCGCTTATCATGAAGTAGAGCGGCCTGGCGCCTCTCATCCTGAGGGGCCGGTAAGCTAGTCTCTCGTTCACAACTCCCAGAACTGCTCCAACCAGCATGGAACCTTCTATGCACACAACAAGGGGTGCCCCGAGCCCCTTAAGGATGAAGTAGCCGGCATAGGCGCCCAGCATAATCACTGAACCGTGAGCGAAGTTGGAGAAGTTGAGTATAGAGAACACGAGAGAGTATCCTACTGCCATGAGAGCGTATATCCCGCCGATGGCGAGCCCGGTGATGGCGGTCTGCAGAAACATGGCGCTTCCTCCGTACCGATCGAATGGTGAAGCCGGACGAATCCAACAGCCCATCGGGGTTCAGGCCGCAAGCGGACTTCTTGCGGCCCGAACCCCTGCAAAACCCTAGCTGGTGACGTACTTCTCGACGTAGATGAACAAGCCGTCCTTGATCTGCTGGATAATGGCGGGCTTGTTGAGCGGGTTATGGGTTGCGGGATCAAAGGTCATCTTCCCGCTTAGAGCTTGGAGATCACGGATCTCCTCTATGGCCTTGGCGATCTCGGAGCCGTCGGTGGAACCCGCAGTCTTGATGGCCTCGACAAGCACGATCAGAGCGTCAATCGCCATTACCGGGTTAGGTAGTACGGGATCGCTGCCGTACTTCGCCTTGTATTCCTTGATGAAATCCTGGATATCGGGGTCTTCCATCGAAGCCAGATTGACGAAGTATCCGCCGTCAACCGCGTCGCCTCCGAGTTCCACAATATCGGGGCTGCCCCAGTTGTCGCCGCCGAGGAACTCGCCTTCAAACCCGAGGTCTCTCGCCTGTTTCATCGCGAGAGCGGCTTCCTTCTGAGCCGTGGGGATGAATATCACATCGGGATTCTCCTTTGTGAACTTGCCCAACATGGCCCTGTAGTCAAGTTCGCCCGTACGGAACGCTTCTTTTCCCACTATGGTCCCGCCGATCTTCTCGAACGCTTCGATAAAGTACTGGGCGAGCCACGAGGAGTAGTCGGACCCGACATCATACAGGACCGCCGCGGTCCTGGCGCCGAGCTTGGTGGACGCGAATTGTGCGGCCACGGTACCTTGGAAGGGATCGATAAAGCAGACCCTGAAAGTGTGAGGCCTTACCGCGCCGTCCTTGACGGTCACCTCGGGATTCGTGGCTGTAGTGCCGATGAGCGGTATCTTTGCCGGTTCCGTAACCGCCGTCATGGCAATGGTTACGCCACTCTGAGCGGCGCCGATTATGGCTACCACCTTGTCCTGCTCAATCATTCTCTTCGCAACGTTGACCGCCTCAACCGAATCGGCTCTGGTATCGTAAGTCACCAGTTCAACCGTCTTGCCATCGATTCCGCCCGACGCATTGACCTTCTCGACCCACATCTTCAGCGCGTTGCTCTCGGATTGGCCCCATATGGAAGCATCGCCCGTAAGAGCTACCGCGTGTCCGATCTTGATAACTTGAGGCGCCTTTGGTTCCGGAACCTCCGCCTTGGTGCCGCCACTTTCCCCACCTTTGCAGCCGCACATTGCCACCGCCAGAAAAGACAGAATCATGATAGCCGCTAACAGGCGCTTCAATTGAACCCCTCCCGTGTGTGAAGCCTTGTCCTAACCTTTCACTATGCGGAAAGCGGGCAAGTTATCACACGGCAACAGTGGTACAATCGTCCGTAACTTGACTAGAGGACGGGCCAAAACGCATTGAAGGCCAGTCCAAGGGAGAAGAGGAGACACGAGATTATGAACCAGATCCTGCCAAAACAGAAACTCTTGTTGGGACCCGGACCGAGCAATACAGACCCCCGCGTGCTTCGCGCGCTGTCGCAACCTACATTGGGCCATCTTGACCCTGACTTCGTCGCAATAATGGACCAGACTACCGAACTGCTGCGGTACGTCTTCAACACCAAGAACAAGCTGACCATACCCGTCTCGGGAACAGGTTCGGCCGGAATGGAAGCAGCCCTGGCCAACACCATAGAGCCGGGAGACAAGGTTATCGTCTGCGCGGCAGGCGTCTTCGGAGAGCGCATGGTCGACGTGGCCGGAAGGGCCGGCGCGGTTGTGTGCAAAGTGGAAGCGCCCTGGGGCAGACCGATTGAGCCCGACGATGTGCAAAAGGCGCTGAAGGAAAACCCCGATGCCAAGCTGCTCAGCATTGTCCACGCCGAAACCTCAACCGGAGTCCTGCAGCCGCTTGACGATATCGTCAAGATGGCGCATGAGAAGGGACTCAGGGTGGTTGTGGACGCCGTCACTTCGCTCGGAGGAGTTGAGGTGCCCGTCGATAGACTGAATCTTGACTTTGTATACTCCGGCACTCAGAAGTGCCTGAACTGCCCTCCGGGCCTGTCCCCTGTAACGGTCAACGAATCGACGGCGAATTTCATCAGAGACCGGGAGTCCAAGTGCGTCAGCTGGTATTTGGACCTCGGAATGATCCAGAGGTATTGGGGCTCGGAGCGCTTCTATCATCACACCGCTCCAATCAACATGATCTACGCTTTGCATGAAGCCCTTAGGGCGATCGAAGAAGAAGGGCTGGAAGCGAGGTTCGCGCGCCACAGCAAAACCCAGCAATACCTTCTCGAATGTCTGGCAGAGATAGGGGTTGAGCCGGTGGTAGATGAGCGCTACCGCCTGCCAAGCCTCACCACGGTTTGGGCACCTGAAGGCGTCGACGAGGCAGCGGCTCGCAAACGGCTATTGGACGAGTTCAACATCGAGATCGGCGCCGGACTGGGAGCATTCAAGGGCAAGGTATGGCGCATAGGACTCATGGGAGTGAACTCAACAAAGGCCAACGTTGTCTTCTTGATGGGAGCTTTGAAGAACATCTTGGGAAGGTAAGCGCACAGCCGCCTGCATCTACGGAACTGAAGAGACGTCTTGATAAGGTAAAGCCCCCGGTCGACAGCCGGGGGCTTGCTGTATAGCAAAATAGTCTGGTCGGGCTGACTGGACTTGAACCAGCGACCTCCTGAACCCCATTCAGGCACGCTACCAAACTGCGCCACAGCCCGACCGCAAAAGATATTGTAGCACATGTGAAGGCGGCTCACAACCTGCGTGATGAACGTTGTTACGCTACTGCTTGTGATCCGGGGACAAAGACCGACAGGCCGGCTCCGAGCGATTCGGATGCCGGCCTGTCCGTGAGAACCCGCTGGGTTACCCGGTGATATCTGACAACCTCTACACTTTGAACCTACTGACAACACCCTTCAGATCCTCGGCAAGGCGGTCGAGCTTTATCGCTGCCTCATAGACCTGCTGCATTGTCGCGCTCATCTCGTTAGCCGATGCCGATACTTCCTCGGTAGACGCGGCCGATTCCTCGGACGCGGCAGCTACCGTGTCAACCATGTTTCGAACCTCAGCCGCACTTGCCCGCATCTCGGCAGCAGTGGCAGAGGTCCTCGCCGCGAGTTGCTCGATGTTCTTCACAGACTGCTGCACATTGTCATTGGCCGAGACTAGGACATCCGCAGCCTGGAACAGGCTTCCGATCATCTGCTCGGTTTCGGATGCTCCCTGGGCGATTTGAGCAAGAGATTCGCTGGCTTCCTGCGCCAATACGGCACCGTTCTCTACTTCCTTGGTTCCCATCTCGGCGGCTCCGACAGCCTTGTCGATAGCCTGGCGTATCCTGTCGACCAGGGCGCCGATGGCCTTGGTCTCTCTAGATGAATCCTCGGCCAGCTTACGGACCTCCTCTGAGACTACCGCAAAGCCCTTTCCGGCCTCCCCTGCTCTGGCTGCCTCAATTGCCGCGTTCAGAGCCAGAAGGTTGGTCTGAGCAGCAATTCCGTTGATTACCTCGATTATCTTCCCGATCTCCTGGGAATACCCGTCGAGTTCGGTAATGCTTGCCGACAGGTTCCCGGTAGTAGCTCTGATGGACTGCATGCTGCCAAGGACGTTGGTGACCGACTGGCCGCCTCTCACGGCGTACTCGTTGTTCTTCTTGGCAGTCTCTTCCGCGTTCCTCAGGAGTTCTCCCACCTCAACCAGAGCCGCACTGGCCCTTTCGCTTGCAGACAGCGAGTCAAATGCCGCGGCCGCTTGAGCCTCTGTTCCCTCTGCTACCTGGCCGATCGCCGCGTTCAGTTGGTCCACGGCCACTGCGGTTCGTGAAGAGCTGGCACTTTGATCCTGAGAAGCACTGGCGATCTGCTGCACGGTCTCTGCCATCTGCTCCGTGACCCGCGTCGACTCCTCCGCACCTCTGCTGAGGCTAGCGCTGCTGGCTGCAACCTCAAGCGCCGTGGACGTAATGGAGCGGATCATCTCCTGTAAGCGCTCCATAAACACGTTGAACCACTTGGCCATTTCCGCCATCTCGTCGTTGGACTTATCGTTAAGCCTAACTGTGAGGTCGCCTTCGCCTTCGGCGATATCCTTAAGAGCCAAAGTCATGCTGCTCACGGGCGAGAGGAGTTGCCTTGCCAGTAATACGGATATCCCGGCAGCCATGACGACGCCTATGACTGCAGCCGCCAGCTGCATCATTCGTACATTCTTCTCGGTTCTCAGAGAATCCGTATTGAGTGCCAGTGTCGATTCTTCAATTCGATTGCCGATCTCATCGATCTCGCCTCTCGCGAGTTCAAACTCGTCTCCTCCGGCCATTAGCGAGAGGGCTCTCGCTTCCGCCAAGAGACTCGGGTCGCCCGCACGAACAAGCTGCGAGACTTCATTGCTGTGAGCACGCCACTCGCCGAACACCTTCTCATATGCCTCTATTGCGGTCTTCTCGTTGGCGCTCAGCGGCAGTGCTTTATACTCATTCCACCTGTCTTGAGCCTGCTGTATGTTCTCCACGCGAGTGGCTTCCAGGCTCGCGATTTCCTCAGGATCCTCTGCAGACAGCATGCTTCTCTCTGCCACCAATGCCTGCTGCAGATCCCGGTCTATGTTCAACAGCAAGCTGATTCCAGGATAGTTCTGCTGGTACATGATTCCGAGGTTCGCCGTGACCATCCGCACGCTGACAAGTCCAAGGATGATGGTCGCCGCGGTAAGTGCCAGGAACAACCCGCAGGCGATAAAAATCCTAGTCCGCATCTTCAATGCCCAACCCACCCTTTGCTGGTTTTTTCTCTCTTTTCACACGCGAGTGCATTTCAGTTATCGTCGTGTGCTGGGCAAAGTAAAGGGTTTCTTCAATCAATTTAGCTTTCTTAAACGAAAAGAAACAACCGACACCCCCGAACGAGGAGGTGCCGGCTACCCTGTTACGGGTCTTGTCGATGTCCGCTAGATGATCTTCAGTCCCGTAAGCAAGACCAAGAGAACGGCCACGGGAGTGATGACCTTCACAACGCCGGTGAAGACCGAGATCAGCGTCTCGTTGTTGAGGGTCCCTTCGTTGGACAAAGCCGCTTTGAGCTGGGCGGCTCCCCAACGCCACCCGACAAACAAGCACAGCATCAGCCCGCCTAAAGGCATCAGTATGCTGGACGTGGACCAGTCAAAGAAATCAAAGGGAGTCATCCCAAGTATCTTCCAATTTGCCGTTAGGCTGTTTGAAAGAGCCGCAGTAGAGCCTACCACTGCAAGCCCCACCAGCGTGGCAATGGTAGCCTTCTTCCTGCTCCACCCGAAACTCCCGACCAAGTACGCCACAGGAACCTCATACAGAGACAGCATGGCACCGGTTGCGGCGATAAACGCGAGCACGAAGAAAAGCGGCAGCAGAATCCTGCCCAAGGGCATCGCGCTGAACACGGCAGGAATGGTCACAAAGAGAAGCTCAGGGCCGGCTCCGGGCTCAAAACCGAAAGCGAAAACCGCCGGAAAAATGGCTATCCCGCAGAGCAGTGATACGGCAACATCCGAGAGCATGACTCTAAAGGCAGTCCCGGGGATATCCTGGTCCTTTCTAAAGTAGCTCCCGTAAGTAATCATGGTGCCCATGCCGACCGAAAGTTTGAAGAAAGAGAGCCCCATCGCGGAAAGAACGGTCGCGCCGGTCACCTTGGAGAAATCAGGCTTGAACAGGAACTCGAGACCTTGTGCAGCGCCGGGAAGGGTGATGCTGCGAATGCATACGATTACCAAGATGCCGAAGAGAACCGGCATAAGTGTCTTGGTTACTTTTTCAATACCCTTTGATACGCCCATCATAATGACGGCTGCCACCCAGGCCAGTACGATCCACTGCCATACCAACGATTGAGTGGGGTCGGTAACTAAGGAGCCGAAAGCCGCCGAGGTCACTTCAGGTGAAGAACTCAAGATCGAGCCGCCGATGCCTTTTACCACGTAGGCGAGAACCCAACCCGCTACCTCCGTGTAGAACGCCATAATGAGGAACGCGCTGATGACTCCCGCACCGCTCACTAGCCACCAGGGAGTATTGGGGGCGAGTTTCTTGAACGTCTGGATAGCGTCAGCCCTGGCCGAACGGCCGAGCACGTGCTCGGAAATCATCACAGGTAATCCAACGGCTAAGGTGCAAAGTATATAGATGATGACGAAAGCCGCACCGCCGTTGACTCCGGTAAGGTAAGGGAACTTCCAGATGTTGCCCAAACCCACTGCAGACCCAAGCGTAGCAATGATAACGCCGAGTTTGGTACTGAACATGTCCCTCGCCTTCGTAGTAGATACCGGTTCAGTCTCTACCGTAACGGATGCCATGTGATCTCCTCCCTTTCACCGTCAGGCCGGCCTCTCCAGGTCAAAATAAGGACACCCGGCGGAGAGGCCCTGCTAAACCATGCAAGGAACTTTCCGCTCGGGTGTTTTGTACCCACGGTGTGCTCTAAACCTACTAAAGAGCCGGTGCCGCTTGGACCTGGCCGCTCAAAAGCTTGAGCGCGGAACCCTAGGCACCCTTCCTTCGGTCACGCAAGATGTCAGCCTGCGATTTCGGGTATTATACAAGTCATTGTTAGGTTATTGCAATAGACTTCTGAAGGAAATTTCGCAGGAAAGTCAAGACTGCGCCTAATACATCGTCCAATATGTCGCTCACATCTTCGCTTCGGAAGGCGCCGCTATGACATCTTCATCCGCTTCAGTCGATTGACTGCACCGGCGTATCTCGCGCCGTAGGTAGCCCACTTCTCCAACCGTTCGCACGGCATTTCAGGACAGGCAGAGCAGCTCTGAAGCCCTCTCTCATCTACGCTGCACTTTAGGATGTCGCAACCCGCTGACCAGTGAATAGACCTGTCACCCAGGCACCCTCCGCACCTCACCTTTTCGGGCGGAAGCTCTACTCCTCTTTCCTTCACAAACCAGTCGAGGATTTCTTTCATGGCCCGAGGGTCGTCTTTTGCCCGGAAAATGCTGCACGTAGAGCAGTCAAGTCCGCAAGGCGCAAGAAGGTCCTTCTCTTCCACCGAGATTCACCTCCCGGTTTATGGGTGGGACACCAACTAGATAGACACCTCCAGTTTACTTCGCGCGGACGTATCGATCAAATGTTTGTTTGAGGTGAAGGAAATGACGGATCCCTGAGATAATACGGGGATGAGGTTTGCAGCCCAAGGATAGGGGTGTGCGAAGTGGCAGAGGGACTGCTCTTCAAGAACGAATTGGCCAACCTGGATGATGCTGCGGACCCGGTGCGGCCGGGCTCCGGGATTGGCCTCACGATCGGCGACATATCCGCTGCGATACGCGAATGGCGCGGAAGCCCTGCCCTCCGGATTGAGAGCGGCCTGGTTATCGTGTCGGGACTCGATCTGGAATCAGGAAGGATCGAGGTAGAGGTCGGAGTTGAGGGAAGCGCCTATCCGGGTATCGCGTTCCGCATCGCCGACCGGATGAACTTCGAGTTGGCCTACAGCCAGCCGCACACGAGCGGCGGCTGGGATGCCCTCCAGTACGACCCTGTCTTTCACGGCTCCAACACCTGGCAGCTCCACCACGGGCCCCGGTACCAAAAAGAAGCTGTCATACCCACGGGCAAGTGGTATTCGATGAGGCTGGACTTCTCCGGCGACAAGGCATCCCTCTCAGTCGACAACCAACCGCCGCTCACGGTAAGGGGCTTAGCGCACAGCCACAGTTCCGGCATGGTCGGGCTCTGGACGTTCCAGCCTGCGTATTTCCGTAACCTGAAGGTGTACTCGGATGGGCTTTCTGCGAGTTCCCTCAGAGAGGCCCAGGCGCAGGAACAAGGGGCGCTCCGTGCTCACACAGTGCCTCACCACGAAACCGTAAGGGAGTGGTTTCTTGAGGGCATCGGAGCTATTAAGGCTGAACCGAACGGGCTTGTGCTGCTCAACCGTTACCTGCCTTCCTACACCACACGAGCCGTGGTCACCCGCAAGTTCGAGCTTACGGGTGACGCTCGCGTCGAGTTCAAATACGGGTACTCGGATGTTTTCTCACTGGCCGTCGACGATGTTACCATTTTCTCGGGCAGCAACACTTACTCCGGCCGCGGAGATCGAGATGCGAGAGGATATGTTGAGCCCTACGGGCACACCATGGCGTGGGACCTGAAGGCGGGAATCCACACGATCAAGGCAGTAGTCGGCGTGACGGAATCGTTTGGCTGGGGATTCGGGCTTTCTGTATCCGGCGGCAGACTGCTGAAACTGCTGCCGGTTTGGGTGAGCTGAGAGTCCGCCCTTTAGCCGCATTAAGGACCCGGCGCGTACGCTTGCGCCGGGTCCCCTTTCCGCTTCGCTCCGGGCCGCTCCAGTAAGCGACAACACCTAGAGGATGATACAGATGAGCCCGCCGGAACCTTCGTTGACGACTCTCCCCAAAGTCTCCTGCATCTTGTTTCTCGCGTTCTCGGGCATCCTGGCAATCTTGGACGTTACGCCATCAAGAACCAGGTCCTTTAGGGATTTCCCGAAGAGGTCGGTCGCCCAGATTTTCTTGGGATCATCCTCAAACTTCTCCATCAGGTACGAGACGAGTTCCTCTCCCTGCTCCTCGGTGCCGATCACCGGGCTCACCGTAGTCTCTATCTCCGTCCTGATCAGGTGGATTGCGGGCCCCTTGGCGCGAAGCCTAACCCCGTAGCTTCGCCCCTGCTTCACCATCTCGGGTTCTTCGAACACCATATCGCTTAAGGTGGGCTCCACAATCCCGTAACCTGTCTCTTCCAGTTCCCTTAGGGCCAGCTGCATCTTGTCGTACGTCCTCTTGGCAACCACCAGGTCGCCCACCATGTTCAAGATGTCGGCCTTGTCAACCACCGTCGCCCCCGTCTTCTCGCTCATAACCTTCATGAACGCGTCTTCCGAAGCCTCCAGAGCGAGAGACGCGGTCCCTGTCGACATATCGACCTTCTCGACGGCCACTTTCGACACGTGATCCGAGGCCTGCAGCATCATGACGCAGGCGTCTATGTCGCGAACCCGCTTGACGCTGGCTGCGGCGTCTTTGATATCTGATTCTATTTCGCTTCTAAGCCAGTGTGACGAGGAAAGGAGCTGCACCCACTTGGGGACGCGCACCGTCATATCCTTGACGGGGAACTCGTAGAGCACCTGCTCCATGATTAAGGTGACATCGTCGTGATTGAGTTCCTGGCAGTTGGCCGGAATGACCGGAACCCCGTACTCGCCTTCCATCTGGGTGGCAAGATCGGAGACCTCTTTGGAATACGGATCGCGGCAGTTGAGGACAATCACAAACGGCTTGCCCAACCCCAAGAGCTGCTCCACGATCTTCTTCTCTGCCTCCACGTAACTCTCGCGGGGCAGGTCCACAATGCTGCCGTCGGTGGTCACCACGATCCCGATGGTCGAGTGGTCGGTCACAACCTTCTCCGTGCCAACCTCGGCCGCCTGGGCGAAGGGTATCGGCTCCTCGAACCAAGGGGTCCTCACAAGCCTCGGCTCGTCACCCTCCATGTACCCTACCGCTCCGTCAACCGGGTACCCCGTGCAGTCAATCACTTTCACGTTGAAAGAGAGGTTGTCTCGGACATCCACAGGCACGGAATCTTCGGGGACGAATTTGGGCTCAACGGTCATGACCGTGCGTCCCGAGCCTGCCTGCGGCATGGAGTCGACGGTCCTCTCTTTATCGTACGGGTCGGTGATGTTGGGAAGCACGAAGAGTTCCATGAACTGACGGATGAAGGTGGATTTCCCGACACGCATGGGACCTACTACGCCAATGTAGATATCGCCGTTAGTGCGCCGGGCGATATCCATGAAGATATCGAACTTCTCCACCTGGACTCTCCCTCCTATAGCACCTTGACGGTAATCTATATGCCAAGCTGCCTTATGACTTGACCCACCGCATAGCGAAGTTAAAGAAACAAGTTACTTTTAACAGTATGTGGAGAGCCCTGAGGGTAGAACAGGCGTTAGCGCCGGCTGAAGAACCTAGAACTCGCGTTCGTGGCGCTTTTGGCGGGTCATGATGACCGACACCGCGTGGCTTACGGAGATGTTCTCGTAAAGGACGCCGTAGACCGTCTCGGTAATGGGCATGGAAATCCCAAACCGCTTGGCGAGGGACATGGCGCTTCGTACCGTGGTCAGCCCCTCCACGGTATAGCCTGTCCTCTCGAGGAAGGATTGGATGTGCTCGCCTTTGCCGACGGCGATGCCCGCCTGGCGGTTTCGCGACAGGTGTCCGGTGGATGTCAGGACGAGGTCGCCAACCCCTGAGAGCCCGGCAAACGTCAAAGGATAAGCCCCCAGGGCCACGCCCAGCCTCGTTATCTCTGCAATCCCGCGAGAGATGATCGCTGCTTGCGCGTTGTATCCAAGCCCTTTGCCTTCAACTAGACCGCATGCCAAGGCAATGATGTTCTTGAGTGCCCCTCCGAGCTCGACGCCGGCCACATCCTCGCAGGTATAGACTCTCAGGTTAGGGGTCATGAAGGCAGACTGAGCGGCCTCGCCCGCTCCGAGAGAGTGAGAGGCGACCACTGTAGCGGCGGGCAGCCTCTTGACTACCTCGATGGCGAAGTTGGGCCCGGAAAGAGCCACCAGCCTGTCCGCCAATGAAGGATTGGAATCCAACCATACCTGAGTGGGCCTGCGAAGGGTTTCGGGGTCAAAGCCTTTTGTCGCGCTCACCAAAAGGGCATCATCGGGAATAAGCTTGCCAATGGTCGCGGCAACCTCTGCGACTCCTGTCGAAGGCACGGCAGAGACCACTATGGAGGAACCCCTAAGGGCTTCTTCATAATCTGTAGTAGCTGTCAAGGGAGCGGGGATCTCGATGCCCGGAAGCTTCGGACTCCGCTTCAGTTCCGTTATTGATTCCACAAGGTGCTCGTCGCGGTCCCACAGCACAGGGCGAAACCCGTTGTCTGAAAGGACGACGGCAAGAGCCGTACCCCAAGCACCCGCAGCAATTACGCAAGCTTTCTTCATCGAGACTCGCTACCCTTCCTGAACGGCACTTTCTCGCCTATCTTTCGCTCCTTACCTGATAAGAGCCGACCTATATTTGACCTGTGCTGAAAAGTGATCGCGGCCACAAGGGCAAAAATGGTTACGCGCTCCGCCGTACCGTAGCCGGAGGCCAGGGACAAAAGGAATGCTGTCCACGCCCCCAAAATGCTTCCCAGCGAAACATACCTGGTCGCGACAACCGTGAGGACGAACACGGCGACCGCAGCTAGAGCCAGGTAAGGAAAAGCGACCAACGCGACTCCGGCCGATGTGGCGACTCCCTTACCGCCACGAAAACGCAGAAAGACCGACCAGTTGTGGCCCGCGACAGCAAAGCCTCCGGCAATCACCGCCCCGATGGGACCGATGCCGAGGTATCGCGCTCCGAGATAGGCCGCAGCTGCACCCTTGCCCGCGTCAAGGAGCAGCACCGGCACGGCATACAAAGCTCCTAACGTTCTGAGCACATTCGTAGCTCCCGTGTTGCCGCTCCCCAGCTTGGTGATGTCTATGCCGCGAATACGGGCTGCCAGGTATCCGAACGGAATCGCCCCCGTAAAATACGACGCGAGACAAACCGCCGCGATCAGCCCTGCGCCTTCGAGCGTCATCTCCTGCGCTTCCTCTGCCTTTCCTTGAACTCCATAACGATAGGAGTGCCCTTGAACCCAAACCTCTTTCGCAACTCGCCGTCCAGATAACGCTTGTACATGTCCGAAACCTTGGCCGGATCTTTCACAAAGAATACCATGTGAGGCGGCCTCACTCCCACTTGTGTAGCGTAATAGAACTTGGCTTCCTTAGGCGGAGGGCTCATG
The DNA here is from genome assembly GCA_050952125.1 of Bacillota bacterium. Taxonomy (GTDB): domain Bacteria; phylum Bacillota; class Sulfobacillia; order Fermentithermobacillales; family Fermentithermobacillaceae; genus UBA3951. The sequence continues at coordinate 172,190 of JBMNKK010000001.1, forward strand.
GTGACTATTTCCGTAACCGCTTGATTCAGGAGGCTGGTCTCAATCCTCTTGCCGTACTCCTCGTAAGTCCTCAATACCTCCGGCAGAATCCTGTTTATCCCCGCCTTGGTGAGCGCCGAGACGAACAGCACCTCTGAGTAATCAATGGGGCGGCACGCGTAAAGGGCAGCTGCTTTGTACTGAGCCTTGGTTACATCGCTCCACAGCCCGAGGTCGAGCTTGTTAACGGCAATCACGGAAGCCTTACCGTTCCTCCTGATGTAGCCTGCAATCCTCCGTTCCTGCGCCGAAGGCCTATCATTTCCGTCCAGAACCAAAATGACCACATGGGAGCGCTTGATCGCGGTAAGCGCCCTGCCCACCGACAGCTCCTCCAGCTTCTCGCCGATCACCTTTGGGCGGCGCAAACCTGCCGTGTCGACGAGGACAAAATCAGTGCCTTCCCACCGGAAGGGGGTGTCAACAGCGTCGACAGTCGTGCCCGGGACAGCGGAGACAGTCATCCTCTCGTCGCCCAGGAGCGCATTGGTCAGCGATGATTTCCCCACGTTGGGCTTGCCGGCGATGGTGATCCTGATGTCCCCGGGCTCCGCTTCGGAATCACCGATCCCTTCCTCGTCATCCCCGACTGCCTCGATTCTATCGAGATCTGCTTCCAGGACCTCATCACGTGCCGAGGCTTTCAGCTCCAGGATCCGGTCGAGAAGATCTCCAATCCCCAACCCGTGCATTGCGGACACCGGATAGACATCGGCGAAGCCCAAGCCGTAGAAGTCCGCGATCTTCGAGTCGTGCTGAGCCGTATCGGCCTTGTTCGCCGCAAGGATCAGCGGCTTGGCAGTCTTGCGAAGTAACTCGGCCACCTCGATATCCTCGGTTGTGAGCCCCGCCCGCAGATCTACTACAAAAAGCAGAGCGTCGGCTTCCTTGATTGCCTGGTTTACCTGGGCGCGGATGCTGCCGGTCAGGTCCTCCTTGGACGCGAGGTCGAGGCCGCCGGTGTCGAGCAAAGTGAACTCCTCGCCCTGCCACTCCGCCTCCGCGTAAAGCCGGTCTCTGGTTACTCCGCTTTGGCTGTGGACTATGGAAGAAGAAGCGCCGATTATACGGTTGAACAGAGCCGATTTACCCACGTTCGGCCGCCCTACAATCGCGACAAGATACCTGTCTGGCATATCAGGTTATTCCCCTTTGCCCGCCACTATTTGCCTGAGACTCGAGGGTAGAGGTTTGACCGCCAGAGTCTCCACGCCTGTGGCTTCGGCTACATCACGTAGAGTGCAATTATCGAGAAAAGCGCCTTCAAACAGAGCGACTTCGGGAATGAGGACCACGTCAAAAGAGCGGAGGTCGTGTTTCCTCCAGCGCCTAAGAACCGCGGATATCACATCCTGCCCGGTAAGGAGCCCTGCGGCCGTTACGGTATCGCCGAAGAACACGTTTTTCACAGGAAATACCTCGATGCAGTCTTCCAGCCCCATAGACCGAACCGCCTTCTCCACCTCGCCTGCGGCCATCTCGCCGGTTACGGCGATAGCGCGCCGGAAGGAACCTGCGGCCGCCTGACCGTGAGGATCCGGTGCGCAACCGGGTTCCCCAACTCCGCTTCCCAACTCAATCTCGAGGCACCTGCGGAATTCAGGTACTATCCCAATACCGTTCTCGTACTGGTGGAAATCGCCGTAGTACTCATAAGGCGGGAAAGGCCGTCCCGAAAGAAGATACAGCTCGTCTGCTCCGTAGGCCCAATTGTCGCCGCGCCTCTTTCTCGCCCCGGAAGCATAGTCTTCTATCAACTGCAGGGTTTCACCTGCCCACTTTGGGTCGGGCGCGGGAGACGGAGGCGCCTTTCGATAGCGCGTGTATACCGCGGGCACAACGCCGACAGACATCATGTTCTCGCCCAGCGAATCGAGGTCTCTGAGAGTCCTTTGGAGACTCGGGCCGTCGTTCAGGCCCCTCAGAATGACCAACTGGGCGTGGAGGCGGATGCCCATGCCTACAAGCCTTTCGAGGTGTTCCATGATGCGGGCAGCTTCCGGATTTGACATAAGGCGCTGCCTTAGCTCTGGATCGGTAGTATGCACTGATACCCGGAGGGGCGAGATCTTCTGCTCCTCCAACCTAATCCAATCTTCTTCGGTGAGGTTGGTCAGGCTCAGGAAGTTGCCGTAGAGAAACGACATGCGATAGTCATCGTCTCGCACGTGAAGGGCTCTTCTCATTTCACAGGGGATCTGCCTTATGAAGCAGAAAACGCAGTTGTTCTTGCATGTCTTGACGCGATCAAACACCGGATCTTGGAACGACACCCCAAAGGACTCCTCCGGGTCTTTTTCAACCTCGTAGGCTTCTTCTCTGCCGTCGCGTTTCCGGATCACGATCGAGACGTCACAGTCTGCGGTACGGAAACGGAAATCCAACTCATCCTTAAGCTTTTTCCCGTTCACCGAGACTATCCGGTCGCCGGGCTCTATCCCAAGGTAGCCCGCGAGGCTCCCTTCATCAACTCGGCGGACCAATCCCCCTTGCCTTCGAGCCATCGAACCAGATAACCTCCCCTTTGGACTGCCCCTCATTATCCTTCCACTTTGCGGCGAGGTCAAGGCAATGCCGGGCCGCGCGCCTCATCTGAGGCACTTTCCGGATCAGGGAACCTGCGATGAGATTCCTCCCGGGGAACACCAGAGAACACCGCCGCGAAGCGAAACCGCCGACCCTCGCCCGGAAGTCCAGGAGCCCTCTGACCGAACAGATACACACGGATACGTTCGGGCAGCTGAGCTCGATCAGGTCGCAAACCGCCCGTTCCAGCGGCGCAGAAAGCCACCCTGTACCGAGCGCGTATACTTCGGCACCGGAGCAGTCCTTACCCATAAACACGGGAACGCCTATTTCAGCCGTCCGCCTCCGGTCGAAGTAAGGCAGGTCGCAGATGGGAGTGCCGTTGTCCACTATCCCTAGGTGAACCGATGCCGCCAGTATCGACGAGTGAGTGCCCGCGTAGCACGCGTAGATCACGAGCCTGCGCCTTTCGTCCGCCGCCTCGGTCGCGCCTTCTCCAGGACCTCTCCGGCAAATGGCCAACACGTTCTCCACAACCCTAAGAGCCAGAGGCGACGGTGTAAAGCCCCAGGCGCAGTAGACGCCGTTGCTGGATGCAGCCTGTCCGCGCGACCCAACCTTCACCTTCTTTCCGTTCAGCCCGGCCTCGCGCATGGCCTTTTCGCGCCTCGCAGCCAACACTATCTTCCCTGCGGAGGTCAATGCTTCACCACAATTAAGACCCCGTCGCCAAGGTCGTGAACCGCACCTTGAAGAATACGGGAAAGATAAAGCGCCTTCTTCTGGCGCGCTTTGTCGTCGGCGGCGACGAAAGCCGGAACGCCTGCAACCTTACACAGATCGTCAGTGACGGCCGCCAGTATCGTCTTCTGGACTGTTACCTCCAACTCGCGCCCTCCCTGTAACGCTGTTCCCGCCCCTCGCCAGCCTGCCGGCTCTGGCGAAGCGAGCCCTCCCTCGCGACGACTCCAAGACGGGCGAGCGGCGGATGATCTCTAGCAGAGCTTCTTGATCTCTCACCATGGGAACCGTGTAGATCGCGACCCTGTCTGTCTTGACATCTCTCTTGGCCTGAGGGGCGAACTCGGGCGTGTCGGCATCCATTCGCGCGCCCAGTATTGACGCCGCGTCGTGAAGGATAGCCTGCCGCTGCCCCTGACTCACCAGAGTATCGCGGGCCTCGTCGTCCTTGGGAGTAAGGATTGCCCCGAGAGCCCTCTCCTTGATGAATTCCTGCGACTCCCTAAGGCCTGCGCTGAAGATATACACATCCCCCACCCACACATCCGAACCCTTCACGATAACCGGAGCGGCTTCCACGCTGACCGATTCTCCCAGCTTTTCGCCTCGCGTGAGAATAATGCTCCAGCCAAAAGCGATGCCCCCAAAAAGCAGCCCGGTCCAGATGGACTGCATCTCAAACCCGAGGGCGGTGGCGGCGGAAACCACGATTACGATGTAGTAACGGGTTTCAAAAACCCTGGCGATATCCTCAATATAGCCGCTCCCGCGAGGCACCAGTTCGTTGTCTTCCAGCGCCTTCAGCGAATCCCTCTCCATGCTCCGGATGCTCCGGAACTGCTCTGCCACGAGAAGGAAGAACGTGACCGCGGTCCACTCGCGCTCAATGAGGGCGGGGATCGTGACGGCGCCGGCCAGCGCCGCGAAGATGCCCATGAACAGGTGCGTCGCGTAGCCGTGAGGATAACTGGGGTACTGCCGGTAGTCCGAGCGCAGCATGGCGACTCTGGCCAATACCCCTACGAGCAGAGCGAGCCCTACTGCGCTGCCGTGACGGATCAAGCGGTTCCGCTTCCTCCTGAGTCACCGGAGCCACCGCCTCGTTCAGGCCCGTCTCCCCTCTCTCCGCCAATCCGCACGCCGCCGGAGCCGAACCACCCCATTATCTTCGCCCGCATTTCGTCCCAACTTCCGGTTGCGACCCACAGGTACACAAAGGTGCCCGCCACCGCCAAACCGAGTATCCAGCCGAGCGACCTTCCGATGGTCCCGCCTGACGGCGCCCCGGTCGAAGCTCCGATAACTTGGGGCACGACGCCGCCGATGAGGGCGGCACCTGCCTCGGCTGCTTCCCTGGTGGTCTGTTCGGTACCGAGCTCAAGCAGGAGCGAGCGGTCGTAGAGGTCCTGGTTAAAGTCTGCTTTACCGAGGAAAATGCCCTTTATGAGCCCTTGATACTTCTTGTTGACGGCGTCCTTGAGGCGCCTTGCGAAGTCCAAGTTCGAGTTCATCTTCGGGTTGGTGCGGCCGATCACTATCATCGCCTTCGCGACTTCCTTGCCTCCCACCTCTTTGAGGTAAGGTTCGGCCGGCCCTGCATCGCGGTGAACGTCGAAGAGAGCCAAGGGACGTTCCTTCAAGAGCTGCACAGCCGTTCTGCGGGAGCGATCGTAGGCTCCGGCGTCGTGAGGATCGTGAGACGTAGTGCTGTGAACAGCATCAACTCCGGCGCCCTTAAGGCTGTCGGCCAAGCTGGCGCCTACCTGAAGTATGCCTCCGGCGCCTGCCCGTGAGTCCGTGTTGTCCGAAGGCTCATAAGACTCGTCCGAGTGGGTGTGATAGATGGCTACCTTACCGCTGCCGCCCTGACTCTGAGCGCTCAGTATGGGTAACTCGGGCAGCGCCTCCATCTTGCCGACGGCCTTCGCCGTAGCCGTGTCGCCGTTCACCAGAGTGATCTGGTAACGGGTGTCGTCCTCAGCGATAAACTCGTCGCCGACATGCAGAGTGTGGCCTGTTGTGAATATGGTGCGCCCGGTTTCATCAACTACCGTGTACCACGACCCGCTCCGCTCATCGGCGCCCGAAGGCCCTTGTGTCGCGGTCGCCGCATAGAAACTCCCCGCGCGGTAGAGATACGCCCCGAATCCTAAGACAAGAGCGATGACGATAATACCCGCGAGGCGCCTACTTCTTGTCTCGTTCATGGTTGCCCTTCCCCCCTGCCGGAGGTTTCACTACGTGCTCTCTCGCTTCTCCGACCAGCTCGACAAGGCCGACGGCGAGAATTCCCGCCACAACGGTGGCATCAAAGGTTCCTGCGCCTCCGAAAGCTACCGAGCCGGGTATCCCCATCGTGAGAACCTCAATCCAGTGAATGATATCGGCCGCAAGGATACCGCCGACTCCGCCCACAAAGGCCGCTCGCCTGGACCTCCCGCTAAGTGCGGCTATGATGCCCGCGGCGACACCGAAAATGATCATGGGAGGCACCGCCATGAACTGCTCGTCAGGGTTGAGGAGCTTCGCGAGGCCCCAAATGACCGCGCCCGTAACCAGAGCTGAGAACACCGACCTAATCTTTTCCGAACCCTCGTCGGCGGTAGCTATGAGCCAGATGGCGACCCCGAGAGGTATCAAGGCGCCCCCAACGTTCACTGATACCGGCACTCTGCCTCTTGAAATGGGGATGTCAATAAAGGTGCCTGCCGCCATCAGGAGGATGATGACGAGTGCGGCCCTGTCGGAAAGCCTCATTCTGTCGAGCACCCTGTGGAGGACGCCGAAGAAAACCAGGATGGCAACGATGATGAGGATGATGGTTCCAATGGGTAGACCCAAGGACGACCCCCCCTTAATCTGTCAACACTTAGGCTGTCCTGTAGGGGAAGTGCTCTATTCCTTGGGCTGTAAGCATATTGGCCCGGCAATATGAAACGCGGGAACCCAACTCGGTTCCCGCGATCAATTTCAGGTAGGCAACAAGAAGTGCCTATGCTTCCGGATCTGCCTCCGGCTCGACTGCAGTCTTCTGGGAGTCGACCTCGGCTTCTTCCTCCGGCTTGCACTCTTCCACCTCGGCTGGTTCTGCCTGGGGTTCCGGCTCGACCGGTTCCGGTTCCGCTTGCTCCGGCACGGTCTCCGGTGCCGCCGGCTCCTGAGCGTCAACTTCCGGCGCAGCCGGAGCAGCCGCGGGTTCGACTTCCATGGCAGGCGACTCAGGCTCGTCTGAAGCCGGCGCCTGACCGTCTTCGGTGATAAGCTGGTCAGCCTGCTTGATCGACAGGCTGATACGCCGTTCATCCGGCCTTACCCTGAGAACCTTAACCCTCACAGTATCGCCTGAGCGCACCGCGTCCTCGGGTTTGGTCACATGGTAGACGGCAACCTCGGATATGTGAACCAGGCCCTCGACACCGGGCTCCAGCTGAACAAACGCGCCAAACGGAGCCGTCCTGGTGACTTCGCCGGTTACAACCGATCCGACAGGATACTTCTCCTCAACCCCAAGCCAAGGATCGGGCAGAACCTGCTTGCGGCCTAGAGAAATCTTCCCCTTCTCCTTGTCGACTCTCAGAACCTTTACCTCGATTTCTTGGCCCTCGCGGACGACCTCGGAAGGATGCTTGACGCGGCCCCAAGAGAGCTCGGAGATATGCAGCAAACCGTCAACCCCGCCTAGGTCAACGAAGACTCCAAAGTCGGTAAGGCCCTTGACGACTCCGGCGCGAACCTGCCCTTCGGCAATGCTCTCCCAAGTCTCTTGGCAAAGCTTCTGATGCTCCTCCTCAAGGACCACCCTCTGTGACAGCACAACACGGTTCTTGCTTCTGTCGAGCTCGAGAACCTTGAGCCTGAGCGTCTGTCCCACGTACTTTGAAAGGTCGTTAACGTAGCCCCTCTCTACCTGAGACGCGGGCACAAATCCTCTAAGTCCGACATCAACCACAAGGCCGCCCTTTACTTCCTGCGATACGGGAGCTTCAATGACCGTCCCCTGCTCAAAGGCTTCCTCGAGTTTTTGCCAGTTTGCGTCCTCGTCAGCTTTTCTCTTGGAGAGCCGTAGGCCGCCCTCGGCAGAATCGGAGCTCACGACATAGACCATGATTTCATCGCCGGGAGACAGCGTACCCGTTGAGAACGCGCTTTTGCGGTTCAGTTCTGAGGCAGGAATCAGCCCCTCTGATTTCGCCCCCACATCGACCAAAGCGCCGTTATCATCAACTGAGACTACGCGCCCCTTGATGATCTGCCCGGCTTCGAGGGAACGAAAAGACTCGTCGTACATCTCGGCTGCTGTCTTCTCGTCGGTCACTTCCATGTCCTCGGTGCTGGGCTCTTCCGCACTCTCTTCCTTCGCAGGCACATCGTCTGCAGAAGGAGATTCCGCTTTCGTGGGTTGGTCTTCGTGCTCTTTCTCCACCATGGACTTTTCAATTTCCTCCACTTTGCCTACAACCTCCTTTATCACCCAGTCGGGAGTAGAAGCGCCCGCGGCTACTCCGACCGTCCGTTTCCCGGAAAACCAATCCGCGGAAACGTCTTCACTAGACTCCACGAGGTATGCCTGAGCCCCGCTCTCGCTGGCGATTTTGAGGAGCTGTCCCGTGTTGGCGCTTGTCCTTCCCCCGACCACGAGAATCACTTGGCACTCTTTGGCCAGTTCGGCGATGGCTTCCTGCCTATCGTGGGTTACAGTGCAGATAGTATTCTCTGATTGAATCGAAATACCTCTTTCCCTCAGAGTTTCCAGGACTTTTTCAACTTCCGACTCCCGGGCCGTCGTCTGAGACAAGACGCAAACGGCCTTCCCTTCCAGCTGCGGAGCAATCCTCTCTGCCGCGGCTGCATCGGGTACGCAGAAGGCTGTGCCGCCGGCGTGGGACAACACGGCATGCATCTCGGGATGGCTGGGATCTCCTACCAAGACCACGGTGTATCCCCGTCCGGCAAAATCCTTGGCCAACTGCTGGGTACGCTTCACGTAGGGGCATACCGTGTCGACCGTCACCACTCCGTGAGGGACCTTGTTTAGTTCCTCGACTGCTGTCCCGTGGCTGCGCAGGATTAACGTGCCCCCGGTACAGTCAAGGGGCGAATCTACGTTTTTCACGCCCTTTGCGGCCAATTGAGCCTCGACCACCGGGTTGTGCACCACGGAACCCAAAGTCCACACAGGGTGCGGCCCCTCTGCCACAGCCCTCTCGACGAGGTCCATTGCCCGCCTGACTCCCAGGCAGTAACCGCTACCCTTCATGACCTTTATCTTCAGCATGACCGGACTTCGCGTGCCTCCACGCGGCTTTCCTCCCTAATGCTGTCCCACAGCTGCGAGATGGCTCTTTCTACAGCATGCGCACCCTCTTCCATATCTACGGCGTTTTGGCCGGTCTTGGGTTCTATTTTCATGCTGTCACCGAAAACTATGACTACCGGAGCGCCGATCTTGTACGAGCCTCGAATCGCTGCAGGCACTACCGGAGCGCCGGTCCTGAGCGCGAATAGCGCGGCTCCGGCGTGCATCTCACCTAGGCGGTCGGTGTTCTTCTGCCTGGTTCCCTCGGGAAAAATGCCAAGCACCTCTCCGTTTTTCAGGATGGAAAGACCTGTCTTGATGGCGCCCAGGTCCGGTTTTCCACGATTCACAGGAAAGGCGTGGATTTTCCTGAACAGATAGGCCAGGAGGGGATACCTGAACAGCTCTTTCTTAGCCATGAAGTGGATTGGGCGCTTGACCGCTGAAGCGACCAGGATCGGGTCCCACCAGGAAACGTGGTTGGCGCAGAGAACCGCAGGGCCGGCGGCGGGGATATTCGAAACACCCCTCGTCTTCACCCGGAACAGGATGCGGCCCAAGGCACCCAGGATGGTCTTCACTATCGAGTAGAGCAATCCCGCTTCTCCTCACATAGGCGCGTTATCTCATCAACTACCTGGTCGACGGTCTTGTCGGACGTATCAACGAGAACCGAATCGGGAACCAAGACCAGCCTGCCCCACTCCCTTTCGTGGTCTTTGCGGTCCCGCTCGACGAGTTCGCCCAATACTTCCTCAAGTGTCATTTCTACACCCTTGTCCTGCAACTCCTGCCATCTCCTGCGAGCGCGCTCCTCCACATCTGCCGTCAGAAACACCTTAACTTCGGCGTCGGGCAGCACTACGCTGGTGATATCCCGGCCTTCCATTACAATGCCGCCGTCTTTGGCCAACTCTCTTTGGATTCTCACCAAGACTTCCCTCACCGGCCTGTGCATGGCGAGGATCTTGACAGCCTTATCGGTGCCCGGGTCGCGAAGCCTGTCAGTCAATTCTTCGCCGTCAACCCATACCCGAAAGACTCCATTCTCCTCTCTGGCAGTAAGGTCTAAGGAGCCGGCCATCTCACCAAGGCGGGCCGGATCATCGAGGGGGATATCGCGGTCAACAGCAGTAAGGGCCAGCGCACGGTACATAGCCCCTGTGTCTAGATAAGTGTATCCGAGTCTCTTTGCGACGGCCCTGGCAACCGTGCTCTTGCCTGCTCCGGCCGGGCCGTCGATGGCGACCCGCAAACGTCGTTTTCCCATAGGGAGACTTTTTTCTTTAGGGCCCGTCCGATCTCCTTCACCGGTCACCGGAGTCTCACTATCCCAATCCCCAGCGTGCCCTGGCCGACAACCCAAGTGCCTATGGCGGGAACTCTCAGGTTCTCCGTTGCAGCCGATACGACCACGCTGACCTCGCGGTCCGGAGAATATACTTCCAGCTTGTCTCCGTCTCTCACGGTTACGCTGCCGCCTTCAGGCCCCAACTGCTTGGCTACTCTGCCGTTCACCAGCACCCAGGCTCTTGCCGGCAGGACACCCAGAAATCTTAAGTAGATTGTGGCCCAATTGGACGGCGCTTCGGAGGCGTCGGGCGGAGGCCACTCAAGCCAGGGATACGCGTCCTGCTCCAGTCCTTCGACGCTTTGAGACAGCGCCTCGCCCTCAAGCCGTATTGACCTGTTCAGAAACCGGCGCGGCCCCTCAAAGCGAAGGAGAATCTGTAGTCCGGCTACAAACAAAATGAGTGCAACCGCCAGACTCACTACGCGCCTCTCCGTAGGTGTTCGGCCTTGTCCGTCAGAACGTTCCAAGCAATGTCTCCTCCGGCATCTATTCTCTCCGTTTGAGGGTTTATAATGACGGTGGCAGATAGCCGAAATAGCCATTCTTTGGCTATCTCACCTTTCGCTAAAGCAGCGGACGATTATTGACGGGAGGCAAACCCATGCGAATTGACCTGAACACCGACACCGGAGAGTCTTTTGGGCGGTGGAGGATTGGCGACGATGAATCGCTCCTCTCTTTCGTCTCTTCGGCCAACATCGCTTGCGGCGCTCATGCAGGAGATCCTCTGGTAATGGACCGGATGGCGGCAGTGTGCAAAGAGAAGGGCGTCGGGATAGGGGCACACCCCGGTTTCCCGGATCTTCAAGGCTTTGGACGCCGGGAAATGAGAATGTCGCCCGCTGAGATTGAGGCCTTCATGATGTACCAGATAGGGGCGCTCAGGGTGTTTGCCGAGTCATGCGGGCAGGCACTGACTCACGTGAAACCGCACGGCTCCCTCTACAATATGGCATCAGTTGATGAGCATGTTGCCCTGGCCGTGGCAAGGGGCGTGGCAAGGTCGACCCGAAGAAATGAAAGTCTGGTGCTTGTCGGGTTGGCGGGGTCACTCATGATCGATGCCGCAAAGAGGTTGGGGATCCCCGCGGCCTCCGAGGGCTTCTGCGACCGGGGTTACACGGCTGACGGCAACTTGGCTAAGCGCGGGGAACCGGGAGCGCTCCTCACCGAAATTGAGGCGGTGGCGAAACGGGCGGTGGACATGGCGACAAAGGGCGCCGTTGTCGCCCTAAACGGAACCGAGATTCCCGTGCATGCAGACACTCTATGCATCCACAGCGATACTCCGGGCGCACTGGATATAGCGAAGGCAGTGAACCGGGCGCTGAAAGAAGCGGGCGTGGAGATTGTAGGCATTCAGAAGGTAATCGGGCTGGGTTAGGGAAGTAAACCGGCAGGTATCCGGCCGCCGGTGGGGTTCGGCTTGGGGAGGCGCACCGTAATGGAAGAATTCCGGATTTGCCGGCTTAGCGAAAGAGCTCTTTTGGTCACGCTCTCGGACACGATATCCGAAGAAGCGAATGACTTGGCATTGCGTACCTCTCTTGCCGTTGAGGCAGCGGACATTCCCGGCGTTGAAGAAGCCCAGCCTGCGTACTCCTCACTCTGCGTTCACTTTGACCCGCTGAAGGTTGGAGCGCCGTGGCTCGGAGCGTTTATAAGAGAACGGCTGGCAGCGCTCGCCAAGCAGAGCGAAAAGGCGAAAATCGCCGGTACCGGCCGTGTAGTGGATATTCCGGTCAAGTACGGCGGTGAAGACGGGCCGGACTTGGCGTGGGCGTCCGAGCACCTGGGGCTTCCTCCCGAAGAGATCATCCGGCGGCACGCGGAAGGCCGCTACCGGGTATACATGATAGGGTTCGCGCCGGGATTTCCGTACCTGGGGGGAATGGACCAGAGTATTTCCCTGCCACGGCTTCCCACACCAAGGACGGCCGTTCCTGCAGGCTCGGTCGCCATAGGCGGAGGCCAAGCCGGCATCTATCCCAGGGAAAGCCCGGGGGGATGGAGGATTATCGGGCGGACTCCGGTAGAGTTCTTTTCACCGCATAGCAAAACCCCGTGTCTCGTCAGCCCCGGAGACACGGTGCGGTTCGTTCCTGTGAACGACATCGAACGATCACCCGGGCCTGAAAGCAGCGTTGACGAGACACTGGCGAGCAAAACCCATCCCCGTGCCCCCGCGCTCCTCGTCGAGCACCCCGGCCTCCTGTCCATCGTGGTCGACGCCGGACGAAAGCGCTACCGCAAGCTCGGCGTGCCGGTATCGGGCGCGGCAGATGCGAACTCCTACACGCTTGCCAACATCCTGTGCGGCAACTCTCCTTCGGCGCCGGCGCTGGAGATGACTCTGTGGGGCCCCCGATTGAGGGCGCTAATGGACATCGTTGTAGCGGTTACCGGTGCCCCGTCTCCCCTCTCGGTTGACGGCTTTCCGGTCCCCATGAACAAGGCTTTTCTCTTGCGCGAGGGTTCGCTTCTGGAGGTTGGCTCACCAAACCGCGGGTGCCGTATATACCTCGCGGCCTCGGGCGGATTCGATGTGCCGCTTGTTATGGATTCTGCGTCGACTTACCTCCGGGGAGCATTCGGAGGTCTGCAGGGGCGAAGGCTTCTTTCGGGCGACACACTGTACACGCGGCCGGGGGCCGGATACAACGAGGTCTGCGCCGCTGCCGAAGCGCTGAGAGATTCACCGCAGATCACAGCGTCCACCTGCTTGTCAGGCCTTACCGAATGGCCTCTCTACCTGGATCGGCGCCTATCCGAGGAGATTTTGAGTCTGAGGGTGCTCCCGGGACCGGAGTCGTTATCACCTTCCGGGCAGGCGCTCCTAAGCGCTTTGTGCAGCCGGACGTATTCGGTGAGAAGCGATTCCGACCGGATGGGCGCGAGATTCGACGGGCCCCTCCTGGAACCCGGGCAGGGACAGGGCGACATACTCTCCTCACCCGTCGTGCCGGGAGTCATCCAGGTCCCTTCGGACGGGCGGCCTGTCCTTCTCCTCTCTGATGCTCAGACCTGCGGCGGATACCGGCGCGTGGCGACGGTTCTGGGCGAAGATCTGCCGCTGGCGGGCCAGATGCGGCCGGGCGCGAAGATCGGTTTCCAGATATCTAACGTATAGGACCAGGGGTGCGAGCGGCCGGGATAACGAACCTGACTCCTGTCGCCGGATCTCTCTTAACGATAGCCTCTACGCCGTATACATCGCGGACGATCTCGCCGCTTACCTCTTCCGGAGTAACCGAATAGGCGACGGTGCCGTCCTTTACAAAAAACAGCCGTGACGCACTCCTCAGCGCCAAGTTGAGGTCGTGAACCACAGTGAGGATCGTTTTGCCCCGCCTGGCGGCCAGGTCTCCGATCATGTCCATAACCCGGATCTCGTAGAACATATCCAGGTGAGTAGTAGGTTCATCCAGAAGGTAAACCGCGGGGTCCTGGTAGACTGCTCTGGCGAGGTAGACGCGCTGCCTCTCGCCCGATGACAGGGAGGTGATCGTGCGGTCGCGAAGGTCCAAGACATCCAGGGCTTCCATGGCTGCCCGGAGCGACTCGCGAGACTCGACATCGGGTGGAGCGCCGCGGCGGCCGCCTGTATACGGATCCGCAGCCCATTCTGTTACCCTGCTCATCTCCACGGTCTCCTCTGCCGTGAATGCAAACACCGGGTCAGGTTCGTCGCCGCAGTATGTGACCAAGCGACTCCGATCATTCGGGCTCAACTCTGCGGGATCGTGCCCGCCAACCAGAACGGTACCGCTCTTGGGCCTCAAGAATCCGGATATCACCTTCAGAAGGGTGCTCTTCCCTGCACCGTTGGGTCCGACCACGGCGGTAACAGACCCGGGCTCAACCTTAAGCGAGATACCCCTCAGGATCTCCCGCCCACCTCGCTCATACTTGAGATCGGTGAGCGCGATCGCTTCGCCCTTACCGCGGCCCGGAAGCTCCTGTATACCCATCACTCTCTCCCCCTCCTTGTCTTGGCTAACAGGTAGAGGAAGAACGGCGCCCCGGCGAGAGCGGTGATCACTCCGACAGGGATCTCTCTTGGCCTCGCCATAACCCGGGCCAGAAGGTCAGCGAACATGAGAGCGTTACCTCCTAGGAGAGCCGACAGCGGCATGAGCCACCTGTGGTCAGGCCCGATTATGAGCCTCACCGCGTGAGGCACGATGAGGCCCACAAACCCTATAGGTCCCGTGAAAGCCACTCCGCCTGCCACCACCAGAGAGGTAGTCCAGAGCAGCGTCCGTTTGACCCGCTGGACCGGCACTCCCATGTGAAAGGCCGGCTCTTCGCCAAATGAAAGCGCGTTCAGAGACCGGGCATTCTTGTAGAGAATGGCAAGGCCGGGAATCGTGTAGATGAGAGATGCGCCCACCGACATCCACGAAGCCCGAGAAAGGGCTCCCATAGTCCAGAACACGATTTCATCCACCCGCTCGCGGGCAATGACCATGATGAAAGCGATAAGCGACGATATGAGGCTGGATACCGCGATGCCTGATAAAAGCAAAGTCCAGGTGTCCGTATGCTTCCGGTACGTCGACAACCTGTATACCAATGCGATCGAACCAAGAGCGCCCGCGAAGGCCAAGGCAGGCAGCGACCAGACGCCGAGAGCGCCGCCCGCCCCGAGGGCAATACCCAAAACCGCTCCCAGCGACGCGCCGGACGATACTCCTAGGACATAGGGGTCGGCCATAGGATTCCTGAACAGTCCCTGCATGACCGAACCCGCTGCTCCGAGACCTGCCCCCTCCACAAAGGCCAGGATTACCCGGGGAAACCGCAGCGTCCAGACAATGGTTGGCGATACGTCGGTTAGGGCCGGATCGGAAGCCGAGATAGGCCCCCGTATGAGCGCCGAGACAACCTTGCTTAACGGGACGGACACAGAGCCGAAGCACAGGCCCATCGCGAGCCCCGCGACAAGGAATAGGAGACCCACGGCCAAGAGGCGGGCGTTCCTCTTAGAACGGTGAGATGCCATGGGTCTCCTCCTCTTCATGCGCGCGTCGTATGCAGTCATCGCCTAACCGAGGGTTCCAGCGTCATTCCCCGCCCCTCAGCCAGGACGCTACTTCCTTGATGGCTTCCACAACCGCAGGACCGGGCCTGGACACCAGATCCGGATCGGGATAGAACACGTTACCTTCTCTCACCGCCCTCAGCGAAGACCATCCGGGCCTCGATGTGAGTGAAGCCGCCTGGTCTTCAGGAATGGCGATAAGGACGATATCGGGATCCTTCTCTAGGACGTCCTCCATGCTGATCTGCAGGTACTGCTGTTCGACATCGCCCGCGATGTTCTCTCCGCCAGCCACCGTAAGCACGTCGTTGACGAATGAACCCGCTCCGCATGTCCAGAGCTCGGTGTCAAACGTGATGAATACTCTGGGTCCCATCTCTCCTTGGGGGATGGCGCTCCGGACTGCGTCAAGATCCTCTTGAAGCGCGCCTGCCAGTTCTGCTCCTCTTTTCTCTACGCCGAGCACTTTCGACAAGAGTTCAATATCGGCCAACACTTCAGCCACCGTGGACGGGCCTGAAACGTAAGCGGGGATACCCAACCTGGCCATGTCCTTTTCAAGTTGGGTCTCGGCATCTCGCGTGCCCGCTATCAATACCAAATCAGGCTTCAGTGACACGAGCTTCTCGGTGTTCAGGTTGAACGCGTCGCCCACTTTTTCCTTATCCTGGGCCTCCTCCGGCCTGTTGCAGAAATTGCTGACGCCTACGAGACGATCCCCCAAGCCAAGGGCGAACACGGTCTCAGTAAGAGCAGGGGACAGCGACACAATCCTCTTGGGCGTCTCTTCAAGAGAGATGGCCCTGCCTACACCGTCAGTGAATGTCTTGGGCGATTTTCTGCAGCCCGCGAGAAGGGCGCTCCCGCAAAGGACAGCCGCCAACATAACCACAAGAAACAGAGCAGTGATTCTACGGTTCCTGATGGATGCGAACAAATCAATTCCTCCCGTGTAGAAGCAGTCGTCGTTGTGCGGCTTTTGCACCTACAGAAAACCCCGGCCGTTGGCCGGGGGTATACGCATACGCACCGAAGCGTTCCCCCCTTTCGCTCGAAGGCTAGGTAACGGAACGTTCAGGCAGGTCTCCTGGCTACCGGATCCTCGCCCCCGCGCCTTCCCAAAAATCGCTTTCAGTGGCGTTTGCGGGGAACTCCCCGGTTACAGTGGCGGCGCCGCGCCGGATTCGCGCTTTTCGCGCTTCACCGGACTTCCCTATTCTCCCGGCAGGGCACCTGAACGTGTCAAGATATTCATCTTTCGGTGTAGGATTAGGCTCTCTTCCCCTTTGGAATACTCACCTGTAGGACCACCTGGGAGGACCAACAGATGCACTTCGAACGCGACAAAGATCTCGCATGGGTCATTACTTTTACAGCGTTCCTCGTTTTCCTGCTATCGGCTATAGCTTCTTCGGCGTTAAGATCCGAACCCGACAATGTCCCGGTTCCGGTAGCGCTCGCCAACGCGCAGCTGAACAGGGCTTTCCTCGGTGCTTTTTCCACACTGGTCAAGTACATCGCCCTCTTGGCGATCGCCTACGGCGTCGTCGCCATCATCACTTGGCCGCCCGGCCCATCCGGTTAGGCAAGCTTTTTCAGTTTGGGATTGGGGATCGGTCCCGGTATTCTCCCGCGCTTCGCGATGGGTTTCCCCTCAATGGCCTTAATGTCCATAGTCATGTCGAGAGGGCGGGCCGCCGAAATGTAGCTGCCGACCCCAAACGCGTCTGCACCGGCGCTAATCAGCGCAGTCATGCGTTCCGGTGTAAGGCCGCCGGAAACGAAAATCTTCACATGGCCGAAGCCGGCTTGGTCCAGCCTGGCCCGTACCTCGCGGACCAGCCCCTCGGTAACTCCGCCGCGCTCTGCGGGCGTGTCCAACCTCACTCCACCCATATCCATGCCCAGCGCTCGGGCAACCCTTACAGCCTCTTCGGCCTCATCGTGAAATGTATCCACGAGTATGGTCCTGGGAGCGTCGGGAGGCATGTGGGTGTTGTACGCTACCGCAGTCTTGACGGTATCGCCCATAATAAGGACAAGCGCGTGGGGTATGGTGCCCACCGGTTCCCGGCCCAACAGCTTGGCTCCCAATATGCACGATGCCCCGGCAGCCCCGCCCACGACTGCCGCGCGTTCCATCACGGGAGCAACTGCAGGGTGGATGTGCCTTGCGCCAAAGCAGTAAAAAGGAGCCCCCTGGGCGGCTTCCTTGCACTGGCGGGCCGCAGTGGCCCACGCGGATGAGCTCGCGAGTATACCCAATAGAGCGGTCTCGTAAGGGCCAAATAGAGAGTAGGGGCCGATTATCCTCATAAGCGTGTCTCTCTCGCAGAAGGACTGGCCTTCTTCCACTCCCCAGATCTCGAGGGGCAGCCCCTTGAGCAGTTCCAGGCATTCCGTGGTGCCGGCGACAATGCCGCTCCGCCCGGAGAAGATCTCTGCCGTCACGACGGTATCGCTTTTCCCTTCCAGTTTAAGGATCTCGTGAGTCCTCACGAAGTAGACATCTGCGGTAGCCCCTGACCTAATCTCATCGTGAGTGGCCGAGAACAGCCTGTCTCTCCTCGGCGCGTATTCTTTAACATCCCGGGAAGTCCTGAACACCACACTGCCGTTCTCCGTCCGCGTCACTTGCCCCGCTCCCCTTCCCAACCCTTACGTGCTGCTGCGTATAAGTCCTCGACTTCTTTTGGGGATAGATACCGCCATGCACCGGCATTCAAGCCCGTGAGGCCCAGCGAACCCACCCTGGTTCGTATGAGCCTATTCACGCCGTAGCCGACCGAATGGCATATATGTTTCACCAAATGCTTCTCGCCTTCATGAACTCCGATAATAAGCCGGAGCGGCTTACCTTTTTCGCTCGCGAAGCGCGCGTAGTCAGCCGTGACCTTTTTGCCACCAACGATTATACCCGAAAGGATCTGCCGGATCTTGCTCTCGTCTCTATCACCGTCGATCTCGACGGCGTATTCTTTTACCACACGATGTTTAGGGTGGCTTAACAGGTAGGCCAGTTTTCCGTCATTGGTCATCAGCATAAGGCCTTCAGCATCATAATCCAGCCTGCCCACGGGAAAAACGCGCGAGGAAACGCCCTTCAGGAGCGACATGACCGTTCTTCTGCCGTGAGGGTCGGAACAGGTGGACAGGTAGCCGGGCGGCTTATAAAGGAGGATGTAGACCGGTTTCTCGCCTCTATCGATCTCTCGCCCATCGACAAGCACGCGGTCTTTGCCGGGCCGAATCTTTTGGCCCAGCACGGCCGGCCGGCCGTTGACCGTAACCCTTCCTTCCTCAATGAGAGAGTCGACACGCCTCCTGGACGCCACCCCTGCTCTGGCAACGAATCTGGATAGGCGTTCCACTTCATCGCGAGCGCTAGGACTCGCCGTTTCCGAACCCTTGGATCGCACCTTGAGCGGCCGGGGCGACCTCAGCCTCGCCGCCTGCCCACCGCGTTCCTTCCTCACAGAAGCACCCCTACTTCAGAAGAGCTACGAGCTCAACCTCCACACAAGCGTTCATCGGCAGTTCGGCAACGCCTACGGCGGCCCTGGCATGCGCGCCCACTTCGCCAAATACCTGCCCGAACAACTCTGACGCGCCGTTTACCACTTTGGGCTGATCGTTAAACCCGGGCGCAGACGCCACGAATCCACCGACCTTGACTATCTTCTCCACGTTGTCGAGATCGCCCGCCACGCTCTTCAGAGCGGCGAGACAGTTTACGGCGCACTGCTTGGCCTCTTGGTACGCCTCTTCCAACGTGACGTCTTTCCCAACCTTACCGGTCTTCTCAAGTTTGCCCTGCCTGAACGGCAGTTGGCCCGATATGTACACCCACTTATCCGCTACTACTGCGGGAACGTAAGCCGCCACAGGTTTGGCGACTTCAGGCAACTGGATACCCAACTCGTTCAGCTTTTGCTCAAACTTCAAAGGACGCGCCTCCTTAACAGGAATTACCTCATGATACCCCTTTTGGGCCCATTGGGACAACTTATCACGATGTTCGAAACGGCAGGAGATTTGGCAGTCTGCGTCAAACTGATGTACGACGAGACAGGGGGAGGAATATCGTTGATGATTATCCAAGCGCTGATGACTCCCAGGCCCGACGTGCATTCGGTGAGTCCGGAAGACACCCTGGAAAAAGCCCTTACCGACCTGGAATCCCTCGGGTTTACCACTCTCCCCGTCCTAGACGGTGCGAATTTCCTGGGTGTCATAACCAGACGGACGATCTTTGAGAGTTACTTTAAAGGCCCAAGCCGCGACAGGAAGGAGTTCCTAGCTTCCAACCGGGTGAAAGACCACATCATAACCGAAGTACAGATCGCACGCAGCACTGACCTACTCGACGAAGTGTTGTTCAAATTCCTAGATTCCCGGTATGACTTCCTGCCGGTGATCTCCGACGGCAGGTTCATGGGCATCGTCACCAGGAACAGCATGCTGAACGCCTTCATAAAGGGGGCAGGATTGAATAAGCCTGCTCACCGCATAGCCGTCTTGGTGAACGACTTCAAAGGGACGCTGGCAAAGTTGACGGCTCTAATCTCAAACCAGGATGCGGACATCCTAGGCATCGTCACTTTCGACCCTGAGGTAATGAACCTCAAGTTCATAGAACTCACTGTGAAAACCGAGCATTTCAAGCAGCTGGTTGATATCCTCGCTCTGAACGGTTTCAACGTGAGAGAGGCCCGGATGGCCAAATACTAGGCTACATTTACCGAAAGTAGAGTCTCCAGATAAGGAAGGCTGCAATGAACCCGCATGCGTCGCCGATCAGGCACGATAGGACCGCGTGGCGGGTTTTTCTCATCCCTACTGAACCGAAATACAGAGTGACCACGTAGAATGTCGTATCCGTCGCGCCTTGCAGTATGGACGCCAGAAGGCCCGTTGAGGTATCAGGCCCGTATTGGCGCAAGATATCACCGGTAAGGGCAAGGGCCCCGCTACCGCTGATGGGCCTGATGAGGAGGAGCGGGACAACGTCGGCGGGAATTCCCAAAGGCTTCAGGACGGCGCTTAAGCCCCGCGAGAGGATATCGAGCGCCCCCGACCCCCTGAAGCACGATATAGCCGCGAAGATAGCCACAAGATAGGGCAAGGTGCCGGCGGCGATTTTGAAACCGTCCTCAGCGCCGCGCACAAAAGTCTCATAGACCTTGACACCCCTTATCGCCGCGTATATGGGCACTCCGAACAGGAGAATCGGAAAAGCGTAGGTCCCGATGGCCGACAGTATCGCCACGCGCCTCACCCAACCTTTCGATTTCGCGAAAGGATCGCGTGGGAGAGAAGTCCTGCACCCGTGGCGACCAATCCCGCCACCGCAGTGGGGCCGGCAATGAGAGCGGGCGCCCGCGACCCAAAAGCAGCCCGAAGGGCGATTACGCTGGAAGGGAATATGCAGAAGCCGGCGGCATTTATGATGACCAGGCGGATCATCGAGTCAAACCCCTTGCCGCCTTCCCCGAGTTCCTGCTTTATCTCCGACATTGCCTTAAGGCCGAGGGGCGTGGATGACGATAGCCCCAAAGCATTTGAGAGGACAGACGCTGTGACGGTGCCAAGGGGCTTCTGCCGGCCTTTGAGGCCGGGGAACAGCAGCGAAAACAGCGGGCTAAGCGCTTTGGCCAGAGAATCTATTAGCCCGGCTTCATCGGCGAGCCTTTCGATACCAACCCACAGGCTGAACATACCTATGAGGCCGATGACCAGTGCTACCGCTCCGTCGATCCCGTCAAGGACCGACGTCACCATCGCGTCCACGTTTCCCGTGGCGACGGCGACCGCACAGCCTGTCGCGATCAGGAAAAGCCAAACAAACTCCATGCCCTCACCCCGCATCTAGAAGCTATGAGGTGTGAGGATTGAGAAAGAACAGGTAAGCCGATAAGCCGGCTCCCCGGAAAACCGGGGAGCCTTAACTGCTACCGCCAGCTTTGGTCCTTAGCCATGTTGGCCTCGGCGTACTCGATCATCTTCTTGACCATTTGCCCGCCAAGCCGGCCTCCTATGAGGCCGCCGATACGGCCGCATTCCCTTGAGGTCATGTCGCCCCAACCGACGGTGTTGATCTTGTCGAGGAGACCCAGCTCATCGGCTACCTCGAACTTCATACGGTCAAGGTTCTGCCGGAAGACCTGGTCCGGCGGACCTCCGCCCCGGACGTACCCAATCTCCTGAGCGACTTCGTACTTCAGCCTGTCTAGCGCGCGTGCTGCATCTGCGTTTAGTGGCCTGTTACGTCGTCTACCCAAAGAAGGTTCCCTCCTTCGGGCGGTAGCCTAATTATGTTTCCCAGATGCGGCCTCACGCAGAATACTGTCCAAGTTTTGTTTGGCGGTAATTACAGGCAAGAAGAGGTCGCCCACCTGCTTAAGCCTCTGAAGGGCGGTCTTGATGTTCCAGGTCTGCGGGCCGACGCGAGAAATCTCATCCCAAGTCACGGGCATTGAAACCGGTGCGCCCCGAGTCGCCCTCACGCCGTACACCGACCCAATCGTCTGGCCGCGGGCATTTTGCGGGTAATCGATATAGACGCGGCCGGCACGATCTCTAACTTTCCGCTCGAGAGTCACCTTCTCCGGGTACGCTTGGCGGATGAACTCCGCTCCGTACTTGACGAACGCCTGCACATCTTTATAAGTGTATTTGTTCTCGATGGGGACGTAGATGTGGACTCCCGTCGCTCCTGATACCTTGGGATATCCCGTCAGCTTCCATTGTTTCAAGAGACTCCTCACCATTTCGGCCACAACTCTCACGTCTTCCCACGTTGAACCCTCGGACGGGTCGATGTCAAATACTGCAAAGTCAGGGTTATCGAGGCTTTGGTACCGGGACAGCCAAGGGTTGATCTCTATGGCGCCTGAATTGGCCATCCAGACCAGGGTCTCGGCGGAGTCGCAGAGGATGAAGTTGATGTAGCCTTCTTTGTCTTTGGACATCACCGGGGCGAGGCGGACCCACTCGGGCATGCCAAGGGGAGCATCCTTCTGGTAGAACCCTTCGGATTCTATACCGCCGGGAAAGCGGACTAAAGACAGGGGCCGGTCTTTGAGGTGCGGAAGGATGAAGGGAGCGACGTTGTAGTAGTAGTCGATGAGATCTCGCTTCCGGTACCCATCGTCCGGCCAGTAGGGTTTATCGAGGTGGGTGAGCTGTACTTCGCGGCTACCCACCTTCACGATGATTTTGTCTTGAGAGGCCGCTTTAGTGGGCACGGCATTCACCTGACACTATATCTCTGAAAACAGGGTGCCTAAGCTTCCGGTCAGGCGTGAGTTCCGTGAAGTCCACCTGTACGCCGAAGTAGGGCTTCACCCACTTAACCTTCTGCAACTCCCGCTTAGACGGCGCTCCATACAAGATGCCTGCTGTGCCAAGCAGTTCCTCATAGGAAACGTGTTCGAGTTCGCTTAGTAGAGTATCCTCGTATTGGCGGTTCAGTCCGGATGACACTCGCCCCAAAACGGCATAGCCGTCTTCCACCTTCTCTGCTACAACTAAGGAGCCGATCGTTCTGCCCGGCGATGCCAGGTAACCCAGCACCCAAAACCGGCCTTCATGCGTGTTTTTCACCTTGAGCCAGTTGTCCGTGCGCATTCCCGGTATATAGGGACTGTCTTTGCGCTTCGCCATGATCCCCTCCAGGTCTTGTTCCCTTGCCCATTCGAACATGGCTTTTCCCTGTCCCTCCACAAACTCGGAAAGCGCAACCGGGCCGCCCCACTTCATCGCGCCTCTCAAGAGCTCCTTTCGCTCTGCGAGCGGCCGATCCACAAGGAGGCGCCCGTCAAGGTGGAGGATGTCGAAAGCTACGAACGTTACCGATCGCGGGTTAGTCCGGAGATATGAGAAATCGACTCGGCCCCCGTCTACAGCGACTATCTCGCCGTCCAGAAGCGCCGACGTGCAGTTGAGGTATTCCTTCATTCCCGAAAGCGATTGGAAGCGTGAAAGAAGCGGCTTTCCGTTCCTCGAGTCGAGGTACACGTCACCGCCTCTCAGATAAGCGAGGCAGCGATAACCGTCCCACTTCACCTCGAAGAGCCAATCGCTGCCGTCAAAGGGTTCCTTCGAGGTAGATGCCAACATAGGGCGGAGCCGGGGAATGCCGAGGATGGTGTCTTTGGCCGCCTCACCTATTGACGCCTCTGAGCAGGCATCAGTCCGGCGGCGGAGCTGCACTTGCCTCATTCTCTCCTGATACCTTCCTCTGCCTTTGCGGCTTGGCCCTGGGTGCGGCAGGCGATTCTTTGCGCTTTGCTTTTTCTACGCTTCGCTTCAACGCCTCCATCAGGTCGATAACCTGGCCGGTGACTTCCGGTTCTTTCACAACCTCGCGCCCCTGGATCTTCTTCTGGATCAGCGAAGTCACCGCCTCGCGCTGCCTGTTCTCATATTTGGCAGGCTCAAAATCTGCCGAGAGAGTCTCTATCAGAGTCTTTGCCATGGCCTTCTCGCGCTCGCTCACCGCGGCGTCTAGCGGTACCTTGAGTTCCTCGCCGGACCTCACCTCATCTGCCCAAAACATGGTCTCGAGGAGGATGAACTTGTCTTTGTAGGTGCGGACAATCGCCAGAACCTCTTTGGCTCTGATCGCAACGCGAGCCAATGCAACCTTGCCTTCGGATCTCATGGACGTGAGGAGGAGCGAATATGCTTTTTCAGCCCCTTCTCTGGGCTCCAGGAAGAAGCTTTTCTCGTAGTACACGGGGTCGACATCGTGCAAGTTGACGAAGTCGAGGATCTCGATGACGTGGGCCGAAGGACCCGGAATCGCCTCCATGTCCTCTTCGGTCACGATGACGTGCTCGCCCTTTTGATACTCGTAAGCCTTTACTATCTCACTCTGATGGAGTTCCTTTTCGCAGCTCGGACACCATTTCATGTACTTTACCGGCGTGTGGCATTCCTCATGGAGAAGGCGGAAACTCACCGACTTTTTCTCCGTTGCCGCGTACAGCCTTACCGGGATCACGACGAGTCCGAAAGTGAGCGTGCCGTTCCAGAGAGGCCGCATCAACAAGCACCCCTTCTCGCAGTATCAGAACTGGAGACCCCTTTAGCCCTCTTCCTCGTCTACTTCCGCGTAGTGGTGACCTGACCTCCGACGCGGACGCCTTTCGGCTTTCGGCCCGAGGGCTTCTCTGGCTTTCTCCTTCGCCCCGCCCACGAGTGTCTCCATTCCCTCGCGGCCGCCGATCATGTCGGCAAACCTTTCGAGCAGTTCCGGTGCCTCGTCAAGCAGCCTGTCATATATAGCTTGGTTGTCGACGGGGATGAACCTTACTTTCGTGAGGCCGACCACAAGAAAGCCCACAGGCTTCACCGACACACCTGCTCCCGAGCCGCCGGTAAAAGGCATAGTTTCAGGGCCGGATGCACCGCCTGACTCACCCTCTTGGCCGTTTTCCATCCCTCCTCCCTGCATGACAGCCTCGTCGCCGCCCCCTGCCACGAATCCAAAAGAGACGCGTGATACGGGCATGATCACCGTCCCGTCTTTGGTTTCCACCGGCTCTCCTACCACGGTGTTCACGTCGACCATGGATTTGAGGCTCTCCATCGTAGTTCTCATCAGGCTTTCAATCGGATGTCCGGCCATCACAAGGACCCCCTAGAGTCACGTTCCGACGATTTCATCTGTCCTAGTATTCCACGGTTTTCTGCGAACAAAGCCGCTCGGTTCGCGGTCTCGGTTCTGCGCTTGCCGCGGTCTTTCGCAGTGCTAGCACCGCCTTCAGGATTCCCGCGATCGTGAATGAAGTCTCCAAATCCGCGGCAAAGTCGAGGTGAGCGGCCTCAAACACAGGGGTGAAACGGGTGGAGGGCCGCTCCGAGAATCTAAGGCCGCTTCTTCTCGCGATCGACAGCATAAGTCCGAAGGCTGCGTTGAGACCGCCGCAGAGCATGGCGGTCTCGTAGGCATCGCCGGTGCCGATCGCCGCCCTTACCCGCAGGCGGACAACCCTGATCGTCTTGGCCAGGACCGCGATGCCCTCTCTGAGGGAAGGATAGACTCTGCGGAACCCGGATAATGCGGAAGAAACCCTCTCTAAGAGCCCGGCCTGCGAACCCGGTGCCGGTGCATCCCCTGAGTGACTCTCTGGGGCACCGCCATTAGCATTTTGAGCGCTCGTGCGTGCCTGCGTGCCGCCACCGCCCCTGTTGTCCCTGCCTGTCATCCACCGCATGAAGTTGGGCCCGCGGATGTACCAAGGCCAAAGCGGAGGCTTAACCCAGGTGCGGTATTCCAGGTCGCCGTCAAAGCGGGCGTAAACCCTTACCCTTACGGGAAAAAGAGCAAGGGATATGAGCATTGCGAGTAGCGCTAGAAACACTAACAATATTGACAGGACAACCTGCGGTATCACGAGACTCCTGCTACCCGGACCATGCATCCGCCTCCCGCAGATAGCATGTCCTTGCAGGGCGTATCGGAATCGCCGCAAGTTTATCTACGTCGATAGTCTCCGGGCATAAAACGAACGGCTCCTCTACCCTGTTTAAGGCTCCGGAACCAGCTTCTTCTCTTGTTTCTCGGAGTCGAGCGGCGGCAGTTCGTCCAATGAGTTGAGGCCGGCCTTTTTCAGAAACTCATCTGTCGTGGTGTACAGTTTGGGGCGCCCCAGAGTCTTCTTGCGCCCGGCTTCCTGTATCAAGCCCTTTTCCAGTAGGGTCTCAATAGAGGCTTCCGGATTCACGCCTCTCACAGCCTCGATATCCTGCCTGGTAACAGGCTGCCGGTACGCGACCACAGCGAGGGTTTCCATAGTTCCCTTCGACAGCGACATGGCTATCTTCCGTGACAGGGCCTTCTCGATGTAGTCCGCGTATTCCGGCCGGGTCACGATCATCAGCCCGCCGGCTACCCGCTCCAACATAATGCCGCGTTCTTTGTACAGGGCATCAAGTGCTAAGGCAGCCGATTGGATTTCAGCTTCCGACACTTCCAACGCTTCAGCTAGCCTTGGCACCGGCACAGGTTCGTCTGCAGAAAAGAGGATAGCCTCTAAGAGGTGAGCGGTGTTCACGACGGCTCTGCCTCCTCCTGAGTGATGCGGTTCTTATCGGTTGAGAACACGATCTCGCCAAACAGGGACCTCTGGCGAGCGTAGAGCCTTCGCCGCTTGATGAGCTCCAGGAAGGCGAGGAAGTTGAGGATGGATTCCATCTTTGTCTTGCCCAGGAATCGAGAAAACCTCAGTACCGCACCCCTGGCGGTCAGCCGGCGAACCTCGCTCCAAAACGCCCTCAAGTGTGTAACGAAATTCCACCTGGGCAGAACCACGCCGCGGGTGCGATGCCCCGTGCGGATCTCGGCATTGAGGAGCGCCTTCCTCACTTCTTGCGGGTCAATACTGGTGACCACCATCCGCCGCTCATCTTTGAACGATGGAGCGAACCCGCGAGGGAACTTAGCAGAACCTCGCCGGATCGCCTCGGTAACCAGAGCCGCGGCATTGACCAATTCATACGGCTCCATGGGCAATTCCACCGTAGCGGCCTCGAGGGAAGGTTCGTCAACTACGACGATCTCTTCTTCCTCCTCTTCGGCGATCTCGGCGTTCGGCAAGAGCCACCGTACTTTGAACAGCACGAGGTCAGACGCATAGAAGAGCGTCCTCATAGACTCCTCAAAGGGAATTTCAGAGGCCTCCACCTGCTCTCGGAAGTGGCGAACCAGAGGCGCGAGTTGAAGGATCTGCGTTTCCATGCCCATCATCTACCGTGGAAAAAAGATGAGCGACAGTTTGACCGCCAACGTCTGAACCGCGCCCATGTAGATGTTGTTCAGCGGCTGGATGATCCGGCCGACGATACCGAGATACGCCAAGCCGAGTAGAATAAGAAAACCGTACCGGTCCACGAAATCCCAGGCGTTCTCCCAGGAATAAGGCAGATAGACTCTAAGTATCCTGGACCCGTCCAAGGGCGGAAGCGGTATGAAGTTGAAAAAGGCAAGGGTGGTGTTGACCCACGCGGCAGCGCTCAGCACCTGAGGCAGGTATTTCCAAGCGGTGCCCGCGATCGGGAACCTCGTCAAGATCAGTATGTTGACTGTTTCCAGCACAAAGGCCGTGATAAGGTTAGCGATCGGCCCTGCAACCGCCACCTTTGCCATGTCCTTGCGCGGATTTCTCAACCTGTAGGGATCAACCGGAACGGGCCGGGCCCAACCAAAGCCGAAGACTATCAGCATTAGAGCGCCCATGAGATCCAGGTGCGCCCACGGTTCCATTGTCATCCTTCCGGATCGGGCAGCAGTATCGTCTCCCAAGCGGAAAGCCATCCTCGCGTGAGCGTACTCGTGGACGCTGATGCCCAGAAGAAAACCGGGTACCAAGAGGACCGTTCTTAGGAGTGCATCAAGCCTCATGTAGAAGTGTCCCTCCCTTGCGGTCCCTACCGGGAGCCTAGAGTCAGTTCCAAGGTCATTCTCCGGTCACCTCGAAAAACCTCGAGAGTGACCGTGTCGCCGGGCTTGTGCCGGAGTATAAGCCCGGACAAATCCGACCCCGACACCTGCACCCCGTTGATGGATACGATGATGTCTCCCCCAACAGGAAATTCCAAACCGGCTACAACTATGTTCTTGGTTTTGCCGATTATCCCTGCTTTGTCGGCGGCCATGCCCGGCTCTACCTCGGTAACAAGGGCGCCTTTGAGGGTCGGAAGGCCAAGCGCGGCAACAACCTCTTCGCCGTAGGTCTTGGCCAACTCGTCCAGAGGCAAGTAGGAGATACCCATATAAGCCCTCTTGACCTCGCCGTTAGCGATTATCTGAGGCAGGACGTCGGCAACGATATTGGACGGAATGGCGAACCCGATGCCGCTCGCGGAATCCATGATGGCGGTCACAACGCCGACCACCTCCGCGCTGGAGTTGAGAAGGGGCCCCCCGCTGTTTCCGGGGTTCACCGCCGCGTCGGTTTGCAGGAGGTTTTCGATTGTGAAGTCGTTGACGCCCGGCTTCGTCTTGCTCTCAATGGGCAGAGACCTGTCCTTGGCGCTTACTATGCCTGTCGTCACCGTCGGCGACCTGTCCAGACCCATATTGGTTCCTGTCGCAAGGGGCATTCCGACCGCGATAGCCTTCTGGCCGACCTTGACCTGGCTGTAGTCGGCAAGTGCAAGAGGCACGATTTCTTCCGCGGGAGCATCCACCTTCAGCACCGCAAGGTCGGTAAGCCTGTCCGAGCCAACGACAGACGCAGCATAGGTTGTGCCCGAATAAGTGTGGACAAGGATCTTCGTGGCGCCTTCGATTACGTGGAAATTGGTTACAATATGCCCTACGCTGTCAACGAAAAAGCCAGTGCCGTTGCCCCGCCTCGAGACTCCCCCGAAGCCTTGCACGGTGGCTTCGGTCGAAACCATCACGATCCCGTGCTTCACTGCATCAAAGACGCGCACCGTATTATCTTCGTCCTGTATTCGCCAGACCCGTTCATCGTCGTCAGTCGGTCTCACAGAAGCGGCGGGGTTAACGGAAGGCGGAAAAGACGCCGATATGTCCTGGCCTATCGTGGCCAAAGCTCCTATTGCTATACCTAAGAGAGCCAGAAGGATGAGCCAAGTCTCGGGCCTTTCGGAGAGCGGCGTCTTCTTCATGGATTTCCTCCGGTTTACATACGATGTATCTAGTCTACAACAGTTCTACCTGCTTTTCCAATAACAAGAGGTCTCTTACGGGTTTTCCTTAAGCGGTGCTCCTCTACCCTTTGGGGTTAAATAACACGGCCATCAGGTACCCGAAGATAATAGCAGTCATGATCCCCGAAGCCGTCGCCCGTAGGCCGCCCGTAAAGAGGCCGAACCATCCAATCCTTTGAGCGTCTTCTAGCATCCCGGTCACAAGAGTGTGGCCGAACCCGAAGAGCGGGATGGTGGCCCCTGCGCCGGCGAACTTGACCAGCGGCCCGTAAAGGCCCAATCCGGACAAGACCGCTCCGACGCTCACCGCCGAGACCATAACGAATGCCGGGTTGGTCTCAGCCGCATCCACAACGAGCTGCGCCAGCGCACACAATGCTCCTCCTATGAGGAACGCGTACACGAGAGTCACTCTCTTACCTCCTCCGCCGATGCGACGAGCGAGACCGCATGTGCGATGCAGGGCAAAGACTCTGCCTGCTGGCATGTGGTCGGACTGTGGAGAGCCCCGGTCGGCACGAGCAATATCCTCTTTAGCGCCCCCTCATTCAGGTCGCGCCATATCTTCGCGGCAAATACCGAGGCCACGCAACCGCATCCTGATGCTCCCGCACAGATCTCAGGTTCCATCTGATAGATGAGCAGCCCGGTATCCTGGTGGACACCCTCCAGGTCGCAGCCTCTTTTCTTCAGCAAATGCAGCGCCACCTTCGAGCCCACCTGCCCTAAGTCGCCCGAGAATATTGCGTCATAGTCGGAGGGGCTTCGCCCCATGTCCGAAAGGTGCCGCCATACGGTGTCGGCGAAAGCGGGGGCCATGGCCGATCCCATGTCGTTGGCATCGGTTATGCCATAGTCCGTGACCCGCCCGACTGTCGCCGCTTCCACCCGGGGTCCGGTCCCCCGGTTCGAGACGACCAACGCAGCTGCTCCGGTAACCGTCCATTGGCTGGTCGGGACCCGCTGGTATCCGAACTCTGTAGGGTAGCGGTACTGTCTTTCCGCAGTGTCATGGTGGCTGGATGACGCGATGAGCACGTTCCGGGCAAACCCGCCCGAAATAAGAGATGAGCCGATAGCGAGCCCTTCACCAATGGTGGAACACGCGCCGTACAGGCCGAGATAAGGGATATCGCGGTCTCTGGCAGTGAAGCTGGAAGAGATGATCTGGTTCAGAAGGTCTCCGGCCAGGAAGAAGTCGACCTGTGCATCTTCCAGCCGAGCCTTAGCCAGCGCGATGTCGGTCGCTTGCCGCAGCATCTTGGTCTCAGCCTTCTCCCACGACACTTCCCCGCAGAGAGTGTCTTCGCAAACCAGGTCGAAAAGGTCACCGTAAGGACCTTTCCCTTCTCGCGGGCCGACCACCGAAGCTGTGGACACGATATAGGGCATATCAGGGAAGACGCAGGTAGATGCGCCTATCCTCTTGAGATCCAAACTACCGCCTCCGGAACTCTACTTGAACACGTACACGCGTAGTATTGAGACAATGAGAGCAGATAAGGAGCCGTAGACTATGACCGGACCGGCCACCTGGAACATGCGCGCAGAAACGCCCAGCACAAAGCCTTCGCGTTTGTACTCCATGGCAGGCGAGACGACGGAATTGGCAAACCCTGTGATGGGAAGCGCAGCTCCCATACCTGCGTGCCTTCCGATCTCATCGTACACACCCAGCCCCGTGAGGAAGGCGCCCAGAAACACCATGATCGAAGACGTCATCGCGGCAGCCTGATTCGGCGGCATCCTAGCCGATAGGTAGTCAAGGATTATCTGTGCTACGACGCATATTAACCCTCCCACCACGAAAGCCGCGATGATGTTCCTCAGTATGGGTCTTGGCGGCTGATAGGCCTTGGCGAGCAGGTTGAACTCTTCCCTTTCCCTGGTTCCGGGGCGCGTCATTGAGGATCGTCCAGGTAGGCTACCTTCACGTTTGCCCTGTATTCGGCTATCGAACCGTCTTTGACGTTGGCGGTCCAGTTCAGAACCTCGACGCCGACCATATTGCCCACCCGGGGTGACGCTTCCTTTACGGCTTGGGATACGGCATCGTTCCAGTCCTTCGTAGACGAACCGACTACTTCCAGTATCTTGACTACGGGCATGGAATCACTCCTTAGGCTGTCTATCCGGATTGAATTGCGCCTACGGTAGTATTTCCTCCCGCGCCGATAGGTACACCCTGAGCTTCACCAATGCCGCTCTCTCAAGTCTGCATACGTGAGCCTGAGAAATCCCCAGTTCGACGGCTATCTCAGATTGAGTCTTGCCGTGAAAAAACCGTCCCTCGACAATTGACTTAAGCTGTGCGTCCAGGCTGCTTAGCGCATCAGCCAGTTCTATCGAGTCGGGAATGTCTCCTCCGGCCCTGGACTCCCGGTTCAGATCGACCCTGTCGCCAAACGACGGTAGTTCCTCAAGGTAGCTCAAGGGAGACGTAGCTTCCATTGCCTCAATCAAGGTATCGCAGGAAATGCCCAGTTCCTCAGCAACTTCCTGGGCAGAAGGGTCGCGCCCGGTAATCGCGCGCCTCTTATCGATGACATTGCGTGCGAGGTTGGATATCTCTTTAAGACGCCTCTCCACTTTGAGCGGCGTGTTATCCCGCAGGTACCTCCGTATCTCGCCCAAAATGTGCGGGACGGCGTACGTAGAAAACGAGACTCCGAAGGTTGGATCGAACCTGTCGACCGCCTTCAGGAGGCCTATCGCCCCAAGCTGAAAGAGGTCGTCTTTCTCGATAAGTCCCGTGTACTTGCGCAAGCATGCCCATATGAGCCCGGTGTTGGCGTGGAACAGAGCCTCTCGCGCATCCGGATCTCCCGCCTTGGCCCGCCGGAAAAGCGCGATGTCTAGAGGCTGCACGGCTTCTTGACCATCCTCACATTGGTGCCTTTCCCCGGATGAGACTCCACGCTCAAGCTGTCCATGAACGACTCCATAAATGACAGCCCCAGACCCATATGCTCCGGAATGGTCGAAAAACCGGGTTCCTTTGCCTTCTCCAAGTCAGCAATCCCGATTCCAGAGTCGCTCACTTCCACAACCAGCTCGCCCCCGGAGTTCACTTGTGCTACTACGGTTACCTCGCCGACTCCACCGGGATAAGCATGGAGCACCGCATTAGAGACGGCTTCGGATACGGCAACCTTGATCTCCTCAATCTCGGCCACACTGAAATCCAGGGCTGTCGCGAAAGTCGAGACCGCGATCCTGCCGACCGCAACATTGGATGGAACGCAGGTAAGCGTGAGGCGCATCTCGTTCTTCACCGGACAGCACCTCCCTTGTGCCTTTGGCTCAACATAGAGAGAGCATCTTCGTCGGTTCTGGCAAAAAGCAGCACTGAAGATAGCCCTGCCATCTCCAGCATGGACTGGACCTTTGGAGGAACTGCTGTGAGAAACATCTTGCCCCCGCCTTGTGTCACCTGCCGGTGGCGCCCGAAGATAGCTCCCAGGCCCGTTGAGTCTACGAAATCAAGCGCCTCGAGGTTCACTATGAGGTTGGGGGCACCCGTTCTCGCCAGCTCGTCTTCTACCTTGTCTCTGAAAAGAGCTGCGGATGAAAGATCAAGTTCACCAGACATCCTCACGATAAGGCAGGAAGGAGACCGGTGAAACGACAAATTCATGCCCTCGCACCATCCTTACCAAAGATTTCCTTTTGATTCTACGGGTGCGAGGGCTATTCCTCTTCCGGTTCCTGTTGCTTTCCCTACCTTCCCACGGTGAATGCCCTGAAGTAGCGCAGGGCGTAGTCGAGGAAACTGGCCCGTTCTACGGTTTCGTCGGCAACGAGGGGTATCTGGGCAACCTTCTCGCCGTCAACCTCCACCGTAATGGTGCCGACAGCGGTACCCCTGGCAACCGGGGCGGTCACCTTGTTCACTTCCACATACTGCTTTACTTCACCCTTTTGACCCTTTGTGAGGGTGACGGCCAGGGGCTCTCGAGGCACCACCGTCACCGTATCCTGCTTACCCTTGAGAACCCTTGCTTGAGCGATTACCTCGCCGGAATCGAGTATCGGAAGGGATCTGAAGTTGGCAAAAGCCCAATCCAGCAGCCGCGACGCGTCTGCCAGGCGCTGGTCCGGAGTCTCGGCCCCCATCAGAACCACGATAAACCTGGAATCCTCGTCCTTCGCGGTAGCCGATATGCAGTAGCCCGACTTACTGGTGTGTCCGGTCTTCAGCCCGTCACACCCGGGATAGAGCACGACAAGCTTGTTGAAGTTGACTAGCTCGTTCTGTCCGCCGCGGAACGGCATCTGGTAGATCTTAGTGTAGTCGAGAAGGTGCGGCACCTGCACGGCATGCCGCGACAGAATAGCCAGGTCCATAGCGGTTGTCAGATGGTTGTCGTCGTCAAGGCCGTGGGGGTTCTGGAAAGTGGTATTGAGCATACCGAGTTCTTGAGCCTTCTCGTTCATCCTCCGTACAAATGCCTCTTCCGTACCGCCGATATACTCCGCCAAGATTACCGCTCCGTCGTTTGCCGACGCAACTGACACGGCGCGTATCCACTGGTCAAGCTCCATCGTCTCACCGGGTTCCGCCCATACCTCGGTCCCTCCCATTTCCCAAGCGTTAGCGGACGCGGTAACCTCATCGGTGAGTTTGACGTTCCCCGCAGCCACCTCTTCGAGAGTGAGAACCAGCGTCATGATCTTGGTGACACTTGCCGGAGCTCGCCTCTCGCCGGAGTTCTTCTCAAAAAGCACTTCGCCTGAAATCGCGTCCATGACTACGCATGAAGGCGAATCGCACCTGGGTGGCGGTATGGTAGCACTTGCAGGCCCGGCGGCAGCCGGAGCGGCGGGCCCAAGGAGCGAGACTAGAAAGACTGCCGCGGCGACTATGCTAAGTGCCTTGCTGCGGAAGAAACGCCTTGCGTGCCGGGTCGTAGACATGTCATCTTCCCCCAAGTCTGATATCCTTTCTATGATTCCCGAAGACACGACGGGCTTATCAAAGAGAAGGAGACAGATACTCTGTGGAATCGCTTGCGTGGATCCTGGCAGGAATAATCTTGGGAGCCTTCAACACGCCTTTCTTCAGCAACTTGAGCCGGCGCTGGCAGGATTATCTCCTAGCGATCCTCCTTTTCTCCTCCTCGCTTACTTTCGGCTCCGACCCTCAGGTGACATCTTCTTTGGGCAGCCTGGGACTGGTATCGATCGTAACGGCTCTCTTGACGGTCGCTTTCTCGGCGGCAGCCGCTTCCGGCTGGCACCTTCTAGTAGGAAAGCGGCTGAAAACCACGTCGAAAACCTCAACGCCGGAAAGAGCGGCCGAAGAAACTGCGGCCACGGGTTCTCCGGCAATTCGAATGGGCGCAGTGCTCCCGGCTCTGGCGGTGGCCGCAGGCTGGATAACCGGGCTTCTACTTCAGAATGAGACCAGCATGGCGCCGGAGGTTGCCCGAAGAGCAAGCATTGCATCCTCTATCTCCCTATCGCTGCTCCTCTTGGTGATAGGCTGCGATCTCGGCAGGCAGCGGGTATGGAAGAAGCTTCGCGAATACGGGCTCTTTGCAGCGACTCTGCCTATAGTTGTCGGCGCCGCAACCCTGGTAGGGTCAATGGCGGCCGCTCTCCTCTTCTCCATGCCTTTGTCGAAGGGGCTTGCAGCGGGAGCAGGGTTTGGCTGGTATTCGCTGGCCGGACCGGCGGCGCTGGCCAAGAAAGGGGCAGAGACTGGCGCGTACGTGTTCCTGTCCAATCTCATCCGCGAAATCTCAGCTATTGTTTTGGTGCCGCTCATCTCCGGGCGAACTCACCCCGAAGTCGCGGCGTCCCTGGGCGGAGCGACATCGATGGACTCGTCCCTCCCTGCGATTTCCCGTTCGTTCGGCGCGGAAGGAGCAGCCTGGGGCCTCATTGTAGGCACGGTGTTGTCGCTGGCCTGTCCGTTCGTGATCGAGCTGGTGTTGGCAATCTAGCCTCGCCCAGAGGAGGCACCGTGAGGACCTATCTGCCGGCCTTTCGGTCAAGCTCTCGGGTGGCTCTTGGCGTACACATCCTTGAGGCGGTCTTTGGTCACGTGGGTGTAGATCTGAGTTGTAGATATGTCGGCGTGGCCGAGCATCTCCTGGACCGCTCTGATGTCTGCCCCGTTCTCAAGAAGGTGCGTCGCAAAGGAGTGCCTCAGCGTATGCGGGGTGATCTCTTTCCTGATCTGCGCCTGGGTCGCGTATTTCTTGACTATCTTCCAGAACCCTTGCCTGGTGAGCCGCTTGCCGTGGTGGTTCACAAAAACTGCCCTTTCCTTGGGGTCTGCGATGAGCTTGCCCCTGGCAGTCTCCAAGTACGACTTCAGTGCCGCTATGGCGATATCGCCCATAGGGACGACCCGCTCCTTTGAACCCTTACCCATGCACCTCACGAAGCCTTCTCTGAGGTCGACATCTAGAACATTGAGGTTCACCAGCTCAGAGACGCGGATGCCGGTAGCGTACAAAAGCTCCAGCATGGCTTTGTCTCTCTTGCCGGCGGGAAGAGTCAGATCGGGCTGCGACAACAGCCGCTCCACTTCGTCAACGGTGAGAACTTTAGGTAGTTTTCTCTCCAGTTTGGGAGACGACAGGTCGTCGGTTGGGTCCAAAGACACATAGTTCTCTTTGACAAGAAACTGATAAAAAGCTTTAAGCGCAGCAAGCCGCCTGGCGATGGTTGCCGTCGCCTTTCCTTGTTTTCGGAGGTACATTAAGTAAGCGACAATAGTCGACTGAGAGGCGCTTTCAAGGGAGGCAGCGGAATCACCTGAAAGAAAGCCGTAATACTGTTTCAGATCGCGGCTATAGGACTCGAGAGTATTCGATGCAAGCCCCTTTTCGTGCCCCAGGTAGTCTATGAACTCCTGTATGAGGCTCTCCATTAGCCACCATCCTCCCCCTGCGGATAGAAACTTATCTACTTTCGACCGACCCGGACCAAACCCTTCCGCTTTTCTATGTTTCCCTTTAACGGGGGAAATATCCTACTTCAAGAAATACCTTCCTGGGACAGTCTTATGTCAGGTTGCCGCCGATTATTCAAGCAAGAAGGGGGCTCCTCTGAGGGCCCCCTCGGGATACGCCTGTTTCAACGTCTTAAGCTAACCAAGAACCTCGGCAAGAGGCGTGTAAGGCAAGTTGTGAGCCTTTGCCACTTCGGCATAGGTGATCTTGCCGGCGGTAACGTTGACACCCTTCGATAGCGGTACGTTTGACTTCACCGCTTCTTTGAACCCCTTGTTAGCCAGGAGCAGCGCATACGGAAGAGTGGCGTTTGTAAGCGCGAAAGTGGACGTGCGCGGTACGGCTCCGGGGATGTTGGGCACCGAATAGTGAACCACACCGTGCTTGACGAAGGTGGGGTTGGAGTGCGTTGTCGTGTGGTCCATTGTCTCGATGCAGCCGCCCTGGTCGATCGCAACGTCAACCATAACCGAGCCCGGCTTCATCTCTGCCACCATAGCCTCTGAAACCAACTTCGGCGCTTTGGCTCCCGGTATGAGAACGGCGCCCACCACCAGGTCGGCCTTCTTGACCGCTTCGGCTACGTTGAACGAGTTCGAAGCTACGGTCTGGACTGAGGTTCCAAAGATGTCGTCGAGATAGCGGAGCCTGTCAAGGTTGACGTCGAGGATCGTCACCTTAGCCCGCAGCCCGACAGCCATCTTGGCCGCGTTGGTTCCCACGACGCCTCCTCCGATAATAACGACCTCGCCGGGCTGAACTCCGGGCACGCCGCCCAACAAGACGCCTCGGCCGCCGTGGCGCTTCTCGAGGAAGTGAGCGCCGACCTGAACCGACATCCTCCCCGCGATCTCACTCATGGGAGTCAGCAGAGGCAGAGCTCGAGAAGGCAACTCGACCGTCTCGTACGCAACTGCGTCCACTCCGTTTTCGATGAGAGCCCGGGTAAGCTCAGGTTCCGCTGCCAGGTGGAGGTAGGTGAACAGGAGAAGGCCTCTCTTCATTTTGGGATATTCAGAGGGCAGAGGTTCCTTAACCTTCATGATCATGTCCGCCGCGCTCCACACTTCGTCGGCGGTAGGTAGGATAGTCGCTCCGGCCCCTATGTAGTCTCGATCCTCGAAACCGCTGCCGAATCCCGCTCCGGCTTCGACAAGCACCTCATGACCCGCAGACACCAGCGCGTGCGCCCCCGCAGGCGTCAAGGCAACGCGGTTTTCATCAGGCTTTATCTCTTTCGGCACTCCGATTCTCAAACCAGTCAACCTCCTTATCGGTTAAGGCACAATAGTGTAAAAAAAGCCCAAGGACTTCACTTCCACACTTGTCCTCAAGATCCTGCAAGAATTGCGCTCATCCGCTGTCAATTGTGCCTTTTGTCACAATCTCTTAGATTCCCGTCATTCTGGCTAGAAGAAGAGGTGATACAAACGCTTCAACGGCAGAAGCGACCAGAAGCCCCAGAGCGACCAACCAGAAGCGCCACGTGTAGCCCGCAGCCGTTTTCCAGAGTCCTCCGTAGTTCCATGGCCTCTCCCTGAAGAGAGAAACCGAAAATGAAATGGACATTGCGGAGAGTATCAGCATAGCGGGAATGGAGATAAGGGTATGGGGCAGCATTCCGGAGAGGAACATGGCTACTCCCCCCGAGGTAACTTCACGCACAACAAAAGATGCGCCGAAACCTGTGGCGAAACCTCGAACAAAAACCATCACGCAGGTTAAAGGAACGCCGATGACTGCCAAGCCGAACCCCCATATGAGGAGAGCCGTCTTGGCGTTCTGCTCGAGCGAGAGCCGGAAAATAGCGGCTTTGTCAAGGCCGGGGTTGTGCACCCCGCGCATGAATACCTCTAAATAGGAGATGAGTTCGGCTTTCTCATCGGGTGAGAGTACCCTAAGCCCCAGGAAACCCATGGCGAGTCCGGCCGCGAACAGCGCGGCGCAGAGTATGATCGGCGAAAACTGGTAGGTCTTGCGCATCGCTCAGCCCCCGCATTTGTCTTGCCACAGAAGACTATGAGAGGGCTCGGCCGAGATATTACTTGAGACCGGGCTTTACATGTACCGGTTGATCCTCGGCTTGAAGGTCGAGAAGTTCCATCTGGTCGGGCCTTTCTTCAGGCGGAACCGGAGCGGTCACGGATTTTTCAGGTTCGTCTCGGCTCTCTCTTGAGCTTCGGGCCGGGGCTGCGAGCGGCCTATGAGGGAGTACCTCGAGCCGGCGGTTCATCGCGTCAAGCGTTGCCCTTACGCAGGCCTCTTTCTTGTCCCGCTTGATGGCTGCACACCCGACAAGCTGCTCATGGTTCCGGCGGGGCGTGAGGAGGTCAACAAGCACCGCGACCGCCTCTCGCTGGCCCAAACTGAAGACCGCTACATCGTCTACAAAAAACGCGTTGGGGGGCGAAAGGGTAAGGTTCGCCGCAAGGCAAGTCGCTTTCGCTACCCCCAACAGCACCGATACTTCTGAAGAATCTGCTGCTGATTTACCCACATAGACTGCGGTCTGCCCGTCAATAGCCCGGTCCAGGGTCACTAAGATCTCCGACCTGCCGCTCCTTGCATCGGACTTGACCTCAAGGCCGACATACCTGATGCGTCCGGGCGACGCGGGCAAGCTTGTCTGGATCTGGGCAACGGACACCTTCCGCCTGTCTACGGTAATGTCCCACTGGGCCTTTAGTGCGCTCTGAACATCTCTCACAATCTGCTTCGGGTTCCTGCCCAACCCGGTGAGTATGTGGATCTCCTCGATGGCTCCCCAATCGTTCACAACCACACGAGCCTTCTGAATCCCGGGAAGGCACACAAGCAGTGCCTCGATATCCCTCACGCTCACAGTTTTCTTTTCGCTCACTAAGGTTCACCCCAGTGGGATGCCGGACAATTCTTAAGAGCGCACAGGCGCTCTCGACCTCGCGAGCTCATAGCCTCGCCAAAGGGCTTTCTCATTCAGCGGAATGAGGCGGTGATGCCTCTGGCTGATGACTTCAGGAAGCACCTTCACAACCGTCTCAACCTTTACAATCTCTCGGGCGCCCAAGAGAGCTCCCAAGCAGATCATGTTTGCTATACGGTCTGACCCGAGCTCTTTGGCTTCATCATTGGCCGGAATCCTGTAGACTTCGATGTTCCCTCTTATATCTTCGTCAGGAACTAATGACGCGTTAACGATAAGAGCTCCACCCGGTTGAACTGCGTTCTTGAACTTCTCGAACGACGGGATGTTCATGACTATGGCCGAAGAAGGCTCGACAACCACCGGTGACGCGATGGAATCCTCCGATACGCAAACCGCGCAGTTGGCCGTGCCTCCCCTCATTTCGGGGCCGTAAGACGGCAGCCATGAGACCGCCTTTCCCTCCTCTTTGCCCGCGTAGGTCAATAGAGTGCCGATAAGCATGATGCCCTGGCCGCCAAAGCCTGCCATGATTATCTCGTGGTCCACGACCTATTCCCCCTCCCCGATCTTAAACTCGCCGAGCGGGAACTCGGGAATCATGTTCTCCTCGAGCCACTTAAGCGAGGCCTGAGGAGTCATGCCCCAGTTGGTGGAACAGGTTGAAAGTAGTTCGACCAAAGAGAAGCCCTTTCCTTCCAACTGATTCCTGAAGGCCTTCCGAATACCCTGCTTCGCTCTTTGGATATTGGCCGGATTGTGCAGTGAGAACCTCGCCACATAGTGTGCCCCTTGAACGGTGGCGAGAAGCTCGGCTATCTTCACCGGATAGCCCTGGGAACCCGGATCCCTTCCGAATGGCGATGTAGTCGTCTTCTGGCCGACCAACGTTGTCGGAGCCATTTGCCCGCCGGTCATCCCGTAGATGGCGTTGTTGATGAAGATAACCGTGATGTTCTCTCCCCGCACCGCCGCGTGGACTATTTCCGCCATACCGATGGACGCCAGGTCGCCGTCGCCCTGGTAGGTGAACACAACGCGATCCGGGTGTACCCGCTTTATGCCGGTTGCCACTGCGGGAGCGCGGCCGTGGGCCGCCTGCTGGAAGTCACACTCGAAGTAGTTGTAGGCAAATACGGAGCACCCTACAGAGGCCACTCCTATGGTTTTCCCCTGAATACCGAGCTCATCTATTGTCTCGGCAACCAGCCTGTGAGCGATGCCGTGAGTGCATCCCGGGCAGTAGTGAGTTACCACATTGCTCAGGGATTTCGGGCGCGTATAGACTGGGATCACTGTTTCGCACCTCCCACTTTATCCAGGTAATCGGTCACGCTGGGATGTTTACCGGCGATCATGTCGCGGAGGCGCTTTTCAACGGCCCGCGGAGTCGGAACCGCGCCGCCCGTTCTGCCGTAGAAGTGCACGGGCTTTCGCCCATTCACCGCCAGGCGGACATCCTCAACCATTTGCCCGGTCGACATTTCGACCGTAAGGAAGCCTTTGGCCCGGTCGATTACCTCGTCGAAAGCCTTATCCGGAAAAGGCCACAAGCTCACGGGCCTAATGAGTCCGACCTTTACGCCCTCTTTCCGCAAACGCTGGATAACCGACATACATATCCTGGCCACGGTGCCGTAAGCCACAAAATACCACTCGGCGTCCTCTTTGTGGACGGTCTCGTATTTGGTTTCGGCCTCGCTTATCTCGGCATACTTCTTCCACAACCTCCAGTTGTGAGCGTCCAGCTCTTCCGGGTCAAGGAAGATGGAGCTTACGATGTTCTTCTTCCTTCCCTCATTGCCGGTAGTTGCCCACGGCTTGGAGAGAGCCTTTGGCTTTGACCCGTCACCGGCAAAAGTAACGGGCTCCATCATCTGGCCGATCATCCCGTCACCCAGGATCATGACCGGGTTACGGTACCGGTCCGCGACGTCAAAAGCATGAGCCATAAGGTCACAGCCCTCTTGTATGGTCGCGGGAGCGAATACGATAAGCCGGTAGTCTCCGTGACCGCCGCCCTTGGTCGACTGGAAATAGTCCGATTGCGACGGCTGGATCCCGCCCAGCCCCGGGCCGCCTCGCGACATGTTCACAATGACGCAGGGAAGCTCCGCCCCCGCGATGTAGGAGATGGCTTCCTGCATAAGGCTTATTCCGGGACTCGATGAGGAGATGAGAACCCTTCCGCCCGCTCCTGCAGCGCCGTAGACCATGTTGATAGACGATACTTCGCTTTCGGCCTGGACAAACACGCCGCCCTCATCTTTCAGCCTTCTCGCCATATACTCTGATATCTCGTTCTGAGGCGTAATGGGATACCCAAAATAGAACCTGCATCCGGCACGAATCGCGGCTTCCGCCAGCGCCTCGTTACCTTTCATGAGCAATGATTCCGCCATATCCTCCACCTCCTCCTTTAGGGTTTTCTGACCTCAATGACCGCGTCCGGACACATCCTGGCGCAAAGCGCGCAGGAAATGCACTGCTCCTGGTCTTCGTCGGATACGAAGGCCGGATGATAGCCTTGGCGGTTCAACTCCGAGCGCAACTTGATGATCTTCTTGGGACAGACGTTCAGACACAATTCGCAGCTCTTGCAGTGGTCTTCATTGAATGTGACTCTCTTGTCCATCGGTCTCCCTCCCATCCGGGTACTCTTGTTTAGCCCTCCCAAGGCTTAAGCAGGTATCTCTTAAGACGGAGAACGGGAGTGCCCGCAAGGCTTTCGGGCACTTCCAGCCATTCGGGGACTCCTATTAATACGACAGGAAGATCCAGCCTCCGGCCCAGTGCCCGGGTGAACTCAAGGCCCATGGCGATGTGATCCGCAGTGGTCTCTTCCGCAAGGTGCGTGTTTGAGACGAGACCTGTGGGCGCGAGGCCGGCTGAAGTCGTGACGCGCAGGACCGCGTCCGCCGCTTCGTCTAGGGTTCTCGAGAAAGGTCTCAATGCGTTAACGACGAACCACCCGCGAGCCCCGGGCCTAAGGGCGTCCTTAAGCCCGCCGAGGACTCTCGCGCCGGTAGGATCGCCTCCCACATCCACGACAACGTCGCGATCTCCCTGCAAAAGAACCCGCCGGACGCCTTCCGGCAGCACAGGGAGGTCGGCATGGCGCACCGACTCCTTTGGAGCGACTACGTTGACACCCTGAGCCAAGAGGTGCTCCCGGGCATCTCTCACCCGGAAGTACGGCGTCACGGCATCCAGATCCACGATCGTGACCGCACGTCCTTCCGATGCCAATCGCAGCGCGTAGTTGATTGAAATCTCCGATTTGCCGCTTCCGTACAGGCCGTAAAAGACGGTAACCTCAGCCACGGTCACGACCTCTTCTCTCTAGGGTATTTTCGGGCACCCCCGCCGGCAAGCGCCCTTGATCCCTCCCTCAAGAGGGCAGGAATAGCCAAATCCTCCCGGAAACAGATGACAGGGCACCACTTGCCCACTCTTTCCTCGATCGCCGAAGTAAGGGACAAGAGAGAAGCGCCGGGACCGGTAATCGATACGCACTCGGCTTCGCCCTTTAGCGTCGCCAGCGCCCGCCCTATCTCCTTGGATACCTGATGTGCCAGGCCCGAGACCGCAAGGAGGGCTCCCGCGTGCCCTTCGCGTGTGAGGCGAGCGAGTTCTTGAAGAGTCTCGACGCCTGCATAGGAAAACGCGCCTGACCGGACCTTCAGAAGCGAAAGCAGATCCTGCCCGGCCTTCCCTTCTCGCCCAAGCCACGCCAAGAAGGCCGTGGCAGGGATAGTACCGGCGCTGGTCAGACCAAAGGGTCCCTCACATGCCAGCGGGTCGGAACTATCCAGGACGCGGTCGCCGCGGTGAGCCGTAACACACGTTTCATCTCCGAGGTAAACGGTTATGATGGGCGCACCGGCAGCATCCAGCCCCAGGGAAGAGACTGCCTTGTAGAAGGCTTGCCGCTGAGGAACCGCGTAGTACACGCCGCGGCGTTCGTAGCCGGGATATCCCGACAGCCGGGCCTCGGGCAGAACGGTATCTGTCAGCATCGGGTCGAGCGCGAGACACGGGATCCCGACTTTAGAGCAGTATTCAAACGCGCGGACGGTCATGCGGTTTCTGGGGTGCCACCCGTCAATACCCGCGGCGTCACCGGCCATGTGCTCGTCAACCACATACACGCCGGGCGGGCACGGAGCGTAGGAACCTCCGGCGATGACCACACAACGTATGTCGCCCGGGCAAGCCGAGTGGAGCCACAGGAACGGGTCGTCTCCGGCTTTCAGGCTGTGCATCACAACCCCGCCGTCCCCGTCACCCAGAAACCCTACTCGAGTCTCCGAGAAGCCCGCGTCTATCGCGGCAATACCCGTCATTTGGGCAGATACATCCTCTTCTGCAGGAGAGCCTTGGATATCCGTTCCTCCGCGACCAAGTCGGCCGCCTCGTGAGTGCTGATTTTCTTCTCATCGGCAGTCTTGAACACCCGCAGCAGGATATCGTAGATAGTTGAGACCTTCTTCATGGCTCTCTCTCTGTTGTAACCGCCGGGATTGATCTCATCGGCCACGTTGATGACGCCGCCGCCGTTCGCCACAAAGTCCGGAGCGTACAGGATCCCCCTATCGGCCAATGCCGCAGAGTGCCGCGGTTCCAGCAGCTGGTTGTTGGCGGATCCGCAAACCACCTTGGCCTTAAGCCGCGGTATGGTGTCATCGTTCAATACGGCACCGAGCGCGCAAGGGGCAAATATGTCGCACTCCTGATCGATTATCCGGTCGGAAGGCACCGCAATGGCACCTATCTCCACTGCTTGCTGAACCTTGTCCGGGTATATGTCTGTTACGAACACCTTGGCTCCGGCTTCGAGCAGGCGCGCGACCAGGGGGAACCCGACAGCGCCGACTCCCTGTACGGCAACTGTCCTTCCGGCCAGGTTATCGCTGCCGAAGACTCTCTGCAAAGAAGCCTGCATGGCTCTGTAAACGCCGTACGCGGTTATGGGTGAGGGGTCGCCGCTCGTTCCGTCCAGACCCTTCACATGCGGGGTCTCGCCGGCAATGATCGCCATGTCATCGGTGGTGGTTCCCACATCCTCAGCGGTGATATACCTGCCGCCCAGCGACTGCACAAACCTCCCGAAAGCCCTAAACAGCTCCTCGCTCTTGTCCTTACGCGGGTCGCCGA
This sequence comes from Bacillota bacterium, assembly GCA_050952125.1. Classification (GTDB taxonomy): domain Bacteria; phylum Bacillota; class Sulfobacillia; order Fermentithermobacillales; family Fermentithermobacillaceae; genus UBA3951. The sequence goes on from JBMNKK010000001.1 coordinate 215,900, forward strand.
TAATCACGGCCTTGCCTCCGCCTAGAGGCAAGCCCATAGCAGCGCTCTTGTACGTCATGCCCCGCGAAAGCCTTAGCACATCGAACAGAGCCTCTTCCTCAGTCTTGTAGGGCCACATTCTTGTGCCGCCAAGCGCCGGCCCAAGCGTAGTATCATGTATCCCGATAATCGCCTTGAGTCCTGAGACCTTGTCATAGCAGAACACCACTTGCTCGTGCTCGTATTTCGCCATCATCTCGAAAATCTCCACGGTAATCCTCCTTGTCAGATAAGAGATCTTGCCATGGCAATGGAATTCAACTTTACCTCGGCCGTGTCGGCCCGCGATATGACGACAACGGGAGCTTTAGCCCCTACTATTACTCCTCCCATGACGGCGCGGGCGAAGTACTGCATGCTCTTGGCTATGCTGTTTCCCGCCACGACATCAGGAGCGATGAGAACGTCGGCCCGTCCCGCCACCTGGCCCTCAATTCCCTTAATCCGCGCCGATTCGGGTGAAATCGCGGCATCGAGAGCAATCGGCCCCTCAACGTACGCCCCGGGGAACCGTCCGTCCTTAGACATGCGGTCAAGGTTCACAGCGTCCATGCTGGCAGCAAAGTCCGGGACAGGTACTTCGGAAGGCCCAAGGACCGCGATTCTGGGCTCTTCCACACCCATCACGCGAGCTACCTCGATGGCGTTCATCACAATCTCAACCTTCTTATTGAGGTCGGGCGACAGCACCACTCCGCCGTCCGTCACGAATATGAACCGGTCGAAGCCGGGCACTTCAAGGCACGCGACGTGGCTCAAGATGCGGCCTTGCCGCAGCCCGTGCTCCCTGTCCAACACTTCTTTGAGGAGAACGCCGGTGCCGATCTTGCCTTTCATCAGGAACCCGCACCTCTTCTCGCGGACAAGGGCCACGCCTCTTCTCGCCGACTCCGCCGGGTCTCGGGCATCCACAAAAACCGGGTTTGCCAGGCGAATCCCTTTAGACTCCATCACCCCGCGAATCCGGTCGACGTCACCTACCAAGAATGGAGTCACAAACCCTTCGGCCTCGGCCTCGCTTACTGCGAGAAGTGATGCCTCGTCAAAAGCCTCTACAAGGCTTAGTCCAACCGGGCCCATCCGCCTCACCCTGTCTATGAACGCTCTAAACAAGACACTCATTGACCTGCCGCCTCTTTTTCAGGATAGGTGCGAACGCTCTCCTCACCGCGGATCACGCGCAGCGCACCCGCAGCGAGAGCCGCTACTTCGTCTTCGCCCGGATAGACAATGTGTCTTCCCAGGAAAGACGTGTGTTCGCGGACGATATCCACCAAACGAGCAGAACCCGAAAGACCGCCCGTGAGCACAACTGCGTCAGGTACTTCCGGATACGCGGCAGCCATCGCGCATATCTCGCGGGCTACATGGTAAGCCAGTGATCTCCAAACGAGAGCGGCATGTTCGTTCTCGCCGGCCGCTTTTTCGACTGCACGTGCATCTCTGGTGCCGAGGTAACCCCTCATCCCCGACGCGGAGGTGAGCCGCGCCTTCAGTTGGTTCCCGTCTCCGAACTCGCGGAAAAGATCCAGCAGGAAGAGTGCGGGTAGGGTTCCCGCTCTCTCGACCGTGAAAGGCCCTTCCTCATTTGAGTTGTTGACGTCTCTCAGCATCCCCTTGCGGCAGGGAGCGATGGAAAAGCCGCCGCCGAGATGCGCGACCACCAGGTAGAGGTCGTCCAGATCCCTTCCCAGGTCTGATGCGGCCCGCCGCGCGCAGGCCCGGATATTCAGCGCATGGAGCAGGCTCTTCCGCGGTACGGGCCGGAAACCCGAAACCCTGGCCTCAGGCGAAAACTCATCGACCGATACTGGGTCGACTATCAGCGCCGGGACCTTCCCCCGCTGCGACACTTCCCAGGCAATGAGGCCGCCGAGGTTTGCCGCATGCCTGCCCCCGACTTCGTTCTTGAGGTCCTGAAGCAGGAACTCGTTAACGGCGTAAGCCCCGGACTTCACCGGTAGCAACAGCCCGCCCCTCGCCACTATGCACGAAAGCGACAGGGGGTCGACCGCCCGCTCTTCCAGGAATTGCTCCACCATGCGTACCCTGTGCGGCAGCTGCGACATCGTGTCTCCGGATACCGCCCACGCCTCGCCCGCGTGGTCGAGGTTCGCGGAAAAGAGAACGTCCTCGCCGTCATAGATGCCGAGCTTGGTAGTCGTCGAACCGGGGTTTATCACTAGAAGCAGCTCTCGTCCGGGCAAACACCCAACCCCTTTACACTCTGGTGGCCTTTAGGAGAAGCACCGCCGCTATGCGGGCCTCGACCATGCGAGTAGCGGCCTTCTCGGTATCGATACCTTCATGTTTGGATATGGCAAAGATGGTCTTGAGAAGCGCAGGGATCCGCTCAACTTTGAGTTTGCAGCGATTGTAGTTGAACCCGTCCAGCTCGTCGGCGACCTGTATTACTCCTCCCGCGTTCACCACATAGTCGGGAGCATACAGAATACCCCGTTTGTGGAGCCGTCCGGCGTCGAGGGAAGTCGCCAACTGGTTGTTGGCTCCCCCGCATACAACCTTGCACCTGAGGTCCGGTATGGTCTTCTCGTTGAGGACCGCCCCCATCGCGTTGGGCGACAACACATCCACAGCGGAAGTGAGTATCTCATCGGGCTCTTTCACCTTTGCTCCCACCTCGGCCGCGACCGCATCCGCGACATCCCGGCGCACGTCCGACAAGACGATCGATGCGCCCGCGTCCTTCAGGTGCCGGCACAGTTTGGAGCCTACCTTGCCTACACCCTGAACCGCACAGGTCACGCCTCGGAGGTCATGGGTGCCAAAGGCCTCCTGAACACTGGCCCGGATACCCAGGAATACCCCGTACGCTGTGAGAACCGAAGTGTCTCCGCTGCCGCCGTACTCGGCGGGAAGCCCTACAACAAACCTGGTCTCAGAACCAACGTCAACAAAATCCTGTGAGTAAGTACCTACATCGGTGCCTGTGATGAAGCGGCCCTTAAGCCCCTCGATGAAACGTCCGTAGGCCCTCAAGAGGATCTCGTCCTTGTCCTTCTCGGGGTCGCCCCAGATCACGCCCTTGGCGCCTCCGTAGTGAAGCCCGCTTGCCCCGGACTTCAAGGTCATGCCCTTCGACAGCCTTAGGGCGTCGGTTATCGCCTCTTCTTCGGCCTCGTACGGGTACATTCTGGTACCGCCTAGGGGAGGGCCAAGTGTGGAGTCGTGGATAGCCACGATGGATTTAAGCCGGCCGCCGGCCTTGTCTCTGAAGAACATCACTTGCTCGTGGCCTTCTTCGGCCATCTTCTTGAACAGGTCCAAGCGCATCCCCCCGGATTCAGATTGTGGTTCACACATTGGAGTAAGCAAAACCCGTGCCAAACGATTCTAAAAACTCAAGTAGTATCGCCGGACACATGGTCTCACCCTAAACCTCACGAATGCAGGGGTGGAGATTATGCGCTTGTGAAAATGTTCTCAATGTTTAAGATGGCGTAGTGCACACCGATTCATATGCGAATCTACATGCGTGCATCAACCTGCACACTAGGCTCCTGATCGTTCTTCAGATACCTGTCTATCTTGTTGTAGAGGCTCCGGATGCTGATGCCTAAGAGGCGGGCTGCCTTTGTCTTGTTGTTTCCCGCCCGTAGGAGGGCGTTCTTTAGCGCGGCTTTCTCGGCTCTCTCTACCGTTTCCCTCAGGCCGCCGCGCAAAGATACGTCTTCCAGGCGGGGCTCCGCCGCTTCCCTCATCCTTTCTGCCCTGTCACCTTCCAGCGAGATCGGGGGTAAGTGCTCAAGGAGAATGACGTCATCCTGAAAACCCATGTTCATCATCGACCGGCCAAGGATGTTCTCAAGCTCCCTGACGTTCCCGGGCCACCTGTACCTCCGGAAGACGTCCATCACCTCGGGGCTGACTCTCACAACTGACCTCCCGTACTCCTGATTGAGTTTCTTAAGGAGTTGGTCGCAGAGCGAAGGCAGGTCCTCTACGCGCTGGCGAAGGGGCGGAATGAAGATGGGTATAACGTTGAGGCGGTAGTATAGGTCCTCCCGGAAACGGCCTTCGGCTACAAGCTGCTCCAGCGGCACGTTTGTCGCCGCGATAACCCTTACGTCGACCGGGGTCGGCTTCGAATCCCCTACCCTTACGATCTCCTTTTCCTGCAGCACACGGAGTAAATTCGCCTGAAGCGCCAGGTTCATCACGCCAACTTCATCCATGAACAAAGACCCGCCCTCAGCCTCTTCGAAAAGCCCTTTGCGCCCGCCTCTGCGCGCGCCCGTGAACGCGCCGTCCACATAGCCGAAGAGTTCGGACTCAAGGAGGCTTTCGCTGAGGGCGGCGCAGTTGACCCTTACAAACGGTTTGTTGCGCCGTGAAGATGCGCTGTGGATCGCGTGGGCGAAGAGCTCCTTTCCGGTCCCGCTTTCACCCCTCAAGAGCACGGTCGCAGAAGTAGCTGCGACTCGCTTAGCCTGCTCAACCGCCTGTGATACTAAAGGGTTCACCGACACTACTTCATCGAAAGTGTACTTGGCCTCCAGCCGGCGTACCATCTTCTTTACCTGGTCAAGTTCCTCAGTAAGACGGATGATCTCCGAAACGTCCCGGATCACCCCTACGCTCCCCTTCAACTCGTCCCCCACAAAGACCGGGTCCACCGACACCACAACTTCTCTTCTTAAGGGTCCGACCTTCATCGGCACGTTCTTGACCGGCTGTCGAGTCCTAAGGACTTGCATATGCATGCTGGGCCCCTCGGCGATATCGACATTGGCAGGCTTCCCAATGACATCTTTCTCAGTGAGTCCCGTGAGGCGTGTGTAAGCCTGGTTGATCATGAGGCCCTTGCCGTCGGCATCGGCTACGGAAATGGCATCCTGAGTAGCTCCGATTATGGCCTCCAAAAACGATTGGATTTCGCGAAGGTTGGTTATCTCGCCGGCCAGGGTCTGGACTTCCGTAAGATCCCTGAACACGGCAACGGCTCCGACAACGTTTCCCTTCTCATCTCTCACCGGCACCCGGTTGGTTATGATTTCTCTCGCCCCCACCGACTGCCTCTTATTCAGTTCAGCCTCGCCCGACTCCAACACCTGATCGAGGCGGGTAGTCGCAATCACATCCCTCACGTGCTTTCCGAGAGTGTCCGCTGCTTTCATGCCGAGGATTTTCTCGGCTGAAGGGTTGAACACAAAAACGCGCCCTTCCGCGTCGATAGCAACGATAGCATCATGCGTGGCGTTCAGGATAAGGTCGAGAAGTCTCGAACGTGCAGACTCCTGCATAAAAAGCACCTCCGCCCGGTTGTTCGCCGGGCGGAGTATGTATTCCTCTAATCTGCACGTGTCTGCATACTATGCACCGAGGCGCAGGCGGTCCGCTACCATGGCGATGAACTCAGAGTTGGTGGGCTTGCCCTTTTCCTGGCTGATCGTGTGGCCGAAGACTCTCTGGATAAAATCCATGTTCCCCCTGTCCCACGCCACCTCGATAGCATGCCGGATGGCTCTTTCAACCCTGCTTGGAGTAGTCGTGTACTTCTGAGCTATTGAGGGGTAGAGTTCTTTGGTGATCTTCGAAAGGAGGTCCACCCGGTCAACAACCATGATTATGGCATCCCTTAAGTAGCGGTAGCCCTTTATGTGAGCGGGGATACCCAGCTCATGCATCATCGTGGTGACTCTGGCATCCTGATTCCGTTCTCTCTCCCTCACTGCACCCGGCTGCCTTTGGGGCGCGCCATCCTTAGAGAAGAGCTGCCTTAACCTCTCGGTCAATATGTTCAGGTCAAATGGTTTGAGTATGTAATAGTCCGCTCCGAGTTCCACTACCCTGTGGGTAATCGACTCCTGGCCGAATGCGGTGAGCATCACTATCTTGGGGCGTTTCTCAATCTCATCTTTGTCGAGACGTTCCAGCACGCCGATCCCGTCGAGATACGGCATGATGATGTCTAGCACCACAACATCGGGGCTTAGTTCCTGAATAGCCTCCAACGCCTCCACTCCATTGTAAGCTACTCCAACCACCTCGATGTCATCCTGTTTCTCCAAGTACTCGCGGAGAAGGCCCACGAATTCTTTGTTGTCATCGACCACAAGGACTCGCATCTTCTGCATTCGGTGACTCCCCCCTGGCTTGATGGGATTGTATCCGAGGCCCCACATTTACAATCTATTCCAGCGCAGATTCTACCATCTGCACCCTCGATTGGCAATACGGGGGGACCCTGGATTTGTCAAAATTTCCCTATGACCCTATTTAAGGTTTGGGGCAATGTAACAAAGCCGCACAAAATTCCGACTATGAAGCTGTAAAGTCGCGATCCGGCCAGAGGAGTAAAGCGAAATGCAGTCAAGAAAGATCGAGGCCGAGAGCATATTGCAGGATATTGAGGCGCAGAAACGTCAGATCTATGACCTCATAAGCTCGGGCTGCGCCATAACCCACCCGATGGTTGTGAAGGCATCTCAGGAACTGGACGTAAGCCTAAACCTGCTGTACCGGCTGTACCCCTCTAGACTCTCACCGCCCGCCAAGCATTCGGAACTGTGAGGCTAGAAAGCGGGCCGCGAGGCAGGAAGCGCCTCCCGTTCAGGATGAGCCTCTGCCGTGCCGGGCATCATATAGGCATCTCGCGCCATCCACTCTGCAAGAGTACCGTAGCCGCGGGCAGGATCGTTCACCAAAACGTGGGTAACCGCTCCGACCAGGTAACCATCTTGTATTACGGGGCTTCCGCTCATACCCTGAACAATCCCGCCGGTCAGGTCCAGGAGTTCAGGGTCTGTAACCCTGATGACAAACCCTTTTGATGAGCTCCCTACCCCAATGAAGATCTGCTCGATCTCGGCGGAAAACTTCTCTATGGATCTTCCGCTTACGGTAGTCAAGATCTCAGCCGGGCCCACTCGTAACCGCCCCTGCGTCCCTAGGGGGATCGGCTCGGGATAGTGCTCATTTTCGAGCGGGCTTGTGAGAATGCCTGAAATGCCGCATTCGCCGTTCTGGAGAATGCTGCCGAGCACGTCTTGGCCCTCCACGAATGTTCCCAGCACCTCTCCGGGAGCTCCCCTTCGCGACGGCTGCACTCCGGTCACGGTGGCCCTAACGATGTGCCCCTCGTTCATCTGAGCAGGTTTCCTGGAATCGCCTTCGGACACAACGTGACCTAACGCGGCGTATAGACCGGTCGAAGCATCATAGAAGGTCAGTGTGCCGACTCCCGCCAACGCGTCCTTGACCAACAACCCAATCTGGAACCCTCCGCTCCTGTGCCGGACAGGCGCCAAAGTCCTGCGAGCTGTCGAGCCGTCTCTTTTTTCCACGAGGATATCGACCCATTGCCCCTCTCGTCCCGCCCGATCGATCAGGAGCGCGAATTCCTCCTTACTGCTTACACGCCTGTCGCCCACCGAGAGGATCACATCTCCGACCTCAAACCCGGCGCCTCGCGCCGGCCAGACTTCGCGTCCGTCCACCGTCTCAACCGGAGACAGCCCGGTAATCACCAATCCCGTGCTTCTGAGCACCACACCGATTGAGTGGCCTCCGGGCACCACCATGATAGGTTCGGCGACCGTGAGGGATACGCGCCGTATGGGTATGAGGCCGAACAACTTAAACTCTACGGCCACTTCACCCGGTGTAGCCGTGTCGAGAGTCACCCGGGTAGGCACCTTGCCCCAAGCGCCCGTTATTGAGGCCTTGCCCGATGTTACCGACACTACGGGAGAACCCGTGTCGATAACGAAGTCCTGACCCTTAAGGAGCGTCATCTGGGCTGGAAAAGAAAAAGCCATCCTGAAGGAACCGGTCATGCACACTGCCACAACTAAGAGGCTGAGAACAACTCCCAGCATAGAACGGGTTTTTTCTCTAGTCACCGGGAGACAGGCCTCCTCTCGTGGTCAACAGGTATTATGTTTCGCCGCGAGAGGGAGATTTATCAAAGGTGGCAGAAGAAGGCTAGCTGGAGTTTCTGAGCCTGGTTGTCCTAAGGAGTTCTCTCGCGTGGTCAAGCGAGATCCCTCTATCGGCTCCGCTCAGCATTCTGGCAATCTCAGGGACTCTTTCGTCTTCGGTGAGGAGCCGGACCGAAGCAAATGTCCTGCCGTCTTTTTCATGTTTTGAGACTAGGAAATGGTGATCGGCCGCGGCGGCTATCGATGCCAGGTGGGTCACGCACAGCACCTGGTGTGTCTTGCCGAGGCTGTAAAGCTTGTCCGCTACTGCTTGTCCGGCTTTGCCGCCGATTCCGGCATCTATTTCATCGAAGATCAGGGTCGGCACGGGATCGGCAGACTTCATGAACGACTTGATGGCAAGCATGAGACGGGAGAGCTCACCGCCTGAAGCCACCTTGTGTACGGGCATCGGCGATTCTCCGGCGTTGGCGGTAAACATGAAGCTCACTCTGTCAAAACCCGCGGGATGAGGCTCCGCCTCCCTCGCCAACTCAGCGGAAAAGACGGCACCCGGCATACCCAGTTCGCGCACGACCAATGTCACGTTCTCGCTCATTTCGCGGGCTATCTCATTCCTTTTCTCCGTGAGAAACGCTCCCGCTTCAGCCATTTTACTCTCAACCGAAGAAAGCATGTCTTTCAGTCTCTCCAAGGTTTCGTCTGCATTCACGAGCTCATCCAGACGGCTCTTGGCTCGATCTCTGAACTCGCGTATCGCCTCGACGCTCTCGCCATACTTGGATTTCAGACGTTGAAGCAGGTCAAGCCGTTCGGATGTGATCTTCAGCCGGTCAGGATCTGCCGCAAGGCCCCTCCGGTATTGCCTCATGAGATCCAAGGCCGCCTCTAGCCCAAAGGATACCTGCTCAAGCGAGTCCAAAGCTTCTGAAGAGGCAGGGTCAACTGCATGTATCTTCCGGAAAGAGGCTAGAGCCTCGTCAATAAGGTCGTAGGCGGCGCGAGATCGCCCGCTGCCTTCGTAGAGAGCAGAGTAGGCTTGTGCATAGAGCTCGATAAGCTTCTCCTGAGCCGAAAGAACCGCGTACTCCTGCCTAAGCTCTTCTTCTTCGTCCGGCCGCAAATTGGCTCTGTCAATCTCATCTACCTGAAATGACAGGAGGTCGATCTCTCTTTCCCGCTCTCTCTGCCCTTTCCCCAGGTCGCTCATGCGCCGCAGAATGTCCTGCCTTTCTCTATAAAGGGCACCGAACGCGTCACGCGCGGGAAGAAGGACATCGCGGTGCAGCTCATCCAACATCCCGAGGTAGTTTTGGGGTCTCAGCAGCGAGTGGTGCTCTTGCTGGCCGTGAATATCCACCAGTCTGGCCCCCAGATCCTGTACGGCCGATTGGGTGGCCAGGCGCCCGTTAACGCGCAGGTAGGAACGATCGGGCAGGATGTCCTTCCGGAGTATGACCTCATCCTCACCGTCAAGCAGTTGGAAGACAGCGTCGTCGCCGCTTACTGCTTCCGGAGGGAGAGCCATCAGCTCAAGCACAGCCCTGTCTTCTCCTGACCTTATCAGGTCACGGGGGGTCCGTTGTCCGAGGCATGCCATTACGGCATCAACGATCATGGATTTGCCTGCTCCGGTCTCTCCTGTAAACACCGACAGACCCGGACCGAGCTCCAGGTCGACTTTGGAGAATATGCCGAAATTCCTGATGCTAAGGTACGAGAGCATGTACTATCACAGCCCGGCGATTTTTCTGAGTGTCTCGAGGATCTCCTGTGACGAAGTACCTTCACGCACTACCACCAGAACCGCGTCGTCTCCCGCAACCGTGCCAAGTATTCCCGGCAGCGCCAGGGCATCAATGGCTTGTCCTACCGCCGCTGCAGTTGCCTCAATCGTCTTCACCAGTATGATGTTGCCGGAACGGTTCATGTCGAGGCAGCAGTCTGAGAACAGCCTCCGGAACCTTTCTCTGTAGACCAGCGAAGGATCGCCCGGCATCAACGCGTATTTGTACCGTCCGTCGCCTGAAGGTACCCTTACCAAATTGAGTTCCTTTATATCTCGAGACACGGTAGCCTGCGTCACGTTGATGCCCTCGCGCGCAAGGGCTTCACACAACGCTTCCTGGCTGGTTATCACGGTCTGCGACACCAGCTCTATGATCCTCATCTGCCTCTTGGCCTTCATGGAGATTCCTCCTGCTCAGTCTATCGTGGGAGCCTGTCGGCACCTTCTTTCATCTTCCGGCGAAGCACGGCGTAGAAGGACCAGCTTTTACGGCGGAGCAGAGTAACCTTAATGCCGGGAACCGCGATCCTTACAATGTCTCCCTTTTCCAACGCAAAGAACTCCTGGCCGTCGATGGAAAGAGCCGTCGATTGGCTGGGTTCCACTACTTCAATCTCACAGATCTCGCTCGCAGGTACTGCGATTGACCTAGAGGTAAGGGTGTGCGCGCAGACAGGGGTTATCAAAAGCGCTTCGATTGACGGTGCCATCAGCGGCCCTCCCGCCGATAACGAATAAGCCGTGGAGCCCGTGGGAGTGGCCACAATCAAGCCGTCGGCAAAGTAAGTATCCACCAGACTCCCCGATACCTTGAGGGTGGTCACGGTCATCCGCCCGAAAGGTCCCTTCAGCACGGCAGCTTCGTTGACCGCTATGCCTGTGCGGGCAACCTCCCCGTTTCGCACGACCGACGCGGTCAGGATAGTCCTCCGGTCTTCCTTGCAGTCTCCTGAAAGGAACATTGGAAGCGTTTGAAACAAGTCCTCAGAGGACTCAACCTCGGTCAGAAAGCCGAAATGCCCCAGGTTGACGCCAAGCAGCGGCACCCCTCTTGAGCCTAAGTTGCGGGCAGCAGACAGAAGGGTCCCGTCTCCTCCCAGGACGATGGCGAAGTCTACTTCTGCGGGCCATTCCGAGATAGGCAAGCCGCGGCGCGGCCTCCCGGTAAAGCCCGACACACACGGCGGAACAATACCCCGGTGCCCGTTGGCCTCAAGCCAGTCGAGGATCCTGCAGGTAAGTACGAGACTGCCCTCTTTGGAGAGGTTGGGGAATACCCCTATTGTCTTAGTGCAGTTATCGGTCATAAGCCTCCCGGAGCAGTTGCCGGACTCGCTCTGCCAGCGATTTTGGGTCCAGCATGGATATTTGACGTAGCTTGGACTGTGAACCGTGCCGCACAAAAGCATCGGGCAAGGTCGCCAAGGCGGCCTTGCCGACGCGCCTAACGACTGCCTCGCCGAAGCCGCCGGCCTCCACGTTCTCCTCAGCCACGAGGAGCGGAGCCTCTCTCGCCAGCCGGTCCACCAATCCCTCATCAAAGGGCTTAACAAAGCGAGCGTTAACCACTCCGCAGGAAATCCCTTCACGGGATAGGATCTTCCCTGCTTCCACCGCCGGGCCGACCATGCTGCCGACTGCGATGATGTTCGCGTCTTTGCCCGGCGACACTACCTCTGCCCTTCCCACTTCCAGGAGTTCCGGTTTTTCCAGCGCTTCCTTGTAGGGCACGCCGGGCGCCGGCCCCCGAGGGTACCGGATGGCGCATGCTTCCGGAATGGTTAGAGCCGTGTATAGCATGTCGACCAGTTCCCTCTCGTCCTTTGGCGCCATAACGACCATTCCCGGGACGGTCCGGAGGTAGCTCAAGTCAAACTCGCCGTGGTGAGTTTCTCCGTCTTCCCCCACAAGTCCTGCTCTATCGATGGCCAACACCACCTTGAGCCCTTGTTGGGCTACGTCCTGGATGATCTGGTCGTAGGATCTTTGAAGGAAAGTTGAGTAGATGGCAACGACGGGCAGGAAGCCTCCCTGCGCTAGGCCTGCTGCGTAGGTCACGGCATGGCTCTCTGCGATCCCGACGTCAAAAAAGCGGTCGGGGAACTGCTCTTTGAACTCGCCGAGGCCCGTTCCGTCGGACATCGCGGCAGTGATCGCGATAAGTTTGGGGTTCCTGCGACCGAAGGCGCACATCGCCTCTCCGAAGACCTTGTTCCACGCAGGCGGCCCGCTCTTCTTGAATATATCTCCGGTCACCGGGTCAAACGGGCCCGGCCCGTGGTACTTCTCGGGGTCCTCTTCAGCGGGAGCATATCCTTTGCCCTTCTTGGTGACGACGTGGACAATCACAGGGTCTTTAAGGGACTTGGCATCCTGAAGGACCCGCTGCATGCCCTCAATATCGTGGCCGTCGATTGGACCGTAGTAGGAAAATCCCAGCGATTCGAACCAGGCCTCGGGAAACAAGAGGTGCTTAATGCCCCCTTTAAGCCTCCTTAGAACCTGTACGGCCTTGGGCATCTTGTCCAGCACCTTTTCCAGGCGCTCTTTCGCCGACCTGTAGACGGGAGCCAATCTCAAGGTGGTCAAGTAGTAGGAGATGCCGCCGACACTTTCGGAAATGGACATCGAGTTGTCATTGACTACAACGATAAGCCTTGTCCCCAGTCCTCCGGCATTGTTGAGGCCCTCGAAAGCCACCCCCGAGGTGAGCGAGCCGTCTCCTATGACCGCGACTACGTGGTAGTCATCTCCGGCAAGGTCGCGAGCTTTGGCCAGTCCCAAAGCATATGAGATGGACCCCGAAGCGTGTCCGGTATCGTACACGTCGTACTCGCTCTCCGAACGCTTGGGATACCCCGAGATCCCTCCGAATTTCCTGAGCGTGTGGAACTTCCCGGCGCGCCCGGTAACGATTTTATGAGCGTAGGCTTGGTGGCCTACGTCCCAAACGATCTTGTCTCTGGGAGTATTGAAGACGGTGTGGAGAGCCAACGTGAGCTCGACAACTCCCAAAGACGAAGCAAGGTGCCCGCCGTTTTGAGAAACCGTCTCGATTATCTTTCCGCGAATGTCTTTGGCAACAGCGCGCAGCTCTTTGGGTGAAAGGTGCCCCAGGTCGTGAGGCGAATTGATTTCCATCTACTTCCTCTCCCCCATTACAGCCCTCCGGGTTTTCCCGAGAAACAGGATGATAGATTCAGCGTACTTCAAAGCCACGGGCTTGAAAAGTGCCTTCCCTCCCACGCTCAACATGGAGGCAAGCCCGACAGCAAGGGAAACGGTCACGGTCAAGTCGATCCCCGACAGCCACTCCCTCACCTTATACATCATCGCGACTGCCAGGGCTCCCGATATGGTTGCCGCTACATCCCCCATCACATCGCTAAAGACGGAAGATACTTTGGAGGCGTTCCTCACAAACCAGATCGCTTCCCGGGCACCTCTTATTCTCCTTGAAGCCATGGACAAGAGAGGTTCCTCTTTCGCACGGGCAGAGGCGAGACCAATCGCGTCGCATACAATTCCCATCAAAATCACGAACAAAAAAAGAGGCACCCCCAAAATCAGGGGAATTGCCTCTGATAACCGCTCAAAAGAGAGGTTCAGCACGAAACTGAGAAGAAAGGCTCCTAAGGAGAACACGAGGACTCCTTCTAGGTTGCTCCTTTTCTTGCTCATTCGGATTGGTCTCCTCCGAGAGGCAACGCCTGTAGTGAATCTTGTGACATGAGGTCCAGCAGGATTTCCCGGCGGTCAACCCCGGCTTTCGCCGAAGGCGGTTCCCCTTTAAGACCGGCCTGCCGCGTCGCCGACGGCAGCGCTGGATCACCACTTAGTTCACACCGCAACCCCACAGGCGCCCAAGTGAGACAGTCTAGGAGTTTTCCTCGAAGGCACCTGTTCCTAGCCTCTTTTGCAGCCCGGGTTTTCAGGAGGAACCTTCCTACCCGGGCCACTCAAGGCAGGCCAGAAACAACCGTTGGGGTTCTTAGGCCCCGGCGAAATAAGGGCGTCTCCTACATGCCGTTGTAGGTTTCCCTTATTTCCTTCTCCCTAAAGAAACCGGAAGCTGGGCGCAACCGGTGTCCTTCAGGGCGAACCGGTATGACCCGTGACGGATTTTTAGCCCCGCCCTGGGAACAGGTTAGCCCACTAGAATACTGCGCCAACTCGGACTACTCAAATTATATCTGACCTGGGGTTTTGTTTCAAGTTGGACGTTAGAATCTTGAGGTAATATCTGGACAGCTTGGCGACGAACCAGTCCGGTTGAACTGCCTCCAGGCTTGCTCTTAGGCCGGAGGCAGCCTCTTCCTTGGCAGCCTGCACGCCGATGAGCTGAACCAGCGTGTTCTTGTCCTCCGCACCCAAGTCATCCAGATCATCGAGGATCTGATAAGAATAACCGAAGGAACGGCCCCAAGTGGATGCCCGGTCGACTGCATCCGGTCTCCCGGCAAGGACGGCTCCGAGTTTGGCCGATGTCTCAAACAACTTCCCGGTTTTCAAACGGTACATCTGCCTAATATCCCGGTCCGCAGACTGTAAGTCCAAAACTTGGCCGTCAACCATCCTTCCTGCGCCTTCGGCAAGGATTTCGATTCCTGAGACTATCCGGTCAAGCGGAAGATCAGACTGTGCGGCCGTCTTGAAAGCCAGTGTGAGGAGGGCATCGCCGGTGAGCAGTCCTACGGCTTCGCCGAATTTCTTGTGGCAAGTCGGCTTGCCTCTTCGCATGTCATCGTCATCCATACAGGGAAGGTCGTCGTGGACTAGGGAGTAAGCCTGGATCATCTCCATCGCCAAAGCGAACGGAAGCGGGTCGCCGGTTCCGCCGAGATCCCGGAAAAGAGACAGCAAAATGGCTCCCCTTAATCTCTTGCCTCCATCAAGCGAATAGGCTATTGCTTCACGGATCACGGGAGCATCCTCCGGGTATTCAGATATCCGGCACTTAAGGCCGGCCTCAATCGCCTCTTTAAGTTCCTGCAGTTCCAAAATACTTTCCTCCAAACTCACTTGGCCAGGATCTCCTGTACCTTCTGTTCAGCGCGGTCCAGGATCGATTCCAGGCGCCGGGCCAAGCCTATCCCTTCCTCAAACTTGGCTAGAGACTCCTCCAATGACAGCTCCCCTGTTTCCAGAGATTTCACGATCTCCTCAAGTTTCTTGAGCGCCTTCGCGAAGTCCATCTCCTCAGACATTATTCGCTCCTCCTCCGGATAACATCCACCAAATACCAAATCCGTCACTCCGGTCTCGACTCCTCAACCTCGCAAACCAAAGTGCCTTTCATCAGCGATACCTCAACCTTCGTGCCGGGAGGCGCTGAACATGCGTCCCGCACGATGGCCTTATCAGGAATTCTCCTCACCAAGCTGAACCCTCGAGACAACACTCTCAGCGGGCTTAAGGCGTCCAATCGTGCGGAAGCTTTGGCAAAGAGGTTAGCCTTTCTCTCAAGGACTCCGGCAATGTTATCTTCTAGATCCTGCCTCAACCGGACCAGAGATTCCCTAGATGAAACCAGGAACCAGTCCGGCCGCGAAAGCGCCGGCCGGGATCTCAATAGGCTCAAGGTCTGCCGATACCCGCCGATGAGCTTGTACAACTCGTTCTTCATGTTCCCTTCGAAAGACTCCACGGCAAAAAGGAGCTCGCTCGCCTGAGGGACTACAAGTTCGGCCGCTTGAGAAGGCGTAGCAGCCCTGGCGTCAGCCACCAGATCGGCAACCGTGACGTCTCTCTCGTGCCCGACTGCAGAGACCACCGGAACTCGGGAAGCGTAAATAGCTCTCGCCACCGACTCATCGTTAAACACAAATAGGTCTTCCTGGGAACCGCCGCCCCGGCCAACGATGATAACGTCGACATCGGGGATCTCATTCAGGGTCTCAATGCCCCTTACGATCGTCGCAGCAGCTCCATCGCCCTGAACCTTTGAATCGGCCACGATAAACGAAACTCCCCGATAGCGGCGCCTTCCGACACTGACGATGTCCTTGATGGCCGCCCCGCGGATCGATGTGACAACCCCGATCTTCCGGGGAAACAACGGCAAGGGGCGCTTTCTCTCCTGCTTGAAGAGCCCCTCCTTGTCCAGTTTTGCTTTTAGTTTTTCAAGAGCCGCGTACAGAGCTCCGAGGCCCGAAGGCTCCATGTAGTTGGCGTACAGCTGGTAGACGCCGTCGCGTTCAAACACAGAGACGCTTCCTACAGCGATCACCTGAGCGCCCTCGGCGGGGACAAAAGTGAGGCGCGCGGCATCGGTCCTCCACATTACCGCCTTGAGAGAGGCCTTTTCATCCTTGAGTGTGAAATACAGGTGCCCCTGGTAATTGCGGAGATTGCCGATCTCGCCTCTCACGATGACCTGCTGGAGGAAGTCGTCTTTGCGGAAAAGATCCCGCACATAGGCATTGAGCTGGCTAACGCTGAGCGCCTTTTCCTGGTCCAGCATACCTGCACCTCCTGCCTCCAAGAAGGATACCGGCCACCCGAAGGCCGGTATCCTACTTTCCTCTATTCAGTTTCGAGCCGGTACGACAGGTTCCCTACCACTTCTCCTGACTGCCGGATAGGAACACGTGGATGTCCTTAGCTGCCGCTTTTCCGGCTCCCATGGCCAGAATCACCGTGGCCGAACCGGTGACGGCGTCGCCGCCTGCCCAAATCCTCGGCCTGGTGGTTCGCCCGGTCTTCTCGTCAGCAATGATCCCGCCCCAGGTTTGAGCCTCCAAACCGGACGTTGTCTGGGAAATCACCGGGTTCGGGCTTGTGCCGAGAGCCATGATCACAATGTCGCATTCCATCACGAACTCGGAACCGGGGATGGGGACGGGGCGGCGCCTGCCCGACTTGTCGGGCTCGCCGAGCTCCATCTTCACGCACTTAAGTCCCGTTACCCAACCCTTCTCATCGCCGAGGACCTCTACCGGGTTGGTCAAGAAGTTGAACTCGACTCCCTCTTCCTCAGCATTCTCGACTTCCTCAGCCCTGGCCGGCATTTCAGCACGGCTGCGCCTGTAGACAATAGAAGCCTTCTCGGCTCCAAGCCGAAGAGCCGACCTGACCGCATCCATCGCCACGTTGCCGGCTCCCACAACGGCCACCTTCTTGCCCCTCTTGACGGGAGTATCCCACTCGGGGAACTGGTAGGCCTTCATGAGATTGATCCGGGTGAGCCACTCGTTGGCCGAATAGACACCGTTCAGGTTCTCGCCGGGAATACGCATGAACATGGGAAGGCCGGCTCCGCTGGCCACATAAACTGCCTCAAAGCCGTCCTCGAAAAGGTCATCAATGGTAATGGTTCGCCCGATGACAACATCGGTCTCAATTTTGACGCCCAGAGCCTTCACGTAATCAACTTCGCGCTTGACGACGTCTTTGGGAAGACGAAACTCGGGGATTCCGTAGATAAGCACTCCGCCCGGAGCGTGCAGCGATTCGAATATGGTGACGTCGTAGCCCAGCTTAGCGAGGTCGCCTGCTGCAGTGAGCCCTGAAGGCCCGGCTCCTACCACGGCAACCTTCTTACCCAATGAGGGAGCCTTCTCAGGCGTCGCTGTTCCGTTCTGCCCTTCCCAGTCGGCGGCAAAGCGCTCGAGGCGCCCGATGGCGATGGGCTGACCGGTCTTCACCAAAACGCACTTAGCCTCGCACTGGCTCTCCTGGGGACACACCCTGCCGCAGATCGCGGGGAGATTGTTGGTTGCCTTAATGGCATCGATCGCTTCCCGGTACTTCTTCTGCTTCAAAAACCCGATGAAAGTGGGGATCTGTACCGATACCGGACATCCGGACACGCAAAGCGGGTTCTTGCACTGGAGGCAGCGGGAAGCCTCGGCCAGAGCCATCTCTTCGGTGTAGCCTGTGGCAACCTGCGAGAAGTTCTTTGAACGCTCTTTTGGATCCTGCATCGGCATGGATGTTCTCTGCTTGACAGGCATTACTTGTCACCTCCGCAGCACTGGCAGCGTTCAACCGCTACCTTTTCCTCATCTCGGTACATGCCGGCTCTGCGCCAGGCTTCAGCCCAATCGATCAAGTGCCCATCAAACATGGGGCCGTCTACGCAGGCGAATTTGGTCTCGCCGCCCACGGTGACGCGGCAGGCTCCGCACATGCCGGTCCCGTCGACCATGATAGGATTCATGGAAACCCAAGTTTTTAGATTGAAATCCTTTGTGACTCCACAGGTAGCACGCATCATGGGCATGGGGCCGATGGCGATTACCTCGTCAGCCTTGAGGCCGCCTAGAACCAGCTCCTTCAGCTTGTCCGATACAAAGCCCTTGAACCCGCGACTGCCGTCGTCTGTACAAATGTGCACTTCGTCAGAGCACGCCTTCATCTCATCTTCAAGGATGATGAGATCCTTGGAGCGCGCTCCGATGATGCTAACGACTCTTACGCCCCGTCGGTGCATCTCCTTGCATTTGGGAAGGATTGGTGCGACGCCGACCCCTCCTCCAACCGCTACCACGGTACCTCCTTCGGGAAGCTCGGCAGGAACGCCCAAAGGTCCGACTAAGTTGAGGATGCTGTCTCCAACTTCCAGGCGGCCGAGCAGCTTCGTGCTGAGACCGACCTCCTGGAAGACCAGAGTGATAGTATCCTTTTCGCGGTCGTAATCGGCGATGGTAAGAGGTATCCTCTCGCCGTTTTCCCTGACGCGCAGGATTATGAACTGGCCCGGCTGGGCCTTCGCCGCAACGTAAGGGTTCTTGACAACGATGAGCTTGGTTACCGGGGTAAGATCCTTCTTCACCAAAATCTCGTTCATCAGGCTTCCTCCCACTCTTCTCTTCTCACCTAACAGCACCACTTAACATTGTACTAGACTTGGCGGAAAATGCCCATAAGGACACCGTTCACGAATCGCGGGCTGGCATGAGTGCTGAACTCCTTGCAGAGCTCCACCGCTTCGTCAATAACCACCTCAAGCGGTGCATCCTTAATGTACGCGATCTCCGCTACAGCCAACCTCAGGATAGCCAAGTCGACTCTAGGCATTCGTGAAAGGGACCAGCCCTGGGAGGCTTTGGAGATGAGGTTGTCGATCTCAGGAAGGTGCGCGATCGTCTCAAGAAACAGTCGCTCGGCGTACTGAAGCCTGAACGGCTGTTCCACGGGTGCTATGTCCGGATGGAAACCCTGAACCACATCCTGGAATACGGCTTCGGGAATGCCGTCCTTCACGCTCTCCCAACAAAAAAGCGCCGAAAGCGCAAGAACCCTAGCGTCGTGCCTTCTGATAGCCTTAGTTTTTGCCGTCAATGGAAATCCGGTCTCCCTGGAAGCTTCTCCTCCAGGAATTCCTTAATACCCTTCCCTTCATCATCAGTCCATTTGCCTATAGAATACCCAAGCAAAGTCAATACCCCGAGCACCAGAGTCTTCCAAAATCCCAGCCATATGAAACACACTCCAAAGAGAAACCCCAAACTGGTTCCCAGACATCTCCCCGGATGCTCCCTGGCGAATTGGAGGACCCTCTCCCAAACCTGTGACATACGGAAGTACCTCCTAACGCCTGCTATCCAACGCGATGTCCGACACAGACACCCGCACCGAATCGACGGTCACGCCGACGATGTCTCTCACATAGGCTGCGGTGGCCTTCTGTATCTTGTCGGAAAGGTCGGGAAGATTCGCGTCCAGCGCGGCCTTAACATCCAGGCCCACTGAAATGCCCGCGCCGCCCCGGGACAGGAAGACCCTTGTCTTCACTTCCCTCACGCCGGGAGTCCTGGACACTATCCTCGTCACCAGGCTCTTCACTGCGACCAAGGAGATGCGGACTTCACCCATCTCGCTGTCGTGTATGACCGCTTGGTCAGGCACTCGTTTGAACCCGTAGTAAACAAACCTGACGCCGGCCAAGAAAATGAGAGTGGAGACGATGCCGATGGTTGTCCGCCCTGAAGACGACGTCATGGTATTGGAGATGAGATCCGCCGGAGCGCTCCATCCAAATGTGACCAACAGCGTGAGGAATGAAACCACCGTGAGCGCCAACGCATATAGGCTGAGAACAATTCTATCAAGTATTCCCACAGAACCACCCCGCCGGATTATTGGTCGTCAGTGTCCGTACTTATTTGGTCCTGGAACGTCACGCCCTGGACATGGATGTTTACCTGAGTCACCTTCAGGTCGGTCATGCCTTCCACGGACTTTTTGACGCTCTCTTGAACCTTATACGCAACTTCAGGTATCCGGGCTCCATATTTCACTGAAAGATAGAGGTCAAGGGCTACATCCTTGTCCGTAGCCGAAACCCTTACGCCTTTGGTCTGGTTCTTCCGCCCAAGTATGACTCCGCCAATATCACCGACGATGTTGCTGGTCATACCCGCTACACCCTGAACCTGACACGCTGCCGTACTGGCAATGGCTCCTATCACGTCGTCGGATATCTTGACCTCAGACTCTTCATGAACCTCGGCCCCGGTTCCGACGGGATTATCTCTTGACACACGAAAGCCTCCTCAAGACAAATGCATACATCTTGATTCTCGCACCCTTGATTATACAGACTGTTCCAGTCAGCCTGCAATGTCCGCTACGGCGACGCGAAAATGGTCACCTTATCCAATCCGAGCTTCGTGACTTTCCTTACAGCATCGCCAATCTGAGCTACCTGGCGCTCGTCAAGCGAGACCGTCTTAACCGCCACCGTACAGGAGTCCGGCGCAAGGAAAACCAAGGTCTCAAATCCCTTCGCCTTTAGGAGTCCTTCGATCTTGAGTTCCTTGCCCATCACGTCAATCAGGAACATGTATTGGGCATATGCGGCGTCCCGGATTTCTTTGGATGCGCCGTTGTCGGCCATGACCGCCTTCACCATGTCCACTTGCTCTTTGTGAGTCTTCTCCCTATCGATCTTGAACTCGATAAAGAAGTCATCCGCCGCGTCCATATTCGCCGCAGGAACGGCCCGGCTGCCGGAGAAGAACAAAGCAAAATCGCTCCATTTGGAGCCCACGAAATACAAGATCACGCCCAGCAGAATGAGATAGATGACTGCTTTCCAGTTCACCTTCTTTACGAACCCCGCGCGCGGATTGGCGTAACCGGCAATCCTCACGTTATTTACCCCCTTTCATGGGCAAAACCTCGATTTTGTATATGGGAATCCCCAGAAGCGCCTGCACAGCCCGGTATATGTCGGCTTTGACTTCTGAAGAAGCGGCCCCTTCGGCCACAATGAGGCATCCGGCCACTCTCGCCGGAAGTATCTTCTCGAGGAGGGGCGATTCCGAACTCCCGAAGCGTCCTGTTACGGGTTGCGACGTTTCGTTTTCGGTCGAGCTCTCTCTCGTGCCTCCTTCGAGGGTTTCCGTCTGAGACGTGCTGGACCTCACGACGTTGTGAGCGTAGACGTTCTCCGGCCCGGACTCCAATGTAACCCTGGCCTGCACTTTACCCGCACCGCGTATGGCTCCCACTGTCTCCTCAAGGGCCGTTTCGATGGCGGCAGCGTGAGACTGCAAGAGAACGTCGCTTAGGTCTTTGGATTGCGTTCCCTCTTTTCGAGAGGTGTAGAACGTCCCCGCCAAGATAAGGGCAATCCCCAAAAACCCCAGCAGCACGAGTTTGAGATTCTGCGGCTTTGCCAGTGCCCTAAAGTCCATCGATCTGGCCTTTCCCTCTCTATGGTCCATCGCTTTGGGTCCTCCCTTCACGGGTTCCTGGCGGTCAACATGACCTTGTCTTCAGGTATCCCGGCATATATCCCGATGGCTTCCCGGAACGCTCCGAGTTCTTCCGGAGACGCCCCGGGGGCAACTACAACCGAAACCTCATCCAGCGAAAGTCCTCCGTCTTTGGTCCGGACCTCCACGCTCTCTACGGAAAGCCCGGCCTTCTCACCCAGTTCACGCACTCGCTGCGCGGTCTCCTTAGCGTAGAACTCGCCCAGCGAGAAACTGGCGAAATCTGTGGTAACCTGGCTGGTGGGCAGCCCAACCGCGCTCCCCGATCTGACTAGGCCTGCCAGCGGAGCGATAACGCATATGAGGAGCAGGAGCTCCGAGACGAATTTCACCTGCTTGGTCATGGATTTGGGTACAAGCAGCATCACCGTCGATGAGAAAATGGCAAGCAGAAACAACCCTCTCGCCCAATCTCGCACTGACTCCACGCTGCCACCTCCTAGAAGGGCCGGACGGCTCTGGATACGACGGCCAGACAGATGACAAAAACGAAACACGTGACGAACACCGACATGGCCAAGAGAGCCATTCCGTCCGCCATGCTTTTGAGCGACTTGTTGACCGAAGGCCCGGAGATGGGACCCAGGACTGCGACTGCGATTTTCCACACAACGAGGCAGGATAGTATCTCGAGGAGCGGAGAGAACAGCGCTCCGAACAACGCGACGGTGCCCACAAGCCCGATCGCCGACTTCAGGCTGTAAGCGGAGCAGAAAAACATGTCCATGGTGTCGCTCACCAATTTGCCTGCTACAGGGATGAATGTCGAACTCATGTACTTGGCGGTACGGTATGCCATCCCGTCTGCCAAGCCTGCCGCCGCCTTCTGCCCTACCACGGCGCCGACAAAACACGCCATTAGCACCCCAAGCCCAAAGAAAGCTGCCTGCCGCAACATTGAGGCGACTCCCGATGCTCTCTCACCGCCCCCAAGGTTCCCGGCCATATCAACGGCTATCGATGTGTAGATCATGGGAAACGCGACATCAAGCACGAAGATGCTGACTACGCTCCCCATACCGAAGACAAGCGGGTGCAGCACGCCGGCGCTCACCGGCATACCGGAGACCACTGTCAGACTCGTAAGTGCAGGGACAAAGGCGAAGAGAGCTGCCCGCAGGCTTTCCATGGCCGATCGGGCAATGGAGAGAACGTCCCGGAAAGAGAGCACCGCCAGAGCGATAAGGGCCAGGTGAGAGGCCCACATCGCGATCTTGCTGGAACCTCCCGGCGAAATGGTATTGGTGAGTATCTCAAGACACGCCATAGCCACGCCTATGAGCACGATTTTGCCGAGCACCCGGGAGTTGGCCAAGAGTCCCCCGGCCACATTCCTCGTAAAAAGCCTTCCGATGCGGCCGAAGTCAATGCCCTTACCTGTCAGGATGTCTCCAACCATCTGCCTCCAGCTGAGATCTCCGTCTGAGGTGATGTCCCTGAAGATGCGGTCGATGGGGTTAGTGACGCCCGAGTCGTCAAGGTTTCTGAGGGAGGACTCCCAGGTGCCGGAGGTGTCACCCGCCTCGGGTGAGGCGGCAAGGCGGATGCCAGGTGAAGCTGCAGACACGCGAGGCGCCGGAACAAGATAGGTGACCGGCGCAAGAACCGCAGCCGCGACAAATACTGCGATTAATGCACGGCGCATAGCCTCCACCTCCCCCACTGAGCCATCCGGACGTGGGCTCCGCCCCCGTCCGGTCAGACCATGAGCGCTCTTATCACATTGAGGACTTCCTGGACGATCGGCAGCGCCGATACTAAAATCAGCACTTTCCCCGCCATCTCCACGCGGGTCGCGATCAGTTCTTCGCCTGCATCCCTGCATATGGAAGCGCCTAGGTCAGCAACGTACGAAATCGCCAGAACCTTAAGGATGATCCCGAAATACAGAGGCTCGAGCCCCGACTCCGTCGCGAGTTCACCGAAAACTGTCACTACCGACGAGAGGCGGGGCAGTATCATGAAAAAGAGCATGAGCCCGACCACCAGCGTGAGCCCTAGAGACAGCTCGGGCCTTTCCTTTCGGATGAGCATGAGTACTACGCTTGCGACGATGCCCAGGCCGGCTATCTGAAAGATGTCCACAGGAGGCACCTCACGGCAACTGGAATGTAGACCTTACTGACTGGAAGAAGTCGGCCACGAGGCCGGTTACCAGCGTGAGGACTATTATGATGCCGGTGAGAGTGACGAGCCACGCGTACTCCTCCTTTCCGGCCTGCTTCAGCACTGAATGCAGCACGGACACTATGATTGCCAGCCCCGCTATCTTGAAGATGAGGTCGACGCTCAGCATTGGCTAACCTCCTATATCAGCACTACAACAACCAAGAGCCCGGCCAGGACCCCGAGATACCGGTACATCCGAGCTTTTTTCCGGTAGTCGTCCTCGATGGACTTCCTGTACGACCGAACTCTGTCTATGGACATGTCTATATACCTTACTTGCTCCTTATGACCTGAAGTACCCAAGGTCTTAACCAGATCTTCCACAACACTGAGGCCTGCCCGCGGTATCCGAGAAGATACCCCTTCAGCCAGAATCGACTGAAAAGCGTCCTCGGGAGTCCTGAGGCCGGATATCCCGGTAAGGCTTCCCATGCGGAAAAACAGGTCGCCGGAGGCTCCTCCTGCCCTTTCGCCTGCCTTCATCATTGCTCGCGGGAGCGGCTCCAAGAGGTAGGAGACGCCTGCCGACAGGGTTTCACAGGCTACCTCAAGCCTTTGAAGTTCCGCCACTTGATCGTCCAACTCACGCGCGGCAGAGACGCCCACGGCAGTTGCCGCCCCAAATACCAATAGGGAGCCCACCACTTTCAGAAGCATGCTGCCTCTCCTTCCAAAACCGCGGTCAAGCCGACCACCTCACGTGCCCGATATGTCTCCCACGAATTCAACCGTCCCCGGCCCAAGCCGCCTCGACAGCACAACGGCCTTCTGGAAGTACCCCTTCTCAACAAGCCAGCGGGAATAGGGGCGCGATGCCACCTGGTCCAGGTCGTCACCGTGGCATGTAGCCAAGACCGTGGCGCCGCCTGAGATCGCGGAGACCACGGCCCTGGCATCCTCGTCACCGCCAATCTCGTCGGTCGCGATGACTCCCGGCCCCAGGGACCGTAAAGCCATCATGATGCCCTTCACTTTTGGGCACCGGTCCAACACATCGGCGCGGGGGCCGACATCGTGTTGAGGCACTCCCCCGTAACACGCCGCGATTTCTGAACGCTCATCAACAATTCCAACCTGCGTGGGCTGAATGCCGGCAGAAGCCATACCTTCCCCGGAAATGCGGCAGAGGTCCCGCAGCAGCGTGGTCTTGCCCGCTCCCGGAGGCGATACGATGAGCGTAGAGTGCAGACGACCGTTTTTTCCGGCGAGCTTAGGGGCCACGCCGTCCCCGACGCCCCTCACTGCCCTGGCAATCCTGAAGCTAAGGGTCGATACTTCTCGAAAGCGTACCGACCCGTCTGCCCAGACCGCTACCTGGCCTCCTAGCCCCACCCTGTGGCCGCCGGGGACGGTGATGTAGCCGTTGGCAAACTCGCTTTCCAGGGCGTAGTATGAACAGTCGCTTACCAGCGAGAGGGTACGGCGGATCTCTTCTTGGGTCACTAACAGGCGAGTATAGTCTCGGCATTTGCCGCTTCCGTCAAAGAGCACATCGCTTTGAGAGAGAACCAGGCAGAGAGGAAGGCCTGCTCTGAGACGGATTTCGTTGATGGACGGCATCCCGGTTGTCCTCGTGGAGTCAGCCAAGAATACGAGCACCGCGTGCCGGATACGTTCGGGGAGAAGCGGCAGGACATCTCTCTCCAGGGGGTCTCTCGCAACCGGCGACGGCGAGTCGACAGAACTCGCCCGGCCTCCCATAAAGCCACCTGAAACCCCTGCTTTCGCTGGAAAACGCATTCGGCTCTCACACTCCCGTTGTCATAACATATTTGCGGGAGACAGCTTGTATGACTTAGGGGTGCCGTGGAGGTAGGTGCGGGGGTGTGTCCGGCTGACCGGAAAAGGAAAAGGCGCCCTTACGGGCGCCTCCTTGAAGCCAACTTACGTGCTACCGGAGCCAAGTCGCTCACACTCTAGTTCTGCGGCTCGTCCTCTTCGTCGTCTTCGTCTTCGCAGCAGCAGTCTTTGTCGTCGCATTCGCACTCTAGGGTGACGTCAAGGTCGTCATCATCGTCGTCCCACTCGATATCTTCGTACGAGAAGGAATCCCCGCACTCGGGGCAGATGATCTCCGTGTCGGAGTCGTCCAGAACCGAAGCTTCAACCTCAATGAGTTCGCCGCAGTTCGGGCACTCGATCTCCACGAAGTCCTCGCCGTACACTTCGTCTTCAACATCCGACAGATCGTCGTCTATTGAATCCATGTAGTCCTCTAGGTCGTCCTGCGCCTCAGCCAGCTCTTCGATGGCCTGCGCCATCTCTTTGAGCACATCCGAGATAACCTTTATCGCTTTTCCTTCTTTGGTGCTGTCCGATATATCCAGGCCCTCAACGAGGCCCTGGAGATACGAGACTCTCTCCTTCAACTGGGACACCTGAACCCCTCCTTTGTTAAGAGCTTTCTAAGCCACCTGACACGTCTATACGCGTTCGATGTACGTACCCGTACGGGTGTCGACCTTCAGCACGTCCCCAACGTTCACAAACAGCGGGACCTTTACAACGGCACCGGTCTCCAGTCTGGCTTGCTTGGTGCCTCCGGTCGCGGTGTCGCCCTTGAACCCGGGCTCGGTCTCGACAACCTTCAGCTCCACGAAGTTGGGTACTTCGACGCCAATCACCCTGCTATCATAGCTCAGTACGGTTACGTTCATGTTTTCCTTCAGGTAATTCGCGCCGTTTCCTATGTCCTCGCGCCTTACCGTAATCTGCTCAAAAGACTGGGTATCCATGAGTGTATACTCATCATCCAGCGAGTACAGGAATTGGGCCTCTCTTCGCTCGATCAGAGCTTTGGGAAGCTTCTCGCCTGCGTTGAAGGTCCTCTCCAGCACGGCACCGGTGATGATGTTCTTGATCTTGGCACGGACAAAGGCCGAGCCCTTTCCCGGCTTGACGTGCTGAAAATCGACGACCACCCAGGGCTGACCGTCGATCTCCACCGTGACTCCGGTGTGAAAATCATTCGTAGATATCATGCTGCCACCTCGCTAACAACTGTCAAGATCTCAGTCGATCACGGTCAGATCCTTGGGACTCGAAGACAGAATCTCCTTACCGCCCTCCGTGATGACCACCAAGTCCTCTATCCTGCACCCTCCGAAACCCGGTATGTAAATGCCCGGTTCCACGGTCACAACCATGCCCGGCACGAGCACCGTATCGCCCTTCTTCCCTGCGCTGGGCCCCTCATGGACATTCAGGCCCACGCCGTGGCCGGCGCCGTGACCGAAATACTGGCCGTATCCGGCGTCATCGATAACCTTTCTAGCCGCTTTGTCAATATCCTTGCCCAAGACTCCGGGTTTGGCTGCCTCAAGCCCTGCCATCTGCGCCTCCAGCACCACTTCGTAAACCTCTTTGTGCTTTTTGTCTAAAGGGCCGATGACAAAGGTCCTGGTCTCGTCAGAACAATATCCTTCATACCTTGCCCCGAAATCGAAGGTGAGAAAGTCGCCTCCGGAGACCTTGTTTGCGGTGGGTTGTCCGTGGGGAAGCGATGATCTCGCGCCGCTAACTGCTATGATCGGAAACGCGAGGCCTTCGGCTCCCAAACGCCTCATGGTGAACTCCAGGTCGAGTGCCATCTCCAGTTCGGTAACCCCAACCTTAATAGAACGCGTGATGAGTGAGAACGCCTCGTCGGCGATTTCCTGAGCTCTGGTGATGAGGGCGATCTCCTCCGGGGTCTTCACCATCCTCAAGTCCTCTATCCAGCCCGCAACACCTTTCAGCTCAACGCCTTCGAACCGCGTCTGGAATTTCTCGAAGAGAGAGAAGGTCACGTGCTCTTTCTCAAAAGCCACCTGTTTGATGCCTTCTCTGTTGAGGGTGTCCTTCACCGGGTCGTCGTCGAGCCCCGTCTGGATCACGGTAAAATCGGGAGCCTCTTCTGTGGCCTCTTCCGTGTAGCGCGAATCCGTGTAGAGATATGCCGACCTGTCGGTTATCAGCAGCATGCCCGCGTCGCCTTTGAACCCGGACAGGTAGCGCCAGTTCAGATGCGATGTGACCAAAAAGCCGCCCACTTTTGCTTCGGCCATCTTCTGCCGCACTCGAGAGAGCTTGGCTGCGCCCATACGTTCACCCCCGCCGCTGGCAATTTTTACTGGCCAATTCTACCATAGTTCGGGCCCGTTCCGAAACGCCGGATACGGGCCCGCGATACGTACGGTAAGGCAGTTACCGGTAGAAGGGGAACCTACCGGTGAGTTCCTTGACCTCTCCGGCTATCTTCGCTTGCTGAGACTCGTCTCCGATGGCGGATAGAGTGCGATCGATGAGCGAGGCTATCGCCTTCATGTCGTCTTCCTTCATACCCCTGGTGGTCACCGCCGGGCTCCCGATACGTATTCCGCTGGTAACCATAGGCTTCTTTGTATCGAACGGGATGCCGTTCTTGTTGACGGTTATGCCAACCTTGTCGAGCGCCACCTCTGCGTCTCTGCCCGTGATACCCTTGGAAGTCAGGTCGACCAGCATCAGGTGGTTGTCGGTGCCGCCTGAAACCAAACGGTAACCGCGCTCCATGAGGGCTTCGGCCAACGCCTTCGCGTTTTTCACCACTTGAGACTGGTACTCCTTGAACGACGGCTGGAGTGCCTCCAGGAACGAGACCGCCTTCGCGGCGATCACATGCATGAGCGGCCCGCCTTGAATGCCCGGGAATATAGCCTTGTCAATGGCGGTAGCCCACTCGGCCTTGCACATGATCATGCCGCCTCTGGGTCCTCGTAACGTCTTGTGCGTGGTTGTGGTCACGAAGTGAGCGTGCGGGATAGGAGATGGGTGGAGCCCCGCCGCGACCAAACCCGCAATGTGAGCCATATCCACCATGAACAGGGCACCCACCTCATCGGCTATTGACTTGAACGCCTCAAAGTCGATGATGCGGGGGTACGCGCTGGCCCCTGCCACGATAAGTTTCGGCTTGGTCTGCTTGGCAACCTCACGCACCTGGTCGTAGTCGATCCGCTCCGTCTTCCGGTCAACTCCGTACGCGACGAAGTTGAAGTATTGGCCGGACATGTTAACCGGGCTGCCGTGGGTCAGGTGGCCGCCGTGTGCCAGATTCATCCCCAACACGGTATCTCCGGGCTTGATGGCCGCGAAGTAGACGCCCGTATTGGCCTGGGCTCCGGAATGGGGCTGAACGTTCACGTGATCGGCACCGAAGATCTGTTTCGCCCTGTCTCTGGCAAGGTTCTCAGCTATATCGACAACCTCGCATCCGCCGTAATAGCGGCGGCCCGGATAGCCTTCCGCGTACTTGTTGGTCATCACCGACCCCATGGCTTCAAGAACGGCCTCGGAAACCAGGTTCTCGGAAGCGATGAGCTCAATGACTGCCATCTGCCGTTCTTTTTCCTGCTGTATAGACGCGTAGATTTCAGGATCCGCCTGGGCTAAAGATCTCATGTGTCGCACACCTTTCTGTCGATTCTTCTATCTGGTAAGGAGATGAATCGGTTTGTCAGAGACTCCGTGCATGGCCTCGAGCATCGCCTCAGGCAGCGTCGGATGAGCGTGGATCATGGACGCCACTTCCTTCGCCGTGAGGTTGGCATACATCGCGATAGCAGCCTCATGGATCAGGTCATCAGCATGCGGGCCTAGGATATGGACGCCGAGGATCTTGCCTGTATCCGCATCGCCAACCACCTTCACCAAACCATCTGTCTCACCTATCGACAACGCTCTTCCGTTGGCGCTGAAGGGGAACTTGGAGACCTTGACGTTGTACCCCTGTTCTTTGGCTTCCGACTCCTTTAATCCGACGGAAGCGCACTCGGGGATGGAGAACACGCACGCGGGGATGACCCTGTAATCCATGTGAGATTCGTGCCCAAAGATGTTCTCTATGGCGACGATGCCCTCAACGGATGCCACGGGCGCGAGGAAGGTCTTGCCGACAACGTCTCCGATAGCGTAGATCCCCTTGACGTTAGTCTGCATTGTGTCGTCAGTCTTAATGCCGCGGCGGTCGTGCTCAATGCCTAGCGCCGTCAAATCGATCCCGCCAAAGTAAGGTACTCTACCCATAGCTATGAGGATGGTATCGGCGCGGAACTCCTTAGGCCCTCCATCTTTGGTGTCGGCAACCAGGACCTTCTCGCCGCCTTCTTCGCGAAGGTCCTTAATGTAGATGCCCGAATGAACGTTGATGCCTTTCCTCCTGAGCATCGGCATCAGCCTTCTGGATATCTCTTCGTCGACCGGGGGCAGGATGAGAGGCGAACGCTTCACCATGTCTATCTTGGAGCCGAAAGCATTCCAGATGCAGGCGAACTCGACGCCGAGCACGCCTCCGCCGATAACAAGCATCCTCTCGGGCACGTGGTCGAGCTCCAGGGCGTCATCTGAGGAAATCGCGTGTACCAAGCTCTCCTTTGGCACGGGCGGCAGCTGTTGGCTTGAGCCCGTAGCCAAAATGATGTTCTTGGTCTCTAGGGTCTCCTTGGAACCGTCTTCGTAGGTCACTTCGACTTTACCGGGCGCGGGGACATTTGCCCACCCGCGGTATACGGTGACGCCGTTGCCTTTTAGCAGCATCTCGACGCCGCCGACCAGCTGGCTTACCGTCTTCGACTTGTGAGCCATGGCGCCGGCCAAGTTGAGCTTGACCTCTCCTACATCCACGCCGAACTTGGACGATTCCTTCGCGTTGAGGTACGTGGTTGCCGCGTGGACCAAAGCCTTCGTAGGAATACATCCGACGTTGAGGCAGCAGCCTCCAATCTTGTGTCCCTCTACCAGGGCAACCTTACCGCCTAACTGGGCTCCCTTAATGGCAG
Organism: Bacillota bacterium; assembly: GCA_050952125.1. Lineage (GTDB taxonomy): Bacteria > Bacillota > Sulfobacillia > Fermentithermobacillales > Fermentithermobacillaceae > UBA3951. The sequence goes on from JBMNKK010000001.1 coordinate 246,324, forward strand.
CGACGTATCCGCCCGGGCCGCTTCCGATGACGACTACATCAAACACTGTCTCTCCTCCTTAAGTCCTCGAAATACTCATCCGGCCTTGGGGCCGGGGCAAAATTCCTAGTACAACTCCTCTTCGTGTCTACCCCTCTCCATCGTCCACGCGTCATTCCGGTATTTGGCTTCTGCAAGCGATCGGGCTTCAGCCTCTTCGTTCGGGGTTAGGTTGCCCGATTCCAGTTCCCAGCCGAGAGCTTCAACAAACCCCGCCTTCAGGTGATCCTCAAGTTCCCGCCTCTCTACCGCTCGCCCGAGCGCCTCCGAAACGCCCGCCGCTTTCCTTTTCAGCATCGACTCTGCCCGAAGGGCGTGTTCCGGAGATGTCGTCCTGATGCATCTCACGAGTTTGGCAGCATCGAAGGTAAAGGGGATGGAACCGTGCTGGAGGATCATGCCGCCTTTTCTGTTTTGGGCGGAGCCGATAAGTTTCTTGCCGTCCCAAAGAATCTCGAACCAAGACGGAGCCGAGAAGCAGGCGGCCTGGCGGAAGCGGGGATCGCGGGAAGTGACCCCTCGTTCGAGGGCGGCGATTGTCGCGGGCACGCCCATCAGCCGCAGACCTTCTACCAGGGCTTGAGAGATCCGCCGGTAAGTTTCCAAGACCGTTCCGGGAAGCATGACCTCCGGCACTACCACACTGTAAGTCAATTCGTCATCGTGCAAGACTGCTTTCCCGCCGGTTAGTCTCCGAACCAGATCGACGCCCTGCGACGGCAGGGCTTCCAGGTCTACTTCCTTCTTAACATCCTGAAAGTATCCGAGAGAAAGGCAGGCCGGCTTCCATTGGTAAAACCGAAGCGTAGGCCCGGTTTCTCCCCGTATGGCCGACCGCAGGATCGCTTCGTCCACAGCCATGTTAAGGGAACCCTTCATTGCTTCGTGTGACAGCAGTCGGACTTTCACAGGGAATCCCCTCCCTTTGCGGTGAGATCGGCCGGCAGGCAGCTTTCCTCCCGCGCGCGGCTCGCCTCTTCAGCGGTGAGCTTCCGCGGGTAGTTCATCATCACCTGCCCGGGCCGCTCGTTGTAATACGGACGGTTACAGAAGGAGCACCCGGACGTCTCAAAAGGCTTGCCTGCCAGAATGTCCTCTTCGATGAAGCGAATGTCTCTGCCGACTTTCGCGATCTTGCCGCCCCTGAATTCGATTTCGGCGGCGTCTCCTCCTTTTTTGAGAAAGTAGGCCGCGACCTGGACCCGCCTGTAGGCGCCCACTTCAGGCTGAGGAGTCTTCTCCATAGCCGTCCCTTTAACCGGGGTAAAGGCGAATAAGCCCACTGTGACGCCGGCGACCTTTGCCCTCGCGAGGAACCGCACGGCGTCTTCTTCCGTTTCACCGAGTCCCACGATGAGGTGGGTGGAAATACGATTAGGCCACAGGGCCGCGGATCTCTCAAGGACGGACCACGCTTTATCGTAAGAGCCGCCTTTCACCCTCGCGTAGACTTCAGGAGTGGCGGCGTCGATAGGAAGGCCGATGTTCGAGGCCCCTGCCTCGAAAAACAGCTTCACTCTCGAGACTGACACCGGGGTAATGGCTGCGCTCACCAGGACTGACGGAGACATGGCTCGGACTCGCCTTATGAACAGAAGCGCAGGGCCGGGAGACTCACTGCACTCAACGGTCTGAACGCACACCCTCTTGAAGACACCGTCCTCAATAGCCTCCTGCAGCGGGCCTTTCAACCGGTCCCAAGTGAAAAGCGGCCACGTCACTCGTGACAGGTGATGAGGCGCTGTACTGCTGCCCTTGGCTTGGGCACAAAAAGCACAGTTGTTGACGCACTTCTCCCCGAACAGCACGTGAGCGGTAGTCGGCGTTTCCTGAAGCCTGGCTCGCGCCAGGCCGAGCACCGCGGCAGTTCCGAGAGACACGCCGATCGGCATGTCAATGGCATCTCTGTTGTTACGGCTTTCAGTCAAAGGAACAGCACTCTTCCTTCCGCAATACTGTGAGCCCTCGGGACTCGGCTTCCTTCACGGCTTCTTTGTGAGGCATCACAATACGGTCGACTCCGGCCATAACCGCCAGCGGGTCCAGCAGTCGGCGGTAGCGCCCGCGAGGCCTCATACATCCTAAAGCTATATCGAGCTGGGGAGCCCGAACTCTCGTCCAAGCAATCAGCCGCGCTACTTCCTCTACAGGCGGCGGAGCAAAATCTTCCCAGAGAGTTCCCTCGGTAGGTATGAAGACGATAAATATGAGCCTCTCGATTCCCTCCTTGATGAGGAACTCGACAGCCTCGTACTCTCCCTTGATCCTCCCTCTCAGGAGTCCGGCCAGTATATGGGGAACTACCTCTGCCTTGCCCTTTTGCAGATTCCTCAGAGTCTCGATGTAGTGGCGGCCTGTCCACTTGCCGTGGAAAGCTTCACGTATGGTCTCCTCGTCCAAGACAAAGTCGAACGATATGACGGACGCGGCGCCCGCGATCGCCCTGGCGGCCTCGGGAGAAGCCACGCCGGGGTGAACATTAACCCGGAGGTCAGCTCCCCGCGACTTGGCCTCGCCGGCCAGGTTCGCTATTTCCGCCAAGTGAGAAACGAGCGGAACCGCCCCGCCGGCATCGCAACCGCCCGAGAGCAGGATGCTCTTAGGCTTCTTCGCTTGCAGCGCCTCCGGCAGGTCGCGGACATCTACCATATGCTCAAGGTAGTGACCTCCGCAGTGAGAGCACCCAAGTGCACAGGCTTTGCCGGTCACACTGACCGCCATTGTCTTGGTGGGATATATCGCTTGGAGGACCGGAGGCCTCGCACTCGCGCGAGCCTTCCACGCCGTCTCAAGTGCCCTCTCCAGTTCCCTCGATAGTGTGTTCTCCTCGCCCATGAAAGCCTCCGAGTCTTGTCGAGAGTACATCGGGAGGAGGGCAGACCTCCTCCCGACTTCCATTCCCTATCCAGCTGACAACACGCGCGCCCTCCGCCGGCCCGGCTGGAGGCGCGGTAAGTCCGCTTACATCCCCCTACGCCACCTGATTCTTGGGTTCTTGGCGGCGCCCGCCTCATCAAGGCGGCCCACTACCGTGGTATGGGGAGCGTCATGCAGCATCTTGGGGTTGGAGTACGCTTCCTTCGCTATCTCGATAAGAGCGTTGGCGAAGTAGTCCAAAGCCTCTTTGGACTCGGTCTCCGTCGGCTCTACCATGATAGCCTCGTCCACGATAAGCGGGAAGTAGTTGGTCGGCGGGTGGACGCCGTAGTCAAGGAGACGTTTGGAGATATCCATCGTGTGGCATCCGGTCTCCTTCTTGATCCTCTGAGGCGAGACTACGAACTCGTGCTTGCAGTGCCGGTCGTACGGCAGATCGTAGTACTCGGTTATGAGCCTAAGGACGTAGTTTGCGTTCAGCACAGCGTCCTTGCTGGCATTCCTCAGTCCGTCAGGCCCGAGAGACCTGATGTACGCGTAAGCCTTGACCATAACCAGGAAGTTGCCATAGAAGGACTTCATCTGGCCGATGGTGTTGGGCAAGTCGTAGTTCAAGTGATACGCCTTTCCGTCAAACTCAACGACGGGAACCGGCAGGAACGGAGCAAGGTGCTCCTTAACGGCAACCGGGCCTGACCCGGGACCGCCGCCGCCGTGAGGCGTCGAGAAGGTCTTGTGGAGGTTGAAGTGGAGGACGTCAAACCCCATGTCGCCCGGACGGGCGATGCCCATGATGGCGTTGGCGTTGGCTCCGTCATAGTAGAGGAGGCCGCCCTTGCCGTGGACAATCTCCTGGATCTTCTCGATGTTCTCGTCGAATAGCCCCAGGGTGTTCGGGTTGGTGAGCATGAGGCCCGCCACCGTCTCGTCCATCACCTTTTCAAGAGCTTCTATATCGACTCCGCCCCGGTTGTCGGACGGTATCTGCACTGTCTGGAAACCGGCGAGCACTCCCGAGGCCGGGTTGGTGCCGTGAGCGGCATCGGGAATGAGGATCTTTGTCCTGGCGGTGTCATTCCGCGACAAATGATACGCGCGAATGATGTGGATACCGGTAAGCTCGCCGTGAGCTCCTGCCGCAGGCTGGAGGCTCACTTTGTCCATACCGGCGATCTCGGCCAGGTAGTTCTGCAGTTCGTACATGAGCTGCAGCGCGCCCTGCACGGTCTCTTCAGGGGCGTACGGATGGATGTCGTTGAAGCCGGGAAGGTTCGCGACTTCCTCGTTAATCTTGGGGTTGTACTTCATTGTACATGAACCCAAGGGATAGAATCCGATGTCCACACCATGGTTCAGCTGTGACAGCCTGGTGAAGTGCCTTACAAGGTCTATTTCGGAAACCTCCGGCAGATCCGCAGGGGTCTTCCTGAGTTCACTTTCAGGCAACAGCTCGGACATGGACTTCTTCTCCACCTCAAGAGGCGGCAGAGAATATGCCTTCCGGCCCGGGCTGGACACTTCGAAGATCAAAGGCTCAAGACCTCTCATGCCAATCCCTCCAATCCGGCAAGAAGATCATCCATTTCCTTCTTGCTGCGTTTCTCGGTTACGGCTATGAGCAGGTGATCCTTTAGCTCCGGATACGCTCTTCCAAGCGGATAGCCGGCAAGGATCTTCTTGGAAACGAGAGACTTCAGGATCTTCTCGGGGTCTACCGGACACTTCACGGCGAACTCATTGAAGAACGGTGTATTCCAAGCCAGGCTGTAACCTTTAAGTTTGGATATGCCGTCCGCGAGGTAGTGCGCCTTGGTGACACAGTGTTCAGCCAACTCCCTGATGCCTTCCTTGCCGAGCCAGCTCAAATAGACCGTAGCGGCAAGCGCGTTCAGGGCTTCGTTGGAACAGATATTGGAGGTTGCCCTATCTCTCCTGATATGCTGCTCGCGAGTCTGGAGGGTCAGGACAAAGCCTCTCTGCCCTCTGTTGTCGCTGGTCATGCCGACAAGCCTTCCCGGCATACGCCTGAGATACTTGTCCTTGACCGCCAGCACTCCGAGATACGGGCCGCCGAAAGCCATGGGGTTTCCGAAGACTTGGCCTTCACCCACTACAATCTCGGCACCGTACTCGGCCGGAGGCCGCAGAATCCCCAGACTCATCGGGTTAACCTGAACGATAAGGGTCGCGCCGGCAGCCTGGACCTTCTTCGATATCTCATCTACGGGCTCGATATTCCCGAGGAAGTTGGGCTGCTGGATTACCAGGCAAGCGACATCCTGAGCGAGAACCTGATCGAGCCCGGCAAGGGAAGTCACACCGTTTTCCATGGGGACTTCCTTCACGGTAATGCCGTGGCCCTTGGCGTAAGTCTCGGTGACTTTCCTGGTCTCAGGGTGCACCGTGCGCGAGACCAAGGCGTTCTTCCTGCGAGTGAGACCGCACGCGATGGTAACAGATTCGGCCGCCGCCGAAGCGCCGTCGTACATGGAGGCGTTGGCGGTATCCATTCCGGTTATCTCGCAGATCATGGTCTGGTACTCGAAGATGGATTGGAGCACTGCCTGGCTGACCTCAGGCTGGTAGGGCGTGTACGCGGTGTAGAACTCCGACCGTCCCAGCACGTGACGAACCACCGACGGGACATAGTGATCGTAGGCGCCTGCACCGATGAACGTGGCGAAGTCCTTGGCCGAGTTCTTCTCAGAGAGCTCGCGCATGAGCTTGGCCACCTCATACTCGGAAAGGGCCTCGGGAATGTTCATGTCGCCCTTGAACCTGAGCGCCGGAGGGATGTCGCTGAAGAGGTCTTCGATAGACTTGACGCCTATCGTCTTCAGCATCTCCTCCCTATCCTTGTTGGTGTTTGGTAGAAAATCCATTAGTGTTGACCGCCACCCTCGGCTACGTGTTTCTCGTAGGCTGCAACGTCCATGAGCTTGTCGAGCTCAGAAGGATCGGAGAGCTCGATGGCGCAAATCCAGCCTTCGCCGTGCGGGTCCTTGTTCAGAAGCTCGGGAGAATCGGTAACACTGTCGTTGACCTCTACTACCTTCCCGGACACGGGAGCATAGCAGTCGGACACGGCCTTAACCGACTCGACCGTCGAGAAGATCTCGCCGGCCTTAACCTCTCTGCCGATCTCCGGCAGCTCGACGAAAACAATGTCACCGAGCTGATCCTGGGCGAAGTTGGTGATGCCCAGATATGCCTTGTTGCCTTCGACCTTCGCGTACTCATGGGACTCTGTGTACTTCAGGTTTGCCGGATAGCTCACTTCTTTTTGCCCTCCCTCTTGTAGAACGGCATCTTAACGATTTCCGCCGCGTACTTCCTGTTACGGATCTCAACCTTGACCTTGGTCCCTACGGCGCTTTCGTCGACAGGGACATAGGCCATGGCCAGATACTTGTCGAGCGTCGGAGCGTACGAGCCGGTTGTTATGTATCCAAGCTCCTTTTCTCCGGACTCGTCGAAGACCTTGTATCCGGTCCTGGGGACGCTCTTTTCGAGCATCTCTAGTCCTACCAACTTGGCAGGAAGACCTTTCTCACGCTGATCCATAAGAGCGCGTGAGCCTACGAAGTACGTGCCCTTCCCGAACGCCACGAATCTGCCGAGGCCGGCCTCCAAGGGGCCGCGCTTCTCGTCCAGTTCCTGGCCGTAAAGAGGCATCGAAGCTTCGAAGCGAAGGGTGTCCCTGCAGCCAAGGCCCGCGGGGACGAGTCCGTCGCCTTCGCCGGCCTCCATGACTATGTCGAACAGAGCCATGCCTTCTTCGGCCTTGCAGTAGATCTCGAAGCCGTCCTCGCCGGTGTAGCCGGTGCGAGTTATGAGGGTGTCAATGCCCCCGACATCTACGTGCTCGACTGCCCGGTAGTACTTGAGTTCATTCAAAGGATACTTGCAGATCCGCTGGATGATCCTCTCAGAGTTCGGGCCCTGAATAGCCACCTCCGCGGTCTCCTTGGACAGATTCTGCACCGTAACGTCCCGGAAGTACTTGGCCGCGTCCTTGATCCACTCATAGTCCTTGTCAATGTTGCCTGCGTTGATTACCAAGAGGTACTTGCCGCCCTCCAGGCAGACAATCATCATGTCGTCAACTACTCCACCTGTGGGGTAGCACATGGGGCTGTACACGACTCTGCCCGGCGAGCCTTTGGATATGTCGTTGACCATCAGGAACTGCAGAAGGTCAAGAGCGCCGGAGCCCTCCACCAGTATCTCGCCCATGTCTGAAACATCCCAGAGGGCAGCCGCGTTCCGGCACGCGTGGTGCTCTTCCTTGATGCTGGTGAATTGAACCGGAAGAGCCCATCCCGAGAAGTCGATGATCCTGCCGCCGTACTTCTCGTAGATGTCGTATAGCGGGGTCTTTTTAAGTTCTGCCACCTTCCTGAACTCACCTCCTAATTATTCGCCTGGAATCTTATCCAGCGTTAGCGTTTCCGATCGCACCCATTCTCTCCCGCCACCCGAGAGTCCTCGTTTGGTGTGCCCTTGTTGCGGATGCTTTCCGCAAAAGCAAACAAGGATCGGGTAAGAACCCGATCCCTGTCCTTTTACCTGAGAGATTGCTGCCCTTTAAAGGCAGTTTCCCCTTTGGTGCCATTACTGGCTCTCCAGAGACGCGTCAGGTGACGGTGTTTGTACCTGAGAGTTTCGGACCTCAAGTCCTTGCTCCTACGGCGCCCTTACCGGCTGCCGGAACCGCGGCCTTCGGACTCTTTGGAAGATCTCATTTGTTGCCGCAGTCCCAGGTGTGCCTGCGGGACTCTCCCGCCACCCTCATCCGCCAAGGTATTCGGTTATGAGTAGGTGCTCCAAGGAGAGTTTAGTTCTACATAGATCCTGAGTTCTCCTCCATCGGAGATGAGCAAAGAACGAAAACCGGAGAAACAGCGCCCGCGGTTCATCTCACAGCGCTGCCGGCTGAGTCGGCTGACTCACCGGTTGCTCGCCTCACCAACACAATGGGTGTCATCTGGTCCTGGTTGCCCGCGGGGTTGTCCGCCATCGCGGTCTCCAGGGCCTTGGCGTCGACTCCTTCCGAGTAGCCGACCGCCCACGCGATACCAAGGTCGTTGGCGTCTACAATTGCAGCTCCGACTCCCTTGCCGAGGCCCCCTGCAATCCGGTTGGACAACAGATACGGGTCTTTCGGGCCAAGCATTACATAGTAGTCATAAGGCGGCAGCGAGCCCAAGATGTCGTCTATCTGGGCGACTTGCGGGCCAGCGACAACATAGAACCACCCGTCTCGACCCAATACCTTTCCAATGCCGCCCGCCGCTATCGCGGCTAGAATCCTGAGCGACCCGACCTCTTCAAGGGCGGTCTGCGCTGAAAGCGGGTTGGCCATAGGCGCCGACGAGGTAAACGCTCCAACGGGGTGGCGCCCCGCGATGATCTTCGATGTAAACCGAGCCAAGGCACTTAGCGGCACGGTTCCCTCCATCAACATCCGGCCTTCCATGATGGCAGCCACGCAAGACGAGAACGCCGCGACGTCGCCTTCTTTCAAGTCTCCTTGGACATACCTCTTCACTGTCTCCGCCGGGTCATCGGCTTCGGTCAGAAGCTTGGTCTTAATAGGAAGCTTCGTCCACCCGCTCAGGTCAGGCAGCCTGTTCTTCCGCGGAGGAATGGGCGGCGGTGTGCCGAACCCCATTCGTTCCCATGCCTCACGCAGGTGCGGGTCTCTTACCTTGGCCTTGCAGCCCGTGTCAAGCACCTCTCTCGCGCGATCCCGATTGCCCCGCTTGAGGTGCAGTTCGGCCAAAATGATGAACTCGTCATGGAAGTTGGTCGCCTCAAGAGACAGGAAACGCTCCAACGTCTCAATGGCAGCCTCCTCATCGCCTGTTTCGATGTGGATGCGGGCGACCCGCTTCAGGAGGACGGCCAACGGATAGTGATCGGGCAGCATCTCGGTGCACAATGGGTCTGCCTTCTTGTATATTTCGAGGGCTCTCTCACGATTCTCAGGGTCGGAAAAGAACCTTACGATGTCGGCGTACAGGATCATGATCCAAGCGTTATTAGGGTTGCGCTCAGCGAGTTCCGCCGCCACCTGTTCGGCTTCGGAAAACATGTGTCTTCGCAGCAGCACATGGATATAGTCGCGCCCGGCCCGCGGTGACTTCGACCTCTCCCACCTGCCGCCTGCCAGCTCAAAAGCCCTATCCAGTTCCCCTTCCGCCAACAGGCCCCAGACTGCCCGATGGACGGGGTAGTCCCCGCTGTCCGGTGTAGCGAACCGCGTGAATATGGAGTCCGAAAGCCCCTTCAGACTGAGTACGTCCAAAAACCATCCAATAAGAACCATGAGAGAATTCATCCCAAGCCAGCCCTTCGTCTAGATTCGTTCGTTGTCCTATCCGATTCTACTCTACAAGAGTAGCATGATTCCTACATCCTGACCTGCATCAGATTCCCTGACTCATACCTCTTGAGGCCGATCTTGAAGATCCTGTCCGCCGCGAAGACAAAGGACACCGCCGCGGCAGCAAAGGCTCCAAAAAAGAGCGGGTTGAAATCTCTTATTACGCTCACCGGTATCGAGTTGATGAAGCCTGCCGGGATGAGCGTGAAGAGGACTACCCTCGTCGCTCCGCCGAATATCCCGGAGGGATACGTCGAGAAATGTATGAGTGAGAACGAAGCCTGCTCAGAGAACCTCTCAGAATTGCCGATGAAAAACGAGAGACAGTGTACGATCACCGAAAAGCCAAAGAAGAGACACGCCACAAGGATGCCGCTCACCAAGAAAAGGCCTGCTTGCACTAGGTTTGGTCTCACGAGAGCGAAGAACGCCGAAACCCCGAAGACGATGTCTCCGATCGCGGTGGCATCTACCCTGCTCGAGGCCATATGAGTCAACACGTGCCTGGGATAGACGAGGTAGAAATCCAAGTCACCTCGAACGATCAGTGAAGACAGCCTCGCTACATTGCCGAAGAAGCAGTAGCAGAGTCCGAATCCCAGAGCGTTGACTGCCCACAGCGTGATGACATCATTTCGCCCCCATCCCCGGACTACTGGGAACCTCGCGAAGTAGAGCAGCCAGTAGGAAAGCCACATTGTATCGTTCATGACCATGCCGGCAACCCTGCCGATAAAGGACGCCCGGTACTCCATCTCCATTGACAGGTTGGACTTGAAGTACTCGAAGATGAAGGAGACGTATGACCGGAAGCCAAAGCGCCGCGCCACGCTCTCTGAAGGAGTGCTGTGGCTCGCTGCAAGTTTATCCTCCTTGGACATTTACTCTCTTCACCCCCGCTCTGTAAACCAAACCTCCAAGCCCCACGAACACAAAGGCCCAGATGACCTGCCTCAGGATGACGGCGCCGTACTCCGGAAGCGGCAGGCCAAGGAAAGCCCTCACCGGACCGTAGTAGACTTGGCTTGTGGGCAACACCTCCGCGATGCGCCTGAGCCAGGCCGGAAAGATATCCAGAGGGAGAAGCATTCCGCCTAAGAGCATGGACACTCTGGAGTAAAGGAGCCGGTAAGGCGATGAGTCCTCTATCCAGAAAGCACTGAGCCCGATGGAGAGCTGCGCCCAGAAATCCAGCGTGTAAGCGAACAGGGCCGAGACAAGACCCAGCGCGAACGATGCGGGAGTCAACGGAGGAGGGCCCACCAACACCCAAGTGACGGCACCCGCTATCAAAAGGTTCCCGAAGAACCCTATGAGAGCGTCGCCCATGTATCGAGAATATAGAAACCACGGGTACTTGTAGGGCTTCGTGAGCGAATAGGCGATCGCGCCCGACTTGACATCACTGTCAACATCCCTCGCCGCACGCGGCATGCTCATGGACATACTCTCGCTAATCGCCAGATACCAGAGCATTTGGAGCATGGTGTATCCGCCGATGGTCTCTGCACCCTCCCACCGGTACGTCGTACTCCAAAGCTGGACAAAGACGAACATGATTATCACGAGGAAAAACTGCCTGGCCAACATGTCTTGGGCGTAGGCCATAATCGTCAGAACCGTTATTTTGGGCATCTCGAGGTATTTAGCAAGGCTCTTGCCAAGGCGCCGTGATTCTCTTGTGCTCATCCGCCCACCTCCTCTTCCCTCTGGTAGATCTCGGCAATGATATCCTCAAGGGGGCGGTCGGAGATCGTGATATCCTGTACGTCACATTCTCTCAGTATTGCGGATATGGCCTCGTCAATGCAGACAAGCTCGGTATCCACTTCCAGCTTTAGGCCTGCTTTACCGTGCTTCAGCACCTTAACCCCGTCGATGGCGGGAGGCAGTACGTCGGAAGATAGCCTTAGGTCGACGATCTTCTTGTTGAGGTAGTGATACTTCAGATTCTTGACCCTGTCATCCATCACTACCTGCCCGTGGTTGATGATGATCACCCTGTCGGCCAGGTACTCGATGTCACCCACATCGTGGGACGTCAGAAAGACTGATGTCTTCTCCTGGTCGTTCCACTTCTTCAGAGTCTGGCGGACGTTCTGCCGCGCGACCACGTCCAATCCGATTGTCGGCTCGTCGAGGAAAATCACCTCGGGCCCGTGGAGCAGCGATGCCGCAATCTCGCAGCGCATGCGCTGGCCGAGCGACAGCTTCCGCACAGGTTGATCCAGGAAATCGCCGATCTCAAAAGCTTCGATAAGGAAGTTCCTGCGCCTCTCGTAGTCAGCCTTATCCATCTCGTAAATCTTTGCGAGCAAGTTGAAGGTGTCGGACGGCGGCAGGTGGTACCACAGCTGCGATTTCTGACCGAAGACCGACCCAATCTTGAACGACAGGCGCTCGCGATCACGCCACGGGACGTATCCCAGGACGTTTGCCTCACCGGAGGTCGGGAACAGAATGCCGGTGAGCATCTTGATCGTGGTCGACTTACCCGCTCCGTTAGGGCCGATAAAAGCGACAACCTCGCCCGCACGGATCTCAAGGTCGATTCCTCGGACAGCCTTGATCTCCCGGATGTTGGGGCTGAACATGCTCTTGAGTGAGCCGCGCAGTCCGGGCTCCTTGATCTTGGTGGCGAAGGTCTTGGTGAGGGACTTGGTAGCGATCGCAGTCGTCATACAGATCACTTCCAGGCTTTTTGCTAATCTACCAGTAGTCACCTGGTGTGTCAATAACAACTTATACAGGATTGCATAAAGACAAACGCCCCCGTAGGGGCGCCTTTCTGTACGGTCACTAAGCAGTACGAACCCGGGCAGTACAAACCTGACGACCGGATCTCGGGAGCGGCGGCCTTCCGGCACCTAAGCGCCTAATCACTCTTCCGGGTATTCAGCCCTCGCCGTCCCGCCTCTCTGGCTTCTGTACTCGACCGCCAGCTTCGCAGGGGTACCCGGGGCTACCTTAACCATCCAAGTGATCCTGGCAGTGGACTTGGCCGGGCCGCCTCTTCCCGTGCCGCTTATGTAGCCCTCCAGGAAGCCCGCGCTCTGCCTCCTCTTCCCCAAGACGGTCACGCCGGGGCCCGGATAGATCTCGGCAACATCCTCTTTGGCCGCTCCGAGTTCTTTGGCTTTGTTGGTCACGCAGGTCGGGAGATAGCCGAAGTTCTCGACCACTGCGGTAACCTTCTTGACCTCTTCATCGACGTCCTCGACATTGAGGGCTGTGAGGTGCACCTCGGGCAAAGCAGCCGCGTGGCGGACGATCCACAAGGCGTTCTTGTGGCACTCCTGCTTGAGGAGGGCCGGAGGGGGGTTCTGAAGGCAGAACTTAGGATCCCATCCACCTATCTCGACTTTGCCCAACTGCGGGTGGTCAAAGGGAGTCCAATCTTTGAAGCCCTTCCCCGCCAACTCACGGTCATTCCAATCCAGAAGCTTAAGGTTCTGCTCCTCACGCTTGGCGGGGTCGGTGGTCTTCTGCCACTCCACCAGGTCGATCCCTGCCCTCTCGTAGCGGTTCCACAGCTCGGTGGTATAGGCGATTAGCCCTTTATGCTCGTAGGCCCATTCGGTCAACGTCGCTTTGTTGGGCGACTTTACATCGGGATACCCGCTTATGAGGGTGCCTTCCTTCGCGATCTCCTTTGTGGCTCTCAGGTCTTCGGGATCCATCTTTTCCTCAGGGTACTGGCATGGATTCCGGTAGTAGAACCCCCCGGAGGTGTGAAGTGCCTGGATACCGCCTATATTCGGATGCCTTGTGATGAAATCTATGATTGCCCTTGCCTCGGGCTCGCTCCCGGCGTAATCGCCGCCTCCCGGCACCTTGGTGTCCCAGTTAGAGGGGAAATTCCTGTTGAGATCCAGGCCGAACTGGCTGCGGTGGATGGGAACCGGCTCGCCTTCATAATCCTTGATGAAGCCTTCCGGATAAATGCGGTAAAAAGCCCCCTTCCTCTCGCCCGGCCTTCTGGGTATCATGAGCCGCGGGTCTTTCTCGGAAACCTTCCACTCACCTTTGTTGTCGTCCCGCACTCGCATCTGGAGTATCATCCCGTCGCCGTCCACGTCAGCTCTGTGCAGGCCGGGCAGATCTTCTGCCTCTTCGTCCGGCCAGACCCTGACACTGCTCCGGAGAAGGGTCGGAGTTGTGAGGTACACCTCAGCGCCGTCAGGGTTCACTCTCGGCAGGATGTAGAAGGTCCTGGTATCCAGGAGGTAAGTGACTTCCTCATCCTTGCCGTAGTTGTCCACAAGATAGTCGATGAGGTACAGCGCCACCATGCACCCGGTGACTTCGCCCGCGTGGATGTTCCCGTCCACGTACAGTGCAGGCTTCTTGCTGGCGCTTCCCGTCTTCTTGTTTGTGATGGTCAATGCCCAGATGTCACGGCCCTCGTAGCTCTTGCCGGCCGACTCCAGAACTGTAAGGTCAGGATAGGCCTCGGCGGTCTTCTTCAGATAGTCGGTGACGTGAGAGTATGTAAGGTACTCATCAAACCCGATACCCACCTTGGACGACATGCCATTGCCTCCTCAACTAGATTAGTATTCAGATACTTCGGTTCATTGCCAGGCTCTTCGCCGTACTGGAAGGCGGTTCCTTCGAAGAACCACACAACAGCAGTTATGCTGGGCAAATCCCTTCGGTGTGCCCACCTGTGCACGCCGTGCGGCGGAACCCTTGCACCTGTGCATACCTTGGGGGAACCAGTCCACGCGGGCAACTCTGGGGATAACGCACCCGTCCTTTCGCACCCCGGCAACTCAATCTTGCACGGTTGGACACGCTATTCCGCCCTATCCTTCGCTACACTATAGGCACAAGATTCCAGGATGGAGGGAATCCCCATGAAACAGACAAGAACCGACTTACAGTCGAACACCGAAATCTCTCCCGCCGACAAGGCTCGCCTCACGGAAGCCATAAACAACGCAGTTAAAGCCGAAGAACACGGCCACGAATTCTACAAGAGCCGGGCCGAGGCCTCCACCAACCCGCTTGCGAAAGCGCTACTTAGCGAACTCGCGGAAGATGAGATGAGGCACTGCCTCTGGTTCAAACAGCTGGGCCAGGAGGTCGCGGGCGACATTGATCCTATTACGGAAGCAGGGTGCGCTACGCTTGAGAGCAGGATCAAGGCAGTGTTCGAAGAGATGGATCGATCGGCCAGGGAAAGTGGCGACGAGGCTCAGGCAGAAATCCTAAAGGAAGCCATCAGCCTGGAGAAGGAGTCCTACGACACCTACAACGACCTCTTCAAAAACTCCACGGGTCCGACCAGGGACTTCTTCGACAGGATGCGGCGCGAAGAGTACGAGCACCTGACGGCTCTGGAGAACACACTAATGTACCTAGACAAGACTGGCATGTGGCTGGATATCGAAGAGAGCAAACGCTGGAACTGGATGAATATCTAGCTGCAGCGATGAGCATCCAGCTGCGGCTGAGAAGCAAGCACTAAAGCCTCAACGCAGCGCAGCCAGACATATGCCCGGTAAGGCCCGCCGCCGAAAAGCGGTGGGCCAGGTTTTCTTAGGCTCACGCCGCATTCACCTTGTGCCTCTTTCACCCGCTTCCGCACTCGGCCCGCTATCAACTCTTGCGTTTATGAAACAATCCGACCGAAGGCGCCACCAGAATGCCGTGCTCCCAGAGCGCCGTAAGAGCTCTCCTCTGCCGGAGGAGCTGAATTGACTCTGAGTCCTGATGCCGGTCCAATAGCCACAGTGAATGAGGGGTCGCGCCGGCGATGTCGAGAAAATCGATAAGGTCGTTCTGACCCCGGGCTACTGCTGATCCGGGAGGCGCTATCGAACCCCGCGAATCCCGTGGTTTCCGCCGGGAGGAGCCCGAAAAGCCTGGCAGCCTGTCAGGGCCGTCGGTGCCCGGCGCGCCCTTCCTAGACTCAGAACGCAACTCGCCCACGGGGTAGATCCTGGAAAAGCCGGCCCTACGGAAATCCTCGTTAGCGATGGAATGCATTTCTTCCCTGCTCTGGCGGGTTGTCCTCCGCGCCGACGCATAGTAAGTCTGAGGAAGCGCGACCGCACCTGCACGGGCAAACCGCTTTGCGGGAATCCTCGGGTGCCACCGGAGGTTCCAGAAGGTAGTTAGGCCAATTTCTGCGTTGGGAACCGCCGCCTTGACTTCGGACATGAACTCGTCGGCCCACGCCGCGCTCTCAGGAACCTCCCACTCGACCTCGGCATCGATAACGTATGCTTGGGCACCCTCCTTCAGAGCTCTGACGGCAGCCCGGTACTCCTTCGCGAGACTCCCGTACTTGTTGCCGTAGCAATACCCCCACGCAACGATCGGTATATCCAGGCGGCAACAGGCCACGGCCAATGCCAGGAAGTTGGCCCGAAATCCGTACCTTCCGTCATCAGATGGGTCTCCATCATGATACTTGGCACAGATCCCGTATCCGGTGTCCTGTGCTACCGAGACTATCTTGTCTACGCCCCCGCAATCCTTCACATCCAAAACCCAGAGGTAATTGTGGTCCCACACACCCATATTTCCCACCGCCTATCCTGCCGGCGGCAACGCGGCAGAAGTTTCATTCGCTCCAAAGCCGCATTACATAATATGCGGGAGGAACCGAGCCGCCCCACTTCGTATAGTAGATGTAGCGTATACAATGGGAAATCTACCGATGACGGGTACTCCGGCGCTCGCCCGCCGGACATCGCCAGCAAGACCCTCGCTACTAGTTGCCCGAGGAAGTGACGCCTTGAAAAACGGCCTGCCCAGGCACATCAGCGAATCGCAGTTGCGGTCGTGGAACGAAGCAATCGATAACCGCCGTTCCGTCCGCTCCTACCAACGGAAGCCGGTGAGTGACGAAACCTTTGCGAGCATTGAGAAGCTTCTTGATGGGTTTTCTCCACTATGCAAAGGTGCCAGGGCATATTTGGTCAAGCGAGGCGCTTCGAGGCTGTTTACGGGGTTCTTGGGTTCCTTCGGAAGAATCTCAAATCCACCGTCAGCGGCAGTATTTGCGGGCGACGTCCACCTTCCCGGCCACATGGAGGCGATAGGCTATCTGGGAGAGGCCATCATCCTCGAAGCAACCTCCCTTGGACTGGGCACGTGCTGGGTAGCAGGCTCCTTCAGCCGCCACCGCACCCTCAACAGGGTGAGGCTGAGACCGGGCTGGAAACCCATTGCCGTCACTCCCCTTGGGTACGAGGCGAAACACCGGACACTGAGCGAGATAACGCTGGAGGCCATGACGAAACCGGACACCCGGAAGCCGCTTGACGAACTGGTGAGCGGGATACCGAGGGCCCGGTGGCCGAAAGGTCTGAAAGACGCGCTGGATGCCGCGCGCTGGGCGCCCTCGGCAAGAAACGCGCAGCCCTGGAGATTTAGGGTGGATATTGAAGGGGTAACGCTGTCGGTCGACTCAGGCGACGTGAACCTCAACTCAATCAAGAGGCTGGACTGCGGCATAGCGATGCTACATTTTGAGGTTGCTTGCTGGGCAAGCGGAATTAGGGGCTCCTGGAGGTTTCCTGAACCGGGAAACCCCATAATTGCTAAGTACAAGTTCGCCTAACGGTGCTACTTCCCTAGATAAGCCCTTCTTGACTTCCAGGTCACGCCTCAATTCGCGGCACGGTGCCGGCAGTCTGTTCGCGCCTTTCCTCAATGGCGCGGAAACAGGCGGAAGACCATACGTACGTCCTCATCCATCTGGTCCTTATGCGGAAATTCAGGATGTACATGCGCTCACAGATGCTCATGATCACGTCCATGTGATGCTCGATGACGAAGAGGGTCGGATCGAAGTCGCTTCAATCTCCAAAGACCGAGATCACCTCAACTACCACTGGCGACTGGATTGGAGATACCGAGCCACCTTCATATCTGCGGGAGCCAAGTCAAGGCCTTCAAGCTCATGAAGACTGACCCACTTTCCCATACGATGCTCGGTAATCTTGGGACAAGCATTAGGCTTTGCCGCGAAGCAGAGTAGTCGTATCAGAAACGATTCGTAGTCATGGTCAACGCTGTACAGTGGCCTTATTTGGGTTAGCCCGATTCGAAGTTCCTCCCGAATCTCTCGTCTGACACAGTCCTCAGGATTCTCACCGTTCCGTAGCTTGCCGCCTGGGAACTCCCAGAGCCCGGCCATGGAACCTGCATCTCTCTGAGCAACAAATACCCGACCTTCGCCATCGAAAATCACTGCCGCGGTCACTATCAGAGCTCTATGAGCCTCAAGAGCCGCTTCAATCTGTCTGGGCACAACCTGGATTTGGGCGTTATACTCTTTGCCATCCACACCGTAGTGAACGCGCCTGTGACAGATTGGACATAGGGCCATCACGTATGAAGGTGCATCCGGCCCATCATCAGAGACTCGCTTCGTGTGATGGGCCTCCAGGTATGGAGTATGATTCCTACGCTCAAACGGAGCAGGTTGTCCACAAGCTTCGCAGAAGCCATAGGCTCTTTTCAGGACATATGTTGCCACAACCTGGCTCCTCTCCCAGACGACTGACGATCGTGTATCTCTTTCAACCCTATGGCTAGATGCCTCAATCGCCTTCCCTCTCAATGACTCGAGAGTAGCCCGGTCAAACTCCATGGCCAGGTCTCCAATGTCAGTCTTTGGACCAGCATCAACAAACTTCAATTTGAAGATAAAACCACGCCTGAGATTGCCGTACTTGTCAGGAATCCGCTTCTCGTAGTACGTGACACATTCCATATTGCCAAGAAACCTGTGGTACCCATCGCTAACTTTCTGAAACAACATGAGTGACTTGCCGTTTTCGGCATGGCGAAGGAGCCGAAGGTTACCCCTAGTCATCTTCATATCGCCGACCTGACCTTCACCCGTATAGTGAAAGTAACCGTCTTTCTGCCACTCGTCTCGATACCCGTAGTTGCTCCCTTCATCCTGCGTAAAGAGGAAGACAGCGGGATAGTCTCTTGGCGTGGAGATCCCACCCTGACGTTGGCCCCCAAAAGCATCGTGGATATCTTTTCGGCGGTATATGCTGCCTATCTGAAATGACATGGAGTCTGGCTTTAGTGCCATCATACAACGCCCCGCTCTGGAGATGATCTGAGCCAACGCAAGACCCGGACTGAAACTGGAGCCGGAGGCAGCGCCATCTTGGTCTGCGTTGCCAATTGGCAACTTCGCGGCGACAATGAGAACTCCCTTCTCCCATCCATGTTGCGTCTTCAGGCTACAATCTGCGATACAATATCCCTGAGGTGTCTCTATGCCCAGTCGCGCAAAGAAGCTTGAGGCAATCTACAACTGCGGAATGATGGTGGGCCAAAACCCCTGGTATGCCTTCCTGTTTGGCTACTTGGTGGGTCAGGTCGACAGGGTGCACTTCGTCGAGAGTCTGGCGGATGCCGAGATTGCCATCAACATCAACCTCCGGCGAACCAGAGTCTGGCCGAACGAGCCGTTCAAAGCGACTGTCCGCGGCATTAACATGCCGAACACCCTTACCCTGGTAAGGTCCATCGAGGACAGCGACGCGCCAATCTGCCTTTCGGTCGAATTCGACCAGGCCGAAGACACTCCGTGGTATCAGGAGGTCGTCCTTCCCAACGTCTCATACATCAAAGACGCCTCATCGGCTGCGGAAGAGGAGGCGGAGTCGCTCTGGAAGGAGATGGACCACTCGCTGGATGTCTATCGCGAATGCAAGGCTCTTCTCCAGGAGGCGAATCCTGAACGCAGAAAGGAACTCGAGTATTACATGAGACTCGCTGAGGATCAGATGAAGCGGCTCTCAGCCCAAATGGACGTGCTGAACAGGCATATGAAGAGGATCGCGGAGTGGGAAGAACAGGACTAGACTTCCTGAGCCGGGGCAGTTGCCTCCCCATGTCGCCAACTAAATAGCTCTCAACTGCCCAGCCTTTCCTCACCAACTCACCAACTCATCCACTCTTCAACATTGCGATTTTCGCAATGTTTTTTGAGCAAAGTTTGCGATTTTGCAGCGGTCCGCTGCAAAATCGCAAACTTGACAGGATTCGCGTACTGTTTTTCGCAACCTTAGGTTACATAATGTCCCCAAGGCTACTCCTACCCCTACTCCTACCTATCTCCTACTCACTCAGCACATAGCTCAACACAAGCCTCGCCGTTGCCAACAACCCTTCCTTGTGCGTGCGCTCGTGTGAGTGCGAGGCATCGACGCCGGTTCCTACACAGGCGCACCGCACGTCGTGCCCGGCGCGCAGCAAGGCGCCTGCATCCGAGCCGTAGTACGGGAAGATATCCACCACGTAAGGGATGTCGTTAGCCTCACAGATCTCCTCAAGCTTCTTCCGGAGCGTTATGTCGTAGGGCCCGCCGCCGTCTTTCGCGCAGATGGAGACGGTGTACTCGCTGCCGAGCAGCCCGTTTCCGACGCACCCCATATCGACGGCAATGAACTCTTTCACACTCTCGGGAATGCCGTATGAACCGCCGTGCCCCACTTCTTCATGGACGCTCATATAGAAGTGGGTCGTGTACGCCGGCTTCAGTTTCTTGTCGGCCAGGTACTTGGCGCATCCCAGGATGGCCGCTACCGAAGCCTTGTCGTCCAGGTGCCTCGACTTGATGAACCCTGATGGCGTTACCTCGGTACGCGGGTCGAACACCACGAAGTCGCCTACCCGGATCCCGAGCTGCAGCACATCCTCTTTGTTCTTGACCTTCTCGTCGATGCGGACCTCCATGTTGTCAGCGTTGCGCTCCATCTTCGTGGTCTCCTGACCCCAAACGTGCGACGCCGCCTTATTGATGAGGATCGTACCCGTGTAGCGCTTGCCGTTGCTTGCTTTGATGATGACGTGCTCGCCTTCGAGGCTCGGCCAGGGCGATCCGCCTATCAGAGTAAGCTTGAGCCGCCCGTTGCTCTTGATCTCGAAGACCATCGCTCCGAGCGTATCTACGTGCGCCGAGAGGCCGCGCTCGTTGCCCTCTTTGGCCCCGGGGATAGTCACCAGGAGCCCACCCTTGTTGTTGATGGATGGCGTGTATCCAAGCGCTTCGAACTGGCCTTTAATCCATTCAGTTGCTTCTTTGGTGTCTCCGCTCGGGCTGGGTATCTTGCAGAGAGTGACCAGAGCATCTGTCATGAATTCGATGTCCGGAACGTTGTTCGGGCTCACACCGGTACCTCCTCTGTCTAAAGTCATGAGACATGCGTCAGCCTAACTGAACCTCGGCCTTGGCCCTCCCGGCCCTGGGCGTAACCGCCGTAACGGTCACAACCGAGCCTTTCGCGGCACGCACAACCCAGGTAAGCTTCACCTTGTTGTCTCCGCCGCCCGCTCTGCCACCTAAGTGGCCGACCTCCTGCTCGGCTTTCCCACTCACGAGGTCAGCGCCTGACAAGGTAACTTTCACCGGCTTTGCCTGCCTCACCTTCAAGGCCTGGAACGTCACGTGGGTCGGCAAGTAACCCTCATTCTTGATCACCGCGTCGACCTTGTATACCCCGCTTGCCAGAGCTTCTGACTTGGCTTTCTCGATAACCAAGCGAGGCGCAACAGCAGCCCTGGTCAGGGTGAACTCGGCGTTCCTCCGGCACTCATCCTCCAGGAGCGACGGCGGAGGGTTCTGCCTGCCCATTTTGGGTTCCCACCCGCCAATCTCGACGTCACCCAACTGGGGGTGCCTGAAAGGCTTCCAGTCGCTAAACAGCTTCCCGCCCATCTGCTCATCGTTCCACTTCAGGAGCTTAAGCGCGTCTTCCTCGCGGTCCTTTTCGGTGAGAGATTTCATCTGCTGCAACGAGCGCTGCGGAATTCCCGCGCGCCCCCGCATATCCCACAGTTCGGTCTCGAAGGCCAGGATCCCCAAGGTCTCGTAGGCCCACTCCAAATCGCTGCCCACTTCAGGTTTCTCTTGGTTCCAGGTGAAACCCTCAAAAACCGACTTGCAGGGGTATCCGGTGACCTCCTGGCCGATCTCCCCGATTGCCCTGTAGATTGCGAGGTCTCGCTCGTCGAGCGCCCGGTCGGCCTTCGTGCACAGGGGCCTAAGAAGCACTCCACCGCTTGTGTGATATGCCATGCTGCTCACGATGTTGGGATGAGCCAGGTAGAAGTCTCCTATCGCCTTCATCTCGGGCTCAGAGAAGGGGTAATCGCCCGAGCCCGGCTGCCTCACCGGAAGCGCCCAGTTGGTGGGATACTGCCTGTTAAAGTCCAAGCGGTACTTGCCCGGCGCCGGCTTTACCGGGACATCCGGGTCGTACTCCCTGACAGTGCCTTCCATGAACACATCGTAGTAGACGTCACCGGGCGAACCCAACTCGTCGGGACGCCTCCGAACCATTATCCGCGGGTCTTTCTCCGATATCTTCCAGGCCCCGTCAGGATTCTTTACCCTCATCTGCAGTATCTTCCCGTCGCCGTCGATATCCTCGGGGATAAGGCCCGGTTTGTCGTCCACATCCTTTGGCCACGGATGCAGGCTCGACCGCAGCATGTACGGCGTCGTGAGGTAGTACTCCGAGCCGTCCACCGTGATCCTGGGGATGAAGTAAAACACTCTCGTATCCACAAGGCGGGTAATGCGGTCATCCTTCCCGTACCCCTCAAGGATCTGCTTAATGGTGTAGAGGATGACTTCGGCGCCCGTAACCTCGCCCGCGTGCGTATTGCCGTCTGCGTAGATGCCCGGCTTGTCGGCCCCGCGCCCGGTCTTCTTGTTTGTTATTTCAATCATGAGGATCTCGCGGTTCTCGTACGACTTGCCGATGCACTCGATGCGGCAGAGGTCCGGATACTCGCGCACGCAGTCCTGCAGGAACTTCCTAATCTCGTCATAGGAATGGTACTTATCGAAGGTAATGTTCAAGCCGTTCTCCTCCCCCGCTGCGTCATTCCGCCTCAATCTCTACTCCAGCGTTATGTGGGCATCATCGGTGCCTGCCCTTTCGGACGTCGCGGTGATCTTCACTTTCGCGCCCGGCTCAGCCCGCAATACCCACTCGATCTGCTTGTGGCTCCCTGCCTCGCTCGCGCCCATCCAGCCCATACGGCCCCTGCCCGTTCCCACAAGGCCGGGTAGGTGACCTATCTCTTCCTTTGCTTTTCCGGAGACTATCTTCGCCTTGTCGTCGTGGGTTATCTCCACTGCTACTGGCTTTACCCTGTTGACCACAACTGCCTGCTGCGACCCGCTGGTAGGCATATAACCTTTGTTGGCTACCACGGCAGTTACCTTGTACAGCCCTTCCGCGAGCTTCTCGACCTTGGTTTTCTCGATATCGATCTTGGGCAGGCAAGCCGCGTGGTACAGTGTGAACAGGCAGTTCTTATGGCACTCGCCCTCAAGGAACTGGGGCGGAGGGTTCGTGAGCACGAACTTGGTTTTCCACCCGCCAACCTCAAGTACGCCGAGCTGCGGATGGTCAAACTTTCTCCACCTGACAAACCCCTGCCCGGCCAGTTCGCGGTCGTTCCACTTGAGGAGGGCGAGTTGGGCATCTTCCGCACTCCTGCCTCGGCGGTCAAACAGCTTGTTGCCGGCACGGACTGAAGCGTCCCAGAGCTCAGTCGAGAAAGTGATGATACCCAGGTGCTCGTACAGCCAATCCATGAACACACCTTTGAGCGGGTGTTCTTTGTCGACCGTGTAGTCCTCATAGGTTGACACGTGCGGGTAGCTGGTGAGTTCAGTTCCCTTCTGGCCGATGGTCTTGTAGAGCGCCACATCGAGCGGGGGAAGCTTGCTGTCGGGCCTGGTACATGCAGGGCGCAGGATGGCACCCATGGTCGTGTGATAGGACATCGCCCCAGCGATATTGGGGTGCCCCAAAATGAAGTTGGCGACATTCCGTGTCTCCGGCTCAGACAGCGGATAGGGGCCCGCGCCGCGCTGCACGTTGTCGGGCTCCCAGAACGCCGGGTAGTTCCGGTTGATGTCCAAACCCCACTTGGGCTGGGCCATCTTGACCTCGCCGCCGTCCCAATTCTTGATCAGACCCTCAGGATAGATCTTATAGAAAGGACCTTCCTTATCCCACGGCTCGCGGCGGACCATCAAGCGGTCGTCCTGTTTGGACACTTTCCAGTCGCCGTCGGGATCTTGAACCCTCATCTGGAGGATCCATCCGTCGCCGTCGATATCCTCGGGATTGAGGCCGTCGTCGTTATCCCTCGGCGGGTACTCACGGACGCTTGACCTCAGCTGCATCGGCGTATGGAGGAATACCTCCGCTCCGTCCACGGATATCCTCGGAAGGATGTACCAAGTTCGGTTGTCCACCAAATCCGTGACGAAGCCATCTTTTCCGTAGTTGGACAGGAGGTACCACACCGTGTAGACGCACACTGCCGATCCGGTGACCTCGCCCGCATGGTGGTTTCCGTCTATGTACATGGCAGGCTTCTTATCGGGGGAACCCTTCTCGAAGTTGGTGATCTCCACCGTCCACATTTCCCGGCCTTCGTACGTCTTCCCTATCGAATACATCTTCGCAAGGTTCTCGTGCTCTTGGACCAGGTCTCTGAGGGTAGCCGTCAACTCCGCATAATCAAGGTAACGCGTGAAATCCGGTTTATTCACTGCCGCAGCCCCCTTTTCTCTCCCGCGCGACCCTTTTCGCGCGCATCTGTCTGCAGCGCCCGGCGCCGTCCGGGCGCACACTTAGCCTAGTACTCGATGCCCTGCCTCGCCTTGACACCTTTGGTGAAGTGGTGCTTTACCTCCTTGACCTCTGAAACCATGTCGGCTCTGTCCATGATCTCCTTCGGACAGTACCGGCCTGTGAGCACGACATCAACATGGGAAGGCCGCTTGTCGAGAAGCCTCAAGACGTCCGCAGTCTCGATGAGCCCGGTCGCCACAGCCACGTTGACCTCGTCCAGCACCACAAGGCCGTACTCTCCCGACGCGACAGCCTCCTCGGCGCGCTTCAGCGCTCCTTGTGCCAGTTCAGTATCTACGCGGGCAGGGTCGGAGAGGTTCACGAACTCGTCGCGGCCGTGCTGCTCAATCTCTAGAAGGGGCAGATACTTCTCAGCCGCTATGCGCTCGCCGTAAACGTTTCCCTTGCCCTTCATGAACTGGATGAACAAGACTCTCCTGCCCCACCCGACTTGGCGGAGAGCCAGCCCCAGCGCCGCAGTGGTTTTTCCTTTGCCGTTGCCGGTGTAGACCATCACCACACCCTTGATATCCGTCGCATCAATCTTGGTGCCCGTCCCGGCTTCCATCCCGGTATCGTTCCTGGTATCCATGGCGAGTCCTCCTGTAGATTCCGAAAATCACGATAGCTCCGTATAGAGAAGGTTTGAACCACGAAATGGTTCTTGCTTAGCGTTGCCTAATCCTTCAGGTAAGATAGTGTCGATTATCTACTAATGGCACGCGATGACTCTTGTCGGCAGGCTGCCGGCAGCTGCTTGAAGCTGCTTGAAGCTGCTTGAAGCTGCATGCCTGCTGTGGGTATACGAGCGAGAGGAGCCGGAAACATGAAGTACAGCGGCGAGACTACATATGAACTGCAAGTGGCCGGATTGACCAGGGTCCTCCCTGTCGTGCAGGTCAGTGACGGTGTTTGGGTGGCGTCCTTTGTAATGCTGGGCGACTCGGAACTTGTGAACGCCTGCGCCGAAGAACTCGCACACAGGCTGTTGGCGTACGATTTCGACTACCTTGTAGGTCCGGAGGCCAAGGTACTTCCCCTATTGCACGCCCTAGCAACTACGCTGGGACAGGGACGCTACATTGTCTGCAGGAAGAGCGTAAAGGCCTACATGCAGAACCCTTTGGTTGTATACGCCCGGTCGATCACCACATCAGGAAAACAGACGCTTGTGCTGGACGGAATGGATGCGGAGCGGATTCATGGGAAGAGGGTTGCGGTGGTTGACGATGTGGTGTCAACCGGCGGCAGCTTGGCCGCTGTCGAAGAGCTTCTGAGCAAGGCCGGCGCGGAGATAGTCTGCCGGGCAGCAGTTCTTAAGGAAGGAGACTCTTACGGAGGCAACCTGGTCTACCTTGCGGATCTGCCTATTTTCACACAGTCTCCGGCGGTCAGCGGGTGACGGATGCCTGCCACGTCACACGCCCCCGACGGCCAGCGGGTGACCATCGCCTACTACCGTTGCACCTTGACGGGTGGGCGGCCCGCCAAACAAAAGCAGAACAGAACCAAACCGTCAGCAGCGCTGTCTGATGAAGGAAAAGCCTTGTCCTAGGCGAAATCTTGAGTTGGACTACGCGCGACACGGAGGTCGACATTGGCAAAGACGTATCGAGTCAGGAGAACAAGCGGCAGCCGAACCGGGGGAGCCGGCCGCAACGGGAACGGCAACGGCGGTAACGGCAGCTCAGGCAGTTCCGGGAGGGCAACTAAAGGCCGCAGCCGGAAGAACGCCGCTAAAGCGGTCAGGCGCTGGCCTTGGGCAGTACTCCTCGTAATCGGGATGCTCCTCATCATAGCGATAGGTATGTCCGGGTACAGCCCTGAAGGCGGCAGCTTGGTGACGACGATATCAGCAACCATTGCCCGGTTCGTGTCGTCGATTGCTGGCGCACTGTCCATGTTCTTCTGTTTTCTCATAATCCTTAACTCAGTAGTCAAGCTGGCCAGGCCCGGCGAA
Source organism: Bacillota bacterium (assembly GCA_050952125.1). Taxonomy (GTDB): domain Bacteria; phylum Bacillota; class Sulfobacillia; order Fermentithermobacillales; family Fermentithermobacillaceae; genus UBA3951. The sequence goes on from JBMNKK010000001.1 coordinate 272,236, forward strand.
CCCCTCTTCAGGTTTGTATGGGGACTCTGGGTTCTGCTGGTGTTCACATGCGGTATCTACCACAGGCTCCGGGTTCCTTGGGAATACGTGTTCGAAGTCGCCAGGATGGGCGGAGGAGGCGGGTATGTGGGCGCCTCCGTCTGGTGGTTCCTTAGGATCGCCACGGGTAGATACATCTCTCTGCCCATGATGGTTCTCGGAGTCACGGTGGGGCTCAGCCTCTTGCTCAACAAGTCGCCCTGGACTCCGTTCACCCTCATCTGGATGGTGTTCATGACCGGCTGGCAATGGTTTAAGGGGCTGGTCAGCCAATTCTTCGCAGAGCGCGGACCCGACCCGGATGAAATTTGGGTGGACGAGGAAGAGCATGGCGATAAAGATCCGGATGACGAGGACATCAGCCTCAGAGACCTGGTGGATGCAGATGGAGTGCCCCGCAAGGGTTCGTTTTCGTCAGCCGTGGCCGAACTTCAGGCCAGGCTGGGTGGGGACAGCGGTGGCGACACTGCGCCCAACGTAACAGGAGCCGGCGGGTCACCGGTGAGCGCGGCAGGAGATCCGGGAGCGGGACTTCCGGCCACAGGTTCAGCCCGTACGCCGCAGCCGGCGAGCTCCGACACTTACGCCGACGAATTCAGCGCTTCGGTAGTGCAACAACCTCTCGGAGAGGAAGCCTTCTACGAGATACCCCCTCTGGATATACTCCAGAAATCCGACCCGGGAAGAAGGCCCAAATCCTCGCAGAACTTCGAGGGCCTCGGGCGCGTGATTGAGAGAACGCTCATGTCTTTCGGCATCGCGGCCAAAGTGGTCGGTATTGAGCAGGGCCCTGCCGTCACGAGATTTGAGCTACAGCCCGGCCCCGGAGTCAAAGTCGCCAGTATAGTAAATCTTTCGCAAGACCTTGCCCTCGCTCTGGCCGCTCAGGATGTCAGAATCGAAGCGCCCATCCCGGGAAAGTCAGCCATCGGCATCGAGGTGCCAAACAAAGAAGTATCGCTGGTCCACTTGAGAGACGTCCTGGAAACCCGGGAGTTCAGGAACTCGAAGTCGCCGCTCACCATCGCTTTGGGCAAAGACATCTCGGGCCGCCCGGTCGTGACCAATCTTGACCACTGCCTGCACCTGCTGATAGCCGGCGCGACCGGAGCCGGCAAGAGCGTGTGCATCAACTCGATAATCGCGAGCCTGCTGTTTAAATCAAGGCCGGACCAGGTAAAACTCGTGCTGATTGACCCCAAGAGGGTCGAGCTTTCGGTGTGGTCCAAGGTCCCCCATCTCATCGCCCCGGTGGTGTCTGACCCCAAGAAAGCCGCGGGTGCGCTTCGCTGGGCGATTAAGGAGATGGAGGCGAGGTACGAGAAGTTCACGAAAGTCGGAACGCGGGATATCGACCGGTATAACCAGATCGCCACGCCGCCCGACAGCATGAAACCTGCCATGCCGTACATCGTCATCATCATCGATGAGTTGTCAGACCTAATGATGGTTGCCCCCGCCGAGGTCGAGGACGCCATCTTCCGGTTGGCGCAGATGGCCCGGGCATCAGGCATTTACCTGGTTGTGGCAACCCAGAGGCCGTCTGTCGACGTCATCACCGGAACCATCAAAGCCAACATCCCGTCGAGGATCGCGTTCGCGGTCGCCTCGCAGATTGACTCCCGCACCATCCTCGATATGGCGGGAGCCGAAAAGCTGCTCGGCCGAGGAGATATGCTGTTCTACCCGGTAGGCGCATCAAAGCCCCTGCGCAACCAGGGATGCTACATCTCGGAACGGGAAATCGACGAGCTGGTGTCCTTCGTTTCGGCCCAGGCCAAGCCCCAGTTTGCACCGGGTGTCCTTCAAGTGCCTGAGACTCTGGAAAAGGAATCGGAGATATCCGATGACCCGTTTTTCCCGCAGGCTCTCAGGATTGTTGTCGAAGCCAAGCAAGCGTCGGTATCTCTGCTCCAGCGTAAGCTGCCGATAGGCTACAGCAGGGCCGCACGATTGATAGACGCCATGGAAGGCAAGGGATACGTTGGCCCTTACGAAGGGTCGAAGCCCAGGGAAGTGCGCTTATCCATGGCCGAGTACCTAAGGATGTTTGAAAGCGGCGAATCGGGCAGTCAAGCAGCAGCTACCGCAAGCTCGCCGCAAGCTGGAACGCCTCCGCCATCGGACACTACCACTGTGCTTTCGACGTCGGCGCCGGCGGCGCAAAGCGATACCTCCAGAGGTATAATGAGATCGGACGCAGTGCAGCCCGGTGAGATTTCTCAGCAAGAAAGCAGCTGGTCATATCTTGAAACCGGAGCACTGCCTGCAGAAGGAACCGGCTCGCGCTCCCAGGAGATGCCCGCCGGCCACCCTCAAGACAGGCCTTTCGCCAAGAGGCCATCGTTCATAGACGAGCTGAGGGCCAGAGGAAACGAGCGTCCCTTCTCCAGAAACGCGTTTGACCGGGAGGGGCGCGCGAGGGACCGCGAAATCAAGCGGGAAAGGGCAGAAGAAGCCAGGAGGAATCCGTATGAACGCTACTAACCCCAGTCTCTTGCAGAAAGTCGTTATCGTTGACGCAACCATCTGCGGAGTATCCTCCTACAAGGTACCTGAAGAAACAAGTCGTGAGTTCCTGGGAGGCTCTTACCTCGGCACTCACCTGTGGCTTGAGTCGTCCCGCTTGGAAGTCGACCCGCTGTCTGCAGCCAACGCACTGGTCGTGGCGCCGGGGCTTTTGACAGGCTTCCCTATCATCGCGGCCAACCGGACCTCCTTTGTCAGCAAGTCCCCTCAGACCGGGCTCTTGAGCGAGTCCACCGTCGGAGGGTTTTTCGGCCCGAAGTTCCGTGCCACCGGAAACGACGCTCTGGTCATCCGCGGCGCCTTCGAGAAACCGTCCTACATTGTGCTGGACGGCGATTCCGGCGAGGCGGAAATCCACGAGGCAGGCGTTCTGTGGGGCAAGGATGTGTACGAGACATACGAGATTTTGAAGGAGCGCCACGGCGATGACATAGACGCCGCGGTCATCGGCCCGGCCGGCGAGAACGGAGTCCTGTTCGCTGGTGTCATCACCGGCGGCGTGGATTCCAGGGCGGCCGGAAGAACAGGGATGGGCGCCGTGATGGGCTCCAAGAATCTGAAGGCCATAGTAGTCAGGGGCGGGAAGAACCCGAGGCCTGCCGACCCTAAGGGGCTAGCGGCATCAATGCGCGACTTCGCGGCGAGAGTCAGGGAGAGAGCCGTGCCCTGGGGGCAGTACGGCACCGCCGGGGGCATCATCTCATCTGAAGCAACCGGTGACCTTCCCATCGAGAACTGGAGAGGCGGAAGCTTCCCGGCGGCCGCCACGATAACCGGGCAGGCCATGTGGGAGAAAGGCATGGTCATCGGGCATTACAGCTGCTGGGGATGCCCCATTCACTGCGGCAAAGATGTGCGCCTGGACGTCGGAGACCGGGCCGGCCAGATATCCCACGGACCCGAGTATGAGACATTGGGCGCCTTTGGCTCGCTCTGCCTTTGCGAAGACCCGAGCTATATATCTGCGGCAAACGACCTGGCCAACAGATTGGGCATGGACACTATCACGGCGGGAAACGTCATCGCCTTCGCCATGGAAGCATATGAGCGCGGCATCATCGACGAAGAGACTGCGGGGCGGCCGCTGAAGTGGGGCGACGGCGAAGCAATCCTTTACCTCATAGACGAGATTGCCCACCAAAGGGGCTTGGGCGCCATTTTGGCCAAGGGCGTGAAGCTCGCGGCGAAAGACTTAGGACCTCTTGCCGAGGAATTTGCGGTGCACGTTAAGGGTCTAGAGGTACCGCTCCATGACCCTCGCGCGTACACCAGCATGGCCGCGAACTACGCCACGGGCAACCGGGGAGCGTGCCACCTTGAGGGAATGACCTACTACATTGAGACAGGCAACTACAAGAAGGAGAACCTGAACCTCGATGTCGATCCGGCGAACTTAAGCAGCAGAGACAAGGCTGTTATTACGGCCAGAATGCAGGACTTCATGGTTACGTTCAACGCCTTGGGCATCTGCAAGTTCGTCCTGCGGGCTCAGGTTACCCCGGAGGAGATGGCGACCTGGATCAACTGCTGTTTCGGCTGGTCGATGAGTGTCCAAGACCTTCTGGACTGCGGCGAAAGAGCTTTCAACCTACGCCGGCTCTGCAACGTTGCTCTCGGCGTTACGCGCAAGGACGACACACTCTCCCCCAGGCTCCTGTCGGAGCCGCGCCCGTCTGGGAGGGCAAAGGGTGTGCTCCCTTTCCTCGGGGAGATGCTGAACGAGTACTACGACGTTCGAGGATGGGATCACGAAGGTCTGCCGACCCTTCAGGCGCTCGAGCGCCTGCACTTAAGCGAATATCCCGAGAGACTCGGCATAAAGAAGAGAGTGCTGAGCTGCGGGGTGAGCTAACCCGATGCCCGTCAGCGTCGAGGTATTGGGCCATCTAATATTCTACCTGCCCCCGGAGTCGAGAAAGGGTGCTGCCGCCAAGTCTTCGGTACCGCCGGGGACACGCCTGGGCAATCTGGCGGATATACTGGGCATCCCACCTGCAGACATCCAGTCGTTTGTAGTCAACGGAGAGACCGTGTTCGATCCGTCATACGTTCTCGCAAGCGGCGATACCGTAGTTATCCTGCCTGTCATTTCGGGAGGATAACGCCGGGCACGGATTTTACCTCATCGCGTCCACAAACGCGCCGGGGCTCACCAAGTCTCCCCAAAGCCCTATCTGCCAAAGCGGCGTTGCCGTGGAACGGATGGCGTCATAGATCTCCTCAGCCGTCGCCGAGGGATTCACCTGTAAGCCCAGGGCCATCATCCCGGCCAGGTAAGGCGTCGCCCAGCTGAGTCCGCCCGCACCGTAGTACGTGTATGAAGTGGGTGATGAGTTGTTCGCCACCGTAACGAAGTCTGCCGGCACCGCGACCATCCCGCTCACTCCCGCGGTCATCGACCAGAGGTAAGTGTCATAGGTAACCGTTTCGTCCTGCTTGGCAATCTCCATCATGTAGATGAACGTGGTGATCGCGTCCGCCTGCAGCCAATCGAGTTCAGGATCCGAGGTGAGCATCTTCTTCAGCTCTTCCCTGGCCGCCTCGAAGGTAGTAGCGCCGGAGCTTTCGAGTTTCCCGGCTATCTGCTGCTTAGCCAAAGTCCAGCTCCACATCTGATAGCTGGCCGGATCATCCCTGTCCTTTCCCGGAAGGGCTCCCGCGCCGGTGAAACTCAGCCCGGGCATGCCGGGGTAGACAACAATAATGCCCTGTTCCTCGGCTTTCTTAATCGCACTGGCCCACGCAGAGGCTCCCGGTCCTTGCGGGTCGATTCCGTGAGACACCGAGACCACGCGGATCTTCCCATCCTCCGGCAAGCCCGCTTGAATCTCCAAAAGCATGTCCATGGCCTCGGCATACCGCGTATATGGCTCGCCGTCATCGGGGACCGCGAAGTAATAGAGTTTCGAACCGGGGGCGACTCCGTAGGTGCCGCTCAGAATCGACGCGCACGCGGCGCCGTGAAAGTGCGTCCGGCTCATCTTCTCGTCGCCCGGCTTCACCTCGATATACTCGATGTTATCCGCGTAAGCCTCGTGGTCTTTTAGGATCGGCTTGTCGATCACGGCCACCGAGACTCCCTCGCCGGTAATACCCGACTCGTGCAGCGCCTTCAGGCCGAGCCCAAGGTTCTTCCCCATCTCGAGCATTTCCTCGGGAGAAAAGCCTTGAGGCATCTTCTCCGCGGGAGGCCACTTTGTTGCGGAATCGTATGTGAACGTGAGATAGTCATCACCGGCGCCGGAGAGATCCAACTCGGTGAGGTCCATCCCCGAAAAGTCAGCATATCGGTAGGACTTAATATTAGGGTCGGGCACGTCCTCGAACGGATCGGTAGACGCAGGCCTGCGAGGGATGATGAATAGCAGCACACCGCCTATCGTACCCATCAGCATTATCGCGACCAAGACTACAGTAACGGCTTTCTTCAAGGCAACCCTCTCCCAGCATAGGTCAAATCCCACACGTGGTAAGTATAGCATCTGAATGTTACGGTTTCTTAAAGACAAGTGGTTGTTCTTAAGGCCGCTTCAGATCAAAGTAGGTAAGTCTCTCACTTCCGTAGAAAGACCTTCGGACGAGAGGAGGAAACGCGACTTGCAGAAAACCATGAAAGACCTAATGAGGCGGGCGCTCAAGAGGTCAACGGCTGAGTACTGCGAGATCAGGATTGAAGAGACCGAGCAAGTCTACATAGGCTTCAGGGGCAAAGACATAGACCAGGTCTCAGAGACCGTGTCCGCAGGGGGCAACGTCCGAGCCCTAGTCAACGGCGGGTGGGGATTCGCGTCGTTCAACAAACTCGACAACCTTGAGCGCAAAGTAGAGGAAGCCTGCGCGCAAGCGAGGATCTTGGGAGACCTGCTCAAGAAAGATATCCGCCTATATCCCGTCGACCCTGTTGAGGACGAGGTTCACGGGTTGTTCAAGGCAGCGGCGTTCGCGGTGCCGTTGAAAGAGAAAGTGAGTCTACTTGAAAAGTACAACAACCTGGCCCTTTCTCAAGATGAAATCACGTCGAGCACGGTGCGGTACTTTGACCGGCACACTCACCTCCACTTCGCGAACTCGGAAGGGACATACATCTACCAAGAAAAGATGGACCTGGGCGGAATGGTAACCGCGGTCGCCACCAAAGGGAGCCTCACGACTCAGGAGAGCGCGAGGTTCGGGTCCAACTCTGATTTCGGCGTTGCCCTGGGACTGGAAGAAAAGATCCTGGAGGCCGCCAAAGCGGCGAAAGGGATGCTCTACGCGCCCGTGGTAAAAGCGGGCGAGTATACGGTGATTCTTTCTCCCGAGATGGCAGGCCTTTTCGTGCACGAAGCCTTCGGACACCTGTCTGAAGCCGACTCCCTGGATGAGGACGAGCGCATGAAAGAGCGGCTGAAGATCGGAACCAAGTACGGCCCGGAAGACCTGCACATATTCGATAGCGGCATTGAAGGCGGAAACCGGGGCGAGTCCAAGTACGACGACGAGGGCGTCCCCATGCAGAAGACTTACCTAGTTAAGTCCGGCGCGGTAGTAGGCCACCTCCACTGCAGGGAAAGCGCCATGAAAATGGGAGAAAAGCCGACCGGCAACGCCAGGGCGATCACCTACAGGTTCCCCCCTATCGTGCGGATGCGGACCACCTGCATCGAGCAGGGCAAACACTCTCTAGAAGACATGCTGAAGGGTGTTCGCCTGGGAGTGTACGTAGACGGAGGTTACGGTGGCGAGACCAACGGCGAGATGTTCACGTTCACGGCGTCAAGGTGCAACATGATACGGAACGGATCCATTGCCGAACCCGTCCGGGATGTCACCCTGACCGGCAACGTCTTCACAACTCTGCAGAGCATCGACATGATTGGAAACGACTTCACGATCCTGAACTCGGCAGGCGGATGCGGAAAAGGCAGCCAGAGCCCTCTCCCGACTGCCGACGGATCGCCGCATATACGCATTCAAAAGGTTGTTATCGGAGGTGAGGGAGAATGATGCAAAGAGCCCTTGAAGAAGCGCGAAAGGCCGGTGCAGACGCGACACTGTCGCTGGACGAATCCCGGAACGTCGAGCTGAATTACGAGTTCAACAGGCTAAAAAGCATCCAGAACACGGAAAGCCTCTCATACGCGGCGCAAGCGATAAAAGGCGGCCACCTGGGAGTAGCGAGGTCGACGAAAGCAGAGGGCGGCGCGGACGTCATGAACAAGGCGATCCGCCTAACAGAGTACGGGGCGCCGGTCGCATATGCTTTCCCTGAACCTCTCCCGGCATCAAAGCCCTCCGTATACTCTGAAAAACTCGCGGGCCTCAGCTTGGAGCAGATGATTGAGGCAGGTCGAGACATTACCGAGTTCCTAAAGGCCCTTCACCCCGACGTGAACGGGTGCCTCAGGTTCACCAAATCGGTGCAGAGGAGTTCCATCGCCAATACCAATGGGCTCTGTGCCTCCTGGGAACGGACAGTGCTCAACGTGCTTACCTACGTCACTCTCGCGGAAGGCCAGAACCTGGTGGATATCTATGACTTCCACTCGTCTACGGACTTTGACTGGGATATCGAGAAGACTAAAGAGGAAATCGGCGCCAAGTTCGAGTTGGCAAGGAAGATCGTGCCCATCGAGACGGGTATCTACGACGTGCTCTTCACCCCGAGGGGCTTCGGCGACCTGATCTCTCCTATTCTGGCGTGCCTGGACGGTAAAGCGGTCGCCCGCAAAGTGAGTCCGTTCGCCGGCCGCCTTGGCGACCAGGCCTTTTCACCCAAACTCACAATAGTGGAAGACGGCTCTATGGATGGCGGCGTAGGCAGCCGCATGTACGACGGCCAAGGAGTAGCGTGCCGGCGCACCTCCCTCATCGACAAAGGGGTGATCGGTGAGTATCTCCTTGACCTGGATTCGGCACAGAAACTCGGCCGAGAGCCCATCGGGACCGGCGGAATTGGGGGAATCGAGCCCAACAACCTGCTTGTTGAAGCCGGAGATACCTCCAAAGATGACCTTCTTGCCGGGATCAAGCGCGGCATTATCATCGACGCCACAATGGGCGCTTGGGCAGGTAACCCGTACTCAGGCCAGGTCAGCGGGAACATATCCATGGGCTTCCTCGTGGTCGACGGCAAGCCTGTCGGACGAGTCAGAGACTGCATGTTCTCGGCTAACGCGTTCACGCACCTTAAGGATCACCTGGCGGCTCTGAGTCGCGAAACAAAGAGCATGTGGGGGATTAGCCTCCCCTATGCGCTGGTCAGGAATGTGTCAGTGACCGCGAAGACGAAATAGGCTTCTTGACAGCTTTGACTCCGGCCAGGAAGGCTGCCAATCCAAAGAGGTTGAGCAGCCCGGCCGCGTAGAAGCTGACGTCGAAACTGCCCGTGACCTGGGCTATAGACCCGGTCACGGCAGGAGCGACGGACATCGCGCATGCTCCCCAGAAATTGAAGAGAGCCAGTACGGTGTTGCGAGTCCGGGCGGGCGAGTGTTCGGCAACGGATGCAACCAGGCCCGGGTCAATGACCAGTTTGCCCGTTGCCCCGTACAGCCCCAACGCGAAAGCGAGCGCAGCCGGGCTCCTCATGCCGGGTATAAGGGCTATGGCAACCGACGCCACGGGCATCGCGCATCTCAATACGAAGGTCTTGTCCTGCTTTCTGTCTGCTACAGTCCCTCCAATGATCGTGGCCGGAGCCATGATGAGAGGCATCACTATCGGGATGACTCTTGCGAGGCCTCCCTCAAGCCCGCGGGCGGTTTCAAGGTAATAGGGCATCCAGGTCAGCATTACGTAGAACCCGTACATGGACAGGAAGTGGGCGGCAGACATCAGGGCCAGGAAAACCCACGGGGCTGCGGACGAAGGCTGGTCGTCCTTGGTCGACACGGAGGGTTCCGCCGCATCGCTGCCCGATGTCCGCACTCTGGGGTTAGGCACCGCCGCCAAGACTAGGAAGATGAACGCGGCCGACGCAATACCTAACGCGACGAACGGCGTTTTCCATCCGTAACCGGCGCTGGAGAGGAAGTTGCCGAGCACGAAGCCGACCGCGCTGCCCACGCCCGCACCGCCGGTAGTGATGGCCATGGCGAGCGACCTTCGCTCGGCCGGGACCGTGAAACTCACTATAGCCTGCTGACATGCGAAATACGAAGCTTGGCCCGCGCCGGTGAGCACTCTCGCTAGGAGGAACTGATAGGGGCTGCTAGATACTGCACCCAATAACAGCCCTGCCGCCTGAATCCCAAACCCGGAGAGGAGCACTCGCCTGGAACCGAACTTGTCCGCAAGAAAACCGGACGGAATCTGCAGTATGGTGTAGGCCAAAAAGAACGAAGACGTGAGAAATCCCAAGAACCCTTGGGATAGGCCCCAGTAGTCTCCGATATCCTTAAGAGCAGACGATAGCGCCGTCCTCGTGGCGTACAGCAAAAGCCAACCCAGCGAAAGTACGACAATACTGGGAACCCAACTCTTCTCCCGGTTCTCTCTATCCAATTCCGCGCCCCCACCGTTGATCTCTCATATGACTAACGACCACCAGTACATTGTCCGCCAAGAAGAGGTAACCCGCAACGGTGGGCATGTTCCAATATCCTGAAATCAGGATTGTCAGTATGCTAGAGCCAGGCCTCCGACCCTTCTGTCCGAGCCTGCTATGAGGGCGCCGGTGTTCGGATCCTTCATGATTATCTGCGCCCCGCCTCCGCCGGCAAAGGGTCCCACTGCCTTCACCGTGTGGCCCATGCTTGCGAGCTTCCTCAGGGTTTCATCGGGGAACCTGGACTCGAGCCTCAACTCATAGGGTTTTCCCAGGCCGATGACATCCGTGCCCGGCGAAGAGGTCCACCTGGGGAACTCCGCCGCGTCCTGGGGGCCAAGGCCGTAATCCAACATCAGACTCAGCATCTGCATATTCCACTGAGGCTGCCCGTCTCCACCGGGAGTCCCGCCGACAATGAACGGAGCGCCGTCCTTCAGCACCATATAGCAGTTGAGGGTGTGCATCGGGCGCTTACCGGGCATAAGGCAGTTCGGGTGGCCGGGTTCGAGAACAAACGACCTGCCGGCTCTGTTGTTCAAGAGGACGCCGGTACGGGGTACCATCACGCCCGACCCGAAGGAAAACGCGTTGCTGTGGATGAACGAACAGCAGTTGCCCGCACTGTCCCAAGCCACAAATGAGGTAGTATCGCCGCCGCCGGAGAGGCCCTTCGCCGCCGCAGCCCTGTTCCGGTCGATTGACGTGACGGCGTCGCGCGCGTAATCCTTGGAGATATATCTGGAAACATCAAAACCGCTCGCCGCAGGGTCTCCCGCATGAGCGTTCCTGTCTCTGAAGGCTATCTTCTTCGCCTCAACCATCAGGTGAATGGCCTCGGCGCCCGCGGGATCGAGAGCGGCCATGTCAAAGGCCTCAAGAAGGTTGAGCTCCTCAAGCACTATGAAACCTTGGGAGACAGGCGCAGTCTGCAGAACAGTATATCCCCTGTAAGAGGTCTTGATGGGCTCATAGAAACCGTCAGGATCGTCGAGATGCCGTGCGAACTCGCCTCCGGCAAAGGTCCCTCCCATCTTGTCATTCATCTCGTAGAACCTTTCGGCGAACGGACCCTTATACATATACTCAGCGCCACTCTCGCCAAACGCTCGCAGCGTGCGCGCCATATCCGGTTGCCTAAGGAGCGTGCCCGGCTTGGGAGGCTCGCCGCCGGGCAAGAAGGTGGCAGCGGCTTCATCAAACTTGGCAAGTTTGGCCCTATCTGCAGCTACGGCTCGCGCGAACTCCGATGAAACCACAAACCCCTCCTCAGCGACCTTCGCGCCTTTTTCAAAGCACTTCTTCAGGCCAAAGGTGCCGAACCGCCTGTCAGCCAACTGGTAAGCCAGCGGTGCGCCGGGAACGGCCACCGAGAAGATACCATCTTGCGGAAGAATCGGGCCGGTGCCGGCGAAGAAGTCGAGGGTGGAGTTGTCGCCCGGGGCTCCGCTGCCGTTCAGCGCCGTAATCGTGCCGGTACCGGCGTCGTAGTATATGAAGAACACGTCGCCGCCCAGCCCACACATGTGCGGCAGGACTACCGCTGTAACCGAAGCCATGGTGAGGCAGGCGTCCATCGCGTTCCCCCCCTCCTTAAGCGCTTCAATGCCTGCAAGCGCGGCCAAAGGGTGAGCCGCCGCGACCATTCCGTTTCTTCCCACGTGAGCTTTGGCGAACCTCGATTCCGACATGGTGAAGCCCCCTTGACATGATGTGGTGCATAACAACAACCGATCAATCTCTATCGTTATTCCGCTCTCATCAGTCTGTGCCTACGGCGCGATGGTTACGTACTCGCGACGAGTCTCTTTTCGCTGGGCATCTGGACATCCCCTTCGTACGCCTGGGATAATACGGTAGACATCCTGGAGCAACCCGAAGCATGAAGGAGGTTCCTTATGAACGCTGAGCAGCGCATCAAAGAGCTCGGATACGTCCTCCCCACTGGCAGGAAGCCTATGGCCAACTACGTGTTGTGGAAACGAGTCGGCAACATGGTCTACCTGTCAGGCCACGGCTGCAACGGTGAAGAAGAGACCTGGGTCGGGAAAGTCGGTAAGGACCTTACTGTGGAGCAGGGATACGAGGCTGCTCGAAGCTGCGGATTGGCCCTGCTCGCGACTCTCAAGTCGGCCATTGGGGATCTGGATAAGGTAAAGAACATAGTGAAGGTCTTGGGGATGGTCAACTCCGCAGATGACTTCGGCGATCAGCCTAAGGTTATCAATGGCGCATCAGACCTGTTCGTCGAGGTTTTCGGCGAGAAGGGCAGGCACGCGAGGTCTGCGGTAGGTATGGCGGGACTTCCGAGGAACATCCCGGTGGAGATAGAGATGATAGTGGAGGTCGAGCCCGAGTAGGCTCTGCTCTATTGCTCTCTGAGGAGCGATACTTCCGGGCTATTGCTCGCTGTGGTGCAATACTTCCGGGCTATTGCACTCTGTGGTGCGATGCACTCCTATGAGCAATGCCCCGGCCAACCTGCTCACTATGAGCAATACTTTCGATCCATTGCTTCCCTACGTGCAATACTTCCCGGCCATTGCTCGCTGCGGTGCAATGCACTCCTATATGCAATGCCCCGGCCGACCTGCTCACTATGAGCAATACTTTCGATCCATTGCTTCCCTACGTGCAATGCCCCGACTTCCCTAGCTCCTACTTCCGCCTAGACCCTCTCTCGTAGCGCTTCTTGGCATCAACCCACGTAGTCACAATGGCTTCCAATTCGGAGGGCGATAGATCCTTCTCGCTCAAGCCCCTCGCGAGCCTAACGTAAGCCCAGTCTCGCGATGCTTCATCCCTCACAAATTGGTATAGGTCCGGTGGAAGGTCGTACACCCACCCGGGCATTTTGGTCTCTACGTTGTCGAGGGGGTGGTGGCCGGCCTCGCGCATGAGGACATCGTACGAAATGCAGAGCGCGGCAGATAAGGCATGCAAAACGCTAGGCGACGGGCGCTTCCTATCTCCCGCCTCAATCCTGGATATCTCGCTATTGCTGAGGCCCGAAACGGAAGCCAGCTGACGCTGGCTCATACCCAGCTCGATCCGCCTCTTCTTGATAGTCTCGCCGATTCCCATAGCCCAAGTGTATACGGGCAGTTGACATTCGGCAACACCGTCCAGAGTCTTTGTCGAACGATTCGCGTTGACTCATATCAACACTATTCCTATACTGTTGTTGTTCCCTACAGGCAACAGAGGTGAACGCGATGAACGTCTTCTCTCCTTCCCGCCTGAGAACAGCGCTCCGCGCCAGCGGGATGACGCAAGCGGAACTCGCCAGAAAGATGGGGGTGTCAAAGGCGTCACTCTCGAGGATCATAAGGGGGCTGCGCTCTCCGAATTCCAGATTTATCGCCGCACTCAAACTCGGATTCCCGGAACTGCCAATGGAGTACTTCTTTGAGGCCGAAGATGTCAAACACTAGTCTCGCGGATGAAATAAGGTGGCTCCCGTTCAGAGATACGTCCCATAGGAGCACTCTTCTCTGCCTTATGGCGAGAGCGAGGATTGGCACGGCTGACGATGCTTTCGTCCCACTCTATCTATTGGCGGCCACGGGACCGCATTCAGAGTGTTACGTGGGGCCGTCGGGAATCGACTTCGACGGCCTGGCTAAAGCGTCCGTCCGAATGGGCAGCGCGGTCACGGCCCTGCTTCAGCTTGCAGAGGCACTGTCCAAGCCGGACTCGCCTTTCGACATAACTCAGGTCTTGAGCGCCCTTGAAGGCACGCCGGAGCACTCCATCGCCGTACAGGCACTGCGGATGAAGTGGGAGATCTAGAGTCATCCCGACGCATCTATCAAACCGCGTCTGACACCGGATGCCGGGCCAGCGACCTGATGCACACAAAGCACAGAGGATCGGTTCGCTGTCGCCGCCCGCGCGAACCTCGTCCTGCGTCAACCTATCTGACATGAGGAATAGCATGGTATAACTAACCCTGAGAGAAGTTCATAGAATTGGGGAGAATCTGGCATATGTTCCGACATCGGTTTCCACTGAAAAGCAAGATCGCGGCAGGCGCTCTGGCCGCACTTATACTCGCGATTGCCTGGAGTTCAGGCGGGGCTGCAGCATCAGGCAACCCGCAGCAGTCCGCCGCTCCGAATGGGCCGCCTGCCGTAAACACGTCTCAGTCAAGTGGTCGAGCCGTCAATGTATACCTTGACGACCTCCCGGTTGCGTTCCCTATACAGCCGTTCCTCATGGGCTCGACGACGATGGTCCCGCTGAGAGCCCTGTCCGAAGCCCTAGGGTTCACGGTGACCTGGGATGAATCGGGAAGCGTACGCTGCCAGAAGGGCGACATCTCGATAGACCTCGTGCTGGGCAGTTCCACCGTTAGGGTAAATGAAGCGGAAGTGATCCTGCCGGAGCCGCCTTGCCTGTCAGGAGACCACACCGTAATTCCGCTGAGGTTCTTCAGTGAGGCAATGGGGTTTGAGGTGAACTGGGAACCGGATACATACACTGCTTGGGTGAAGTCGCCTAAGTCGCCGGTGCCCGTATGGGGATTCTACGCGCTTGGAACCACAGGCTACTCGAGTTGGCAAGATCTCTTTGGCGATACGTACCCATACCCCCTAGAGCCGGGGCCCGAGACACCGGCGTCGCATATTACAGGTGCCATCCTCGGGTGGTTTGCGGTGAGCGAAAACGGCCGCATAACATCTGAAGGGCACGTCTCAGGATTTTCGCGCCCCGACGGCTGGGGAAGCGTTATGATGCTCCTCAGGGCGACCAAGTCAAAGGCCTATGCCATGTACTACGCAGATAATGCCGGAGGAAACCTCTCGGACATCCTTGGCAGTCCGGCAAAAAGACAGCGGCTGGCCACCTCCATCGCGTCGTCGGCAGCCGGATTTGACGGTGCCGTCCTGGATTTCGAGGGCCTCGGCTTCGATCCTGAAGATGCCGAAAAGGACGCTGCCAACTTCACCGCATTCGTGGATACTCTCAAGACCTATCTCGCGGACATCCCCCTCTCCGTGGTGCTTCATCCGCAAAATAGCGTCTACAAGGGATACGACCACAAAGCCCTCGGCAGCAAGGCAGACTCGGTAATCCTTATGGCCTACGGGTACGAGGAACCGGGAAAACCCACGCCGACCGCGCCCTGGAAGATGGTAGATGAAGCCATCCGGCTGGAGATCCAAGAAGTACCGGCCGACAAGATCATCCTGGGATTGCCTGCCTACGGCACGGTGTACTCGGAAAACACCGAAGGCGCGCGAAAGGTTTTGACGCCGGCGGCAAGAGATCCGGTTGGCCCGGACGGAGTTGAGAGAACCTACTCCCCTGAGTTCGCGTGCGAGTACTCCACATGGTCTGACGGTGAAACCGTTTTCCACGCATACACTGAAAGCGACCGATCCTTGGCCGCCCGGGTCTCGCTGGCGAAGCGGCACGGCCTGGGAGGCGTCGCAATTTGGAGACTTGGACTGCTCCAAGAAGGCTGGTTGGACGTAATACGTAGTGTGGCTGAGCCTCTGAGATAGGCCTGGGCCCCCTTAGAGGGCGACAGGCAACTCGCGAGCAATGCCGCAGCTGTGGGAATCATCAATAACGCACACGGGAGGTGCCCACCTATGAACAGGCGAAAAGCGGCGGCGTTTCTTCTGATCGTGACCTTAGTGGCGTTGGCGGTCTTTTTTCCCAGCTCAGCTGAAGCTTCTTTCTACTTCCACATCCCCAAGCAACAAGACCAGCTGACGATTAACGAAAACGGGTCGGTCACCCTGGTTCGCTACTTCGACTTCTTCGTAGAGGCATCGTCGACCGATGCAGGGACAGAGATCTGGGCCGGCCTCCCGACTTCATCTACGAGGGTCACCTCGGTCGTAGACGATGACGGAAACAAGGTTGACTTTAATGTGAGAAGCTCAGGCGGAGAGTACGTGGTCACTCTCAAAGGCTTCTCGATTAAGCCCGGCACGGGCATGGGATTCACCGTCACGGCGGAAATCCCGAACTTCATTTTCCCCGACACCCGCAACGAAGGTTACGTTACCATGCAGTATTTTCCGGCGTGGTGGTCGTCAACTGTCAAAACCCAGGATATCGCGGTGATATTGCCGGGAGCCGTAGAGAAGTCCGAAATCAGGACGGGCTCACGACTTTGGGACGGCATCGCGCAGACCGAAGAAGGAGCGTATGTGGTCACCTGGCAGTTCAGCGACCTCAAGGCGAATGAGAAGGTAAGCATCAACATCGGTTTTCCGGAAAAGTACGTCACCCTCCCGGTCAAGGAGGACCCGCGCCCTACCCCTATCGCACCCGGGATACCCGGATTCTCCGACAACCGCGGACTTGACCCTCTTATCGGCGTATTTGGCATGATATTTGTAGCCGGAATCGTGATGGCGGTGATAAGGGCCAACAATCGCGAGGCTTACTCGTCTCCGGAGGTGCGCATGGAGGGCGTTGGGGTCAACGAGACGCTTTCTCCCGTTGAGGTCTCTATCTTGCTCAAGCAGCCGCCCGAGAAAACCTTAACCCTGCTCCTCTTCAACCTCGTCAAGAAAGGTGTCTTGAGAGTCACCTCAACCGAACCGCTGCGGGTTTCCGTGGATAACACGAAAAACCTGGAAGAGGCCGAGAGGTTGTTTGTGGAGGCCGTGGACCGTTTCACCGGCGAGATTGACCCGAAGAAGCTCATCCCCTGCTTCAGATACTTGGCGGTCGCGCTGAACGAGAAACTGAAACCCTACTGCCGCCGCGATACCGAAGAATTCTACAGAGGACTCATCCGGCAGATGTGGGACGAAGTCACGGCCGCGGGCACTCCCGAACTGAAGCTGGAGGCTATGGACCGGAACATGCTGTGGCTCTTGCAGGACGAAGACCGGATGCAGGCGGCCGAAGAGGAGTTCCCGCGCGACAGGACCGCAGATGCCCTGCCAAACTGGTGGCTGTACGGGTTCATGTTCAACAGGCCGTTTGGCTACATGTACTACATGTGGCCCGGCTCCATATTCGGCCAGTATAGCGGCATATACGGCGGGCTCATCGGCGATCGTCAAGAGGACTTCAGAGAGGTTACGGAGGAAGTCTTTAGACCTGCGGTTCCTCCTACCAGGTTCTTCGGCACCGGAGGCGGCGCCCGGAGCGGGCGAGGCGGTGGCGGAGGCTTCACCCCGCCCAGCTGCGCTTGCGCGTGTGCCTGCGTATCGTGTGCGTGCGCCTGCGCTTGCGCGGGTGGAGGAGGATGCACCTAGCCTTTCGCCCGGTAAACCTGTTCCAGAAAGTGTGCCACGCCGTCATCGTCGCATGAAAGAGTGAAGCAATCTGCTGCATGAGCAAGCCGTGGGGCAGCGTTAGCCATCGCTACGCCAACCCCCGCGGCCTCGATCATCTCGACGTCGTTGTTTCCGTCTCCTATCGCGGCGATCTCTTCACGCGCCAATCCGAGCCGCTCCCCCGCCATGAGGAGGGCTTGTCCCTTGTTGACTGAGGCATCCATGATCTCCAAGAGGGTCTCGCCCGCGTGCGTGCGAGTTATCACAGAGCGCAGAACGCCGCCAAAGTCACGCTCTACGGCTTCCATGACAACCTTCACCTTGTCCGGAGGCGCATCGGTGTAGATCTTCGCGACTTCTCCGGCAAGGTCGTCAACCGCACCTTCAGGCAACACCGTGACCGGCGCAGCGACGGTCAACCCCAAAAAACCCGACAACACGCGCAGCCCTGGGGGCCTGGCACGCCTTCCGGGCACAAGAGGGCGTTCAACAGCCACACGCCCCCGCAGCGTGGCCTCAAAGGTGGCGCCAATCCGGCGGAGCATGGATAGGAGCGCTTTGAGCGCGTCCGCCTGCATGGGGATGAACTGCCAATCGTGCCTGGCGTTAGGAGACAGCACGTGTGCTCCGTTGACCGCGATTTGCGGCCCCCTCGCGCCCACCCACCACGCGATTCTGGAGGTGTTGAAGCTCGAGCGGCCGCTGGCAATCGCAACTGAGACACCGTACTTCGAGGCCTTTCTCACTACAGTCCTTGTATGCCAAGAGGGACCCCCCTTGGAGTTAAGGAGAGTCCCGTCCAGATCAACAGCTACCAGGCGGATCCTTCGAAGCGCCTCCGTCTCGTCACGTAACAAAGGTGTCCTCCCTACCGCAGTTGGTTGCAGCTGGTTTCACTCGCCGAAGCGGCCACGCCTTCCGGCGCGCGACGGCCGCGGGTGCGAAACAAAACCCCTGCTGCTAAAACCGATCGTACAGCAGTCCCTCGTAGCATGCCAAGAGGAACTTGATGCCCGGCACCAGAGAGTCAATGTAGAGATACTCAGAGGTGCGGTGGCCGTTCTCGGATCGCTTAAAGCCCATGGTCACGGCCGGCCAGCCGTTGGCCAACGGGATATTCGAATCGGTGCTGGAAGCCGAAAGCCTCAGCTCCAACCCGTGTTCTCTACCCACTTCGAGGATGCCTTTGACCAGGGGAGAATCGGGAGAAATGCTTCCGGTTGGGCGGTCGCCTACGACCTCGACAGTGTACGTAGTGCGGGTCTCGGCTGCCGCCGCGTCGAGCACCTCCATGACCTCCTTCTCAAGCTCCCGGAGAGGCTCGGTGCTGACCGACCTCATATCCAGGAGCATCCAGGCATCCTGGGCAATGGAGTTGACGGAGTGTCCGCCCGATACGACTCCAACGTTATAGCTGGTTCTGGGGTTCGACGGCACCTTGATCTTCGCGATTCCCGCGATGGCAGTCCCCATCCCGTGAATCGCGCTGGACTTCCCGAACGCGCCCCACGAGTGGCCGCCTTCACCCTTGAACTCAATGCGCAACCTGCGAGACCCGATGCCCCCGTTGATAAGCCCGCCCAATCCGCCGTCTATGTTGAGGAAGACCAGCTTGGAGGGGTCCAGTTTGAACCCTCCGAAATCGTAATCGGTCACATGGCTGCAGAAATACCTGGCACCCTTGAGGTCACCGAGGCCCTCCTCACACACGTTACCGATCAGCAGCACCGGGTGCGGAAGCGGCACATTCTTGGCGAATATGCGGCCGACAAGCAGCATCTGGCCAACCGACGCCGTGTTGTCGGAAATACCGGGAGCCGCCAGGATATTGCCGTCTCTCTTTACCGTAAGGTCGGTTTCTCTCGGGAATACCGTGTCGATGTGAGCCATGCTCACTATGACCTTGGAATCATCTTTTCCCGGGAAGAAGCCGATGACATTGCCTACCGGGTCTGTTTGGACAAGCGGAAAGCCGAACTCTCTCATAATCCCCGCAATAAACCTGCCGCGCTCCGCCTCATCATGGCTGGGTGCGGGCACTTGGGTTATGCGCGAGATGAGGTCAACCAGTTCCTCCTGGCACCCGTCCAGTTCCTCGAGGCCCCTCTGAATCCAGTCCTGATGCTTAAGTTCTGTCACAGTGAGTTCCCCCTTCTCTGGCTCTCGCCGGCTACATGGCGTTGATCGCGCGTATGATCCGCGGGATCACCTGCTTCTTGCGGGATATCACGCCGGGCAAAAAGATGGGCGTTTGCGTTTGCTTGAGGCTCACGCCGAAAGCCCGTTCGATGATCTCCGCTTGGCTGCCTACTACAAGAAACTCCGAGCCTTCGCCGATTATGTCGGTAAGCATGAGCAGCAGCAGGTCATATTCCCGCTCGGCCTGCAGATGGTGCATGAAAGCATAGAGCCGCTGCCTAAGAGGCGCGAGATCGGTATGGTAGATGTTGACCTGGCTTACCCCAATTTTGAGCTTGCGGATCCGGAACTCCTTGAAATCATCGAAGAAAACTTCGCTCTCGGTCTTGCCCTCAATAGAAGTGCCGGCACTGAACATGGCTTTCACAAACTCTTCGATGTCGATACCGGCGATTTCCCCAAGCCGCAAAGCTGCCGCCTCGTCTTCTTCGGTAGAAGTGGGCGACTTGAAAGCCAGGGTGTCTGAAAGAATAGCGGCACACATGAGCCCGGCGATCTCTTTGGGGGGCACGATATTCTGCTGCCGGTAGAGCTCGTCGATTATGGTGGACGTACACCCCAGAGGCCTGTTGACAAACACTATGGGTTGGTCCGTCTCAACGGCTCCGATGCGGTGGTGATCGATGATCTCCAGAATACGCGCCTCTTCTATACCCTCGACCGACTGCGACATCTCGTTGTGATCCACCAAGATGACGTTCTTGCCCGAGTAATCCAGAACATGGCGCCTGCCGATCTTGCCCACAGGCCGGCCGTTCTCGTCAAGGACGGGGAAACTCCTGTATTTGTAACGGAGCATAGTCTCTTTTATATCGTCCACCAGCTCGTCAAGGGAGAACGCGATGAGATCGGAAGAAGTCATGAAGTGAGATACCGGTTCGCTCTGGCTCACTCGCCTCGCTACCTCGTAGGTGGCGTAAGGAGTCGAGATCACCGTGACGTTCCGGTGCTCCGCCGCAGAGAGAAACCCCGGGGCGGGAGTAGCCCCTCCGGCTATCACGACCACTTGAGTTCCGGGGGTGTCCAGAATGCCGGGGTGAATCTGCCCTTCACCCGCGATAACGAGAACCGGCGTCCCCGCCCCTCTACGAGGCACTCCGATCGCGTCAGTCAGCGTGCCCGCTTGAGACGCTACTTCCACAATCCCCTGAAACTCCTTTTGCCCGCTTACAACAATCGCCCCTTTTAGGGCCCCCGCGATGTTCTCAACGGGTACCGCCCCCCGGACAAAGCCGCCGTCAGACTCTAGATAAGCTTCCGCGATGTCGCCGAGTGTAACGATGCCGGTAAGCTTGCCTTGCCTGTCCACAACCGTGACATTCTTGTACCCGCTCTCCACCATAAGGTCCCAGGCTTGGCGCATAGACGCGCCGGCGTTGACATTGACGGACGGGTCAAATGCAAGGTCTCTCACCTGCGTGTACACGTTCTCAAGCAACATCGGGGCCGGCACCTGAAAATAGTCAAGCACAAACGAAGTCTCACGGTTAGGCGGCCCCAGGCGCGTGGGAATAAACTGCACATCCGGCTCTATCACATTCTTGTAGTGAGCGTACGCGATAGGCGACGCGATGGAATCTGTATCGGGGTTTCTGTGCCCAATTAGATATACGATAGTCATAGGCTTCTCCTTATCCCGGGAATGAAAGAATGTCAGACGGCGTCACGATACCCAAGAGCTGTTCCTGGGGGTGCCCGCTGTGAGTTATGAGGACGGCCGATATCTGCCGTTTCTCAGCCTTCGAGTTCTCTCTGAACATCTCTTCAACCTCGTACAAAGTAGTGTCCCTCGATACAAACCGTGCCCTTTGAGGATTCTTCTGGCTCGCCAAGACTTCCTCAACCGGGATTTCTGAAAGCGACATGGCGCGATCGCCTTGTGACGCGATGAGGCGGGCTACCCACGCGGCAATACCTCCGTCCGTCAAGAGGCCCTGGTAGACTCCGTCACGGTAGACGGGAAACTGGGTATATCCCGTGGATCGCATGGCCCTGAAGACTTCCTCCATCTTGTCGTCCGGCGCGAAGACCACTACATCCCGGCGGAACATCGGATACACAGTCGGCGGATTTGCCAGAACCCGCTCAATCTCCTCGATGCGTTCTACCGTCTCTCGGAGGGGCACGGCGATGAGATAATCGGGACTCACCCTTTCATGGACGATGGCGTTACGGAGCTCCCCGAACTCGCTGAGATCGTCCTTAAAGCGCCTAACTGCCGCGTTTTCCTTAGCAGCAACATCCACCATATGGCGAAAACTGTCTTTCGTATCGCCGCTTCCGATCATCTTCCGCAGAACCTGTTCGATAGCGTGATAGGCAGCCAGAAACCTTTCTCCCCGGTCTCGCTCTTCAGCCGTTGTACATTCTGAAGTAGTTCGCGCCATAATCTTCCCCCAGATCTTCTACTGGTGTATCTCCCTAAGCTCCCCCGTTTCCACGTAGCAGACCCGCTCACCGATGTTGGTGATGTGGTCCGCGATCCTCTCCAAGTAACGGGCGATGAGGAGCAGCTGTGCCGCTTGGTCAACCAACAAAGGGTCTTTCTTCATATAGTCGCAGAGCTCATCGTGCAGGAGCCGGTAAAGGTGATCCACCTCGTCGTCTTCAGCTATCATCTTTTCGATGAGCTCGAGGTCGCGTGACACAAAGCCCTCAAGGCTCTCCCTCAGCATCGACACAACTATCCGCTCCATGCGCGGGATGTCGATAAGCGGCTTGAACAGCGGTTTATCGGCAAGGCGCTTGGCGGTCTTGCATATGTCAACCGAGTAATCGCCCACCCGCTCCACGTCGCTGGCAATAGACAGAGCGGCGAACACCCGGCGGAGGTCTCTGGCGGCGGGCTGCTGAGTCGCGATGATCTCCATGGCCCGCATCTCGATGTCGAACCGGTATTGGTCGACCACGTCGTCCCGCTCAATGGTTGCCTCGGCGAGAACGACGTCTCTTTCGTCAAGCGCCTTTATCGCGTCGCCGAGCATGGCCTCGGCTTCCCTGCCCATGGCCAAGAGGTCATCGTCCAGCTCCGTCAGCTGTTTATCAAAGAGGCGCCTTGGATTCAGCATACCCTTCCCATCCTTTCAAGACCTAGGTTCTCCACGCCTAGACCAGTTTCCCTGTTACATACTTCTCGGTCCTCGGGTCGCTCGGGTTGGTGAAGATCTCCTTGGTAGGGCCCATCTCCACTATTTCGCCACTCAGCATGAACACGGTGAAGTCCGACGCCCTTGCCGCCTGTTGCATATTGTGGGTGACGATCACGAGAGTGTACCGCTCTCGAAGCTGCCACATGAGGTCCTCCAGCTTGAGCGTAGCAACGGGGTCCAGAGCCGAAGCGGGCTCATCCAGCAGTATTACGTCGGGTTCGGTGGATATGGCCCTCGCGATGCAAAGCTTCTGCTGGTTTCCCAAGGACAACCCCAGAGCAGATTTGTGAAGTGAATCCTTCACATCATCCCATAGGCCGACTCCCTTGAGACTTCTCTCCACAATCTGATCGAGGTCACTCTTCCTCTTTACGCCCTGCACCTTCGCCGCGCACGCTACATTGTCATAGATCGATAAGGGAAAAGCCACGGGCCGCTGAAAGACCATCCCGATCTTCGATCGGAGCCACGTAAGGTCTACGCCGGGGCCGTAAATGTCGGTGCCCGCGTAGTCGATCCCGCCTGCGGTCCTTACGCCCTCAATGAGGTCGTTCATCCTGTTGATGCTCCGCAGGAAGGTAGATTTGCCGCAGCCCGATGGCCCTATGATGGCAGTGATGCTCTTATCGGGGAAAGAAGCGGTGAGCCCCTTTAGCGCTTCAAAATCCCCGTAGTAGAGCCTGAAGTCCTTAGCCCGGACCTTAACTCCGTTTCGCTCCGGCGTCTCTGCCATCCCTACCACCCTTCTAGCCGAACTTGCCTGTGATGTAGTCTTCGGTGCGCTTGTCTCTTGGCCGGGTAAACATCTGGCGAGCCGGCCCTTTCTCGATCAGCTCTCCCATGAAAAAGAACGCGATCTCTCCCTGCACTCTCGCGGCCTGCACGGGGTTATGGGTAACCAGTATGACCGTATACCGCTTTGACAACTCCCTGAGAAGCTCCTCGATGCGCAATGTCGATATGGGGTCGAGTCCGGAAGTGGGCTCATCCAGAAGGATAACCTCGGGCTCAACTGCAAGGACGCGGGCCAGCGAAACTCTCTGCTGCTGCCCTCCCGACAAGCTCTGGGCAGGCGAACTCAGGCGGTCCTTCACTTCATCCCATATAGCTGCCGATTTCAGCGATTCTTCAACTATCTCGTCAAGTCTCTTTCTAGACGAGATCCCGCGCTTTCTAGGTCCGTACGCCACGTTCTCGTAGATTGACATAGGAAGAGGGAGAGGCAGGGCGAAAACCATCCCCACAGTGCGCCTGAGGTCGGCCACGTCAATACCTCGTCCGTACACGTCCTCCCCGTTCAGCGCCAGTTCCCCTGTGTGGGAAGTGCCCTGGATCCTGTCGTTCAGCCTATTGAGAGCCTTCAAGAAGGTCGTCTTTCCGCTGCCGGTCGGCCCCATGATGGTAAGGAGCGAGTTCTCGGGCACGGACAGGTTGAGAGACTTCAGAGCCTGCACCTTGCCGTAGAAGAACGAGAAATCTACCGCTTGTACCTTGGCGCGAACCTCACCGCTCATGACCTTACCTCCCTGCCGCCGAGCGCCTCTTCGAGAGGCGGTGAAGCATGTAATAAGCGGCGAAATTCACTAGGAGCACGGCAATGAGGAGTACCGCGGCTGTCCCGTAAGCTTTGTCGAGCGAGATGCCCTCCCTCGCCAATATGTAAAAGTGAACCGGTAGGGTGCGGACAGGATCGAACAGCGACGTAGGCAGCCTAAGCGACGACCCGGCAGTGAAGATAACCGCGGCCGTTTCGCCGATTGCCCTGCCCATGGCCAAGATGACACCTGTCGCGATACCCGGCACCGCAGTCGGAAGCACAACGGAGGTCACGGTCTGCCACCTGCTGGCTCCGAGAGCAAAGCTTATCTCTCTGTACGAATCCGGCACCGACCTTATCGCCTCTTCCGCCGTTCTCACTATTGTGGGAAGCATCATCGCGGCCAGAGTTAGCGAGCCCGACAAGATGGACCACCCCATGCCCATCTGTATGACGAAAAACAGGAACCCGAACAGCCCGAATATGATGGACGGGATTCCCGCAAGGCTCTCGGTCCCGTACCTCACGATCCGCGAGAAAGTACCTTCCCGCGTGTACTCGGTCAGGAAGATGGCGGTGCCGATTCCCAGCGGAGCGGCTATTAAGACGCTGATCACCGTGAGTACGACGGTACCTACGATGCTCGGAAAGATGCCGCCTTCCCTGCCCATCTTCTCAGGGAATCCGAATATGAACTCCGGAGTGATGACGGGAGCGCCCCTCACCAGGATATAGCCGATGATCAGCGCGAGGACAGCGACGGCCACATAGGCCGAGGCGCGCACCAAGGCGATGCCCGCCTTCCCTGATCTCGCGATTGGGTCTCTCGTCATATACTCAACGCTCCTGCCTCATTTGCTTCTGATGAACGCTCTGGCAACGGTGTTCAGCACACCTATAACGACAAACAGAACTATGCCGGTGGCAAACAGGGCCTGCCTGTGCATCCCGGCAGCGTAGCCCATTTCCAGAGCGATATTCGATGTCATGGTCCTGACGGGATCAAGGAATGAAACTGGAATTATGGTTGCGTTTCCCGCAACCATGATCACGGCCATCGTCTCACCTACCGCCCTGCCCATCGCCAATATAGAAGCCGCCAAGATGCCTGACTTGGCAGCCGGCAGCACGACGGTGGTCACGGCCTGCCACGGATTAGCCCCCACTGCAAGCATGCCTTCACGGTAAGCGGCGGGCACGGCCCGCAGTGCGTCATATGAGACGCTGACCATGGTGGGAAGGATCATGATGCCCAGGACCACCGCAGATGCCAAGACTGAAAACCCTGGCCCGCCCAGTCGGTCGCGAATTAAGGGGACAATAACCGTAAGTCCCAGAAAACCGAACACTACCGAAGGAATCCCGGCCAAAATCTCCACTAGGGGTTTGAGCACTGCGGCTGACTTCTTTGGAGCAAACTCTGACAGGTACAGAGCCGCTCCGAGCCCGAGGGGTAATCCTATGATCAGCGCTCCGAACGTGACGAAGAACGACCCCACGATCATCGGCAAGATGCCGAACTCATTCTTGCCGGGTGCCCACCTGGTGCCCGTGATGAAGTTCCAGAGCCCTACCTTGGCCAAGGCGGGGGCGCCTTCCCGGAAGATGAAGATGATGATTAGGGCCAGTACCGCAACTGACGTCAGCCCGACAACAGTCAAAGCAATTTCAGCGTACTTCTCTTTCCTGTTCATCTACGACTCATCACCTACAAGGCCGGAATCTTCGCAGAAGAGACAGAGTCCACACTCCGACCGTAATCACGCGCGGCGCTACTCTGCCGTAACCAGCCCCTCGTCTGCGAGGATACGCCTGCCCTCCTCGCTCAGCACGAACTCTACAAAGGATCTGGCTTCGGGGGCATACTCACCCTTGGCCACAAACAGAAACGGGCGGACAAGGGCATAGTCGCCGGCACGGACATTCTCCACCGTCGCTTCCACACAGTCTATCTTTATGGCCTTAACCCTGGCATCGACCAGGCCTAGGGAGATGTATCCAATACCCATCTTGTCTCCGGCCACCGTCTCTCGTACGGCTCCATTAGAATCCTGCACTATCGCGCGGGGAAGCACGTCTTCGCCTTCCATCATAAGTTCGTCGAAGGCTCCGCGCGTTCCCGAGCCTTCTTCCCTGCTCACGACATGGATCTTGCCGGGCGGCCCTCCAATCTCTTGCCAATCGGTTATGCGGCCTGAGAAAATGCGGCGAACCTCCGCCCGGGTGAGACCTGACACGGGATTTGAAGGGTGGACAATCAGAGCGAGCGCGTCCCGGGCGATCACGGTAGCGGTGAGATCGCTCTCGCTTTCGGCCAGGTCTCTCGACATCATGCCGATCTCTGCCGTGCCTGCCAAAGCCGCCCTCGCGCCCGCGCTTGACCCTCCGCCTTGCACGTTTATCGCAGGGCGTTCAGGGTACTTTGCGGCGTACTCCTCTGCCAGCATCTCGGCAAAGGGCTGCACCGAGGTTGACCCGGCAACCGTTATCGATGAACCCCTCTCACCTTCTTGCCGCGAGCAGCCGCAGGCGGCCACACTCAGGAAAAACAACAGGCAGAACGCTAAAATCCGCCCGAGTCTCGACTTCACGAAAGACTTTCCCTCCATCTCGCAAGGCACCGTAAGCCTCCACGACAACATATTCCTGGGTAAGTGCCCCCGACAATGCACTTGCGCGCTGCATTTCGGGCAAGGGCTGTCTTCGCGCTATGTATGTCAAAACTTACCCCTTGCTTGTTCAGAGGATTATCATATCACTCACGCAACCCCCTGAACCACAGTGGTATAATCTTGCCGGAAGCACAAGTCTTCGGGGCAGGGTGAAATTCCCGACCGGCGGTAATCCTCTTCCTCGCGAAAGCGGCAAGAGAGGCGAGCCCGACAGCACCAACAGTTGAGTCCGGTGAGATTCCGGCGCCGACGGCAACAGTCCGAATGGGAGGAGACTCAATATGGATCTTAAGCGTTTCGTGCTGCTGGCTGTTGTCGCGTCACTGGTACTTGTCGCGACCTCGTTCCTTAAAGTACCTACCCCCACCGGATACGTCCATTTGGGAGACGGGATTATCTATGCTGCTGCAATAGCCTTCGGGCCATCTTTCGCAGCCGTGTCGGGAGCAGTAGGATCCACGCTAGCCGATGTTCTAGGCGGATACTTCATCTGGGCACCTTGGACTTTCATCATCAAAGGGGTGGCGGGCCTTATCATCGGCAAGATGGGGCACGGGAAGTCCAGGTCGGCGCAGGCGCTTTCAATGGTGATCGCGGGGGTGTGGACCGTAGCCGGCTACGCGGCGGGAACCGCCGTTCTGTATTCGCCGGCGTCAGTTCCCGCAGAAGTCTTGGGCAACATCGTGCAGGTGGGGTCCGGAGTGGCCGTCGGGATGGTCGTGGGGCCGGTCCTCACATCGCTCAATCACCAAGCCTAGCCATCCGCGGCTGCTCTATATCGGGGCTTCCTGCATGGAGGCCCGGAGCAGCCGCGGCAGCTGTTTGTATTTTCCCGTTCCTAAACCCTCTCGAACTTTGCGGTAAAGTGCCTGAGAACGGGCGCCTGGTACACAAGACGCAGTCCGCTTACCGATGAAGCCCGTTCTTTTAGCCTGGCAAGAGCCTTAGCCACCATAGCCATATGCCTGTCGGTGTATACCCTCCGGGGCACGGCGAGCCTTACGAGTTCCAGGTCAGGCCAAATATCCTCTCCGGTAACGGAGTCAACGTGGCCGAAAGCGCACCCTCCGAGCTCGACGCCTCTCACGCCGCCCTCGATGTAAAGCTCTACCACCAGAGCTTGAGCCGGGAACTCGTTCCTAGGAAGGTGCGGGAACATCGCCTTTGCGTCTATATACACGCCGTGGCCGCCTGTCGGCCTCACTATGGGGATGCCCGCGTCAATCAACAAATCGCCGAGGTAGCGAACCTGCCCTATCCGCTCTTCCAGGTAAGCCTCATCAAGCACTTCACGAAGTCCTCGGGCAATAGCCTCCAGGTCGCGCCCGGCAAGGCCGCCGTACGTCACAAATCCCTCAAAGGGGATCTGCCGCTCGATCGCCTTCTGGTACATCGCCTCGTCCCGAAGGGCCAGAAACCCGCCGATATTGACCAGCGCGTCCTTCTTGGCGCTCATCGAGCATCCGTCGCCGTATGAGAACATCTCTCTTGCGATGTCCTTGATGGACTTGTCTTCGTACCCCGGCTCGAGGTTCTTTATGAACCAGCAGTTCTCCGCAAACCGCGCGGCATCAAAGAATACCGGCTTACCGTACTTGCGCGCTATCTGGCTGACGCCTCTAATGTTCTCCATTGAGACCGGCTGTCCGCCGTTGTTGTTGCAGGTCACGGTTATGAGTACGAAAGGCACTTTTTCCGGGTTCTTCTTTATCTCGTCCTGTAGTTTGCCGAGGTCGAAGTTTCCTTTGAAGGGAACCTCTTCGGCGACCCGGTAACCGGGCTCCGCCAAGCAATTGACCGGCTCGGCGCCGCGAAGCAGGACGTGCCCTTCCGTGGTGTCAAAATGCATGTTTGCAGGGACCCTGTCTCCTTCTTTCACCATGACGGACATGAGGATGTGCTCAGCTCCTCTGCCCTGGTGGGTAGGAACCACGTAATCAAAGCCCATGATGTCTTTCACCGATGCATTGAGGTTGAAGTAGTTCCTGCTGCCTGCATAGGCCTCATCGCCCAGCATCATCCCGGCCCACTGCGTATCCGACATGGCGGATGTACCGCTGTCAGTGAGGAGATCTATGTACACGGCATCGGAAGGAAGTGAAAACACGTTGTAGCCGGCTTCCTTGATAAGTTTCTCGCGCTCGGCCCTGTCAAGTTCCCTAACCATCTCGACCATCTTGATGCGGAAAGGCTCGGCATACTCGTCTCTTGGCCTAAACACGCTGCTACACCTCGTTTAGTTATGTTGGCAAGTTAGTATTCCACGGAATGGAACATCTTCCCTTCGCAAGGTTCGGCCCCGGCCGGCCTCCCCCCGCGAGCCAACTTTGCGTTTTTCGCAACGTTTTTTGGGGCAACTTTGCGTTTTTCGCAACGGGCCGCTGCAAAATCGCAAAGTCGACAGGATTCGCGTGATGTTTTTCGCAATGAAATCCGCCCCTTCCCTATCGAGAAGTGACCGCTTCGGATCGGCCTCATTATGTCTCCCAACAAGCCCTCGCCACATACAATGGAACGCTCGGCAACGGGGGTGGAGCGACCCGGGCAGTGCGAGGCGGCGAAAAACCGCCTAAGAGCAGAGGAGGAGCCTTTCGGTGACATACAAGGATTTCATCGGGATACCGTTCCGGTTCAGAGGGCGCAGCATGGACGGCGTCGACTGCTTAGGTTTGGTGGTGATGTACCTTAGGACGCGAGGATTTTACATTCCGGATAGAGACCATCTGCCGATGACTCATGACCGACAGCCCGACTACATGGATAGGGCAATCGAGGCGCTTTCAAAGTACTGCGTCCGGGTGGAAGAAATACGTCCCGACGATATCCTTCTCATGCGCTTACCTGGCGGCTACACTCACATGGGCGTGATGGTGGATGACTTCAACATGCTCCATGTCTTGAAAGACCGCCCAAGCGGCCTAGAGCCCGCACTCAAGTACGGGCGGAGAGTGGTGGCAGTCTTTAGGCCGGTTACGCTCTTGCGCGGTGGAACCAAAGCCTCCAAATAAGCTTCTAGACTTCGCTCCGCCGCGAGGTCTGCCTCAATGGACATGAGTGGCATGAAGAGTGACGGAATGCCGAACAGCGGCGTACTTAAGCCGGTATACTCTCTTCGATCTGGGGGACCTTTTCCAGGTAATGCCGGGTATCTGTCAGCGACCGTACCGACCCGTAAGATATGGCTGCCTCAACCGCACCCCCTATGGCCGTAGCCAAAGAAGCCGCGGCTCCCCCCATTGCCGGAAATGCTCTGGCCATCAAGAGCACGCATGCCGAAGTGACCGCTACGTTGCTCACCTTTGCGGCCGTCACGTACTCAGAGTGCCTGTGAAGCATCAGGATACCGCTGAAAAACTCGGCGCACGCAAGGGCAATAGGAGTAAGAGCCAGAAACGACAGGGTCCTCACACTCTCTAGGGAAATGTCAGGCGGAGCCCCGATGATTGAGCTGAAAATGAACGAACCGAAGGGCGGAAGGCTTGATACCAAGAGAAGCACGGAAGCCAGGCCACCCATGCCCAGAATGAAGGCCCTGAGCTTTTTGAAAGAAGCGCGGTCCTTCACGAAGATGACCACGGCGTGATAGATGCTGTAGGTAACCGCCACGAAAATGTAGGAGAAACTCGAAGCGACCTGAAACCCTGCCAGAGCGACTTCGGGCCGCGCCATTCTGGACAGCGACGCGGTCACTACCGGCTTGGCGAGGGTCTGGATAATCGCCGCTGCGGCTAGCGGCAGCATGAACTTAACGATATGCTGCGGCCGCAGTACCGGAACGTCATCGGGCTCGCCACTTAGGGGTGGGATGAACTTGGTCGCTACCACAAACGCCAAGATGGCCTCTATGGATATGCCCGCCGACAGGATCACGGAGCCGACAGGCCCGCCGGGCATGATGGCCGGTATGGTGGACGCGACCACGAGCATTCCCGTCACGCGTATAGCCATGTTGATGGTCAGCCAGTACGTTCTTTTCCCCAGCGTAATCAAGGATTGGTAGATGGAGCGGGTGGCGGACGCCAGCGGCCACAAGATAAAGACTCGGAGAGCCGGGACGGAAGCCGCATAGACAGCATCGCTAAGTCCCAATATCCCTTGGAAGACAGTACGCGACAGAGGGGTCCACGCAACCAACACGTATCCTGAGATCAGTATCGCCAGCATCGCCAAGGCGACTCTGCCCGTAGTACGGAACGATTGCCTGCCCCGCACAAAAGTCAGCGCCATCCGGTGCATCGCGTAACAAGACGATTCAAACACCTGGCCCACGCTGTACGCCGCAGAATAAGCAGCCAGCGCGATCGCGGGCTGAAACGTGCGCGCGACCGCGCCGGATATTACCGAATGCGTCACCATCATGAGCACGGAAGTAGCCGCAAGCGGTATGTAAAACCTCAGTATGTCGGTAAGCGTGACCTCGCCATTGGAACCCAAGATTATCCCCCGTCATGGAGCGCCATCGACTTTACGGGCAGCCTACCCACATTGAGGCCTGCCTGCGTCCATATCTACAATGATACTACTTCTTATACACTACTTTACCGTCAATGAGTACCATCCAGGCCCTACCACTTACTTCAAGCGGGCATCCGTCGTAGATGGCCAGGTCGGCGTCCTTCCCGGGAGTGATGCTGCCGAAGCGGTCCTGAAGCCCGAGGATTTCGGCAGGGTTGAGCGTGATGGCCTTGATAGCTTCTTCAGGATCCATCCCCGCCTGTACTGCCATGCCGGCCATAACGGGAAGCGACGATAGCGGGAGCACCGGCGAGTCGGTTATGATCGCGACCTTTACCCCTGCCTTTGAGAGCACTCCGGGCGTCACGAAAGACTGGTTGGTCAACTCAAACTTGGTCTTGTGGCCGAAGGACGGGCCAACGATGGCGGCGGCGCCCTCTTTCGCGAGGATATCCGCTATAAGATGGCCTTCCGTGCAGTGATCCAGGGTGACCTTGACGCCAAACTCCTTGGCGATGCGGATGGCCGTAAAGATATCGTCGGCTCTGTGGGCGTGGGCCTTAAGCGGCAACTCTCCCCTGACCACCGGAAGCAGCGCTTCGAGTTTCGCGTCATATGCAGGATACTTCGACAGGTCGTCTCCTGCTCTGTCGATCAGCTCCATATACCTCTTCGCCTTGTAGAGAGCTTCGCGCAAGAGAGCAGCAGTACCCATCCTCGTCATGGGAGTCTTGTTCTTAGAGTGGTAAACCCGCTTTGGGTTCTCGCCGAACGCGATCTTCATGGCCAGCGGGTCTTTCACGATCATATCGTCGACCCGCACGCCGACCGTCTTGACCACCATGAAGGTACCGCCGATCACATTGCCGCTGCCGGGGCCGGTTGCGGCAAGGGTGACGCCCGCTTCCCGCGCTTCCTTGACGGTTTCGTCAAGGGGGTTAAAACCGTCAATTGCCCGCACATGCGGGGTCACCGGATCGGTCATCTCGTTCTCGTCGCTACCCTCAAAACCGATAGCCGACTCCATCATCCCGACGTGGCAATGGGCGTCGATGAAACCGGGGTAGACCGTTCTACCTCCCACGTCGATGACCTCGGCCCCATCGGGGATCTCTATCGAGGCTCCGACATAAGCGATCTTGCCGTTATCGATTAGGATTGAGCCGTTCTCGATTACGGGCCTGTCTACAGGATGAGATCCTAGCATTCTTGATTGCCAGCAACAGAAGAACCTCCTCTCACGGACTTCTCGGAAGTTTTCGATATCGAAATTCCTAAGTCCTTGTGGAGGCACCCGGCCGGCGTCTCACTCTACTTAAGCGACACGTCGAGCGATAGGTGCTAGAGTATCATAGGAAAACCGGTGAAAGGATGGATAACCTCTTTGAGCCACCGTCCGGAGCACGGGATTGACCAGCGGAATCTCGAACAGGAAAACACCGCGGACTATCGCGCGTACACAATCGAAGGCCCGCCCGCGAGGTTGGGTGAACAGCTCTCCGGCCACCACCGGGGATATGACGGTCCTCGATTGGCAGATCTCAGCCGCGACCAAATAGCCTTCGCGCGGGAGTGCGCGCATGAAGCCCGGCTGATCTACCCTCCGCTCATAGAAGAGCTCGAGGCATGGGCCGATGCCGGCCAACTGCAAAAGGACGAAGCGTACTTCTACATTTCAATCGGTATGACGAAGACGTCCCGCCAGGGGCGGAGCCGCCGGGCTTCGACTCGGGTTGCGGCAGACGAGAATCGCCAGTGCAGCACTGTCGGGTTGATGACGCCCGGGGGACCCGTGGTCGGCAGGAACTTTGACTTGTTCTACAGGGTAAGGGTAAGGCACCTGATCACCACCCGTCCGGAAATGGGACTTATCCACACAGGGATGTATGACGGGTTAGTGGCGGGAAGGACCGACGGCCTTAACGAGAAAGGCTTGTTTGTGAGCCTCCAAACTGTACGGACGAAGCCTCCCGGAGCAAGAAAATCGGGCCTATTCTGCGTGCATATAGCGAGATTGGTGCTTGAGACTTGCTCGACGGCTCAGGAAGCGGCCGCCAAGATTGCCCTCGTGCCCCACCTGGCATCATACAACTATTTCCTAGCAGATCCGGGCGAGATGCTGGTAGTTGAGGCTCACCCTGAAAGGATTAGAGCGCGGCGAGCGGAGGACGGAGTACTCGCCTGTGCGAACCACTACGCCCACCCGGACATGATCGAGCTCATGAGAGCGGAGCCGCCTAGCAGCAGAGCGAGAGAGGAGTTCCTTTCCAATGGAGCCCGCCAAATCCGCGATACCCTTGGCGAGCAAGGTCTGCCTGAAGCCGCCGCGGCGTCAGCCACTCGCGACATTGCCTCGCTCATGCGGGATCACACGGTTCCGGTATGCGGCCATGTCGACGGCATGGCGACGCTCTGGTCATCCATTGCGGCACCGAGGCTCAGGTGGATAGCGTTCGCTGCGGGAGCACCGTGCAGGAAGCGATATGTCGAATCGCCGCTCCAGTACCCCCCACACTCACGTCTTGCGGCCGAACCTCCTGAGGAGCCTCTTTAGAACGTTCCTCCCCAACACTTCGGAGGCGACGTCGAGGACGGTCTCGATAAGGCCGATGATGTCTTTCTGCCCGCTCCAGTGCTCCAACACAACTTCCCGTGGGGCGGTACTGAGGAGATCCCTGATTACGATGACCGCAGCTACAAGGTCGTCAACCTGCCCCAATACCGGAATGAAATCCGGAACCAGGTCAACGGGGCTCACGAGGTAGGCCGTGAAGAGACCGAGCTTCACCTTGGCCTTGGCCGGTACCCTCGGGTCTTTCATCAATCGGAAAATAAGGGCGACAAAATCGGGCAGGGTGAGGCATATCTCGGCTGCCTTCCGGAGCCTAGGGGGAACCTTCCCGCTCACCGCTTCCATAACCTTGCTTCTGACTCTGTCATAAGTCCGTTTCTCGGACGGAGTCAAGGCGTCGGCGGTGGCAGCATGAGCGCCGTCGCCCGCGGCAGCACAACCGCCGGCAGCATCGCCGGCGGCAGAAGTCACACTTACGCTTATGCCCCGGTCCTCGCTCTCCCTATTCATCAAATACCGATACCACCGTCAGAGTGGCCGGGCCTTCTTCTCCCTTACGGAAAAGCAGGAGCAGATCGTCGTTGTAGCCCAAAATTACGGTGGTGATCGTGCCCCAAGAATCCATCTTGCGGAGCTCGCTGCTCTTGAGGAACCAGAGGTCCGTCACTTGTCCCGTAGTAATAAGCGCAGCCGTGTACTCGCCAAAGACCGGATTCTCAGACTGGAAGTGCCAGTAGCCGTCCGCAATCTTGGTGGAGTGCAGAGGAGTCTCTGTGCTCGCGCCTGCCCCGGATTTGGCGAGAGCAACCCACAGGCTCTCTCCCTGGCTGAACTGATAGTAGACACTCTTGTTGTCGGCGTCGAAGGCTAAGGGATAGATGAAAGAAGGCTCGTCGCTGGCCGGAGGTTCTAGCGCTGCCAGTCTCACCGGCAGCTCGTTCCCGGTTGCCGACACGGTCCAAACGCCGTCCCACGGGATACAGGGCATGCCCATGTCCATATACGTCGCGGAATCCATGGTAGCCTCGCCGCTCACAAACACTAACGACTTAGAGTCATTCGACCACCTGAAGTTGGAGAGCACCTTGCCGTCGAGAGAGACAGAGCAGACGACATTGCCCGACGTATCCATAACGGTGATCTTAGGCGCGATGGTCAGGGGACCATCCTCACCCGGGAAAAAGGCGTAGTCGGCGCGCGCGGTTCCTGTCTCGCCTGCCTTCCTGTCTACGGTGTACGCAGCCACGTACTTGCCGTCGGGCGACCATTGGGGAATGAAGCTCATGGTGTCTCCATTGGGGAGAAGCGGCTTTTCCACCCCGCTTGACGCTTCCAGGATGTACACCCCGCTCTTGCCGTCCTCAAGTAGTTCGTAGACAAAGTGATTGCCATCGGGCGAAATGCGCGCGTAGAACAACCCGTCATAGGTCGGTAAGCCTACCCTTATCTGAGACAGCCGGTTCTCGTTCAAATCGTAGGCCCACACGGCACCGGTCATCGTCAGATAGACCTTGCCGCGCTCCGGGATATACTCAGCCGTATGCAATTGTCCTTCCGGCAGGTCAACGAAGGCAAGTTCAGTGGCGGTTCCCTCCACTATGTCTCCTGACAGAACCGAGATCCCGCGCTTACCGGTATTCGGCCCCTGGTTCTGGTAGCCAAAAGCCGCGAAGAGCGCCTTGCCGGCCTCGGTCCATCCGAGGGTTCTGTAGTAAAGCCCGTCGACCGAACCCATCGGAGATGAATACAGCGCAACAGGGGCGTGCTCCTCTCCCCCGATCGGCGTGACGGCGACAGATTGTCCCGACTCGTTGTTGAGGATGAGGAGGGCGTACTTACCGTCAGGAGAAATAACCTGGTCGGCGCGGTCTGCCCACGCCCAATCGTCGATTTCGAACTCGGTCTTGACCGTCGGATTGAAGGTCCGGGAGGTGGGCAAAGGCTCTCCGTTAGAGCTCTTGCCTGAACAGGCCGATAGGATTAATGAAAACGCAAGGACAATACCCAAAGCCGAAAACAACTTGGCTTTCACTGTCCTTCCAATGGAACTTGCTGGATTCATGAATAGAGTCACCTCTCCACACTTAAGACGGTTCCCGGCCCCCCTAGAGTTCCTACGGAAGGAACGCGATGCGGCGGAGGTAGACCGCGAAACTTACCTCCGAATAGGCCTGAAGCTCCGAGATCAGGCGAGACTCTGTCTCCCGGTATTGAGACAACCGGATGTTCTCATCAGTAATCCTGGTGTTCAGGACTCCGATATCGCTTCCGTAATTCATCCTGACCTCTGCAAGCTTCTTATGGAAAACCTGTTCCTGACGACTTCTCTTGACGCGTATCGAATCTTTCTTCTTCTCGGCAGATATCTTGGCTCTTTCTTCTTTTCTGAGGAGCGGTTTCCTCTTCTCGCGATAGTGCTTAATAATGGAAGAGGCCCTCTTGCTCAGCAAGGGTAGCGGGGTGCTCTTGGCCGCTTTGGCCAGTTCCTCAGATTCGGCCTTGTTGAGCTCCTCGCGCTTCTCGGTTACGCCCTGGAGATACCTCGCGAGCCACGCGTCTACCTGAGCATACTCCTCTTGCTCGTCTGTTGCGAGCGCCTTCAGACGGGCCTCAATGTTGTCTACGCTTTTCTTTTGTCTGGCCAGCACACTCTCTCTTTCCCGCTGGAGCCTGCCTATAGCGGCCTCCACCTTTCTAGCATTGCGCCGGGCGGCCCGCAGATCCGAAAGGAGTGACTTCTTCCTCTGAAACTCCGGCCTTGTGACGAATTTCCAGGTGAGCCCCGCAAGCATGCCCACGCAGCCTCCTACACCGCTCCACAGGGCAACCTGCGCCGACAGATAACCGGCCGAGTGAAATCGGAAGAGGCCGAATACAAGGGCGGCGTAGCCTGCTACAAGCGCTCTGTCGGCGCCAAACGGAGGAGCAAGTTTCACGAGAGCCGGCTTTAGGTGAGGTTGGACCCATGAAGGAACTCCCGGAGAGCCTTGCGCTTGGGCCGGAGGTGAGTTGCCCGAATCCGCTTCTCCGCCAGGTCCGGCCCCTTTCTCCTGAGAGCCGCTGAGCGGCAGCCGGATCTTCTTCGCGAGAGTGCCGAACAGGCCCGGCTGCGACGCGCGCTCTACAATCGCGCGCATCTCCGACGGGTCGGCCGAGGCATCCGGAGGAGGTATGCGAGACACATCGCCGAGCATGATTACCTGCCGGAAGGCAGACGACAAATCTTGAAGCGCGGGGTCCCCCGATTCATCCATCATTCTAAGAGCGCGCGACCCTGTCGGGTTCACGAAGTCTCTCTGGGAAAACAAGAGCTGCTCATCGCCAATCTTGAGCGTATCCCAAAGATCGGGACGAATCGACAGAGCGGTGAGCGACACGTATATGACCCACTCCGAGAAAGCGTCGAGGTAAGGGCCAAAATCGCCTTCGCTCCGGCTTGGGTGCTGGTAGTTGGGATGGCCGAGTTCATGGCTGGGAAGGCCGCTAAGGCCCGGTACGTACATACAGTCGTAATCGACCAGCTTGAGCCTGCCTCCCACGACCAGAATGTTACCGTGCTGGAGGTCACCGTGGGCGATTGACTTCGCCCGGAGATCGGCCGACATTCCCGCGAACTCGCTCGCCAGGTCTCTTAGCGCCTGCGGGTTGGAGCGGCACTTCGCGACGTAGGTGTTAAGCGGTTCACCGTCTACCCACTCCATCTTCAGAATGGGATACCACCGGTTCTTAACCCGAATGCCCTGCCTGAGGTATTCAAAACCGATTACATAGGGAAGGCGCGATGAGGAGAGCGTGCGGCCTATGGCAGCGTAACGCGCTTCACTGTCTTGGTGGTGGCGGAGAAAACAGCGCACAGCCCACTTGGTCCCGCCGCTCACAACCTGGTAGACACTGGCGAACCCGCCGGTGATCGGGCGGGGCAACCCAAGCCTGTCGGTGACCGGTTGTCCCAGTTGAAGGTCACGGTCAATGAACGAGATGCGCGGGTTCTGCATCGCGTCTTGATAGTCGCTCATGGTGGGCCACTGCATCTTTACTCTCTCTCTACACCACCCTAATCCGGGTCATCGTAACATCGTCGTTTCGCATGCGACCTTCAGTCCGGAGCGTTTGGATGAAGGACTCGAACGAAAGAGAATCCAGTTCGTCCAAAGCCAGATGCGGCTCTCTACCGTCTTCACGTTCCTTTAGGAACCATGCGGAGAGCGCATCGGTCATGAGGTAGAACGTGTCCCCCCTGCGCCACGTCCCGGTAGCCAGCTTCAGCCTGCCTAAAGCCAACTTGTTCTTTGCGGGGTTGCTCCCCGCCAAGAGCGGCCTCTGGCTGAAACCCGATGACGCCCTTATGGGAAATGCCGCGACGAGAGACCCGCCTCTCATCTGAAAAAGGCAGCTGTCCCCAAGAGCAAGCGCCTCCCACCTGCCTCTCTCCGCATCTCTTTCGGCGGCAGGTGAAAGGAGGGAAAGTCCCAGGATAGTCGCGAAGGCACCCGCCTCCAAGCCCGGCTCCTCGAACCACTGCACCGGCCTGCCTTGGCGCTCGCGGTGGCAGAGATACTCCTTCATCCACGCGCCGTAGGCCATACAGGCCCTTCCGATTATGGCCCGGGCGGACGCCCTGGAGACTGATACCTCACTCCTGCAAAAAGACTTAACCAGAATCTCGGCCCAGGGTCCCGAGAGCATGGACTCGCTGGCTCCGTCCGACACGGCAAAGCGGTAGCATTCGAGCGGGCCTTCCGGCACCTTTGCCGGACAGAAGGCGTCCTCGTACTCCTTGGGAGCGTTGCCCCTCTTCTGGAGCCAGTGAGTCCTGGCGTCGACTCTCATCTAGCGCCTTTGGCCACCCTCTACCGTAGATTGCTCGGACGGGTTCCGATATCCAGGAACCTTATGACCGACACAATGTCAGCGTTGAACACAAAGCCTCTCGTGTTTTCGGACGCCTTGAACCCCTCTTCTTCAGCTATTCCGCGCATGTAATCGGGGAGCCTGGACGACATGCCGAAAAGCAGCTTCGCGTAGTTGTCGGGAAGGTTTTCATCGGAATCCGGAAACTCGATGGGAGACGCGTTCTGGGAAGACAAGTGCAGGTTGAACAGAAGCACGTTCCCGTCGGTCGACGCGGTGTTCATCAATGCCTGTGCCGGGACGCTCGGGTCGCCATCGGTAGCCTCGCCGTCGGTAATATTGATGACGATTGGCGGGAAGCAGTCGGGGTGCTCTGCGATGAATCCCTGGACGATCTTCTGAGCGCGCGCGAGCGCCTGGCACATCGGGGTACCTCCGTTGGCGACAGGGTCGAACCAAATGGGGAACTTCACGGTTTGGTCAACCAAGCCTCCGGCACCATCCTCCACCTTCCTCACGCGCTCATCCACTCTCGCGGGGTTGCCGGCCACTTCGCTTATGGGTACCAGTTCGCGGCCTGAAAGAACCCCGCCGAAAGCCGGGCCGGGCCTGTGTCCGTAACCGAGCACGCCCACATGGTAGTAGTCGCGCACTCCCTCAGACTTGGCGCATTTGATCGCCAGGTTTTGCAGGAGCCTGTTGATCGCGTCTGCGACTCCGTCAGCCTTCCTCTTCGACGGGTCTGCCCCAAACGGGTCCCGCATGGAACCCGATTGGTCAATCAGAAACAGGAAACAAGATGGGTTACCTCGGCTAATCTCGGCTATGTACGGCACTTGTAGTCCGCCTCCTTAGTTCAAGCGGGCCGCTGGTGCGGAGAAGTCCGGCGGCCGCCTTGGAAATGTAGCGGTTCTGTGAAACCCGGGAAAAGGCTCCAGCGCCTGTCCCTGCCTTATTCCTACGAATGACCTCGAGGCAAGTCTGAGAGATATCGGTTTCCATTAACTTCTTAAATGAGTAACTAAGAGAAATCAACCTAGCGTCTCATAGGATGATTCGCTTCCTTTGCTGCTTCACCTTCCCGCAAAAAGCATATCTTTCCTCCTCACGGCAAAGATTACTGTAGGATAGGAAGCATGCTAGGGGGCCAAAAGTTGGAGACTATGCCGCTTATCCTGAAGGAAGTGCTCTCAGAAAGCCTCGTTCACACTGCCACCATGCTGCCGGTGCTCTTTCTGGCGTTTATCATCGTTGAGTTCGCTTCACATCGTACCGGAGCCGGCTGGCTCCGCCGGGGAATGGCTCACCCTTACTTGGGACCAGTGGCAGCGGCAGGCTTGGGACTTTTGCCTCAGTGCGGTTTTTCGGTGGCCACTACCTCTCTGTTCTTGGAGGGCATGATACCAACAGGCTCACTCCTCGCGTCATATATCGCGACGTCTGATGAGGCTGTGCCGATTCTCCTCTCCAATCCCGCAACCCTCCCGTGGGTCTTACCGCTCCTGGCAACCAAGCTGGTGTGGGGAGCCGTAGCCGGTATCGCGGTGAACTTGGGCTCGAGACATTCGGTCACGAACTCACGGGGGCTTCGCGGACCGTCTGTGAAGGCAGAAGGAGAAAACGGGCACACCCACGACCGCGGGAGGACCTGCGTTGGAACCCGGGGAACGTGGAAAGAGTTCGTCCCCCATGCCTTTTCCAGGGCGGTGAGAATAGCGGCGATGGTGTTCGTCCTATCGTCGCTCTTCAACGTGGCGGGCCACCTGTACGGCCATCGCCTGGCCTCGGCAGCCGCCGGGGATGGGATTGTAAGGCCCCTTGCCGCGTCGTTCCTGGGCCTTATCCCTTCGTGCGCCACGTCGGTGGTGTTAGCGGAAGGTTTCAGTTCCGGCCTTGTATCATTCGCCGCTTTGGTGAGCGGGCTCACAGCCAATGCCGGCGTAGGGCTTCTCGTTCTCGTGAAGGAATCAAGAAACAGGTCGCGAACGCTGGGTGTGATTGCCCTGCTCGTACTCTCAGCTTTCATCTCCGGCACGCTTGCCGCACTGCTTATGCCGGCGTAGGGGCCCGCAATGTCTCCATTCTCTATCCTCAAGAGGATCTTCAAACCACCCCGGACCGGGGCTTTCACTTTAGGGAAACGCGGAAGCCCGGGGATACCCGGCGGCGGCGAAGACATAGTCGACGGCAAACACCTGGAGAGGCCGCCTTACACTACAAGAAGGGCCGCCCGCGCCGAGAAAAAACTGTGGTCGACGGCCGGAGGGATCTGGGCCAAGCCCGGTAGCCCGGAGAGCCAGGTGCCGCCGAGGAAATCGCCGTTCGGAGGCATGAGTCACGAAAAGCGCAGGATCCTCAGCCAAGATCTCTCAAAGTCCCTGGACAAGAACTTGCAGGTGGTATTGGATCTGTTCCACGCCCCGCGAAACGCAGGGCTGATAGTCCGAGGCATCGTGGTAGAGACAAAGAAAGGTCCGGTTAGAATAGCCCTCCTGTATATGGAGGGCCTGATTGACGGCGGTACCGTTAAGCACAACCTGATTACTCCTCTGGTCGAACTCAACAGGCTGGACAAACCGGTCGACCTCACCGTTGACTCGATGTTCCACTTCATCAGCGAAACACAGCTGTTCAGAGCGCGGAAGTACTTTCAACTCGCTGTGGCGCTAGTCGAAGGCGAATGCGTGCTTCTTGTCGACGGCGAGTCCGAAGCCATTACGGCAGACACGCGCTCGATAGAGCACCGGCAGGTGGAAGAGTCGCCGACAGAGGCGGTTGTGCGTGGCCCGCACGAAGGGTTCGTAGAGAACCTGCGCGCCAACATCGCGTTGGTGAGGCGCAGGCTGGCCACTCCCGACTTAGTTGCTGAAAGGCACATGGTAGGCGCCAGAGGCCACTCCCCTGTCGATATCGTCTATCTGGAGGGAGTAGTCAACCCGAAACTGGTTGACGAAGTCCGGAGGCTCATCGACTCCGCCAGCGCGGACGTGGTGCCCGCGGGTGATGCGGTTAGGTATCTCATGCCGACCAGGTGGTTCGCGTTCCCAACATACATCAGCACCGAAAGGCCCGATCGGGTCGCCGCTATGGTGGCCGAAGGCCACATCGCACTCATCAACGACTCGCCGACAGCCGTTCTCTTCCCCTGCACGATTTGGGGGCTAATGCACTCGGCAGAAGACTACTACATCCATCCGTTTCCTGCTACCGCACTCCGCCTTGTCCGATATATGGCTCTGTTCGCTACGATCTACGCGTCGGCGATGTACGTGGCTGTTGTCACGTTCCACCCTGAGATGATCCCGACTGAACTTATGTTCGCTATAGCTTCATCCCGCGAGGTCGTCCCCTTTCCCGCCGCCCTGGAAGTCACGTTGATGGAGATCGCCTTTGAGCTCGTGAGAGAGGCTGGTGTGAGGATCCCGACGGTCATCGGCCCCACCATCGGCATACTCGGCGCAGTAGTACTGGGGCAGGCCGCGGTTCAGGCCAGCATTGTAAGCCCGATTCTCGTGGTTGTTGTGGCCATTGCAGGCCTGGGGTCGTTTGCCATCCCCAACTACGACCTCGGGTTGTTCGCGAGGGTCACCAAATTCCTCATGATCGCCGCGGCGGCAATATTCGGGATTCCCGGCGTCACCCTGGCAAGCGTGGCCATGTTAGCCCAGATCCTGTCGCTCCGGTCCATGGGCACTCCGGTCACAGCGCCGCTCATACCTTCATGGAAGAGAAACCGGGACCTAATCGTCACGGCACCTCTCGATCAGCTGAAGATACGGCCCCACTTCCTTCGACCGCTAGAAGAACGGGTCGCGCCCGAGGAGGCCACAGGTGGTCCTTCTCCCCGGACAAACGCAGAGATGAGAGAGGCAAGCAAAGGAGGCCGCCGCCGTGTCCGGAAGTAGGAAGGCAGACGGCATAGGTCAAGTAAACCATGGCCGCCTTGACGCTGCCAGCGTCGGAGCTATCTCACTCAACGCCATCGGAACCAAGGCGTTCCTCGCGTATCCTGCGATAATGGCGAAATCGGCCCAGACCGCAGCCTGGATTGTCCCTTTGGCATCCGCAATTCTGAGTTTCTTCTGGCTCGCGCCTCTTGTCTACGTGCTGAAAAAGCACCCGGGAAAGAACTTCATTGAGATAACGCAGAAGCTTGCAGGAAAACCGGTGGCCGTAATCTTGGGCGCGGCCCTGTATGTGTTCAATTTCGGGATCGTCGCGACGTCTTCTCGGGAGATCGCGGAAGCGCTCGCCACGGTGATACTTCCACTTACACCTCTCAGCTTCACTCTGGCGGCCCTCTCTGTTACGGGACTATACGTAGCGCTGAAGGGGACTGAAGTGCTTGGCCGGCTGTCACTCGTGACCGCGGCCGCGAATATCATCAACATCGGTTTCCTCTCGCTCTTGTCGTATGACGCGTGGTCTATCAGCCGCATCCAACCTTTGTTGGGGCCCGGCTTGCCGGAACTCGCAAAGACATGCGTAATCCGGCAGGTCATGTACGGAGAGATCCTTTCCCTCGGTATCCTGGCCCCGTATGTTCGGAAAACTTCCGACCTCGGCAAGACTGCCGTCGTGAGCGGGGCCTTGCCGGCGCTGATGCTTACGTTGACCGTGCTCTCGTGCCTGATGATGTTCCCGTATCCGTCTCTCTCAGAGGTTCCCGTGCCTTTCCTACGAGTAATCCGCCTCGTATATCTAGGCAGGTTTTTTCACCGGTTTGACGTGTTCTTCGTCATACTGTGGCTCAGCGCCGGCTCGCTCCTTATCGCCGCGGGGAGTTCCATCAACTCACAAATAGCCGGAACCCTGTGGCCGAAGATTTCCTATCCGGCCGCAGTCTTGGCCACAGGAGGCGCCGCCATGGTGGCCGCCCTCCTCATACCGAGCAAGGCTGCCGCTATTATCCTTGAGTTCGACATCATCCGCCCGTACAGTATCGTTCTCCTGTACGGCTGGCCTGTCTTGCTGTTGATCCTAGAGTTCATCCGAGGGAAAAGGCGAAAACCGGAGGGAGACCTGGGTGATCAAGCGGGTGCGTGAGGTTCTGCTGGTGATTTTGGCGTGCAGCCTCTCACTCACCGGCTGCTGGGACCGGATCGAGCTTGAGGACGTGGCATGGGTGCAGGCTATGGGATTCGATGTCGGAGCGGACGGGTACTTAGCCACTACTTTGCAGATAGGAATACCCCACAGCCTCCGGAGTGCCATCATGGCCGGGGGCGGCCAGGGCCCGGAGTACCTGACCATAACGGTCAATTCCAAGACTGCACTCGAGGCCCTCGATTTGGCATCCGTGAACCTCGGCAGGCGGGTCTCTCTTGTTCACACACAGGCATTCTTTTTCGGTGAGGAACTCGCCCGTAGAGATATCAGAGGGCTGGCCGGAGCCATGGATCGATACAAGGAGATCCGCGGTACCGCCCTAATGGCCGTAGTCAAGGGTAAAGCCGAGGACCTTTTGCGCCTCGACACATCCCCCTTGGAAACAAGTCCGAGCCGCTTCATACAGACCCTGCTCCAGCAACATGCCCACACGGGCCTCTTTAAGGCTTCATCCTTCGTGAGAGATTTCGTAAATCACTTAGAATCCAGCGCTGAGGCGCCCCATGCTCCGCTCATAGGTATTGCAGCCGACTACAAACCATCGTCCGGCAGCGGCGGTGGGGGGCCGGCTTCGACCCCCGCAGACCAGTACCCGCCGGCTCCGCAAGTAGGGGAGGAACTTGAGGAGGGCAAAATACCCCCTCCGCTTACTGGGCCTGCCGGGAGCTCTCTT
Source organism: Bacillota bacterium (assembly GCA_050952125.1). Lineage (GTDB taxonomy): Bacteria > Bacillota > Sulfobacillia > Fermentithermobacillales > Fermentithermobacillaceae > UBA3951. The sequence goes on from JBMNKK010000001.1 coordinate 316,799, forward strand.
CAGACTGAAGCAGGCATGTTGCCCAAGCTGGGCGGCGGCCCCGTCGCAATGCTAGGCACGGCGGTGTTCGCGGGAGGCAAGATGGTGGGTACTCTGACCGGAGAAGAAACTCGAGCTCTTCTGGCAGTTCAAAATGACTTCGAACGAGGCTCGTATGCGATACCTGATCCTGAAAAGCCGGACGACATAGCGTACTCATTAGGCTTCACAGTCCACCGCGCCAACAGCGACATCGACGTGGAGCGAAACGGCGATAAAGTCAAAATAGGGGTCAGGCTCGATATTGAAGCTTCATACATGTCGCCCAAGACCGAGACGGATTACACGGATCCCAGACTCATTTACAGAGCCGAAAGCGCGCTGGCCAACTACATCAAGCACCACCTGGATACAGCGATAACCAGGACCCAACAGGAAATGCGGGTGGATCCCTTCGGCTTCGGCAGATATGTCAAAGGGACATTTCTCACCTGGCCGGAGTGGGAGGCTTTCGAGTGGCACAACAAATACCCGGATGCAGAAATCGTGACAGAAGTTGTTGTCAAGGTGCTGAGGTACGGCCTGGACCTTGGGCCCCTTCAGGTACCGCAGTGGGAAAAAACAAGAGCGAAAGAGTCCCAGTAGGCGGTCCGGCCCCTACCGAACGGTGCGCCGCCGCATAGCGCGCACGGTTCCGCGAGACTTAGCTTTCTTCCTGCGTTCGCCCGCCTATGCTATACTGCATATGGCATCAGTATTCCGCACTCTCAGATGGGAGGATAGAGACTCACACCAATGCGCAACACTCGCTAGCTTTCAGACAGGTACAAACAGCCTGAACCACTTATTGCCGGCGCTACCGGCCGCGGCGAGTATTGGAGTGAGACTCAATGACGGTTCTTCGACTATCTGAAATCGACCTATCATTTCCGGGAAGCCCTGTGCTTCAATGCGTTTCTGCAGTTCTATCCTTTGGCAGCCGAATAGGCATTGTCGGCCCCAACGGGAGCGGAAAGACCAGTCTGGTGCGGCTCATCTTGGGCGAGATCGAACCTGAGCGCGGAAGCGTGGACTGGATCAAGAAGCCCAAGGTAGGCTATGTGCCCCAGATATTCCACCACGACGGGAGCAAGACCCCTCTAGATTTGATCGGTTATGAGCGAGCCGAGTACCTTGGGCAATGCGGTGTGGGACGGAACCTCTGGGACAACCCTGCCGAAAACCTAAGCGGCGGGGAGAAGACCAGGTTGAGTCTGGCTATGGCGCTATCCTCGCGGCCCGAAATGCTAATCCTTGACGAGCCGACAAACCACCTCGATATCCCCGGTATCGAGTGGCTCGAAAAGCTCCTTTCCTCGTACAAGGGAACCGTTCTCACGGTATCTCACGATCGTTCCTTCCTCGACGCGGTGTGCCAAGAGATCTGGGAGGTTCGCGAAGGGCGCCTCACATGTTTTCCGGGCAACTACTCGGATTACGTCAGGACGGTTGAGGCCAATCTCGCATACGAGCGGCGGGAATACGCCAAGTGGTCGAGAGAGGTCAGGGAACTGACGAAGGAGATTAGGAGCAGGCGTCAGTGGTACGACAAGGCCCACAAAGACGCCGGCCAAGACGATTTCCTGCGCAGAAAGGCCAAGAAGCACGCGCGGCAGTTCAAAGCCAAAGAGGCCGCGCTTCAGCGGCTGGAGGCGAGGAAGCCGCGCCTGACAAGAGACGAGCAGCCCGTGCTGGCCAGAGTGGCGCATGCCGGAAAGCGCACTCAGACGATACTCCGGGCAGAGGGACTGGGCTTCGAGTACCCGGGCTCCGGGGAGACAGAGCCTCGACCCATTCTTTCGGCGGCAGACTTCCGCGTCCGGCCAGGCCAGAAAATCGGCCTGATAGGACGGAACGGCTGCGGCAAGACCACACTCCTCCGGCTGATCACCGGTACCCTGTCCCCCACGGACGGGATGCTTTGGGTAAACCCGGGCATCAATACAGGCTATCTCGCGCAGATGCTCGAGGGCCTTGACGGCGAAAGCTCCGCTGCCGCCAATGTGAGTTCGGAAACAGGACTCAAGGTTGGCGATGCCAGAAACCTCTTGGGACGCTTGGCGGTGATGGGAGAGGCGCAGATGAGGCCGTTCCGGACGCTAAGCATGGGCGAGCGCACGCGGGTTGCAGTAGCCTGCCTTTGTTTCGGCGAATATGACTTGCTGCTGCTCGACGAGCCCACAAACCACTTGGACGTCACCGCCAGAGAAGCGGTTGAGGCGGCGCTGGAGTCCTTCCCCGGAGCAGTTGTCGTAGCCACTCACGACCGGTTTCTGCTGAACCGGCTCTGCAAAACCATATGGCACATGGAATCCGGCAGCATTGCAGTGCACGAGGGAACGTACAGCGACTTCAGAAAGCGCCGGGATGACTCAGGATCGCCTGAAGACAAGAACCGCGAGGCGTCGGAACTGGCCGTCAAAGCCGAGATCGCCTATCTCGTGTCCCTCATATCGGCGGCCAAAGACCCGGCCGAAAAGGCCGAGCTGGAGGAGAGATACACAGCCGCCCTGGCGAAGTTGAAGGAAATCCGGGCCCGGGGACAATGAGCTCTCCCGGTATTGCCCAACATCCGGGCCGCTATCCTATGATTATCAGCCGTACACGGACGGCAGCAACTTGAGCATCCGGAGGAAAACAACCCAGGCGTTCCGGGTGCTCTCCTTTTCAACCCAGTCCAAGTTCCCCTTGCCGGAGCGAAGAAACTCACCGTAAGCAGGGTTTATCATTTCGTTGTCGCTGATGCCCCGTATGGCAATGAAGGGGACCTTATGCGAAAGAGCCGCGTGAGCTGCAGCCGTGCTCTCGCAGTCCTCCACCTCCACTCCAAACCGTTCGCGGATAACGCGGATAGCCTCAGCATTGGAGTTGATCTGATCGGCGGTACCGATAATCGCGGGCGCGCAGATGGGATCGCGATATGGGCTCGGCCAACCGGTTGTGTCCGGCCACCTGCTCAAAGAGAGCGAGTCATCAGCGATTGCCGCTCTAAGGGCGATCTCGACAAGGCCGGAATCGCTGCGAATGTAGCGTGCCCTCTCCCCGCGAGTCGCGAAAGAACTCCTGTCGGGCGTGAGCGCATAATCTGTCCTCACTCGGATACCGGGGATATCCAGATTCACAGACCCGTCAGGCAAGGTGAGAAAGCTCGAGTAGTAGCACAGATCGCTGCCAATAGCCACATCTCCGGGCAGAAACCGCGGGGAAATCGCGCCGGCGCACCCCACAAGCGCCACGAGATCGGGCTTCCAGTGTTGGATAAGGGCGGATGTCGCCATTCCGGCATTCACCATGCCTATCCCGCAGACAGTCACCCCCACCGTTAAGGTCCGATTCCCGATCGACTCGCGCCTCTCGTGTACCTCCCAAATCCCGATCTTCCGGCGATCGCCGAACTCCCGCATGTCAAACAGCATGCTCGCCTCTGACACCATCGGAACCACAACGCCGACTCGGAGATCTTCCATTGTATAGCCCCTCCCGCTGCCCCGTTGGCGCATTCTGCCTGTAATTCTAACCTAAGCGGGCGCGAGATGGCACTCTCTGGAGGAAGGTACTGCGAGACGGCGAACACTAGTCGAAAAAGGATATCCAAGAAGGAGGTTTCTTATGGCCAGTTACGACAAGGCTCACGAGCTTGCGAGGGACCTCAAAGGGAGCGAGGAGTATAAGGAATACCAGAAAGCCAAGCAGGCTATCCAGGATAATCCCTCAGCCATGTCAATCTTGCGCGACTTCCAGCAGAAACAAATCGAATTCGAGATGGCGCTCTTAAGCGGCAGGGAACCGGATCCCAAGAAGAAAGAGGAACTCCAGAAAGTAAGCGACATAGTCAACATGCACGGCGAGGTCAAACGGTTCCTGGAGGCCGAACGGCGCATCCTAATCATTATGAGCGATATCCAGAAGATACTCACCGACGCCCTCAATCTCTTGGAATACCGATAACTGAGGAGAAGCGTGGCACGCTATACCCGGGAGGTGCTTTTTGAAAAATGGCTAGAGTGAAACACCTCGGTATGGTCGGCCGCGTAAAGGGCGAAGGTCTGGGGTATAGAAGGCGCATTGGGTACCGCGGACCGGTATCCTACCGGCCGCCGGCATCCGGCGGCCAAGGCGGGATGGCACCGCGGGGATCTGACGGCCGCGTGCGCCGTCGGGTGCTCGGGCCCGACATCGATCGAGGTTCACGCAGCAACGCAGCCGACCGCCCCCACCGCGAGTATTGGGGATGGCAGGGCGGCGAACGCGCAAAGCGAGATACTGACAAGATCTAGCTTATCGAAGGCACCGGTACCCAAGAACCGCGCTCACTCATGTGGGCGCGGCTTCTATTAACAAGTAGCCACGGATGCAGCAGGAACATAACATGCTGGTGGAGTTCTTCAAAAGGGGGAGAAACACCAATGGCAGGAACCGGACCCGTTTGCGGACCCAACAACTTTCTCTTCTTCTTGTTCCTCATATTGATCCTGTTCATCTTCTGCATCTCCTGCGGGATTCTCTAGACTCTTGAGGGCGGCCCCAAAGGCCGCCCCGCTCCTTTCCTCATTCATCGAACGGATATATACTTAGTGACTAGAACAATACTGCCGGATCGACTCAGGCATTAGAACGGGGGTCGAAGATGCGCTTTTTCTACATACTCCTCATCTCAGCAGTAGTAGGAGTCGTCGGGACGGGTGCCGGCGGCCTTATCGTGTCCCTCAAAGGAAACCCCAGTAGGAAGCTGCTATCGCTGTTCCTGGGTTATTCGGGCGGCGTGATGGTGTCCCTTCTGGCCTTCGACCTCATGCCGGAGGCGCTGGAACTCGGGGGAACGATTCTGCCTCTGGTATTCTTGGTGCTAGGCGCAGTCACGATCATGGCTGCCGACCTTGCATTCCCGCACAGCCACCATTTGTCCTCCGACCAAGAAAGCTCTCGCTTCGCTAGAACCGCGTTTGTCGTCGCGATGGGCATCGCGATGCACGATCTTCCGGAAGGATTGGCAGTAGGAGCAGGTTTGTCATCGGGTTCGTCGTTGGGCCTCCGTGTGGCAGCGCTAATGTTTCTCCACAACGTTCCGGAGGGAATGGCCGTCGCGGGCCCACTTGCCTGCATTGGAAAAAGCCGCAAAGAGATAATCGTTGTAGCCGCAGCTACCGGGCTGCCCTCAGTCGCGGGCGCCGCTATCGGTGCGTTCTTCAGCAGCCTTTCTCCGGCGGTGCTGTCGGCGTCGCTGGCATTCGCGGCAGGAGCGATGCTGTTCGTCACGTTTGATGAGGTTATACCCGATGCCGAGGAGTTGTCTGAGGGCCACAGCGGCACCCTGGGCGCCGTTGCCGGGGTCATTACCAGCATAGTACTCTCACGACTTCTAGGAGGCTAGAGGGGCCCGTTATCCGGCCCCCCTCCTCTGCCTTTCCGACGTACCTAGCGTTCCTTCTTAGGTATCCGCACCTTCACAGCTTTGTTGGTGGTACAACAGCGAGGTACCGTGGAGCCGGCATAGGGCATCACCCAGATCTTGGCGTCGGCCCCCACCTTGGCAAACGCCGAGGCCAGCGCTTCTCGGAGGTCCCGGAACGGGGTCATCGTGCATCGCGTCACCGTTCGGCTGTCCATTGCCGACACCAAGTACACACCGGCCCTCTTTATGACTCTCGCTACGGCTGCGGCTTTGTGTCCTCCGAGAACAAACTTGGCTCTAATCGACTCCACTATTTCATCGAGATCCATGCCGGTCATGTACTTCTCAAAAACAGGCTCTCCAAAGCCTTCCGGACACTCTGCGGTCAGGATGATGACTCCTCCGTCGCGCACTGCATACTTCGCGTTCTCCAGGGCTTTCTGCGCCTGGTAAAGGTTTATGTCCTTGGGGTGCCCGCCTGCCGAAGCGATCACGATATCGGCCAGAGAGTCTACCTTCACTCCGTAAGTTAAGTCGGTCACTCTGCGAGCTTCGGCATGGGCTGCCAAGGGATCGCCCGAGACCGCCTTCACAATACGCTTCTTCTCATCCAGCACCACATTGAGAATGAACTTGAGCCTCAGCATTTTTCCCGCTTCCTCAATATCCTGGCGAACGGGGTTGTCCCCATACGAGCCGTTCTCGGCGCCGGGAAGGAGCTGCATGGAGTGATTGGCCTCAACCGTGCGCTTGCTGCAGGCTCCGGGCATCACTGCCTTGGCCCCGCCTGAATAACCGGCAAAATAGTGGTACTCAACGTTCCCGGTTGCGATGAGCAAGTCGCACTCCGCTACGGCACGGTTCACTTCTACGGGAGTGCCCCGCGAGGTGGTGCCGGCGAGCACGAAGTCTCCCGACTCCGTGCTGTCAACGCAGGCGCATCTGTCGTAGATGAGAGGGCCAACAAGGGTCTTCTTCTCATCTTCCGTATGGCTTCTATGGATGCCCATGCCGAACATGACGGTAATATCGCGGTCTGAGACTCCCGCCCTGTTCAGTCTTTGGAGGAGTGGAGGAAGGAGTTTGGCTGTCGGCGACGGCCTGGTGATGTCGCTGGCCATTACCACAACCTTCATGCCGGGCTTGGCGATGTCCTCGAGAGGGGGCGAGCCGATTGGATTCTCGAGAGCCCGCGCTATTTCGAACTCATCGGAAGGAGGAAGGACCGGTTCAGACGGCTCCAAGAGGCCAAGCAGGCTCTCGCGCGGGACTTCCAGCCTGAGCTTGCCCCTGCCATATCCCACTTCGATGTCCATTCCGGCCCCGGCCCTCCCTATTCCCTATGCAATCACGCGAATTTGCCTCTCCCGGTTACGCGCCACACGTCCTCTACTACGCCGCTACGCACCGCATAGATAACATCGTGCAGGTTGACGGTAGTACAACAGTGACTCGGTATGAGGAGGATCTTGTCTTCCACACCCAGGCACTTTGGAGCAGTTTTCGCATATTTCTCATCCAGCTCTGCCAGCCCCGGCATTCTCGCCGGATTGTCGCAGGGGCCGAGGGTGACGTGCTCCTCCGACATATGGAGAACGGAGAGTCCGTAGGAGGGGAGAGTCGAAACAAGTCCGAACTCCTCGGTCATCGACTTGATACCCGCATCGCAGACATAGAGACCGGGCTCGGGGTGGCTGGCTATTGTAGTCACCACGGCAAGCGAGTTCTTGAAGTCCACTCCTGCGGTATTGCCGTAGCGGACGTCCATGAAGATATAGGATCCCGCTTCAACATCGGTAAGCCCTTTGCGCTTGCCGCCAAACATGAAGGTTCCTGAACCGGCTGCGCTTACGATGCCGGAATCGAGGCCCGCTTCTTTTTTCACGGCATCACGGTAGCCGAGAAGGATATCGTAAGAACGGTTGGCTGCAGCTTCCCTTTCCTCAAAATCGGGGATAAACACCGCGTGGCCCTCGTACCCCATGAGTCCGGCATACCAAACTCCGGGAAGTGTTGAGGCCATCCTCGCAAGCTCGACGGCTTCGGCGTGAGTCCTAACGCCGCCGCGGTGAAGGCCCACGTCTACCTCAACCACAATACCTACCCTGCCGCCTATCGCGCTCGACTCTCCGGAGATATCCATAAGGTTGTCCCTAGAGTCTACGGCTGCTTTCAGGTCCGTCTTCCGGGAAAGAGCGGCGAGCCTCTTCACCTTGTTCTTGCCGATGGTCTGGTTAGCGATGAGGATGTCGGTTACCCCTCCGTCAGCCATCGCCTCGGCCTCGCCAAGTTTGGCGCAGCAGATGCCGAGAGCTCCCTTCTCCATCTGCATCTTGGCGATCTGGGGAGTCTTGTGCGACTTCGCGTGGGGCCGAATCCCTACCCCCGCTCCGCTTTCTTCCAGAAAGCGCATCATCTTGTCCATGTTGGCTTCCATGATATCCAAGTCCACCATGAGGGCCGGTGTCTCCAGCTCGGTCCAAGGCTTGCCGATGACATCAGTTGAGATTCCGATGCAGTAGTCATGCGTCTCTTTCGTCACTGTGCGGCATCCTCCAATCCCTCTATGTCTTCTCGTGCAGGTCTACCCGGTTCCTACACTAGTTCCCATGCCGCGAGACGATTTCCTGCTAACTCTGCACCCCTAAATCGTCGTTATATGCATTGTAAGGGTAGGTGAATCTACATCAAAGGCACGCGAAGACTCACCCGCAAAACGTCAAGGCTGCCGGGCCGGAGACACATGGTCACGGCGCTCCTCCTTCCTTTCTTGGCGGCGATGCTCCTCCTCACCGGGGCGGCTCTGGAAAAGGAGGCCGTTGCGCCCGGCGAAGACATCGTTCTCGCCCGTTCCGTTGAAGACTACGTCTCGAGTCGCGCCGGAGCGGTGATGCAGAAAGTAGATTCGATTTCGGTCCGGAAGAAGTCGGGCAGCGTAGAGAAAGGCATCTACAAGTCGGAGTGGGATGTCGTTCTACGTTACAGGCTTGGGTATGCGGCGCCTGAAGAAGATCCTTTCCTCGCGGGCATGGCGAGGTGTGTTTCGGAGAAGAAAGCAGAATTGGGCTCAGAATGGGCCGAATGGGCGGAAAAAGAGATTTCCCGGTACCGGGACGAGATACAAGGAAAGATGACCTTCGCTCAGGAGAGTGCGGAGACAATAGCGGCGGAAGTGGAGATCGATTCCGGCGGATATATCGACGTGAGCACCATCAAGTTGCTGGTAGACGGAATGTCTGAAGGTGTCTCACCCGCCGAGTTGCTTAAAGCCATACCTCGTCCCGAGGTATTTGAGGCTGCAGGCTATCAATACTTGCTGGATCCCACGCCGTCGAAGCCGGCATCGAGCTCCGGCGGGCAGGGCGTCCAGGTAGGGCCAGAGAAGCGCCCGGTAACCCGGCCAGCTACTCCTGCCCCCAAATCGCCGGCGCCGGCAAGAAGCACCTCTGTCAGCCCGGAAGACGCCAACCGGCGCAGGCTCATTATCTGGGTAGTACTCATCCTGGGACTCCTGATGGCGATCCTGGTCGTTTCGGAGATCTATAACCGCAGGCGCAAGTAACCTGCAGGCAAGAACGGCCTGCGGGTGTTGCAGTAGCCAATAGCGTTGAGTGGGACCTATGCCGGAGGGGTCCGCTTGCCCGCCGCCCGGTAACCCTCCCAAAGGCGTCCGCCTGCGGCCTCGAGAGCCTTATGGGCAAATGAAGCCAGCGGCTCGCGATCGCCGGTCCCGTGCAGCGCCTGGATAGCGCTGATTGCTTCGCAGGTAAGCTTAGGGTCGAGCGCATCGAGAGCGCGTGCCATCCACTTGCCCTTCCCGCTCCACTTCCCGTTAACAGCCAGCAGGAGTTCTATTGAATGGTCCAGGAGGCTCGCGGCAACAAACACAGTCTCTTCAGGTCTGGTGGAACCCTCAAAGTCGTCGAGTAGGTCGGTCACCAGGTAGCGGCGGAAATCGAGCTCATCCTTAGTTAGAGCTTCCGGGCCGCGTGTGAGCAGCGCTTCTGCGTCGGCCCTCACCCGCCCGGCCATGCCGTCAACGTCCCTCAAGATATGGCCGAGGCACATGTTAGCCAGCGCAGGCGCTCTACCTTTCGCGTCGCTGTCAAAGTACCACTTGTACGATTCCGGGCTATGTACAAAAAGCTCGACTGGCCATCCCCCGTACCTCAACGATTCCCTGTACGGAGCCTCTTCACTGAGGGTAATCACCACCATGTCCAGGTCCGAAGTGGGAGTCCCTCTCCCTTCCAAGACGCTTCCCGCAACAAAGGCTGCCAGGCACTCAGGGAATCTCTCCTCTATGAGGGCCGATGCCGCTGCTATAGGATCCACGCGATAGCCCCCTCTCCCTAATCCGGTTGGTTCTGCCGTCGAACTCTATCGAAGATATTTCGCAATCGTTCCGGGGTATTCAGCGCCGGATCATCCAGCACCTTGTCGAGCATGATATCCAGCATGGCACCGACGTCCTTGCCCTCTTTCAGCCCCCACTTGATTAGGTCGCGGCCGGTGATAGCCAGGTCCTTCACGGTTAAGGGGTCGCCGCGATCCAAGACCTGCTTGACTTCCCTCTTGAGAGAAAGAACCTTGGACAGGTCGTGAGGCGGAGCCGAAGCGAGCGCGTCTGCAGTCTGCAGGTCGAACAAGTCCTGCAGATTCTCAATGCCTACCTTGGCTATGAACCTCTTGATGTTCTTGGGCCTCAGGATACCGTACCTGCTCATGTGCTCACGGACAAGCATGCTTACGGTACTCACTGTGCGCGAATCGAACCTCAGCCGGCTCAAGGCCGCCCGCGCCATCTCCTCACTTTCCTCATGGTGGCCGTAGAAATGCCCTTCGCGCTCCTCGTCAAGGGAGAAAGTGGCGGGCTTCCCTACGTCGTGGAGAAGTGCAGCCAGCCGCACGTTGAGTCTGGGGGGAGTGTTCTCAAGAGCAACCACTATGTGCTCGAAAACATCCTTATCGTGGTGCTCGCTGGCCTGGTCAAACCCGTAACAGGCATCAAGCTCGGGAAGAATGTGGGCAAGGAGGCCTGTGTGATGCAGGTCACGGACGACGCCGGGGCGGTCACTCAAGAGGATGCCCGCGAGTTCATCCCGGATCCGTTCCCACGAGACGTTCAGAATCAGGTGAGCATTCCTTGAGATCGCCTCCAAGGTGGCGGTCTCAATCGAAAACCCGTCGCCCAACTGAGCTGAGAACCGGAGCGCCCTCATCATTCGCAGAGCGTCTTCGCCGAATCGCTCATCGGGATCCCCCACGGTGCGGATGACGCGCCTGCCTAGGTCCTGGAGTCCGCCGACATGGTCGATGACTTCTCCCGCTCTTGTGCGGGCCAAGGCGTTAATGGTGAAATCCCTTCTCACAACGTCGTCAAACAGCGACTTTGAGAACTGCACGCTTTCAGGTCTCCTGCCGTCGAGGTAAGTTCCGTCCTTACGGAACGTCGTGACTTCAACATCCATCTCGCCGCGGACGGTTACCGTGCCGAACCTCTCACCCGTAGGTATGGCGCGCTCGAACAAGGCTTTCACTTGGGCAGGGACTGCATCGGTGGCGATATCGTAGTCTTTCGGGCAGCGGCCCAATAGCATATCGCGGACTGACCCGCCGATCAGGTACGCCCGAAAACCGGCTTGTTCAAGCCTTTCCATAATCTCCAGAACCGTGGTCGGGACTTCGGTAGCCGCGGAAATCACCGCCTGACGTGAATGGGATCTTCCGGTGTCATCACACGGCCTTCACTCATGCCGTGCCCTATCGATAGTCTTAGCCCACTCCCGGCTGAAGTCAACCTTCCGATTTGGTTTTCAACTTGGCCGCGATGATCCTTCTCGCGGCCTCCTGCATATTGGGATAGAGGCTCAAGGGAACATGTTCCCTGCCCAAAGCGCGCACTACCATATATCGTGCACACGACTCCTTGTTTCCTTCGCAGTAGTTGGCTTTGTACATCTTCCCCAGAGCGCTCTCGATTGACATCTTGTCGTTGTAAAACGGACAGCTTTCGAAGCATTCGCAAATCATGGTTGACGACCTCCCGCGCGCCTATGCAGCTTTCTTAGCGCCACTATCGGGATCGAGCGCAAAAGGAGATGGCTAAAGCACTTTACCTGGACTTAAGGGAACGTTTAGGATCTTAGAACGGAAAGAACACGGGGATCAGAGCCGACAAGGTCAAAGCGCCTATTACGAACAGGGGCAACCCTGTACGGACAAAATCGGTAAACCTGTACCCTCCCCGGTGATAGACAATAACGTTCGGAGGAGTGCCGATTGGCGTGGCGACAGCGATAGAAGTTGCCTGACACAATCCCATTAACAGAGGCGCGGGACTAACTCCGAGTTGAAGGGCGATTGCCACGCAAACCGGAGCCAAGACACTGGTCGCCGCGGTGTGAGACATGAACTGGGCCAACAGCCCGGCGAACACCACTACGACTCCCGTCAGCACAATCGGACTCGGGTTGTCGATGACGCCCGTGAGGAACCGGGCAAGGAGGTCGGCTGCACCCGTCTTCTGCATGGCCAATCCCAACGGCTGCATGCCGCCCATAAGAAGTACGGACGACCATTCAATGCTCTCCGTGAACTCCTTCATGGTGATGCACCGGGTGACCACGGTAAGGATTGCTCCTATCATCGCGACAATCGGTAGCCCCAATCCATATGCGGAAAGCTTACCCTCGAACAGCATGCCGGTGATAACCAACGCTAGGACGACGAATGACAGGCCCATCTTTTCTCGCCTGAACTCCATCCGCTCGCCTGACGGAGATTCAGGCGGCAGTCTGGCGGGAACCTGCTTTCTCCCCACAAACATCATGTAGAGGACTGCCGCCGCCACAAAGGGAAGAGATGCTTTGGCAAAGTCGAAGAATCCGAAGGAGGTGCCGGTTGCCTCCCTCAACGCTCCTTGCACAATGGCGTTGGGAGGCGTTCCCACAAGCGTCAGCATACCTCCAAAGGAAGCACCGAAGGCAAGGGGTAAGAGAAGCGTACTCGCGCTGACCCTCGCCTCCCTGGCGACAGACATGATTAAGGGCGCCATCACTATCGTGGTTCCCGTATTGCTTGTGAAAGCGGAGAGGAAAGCCGCGGCCAGCATGGTGAATCCCACCAGCTTGACTTCGCTCTTCCCTGCCCCACGGATGACCCGCCGGCCTATCCACTCGCAGACTCCGGTCCGGAAAAGAGCCTCGCCTACCGGGAACATGAACAAGACCATTACGGTGGTGTCGTTTGAGAATCCCGTAAGGACTTCCTTCACCGACAAGACGCCAGATACGGAGAGGCTGGAGAGGACGATGAGCGGCGTAATGCCGAGAGGGACCAGTTCGGTGACGAACAGGACGAGGGCGGCCACAAGGATAAACAGCGTAATGGTTACTTGAGACATGATGTCAGTGCCCCCTCCAATGAAGACCGGAGCGGTCTTCCGAACCGTGCAGTTGCCGGCCGCCGCCTCACCAATACCTTTTTAAGGATTCGCTTTAGACTGCTATTGTCCTCTTCAGAACGGTGAAGCGAAGGGCGCCGACGGAGGCTCATACTCAGGTGTGATGGCACCAATCAACCGGGTTCGGAACGTTAGTCAATCACTTTCATGGAATCGACCATCTTGATGCCCTTCAACTTCCGCGCCATGACGAGTTGCACTAAGCCGGAGAATACCAGGGTCACCAACGCGGAAAGCACGAGGCTCAGTAGAGACACACCCCGCCCGAACATGAAGTCGGGGCTCTCAGCGCTTACGATCACAAATGAGTGCAGTAACACACCCAGCACCAGGCCCACGCCTGTCCCGATGACGGCGAGGATGGAGACCTCGCGGAAGATGTACCCGGCAACTTCCTCATTGTGAAATCCGAGTACCTTGAGAGTCGCCAGTTCCTTTCTCCGTTCCTCAATGTTGATGTTGATAAGATTGTAGAGGACGATCACCGCAAGAGCGCCGGCAGCTACGATAATGACGCCGACTAGAAAGTCGATGCTGGAAAGGAGGTCGTCAAAGGTCGCCCGTATTTGAGATGTGAACTCCGCGGTCAACGCAGACTCGCTCGACAGGATCTCGGAAAGGGCAAGGTCTTGATCGGAAGGGTCATCGATCATCGTGTTCACCATCAGTACATTGAAGACGGGTTCTTTCCGGAAAGCCTTTTCGTAGTCGACCCGGTTAATGTAGGCGAAGCCCCCCGCATAGTTCTCGGTTATCCCTGAGAGAACGAACTCTCCGGTCTTGCCGTCGGCGTTCTCAAGGATAAAGGTGTCGCCAATCCGAATGTCCAGCGTACTTGCCATCTTCTCGGTCAAGACCACTGACGTATCTCCAAAGGTCACCTTCGCGCCCGTGACCCTGTCTCTCAGGTTCACTGCTTCTTCAAGCTTAGGGGCTTCGTCCGGGACGTAAACGGTCGTCGAAATGCGCTCGCCGTTATGCAGCACGTAGCCTGCCTCGGCGAAGGTCCGTACAAAGCCCGAAATCCTCTCTGAATCGTGAAGGAATCGCTCAAGGTCAGCGTCAATCTCGCCGGCCTTATCAAGGCGGATATACAGGTCGTACCGGGTGAGCTCCTCAAACTGGGTTATGGCAAGGTCACGTATGGAGTCCCTGAGCCCGAAGCCCGTCAAGACTAGGGCCGTGCACCCCGCCACCCCGAACACGGTCATGAAGAAATGCTTCTTGTAGCGGGCAAGGTTGCGGACGGTCGCCTTGTAGCTGAATTTCAGGCGGGACCAGATGAGTGGGATATGCTCCAGGAACACTCTCTTTCCCGCCTTAGGAGCACGAGGACGCATGAGCGCGGCCGGCTTCTCCTTAAGCGACTCCCTGCATACCGAGACAGTGGTGCCTAATGTGCACAGGAAAGCGAGCCCTGACTCTATGAGAGCCAAGTCCCACCGGAACTCGGTTATGAGATCGGGCAGGTAGTACATGGAATCGAAGATGTTGTATATGATCTCGGGCAGAAAACGGAATCCGAGCAGGAGGCCCGCCGCGCAACCAAACACTCCGGCCAGAGCGCAGTACAGGATGTACTTGGACACAATGACGCCGGGAGAGTATCCGAGAGCCTTCAGAGTACCTATCTCGGTTCTCTGTTCATCGACCATACGCGTCATGGTTGTGAGGGCGACAAGAGCAGCAACCAAGAAGAAGAACGCCGGGAAAGCCTTGGCGATAGCATCGATCTTGGCAACGTTTTCCGAGAAACTCGCGTAGCTCACATTGGAGTTAAGGTCAAACACGTACCATTCGGGCATCTCGAGGGTGGCAATCTCCTCTTCGGCATCGGTTATTTCAGCCCACGCGTCCGCAAGTTGCTTTTCCGCATCGGCTTTGGCCTCGAAGTACTCCTCCTCGCCCTCACGCAGCTCCCGGAGCCCGTCCTCGTACTCAGCCTCAGCCTCGGCTAGGTCGGCCTCTGCCTTTAGGATCTCTTCCTTCGCTTCGGTTATCTCCTCTTCCAGGGTGGCCTCGGCATCGGCCAGTTCCTGCAGGCCGTCATAGTACTCTGCCCACCCGTCGTCCAACTCTTTGCGGGCATCGTCCAGTTCCGCACGGCCTTCGTCCAGCTTCGCCCGGGCGTCATCAAGTTCGGCCTTCCCCTTGCTCAGCTTAGCCCAGGCCTGCTGCAGCGTCTTCCGGCCAGCCTCAATCTGAGCGCCAACTGCCGCCAGAGCGGCTTTTTGACTCTCAATCGCTGCCTTCGCCTGCTGGAGCAGGGCCACCGCGGCGTCGTAGTCGGCAGGATCCATATACGGGCGCCCAGCCTCAAGTTCGGCTTCTTGCCGCGCTATGTCCCGTTCAGCGGCCTCTATCTGGGCAACGCCCGCAAGGTACTCCTGCTCGCTCCGGTCAAACGCGTTCTGCGCTTCCGTGAGTTCGCGTTTACCGCTTAGGTACTCGACGCGGCCCTTCTGATATTCACGTTCTCCGTCTTCCAGCTCCTTTTGCCCATCCAGGAACTCGCGTTCTCCCTTCTCCAGTTCAAGAAGGGCGTCTTGAAGCTCTTTCCTCCCTTTCTCGATCTCTCTTACCGCGTCAGCCGTTTCCCGGGCGAGAGTGGCCTTGGCATCGGCAAGTTCCCCTTTCCCATCCTGTATCTTCTGCCAGGCATCGGCGAGTTCTGCCCGCCCGTCCAGGATCTCTTGCCACGCGTCCGCCAACTCCGTCTCGGCTTCCAGCTTTGCTTCTGCGTACTCTCTCTTCGCATCGTCCAATTCTTCCCGCGCATCACGAATCACATCGGCATAGCGTATCTCCGAACGGACATCTGCCAGGGCTTCTATCTGCCGTACCACTGCGTCGATCCCCGATTCATATTCGTCGGTCAGCGTAATCCATTCTGAGGAACCGGCAGCAGTGAGGAAGATGTCGGTGTAGACGTCCAGGGCATAGCAGCTTTCGTCCACGTAGATAATCGCGCCGAGGCGACCTATCCCGACCGTGCTCGGTTCCCGGTCGTGTGAAAAGTGGAATGGGTTGGCGGCAATGCCCACCACGGTGTACTCCGTGACTTTGAAGATATCGCCTATGTCTTCATAGTCCTCGTTATCCTGCGATACGGTTAGCCTAGCACCCAGTGCCAGCTCCGGACGGCTCGCCCCGCCGCGTTCCACCAGACACTCATTTGGAGACTCGGGCATTCTGCCGCTCAGAAGATCCAGCCTGTTGACCAAGCGGTCGTCGCCAGCCTTTAGGCGATCGAGAGGAAGCCCGTAGACGCGCGTCACGAGCACCTCATCATCCATATCCATGAGGACATCCGTGACGTACGCGGGCATCACCTTGTCTACGGACTCGAGGGCGGCCACTGCCTCAACATCGTCTGCGGTCAGGCCCATCGTGCCCTTTATGAAGACGTCCGCCATTCCCGCTTCATCGAAGTATTTGTCCAGAGACTTGTGCATATCGGGAGCGGTGGCAAGGAGCCCTGCCAAGAAGCCTACACCCAAGGCGAATATGCCGAAGACGGCGGCAAACCGCCCGAAACTCTGCTTTATCTCGCGGGCTAAGGTAGTGAGGTACGTTCGCTTCAGCGTTACCACTCGATCCTTTCAACCGGGAGAGGGTTAGGATTCTCGAGGATGTCCGACACTCTTCCGCTCCTTATGTGGATCACCCGATCAGCGATCTGGGTAATAGCCTGGTTATGAGTAATGACGATCACGGTTTTTCCCGTCTTGCGGCAGCTATCTTGCAGCAGCTTCAAAATGCTCCTTCCCGTGTTGAAGTCGAGAGCTCCGGTGGGTTCATCGCAAAGGAGCAGTTTCGGGTTCTTAGCCAATGCACGCGCGATAGCCACGCGTTGCTGCTCACCGCCGGACAATTGGGCGGGGAAATTGAACATCCGGTCCGACAGGCCGACCATGGCTAGCGCTTCCTTGGCATCGGTGGGATTCTTGCATATCTCCGAAGCCAACTCGACGTTTTCCAGCGCGGTAAGGTTTTGCACGAGGTTGTAGAACTGGAAGACGAAGCCGACATCGTGCCTCCGGTAGTCGGTCAGCTGCCGTTCATTCAAAGCGCTGATCTCCCGCCCGTCCAGCATTATGGTCCCGCTGTCGCAGGAATCCATGCCTCCGAGCATGTTCAGGACCGTGGTCTTGCCTGCCCCGCTCGGGCCCACAATCACGCAGAATTCTCCTTCGGCGACGGTAAAGCTCACGTGGTCTGCCGCGGGAATCTTGTGTTCACCCATGAGATAGTGCTTGCATACGTCATCAAACAGAACGAAATCACCCACGACGATTCCCCTCAACGCAGCTATCGCTGTTGCCTTCCGGCTCTTTCCCGACAAGCTCGATGGAACGGTTGATGAGCCGGATCAGCTCCTTTACATCCTTCTCGCCCATACCTTTCACCAGCATGTCGAAGTAGTCCTCAACCTGGATCTGCTTTTTCCTGAAGAAAGATGCGCCCTCAGGCGTGAGAATAACCCGCATGCGGCGCCGGTCCTCTTCCGAAATCTCCATACGCACGTAGCCCTTCCTGCGAAGTGATGAGAGCGCCGCAGTGATCCTTGACCGGGACACCCGGAGCTTATCGCTGAGGATTGAGGGGTTCACTTCAGACTTTCCGCTTTGCGAGAGGTGGTACAAAACATTGAGTTCGCCCTGCAGAAACTCTGCCAAACAGCTGAAGGCCTCCATCTCGTACAGGCGGCTGAGTGCCGTCGTCAGGCTATTCCGCAGCTCAAGGTGATTCATGCTTACCTCTCCCGCAATCCAATTAATGGGGTGTACTGTTAACACGGTGTATTATATGGCAAGAGCATCGGTTTTGCAAGAAGAACAGGAACTCTCAAGGTGTGGAGATCGTAAAGGAGAATAAGTATGGATAAGGGACAGCAATGAAAGGTAGTGAGCACTATGAAGGTCGGCGCCTCGCTCTCTAGGCTCCTGGCTGCGGCCGGTCCTACATTTCGAAGGTTCTGGGTGCCCACTTTGCTCACCACAGCGATGACAACGGCGCTGATCATGAGCATTGACGGCGATTCCGACAGTAGACAGCGCCTGATCCGGGCGGCACTTTCGTTTGCTGCAGGGCTCCTCGCTTCATGGTGCTCAATCTTATTCTGGGAGCGCGAACCTAGGAATACTGCGGAGATGGATCATCAACTGCCGGCCAACCTCATCGCGCTTCTCGCGGCCGGGGTAGTCACCGCACTCACCTATGCGATGCTGGCAGAGTTCACGCTGGTATCCATGAGCAGGCATGCAGCCATCTGTCTCTTCCTCTTCCTCTCTTTCTTTGTCGTACCTCACTTCCGCAAGGACGGCAGCCTGGATATGTACGTAGTGAGGCTGTTTGCCCACGCAGTTGTGTCGGCCCTGTTCTCTGCGGTCATGTTCTTTGGACTATCGGCGATCACATTTACGGTGTCCTCGCTTTTCTCGCTGAACGTGCACTTCGAAACATACATCCGTATCTGGCTGGCGATGGCGGGAGTGCTGGCTCCGTTCCTTTTCATGGCCGGAATACCGCTGGGTACCGTCAGTGAGAGCACCGAGGACTACCCTAAGGTGCTGAGGAACCTGGCGCTGTTCGTCGTGGCGCCCCTTCTTACTGCGTATACGGGAATCCTGTACCTGTACTTTGCCAAAATACTGATTACCCGGGAGTGGCCCGTAGGACTTGTCGCTCACCTGGTGCTCTGGTACTCGCTTGTAGGCACGGCTCTCTTGCTTTTCCTCTGGCCGGTCGGCTCTGAGAACAGGTGGGGTGAAACCTTCACCAAGTACTTCCCGAAGGCAATCCTACCCCTCCTGCTCATGATGTTCGCTTCGGTCGGAATCCGGATCAGGCACTACGGCATCACGGAAAACCGCTATTACGTGACTATCATGGGCCTATGGGTGTTTGGATGCATGGTCTACCTCATGCTGTCGAGTAAGCGGAGAAGCGTGGTCTTGCCGGCATCTCTGGCCATCGTCATCGCTCTGACCGTGGTGGGACCTTGGAGCAGTTTCTCGGTATCCAAGTGGAGTCAGAACCGCAGGCTGGAGGGCTTACTCGTGAAGCACGGCATGCTTCAAGGCAAGTCCATTGTACCCGCGCCGGACAACGTACCGCAGGCCGACAAGCATGAGATGGCTCAGATCCTCTTCTACTTCGATGCTAATCACAGTCTTTCTGATGTACGGTCGCTTCCTCAGGGGTTTGTTATGGATGACTTCAGGACCGTGTTCGGGTTTTACCCGTATGACACTGGGCCGGTAAAGCCGAGGCCCTCAATATGGTATGAAGCCAAGAGTCAGGCCATGGACATCGAAGGGTACCGGTACCTCTTCGACTACACGAAGATGGACTACAGCGAGGGCTCACTGGCAACGCAGTCCCTAGGAGAGGTAAGCGTCACCTATAACAGGGATACCCACGGCGTTTCGGTCAGTCTCAATGGAACTGCCGAATGGGAGACTTCGCTCCTGGAGCACTTCAGGACCCTGGCACCGGCCGCCCTCACCACTGACGAGAGGACGGGCAGGGCGAACGTGGATCCGGAAGACATGGTCATCGCGGACGAGAGCGCGAATTTGCGCATCAGAATCGTCATTACAGCGCTCTGGGGCGAGCTGCCGAATCCCGAGGCTGAAGGCGGCCGCATCCACCAAGCTAATTTCTACTTGCTGGTAGGCGAGAAATGAGGTAGCGTAGCACGAGGCAACCTGTACCGTTCATCATTACTGGAGAAGTTGCAGGTATGAACACAGACTGGAAACGCAACGCAACGCTCTTTCTGGCCAGCCAAACTATATCCTTATTTGGGACGGCTCTGGTTCAATACGCCATCACCTGGTCGATCACTCTTGAGACCCAATCGGGCGTTATGGTTGCGCTGTCGATCATCTGCGGATTCCTGCCGACATTCTTTCTTTCTCCGTTCTCGGGAGTGTGGGCGGACCGGTACCCAAGAAAAACCCTCATCATCCTGGCCGACTCCCTGATCGCCGTGGCGACGCTCGTATTGGCGGTGCTGTTCAAGCTGGGCTACGGATCCATATGGATGCTTCTGGCGATATCCGCAGTCCGTGCGACCGGTTCCGGCATCCAAGCACCGGCTGTAGGGGCGTTCCTACCCCAGTTTGTGCCCGAAGATAAGCTCATGAAGGTCAACTCGGCCAACAGCAGCATCCAATCTCTCGTTATGCTGGTCTCACCGATGGTCAGCGGAGCACTGATGACCAAAGCCACCCTGGAAGCGATACTCCTCATTGATGTCGTCACTGCGGCAATAGCAGTGCTGATCCTGGCGGTATTCTTGAGAGTTCCCGCCCACGCGAAGGCATCAGGCGGACAACCGGGCGGTTATATGAAAGACCTGCGTGAAGGGTTTGCCTACATCAAGAGGCACGACTACATACTAAGGTACTTCCTCTTCTGCGTTGGCTTCTTCATCTTGTCCGGACCCGTAGCGTTCCTCACTCCGCTGCAAGTAGCGCGTACTTTTGGTGAGGACGTGTGGCGCCTTAGCGCCATCGAGGTGACGTTCTCGGTCGGGATGATGCTCGGCGGCACCATTATGGCAGTCTGGGGCGGACTTAAGAACAAGGTCCACACGATGGGGCTGTCATACATAGTTGTTGGGCTCTTTACGCTTGCCCTCGGTATTGTGCCGGTCTTCTGGGTCTACCTTGCCTTCATGGCACTCATCGGGGTAGCCATACCCGCCTTCAACACGCCCGCTATCGTCCTTCTGCAGCAAAAAGTGGAGGACAGCTTCCGCGGCAGAGTCTTCGGAGTGCGGGGAATGCTGTCCAGCAGCATGATGCCTCTGGGGATGCTCATATTCGGGCCGATCGCCGATGCAGTCCGCATAGAGTGGCTGCTGATCGGTACCGGGCTGGCAATGTCTATCATGGGCCTCCTCATGCTGGGCGATCGGGTGATGATTGAAGCAGGTAGGCCGGCAACGGGAGCATAGCGCCGGACTCCAACTTGGTTCCGCCCCGGTTGCACCTTCATTCCACCGGCGGTTGCACCTTCATTCCACCCCGTCTGCACCTTCATTCCACCGCGGTTGCACCCGGCTCCACCCTAGCCTCCTGACTCTCGGGCACTGCCCAAAACTGCCAAAGACTGCCCAAGCGTTTTGGCCGTTCACCTCGGTTTTTCTGCCGGATGATGTCGAACCCTCTGGAACATTTCCGCAGGACGGCCGTCATATCAGTTAAGCGAGTGAGGGGAGCCCGGTCAGTTGAGAGAGAAACGACAGCGCAGACGTGAGATTGAAAAGCGCCGCCTGCGGCGGGCTATTGGAGTGGCCGTGGGAATGCTCGGTGCAGTACTCCTCACTGCGATACTCCTGCACTCGAGCGGGTATGCCGGATTCGTCTCTCAGCGAACCGGAGGCCAAAACCGGGGATCGGATCCATCGATTACCGACCCTGGACACGGTGACTCTGCAGGTGGAAGCAACGACACACCGGGAGTAGAGTTGCCCGGCAACGACTCCTCATCAGGGTCCGGAGATCCAGACACCGAATCACCCTCACCAGCATTCTCAGACGATGATCTGGCCAGCCTGAAGGTCAATGAACTCGGCGAAGTCATGATAATCATGTACCACGATATTCAGGAATACGACAGTGAATGGGTGCGCTCGCGCGCCGGACTCCGGGCGGACCTCGAGCGCTTCTGGAGCCTGGGATACAGCCTAATCCCGCTGAATGACTACCTTACCGGGAATATCAACGTGCCCGCGGGCCGGGCTCCCCTGGTGCTGACCTTCGACGACGGCACTCGCGGCCAGCTGAGCATGGTCGAGGGAGAGGGCGGCATGGTTCCCGACCCTGACTGCGCTGTGGGCATCCTCCTGGCTTTCTCGAGAGAGCACCCTGAGTTCGGCCACGCCGCGACGTTTTTCGTAAACTCCGGAAACCCATTCGGCGATGCGGCGCGGGCCAAAGAGAATTTGAACTTCCTCATCGAAAACGGCATGGAGGTAGGAAATCACACCCGCAGCCACGAGAATCTGGCCTACTCTTCACCTGAAGAAGTAGCCAGAGAAATCGGCAGCCTCGCCAACGAGATTAGAGAAAAGTGTGATTACGAAGTGCTGTCGCTCGCCCTCCCGTTCGGCGGCTACCCGAAGTCCGATGAAAACCTGCTCTCAGGCACATGGGATGGTCAGGAATACGTCAACAGAGGAATCCTCCTCGTCGGCGCCGAGCCGGCCCCTTCCCCATTCTCCAAAGAGTTCAATCCTCTCGCGATCCCTCGGATACGAGGGTCACAAGAGGAATTGGACAAGTGGCTGGGAGAATTCGAGAAATACCCGGATGGCAGATTCGTATCGGATGGCACAAGCGAGACTGTGACAATCCGAGACGGACAAGAGGACGGCCTCGACCCTGACCGGGTAGGCGACCTGGCAGTCAGGTCCTACCGACTGAGTACATACGCTGACGATAGTGACGTGGCAGTCTGGTAAAAAACACACGAATCTGCTAAGTCCACCACTCCCAAGATCTGCTCACAGTGTGCAATGTCTCAAAAGATCTGCTCACTATGTGCAGTACCCGGAACCTATTGCACACTGCGGTGCATCGCACTCCTACGTGCAATACTCCTGTGAACCTGCTCATAATGTGCAATGTCTCAAAAGATCTGCTCACTATGTGCAATACCCAGAATCTATTGCACACTGCGATGCATTGCACTCCTACGTGCAATACTCCGGCAGATCTGCTCTCAGCCCGATCGCAACAGACACCAATCCGAGTTCAAATCACTCTGCCCTAGCCCAACTAATACTGGCCAATTCCGGTGCCAAGACATCCGAAAGAGTCGACATGGAGATGCGGAACTCCGGGAACCCGTAGGCGTAAGCCATCAATTCGTACTGCTGGAAGTACACAACCAGAGTGTCTCCCTCAATGTAGAAATCCTGGTCTTCCCTAATCATCTCGAACGGATTGAGAAGCATAAGGTTCTGTTGCTCGATCTGGAGCGCGATTTCCTCGCTAAGAAGCGAGATGTAATCGGTACCGGGTTTGAATAGGCCCTTCAGATCGTAGGTCTTGCCGGTGTTGATGTCGACTGTGTATCCGTGACGACCGGTTATTCCGTGAGCGCCGCCGGTGTAGATGTAATCGTCAAGAACGATACTCAGAAACCCATTCTGATTATAGGCCACCCGGTAATCGAGGACGACCTCAGTCTTCAACACGAAATCCTCATAGGCTTTGTTGGCCTTGTCGCTGCGGAATCCTTGCTCAATAGCGGGCTTTATCCGCTCAGCGAAGAACGCGTTCATCGGCTCCTGTACTTCGTGGGCTAACCCCGCAATCACCGGATACTGGGCGTCTATCTTCATTGTCGCCGTCTCTATGCGGTGCCTTCCTGTTCCAATAATGATCTCATTTTCGGCGAGGCGCCGGAGATCCACAGAGTTCCGGGGACCGCCTGTCCAGATTACCTCGTAGCCCATTGTCTCTAGAAGGAACCTAAGCGGGACCATAAGGGTGCCGTCAATCACGCGAGGCCTGTCCAGAGCCGATATGCGGACCTCATGCCCATTCACCAAGGCGACGGAACGTCTCTCCGACAGGGTGACCCTCCGGTCATCCTTAACCACGGTGATCTGGTCATCAGTCGAGTGAACGGCCACATCGAAGCCGATTTCCGCTCCAAAGGGCTCCAGCGGCACCACAGTACGTCCCTCAACAACGATACCTGGGGTTTGCAGGGCCTCGCCCTCAAGAGTGATTTCGACCGAGTTGCTTCCTTGAGCCGCGACGGCGGTCGCGACCACAGATAACAGCAGAACCACCGATATAAACAGCGTTACCGGAACTCGCCTGCGTAAAGCGTCTCCCAATCGCCACGCGACTCTGGTTGACATGCTTTTCCCTCCCTATGTTGCCTGTTCAAATAGACGGAAGCAGGGTACACCAAGTTCCTCGTCAAAAGCGTTAGTGGCGGCTCGACACTCTGCGTAGCGTTCCCCGATTACAGAAAAACAACAAGACCCGCTCACACCCAAGTGCCGAAAATCAATAAGTTTTTATTGACAAACGATATATCCGCGCATACAATAGCCTCTACACAAGGAAGCAAGAGTTAATTGATTGGAGAGGTGAGTCATATGGCTCGCAGTAGGCTCCTCAGCCTAACCGCCACTGTGGTAAATGTCGCTTGGTGGGTTGTATTGGCGGTGTTCGTGATCCAGATCGGTTTCAGCGTCTACGGCATGATTTCTCTGGATTCCACGTCGGCGATCCTTGCCCACGTAAGTCTGGATGTCAGCGAGCTGGGGTTAAGCATTCCCGTTCCGCTCAAGAGTTTGGATCTACCGGCAATTCGCAAGCTTTCGGGCATGTTTTTTGCACTCGGAGTCGTTACTGCGGCCTTCGTGTTTTTCGTCCTGAACCATGTCAAAGGTATCCTGCGGCTAGCCTTGGCAGGCACTCCCTTTGTCAGGGAAAGCGCACGCAGGGTAAGGGCCATAGGGCTCGCGATTCTCGGATGGGCAGCATACAGCACGCTAGTTCAGGCTGTCTTCGGTATGTTCATGGCAGGTCACCTGACGTGGCCGGGAGTGCCCATCAGAGCGAAGGTAAGTCCGAGTATCGAGACGATCATCTTCGGCCTTCTGATGCTGGTTCTCGCAGAAGTCTTCAGATATGGACTCGTCCTACAGGAAGAACACGATCTGACGGTTTGACCCAGGTCAACTGACTAGGAGATGATGGCATGGCGATAATCGTACGATTGGACAGGATGATGGCTGACCGCAAGGTGTCACTGACAGAGCTGGCGGACAGAGTGGGGATCACGCTGGCCAACCTTTCGATACTGAAGACGGGCAAGGCGAAGGCAGTGCGGTTCTCCACCCTAGAAGCCATATGCAGGGAGCTGAATTGCCAGCCGGGCGATATCTTGGAGTACAGCCCCGATGCAACTTGACGTGGCCGCCGCCGGAACAACTCTACGCCCCTCCCCGGTTGCCGTAACCCTTCCGGGAAAGTTGACATAAGTTGGTCTGAGACACCTGAGAGGAGGGTTCGGTATGTCAGGTCGCGGTGGTTTCGGTGGTAGCTGGGCGTTCGTCCTGTTCCTCATTCTCATCCTTCTTGTTCTGGGGTTCATGTGCTTCTGCTAAGCACTCACCCTGTGACGCGAAAAGGCAGCCGGACCCGGCTGCTTTTTCAATTCTCACCTATCGCTGCAAAGGCCCTTGCCTCGTTCTCCAGAGGTATTCGCCTCTCGTACAGAGTGTACCAGATTACCATGAACAGCCCCCTAAAGGCGGCTGTAAGCGCGATTCCCACCCACATTCCGTTCAGCCCCATCTGCCTGGAGAAAATCCAGCAAAAAAGCGGGCGCAGCAGGTTGGAACTGATGCTGCACAAGCTAGGCGGCAGCGTCTGCCCCATCCCCCGGAATACCCCTGAACAGGCCCCTTCCAGTGCCATGAACACCTGGGTCGCCGCCAGGATGCGCAAATAGGTGGCACCCATGTCTAGAATCACCGGAGGCTCACTGAGAAACAGGGAGAACAGGAAACGGCCACCGAAGATCAGAAGCAGCGTCACCAAGATCTCCCATCCTAACAGCACAGCAACGGAAATGCGGTAGCCGCGGCGTATGCGTTCCCATTGGCGCGCCCCGTAGTTCTGACCTACGAAGGCGGTGATGGCCGAAGCGAAACCACCTCCGATAAGCCATGACAATGACTCGATCTGACTTCCCACGCGCTGTACTGCCACAGCGGTTTCTCCATGCCACGCTGAGATCATGCCGGTCACGACCATGGCCAGAGATGTGAAGGCGGCGCCCTCTAGGGCGACAGGAAGGCTCCAACTCAGTATCTGACGTATTCTTTGCCGGTCCACTCGGCCAAAGAGGTGGAATTCCTGAAAGGGCCTCTTTGGGTGGCGCTTAGCAAAGCAAACAAACAACGCTAGCACAACCCCTTGGGCGATCACTGTGGCAACAGCCGCGCCCCTGACGCCCCAGCCCCAAACCAGGATCATCAAGGGGTCAAGGATCATGTTGACGACTAGCCCGGTTGCGTTGGCCAAGAAGGTGAGCCGCGAATTGCCTGCTCCGTTAAATGAGCCGGTGATGGCCGCGGATACATAGGTGAGGGCGGGCCCCAAACCCACAATGCGCAGGTAAGCGCAAGCCTCGCTAAACACGGCCGGCTCTTTCACCTGCAGAAGGGAGATCAGGGGGCCGGCAAAGACAACGAGGATGATCCCGTACGCTGCTCCCAAGACAAACGCCATCCTAGTGGCATCCTGTGCGTACCCTCTCGCGGTGTCGATATCGCCTCGCCCTAGATTCTGGGAGGTTCCAATCTCGGAACCCATGCGCCCAATCATGAGGAGGGACATGCCAAGCCACATAAACATCCCGGCTAAGCCGCTGGCCGCCACCGCGGTTACTGAATTCTCCGTGCGCCCCAGCCAGAACATGTCGGTGAGATTGTACGTCATCTGCATGAGTTGTGTTCCCATGATCGGGAAAGCTACGAGGAGCAGCTTCTTCAGAATGCCGCCTTGGGTGAGATCAAAGGCGTTTGTCTTCATCCATATACCCGTCCTACTTCCGATATGTGACATGCGCCTCCTAGTATAGAACGTTGGGTGTCGCTCGTACAAACAGGCCATCCATAGGCCCAATACCGGTGACCCGACCGCCCATGCCGATCGGTTTGGCGGGCTATGCCAGCGAGCGAACCGCCCCGACCCCTAAGAGGGGCCAGGGCGGGTTGAGTTCACGGATTAAGTGCCGACGAAGACCAGAGGCTCGCTCAGACTACCAGTCAATGACGACAACCGGCTTGATGAGGTCGCGGGGCTTGTCCTTCATGAGAAGCAGAGCCTCTTCGATGGAGTCGAAGCCATCTAGCCTGTGAGTGATGAGCTTGCTCGGGTCGTACTTTCCTGCCTGAACCAATGAGGCAAGCTTCTCCATTCTGTTGCGTCCACCAGGTGTCAGGCCGCCGACGATTGACTTATGCCCCATCCCGACTCCCCACTCAACTCTCGGGATCTTGACGAAGTCGCCTGAGCCGAGATAGTTGACGCTGCCAATGACTCCGCCCGGCTTGAGCATCTTCACAGCCTGAGCAAAAGTATCTACGTTGCCGCCGGCGATGAGTACCTTGTCGACCCCGGAGCCGTTGGTTCTGTCGAGAACCTGTTCTACGATGTCGCCTTCCTTGTAGTTGATGACACCTGTTGCTCCGTATTCCATCGCTATCTTGCAGCAGTCGGGACGAGATCCTACTCCAAAGAGCTCAGATGCGCCCATCAAATCTGCGCCTGCAACAGAGTTCAGACCAACCGGGCCTATACCGATAACGCAGACCTTATCTCCCAGTTGCACATCTGCAAGCTCAGCGGCATGGAAGCCCGTTGTGGTCATGTCGGTAAGCATGACGGCTGAGACTGGATCGACTCCTTCAGGAAGAAGTGCCAGGTTTGCGTCGGCCTCGTTGACATGGAACAGCTCGGCAAAAACTCCGTCTTTGAAGTTGGAGAACTTCCATCCTCCAAGTGCATCACCAGAGTGCATCGGATAGCCTCTCTGAGCGTTGACAGAACCCCAGTCGGGAGTAATCGCGGGGACGATGACCTTATCGCCTTTCTTGAAGTCCTTAACCAGTTCGCCGACTTCCACTACTTCGCCGATGGCTTCGTGACCCAGAATCATGTCTGTGCGCTCGCCAAGGGCTCCTTCCCAGACTGTGTGGATATCCGAGGTGCACGGCGCCACAACAATTGGTCTTACGAGAGCATCTAATGGGCCACATTCCGGAGCTTCTTTCTCAATCCAGCCGATCTTGCCGATTCCGAGCATTGCCAACCCTTTGATCTTCATAGCAGCCTCCTATGTTGCAGCGTATTGTGGTGTGTATTGGATTGACTTTGTACCTTCTGGTACAAACCCAGCATATGCTAAGTTAAGGCAAGGGTCAATACGCTAGAGAAGCCTGAAGCTGAAAGGCGAGCTACGAGCACTCGTTTCTTGGCGTATGCTAGTGACATGGATATTCTACAAGTGTAGAATATGTGTGATGCTGTGGTTTGCGGGAAAGGAGGAAGCACTATCATCCGTCGCTTACCTGACACTGAACTCGAAGTCATGCAGGCCGTTTGGAACTGCACCCCTCCGGTATCGCGAGCAGATATCGAGCATGTCTTGAACAATAGCCGTCCTTTAGCAGTGACAACCATTCTCACAATCCTGAACCGTCTGGTTGAAAAACGGTTCCTCGCTGTCGAGAAGAGCGGACGCAGCAACTGCTATACTCCGCTCATCTCCAGACATGACTATTTGGCCTCTCAAAGCAGACGCTTCGTTGACAGACTCTGCGGCGGCAGCATGTCTGCGTTTGCCGCGGCGCTCTGTGACAGCGGACTCAGCAAGGAAGACATAGCCGAACTGCGCCGGCTACTGGAGAGAAACGAACTATGACCGGCGAGGAGTTGTCTCGAGGGCTATTTGCCCTTATCTTTGCGGTGGCGCTGGCAGTCGCGTTCTACCGCAAGAGCGAGATTGAATCGACAATGGGCTTTGGAGAAAGGTCCAGAGAACGCTATGCGTCCATGATTAGTCCCCTGCTCCTGCCCGTTTTCATTATACTCGTCTTTATACTTATGCTTGCTGTAACTGACGCGGAGTACACTAAAGCCCGGATGCTATCTCTCTGCTTCAGCATTTTCCTGCACATCTGCATCTACTACGTCCTTCTGATTCTCGCTCTTCCCCTTTTGCGAATGGCGATCAGTGCCAGGGCCTGCGCTATGTTGTGGTTGCTCCCGAATTTCCTCTATGTCACAGAACAGCGCTACATGAGTCTTCCATCGCCAAGGCTTATTCTCCGGCTACCCGGGAAAGCGGTGGAAATCGCGCTCTTCGTCTGGCTGGCCGGGTTTGCCGCCGTGTTGACGTGGAAAACAGTATCGCACCTGGTCTTTCGCAGGCAGCTTCTGCGAGATGCGTACGATGTCACTGACCCGAGCGTACGCGACCTTTGGCTGCAAGAGCAGCGATCTGCCCATGTGAAGAAGCCGAATATCCGCCTCATGATCTCGCCGAACACAACCTCGCCGCTTTCAATAGGGCTCTTCCGCCAGACGCTGCGGGTGGTGTTGCCGGAACGTAGCTATACGGAGGATGAGCTGACTCTCATCTTCAGACATGAGCTGGTGCACATCCAAAGACAGGATATCGGCAACAAGTTTTTTCTAGCTTTCTGCACTGCAATGTGCTGGTTCAACCCGCTGATGTGGATCGCTATGCGTCGCTCCGCCGACGATCTGGAGCTAAGCTGTGACGAGACAGTGCTCTCAGATGCCACTGAAGACACCCGCCTGAGATACGCGGACCTGATCCTGCGCTCTGCCGGCGACGGTCGCGGCTACACGACGTGCCTCTCCGCCTCTGCTTCCGCTCTGCGTTATCGACTGCAGAATATCATGAAGCCGCGCAAGCGCTTCGCGGGCGGCGTAACGGCCGGCTTCGTCCTCTTCACCCTCATCGTAAGCTGCGGCCATGTAGCGTTGGCCTATAGCGGCGGCACGGCTCACGAAGTGGTTTTTGATGGTGCACCCGCGAACGTGGTGTTCGCGCTCGATTCCGTCAACTGGGGCTCAGAGAGAGGGTTTCAAAGCCGCACTTGCTCTGATGAAAACGCTCTCACGGAATACATCGCCGGACTGCGGCTATACCGCATCACCGGAAACTACTCCTTCCCTGTCGAAGGCAACAGACTCACAATCATTTATCGCGGACCGGAGGGTACCTTTGGTGTAGACCTCCGTGACAGTGTGCTGACGGTAGCTCCGCTATCGGCTTCGAAGCAGCGCCAAACCCGCTATTACCTGTATGACAAGGTGGATTGGGCGTATATCAAATCGCTGCTTGGCCCCGACGTTCCCACACCCCATCCTCCCGACATGATGTTGTATTTCAACGATGAGATCAATGAGGACGGCAACCTCATGCACGCCTGCAAGACCGTCTTGTCCATCAATCAAAAAGGAGAAGAGCGAAAAGTCTCTGACGAACTGAGTGATGGCGCTGCAGGCGGCGTGTATGGTTATCCGGTTACGGAAGTGCGGTTGACCTTTTCTTATGAACCGCGGGATGGTTACGAAATACAGGTCGAGAACTGGGATCGCACGGAGTCTTACGTCATTTCAAGCGATGAACTGATAGATGGCGTGCTGCCGCTAGCGCCGTACAGCGCTCACTACACGGTGTACGGCGTCTTTGAGACCGTACGTGAGACGATCTACGAGATGAAGTTCACGTTTGATGTTGAACTGCCCAAGGAATAGGCTGCAGTCACACTGCGTTGTTGAGCGGACGCTTTTTGGGGCTTCTCCACAAATAGCCTCAATCTAGTCCCCGTTACAGCGTCACATTGGCCAGATGATACTCAGACAGCGATTAGCCGCTTTAGCTCACTGACATACTCTTTCGCAATTACCGAGAGAGGTCTGCTCTTGTTCGTGATACAGCATATGTCCAGCTCAAGCGATCTGTCTGACAGATAGAGCGGCCGTCTATCATCGTAGTACGCTGTCTCAACGTAAGCCTTCTTATTGTGCACTGCGACGGTGTACGCGTCGGTGTTCGCTATGAACTCGTTCATCGTGGCGCGGTCGGAGACTACAATGCGTTTCTTGGGGTTACCGAGCCCAAGCTGCTCCCATTCAGTGGCAAAGCCATAGTTCACGTCTTTGTAGACGACCATTGGGTACTCCGCGAGTTGATCTGAGGTTACGTACTCGTCCTTTTGCGTGTATAGCGGGTTGTGCTTCCCGACTATGACCGCAGCGTGTTGGGTGGAGAGGTGAGCACATTCTACTCCGCTACTCACGAAGAGCCTCTGCATCATGCGCCTTCGCAACTTCGAGATCACTAATACACCGATCTCCGCCTCCTGGAGGCGCACCGCATCCAAGACTTCGGGCAACGAACCCTCCGAGAACGCGAAGTAAAGATAGGGTGTCTTGTACCGGTGGTACATCTCCATAAACAGGGAGTGCGCGAACTTAAGATACTGGCTTGCCACGCTGAGTGTCAGTCTGGGGGATTCAGTCGACCTCTCACAGATGCTCTCCAACATGCGGAATTGGTGGTAGGCATTCTGAGCATACGCCAGAAACTCGCTGCCGAAAGGTGTTAGCTCTACGCCTTTTCCACAGCGCTGGAACAGCGGTTGGCCGATCTCCCTCTCAAGGTTCTGAAGGGATACAGACAGGCTGGGCTGAGATATGTACAGTTCCGCTGCGGCTTTACTGATAGAGCCGGCTCCGGCAATCGCTATAACCTGTCTTATCTGTTCCATGCGCATCTTTAGGTTCATCCACCACCTATATATAGATACAAACTATGGCTTTTGATTCCCATTTCATATTATCACCAAATGGCAAATTCGTTTACGCTTAGATCAATGCAGAGGAGGTATAGAAATGGAAGGCTCCAATGCGGATGAAAGGGTAAGACTCAGAGAAAAGCTTGGCATGGGTAGCCTGACGTTGTCCATCAACCTAGTTGAGCAGTTTGTCAGCACGTTCTTGCTCTACTACCTGACCGACGTGTTCGGCCTACTTCCGGCACTTGCAGGAGTGCTGCTTATGCTAGGGCGTATCTGGGACGGGGTAAACGACCCTATCCTTGGATTCTTTGCGGACAACAGACGCTTTAGGAGCGGCGAACGCGTACGCCCCTATGCGCTGTACTTCTGCGGTCCGCTTGCGCTCATGTGCGTGGCGATGTTCGCTAAGGTAAACATATCTTCTACTGCTCTTAAGTTTACATATGCACTCCTGGTGTACTTGATCTTTGACACAGTGTGCACGCTGATCCGCCTACCGGCCTATGGGCTCCCTATGTTGGCGACAAGCGACGTCAAAGAGCGCATCAGCATCAACGCCTATGTCTCCGGCGCCGCGAGCCTCGGAGGCGTTCTCGCGTCACTCGCGCTTTGGCCAATCGTTCGCGCCTTCGGAGGCACCGACGCATCCGGCCAGATCATCAATCAGGAACGCGGCTTCCTCTTCGGTTCAATGGTCATTGGAGCCATCATAATCGCAGGCTGCCTGCACTGCTACTTCTCCACGCGTGAGCGTGTCAAGCCAATCGACGAGAAAGAAGAGAAGATCTCCGCCAAGTCCGCGCTCATGATGTTGGTGAAAAACAAGAGCTGGCTTCAGAACTCCGTGTTCACACTGCTGTACTTCTCATCAAACATTGTGGTAACAAGCAGCATCGCGTACTATGCCACGTATGTCCTCAAAGCTCCGGGCCGCGTGACTGCAATACTGGGGGCGTTCGCAGCCGGATCGCTCCTCATCCTCCCTATGGTCTCCAGCGCAAGTAAGCGTTACGGGCGCCGAGTATCTATGGTGTGCGGTTCATCTCTGCTGATTCTCTCGAAGGTTGTATTCCTGCTGAACCCGCGTTCCCTGGCGTTTGCAGCCGTAGGCGGGCTCATCATGGGCATGAGCGTGGGTTTCAATATCGTTTTGTTCAGCACCAACCGGGCAGATCTGGTTGACCTTCTCGAGTGGAAGCACGGCAGGCGTATTGAGAATGTCATGAGCACCCTCAGCGGATTCGTGGCCAAGTGCGGGTCTTCGGTGGCAAGCCTCATGGTGGGCTTTGGACTACAACTCACAGGCTATGTCGCGGGAGCCGCCGAACAGACCGCGGGCACCATCAACATGATCATTTCATATCAAAGCGCTGTGCCGCTGGTGTTCGGCATCATCATGCTGCTCATCTCCCTGAAAGTGAAACTGGATGAGGAAGTAGCCCGGATGAACGCGGAGAAAGCCGCGAAGGGCATTTCCTAGGCAGCAGGCCGGACCTATCGAGCCGCTGTTCCGAGAAAAATCGGATTGTGGGTGTATATTCGATGCTGGACATATTGATCACAAACGCAACCATACTGGATGGAACGGGTGCCGCTCGCCGCAGAGGCTCTGTAGGCATAGAAGACGGGAAGATCACGTATGTGGGCCCATCACTACCTGAGGCAATCGAAGTGCTGGATATACAGGGGCATGTTGTCGCCCCTGGCTTCATCGATGTGCACGGTCACTCGGATTTGTTTGCATTCATTGACCCGCTGCGCGATTCAAAACTGAAGCAAGGAATCACGACAGAGATCGCCGGTCAATGCGGCTTGGGACCTGCGCCCGTCTCGAGACGGCATCTCGATGCCTATCACGGTTACTTTGAGAGGCAAGGTATACCGGCATATCCCGACTGCGCCGGCTTCACCTCCATTGGCGCCTATATGGACTACATGGAAACCATGTCCTTGGGGATCAACCTGGCTCTGTTCATCCCCCACGGCGCGCTTCGCATGGCGGTAATGGGCCTTTCCCCGGCTTGCCCCGGAACACGCGAGATCCACGCTATGAAAGCGTTAGTTGAGGAAGGGATGCGCTCAGGCGCGCTCGGTCTCTCCACCGGACTCATGTACGCGCCCGGGTCCTTCGCAGAACGCGAGGAAATCGAAGCGCTGTGTAAGGTAGTGGGCAAATTCGGAGGTATCTATACCTCCCACATACGTAACCAGGGAGCTTTGTTGGTCGAAAGCGTTGCCGAGACCCTTGACGTAGGCCGTCGGACAGGCGCCAGAGTCAATATCTCACACCACAAAGCCTCCGGAAAAGCGAACTGGGGCAAGGTGGATACAACCTGCCGCATGTTGGATGAGGCCGGTGAGTGGGCGACACACGACGTATATCCGTACACGGCAAGTTCCACCATGTTGAGCGCCACTCTCCCCCCCTCTTGTTTTGCGGAAGGCCAAGAGGCTTTGATCGCGCGTCTAAAGGACCCATCATACGTCAAGGAGCTTCAGACTCGCATCTATAACCCGATTGAGGAGTGGGA
Organism: Bacillota bacterium; assembly: GCA_050952125.1. Taxonomy (GTDB): domain Bacteria; phylum Bacillota; class Sulfobacillia; order Fermentithermobacillales; family Fermentithermobacillaceae; genus UBA3951. Next base: position 350,596 of record JBMNKK010000001.1, read on the forward strand.
CAACGACGTTCTGGAAAGCGGCTTCTCTAGCCTGTTGATCATCCAAGCTCCCAAGACACCGGATGCTGTCGGCAAGACCTTGGCCGAGTACGCAAAAACCCGAGGGATCGCGCCGTTCGACGCATACGTTGAACTCCTGGTCATTAACGAACTTGCCGCTATCCATGTCTGTCATTCCATGGCAGAGGCCGATGTGGTTACGTTACTGCGTCACCAAAGGTGCATGATCGGCACGGACGCGCTGTACGTTCCGGGCATGCCTATGACACACCCCCGGGCCATAGGCACTTTCCCTCGTGTGCTCGGTCGCTATGTGCGTGAGCAAAACATCCTCACGCTCGAAGAAGCCGTTCGAAGGATGACCTATTTGGCGGCGAAGACGTACTCGCTGACGGGCAAGGGTGCCATTCGGGAGGGCTATGACGCTGACCTGGTGGTTTTCGACCCTCACTCGGTGTGCGACCGCTCGGATTTTACCGCGCCTCTTCAGGACAACGTTGGGATCAGCCATGTCATCGTGAACGGCACCTTCGCCCTCAAGAACGGAAAACTTACTGGCGCCAAGGCGGGGCGACTCGTTCGTGTGCGCAGCCGTTGATTACGAACCTCATCGTCACGTTTCACCAGTGAAGAGGTGACTCAAGATGCGCGGCTAGAAGCCTTGATACATTGGCCCGTCCAACCCATCCAGCAGCCCGATGCCAGTGACCCGACCGTCTTTGATGAGGTACATGATGCTCTTGGTGCTGTCCTTCGGCACATGAACGTAACCGCAGTCGTAGCCGTCGCCGAACCATTCCTCATCTTCGTAACTGATCTCATCCATCTTCCTCAGCTGCTCAGGCAGCCAGTGGTCCCAGAGTTTCTCCTCCGGATCACCAATGGCAACTCCTGCGTTGGAGTATCCTTCATTGACGGTACGGATGCAGTAAACGTAATACACCCCATCGGAGCTGTGAAGATATTTCAACTGGAGGCCGTCGCTCTCGATGATGGTGACCTGGCCGTAGCTTTCCGCCTCGAAACTCTCGCGGCTCTCCTCGGCAAGGTCAACTCCAAAGGGGAATTCGATGGGGTAAGCGTTCAGAGACAGGGAAAGCTCCGGATCGGATCCGGGGACACCGAGAGAAAAAGCGCCTCCCCTGTGGCTCACAAGGTACGAGAGATGAGAACGAAGGGCCCCGGTCTCGTCGACCGGGAAGCGCTTCATCGCCACATTGTAGAGCCGGCTGTCGTGCCTCCACTGCCTGAGCACAAGGTCGCTAATCATCTCGGTGTACGCGCCGTCGGCGGCGAGAAACACCTTGCCCAGATAGTAGTCGCGCATGATCTGATCGCTTGGATCTGCCCGCATGTCGCTCACAGCTGCGTCACGCAGCGCGTTCCAGAAGGGGTCCCACCACTCGCTTTCGTAGGCAGCCGTCAAGTCGTCCCAGGTGCTGCGGTTGAACCTCTCCAAACACGGAAGCAAGTGATAGGGGCTTACGACCTCACCTGCCATAAGTGCCGGCATATAGTCGTGGATGTCTCCGGTTGACTCGCCGAACAGTTCAGCGGGAATGCCGGAGTTCTCTGCGCGATCGTAACTGTCCGGATTGGCCGGCGTATGTCCGAAGGCTCTCTCCACAAACTTTATCGCCGCTTGTTCGGGATTTAGCAGAGAGAGCTCACGTTCAAACAGGGGGTCCTGACGTGCCGCATCAACCTCTTCTTGCAGAGCGGCATAGTACTCCCTCGATGGCACCCCATCCTCATCGGGGAAATACGGATAGACGTTGCCGTACCGGTCGCGCCAGCGCTCCACGCACCATATCCCTCCCTCTCCCTGCTTCACAGGCTGGGAAAGATAGAGCGTCCAGACCTCATCCTTGCTGCCGTTCGCAGCATAGTACGGGTAGTACTTGAAGAAGACGTGCTCGCCTTCGTAGGTATAGGTTCTTCCGAAGAACTCATCATCGCTGTAAGCGGTCAGGCGATTGCGCTGAATGAAATCGCTCCTTACGAACTCTCCGACGGACAGAAATAGGTTCTCATAGGCCTCATAGTCGTCGAGCGCCTGTACGTCCGTGGGAAAGAAAAAGCCGTAGTAATGGGCATCATCCTTGGCGAAGAAACTCCTTCCGCTGCCATCGGAACACAGGAACTGCTCGTACTGGGCTTCGGTATAACGTGCCAGGCTGAAAAGAAACCCCGTTCCCGGTTGTCTTTCGTGGGCCGATTTCTGATAGACGCTTATGAGGATGGTCTCCTCACCGGCAACATCGGGCTCAAGCGGATCCACGAGCAACTGGTTAGCATACTCATTGGGTATAGCTATGGTTACTCCATCTCGCTTGTACAGAGTGACCTTGGCAGGCTCGCACCCTGCCGCAAGAAACGTGACAAGAATCACGGTAAGCAATACGCCTGACAGCATTCTGGGCTTTCGCCCAACAGTCGTTATCAACAATGGGATGCCCCTTCCGTCTTTTCCATCGCGGCCGAGTCTCGCTTGCTTCCTCCTAACAGACGAACCGGAGGGGTTGTTTGTTTCCGCCGGAGCAGCCGATACACGGCTCCGAATATGGAATACCGGAGACGCGGATGGTTTGACACAGATTGTGAAACATAGAAAAGGGCACTCCTTTCGTGTTTGCGCTTTGCAAACCACAATAGGATGTGCCCTCACGGTCGCCTGTTATCCGGTTCCCCGGCTTTATCTCAGCGATTTATGCCCCCCAACCGGCGAGCCAGTCCATCAGCCTGTAAATCAGGACGCATGCCTCGGCCCGTGTAACGTTGTTGAGTGGCCTGAATGTACCATCGGGATAACCTTGGATTATGTCGTGCAACACCAACGCTGCAACCGCAGAGTGTGCCCATTCTCTGATGGCCTCGGCGTCTCGGAAGTCTAGGGTACCTCCCTCGAGGTCCATTTGGCGCGCGACTAGCACTGCTATTTCTTCACGACTTATTGGCCTATCGGGTTGGAATGTCCCGTCAGGATACCCAAGCCAGTCTGTCATAAGGATATACTCCTCTGCCCAGTGGCCTGCTATGTCTGAATACTGGCGCGAACCGGTGCCCGCAGGGAAGCCAATCACTAGCGCGAACATCTTGGCAAACTCTGCCCGCGTAATCTCTTTGTCCGGCTCAAACTGGCCTCCGGGATATCCGTCTACGATGCTCAGTGAAGCAAGGTGCTCAATCTCCTTTTTCGCCCAATGCTCCACAGTGTCGGGGAACACGGGAGTCTCCGGCTCTAAAGGCTCCGGCGGGGTTTCCGGCTCTGGGGTAGCTACTCCGCCTCCCGACCCGCCATCTGACGGGGTCGTCGTGATGGTGTAGGCGCAAGTGTAGATGTCTGACCATCTACCCTCAGCATCTCTCGCCCTGAACTTCAGAGTCGTTGTCTTGCTGACGGCGATCGGACCTGTGTACCTCAGGCTGTTCTCGTCGGGATCGCTTCCGTCCGCGGTGTAGAAGATCTCCGCGCCCGGATCAGAAGCCACGAGCGTTACAGTCCGGGCACTGCTGTAAGTGCCTCCGGCAGGAGTCGCGCTCACCGTGAGCGGCGGGATTGCCTCAGCCGGGATGGTGATCGTCACCCGGTTCATCGCGGCCAGGGCTTCCTCCATGGTCGGTTCCGGCGCCTTCCCGACCCAAGCGTCTACCTTAACCGTTCTCTCCACAGAAGAGGTGCCGAAATCAACCGTGAACACGGTGGTTACGTTCCAGCCTTCCGTTATGGTGAAGCCGTCCTCGGGCTCGAAGTACCCTACGAAGTCATCGCTCACTCCCTCACGATTCAGGCTGAAGGTATCACCTTCTCCGTAGGAGGCGATGATCGAGTTGCCTTCAACACCGCTGACGTTGACTCTCACGCCGTACCGAGCGTTGTCGTACGCTGCGCCGGTGTTCTTGGTTGTTATGCTCAAGGTGACTTTGCCGTCTGCAACCGTCGCCTCACCGGCCGTCATGGTGATGACGGGCACCGCCGGAGACTCAGCCGTCGTGAACTGGTAAGTCGTTTCCGCGCATCCATTCCCGGCTATGTCGGTCACGGCTCCGGCAGGGATGAACACGGTGTAGGTCGTGGAGAACTCCAGCATGGAGGGCGTCAAGGTGAGGGTCTGGCCGTCGATCTCGGCCACGCATAAGATGTCGCCCGCCGCGCCACCTGACACCGTGATGTCGTCAAAGGACGAGCCAGGCTTAATGAACTCGCTGAAGTGGACCTTAATCACTGCATCTACGGGCGCGTCATCCTCACCGGGCTCAAACCGGCTCACGCTAGGTCCGGTCGTGTCTGGCGTATGGCCGGTGGTGAAGGTGAACACGCAGCCTTCCGCCAGCGGGTTTCCTTCGAGGTCCTGTACCGTACCTGCGAGAATGACCACGGTATATTCGGTGTTGTAGCCCAGTAGCTCCGCCGGAGTCAGTATCAGGGTCCTGCCGGAAACCTCGGCATCAAAACTGACCGCGCTTTCACCGGCGCTCAAAGATACTCCGTCGAAGCCGTGAGATGCCCGGATTGCTTCGTCAAAGTAGATGTACACCCTCGCGTTCGGGAGAACACCCTTACCTTCGTCGGCCGGGATGGTCTCCTCAATTCTGGGAGGAATGGTGTCCGCAGCGAATCTTGTGGTGAAACTGAACTCTATTCCATGGGCGAGTTCGTTTCCGGCCAAATCCGTCACAGTTCCGGCGGGGATCGTGACGGTATACGTTTTCCCGAGCGCCAGCGGTTCGGTCGGAGTCAAGGTCAAGGTGTCCCTCTTGACGTCCGCACTGGAAGCCACATCCTGGCCGCCTTCCTCGCGCCACGTCACCAACTGGAAGTTGGCCCCTTCAACCACGGGTTCGCCGAAACGTATCGTAACAAGTGTGCTTGGAAGCACTCCCATACAGCCATCATGCGGAATGACCTGTACTATCTCCGGAGCCCCCTCATCCGGGCCGGTCTCAACCGTGTAGCTCAAAGCTAGATCCGACTCAAGATGGTTGCCGGACTGGTCGGTGATGGCCTCCTTCAATACGGTGACAGTGGTCGTGGCGCCGTAAGGCGCGGCGTCAATCGGCACAAGGATCAAGTCTTCTCCGTTCACGATAACGTTGAACTCGATCCCCACTCCATCTTCGGTGACCCACGTCACGCCCTCCGGGTCCGCCAGCGTGATGGTTTCGCTGAAGGCAAACCACACGCGGGCGGTGGCCGGTTTGTCGACGGCTCCCTCTACCGGCTCGGTGCTCACCAGAACGGGTGAAGTCGTATCCGGCTCAATCCACGTTACGAACTCGAAGACGTAATCGTAAAGCAGTCCATTCCCCGACTCATCCTGTACGGCGTCGGCAGGTATGGTGACTCTGTACACCGTCGCCTTCTCCAGTTCACCCTGAGGAGTCAGGATCAAGGTGTCCCCTATTATGTCGTAATCGAAAGGCACATCCGCGCCGCCGCCTTCAATGGCGGTGTCTACGAGGGAAGGCCCTTCCACCACGTTCTCGCTGAAACGGACCGCGATGGTCACTCGACTATCGGTTCCCGCTTCCTCGTTCTCGGGGTACGTCTCAACGACAACCGGCGGAGTGGAGTCAGTTGCCACGACAAACTGCACGGTGACAGTCCTCACATATCCGCGGTCGTCTTGACAGGTTAGGTCCGCGTAATGTGCGGCCTCGGAAACCCCGCTAAGCGGGAAGGTCAACGTGTAGCGGCCTGCGCCATCCTCGATTACGGTGAGCTCGCCCGACGGCGGCTGCCCGTCAATTTCGAGGCCAAAGCTCTCAGGACCTAGCCCGACGACGGGGAACCCGCTTTCATCGTAGACCAGAGCCGTCATCTCCGCGGTTTCATCCGTCGGCAGGTAGGAACCCTGGGACAGCGCGGCCTCAAGGTTCAACCCGCGAATGAAGAGCTCAACATGGAAGGAATCCAGAACTCCTAGTCCAGATGCATAGACCGTAAAGGTCTTGTATCCGGGCGTCCAGTCCATGGTGTTCATGGTGAACGGGATTATGTTCGAACCGGCGACCAGTTCGATTGATTCCATGCCCGATTCCAGGACAAGGCCGCCGGCATCTCTGACACTCCAAGCCAGCGTGACCTCTTCCTCCACGGAACTCAGCACCCTCACTTCGACGGGCACCTCTTCCATGCCCGTTTGGAGAGGTTGCCCGTTGTTGACGGTCACACTTTCGATGTCGGTGCCCGAGCGCGGGCCTGTGAAGCTTACGTCTATCTCCATGTGGTGGAAGAGCGTCGCTTCTCTCGCTACCGGGTCGTACCGAACCGGCACTATGCTGATGTCCAGTCTGGTCCCGCCTCGGTCTTCAGTCGTTTGCCACCAGCACATCTCCTGCGGATATGGATTAGGTACTTCGTACGTTCCTTCCACCGGGCCTAGTTCGCGGTTCACGGGGGTAAACTCGGCCAAGTCCACATCCTGGATGACCATAGTGTCCGTCGCCACGAAGTGGACATCGCTAACCTGAGCCCCGGCAGGCAAGATGAACGACTTGGTGACAAGCGGCACCATTGGGGCGTGGGCATTCACCAGGAAAGCCGCGCCGTTGGGTATCTCAATCAGGGTCCTGCCGTCAGGCTGCGAACTTACTTTGAAGTTCGGTATGTCTACCACAACCGAGAGACCTTCCGTGCCCGTGGACTGCTGGGTGAAGAAGACGCCTTCCTCACCCAAAGAGTCTACGGAGCCTAGATTGGCGGCATCACCTGAGTCAGAACCTTCTGGACCGGCAAGCCCCATGCTCATCATCGAAATGGGCGAGAAGCCCTCCTGGCCCTGAAATTGTGGTTCATACGGCGGTTTCGGAGTGCGTTTCGGCAGGTTTTGCCCTGCCAATGGCTGTGTTGGCAAGCCATAGAGCGCTATGCCGTAGGCCCCGTAGGTTGAAATATCATCGCCATAGGGGGACGCCGCGCGCTCCCAGTATTCCCTGTATGCCAGGACCTGTACGTCACCTATGGTGGTGACCCCGGGGTTCCCGTAAAGCACCAGATTGGCCAAGAACGAGCTCAAGAGAAGGTCATGATAGGCCAGCGCAGGTTCGCCGCCTGCCGAGTATGTGGTCGGAGCAATGAAGGTAACCTTCTTCTCCAAGATGCTCTTTACGAAGTTCGTCTTGTACGGCGTGAGATCTCCTTCGGTGGAGAAGTTGGCCACTGAATACCCCATGTGGCTGCCGGTACTGATGAGAACGTGGCCCGGTGCCCCTCCTCCTTTGTCTATGTCCTTAGGCGCGAGTTTAGCGCTACCCTTGGTGTTAGCGTCCTTGTGACTCGCCGTCGTCCAAAGCAAGGTTATATGGGCATTGGCTAGCGCCGAGGCGACGTCCTCAGCCTTCCAGTCCATGGACGCCCCGTCGAAGTGGTAGTACCTGTCCAAGGCGTAATCCACCGGGTTCTTGATCTCGCCCTTACGCTCAAAGGCCTGTTCCAACACTGGGATAAGAGCCGTCCTGACCGCGAGAGGCCAGTTGACTCCGCCCTCCCTGCCGCCTGTTGGGGGCGGGGGCGGCGGCGGGGGTGGTTCGATGCCCGGGATGGTGATGGTGACCTGCTTCATAGTTGCTACCGCTTCTTCCGGATTCGGTTCCGGCGCCGTCCCTATCCAGGCATCGACAGTTATTTTCCTATCCTCGGTGGAAGTGCCGAAGTCAACGGTGAACTCGGTTGTCTCGTCCCAGCCTTCCTCGATGGCGAAGCCTTCCTCGGGACCGAAGTACCCTACGAAGTCGTCGCTGTCTTCCGCACGGGTCAGGCTAAAGGTCTCCTCTTCTCCGTAGGAGATCTCGAGCGAGTCGCCTTTCGCGCCGGGCACGTTGACTTTCACGCCGTATCGAGCGTTCTCGTAAGCGTCGCCGGTGTTCTTTGTGGTTATGGCGAGGGTAACCTTGCCCTCTTCAACCTTCGGCTCACCGGCCGTCATGGTGATGGGAGACTCCGGGGGCTCGGACCCTCGAGGTGCGGGAGCAGGAGACCCGAGAGCGGAAGACCCCGAATCGGGAGGCTTGGGATCGGGAGCCTCGGGCTTCGGCTTGGGGGTCTCGTCGCCGAGTGAGAAGACCACAGCGTTGGATCGCTGAACGGGCATTTCGTATCCGTCAATTATCTGGATGAGGTTGGCCGGTCTTTGAGCGAACACCCTACCAACGCCAGCGTCAAGCTCGGGTCTCTTGATATCCTCAGGGGCGCCGGGGTCCCAGTACATGCCGTAAGGCACGTCGGTCATCACGTAACCTTGACCGGTGTCTATGAGCGTCGGGTTGCCGTAATCCTTGGGTACAGCGTACGTCGCCTCTTTCATGCTCGGCGCGGGGCTCTCAAGGCGGTAGTAAGGAACCACGAAGTCATCACCGATGATGGCCAGGTTCCGGAAGGCCGTCCTGAGCCCGAGCCATCCGAGGTACTCGTCCACCAGTTCTCCCATCTTCTTGCGGTCGGCGATGAGGCCGCTTCCGTCTGTCGTGTAGTAGATCTCAGCGCCGTCGCTTGCCTCGAGGGTCACCCAGACCGGTCCGGCGTAGGTCCCGCTACCGGGCACCGCCGAAACGTAAGGTACGAGCGGCCCCCAGATGGTGTCGATGTTGTACTCCTCTTTAGCGACTTTTGACGTCTTCTCCCCGAGTCTGACGATGTACTTCAATGTGGTGGTCTTGCCAACGTAAATCGGCCCCTCGTACTTGGTACTTTCCTCGGTGGGATCCTTGCCGTCGGTGGTGAAGTAGATCTCTGCCTCTGGATGAGAGGGTATGAGCTCCACGTTGAGCTGAGTCCGGAATTTCCCGCCCTTGGGGAAGGCCACCGCTTGAGGAGCGACCTCGGCCGAATCGACTATCTTGTATGTCTCCACACTCTGCCTTGACCAGTTGTTGTACCGGTCCTTGGCCACATACTTGAGGGTCGTCGTCTCAGTGATCTGGATGGGGCCTTCGTATCGCTGCATGCTGATACTTTCGGGGTACTCCAGTGAGCTGTAGGGATAGAACATGTTCTCGGCCGTTACTTCCTGCCTGATATCGACCACAATTCCGCCGTGATTGGCCGCGTACTTGTTAAGCCTATCCAGGAGGTCGTAGTAGTCGGGTATCTTGTTCTTGTTGGAATCCACGGTCGGAGACATCCCGGTGTTGCGGAACTCGCGGTAGAGGGCTTCCAGATCCGTGACCACCACAAGCGGTAGGGGCGTGGTGTCGATCACGTTCACGGTGATGCTCTTCTTGGCGTCGTGTCCGTCGACGTACAGCTTTATCTCGACCTCACCAACACGGGACAGATGGACCCAAGCGCTATGGACACCGTCCTCGGGGTGGAAGTCCCCGTCTTCCCCGGCATCATTCAGCTTTAGCCTCTCGTCGTACCCTGTCACCTCGATCTCTACGTCCGGCTCACCCGAGGTAATGAGCTTGCCCAGCTCGTCGAAGACGCTGGCGTACACCAGGACCGTTCCATCCAAGAACACGTTGGGTGAAGAGACGTTCAGGTTTCTCTTCTTCTCGCCCTCAAACTTCAATAGGAAGACATCGTCGTCGCTCCTCAGGCCGGTCACGACGAAACATTCGTCCTTAGTCGGGATCACCGAGTACGCTTCAGAGAAGGACCCGCCGAAGTGCTTCTCCCAATCAGTCTTAAGGTCTGCGCTGGTCTTGACAACGTATATGCCCTTAGAGTCCTTGCCGGCGGCAACGAACCCGCCGTCTTTCGTCACGGCCACCGAGTACCCGAAACCGTCGCCCACCGTCTGCTGCTTCACGACTTTGCCGGCCTTGTCTAGTTTCAGAAGGTACATTCGTGTTCCCGTGTATCCCACAACGATGTAGCCGTCTTTGGTTTGTTTGACATCTCGCGCCACGCTCGACTCCTTCGAGGTGAAACGATGTTGCCATTCGACCCTGCCGTATGCATTTGTCTTAACGACCAGACCGTTTCTCCGCCCCGTGCCATCACCGCCATAACCGGCGAAAATGAGGCCGTGGACCTCAGTCTCTTCCCCGTTCTCATCCTTGACCTTTTCGACGGTCTCTTCAACAGCGTAGAAGGCGCCCCACCCTGGGGTGTCGTAGGTCTTGATCTCGCCAACCTGGCCCATGGAGTCGGTCCATATCGCGAAAGGCACGCTTCCATTTCCGGTTACGAAGCTACCGGCTATGACGTAGTTGCCCTCCCAGGTCTGAGTAACCGCAAAGGCTTGTTTCTTGGCAGACTCGTATTCGGTACCTTCCAGCCTGTGTATCCATTCAAATCCGGCGCTTGAGTGGCCCAGTTCATCGGTCTTCACAAGCCATATCTGTTCATTGCTGTCTATGGTGGCCCTGTGAATACCCGTGATGATGAAGCCCTTGAACTCGCTGTCTGACCACACGGCTACATCTCTTCCGGCTTCGTGGAACCCGCCGCCGTACTTCCTCTCCCAGACCAGATTTCCGTCTGAATCGACCTTAACCAGCCAAACCTTCTCTTCTCCTGTTTCACTTCCATCTTCGGCTACATGCTTATCCCAATAGGTCCCGGTAAAGACGTAGCCTCCGTCTTCGGTCTCGACAACGGCCCAGGCCTCATCTAATCCATCGCCGCCGAATGTCTTCTCCCAAACGTGATCGGCAGAAGCGGCATCTTTCATAGGAGCGAACATGAAAGGCTCTTCCAGGAAGTTGCCGGAAACATCCTTTACAGCCCGCTCGGGAATCGTTATTTCCCAATCTCCCTCAAATTGCTGGTCCGATGCGGTAAGAATCAGTTCCTTGCCGGAAACCTCCATGACGAACTCGGCGACTTCTCCATCTACTAGAAGTGAGATATCGCTGAGATCAGGACCTTGCTGCACTGTCTCGCTGAAACTGAAGCGAATTGCGTCGCCTAGAGGTTCTGGGTTCTGGACAAACGGTGCGTCGTAGTCGGCGTGAAGCCCGGTTGAGAACTCAAACTCGTATTCGGATTCCGTCGGGTTGCCCGCAGCGTCGCACACGGCTCCCGCAGGCAAAACCACGCGGCATCTCTCGGTCTGAGGCAGCAGCGCCTCTGGTTTCAGCGTCAGGACGTTATCACTCGTGGTGTAGGTGTACCCTACAAGGTCCTCTCCCGCGTACACCTCTACACCCTGGAGGGTTGCTCCTTGACTCAGATCCTCGCTGAAATAGACGTTGATCTCGGCGTTCAAAGGCACATCCGGACTGTTGTCGGCCGGCACAATCGCCACCACGGAGGGCGGCGTATTGTCAGGGGCAAGGCCGGTGAAGAACCTGAACGAGTATCCCTCTGGCAAGGAGTTGCCCGCCGCATCGACAACAGCTCCCGCCGGAATACTGACCTCACAAAGGACGCTGTAAGGAAGGTCTTCCACCGGCTTCAGAGTCAAGACGTTCCGGCTTACTTCCATGTTAAACGCCCTCGCTTCCCCGCCTGCGTTCAGCGAGATAGCCTCGTAGTTGGATCCAAGTACTATGTCCTCGCTGAAACTGATGGTGATCTGGGCGTTCACGGGGATGTCATTCTGGTTGCCCGCAGGATAGACCGCAGTCAGATGAGGTGGCGTTTCGTCAGGCTCCATACCCGTGTAGAAGGCAAAGGCACAATCATGGGCCATCGGATTCCATGCTCCGGCTTGCCTGATGGCCTCCTCGGGGATGAAAACCTCACACAGCGCCTTGTGTGGGAGCAGCTGCCCGAGCGTCAGCACGAGGCTGTTACCTATGATCTCCAACTCGTACTCCCACGACTGGTCGTTGACTTTGACTTCTATACCTTCATATGCCACATCTAGGGTTATATCTTCGCTGAAGTTCACGATGATCGCGGTGTTCACGGCTACTCCCGCTTGGTTGTTGGCAGGCGTTGTCGAGATGACCCAAGGGCCTACCTCGTCCGGAGCGATCTTAAGCAGAATCTCAACAGGGTCGGAACTTTCCGAACTCATGCCTAACTCGCTTACTGCCTTGACCATGAAGATATAGGACGTCTCATACTTCAGATCGGTGACCAGGTAGCTCGTCTCCAAGACGAGTTCCGGGTTGATCCTCTGCCATGCGTTGTCCACAATCTGATATACTTCGTATCCCGCCAGGTCCGGCTCACTGTTGGCAAACCATGTAAGCAGGACTTTCCCTACCTCATCTTTCGCTTTAAGCCCCATGGGCTTTGCGGGCGGCGCCGGCATGACAGCTGTGATCGTCTTGCTCACTATCAGTTCTTCAGAACCGTAGACCGAGACAACAATGGGACCGGGGACGCCGGGGTTCACGACCACGCGTGTCTGGCCGTACTGGTCTAATACACAGCCTAGCTCCAGATCACCGACATCCACGTAGCCTGATTCTATTGGGAGACCACCCTTCCTCACCGTAATGATGAGCTCGGTTTCCCTTCCGACCAGGATCTCCGCGGGGTCGACGGTGAGTACCGCCGGCGCCGCCTTGTCGATCCAGGACAGGCCGTTAATCCCGTGGAAGAGTCTCTCGCGGCCGCCGATCACTGTCATCAGAACGTAGTCCTTTGGCCCGTCCAGTTCAGGCAACGTCACCTGGGTTACTTCGGGTCCACAGGTGTAGACGAGTTCCGGATCCATAGAGATGCGGAGGTCGTCTCTAATGTAGTAGACCCGGTAACCCTCAGCATCCTCCACAGGATCCCAGCTGAGGTTCACTTCGCCGCCGGAGTTCTCCTGTGTAAGGACCGGCGCCGTGCCTCTTGCGTTTTCAGGCACCGACACAGAGTATACGCTGGACTTCACATTGGCGTTGCCCCCCACCTGGAGAACATAGGAGGCTTCCACCTCAAGCTCTCCTTCGATGGAAGGTATGAGCTGGTACTCCTTTCGAAGTCTCTCGCCGGGAGGCAGTTCTATTATGCTCGCCAAAAGCTCTTGATTCGGAGCGTAGATGTAGTTCTGCTTCGCATCTTCCAGGAGGGCAAGAGAAAGGTTGTAGACCGGCGCATCAGACACGTTCTCCATCTCGAGCGTCAGGTTGTAGGGGTAACCTATGTCAGCCCCGTCCTGAGCATAGATATGCATGAACAGGGCGTCTTCTCCCCAAACCCTAAATGGTCGCTTGGTGCGGAAGATCTTTTTCAGAGGCTCGCAGAACGGCTGCAATATCCCTTCGAACTCCGCGGCAAGGTCGTATTCGCCTTTCTCATCGCCCCTTATGATCCACTGTACTTCCTTCTTTTCACCACCAGCAATGCTTCCCATGTCCATCTGAACGTTCTGGGGTATCCGGGTGGGAGCCAAAGCAAGACCCTTAGGAAGATTGAGGTGCGCCATGGCTTCATCGATTACGAACTCTGGGTCTGCGGTGTTTTCGATGATAAGCCCGACCTCGAAGAACTCCTTCAGCCATTTGGCCTCTCCGGGTATCACGAGATAGGCAATGGAGGGAGGAATGCCGGGCTCGGGAGGTGGTATGAACTCGATCTCTACCGTCTGACCCTCCGCACTATAACCGAACTCGGTCAGGCCGGATGAGTAACCTCCTCCTCCTAGTGTGTCAGCACCTCCGCCGGAAGAGTTGACTGCAACCTCCCATGTCTTGAATCCGAGGTTTATCTGGAACTTCCACACATGCTGGTTTTCCGGAGCGCTAATATCCACACCTGCGGCGATTATCTCGTCAAGAGTCATCCTCGTGACTTTGATCTCGCCTTCCACAACCTCTCCGCGGTTCAGCCTCACATAGGTGCTGGTCTTCTGATTCCGGACTATGGTGGCGTCAACGCCGGCTGGTTTGTACTTCTGGATGTAAGCGTAAACCCGGTATTCTCCCGGAGGGGCGACAACGCGGGCTATCCCCATGCTGTCCGAGGTGCTGTGCTGGGTGACTCCATCGGCATACTGGATCACCACGCTTGCTCCGGGGAGAGGAGTACCGCTCACGTTGTCTATGACTCGAACCTCAAGCGTGCCTACCTGGTCAGGCGATACGACCTTCACCTCACACGTGTCTTGAGCCGAGTTCCCTGCCGGGTCCGTGACGGTGAGGGTGACGGTGTATGTTCCCAACTCCTCATAGATATGGCGCGGCTGGGCCATAGGAGAAATGTTTCCGTCTCCGAAATCCCATAAGTAGCTCTCGATCCGGTGATTGTCCGCTGAGTAGGTACCGTCAAAGATCGCCTCAAATCCAAACGGGACTATCAGATCATCACCTGCGTCGGCAGTGGGCGGATACGCGTCTTCGTCCGTGGGAATGGCCAAGACAGTCTCGCTCCTCGTGAGGTTCCTGTAGGCGTCCACAGCCTCAACGTAGTAGTAGTATGTCTTTCCGAGAGCCAATGGAAAGTCACTGAAGCTGTTGCCGGCGACCGTCGCTATCCTGGAGTACGGCCCTATCGCAGACGTGGCTCTAAACACGCGATAGCCCACGGGCTCCGACCCCTCGTCACAATACCAAGATAGATCCACACGCCACCCGCCGGGCGTAGCCGTCAAGTGAGGCGTGCCGGGCACTTCTACGTGAACGTTGTAGCTCGCGATGTAAGGATCGCTAACGTTACCAGAACGGTCGGTTAGGATGACCCGAAACTCGTACTCTCCGCTTGTAAGGCCGGACGCATCCCAGAGGAAAGGCGCCTGGGCATCATAAGTGTCCTCATCGGCTGTGTACTCGCCGATCAATATCCACGCATCCTCGCCGGCGCCGGCTTCTCTGTATTCCAAGGTGATGCTGTCCAAGAGCCGGTCATCGATGGCACGGACATCGAAACGCGTGAGAACTCCAATGTCTTTGTGCAAATAGATGTTGGCAGTCGGCGACCAAGGGCGCATGAAAGCAACATACGGAGGCATCGTGTCGAGCGCCAGGGAGGCAACAACCGGGCCTGCGGCCTCACTTTCGTTACCCGCAACGTCCAAAACCGTCAGTTTGTAGAAGTACGTCTCTCCGGGTACCGCCCTTCTATCACGATAGGACAGGTACAGAACCCGACTTTCGAGCACGTCGTAGGGTCCGTCCTCTGAGGGAGCGCGGTAGACGCGGTATTGCTCCACATCATCTTCCGTGGGCTTATCCCACTCCAGTTCCACGAACCCCGAAGTAGCGGTCGCTTTGAACCCCGTAGGAACACCGGGAGGCGTCCAATCGACGATGTACTCTACTACTTGTGAGTATTCGCTCCGGTTGCCAGCCCCGTCGATCGCGAAGGCCCTAACGAAGTAGCTGCCTTCGGGAAGTCCGGAGACATCCCATTCGTAAACCCCCGTGCTGCGCCGGCCATAGGCGTCGGGAAGCCCGCCTGTGCCGCCAACGGTACCGAGCTCTTCCCATGTGCTCCCATCTATGGAGTACTCAAATGTAAAGGTATCAACACCCACATTGTCCCACGCAGCCTGATACAGCCGGAGTACTCCCTGGTAGTTATACTGAGAGTGAGCCGGCGGGGTCGAAAAGACCGGCGGCAACACGTCTAATTGAGTGGTAGCTACCACCTCTCCCGGCACACCGGGGTTACCCAACGAATCGTAAGCAGTAACTGTGAACCGCGCTACTAGTCCTGGAGACAATCCGGATACGCGATGCCCGACTGTATAGTCAGTCTCGTGGTAATGGAGATCTTCGCACTCTATGACATAGTGGCTAAAGTCCTCGTCGGTCACAGGATCCCAGGTGAGTATAACCTCGACATTAGACGCGATGTAACTAAGCCCTGTCACGTTAGGTCCGACCGTGTCCAGGATATAGTCCCGCACCGCGTTTTCGTCGTCCTCGTCGCTTAAGTTGCTAGACCGATCCCGGGCAACAGCTCTTATCTTGACGGGGCCATCGCAGTTCAGCGATGGCGCGTCGTCCCAGTAGAAGACTGCCTCAACCAGCTCTCCGGCCGGGGTGGGCTTTGTCGTTATCTCGTTCCAGGTCTCCCCATCTAGAGAGTATTCCAGAGTGATGCTGACGACGCGTATGTTGTCCGTGGCTGTCACAGTGATGGGCGTGTTCGGGCCGATGGAGACGTCGCTTCCCGGCGCAATGCCCAGGACTTCCGGAGGCCAAGTGTCGGCTTCCGCCTTGGCGGACTCTATGTTTGACGGCGGACCCTCATGGCCGTACCGGTCTACGGCGGTAACATAGTAGAAGTAAGTCAGTCCGGACTCAACCGTGGTATCGCTGTAGGAGGCGGTATCCCTGCCCTCCACCTCATCTACATACGTGTACTCCCCGCTTTCGTCGTTGGCGCGGTATATCCTGTACCGTGCCACATCTCCGTCGAGAGGCGGCTCCCAGGCCAGCCCAATCTGCCCCAAACCGTATACGGCCTCCAGGTTCTCAGGCGCGCCCGGGGGTGTCCTGTCGACGTGGTACGTTACCTCTATCTGCGAGGCGTTGTCCGCGGCATCGTAGACCGTGTAACGGACCATGTAATCGCCGGTTTCAATATCCCGCAGGTTCCAGCCGGTATTCAGGTCGTGGTAGTCTGTCCCTTGTACTGCGTGCGGGTTCGTGAGGACAGGACCTATCTGGATCCAGTTGCCTTCTGCGTCCTTGTACTCAATTCGGGCCTTACAGCCTTCAGGTCCTGAATTGTCTCTGAAGTAAACGAACAGGAAAACGGTAATGTCTCCGCCTATGGTCACGCCGTGTTCCGGGCCTACTCCAATTATGTAAGGGGGCTCTGTGTCGGAAATGGTTGTGCCCGATACTTCGTCCGATCTCTTCACATTGCCGAAACGATCGCTGGTGTCGACAACGTAGTAGTAGACCGTGTTCGGCACACAGCTCTCATCGTAGAACTGCGTATCTGTCGTGTATTTCTCGAGCCCGCCCGGATTATAGTATGGCCCGCCTGACTGCAATCCCCTAAGAATCCTGTAGCGATCAATGTCGCCATCGGGTGAAGCATCCCACTCGAGAAGGATGGTCCCCTCTCCGGGAGTGGTCCTGAGATTTGTGGCAGGACTCACCCACAGGTCGAGAGTCCAAAACGCGTCAACAGGCTCGGACTCATTTCCCGCGGCGTCAAAGGCAACAACCCTAACTCCAACGTTCAGCGCCGGGTTTTCTGGCAGATCTTTTGTGTCCCAGGTAAAAGTGGCCCACTTGCCGCTCGATATCGTACTGAGACTTATGGTGTAATCCATGTCCTCCCATGTCGCGCCGTTATCTAGGGAGTAGAACGCCCGCATTGTGGACACGGCCTTGTTATCGGTCGCGTGGGCCTGGAAGATGAGCTGGGGGCCGCCTGCGCCGGAAAACCTACTGACTTCCGTTACAACGGGCGGCGTCAGGTCGTCAGACGGCGTTCCGGAGACGATGGCGGACTGGGCGGTGCCCAGACTGTTGTGGTGGACAACGTAGTAGTAGTATGTCTTCCCCATTTCCACAGCGGTGGTGTCTGTGTACGTGGTGTTGTCTCTTTGATGAATCGATAGTCCCAGCTGCGCAAATCCACCGGTCAAGTAGGTGGAACGGTGAACAGTGTAGTACTGGAAACCGTCTTCTTCCACAGGATCCCAAGTGAGTATGAGGCTCCCTTCCCCCCGGGTGACCTTGAGATTCTGGGGCGCAGGCGGATCGCCTGCGATTATGATGTTCCTCACCTGCGGTTCGGACACATTCCCCGCCTGATCAACGGCCGAAAAGCGGAGCAAGTAGAGACCCGGTTCTAGATCCTGGGTCTGTTCCAACGTCCAGATCGTGTCGCGGGTGCTGTAGTTCGAGGTGCCGGCGGGGTATGACTTCGCCGGGCACACAAGCGTCTCCCAGGTTACACCGCCATCACAGGAGAACGCGAAGATGAACTCCTTTACGCCTCTATGGGAGTTGTCTGTGGCTGCAAGGCGCGAACCGCCTCCAAAAGACAGCATCCCCCGGCCATAGGTCTCGCCTTCAGTGAACGGGATAGCGGAAATAGTGGGCGGCGTCGTGTCGTCCAGAGGCACGGCTGGAACCTCTCCGGAGAAGGCGCTCTCCAGCTCGCCCTGATAGGCGGAGCCCACACCTGCAGTCACAACGTAGTAATACATTGTCCCGCTTTCCACGTCTTGGTCAACGTACTTGGTAGGTTCAGAACTAGACGCGGATATCTCGGCCACACGAGCATACGGCCCTCCGGGGAGAACCGAACGATAAACCCTGTACCAGGAGACCGGCTCGACATTAGCCAGCCACGATAGGTGAATGGTGTCCACGCCTCCCACGGCCGCGAGGTCTCTAGGTGCCGGTGGAGGTGTGTTTTGAACTATCCATATCCTTATCCCAGAGAAACCGACGTTCCCGGCTCTGTCCCGGGCCATTACCCTGAACTTGTAAGACCCGTCCTCCAGCGGGCCCGACTCGCCTACTGGCGCAGTCGAATCCCAGAAGAAGTCTTGGAGCACTGAGAACTCTGGAGGGATCTGAAGAATGTCCTCCCAGGTTACTCCGTCGTCACGGGTTACCTGCAAGGCCCCTTCTGCGAGTTCGGAACCGCGCGAAAACCGGAGCGTCACAATCCCTCTCACCACACCGCCGTCTGAGGGAGCCGATGAGAACCCTATACCGGGAGGGGTGGTGTCAAGGACGACTCTCTGTTCCAGTGTGTGCTGGGCGCCTGCCAGTGTAGCGACAACCCTGAGAGTTTGCTCGCCTGCCTGAAGCTCCGTGTCGTACGAAAACTCACCCTCGGGGCTAACAACTACGACACTGCCATTGACAGTGACAGTCGCCCCCGGTTCCGTGACACCGCGAAGCGTATACTGGCTTTCGTTGGTGTAGATGTCTAACCCACCCTGAAGATTAAGCGCGGGACCATCGTGTATTTCTGCTGTCAAAGTAGCGCTGTCCCCTGCGTTACCGGCTAAATCGTAAGCCTTGAGACTATAGATATAGAGCGTCTCACTGTCTAGCGTGGTGTCCACGAAGCTGTATTCGGGGGGATGTATATCCCAGCTTGTTGACGCGCCGTCGTCAGGGTTGGCCGGCTGTCTTGTTAAGACATACTTTACTGCGTCCTCCAGCGGGCTCCAGGAGAGAGTGACGCTATCGGAGTCTACCGTTGCGGTGAAGTCCGCCGGCATGTCGGGACCAAGGCGGTCAACGCAGACTGTCCTAGTAACAGCAGTTGAACGTCCCGAGGCATCGAGTGCCGTAGCGCGGATCAGGTACTCTTCCTCACCTATGACCCGTATATCCCACATCCCGCTTACCCAGTAGTAGTCAGAGACACTCGAGTACGACGGGCTTGTTGTCAACGGGTTGAGCGGTTCCCATACTTCTCCGTCAAGGGAGACTTCGAAGAGTATATTGACGACCTTCTTGTCGCACCTGAAATCGGCCTCGTAGCTAACGGAGTCGGCCCGGGTGAGGAAGCCGTCTTCGGGAGACATACTTACAAGAACGGGGCCCTGAGACGTAGGCAGAACAGCAGTGATCTCAACAGGCTTTGTGTTTCCTGCGGCATCCACCGCGGTCACTCTGTACGTGTAGGAAACTCCGGGTAGGGCGTTATCATCGGTGTAGGCCTCGCCTGCAAACTGCGACGAGAGAACGGTGCTGTCTCTCCTTAAGACGACGTGACTGAAATCTTCGGTGGGGTTGGTCCAGCTGAGGACAAGCGCCGTACCCTCCTCATTGGGGTTCACCGTCAGTCCGCTTACGCCCGCAGGCGGGACGGTGTCTTTGACCAACTCATGCTCTTCTATGAGAGTGTTGCCGGCAGTGTCGGTTATCACTGCCTGCAAGAAGATTTCGCCGTCGGGGATTCCCCAAGGACCACTTACATCTACCCGTATCCCTTTGTAACCCGAGGCAGTAGCCTCATCGTACATGACGGAGTAGGTGTAAGGCATAAAAGGCGAAAGGCTCTCCCAATCGCCGCCAGCCGTCTTATAGTTGAAGTCTACATTAGATATGGGGTTGGACGAGTAGAAGTCTATCCGGATACTGTAGTTTTGTGCGTTACCGGAGTTTATTTTGCCTTGGTTTGTGACCTCCCACGACTTGAGCGCCATGAGACTTTCGCCGTGTAGCTTACCTGATGCTTCCGGTGGGTTTTGCGACTCATTGTAGGCCTTGTCAACTAGGACTACACGATAGCGGTAGTACAAGTATACATTTGATGGGTCGATGTCTGTGTCAACGTAGGTATCTTCCTCTACAGACCAGGCGATACAGTCCCAAACGTCGCGCTGGTAGTTGTACCTGTATATATCGGCATAGTCAAAATCGTCGGGATCAGGAATAGTCCAAGTGAGTACCAGCGCGGTGTTGTCTTCGTTCGGGGTGACGGTGAGGTTTTCCGCATCCGCGCAAACAGTATCTTTCGTGAGTTCGAGGATTGCGTCGAGTGTAAGCCCATTCGTGTTTTCCGCCGCAGCCTTGAGCCAGTAATTGCCGTCAGGGAAGCCGCTCAGGTCGACGACAAGGGCTCTGGTCCAATAAGTGTCCCATTCATACTCTAGTCCAGAGTCAGAAACAATGCTCAATCCGGAGTACTGGCTGATCTCTTCCCAGCTCAAGCCGTCAGCCGAGAAATAATAGTCGATGGAAACGAGGACTGCTTGAGCCTGAAAGCGAGTGCGAATCCGAAACTCCTCTTGATTGCCGGAGTAGACGACGTCCGTATTGAACCAATCAATAAGGCGCAGCGGGGGGATCGGCAGAGTGCAGGTCGCGGTCGCCGGATTCGGCGAAGCATTCCCTATCTCGTCGAAGACGACGATCCGGTATTCATATGTATCCCCCGACCATACGTCCTCATCGACGTAGCTGTTCTCTGTAGTTTCAACTAGCGTCTCCCAGTAATAGTCCTCATAGTAGTAGCCATAGCCTCTTTGTACGCGCACAAACTCGAAATCTTCCGGGTTAGTCCAGTTAAGCACCAGCGCATCGGCTTCTGCGTTTGGCTCAACGATGAAATTGGTCACGTCTTCTGGAGGGACAGTATCCTTAAATATCTCAACTTGCTCTGACAAGGACCGCTCTTCTCGATCGGTAGCTGTCACCTTCAGGTAGATGATGCCTTCCGGCCATGACGTCGCGTCTATCTCAAACTCTCTGTACCATCTACTGTGGCTTTTTGCCACGTCTGAATCCCGGTGGATTGTCTCCTCGTCTATTGGGGTCCAGTTGCTGCCGTCAGAAGACACTTCGAATTCGATTGAGTCTATGTCCGCCAAAGAAGTGAACTCGACGTTCACATAGAAACAACCGGCGTTCTCTATGTTGATGAGACCTTCATCCTCGTGACCTAGGTCCCATCGCTGCAATCTGATGTAGGCAATCTCCTTGAGTACCTCGGCTACTTCCGATACACAATGTTGCCCGCTCTCATTTGTGGCTGTCGCCCGGAAGTAGTAGGTCCCGTCGGGCCATGAGGTTAGGTCCAGGGTAACGTATCTGCGCCAGAAACAAAAACCACCCTCAATGTACTCCACTCCCGAATCTTCAACTGTCTCCTCCACTTGGTTCCAGTTGATGCCATCGGCCGACCACTCAAACTCGATGGAGTCTATATCAGTTGAAGAAAAGAAGTCTGCTTCAACCCAAAAGCTACTGACGTTGTTCAGGTGAACGTCGTCAGGTATCCACCAAGTCCAAAAGCGGAAGAAAACGGATTCCTTAAGTACCTCGGCCGCTACCGACAAACACTGGTCCATCTCGTTTGCGGCCGTCGCTCTGAAGTAGTAGGTCCCGTCAAGCCATGAGGTTAGGTCGAGCTCAACCAACCTGTACCAGACTTCATCGTCATGTTCCAGTCCCCAATCAAATTCGATCATATCCGGACCTACGGGGCTCCAGTTGATTCCATCGTCAGACCACTCGAACTCGATGGAGTCTACGTCAGTTGAAGAAGCGAAAGAGGCCTCAACGGGATAGCAATGGGAGTTGCCCGGGTGAATCGCGCCTTCGTTGCCCAGCCACCAACCATAAAAGACGATATCGGGCTCGCCTAGAAGAGTGACGGACTGTCCCAGAATCTCATGTGTGAGTGAAGGCGCTTCCGAATCGCCTTCCGGGTCGCCTTCCAGGTCGCCGTCTTGCCCGGGGACGCCGGCAGGATCTTCGGGTTCATGTTGATCCGGCGCGGGAGACTCAGAAGGGTCTTGTTCGGGATCCTGCTCACCTTCGGATGGAGTTTGAGGTTCATCCTCGGGTTCTTGTTCGTCGCCTACGGAGGATTCAGGTGGATCTCCGGGGCCTTCCTCCCCTGGCGGAAAGCTGGGTTCATCCCCGGGCTGTTGTTCGCTCTCTTCCGGAGGCTCAGGAGTACCTGGTTCCGGGTCCTCCTCGCCCTCGTAAGAAGAACCAGGATCGGCTTCCTCTCCAGGTTCTCTTGGGACGGGATCGACGGGAGAGTTGCTCTCCTCATCCTGATCGTTGTCCGGAGACCCTTCAGCGTGAACAACCCGGACCGGTGGCCCCACGTTGTTGGAAACTATCAGCCCGTGCCCAACCACATAGCTGACGATCAAGAGTGTGGCGATAGAAAGCCTAAGTAACCTCTTCATACCTGACCATCCCCCGGTTACGCATTTGGCATTTGATATGCGCTCTACCTTCTCGTGCCTGCTTTCAAGCGTGGCACCGAGGTTGCTCTAACGGTCGGTAACATCTGTCTTTGGGAGGAACTCACTCTCTGCGAATGCAACTGGCCCGCTGCTATGGAGTTGTGTATTGAGACAGAGATATCCTTCTATTTCTTCCAAAACCGCGCAACCATGACCGCTGCTTCGGCGCGTGTGACGCTCTCTTCTGGCGCCAGATTGCCCGCGTCTCTCCCTTGAACGATGCCTACTTCGACGCAAGTGGCTACGTCCGCGAAGGCCCAGGCGGAGACCTTCTCCATGTCGGCAAACCGAATCAATACCCGGGCTGCGTCGAGACTAGATAGATCCGGCGTCCCCAGCCGCAGGGCCCGGGCAAGCATGGTGCACGCCTCTTGCCTGGTCACAGGGGCGTTCGGACGGAAGGTGCCATCCTCGTATCCACTGACCAGCCCTGCTTCGGCTGCCGCGGCCAGCTCTTCGTAGCATGAATCGCCTGGCGACGGAACACTCGACCCACTCGCCTTTCGCAATTGTTGGACGCCTCGATCCTACAGTTCAAGCGACCGGGAGTCTTTGCGGTAATTGCAGGCTTTAATGGAATTGCAGCGGAGTGAGGAAATGAAGCGGATCAATGGGGCGGCATTCCTACAGTAGATTGACGCGATCGGAAATGGCATTTTATACTAAGATTGAAATATCTGATAAGATAGGAGCCCACGCGCGGGATTGTCCTGTGGTACTAAGAACTTGATGAGGAGAGCACTAGACGTACAGGAGTGGTGGGGATGGGTTCAGCCGCCAAGTACCGTGTGTTTCGCGATCACGACTACAAGGCGCCCGACTTCATCCCTACCCGAATATATGCCTCGTCACGCCTGAGTTACGTTGTGACGCCGCGGCCTGCGCCGCTTCCACCCTGCACTCTCCATTATCACAGCACGTACGAGTTCGTTACTCCCTATCTCCCCGTCACCGTCGGCATCGGCGGCGGAGGGGAGTACCGCGAGGTCAGGTTAATCGAAAACCAGATCGTCGCGTTCAACGCCGATCAGGAGCACGGTCCCGGCCACGATCCCGGCCAACTGGCATGCCGCGCGTTTATGGTAGACAAGACTCTCGTCCAGGAAGCTGCCGCTGCGGCGGGCTTCACCAGGACAGTCGAGTTCGCAAACACCGGTTGCCCTCCACCCTCAATGATGCGGGCACTTGCGAACCAGTTTGCGGAAGAGTCGCGTGGGCGACAGGTTGGAAGCGAGTTCATGCTGGATCTAATCGCCATGCAGCTCATCATGCACATCTTGAGGACCTGCAAGAGCAACGTGCCGGGGGTTCGGCGTTATAGAGGGCAAGTAGACCGGGATCGCGTAGCCCGCGTTATCGAGTACTTCCACGATGATCCTTGTCATCAATACTCTCTGGATGAAGTAACACGCCTGGCTCAGATGGACCGGTTCCGATTCATCCGTTCCTTCAAAGCCGTCACAGGAAAGACACCGCACAAGTACTTGACGAGCCTGAAGATTGAGCGAGCCTGTCAATACCTGGAGAAAAGCAAGATGACCATGACCGAGATCTGCATCGCGTGCGGCTTCTCTGACCCAAGCCATTTTTCAACAGTGTTCAAGCGGGAGATGGGCGTGTCGCCATCGGAATACAGGCGTCAGGTGGCCCGTAGACAAATAGATGGTCGGGGCGACTGGACTTGAACCAGCGACCTCATGGTCCCGAACCATGCGCGCTACCAAGCTGCGCTACGCCCCGACACGTTCCTCATTATAACACCACGCAGGCGTTTCCAGCAATCCGCTATTTCCGAGGCAACTTGAGCCGATCCGCGCGTGAGCGAGCGCCGACACCTCTCCGAGCATACTAGGCCTTCGCCCCAGCATCTGCCGCCTCCATCAGTTCCTTCACCCGCGGCAGCGCCTCAAGCGCAGCCCTCTCACCTGCCGCGATCAGTTGTCTGGCGCGGTAGAACTGATGCGCGTGGAAGCGCCTCACATCCGGCTTGATGAAAACATCAGCATACGTGCTGGCCTTGAACGGCTCTCGCCCCTGCTCGAGGAGGGATGTGATGATGTCAAGGCCGGCAAGGGTCGCCCTAAAGGCGGTCCACCCTTCTCCTTTGGGAGACTTGGCGGCTTTCTGTCCCGCGTTCCCAATGTGCAGGCGGGACAGGAACTCTCTCTTGCGGTTGATGCCGTCAGGGCGCGCACTCTCCCGGCGTTCCGCATACCCCGCAAGCCTCTTCGACATGCCGCTGTAAGCCGCCAACGACCTCTGCCACGGCACGTTCTGCTCTTTGGCAAGCTCGTGCAGTTTTTCTCTGACTTCGCGCATCTGCACCATGGAAAGGCTAAATCCAAGCGTCGCCCGTATCCAGATGTCGTGCGGGTTGTTGACGTCAACCGCAACCACTCTACCTGCGCCCAAAGCTCTGGCAGCGCCGATAGGGATGTTGTCAATCAGGCCGCCGTCAACCAGCACCCTCCCATCCAGAGTGATGGGCTCAAAGATTCCGGGTATGGACATGCTGGCTCTTACGGCGTCGCAGACACTGCCGGTATCGATGTAGATCGGCTCTTCCTTCTCCAAATCAGCCGCGACCACAGTGAAACGGATCCCTCGGTCACGGAGGTCCTCGAACGTGGTGTCGCCAATGAACTTGCGGAATATGGCTTTCACAACTTCGCCCTTTAGACCTCCTGTGCGGAGGTTCATGTCTGCCCAGCCGGACATCGACCGCGCAGTGACCGATCTGGCTATCGCTTCAGCCTCTTCCAGCTTCCCGCAGACGTATGCGGACCCGATAATCGCTCCCATGCTGGTGCCTGTAACGACAGGAAACTCAATCCCGTGAGATGAAAGCACCTTCAGGACTCCGATGTGGCAGAGGCCCCTCGCGGCTCCCCCGCCTAGGGCAATACCCAATGGAATGGCCTCAGTCCCCACCTCTGCATCCATCTTCAGTCACCTCAGAGTCATCTTACGCCGGGGGCGCATTACTGGTAACGCACGTGCTGCCAACTTCCGGACCTCAACGGGCACGATGTACCATATCCTTTACGGATCTTCCCCTGACGACTTCTCCTTCCGCCGCCTTTCTGCTATTCTAACTCTGCGCTTCAACGCTGGCTCCCAAGACCCACTTTCCTTGGTGAGAGCGGCAAGCTGGCAGTAATGAAGGGCCGAGGACCTGGCACGCCGACCAGACGCAGCCGGCACCTTGAGAAAACCCAATGAGAAGGAAAGGCTAACCCATGGCTGGGCTATCTCGTTATGGGCAGGCCGCGACAGACACGATTTTGCTCCTATCATTGTGACATTGGAGTCGCTCACATCGTAGACAATACGTGGTCCTCCCCGCAGCCGTGACTGACAGCACACGAAACGGCACAGGAGGGCGCGCTGACTAGCAGCGGACAAGGAGGCGAGAAACATGGCAGTGTTCGACAGGCCGGAGATAAGAGATCTAATTGAGGCAAGGGACTGGACCGCGTTGCGCGAGAAGATGTCCCATTGGCAAGTCCCGGACATAGCGGACCTTATTACGGAGCTAGACAAGGAATACCGTGTTCTGCTGTTCAGGTCACTGCCGCGGAGTATCGCCGCCGACGTATTCTCAGAATTCGAGTCTGAGGACCAGAAAGCTCTGCTCATCGATCTGACGGACGAAGAAGCCCGGAACATTGTGGCCGGCCTTCGCCCGGACGACAGGACTGCGCTCTTGGAGGAACTCCCGGGGCAAATGACGCAGAGACTGCTTAACCTGCTCGACGCCGAGGATTTGAAGGAAGCCAGGCAGCTTCTGGGATACCCTGAGGGCAGCGTCGGACGCTTGATGACTCCCGACTACATTGCGGTCCGCGGCGAGTGGACCGTTGCCGAAGCCATGGAGCACATCCGCAAGAAAGGTCGCGAGACTGAAACCATCAACGTGGCCTACGTAATCGATAAGTCGTGGCACTTGGTCGGCGCTGTCTCGCTAAGGCATCTCGTCCTCTCTCAGCCAACTACGGTGGTGGCGGGCATCATGACTACGCCAGCAGTCAGCCTTCCGGCGTTCGCCGACCGCGAAGAGGCAAGCAGGACTATGGACAAGTACAGCCTGTTCGTACTCCCGGTCGTGGATTCTGACGGGATACTTGTAGGTTTGGTGACGGGCGACGACGTGTTCGAACTGGCAGCCGAAGAGGCCACCGAAGACTTCCACAAGGGAGCCGCGGTAAACCCGCTGAAAGTCGGGTTTGGCGACGCGAGTATAGGGCTTCTCTTCAGGAGCCGGATCGGTTGGTTGATGGGGCTCATTTTCATGAATCTGATCACTGCGGGAGTGATCGCTAAGTACGAGCACGCGATCTCCCAAGTAGTGGCACTGGTCGTTTTTCTGCCCCTACTGATCGGTTGCGGCGGCAACGCCGGAACGCAAGCCGCCACGCTGGTGATCCGTGATCTTGCGACCGGCGACGCGGAATTCAAGGACTGGCTGCACCTCATCCTCAAGGAGGCCGGTATATCATTGATGCTCGGCCTCACAATAGGCCTGGTTGTCTGGGGCCCTGGCGTGCTTCAGGGCGGTGCTCCGGTCGGCGTCGTGGTAGCGCTGAGCGGAGCGGCGGTGGTCACCATAAGCAGCATAGTCGGCATCGCTGCCCCTCTAATCCTTGGCCGGATGGGATTCGATCCGGCGGCGTCGAGTTCGCCGCTCATCACATCGGTGGCAGACGTGCTTGGAGTTATCATCTACTTCGCCGTTGCGGGTTGGTATCTGAAGATATGAGGGGGTGCGCAGGATGACCTTGAGGAGACCTGAAGTCAAGAACCTCATTGAAGCAAGAGATTGGGCCAGGTTGAAGGAACTCGCCTCGAAGTGGCCCATAGCCGACGTGGCCGAGCTGCTGACCAGCCTCGAAAAGCCGGACAGGGTGCTCCTTTATCGTTCGTTGCCCAGAATGCTCGCGGCAGAGGTATTCGCTTACTTCGAGCCGGCCGAGCAGGATGACTTCCTGCGCGATCTCACCGATGAAGAGACCCGCAACGTTGTAGCTCACCTGGCACCCGACGACCGCACGTCGCTTCTGGAGGAGCTTCCGGCAGAGGTGACGCAGCGCCTTCTAAGCCTGCTCAGCCCGGCAGACTTGAATGAGGCACGAGAGCTTCTGGGATACCCGGAGGAAAGCATCGGGCGCTTGATGACGCCCAACTACGTCTCCGTCCGTGCGGAGTGGACCGTAAGCCGTACAATGGATGAGATCAGAATGAAGGGCAAAGACAGCGAGACCATCAATGCTATCTACGTTACCGATCTCGCCTCCAGGCTGGTCGGAGTGGTGTCCCTTAGAGACGTGGTGCTCGGGAATCCGGGTGACAAGATCCGCGGGATGATGAGAGCGCCCGCCATAAGCATCAGCGCCTTTGAGGACCGCGAGGAAGCAGCCAGGTTGATTGATCGTTACGATTTCTGGGTTCTCCCGGTGGTTGATTCCCAGGGAGTCTTGGTCGGGATAGTCACCGGCGACGACGTGTTCACGGTGGCGCGGGAGGAGACTACGGAGGACTTCCACAAGGGCGCGGGCGTCACTCCGCTGCACGAGCCGCTTAAAGACGCCAAGCCCGGCCTCCTGTACAAGAGCCGTGTCCCGTGGCTGCTGCTGCTAGTCGGAGTTTATCTTCTCTCCGGAGCGGTCATGTCCAGGTTCGAGGATACTATCGCGAGAGCGGTATCCCTCGTCTTCTTCATGCCTTTGATAATCGATAGCGCAGGTAATGCGGGCTCTCAATCTGCAGCGCTGATGGTACGCGCTCTGGCTATGGGCGATGTTGACTCAAGCGATTGGGGTCGGGTGCTGGGCAGAGAAGTGGGCCTGTCGCTTGCCCTGGGCGTCACCATGGGGGCTACCGTGTGGGCAGTGGCATCTTTCAGAACCGACCCGATGGTCGGCATCATAACCGGTGCCTCTATGGTGGTAGTCGTTGTCTTGGCTTCACTCGTGGGAATCGCAGTGCCCTTTGCGCTGCACAGATTCGGTCTTGACCCGGCTGCAGCCAGCCTGCCGTTTGTCACGTCGGTAGCGGACATCATGGGCGTACTGGTCTACTTCTCGATGGCCGGGTGGGTCCTGGGAGCTTAAGGCTCATTTTGCCGTGTATAGCGGTACCGTCCTCGGGCGTCAGATGCGGCGGCCTTTACGAGACATTGCTGGAGTTTCCTCGCCTGGCCTATGTCGGAAAGGCGATAGCCTCGCATGGCAGCCTTCAGTATCTCAGGCCGCGCGTACTTCCTGTATCCTGCCGCGGTTCCTGTGTACCGCAAGAAAGAGATCACCGGGCGTTACCCCCTCGGGAGAGAGTATGCCCGGCGGTCTCCGGATAGGACACATTATTGGATGAAGGCGCCTCGCGCAGCGCGACTCCGCTGAGGCGCCGCTCTTATACCTTGTAGCTAATGCTTGGCACCAAAGCCATAGCTTCGTGAAAAACCTCATCGCCCACCCGGAATATGTCCGGGTTGAGCCCCCTGGCCAGGGCACTGAAATAGGCCAGCATGTACAGCGGGTAAACAAGAACGGTCCCGCTAAAGATCTCAGGTATGCCGTCCGTATTGACACGGATAGTGTCGACCCCGTCGAGGTCGTACGGCTCCGGTGTCACAGAGACTGCGGGATAGCCCATGTGGGCGACCGCCTTGAGGAAGTGTCCAACCTTATCGTAGCCGGGACCGGGAGTCGACACGCCGATCACCAGCGTATCTTCATTGAGGCTGGCGATGGGGCCGTGGAAGGCCTCCTCAGCGCCAAACCCCTCGCTCGCGAGAAGCACCGCTTCCTTGAACTTGAGAGCAATCTCAGACGCGGTGGTACGGTTAGGCCCGCTGCCTATTACAAAGACCCTCTTCACGCCGGCAAACTTCTCGGCCAGTTGCCTCACCGCAGGCTCGAGAGCAAGAGATCTCTCTAGCGCCGGCGGAATCAGGTTTAGAGCTCCAAGATACTTGCCGGCTTCGGCTTTCCGGTCTAGGCCAGGATCACCCATGGACTCACTTAAGAAAGCAGCGATCTGGTACGCCACGACCACTGTGTTCAGGTAGCTCCTGGTTTTTGGCTCAACATTCTCGCGGCCGCCTCCGACAGGCACAAGAAAATCTGATTCGACAGCAAGGAGAGATTCCTCGAAGTCGGTCAGCGCGACGGTGAACGCCCCCGCTTGCCTAACCAGGCGGGCAGCATCAACTGTGGCTCGAGTAGCGCCGGAGTGGGAAAACGTGATCACAGCGGTGCTCTTGCGGATGAGCCCCAACCTATACTGGCTGAACTCAAAGGAATCGTAGGCGTCTGCATCGATCCCGGCAATCTCGACTAGGGCATGTGCCGTGGACTGTGCAGCATAGTTTGACGTACCGCATCCGAGTAGAAAGACTCTATCACAGCCTAGCTCCAGAAGCTTGGCACTCGCCTGCCGTGCCGCCTCCGGGGTCTTGCCCTGAAGACACCTGCGTACGGCTTCAGGAGCCTCCAAAATCGCATCCCACATCCGGAAAGGATGAGAACTCCGTTCACTCACGGTATGACCGCCACCTTAAGCGATTTTCCACTCTTGATTAGCGCGAACCCATCCTGAATCCCTTCAAGAGGAACAGTGTGGGTCACGATTCGAGATGCATCAACCTGCTTTGATAGGATGAGTTCAAGGGCTTCGTCCCACTGCCGCTTCACCGAACTCCTGGCGCCAACCACTCGCAACTCGTGATAGTGAATGAGGTTCGTGTTCAAGGTGGCCGTCGGAGACGTATCCGGAAGGCCGGCGAACATAAGCACTTGGCCCATCCTCGCCGCCATCTCCAAAGCCTGTGCTTGAGCCTTTGCAGACACGCAAGCGACGATGGCGATATCGACGCCCCCGCCTCCTGTGAGGCGCAGAATCTCCTCGACGGGGTCGGTCTTCGCGCCGTTCACCACATTATCGGCACCGAAGGCCGCCGCCTGCTCTAGCCGGGCATCCAAGAGGTCAACCATGATGACCCGGCCTGCCCCCCGCCTCTTTGCCAGGATAAGGTGTAAGATGCCGATGGGCCCCGACCCAAGCACGGCGACTGAACACCCTTGTTCAAAATCCAGCTTCTCATTGCCGTTCACGACGCAAGCAAGGGGCTCGATCAAGGTGGCCTGCTCCGGAGGGATATGGCCCGGTATCTTCACGACAAAGCCGCCTTCCACAGCAGACGGCAAAACGGCCCGGAGCTCCGCAAAACCGCCCTGGGGCCATCCCCCGATTTTCCCCCTCTGAAGGCATAGATTGTTCGAACCCGCCCTGCAATACCGGCACATGCCACACGTAACCGGGCAGTCTGCCACTCTGTCACCAACTCGAAAGCCGGTGACCCCCTCTCCAACTTCCACCACGGTGGCCACTATCTCATGCCCGGTAATCCGGCCCTTATGTTTGGATCCGAACTCAAACGCTCGAAGGTCCGTGCCGCAGATGGCGCAGGCCTCCACCTTGGTCAGGAGGCCTCCCGGCGGGCAGACGGGGTCCGGTGTTTCGCGGATCACGATTTTCCCCGGCCCTTCAAAAAACGCGGCCTTCACGGGGCAACACCTCCACTCTGCAATTCACGGTACCGGAACGTATGGGTCAGCGCTCCGGCGACTTGGCTACCTTTCCCTCAACGAGGCACCACAACACCTCATAGTCGGGAGCCAACACGACGATATCGGCGTCCTTGCCGGCAGCCAAGGAGCCCATGGCTTCGAATACCCCGGCAGATTTGGCAGGGTTAACGGTTGCCATCCTTAGGGCATCGGCAAAAGGAACGCCTGCAAGCTTCACCACGTTTTCCAGACAGTGACGGAGTGAAGCGGAACTGCCCGCCAGAGTACCGTCAGACAGTGTAACCCTTCCCTGCTCATCCAACGAAACCGGCCTCCCAAGGAACTCGTACCTTCCGGGCGGCAGTCCCGCCGGCGGGAGAGCATCACTCACAAGACACACCGCATCTCTGCCCTGCGCGGCTACCAGGAGCTTCATTGCCACCGGGTGAACGTGTATGCCGTCTGCAATGAGCTCGCAATAGACGCCCTTAGCGGTCAGCGCGGCTCCCAACGCCCCCGGGTCCCTGTGATGGAATCCCTTCATGGCGTTGAACGTGTGAGTCACCGAGGTGATGCCCGCTGCAAACCCCGATACGGCTTCCTCGTAAGAAGCCCGCGTGTGGCCCATGGAACACTTCACTCCGGAGCTCGCGAATCTCCGCACCAAGTCAGGCGCGCCCCGCAGCTCAGGTGAGACGGTTACCCTGCGTATCGTGCCTTCGCCCATCTCCAACCACTTGGCTGCTAGGGATACATCCGGCCTCAGCAGGCTCTCTGCCGGAATCGCGCCCGGCATCTCGGGGTTAAGGAACGGTCCCTCCAAGTGCAGCCCTAGCGAGCGCGCAAAGGCGCCCGCCGACCGCGACTTAGTGAACTCCTTCACGGCCGAGATCGCGCGTTCCATGTTGGCAACAGGAGCGGCCCCAACTGTGGGCTGAAACGACGTCACTCCGTGCGATGCCAGGAACCGGGCCATGCCCTCCAAGCCGGCAACATTCCCTGAAGCGGCGTCGAAGCCGCCGGAGCCGTGGAGGTGCAAGTCAATCAAACCGGGTATGACGGCGTTGTCGCCCACATCAATAGCGCCGCGCCGGCTCGGCGGAGACCCCCTTCCGACTCCGACAATCTTGCTCCCGAAGACGCGGATATACCCTGGAAACGGGTCGGCGTCTCCAGGGAATATCCTGCTAGATATTATCGTTAGTTCAGCGCCGGAGCCGGGGATGCCGCTATGCGACACCACATCACCGCCTTATCAGCACGGCCTCCGCAGCACCTTACCTACGATGCGGCCGGTGTGCTTGCCGTTCTCGATCACCATGGAGCCGTTGACCATTACCCACTCGATGCCCTTCGGATACTGGCACGGAGCGTCAAAGGTCGCAGTATCGATGATGGTGTCGGGGTTGAACAGCACCAGGTCGGCCTTAGCGCCCGGGCGTATCACTCCGCGGTCCCACAGCTGCAGCCTCTTAGCGGCCATGCCGGTCATCTTGTATACAGCCTGCTCCAGAGACAGCACCTTTTCCTCTCTCACGTACTTTCCGAGCACCCGAGGGAACGTGCCGAATGTTCTCGGGTGCGGGTGCCCCTTCGCGAGCGGCCCGTCGACGGCGGTGACGCTGGAGTCCGAACCTATCATGACGCAGGGATGCGCCATGACCGTCTTTACATCTTCCTCACACATACCGAAGTTGGCCTCGCCAACCTCCAGTTCCTCTTCAATAAGCAGCCTCCACGCAGCCTCTACCTCCGGAATCCCCCAGATAGCCGCTATCTCCGGGATGCGCTTCCCTTGAGCGAACCGGTTCTTTGATGACCGCACGCTTGTGATAAGCAGGCGGCCCCATCCTCCGTCACGGCGGTTTGCATCGACGGTCTCCTTGAGCTTCTTGCCCACCTCAGGGTCTTTGAGCCGTGCGAGAAGCGCCTTGGGCCCTCCTTCGTGAGCCCATCCGGGGATTATCGAGGTAAGCGAAGTCGCCGAAGCTATATAGGGATACTGGTCACATAATACGTCAACGCCTTCTTTGCGCGCGTCGTCAATCATCTTGAGAGAATCTTTAACCTTTCCCCAAACCTTTTCGTTGCCGGACGCTTTGTGGTGCGATATCTGCACCGGGACGCCGGCCTCCCGTCCAATAGTGATGGCTTCCTCAACCGATTTCAGGAGCTCGGATCCCTCATTTCGCATATGGGTGACGTATATGCCCCCGTAAGGTGCCATCGCTTTGGCCAACTCGATGAGCTCGGCAGTATCCGCATAGGAACTAGGCGGGTATATGAGCCCTGATGAATACCCGAAAGCGCCGGCCTTCATCGCCTCGACTACGAGAGACTTCATCTCATTTAACTCGGCCTTTGTAGGCGGCCTGTTGTCATAGCCCATAGCTGAGCTTCTGATGGCGCTGTGTCCGACCAGGGGCGCGATGTTCAGGCCAACGCCGTTCCGTTCAAGGGCATCCAGATACTCGGCAAAGGTGCTCCAGGTCACAGGGCTGCCCTCTTCGGTAGTGGCGTTCATCTGGCCGCCTGTCCTCTTGTCGGTTACGGGCGCGGCAGACATGCCGCACTGCCCTGTCACCTCGGTCGTAACGCCCTGCATAAGTTTGGATTCGCCTCTGGAATCAACGAACCAGGGAGTGTCGGAATGGCTGTGCGAGTCTATGAGCCCGGGTGCCAAAACAAGGCCCTGCCCGTCCAGAACACGCCTGGCGCTCCCGCACACCTTCCGGCAGACCTCAGACATGATGCCATCCTTAACAGCCACTTCGCCGTGGAAGTAAGGCATTCCGGTTCCGTCAACGATGCGAACGTTTTTGATTATGAAGTCATGCACTTTGCTCTGCCTCCCATCTTTTCGCCTTATGGATGATTTCGGGAAAGAGCGCGTCAAAACCTTGTGGAACCCGAGACCCGCAGCCGGGAAATAGGTCTAAAGTCTCATTTTCCGGAGGCGTCGGCGTTTGACCTTAAGCCTATCTAAAGTCCGCCTCCGTCGGATGCGATAAAAACATTACGGAGGGGAGGAAAGACCATTGGCAAACTGTGTCTCGTGCGGCGCTTCGAATCTCGGAATGACGCGAGCGCCCTTGGTTATTGTTGATGGCGAATGGTTCTGCGATGACTGCCTGCCGAAAAAGAAAGGGCGGGTAAGGTGTCACAAGTGCGGCAAGAGTGCCTTTGACGGCGACATTCACTTCAAGACCGTCAACGGCCAGTTCATGTGCACTGAATGTATGGAGAAGGGCGGCATAATGAAGAAGTACGACTACATTATGCAGTCGGTCGCGAAAACCACAGGTGCGCCGCCGCCATCCGCGAAAAACGATATTGCTGCAAGCCTGGGCGGGCTGCGTATCCTTCTTGACCAGAATCTGGCGCCCGGAGAGACGGTCACCTACGCGATCCAAGGAAACGCCGGCGAAGCCCTAGCCTGCTCCAAATCCAACGTGTTCATCCTGAAGTCGGGCATGGCAGTGGGATCGATTACCGGACGGAAATGCTCCAAGTTTCCCTGGAATCAGGTTAAGGGAGTCGACCTAAAGGTAGGAAACCTCTACGGCATACTTGAGGTCAAGGATGGCAAGTCCCCGGAAAACGACGCAAACGACATCACTAAGGCCAAGAAAGCCGATAACGCGATAACCTTCCTTCTTAGCCGGAAGCCTGAGTTCGATCAAGCCTTGACCAATATCCAATCTTACCTGCACAGGTAATCACGGCAAAGCAAGATTCCCCAGTAAGGAACCTCCTGTCGGAAGGGAACACTATCTCGGCAGGAGGTTTTGACTTGCCCAAGAACACGCCACTTAAGCATCAAGGAAATGAAAGCCTGTTCACCGCTGTTGAAATGTCGCTCATTTCGTCTCTCGCGGGCGTACCGCTTCACATCCATGCGGAGGGACTTCGCGGCACCGGCAAAACAACGGTGATGCGGTGGGCAAAGACGGTGGTTCCCACCATCACCCGGTACAAGGGCTGCCCCTATCACTGTCATCCGGATCGCCCCCATTGCCCTCTGCACAGCGGAGCCGGCTCTCCGAGTGCGGACATGATCGAAGAGGTCCCAATGCCCTTCACCGAGATAGGACATGGAGCCAAGCTGGGGACAATCCTGGGAAGCATCGACCTTGAGAAGCTTACCGACCCGAACAGCCCTAAAGCAGCCGTCCTGCCCGGAACCATACCGATGGCCAACCGCGGAGTCATCTTCATAGATGAAGTTAACCGGTTGGCCGAGACCGCGCCGGAGATAACCGATGTCCTTCTGTCGGTCATGGGCACTAAACCGGGCCGGGTGAAGATCGAGGAAGTAGGGCTCACCGCATGCGAGGTGGAAGTCACAGCGTCTGTCTGGGCCGCCTCAAACCCCGATGAGGAGCCGGGACCGCTTGAGGATATCCGCCGGCAACTGGCTGACCGGTTCGATATGGTGGTTCCGGTTAAGCGGCCGCAAGATCCTGACGTGATAGAACGCCTACTTTTTCGAGGCGGCGAAGCCGAGAAAGCGCCTGAACCATCCTTAAGCGACATAAGAGCCAAAGCCGACAGGCTGGCAAACGTGACTGTACCTAAACCGATAGTAAGGTATATGGCGCAGCTCTATGTCCACAGAAATGTCGAGAGCCTAAGGGCAATAGAGGCCCTTGAGCTGTGTTCTCGTCTGTCGGCCGCCATAGCGGGCAAAGACGCGGTCACCTTTGATGAGGTCCTCGCGGTCATCCCTTTGGTGCTCCGCCACAGAGTGGAACCGCTCACTCTATCGGAAATCCTGAAAGACCTGGAACTCAGGCGCGCCGCCGGGTTTCAGGCAGACCTGCGGCGGGAGGTACCTCCTCCGGAGTCGGGTGAGCAGGAGCCAACTCAAGCAGCTACTCCTGCGGCTCCGGAAAACACTTCTGACCTCTCGTCCCCTACGTTGCCCGAGCGGGCAGCCCAGGTTCCTGATGGCGAAACGGCTTCTAGCGACAACAACGGCAACGCCGGCTCTTCATCGGCCGCCCCGCAACCTGAGAGACAGGGATGGCTCCAGCAGGCACTGGCTAGATACCGGGACTCGGTCAGGAAGCGCTCGGGCCGGTCAGGCTCAGGTTCCACGCGCGGCGGAGCAGGCCGCGGTGATGGCGCGTCTCGCAGTTTCGTAACGATTCCGAATCCCAAAGATGTATTGCCGGTCTCTCCGCCTGAGCGGGCCAACCGTCTGAGCTCACTACCTTGGGAACAACTTGTAGAGCCGCCTGAGTGGAAGGACCTGTTGCCGTGATCGTGTTCCCTAAGGCCGCACCACCCGGCCAGAAGAACGCCCTTGCCCGCCTGCGCCGCCTTCTGGCCGATAAGGGCGCAGCAAAGGTCGGCGAAACGGCGGTAGTCTCCTTGAAAATACACATTCAGGATGTCTCATCGCCGGCAGAAGTCACGGCAATCACCACCGTCGACGCGGGCCAGGTTTTTTACGGGAGGGACAGGCACGGCGAAGTTCTGCATATCGACGTCTTCCACTCGCCGGGGTGCTTGGATCCGAAGGTCATTGGACGGCGGCTCCTGGCTGCACTGTCGGGCATGAGATTTGAGCCCGCGTCCGGCGGCCCGCCTCCCGGCCTCGATCCCCTTCTCTCATACATCGACATTCAAACCGGCGCCGGAGGAGGGCGCCTGGACGGCGAACTCACTTACGGAACGGAAGAAGGCGTGCGTAGAGCGCATATGACGCACGTCCACATTGCCTGCTTGGCTGTCCCTGAGATGGTCGCCTCGGTCTTCACCGCCATTGCCGCTGTGGAGTCGGCGATCGAAGAGATGGGGCTCGAACTCCGGCGGATCGAGAGAGTGCGGCTGGCCAAAGGCAGCGGCCCGCTGGACATGTCCAACTACCGGGCATCGAGCGACTCTCTGTTGAGGCAGCTGACGGCGTCCGGCCAAGACACGGCAGCCAGCGCCTACAGAAAAGAGGCGCTGGCGAGAAAAGCCGCCCAGGATATCGGCTCTGCTGCGGATTCCGAAAGGCTCCTGGAACAGCTATCTCACGGACTCAGAGCCGGAGAGTTTGCAAAGCTGAGGCTCGATACGGACAAGGGGCCGGACGAACTCAGGCAGATAGTGACAAAGTCGGGGCTCGCCAGATACGACGGGCACCGGTACACACTCACGCGCGACGGCATGATGGCTCTCTCATATCTCAAAGAACACTCCGCGGAGGTCGAATCGTACCTCCGCAGGCTCTTGTGGTCGCTGCCTGCCAAGAGGATGCCTGCCGGAGAGAGGCGAGGTCAGAAGGTTGAGCCGTCGCTTAGCCGTGGAAGGGGGATGGCCCTCCCGGCAGCCAAAGGAGAGAGCTTGCCTGAGCTGGCGATCCCTGAGACCGCGATATCTTGGGCGCTGCGCGCCAGGGGAAGCACGCTCGCTGCTGTTCCCAAGGCAGGAACCGGAAATGCCGGCGGATTCGGAAACCTTACGGTCTCCGACCTCAGGTTCTCTTATGCTCGAGAACGGCGCGGTGCCCCGATTATCCTGCTCCTCGACGCTTCGGCGTCCATGGCAGGAAGACGGATAAGAGCAGCCAAGGAACTCGCCCGCCACCTGGTCTTGGCCGGCAAGGAAAAAGTCTCGATAGTCGCTTTTCAGGATTCAGATGTCAAAGTGGTATCGGATTTCACTAGGAACCGGCGAAAGGTGGAACAGGGATTAAGAGAAGTGCAGGCCCTCGGACTCACACCCTTGGCAAGCGGGCTGGAGAAGGCGCTTGAGCTCTCGCTCAGGTCGGCCAAGAAGCCCCTCGTTCTGGTGATAACCGACGGCATCCCAACCGTTCCATCCAAGAGCATGTCACCGGTGGACGACGCGCTTGAGGCAGCCAAGAAACTTGCCAAGCGAGGCGTCAGGCTGGGATGCGTCGGACTTGAGCCCAATCGCGGATTCCTCAGGCAGATGGTGACAAACGCGAGAGGAGCCCTCTACATCGTCGATGAACTGGAAGCCTCCACCCTGGCGGCGATAGCGAAGCGAGAAAGCGCCTATTTCTAGCCGTCCCTAAAGCACCTCACATCCCCCGGTGTCACCCGTCGCGGCGGTGACATTTTCCCCCTTGCGTGAATAGCATGTTGTTCGTCAGGTACTGGCAGGAGGCTAACCGATGAACAGAACCCGAGGAAGCAAACTGGCCGCCAAAGAGGCAATTCGCCCTTCGCTGGACACGCGTGCTATCGAGCGTAACCCCTTGCAGGAAAGAGCACCCATCATTGAGGCTCTGAAGGACTACATGGGAGTCACCCGATTTCACATGCCCGGACACCGGGGAGGTATCGGCGTCGATCCCATTGCGATAGGTCAATTGGGATTAAAGACCTATCAGTGCGACGTTACGGGCGTCCTGGGAATGGACGATCTCCACGAACCTCACGGATGCATCAGAGAAGCCCAGGAACTGGCCGCAGAGGTTTTCGGCGCCGACCAGACGTACTTCTCGGTCGGAGGGACTTCGGGCGCCGTCAAGGCCATGGTCCTGGCAACTCTGAATGACGGTGAGACACTGATCATACCGAGGAACATCCACAAGTCCATTCTGGCGGCAATCGTTCTCTCAGGCGCGAAGCCCGCATTTGTGAGGCCGTCATATGATGAGTACCTCGGCCTTACCGAAGGCGTCGAACTGAGATCTCTTGAAGAGTGCGTGGAAGCCAACCCAAATGCCAAAGCCGCGCTCCTCGTGAACCCAACCTACTACGGTACCGCGGTCGACCTCACGCCAACGGCCTCATTCCTACACGAGAGAGGCATCACCCTCTTGGTTGATGAAGCGCACGGGCCGCACTTCCGTTTTCATAAGAAACTTCCCGTTCCGGCTCTTGACTCAGGTGCTGACATCGTGGCTCAAGGAGCGCACAAGATCATAGGCGCGCTCACCCAAGCTTCGTTCCTGCACGTGAAAGGTGCCAGAGTCGACCGGGCACGCCTCAAAGCGATGTTCCAGTTCCTGTCGTCCACCAGCCCCTCCTACCTCCTATTGGCGTCGCTGGACGCTGCCAGGCGCCATATGGCCATGTTCGGGACCGACCTAATCGACTACGCCATCAACCAAGCAAACTACCTTCGCTACGCGGTAAATCAAATCCCGGGCTTGTACTCGTTTGGAGAAGAGAGCGTGGGAAAGCCGGGAGCCGAGTCTTTGGACCCGACCAAGGTCACCATCACCGTGAGGGAACTCGGCATTACAGGTTACCAGGCAGAAAAGTATCTGCGGCGCAAGCATGATATCCAGGTCGAGATGTCTGACCTGTACAACGTGCTTATCATCGTGAGCTACGGAAACACAACGAACGATGTGGAGAAGCTGCTTTCGGGCCTTAGAGACCTGGTAGAGGCCGTGGAGCACGGAGACTTGGTGCAGGACCTCCTCGCGAACCAGAAGTCCATCCCTGACCTTCCGGCCTTCCCCGAAATGGCGCTCACCCCCAGGAGGGCAGTCATGAGCCCTTGGCAGCGGGTAAGCCTTGCACAAGCCCGGAACAGGGTATCGGCGGAAGTGGTCACGTGTTACCCTCCGGGCATCCCCATCGTCTA
Organism: Bacillota bacterium; assembly: GCA_050952125.1. Classification (GTDB taxonomy): domain Bacteria; phylum Bacillota; class Sulfobacillia; order Fermentithermobacillales; family Fermentithermobacillaceae; genus UBA3951. The sequence continues at coordinate 390,194 of JBMNKK010000001.1, forward strand.
CCCCGGAGAAGTCATTACCGACGAAACAGTCGCTTACCTTAGTGTAGTGAAGGATTTGGCATTCGGCATTTCGGGCCCTGAGGATAGAACTCTTGAGACCCTCCGGGTGGTGAAGGATGTTTGAAGCCGCGTGTGCTAAACGCTTGGCCCGCCAAGAGAAGGGAGACTGACGGCAACGAGGTATCGGTGATCTCGCTCGAGTCGACCTGTCCCCCCGGTTCAATAGACGTGGAGGGCATCTTCCCTGCCCCCGGCGGTGAACACCTCGTTCACGTGGTTCTACGGGGATTGGGACTCACTATGGCAGAAGATGAAATCCTGGTTGCGGATGGACTGATAAGGCACTTTAGGGTGCGCCGGGGACAAGGTGAGGAACCGGTGTCGGTGGAGATCCGGACGGAATTCCCGGTGAAGCCGGACTTTTCGGTGACACCCGGAATGCCGTCCCGTACAGACATCACGTTCCCAAGAGAACCCCTCGCCGCTTTGATGTCCGGCAGGCAGATTATTGTTGACCCGGGCCACGGCGGCAGGGACGCGGGGGTACGGGGCCCTGTAAACCTTCTAGAGAAGGACTGCGCGCTTGAGGTGGCCAAGGAGCTTGAGAGCCTGCTCAGAAACGCTGGAGCCGTGCCGCTTCTCACAAGAGATTCCGACTTATATCTCGCCCCCGGCTCCAGGCTTGCAGGCATCCTCTCAGGCGTACGGACTAGTCCGGACCGGCGGCCCACGCCCCTCCATCCCGAACTGGCAGTAGAGATCCACATGTCGGGCGAGAAAGACCCCTTAGCCCGGTCATATCACTGCTACTTCGCTGAGGGGTGCGCCCGGGCGCCGGTTCTCGCGGAGAGCATAGCGGCCGCGCTGAACGAGAGAATGGGCACGGCGTTCCCGGGACTCGAAAAGATGGAGTCGGAAGGACACGGCTTCCCCGTCGTGAGAATCGAGCCCGTCTGCCTCACCCACTTCGCGGATGAAGCGAACTTCCGGGCACCGCTCTACCGCAAGAGGATCGCGCAAGGGATTTTCAACGGCATCGCCAGGTATCTCAGGAAAGGGGGGCAATAGAAAGTGAGCGACGGCAGCCTCAAGAACGCCGCTGTGCTGCGTATAAGAACCCACCTCATCACCGAAAAAGATGACGTGGTAGATATCGTGGCGAGATACACCGCCGATATTGCCGAAGTCGGCGATCTGGTCGGTATGGCCGAGTCTGTCGTGGCGATCACTCAGGGGCGCGCCGTATCTCCCGAAGGTGTCCACCCCAGCTGGCTGGCACGGCTCATCGCCAGATTCGCGCACCCCGACGCATCTGTCTCGGCCCCTCGCAGCATGCAGATGGCCATCCGCGAAGTAGGCCTCTTCCGGATCTTGCTCGCAGCAGCAGCAGGGCTTGTGGGCAAAGTCATAGGAAAGCGAGGACTCTTCTTTAGGGTCGCCGGGCACGAAGTGGCCGAAATCGACGACTCCGGAGGCACTATGCCGCCCTATGACCGGAGCATCATCCTCGGTCCGAAGGACCCGGATTCGGTTGCGCGTAAGGTCTGGAAGAAAACCGGGCTTTGGATGCTCATTCTGGACGTAAACGACAAGGGATGCGTTGACGTGCTTGGCTCCAGCCTGCCACTCACACCCGAGAAAGAGAGGTCAATTCAGGAACTCCTGAAGTCGAATCCCTTCGGCAACGATGACCAGAAAACCCCGCTCATAGTGATAAAGCCCGGGCGCTCCTAGCACCTGACTAAGCTATTCCTCGCCGGGCGTAACTTAGTCCGCGCATTGCGGTGCAAAGGAGCGGCGGGCCGACACCCCCGCGAATGCCGGCCCGCGCATTACCAGTCTTTAAGTTGCCAGAGCGAACAACGCCCTCGCGTATATCCTCACAAGGAAGAGGATCTCGTCGACAGCGAGCCTCTCATCCGCTTGGTGAGCGGTCTCAACAGTCCCAGGACGCACGGGGCCGTAGGCTACCCCTCCGGGTATCACCTTGGCGTAGGTGCCTCCGCCGATAGCCATAGGAGGCGAGTTGTCGCCGGTCTCCTCCCGGTACACCCTGAGGAGCGTCTTCACCAGGAACGAGTCCGGATCAGTGTAGTGCGCCTTGCCTACGGAAAGCACGTCGACTTTGGTTCCTTCGGGATGGACGCAGTTCAGTGCCCTCTCTTTCAGCTCCTCGCCCGAGACCCTCACAGGGAACCTGATGTTGTAGACGCATCTCAGCGCCGGAGTGGCTCCGCTTCTGTCAATTCTGGCAATGCCGAGGTTGCAGCTGAGCTTTCCGGATATGTCGTCCTCGCTGTCGATATTGAGCCCTTCTCCGTAAATAGAGGCAGCCCTGGCCGCGAACTCGAGTCCTTCAGCCATCTGGAGCTTTGACCCCAGCGTACTGAGCAGGAAGATGAGGCCGGAAATCGCGTTGGTTCCTTCCTGCGGTACGGAAGCATGGGCTGCGACACCCCTCGACCTTACGCGGACCAGTGCCGCTCCTTTTTCAAACTCGAACTTGAGCGGGCCGGGACCTCCGGCGAACTCCCTGGCCTTCCCTACTCCGGCCTCAAGGAAAGAGATGATCTCATCTTCATAGCCGGCACGAACCCTTAGCGTAGCAGAAGCCCTGTCTCCAACTATGTTGGCTCGCTCTCCGCCCTCGAAATCTTCCAGGCTGGCCATGAAGCCTGATGGCCTGTCGCTGCCCTCCCGGTCTGTGTCCGGATCGGCCAGAGGCAGTCCTTCGCCGAGCTCGACTGCCACACCCACGTTCATACTGCCCTTTTCGGCAAATACGAGCGGGAACATCGCGTCCGGCGAGAACCCGTAGGTCGGCTTCTCCTCTACCTCAAAGTAGTGCCTGACACAGCGGAAGCCTGATTCCTCGTTCCCTCCGACCACATGCCGTACCCGGCGCTTGAGCGGAGCTCCCGATTCCTTCAGCGCTCGCAAGGCATAGAGACATGCAACCGTCGGCCCCTTATTGTCCTGCGAACCCCGCCCGTACACGTAGCCGTCCGACACTTCGCCCAGCGGATTCTTGGTCCAGTGAGACCCTACCGGTACGATGTCAACGTGAGTGAGGGTCATGGCCATCTCTTCTCCGCTGCCGATCTCGGCGTGGACGGCATATCCATCCACGTTTTTCGTGGTCATCCCGTACTTGGCCGCCTCATCCACATAGAAACGTAACGCCCGGTCGACTTCCTCGCCGAACGGCTTGCCGTCCACGGCCTCGGTACCGACGCTGGGTATTCGCAGGCAGCGGATGAGCGTGTCGACGATCTCGTCCTTCTTCGGACCAATCCACGAATCCAGGTACGAAGCGAATTCTTTCTCGTTCATTAGGTCTGCCTCGCTTTCAAGAACTCTTCGCGAGCCCTCCCGAGCAGGGACTTATCGAGCATAAGATCTAGCGCGGTATGGGCCAGCGACTTTGCCGATACGATGAGCCCTTCATTGCCTTTCTCGGACTTTGAGGCTTCACAGAACTCCCTGGAATGGCCGGCGACCCCCTTGGGAGCTATGCCGATATAGGCATTGCACGCGGGAACGGCAAGGCTGACATCGCCGAAATCGGTCGACCCGCCGCTGGGGAATATCTCGTCGGTAACTTCCTCGCCCAACGCCCGAAGATTAGCCAGGAAAGCGTCGGAAATAGGTTGGTTCGGGATGCGCGTCTTGTACCCCGATTTGTCCTCAATTTCCACCCTGCAGCCGGTCGCGATGGCGCCGGCTTCGGCGCAGTCCTTGATGCGGTCCACCAGCCTGGCAAGCGTCTGCATCGAGAAGGACCTGGCCAAATATCGCACCTGGGTATGCTCCGGGATGATGTTGACCGCGTCACCGCCCTTGGTGATCATGCCGTGCATCCGCACGTCATCCGGAACGTGCTGCCGCAAACACGCCACTGCGTGAAAGAAGATGTTGACAGCATCCAAGGCGTTTATACCTTCCGTCGGGCTTCCGGCAGCGTGAGCGGGCTTACCGTAGTAGTCGATCACAAATGAGTGCGTCGCCAGGCTCTTGCCTCCGATCCGCGATACGCCTGAAGTCGGGTGAATCATGAGAGCCGCGTCAACGCCCTCAAAGATGCCCTTCTCTACCATTATGACCTTTCCGCCGCCGCCTTCTTCAGCCGGCGTTCCAAGCACCAGCACTCTTCCGGGCACGCCCGAACCCTCGAGTGCCCGCTTCAGCGCTGCTCCGGCACCTACTGCGGAAGTTCCTATGATGTTGTGGCCGCACGCGTGGCCGACCTCCGGTAGGGCGTCGTACTCGGCCAAGATGGCTACCGTAGGGCCGCCTTCACCTGAAACAAAGGTTGCGCGGAAATCGGTCTCCATCCCCGCGACGTTGCGCTCTACCTCGAATCCTTCTTTTTCGAGGAATGAGGTCAAGAGCGATGCCGCTTTATGCTCCTCGAACGCCAATTCGGGATTCCGGTGGATCTCCAGGCTAAGTGAGGCCAACTCGTCGCGGAGCCTGTCCACCGCCTCAGTCACTTTCAACTTGAGATCGGAGATGCTCATTCGCTGCCACCTCTCTTGAGAAATGCTAGTCAAGTCACCTGTGCCACCTTTATCTTTCAATGGAGTCGCTCATTATCCTTCCAGAGACATCCATCTCACCCTGGGGTTCGTTCAGCTAAACAGCAGTACCAAGTGCTTTTTCGGGCGCAAGGGGCCTACCGGATGTAAATTGTATGTCACTTCAATTCATGTCTAGCAAATTCAGCAGGAAAATAGTAGACTAATCCTCGGAAGGTGGGACAAGCTCAAAACATGGACTTGCCCGCCTAGCAGGGAAGGCTAATTGAGGGGAGGGGCACGGAGCCGATTCTGCCTGGTGTTAAGTCGTAACCGGAATCTCTAGGGAGGTATACAAACTTGCTGGAGAAGCTGTTCAAACTGAAGGAACACCGCACCGACGTGCGGACAGAAGTAGTCGCAGGCATTACCACGTTCATGACGATGGCATACATAATCTTCGTCAACCCCGACATCTTGTCAGCGGCAGGAATGCCTTCCGGACCCGTCATGACCGCTACGGTAGTGGCTGCCGGATTCACCACAATCCTTGCCGGTCTCCTGTCGAACTACCCGTACGCTCTTGCCAGCGGCATGGGTCTGAACGCGTTCTTCGCTTTCACCGTAGCAGCCAAAGCAGGATGGCAAGCGGCTCTCGGCGTCGTTTTCCTGGAAGGTATCTTATTCCTCATCCTGTCCCTCACCGGCGCGATCAACACAATTGACGCGGCCATTCCAACTACGATGAAACGCGCGGTTGGCGTAGGCATCGGCCTCTTCATCGCGCTCATCGGCATTATGAATGCGGGCCTCATTCAAGACAGCCCCGCCACTCTCATCACCAGAGGCAATCTGACTGACAAGGGGCCGGCTCTCGCCATCATCGGACTTCTCATTACCGGAATTCTTATGTCGCTTAAAGTCCGCGGCGCAATCCTTATCGGCATCCTGCTCACCACCCTGATCGGTATTCCGATGGGCGTGACGAACATAACCGGCAGCATCATCGGCAAGCCCGCGTCGTTGTCGCCTATTCTGATGAAGATGGACCTGAAGGGCGCCTTGAGCCTAGGGTTCATGACCATTTTCTCCTTCTGGTTTGTAGATGTGTTTGACACGGTTGGAACCCTTATGGGAACTGCGTCCCGCGCGAACATGCTGGACGAAAAGGGGCAGCTTCCGAAGATCAAGGAGGCCATGACCGCCGACGCCATCGGAACCTGCCTCGGCGCGGCCCTCGGCACCAGCACTGTCACCACCTATGTTGAGTCCAGCGCAGGCATCGCTGAAGGCGGAAGGACCGGCCTTACCGCAGTTGTGGTAGGCGTTCTCTTCTTGATCTCGCTCGTCTTCGCCCCGCTGGCCGGCATGATCCCAAGCCAGGCTACTGCTCCCGCACTGATTATCGTCGGCGTGCTGATGATGCTCCCGGTCAAGGAAATTGATTGGGCTGACTTCACTGACGCCCTCCCGGCATTCATCACCATCGCGCTTATGCCCTTCACCTATTCCATCTCCGACGGTATCGCGGCGGGCTTCGTCGTGTACCCGATCATGAAGCTGGTTTCCGGAAAAGGAAAGGAACTGCACTGGTTGGTGTACGTACTGGCAGTGTTGTCAGTGGTCCACCTGGCACCCGGGCTCTTTACCTGGCTAGGTGTGTAGCACGCAAGACCGAAGATCATCGAAAAAGGATCTTGCGACACACAGACACCTATAAAGAAAGGGACCTCTCGCGAGGTCCCTTTTCATGTCTCCGGATCTAAGTGCCACTGCAGAACCGGCGACGGTTCCAACCGGTATGGCTAAGACGCTCTATCGTATATGCGGATCTCTACCGCCTCGTCATCGTTGTTCAGCTCTGCGCGGATGACGTCGCCAAGGCGGAGCCCGGTGCGGCTGAGGTGCGTGTTATTGTAGGTGATTACGCAATCTGTTGGCACCGTGAACGATGCGATCTCATCGCCGTCATCAACAGTGATAATGTACTCGGACGCACTCTGGCTAATAGAGACTATCGTGCCGCCGACATCACCGAAAGCGGTCTGATTTCTGGCAGTGATCACGATCTCGACGACCACGTCATCCAGAACTGTAGCCTCGACTTTGTCGCCGACTCTCAGGTCCTCGATATCAAGCGTTCTTGAGCGGTAGGTGATCTCCACATCGTCGTCGAGTTCCAGCACCACAGCGTCATATACGGTATCGATGACCACGGCGCACCCCGACGAGTCGAGGTCTACGTGGGTGATGATCCCCTCAACGAGTTCGCTGACTACTCCGCGGGACGTGACTCTGACAGCGGTGGCTTTGCCGTCTACGATAGTCGCCCTAACCTTGTCGCCGACTCTGAGGTCGCTGAACTTCAGGGTCTCCTTACCGTAGGTAATCTTGCAGCCGGAACCTAGCGTAACCTTGACTATCTCGCCGTCGGCAGTCTTGACCCTGAAGGATGTTGACGAGGCCTTTGCGGTTATCTCACCCGTTACCGTAGAGGTAATGGGAGTAGGCTCTTCCTCCTCAAGCACCGTGATCAAGAGAGCCACACCTTTGCCGTTTGAGAGGACTTCGACTCTGTCGCCAACCTCAAGCTCGGAGACCGAAGCAGGTCTCTTGTCGATGACCACAAGCGCATCCGGTGAGATGTTGTACGTGGCCGAGCGGCCGGTGTCCGCCTTAACCGTGATCTTGCTCCTCGTAACGGAGGTGATCTTGCCCTTCATGCTGTAAGAGGTCTCGTCGGGAAGCTCTTCCGACAGGAATCTATCGATGATCGTGGCCATTTCGGCTCTCGTAACCGCTCTGTTGGGCTTGAACTGGCCATCGGGATAGCCCTCGAAAAGGCCCAGTTCTACGGCAACGGCCACATATCCGACCATGCTGTCGGGGATGGCATTGGCATCCTTGTAAGGCAGGTCTTCATCCATAGCATCCTGTGCAGCTTCCTCTTCGCCGAGAGCCCTGACCATCACCATAGATATCCAGGCGCGGCTCGCCGCAGCATTAGGGTTGATCTCCGATATCTTGACCCAACCCTCGTCGACCGCGAGGAGGATATAACCCAACGCCCACTGAGTGTTGCTGGGGACAAACGGCAGGTATGTGCCGTTCACTTGCTTCATGCGGCGCTCCAACTGCTTCGCCATTTCTTTCAGCATCTTCTCGACGTCTTTTCCGCTGTAACCTTCTACGTTGAAGTAGCGCAGAAGCTCCTCGTCGTCATACTGGTACCCAAAACCGGCATAGGTACCGCCGAACTTCTGAGCCAGTGCCTCTGCCTCTTCTTCCATGTCGAGGGCTCTCACTATCATAGCCAGAGCCTCAGCCTGCTTGACCGCACTGTTGGGACGGAAAACGTTCCCGTCGTAGCCGTTGATAATCCCAAGGCCTCTCATCTTTGCGATCGCTCCGATAGCCCAGAGACAATCGTCGAGGTCATTGAAACGAAGGTTGGAGTGCTTCTCCAGGCTCCGCTGAGCCTTTTCCATAAACTTCGCCGCGTTCTTCAGATTCCCCCAGCCCTTGGCCTCGGCGAATCCGGGCGTGACCCATGCTAGAGTCATCGCCAGAGCGAGAGCTAGAGTAAGGACCGCAGTCCATCTACGGAAGCTCCCTTGATTCCTAAACACGCTACCGCCTCCTCTTTTGTGGAGCTGTGCCATATATATCGCAGGCGGCTGAGAGAATCTGGCGCGGAAAGGGGCTTGGGCGCAAAATCGTTACATCGAGCTAACCCTTAACAAGCAGGCTATTTTGCTGAGTTGATACGTTCAAGCGTTGTAGGATGCGTCCAGGCGAACCAGCGTAGGAAAGGTGGAGGTTCCACGTCAGACAAGTTTGCTTTGGCAAGATTTACATGGCCCGTGATGAAGGCGTCCCGGTCTCCGGTAAGGGCAAGGGAGAAGGCGTCAGACTGCACTTCGAACGTCCTGGAAATGAAGGAAGAGACCGGATTGGTTACGTACGAGAACAACACCGTGAATACCAACAGGGATATGAGGACGGCCTCGAGGGAGCCGAACCCCCTAACTCCTATCCGTCCCGCTCGCCCGGGCATTTCAAAAAGCCTGAACAAGGATAGAGCTATGAAAACCCCTGCGGTAGACGCGACAATACCCCAGTTCACGTGGCTGTAACGCCAATGGCCCAGCTCGTGGGCGATGACGAGCCTAATCTCCGGCCGGGAGTGGCCCGCGATCAACGTGTCGTACAAGACAACTTCGCGAGTGCGGCCGACGCCGGCGAAGTACGCGTTGACCCTGGTAGTCTTCGCCGATGCCTCCATCACCAAGACACGTTCGACATCCATCCCCGCGGCTTCGGACAGGGAACGCACATCCTCAAGGATCGCTCCGTCTTCCAAGGGGTGAAACTTGTTGAAGGCCGGAGCTATCACCAAAGGGTAGACCGTACTTAGAACTACGCTTGCAGCGAGGAAAGCCACCGTTGCGACAATGTGCCAGCCTCGAGGCATCTTCACCAGTGCCCAAGCCAAAAACGCCGCTCCCACACCGTAAGCCAAAAGGTCAAGCATCGCGCTCTTGAAGTAATCTGCGATCCATGTCCCGAAGGTCAGCCTCGAGAGGCCGAACTTTTTCTCAAGGATGTAACCTGAATACGCGCTGAAGGGAAGTCTGACAGCGGAAAAAAGGGCACTCGCCGTCACTCCGAGGAAGAGCCCCATTTTGGCGGCACCCCCTGGAGTCACCGTCCCGCTGAAGCGCGAAGCAAAGGGACTGGTCCTCGAGAACAGGTAGAGCGCGGCAAAGGTGGCCAAAGCAGCCAGCCCGGATGTCAGGTATCCCAGAGTCGCGCGCCGGAATGCCCTGGAGAGGTGTTCCGCGTCAAAATACCGCAGAGCCACTTGAGAGGGCTGACGCGGAAGGATCCCGCTCACCGTCCAGGCAAGAGCGAAAACCACAGCAAGAGCCCAAAGGATGTTTGTGATCGAGAACGCCTGCCTCCTCACAGTTACAAAACCCCGGGGCGGCGCGCCTTCCTGGCGCCCTTGGAGGCATCAGGATTGTAGCTGGGAACCATCTCTCTCAGGATGTCCACAATATCCCGCTCCCTATCTGCAAGCACGAAGCAGTCCATATCGCGTCCCCAATAGTTCCGGCAGCCCCGGACAGGTTGGACCTCGCCTGCAGATGAGGCGGCCGTCTGAAGGCGGGCCTCCGCAACCTCGACCACCGCTTCACCTGCCGGCGCAAAAACCCTGCAGTCGTAATCGGACGGGAACACTTCCTCCTCCAGCTTCCTGAGATGGCGGTGGAATTCATCCACGGACAAGCCGTTCTGTTTGGCTACGAATATCTGAGAGTGGTGCGTAGCCGTGGTACCTTCTTCGGCGGTGAGGAGTTCCTCAAAGAGCTTCTCGCCCGGCCGTACGCCCGAGAAAACGATGGGGATATCCGTGTAGGGGGTCCTGCCCGAGAGGCGTATCATCTGCTCGGCCAGATCCACGATCTTGACGGGCTCCCCCATATCGAGCACGAAGATCTCGCCGCCCTTGCCCATGGTACCGGCCTGCAGCACCAAGAGCACCGCTTCGCGGATGGTCATGAAGTAGCGGCGCATATCCGGGTGGGTAACCGTGACCGGACCGCCTCTGGCGATCTGGTCTTTGAATATCGGTACTACGCTGCCGCTCGAGCCCAGGACGTTCCCGAATCTGACCGACACGAACTGCGTGCCGCTTGCCACCGCGTTCATGGATTGCACAACCATTTCCGCCACGCGCTTGGATACTCCCATCATGCTCGTAGGATTAACGGCCTTATCGGTAGAGATCATCACAAACCTTTCGGCTCCGTAGTTGAGGGCAGATCTCGCTACGTTCAGCGTACCGAAGACATTGGTCTTCAGGGCCTCAATCGGGTTGACTTCCATCAGAGGTACATGCTTGTGAGCTGCAGCATGAAAAACGACTTGTGGCTTGTACAGGGCAAACACATCGCGGATCCGGGCCGAATCCCGCACATCCGCAATGACGGCTTCCGACGGTAACTCAGGGAAGTCGTGGGAAAGATCCATCCGCGTCTTGAAGATGGAGTTCTCTCCGTGCCCCAACATGATAAGGAGAGACGGCTCGAACCTTGATACCTGCCTGCATATCTCCGAGCCTATGGACCCACCCGCCCCGGTCACCAGCACCCGCTTGCCGTGGATGTACTCCTTGATCTTGTCCGTATCCAGGTGCACTTCCGACCTGCCCAAGAGATCTTCGATGTCGATGTCGCGCACCATATTGAGAGCGAAAGCCTTGCCGGCCATGTCAAGAAGCTTGGGGATGGCCCTTATCCGGACATCGAGCCCCTCACAGATCTGAACAATATCCTTGAGAGCCTGAGTGGGCGCGCTCGGCATCGCTATGATGATCTCCTGAACGTGGAGATCGCGGACAGCCAGAGGGATGACCTTTCTGCCGCCCAACACCTTAACCCCGAGGATGACGGCACCTTTCTTTGCGGGGTCGTCGTCAATGAACCCAACGGGTTTTCTAACCACGGGTGCGGGCTTCGCCAGTTCCCTGGCCAACATAACCCCTGCGTCGCCTGCCCCTACAACGAGAACCCTGACCGTATTCCCGTTATCGACCAGCCGCCGCATCCTCTGGGCGAACCTGAGGTAGACCCTTACCGAGAGCCTGACGCCGCCCGAAAAGAGGAACACCAAGACTCCCGAAATGATGGGGACCGATCGCGGAAAGCCGGGAAGTGCCCAGTAGCGAGTGAGGACAAAGAGAGACAGCGCCGAGCCCGCGCTACCTGCTCCGGTCGCCAATACCTCATCTACTCCCGCGTATCGCAGCACCCATGAATAGAGGCCGAGAGTGGCGAAAATGCCGACCGATACAAGAGTGTGAAGAGGAGCCACCTTTACGTAACTCTCTATGTACTGGGAAGGCACTCTTCCGTCAAACCTCAGGTACAAACCTGCGAAGACAGCGCAGTTGATGAGGGCCACGTCCAAAATAATGAGGTACAGTTTCCTGAACCTCGCGACTATGCTCATTTCCAGAGCCTCCCGGCTAATCCCGGCGCCTTAATGCCAGGTAAAACTCATAATCGCTTTCCGAGCGGAAAGCGAGGTGTTCCATCGGACAGAGCCCGTCCCGGCGCACGTTGATGATTGCCGGTACAACTCTGTGATACAGGACAGGAATGCCCCTCAGCCGTCCCTCATCCACCGCCATGGAACTCGCGAGCTCGCCGTACACGGCTCTAGCGCCCAGAAGGCACGCCAGCCGGAACGCGGCAAGTCCGAGTACTTTATCGGCAAACGCACATGGAACAGGATCTTTTGTGAGATCCTCGCCCCGCAGCTTCACGAGTAGCGAGAGCGCGGGCTCCAAGCGCCTACCCCGTTCCCGGCCGAGAATCATCCGGTTCTTCACGGCAGAGGCCGACCAACCGGCGTCCACTTCTGCTACAGCCAAATCCAGATCGTCCTGTAACTCTCGAGTTAATCTCATGACACTCGTTATTCTAGATGCAGAGCAAATAACCTCTGTCTTCAGAAGAGAGCCTTCCGAGATTCTCTGGTATACTCTTGGCGGGAGGAGTACACTTGTGCGCGTGGCCGAGAGTTATCATCCTCATTGATGCCGACGCCTTCTTCGCAGCGGTCGAGGAACGAGACAACCCCGAGTACCGCGGAAAGCCGCTCATCATCGGCGCTAAACCCGGCACGCGGGGCGTGGTCTCCACCTGCTCCTATGAAGCTCGCAAGTACGGCGTACGATCAGCCATGCCGATTTCGCAAGCATACAGGCTCTGTCCTCAAGGCATCTACCTGCCGCCCAACGGGAAGAAATACGCGGAAGCATCAGAAGCCATGTTCCAAGTCTGCGAGCGATATACTCCGTGGGTAGAGCGCGTGTCGATCGACGAGGGTTATCTGGACGTTACGCCCGACTCGGGCCGGGAGATAGCCGAGCGCATTCGTAAGGAGATCCGAGAGAAAGTCGGGATCACCGTCACTGCCGGAGTCTCGTACTGCAAGTATTTGGCCAAGATGGCTGCCGAGGAATCCAAACCCGACGGCCTGGGAGTGGTAGGGCCCGATGACGCGCTGTCTTTCCTTAGGCCCCTCTTCGTGGGAAAGATACCCGGAGTAGGCCCAAAGACGGTGAAGGTGCTCCAAGACCACGGAGTAAGGACTATTGGAGACCTCTCCACCGTCCCTCTTACGTGGCTGGAGTCAACTTTCGGAAAGCACGGGAGGCGCCTTTTGGAGCTAGCCAACGGGCGCGACGACACTCCCGTGGTATGCAGCCACGAAGCAAAGTCCGTAAGCGAAGAGACCACGCTTGAGGTGGACGAGTCCGACCGGCAGGTGCTCTATACCATTTTGGCTGGCCTCGCTCAAGATGTCGGCTTCCGCCTCAGAAGTTACGGTCTCAAGGCACGTACTGTCGGCATCAAGGTGCGCTACTCCGATTTCTCGACTCTCAGCAGGGAGAGAACCCTGCCCTCCCCCGTCAATGCCGACGCCGAGATCTACGGCTGCGCCAAAGGGCTGTTCGACAACTTATCCCTTCACCGACCTGTCCGGCTCCTGGGCGTGAGCACAAGCGGCCTCACATCTCAGGACATTACCCAACCTGCATTATTGGGCAGCGACACGAGGGCGTGGGACGACATCTCCAGGGCTGCCGATTCGCTCCGCAGAAAGTACGGCAAGAAGATGGTCAGGCTGGGCGCATCCCTAAGAAAGGAATAGACCGCTCCCTCACCCGGCAAATACTAGCAGCGGAGGGATCCGCTTGACTAGGAACATTTGGACCAGAGCACTGTGGGGCGGCGTCATCGGCACGATAGTCCAGGACGCCATTCTCCTCATAGGGCGCGGGGCGGGCTGGGTGCAGATCAACATGCTTGCCTCACTCTCACGACTGTTCACTACCGAAGGAGTGGCGTGGACTCCCAGCGGCCAGGTGCTGGGGTTCGTGGTCCATATCCTTATGGGGGCAATACTAGCGCTCATCTTTGCAGCCATCGTGCGGGCACTGCATTCCAGGCACAATCTCATAAGCGGCCTCATCTTTGGTCTCCTCATGTGGCTTGCCTGGGGCGCAGCCGCAGGCCCATCCGGGATTGCCACCGCCCCGTGGAATGCCGGCACGGCCACAACCCTCTTCACGCTGGTAGGGAGTCTTGCCTACGGCCTCATCCTCGGCTACGCGGTGAGTGAAGAGGCTATTAGGGAGAGAGGTCGGGAGGTCTCCTGATGGCCAGCACGGTGTAGGAAAGAGCGAGCGCGAATGTGCTGACGAGAACGGACGCGGTTGCCACCGCCGCGTCCGTTTTCCCGGTCAGAACTAAACTGGCTGTGCGCCCTGCAACCGCGAATGCGGTAGACGCCAAGGACATCAGCTGGACAGGTCTAGCGACGCCCTTCGACAGCAGGTAGACGCCGAACACAAGGAAGTAAGGCGCGAGAAAAACGCTCCGGCTTTGAAGGGCCAGTTCGGAACCGTAGACCGCCTCAAGGTACCGTCCCAGAGCAGTCTCGATGAGATAGACAAGCAATGCGAGAAGACTCAGCCTGGCAGCGGTCCCGAATACTCCGGAAGGAGACTGGCCTGGCCGGCGGCGCACCGTTCCGCTTCCCGGTCGACCTCGCCTACTTCGTTCCCACAGAAAGAACCGCAGGACGCCGCCGCCCATGACGGCCCCCGAGAAGGCAGCCGAGCCAACCAGGTCCCATAAGTGCTCTGCGCCGGCAATCCCTGAGAACGGGATGTACAAGGGCATGAGGCTGCGATTTAGGGCTAATCGTTCCGGGCCGCTAAGGTCTCCCAAGTAGACAACGCACAAGAGTAGCAACACCGCACACGCTGAGATGCCTGCCAAGATCCTCGGACCCAGCGCCCGGAGCGCAAGGACTCGAGACCCGACGCTTTTTGCCGCCCCTGTCATGTTCCTGATACTCGGGCGGTCAAGTACCTTCCTTTGCCGAAGGTGTTTTTCGATCCTCGGGTAAAACGCCGCGGCCACCAGCAGAATACCGGTTAGCGCCAGAGTCGCGAGCTCGAAGTTGCGGCCTAGGTAAGTACGAGCCCGTTCACCCATGAAATACACCATTCCGCCCACAAGGAAAAAGCGAGCCGAACGCCCTACCGACGACGCGAGTGTGAAAATCCATAGGGGAACACGGAAAATCCCGGCTCCGAAGGTAAATACCTTGAATGGGATTGGAGTGAACGCGGCGACGCCTACCGCCCATCCGCCATACTTCCCGAAGAGCACCTGCACCTTATCAACCATCTCGCGTGAAACAAACCTCTCTACGACTGGTCTGCCGGCTTTACGGCCAATCGCGTATCCCAGGAGTGCCCCGAGCACAGATGCGGCAGTCGTCAGGAAAGCATACCACCAAGATAGTCGCGGAGTCACAAGACACAGAGGCAAGAGCAGCACGTCCGGGGGAATCGGAAACACGGTGGATTCGAAAAAAGCCACTAGAAAGAGGCCGAGGGGGCCAAACTCAAGAAGGCGTTCTGGTGATAACATCGCACACCATCCTTCATGAGCTATCAACAAAAAGAAGCGGTAAGCAGGCCTATAAGCCGGGTTCTGTCAAGAGTGGTCATCCATCTTGGAGGAAGGTCACCCTTCCCCTCCAGCGACCATACCCGGGGGCTCAACGGGCCGCGTCATAGCCCCCCTATTCGGTCTTGCTCCGGGTGGGGTTTACCTGGCCAGCCGGTCACCCGGCTGCCGGTGGTCTCTTACACCACCTTTTCACCCTTACCTTATGCACCCTACTCTCCATTATGGCTCTACGGCTGGGCATGCCCTATTGCCTGGAGTTCCGGGTGAACAAGGCGGTATGTTTCTGTGGCACTTTCCCTGAAGTCACCTTCGCTGGGCGTTACCCAGCACCCTGCCCTATGGAGCCCGGACTTTCCTCAGGCCCGGCTAAAGCCGAGCCCGCGACCACTTAACCTGCTTACCCAAATAATGATAGCAAGGCCGGTGGAAGGCGTCAAAGCGCGTCCTGCGCCTGACTCGCGGAGTTCCCTCCGCGTACCGGCTAATTCAGTCTACTTCGGATGAAATATTATGTCAACTCTTGACCTGCTTGAGGGGGTGATTTGGACAGGCCCCACTCCGGCGCGAGTGTATTGGATATATTGAGCAGGTCGCTCGAGATATTGCTCACTGTGAGCAGATCTCTCGGGGAGTTGCACACTATGAGCAGATCCGCCGGAGGATTGCACATAGCGGTGCAATGCACTCCAGAATGCAATGGATTCCAAGTATTGCTCATAGTGAGCAGGTCGCTCGGGATGTTGCACACTGTGAGCAGATCTCTCGGGGAGTTGCACACTATGAGCAGATCCGCCGGAGGATTGCACGTAGCGATGCAATGCACTCCAGAGTGCAATAGATTCCAAGTATTGCTCATATTGAGCAGGTCGCTCGGGATATTGCACACTGTGAGCAGATCCGCCGGAGCATTGCACATAGTGGGCAATCGCACTAGCGCTCTCCAATACTAAAGAACAAAGCCCCCTCCTGCGAGGGGGCCGCGTGAAGCATCGAAGCATGCGTCTTTCAGCGTGTCAGCTGCCAAAGAGCGTCAAAGAACGTAGTTCGATAGAATCGACATGATCGCTAGAACTGCACATCGGGCACGGTCATCGCGTCCGGCGAGACCTCGAAGTACGCTCTCTCGCTAAACCCGGCGATTCTGGCAAACAGCACCATAGGGAACTGCTTGACCTTGGCGTTGAAGTCCTTGACCAGCTCGTTGAACCTTCCACGCTCGACAGCTAGTCTGTTCTCGGTGCCTGCCAACTCGTCCATGAGGGCTCTGAACTGAGCATCTGCCTTAAGCTGAGGATAGTTCTCGACTACCACCAGCAGCCGGGATATAGCAGATTGCAGTTCACCTGCTGCTTCAGCCCTTTCATCCACCGAGCCGGCTCCGGCCAACTTGGCCCTGGCATCGGCGATGGCTGTGAAGACCTCTTCCTCGTGAGACGCATAGCCCTTCACTGTATTGACCAGATTGGGGATGAGGTCGTTGCGCCTTTGCAGTTGATTCTCAACCTGAGCCCACTGCCCGTTGATCGTCTCGTTGGTCTTGACCAGAGAGTTGTAGGACGACACCGCCCAACCGCCCAGCAGCACAACGATACCCAAGATAACTAGCAAAACTAATGCTGATTTCTTCACCGAAGTCTCCCTCCTACCATTTCCGGCTCGCTCCGCCTCCGCCACTGCGTCCTCCTCCAAAGCCTCGGGGTCCGAATGACCCTCCGGAACTCCTGCCGCCGCGGCCAAACCCGCCCCAGAACGGCCCGGGCCCCAAAGGAGTGCCTCCGCCGCTCACGGGCCGCTGCAACTTGTTGATCCGCCGCGGACGCTCATCGTGGTATCCGCACTTCGGACAGTGCAAGACTGTCATGGCCAACCCGCCAGTGTCGTACGTAGCCCGCTCAATAACACGATCCGTGACCGTAAGCCGTGCTTTGCATCTGGGACACCGCCTGCCTCTAATAGCGAAGAGGCTGATAAGCAACACGGGTAGCCCTAGGAAAAGAGCCAACAGGCCGAACGGCACAGGCGAGGGCTGAGTGTAGAAGTCCTCATAACCGCCGTGGGCTTTGACATCCAGCGTCACTCCCGCATCTTTGGCGACATACTCAGCGGCCTTCAGAAGCCCCGCATACAGTCCTTTTCCGTACTCACCGTTCTGAAAATACGGGATCATCTCGTCCAGAGACTCGCCTGCTCGCGCATCGGTGATGACCGGTTCGAGACCGTACCCCACCTCTGCCCTAAGGTCGTGTTCCTTCATTGAGACCACTACTAGAAGGCCCTTATCGTCGGCTTCCTGACCTACACCCCAGGTCTCATAGAGGTGCACTGCATATTCCTCGATCGATTCGTCTCCGTGGTCATTAACAATAGCCACTGCGAACGTCGTGCCTGTCTGCTTCAAAACTGCGTTGACAAGGGCTTCCAGATTCTCTTTATCCGAACGCGTGAGGACTCCCGCGTAATCGTTGATGTTGCCCGTCGCCTTGGGATACGCCGCGAGAAGCGTAGGGGCCATTACAGCCTGAAGTGCCAAGACCGTGACGAGGACGATAACTGCATCTTGCACCGCGAATCGCCGGACGCGTCTTTGCCTCTGTTTCAACTCGCGGGTCACTATAGCCGTCACCTCCAGATCGTCACCTACCATTACGAGTTTACGCAGGAATGGTATGAGGAAACCTCGTATTTTCGCAGCACGCTTGAGGGGTTACTTGTCCATGAGGGCCCGGAGATCAAGGACTCTGTTGGACACGGAGTCGGCGGCGGAGTTCTCTTCGCGCGGAACATGCTTTATTTCCCATTTCTCGAAGCGGCTGAGAAGCCCCTTAACCCTCCTGTGCAGGGCGATGAGACCCTCGCTCTTCACCTTGTACTCGCCTTTTATCTGTCTTACGCAAAGTTCCGAGTCGGACCGGATCTCCACCTCAGTAATCCCCATATCTAAGCACTCGGCGATGCCCGCTATCAATCCGGAGTACTCCGCAACATTGTTGGTCGTGACTCCCAGATAGATACCGAGTTCGCGCTGGGGCTTTCCCTCAGTACTGATGACGGCGGCGCAGGAAGCCTGTCCAGGATTCCCGCGCGACGCTCCATCCACATTTAGAACAGCTTTCATCGGGGCACCCCCACACAAGATGTCTTTGCGCCTAGATAATGTCACGGAAGACCCGGCCCGCGCAAGAACCGGTAACTTAAGCCCTTTCGCTGGAACCCAGATAAACAGCGTTGAACAGCACTTTATAGGTGCCGCGCGACTGCGCCCTGAAATACGGGCGGAAGCCAACCAGGATCACGCGGCCTCGGCCGATTGAGAACTCAACCAAAGATGCCTTATTCAGGATATACTGGCCGCCCAAGAGCCACCCGGACATCAGGGGATCGGTGGACGGGTACCGCGCCACAACCGTGCCTTGATCGGTATCCCACACTGCACTCCTCTCGAGGACTACGGGTAGTTCGCGCGGAAGGCCGAAGCCGAGGGGATGTTCCGTGTCGATGATAGTCTTCAAGATGGAGCCCGGCACGAAGAACTCCTGAGACTTCTTGTCCGCCACAACATTAGTGCAGTGCAGGCCGAGGTTCGTGATGGCCCAGCTCGCCGCGGCGTCGACGAAAACTGCCGTCCCGCCCTTCTCGACAAACTCGGCGACGGCTTCCTTCCCCTCCGGCCCGAGGCCGCCGACATATTCAGGCGGGTACATTCCCGGGCGGTTCCCTTCTGCTAGGAACGTTCCGGGTTGAGAGGGGAATATCAGGGTATCCAACTCGCCCGCAATATCTCCCTGCCTGACGCGCCGGTTGTTCACTGACTGATATGGAAAGCCGTACTCCTCCAACACATACCGGAGCCATCCTTCGTCGGCAATGCCTCGGTAGCTCTTGTACACTCCGACCTTTGGCTTCCTAAGCTTCAGTACGGGGCTCTTCACCGGACCTGTCGTGCACGCTGAAACGCCGTGCTTCTCGCATAGGACTCTGAGGTCACCGGCAGCATTGAGGGGGACCAAGAAAGTGCCTGCGCCAACCAACTCACCCTCTCCCCAAAAAGAGCGCACGGTGCGATAAACCTCAACTCCCGTATCCAGGAGATCGTTCACAACCTTTGACGAAGCGTTCACAGTTGGCGGGAGCGCGAACCTCTTAGCCTCCGCACCGCCTGCTACTCCCGCTGCTGACTCACAGATCGAAGATGACGCCGTGACAGAGCCCTCCGGCTTCTCAAGCCTGTCAACCTTCTCAAGCACCGCTTCAAAAGGCTTTTTGGCCAGAGAGGTCCTTACGCCCATCATGAGGGGCAGAGTGTGTCCGGTGACGTCGTAGGGCAGTTTCGGCGGGCCGCCGGGATACTGCCTGAGGTCCGGGTACTGCTGAACCTCGAGGAGTGTCTTCGCGTAGGCGCCGTACGGCTGGGCCAGTTTCACGACGTAGGAACCGCGGCCAAAGACGGCGCCGTTCAACTCGAAAGGTTCCACGGCTCTGTGGATCTCGACAAGCCCGTCCGCCAACACTTTCAGAAGCTCATACAGCATGACAGGGTCTCTCTGGTCAGCCGGGAACACATAGGCGTACGGCTCCTCGCGCTCGACCGCCCTCTTTGACAACGCGTAGAAATTGCGGACCCAGAGGTGCCTGAACTTGGCAGCATGGGACAGGCAGGCGTAGGACGCGATCTTCTCGTACTCTACGATGTCCCGAAGGTGCCACTCTCCGCCCTCCCAAGGTGCCGGATGGTTCCAAGAAGCTTCTTTCGGATCCAGCCCGTCCCTTGTAGGCCGCAGTTCCTCCCTCTTCTTGGTTACCGGAGTCGCCAAGCGGACGCTTGCGGCCTCCAGGAGTATCCTGACGCCGCCGTGATAGTGCTGGTAGGCTCGGGAAGGCGCGAATCCGTCATAGGTGTTTAGCCATGAAACGCCGGTCTTGCCGGCCGATAGCACTTCCCCGGCCATATGTATACCCAACTCGGCAACCTCCTGGCGGAGGATGTAGTCGACGTTTGGATCGTAGGGATCCATGAAAGGCGGGAGAAACAGGCGGAACCCGGCATCGCCCATCTGGTGCAGGTCAAAAACTATATGAGGATGCCACACGTTATGGATGTTTTCCACCGTCAGCCTGTTCTCAACCAAGTTCAGCATGAACCAATCGCGATTGTTGTCGTGTCCGGCGTACTTCTGGTAGATGAAGGGCGGCGTAGACCCCTCATAGGGAGTTCCGAGAGTGCTCTTGTACCAGTTCACGACCAAATCCAGTCCGTCAGGATTCAGTGAAGGCACGAAGAGCAGGATAACGTTATCGAGGATCTCCTTCACCGGGGTATCTTCTCTCGTCTCCAACTCGTGGAGTAAGAGGGGCGCCATCTGCGCGGCCCCAACTTCAGTAGCGTGTATGGAACAAGAAATTAGGGCTATTGTCTTGCCGTTGGAGATCAGTGTTTCGGCTGCCTTGGGATCGAGGCCTCTCGGATCGGCAAGGCGCGACTGGATTTGGCGGTATTCATCGAGGTTATCCAGGTTCTCGGGAGATGAGACTATGAAGTAGTAGAATGGCCGTCCTTCCGTACTCTCTCCCATGTCCATCCATCGGATGCGCCGTGCTCCGTCGCAGAGCTTTTTGTAGTATCCGGTCAGTTCGGTCCAATCAGCCAGCTTCCGGTCATCGCCGGGAGTGAAACCAAAGAACTCTTTCGGGGTGACGGCAGGCATAGCGTCGACGCCGCGGTCGGCGTCTTACCTCCTTTCAAGTATTGGACTTATACCGGTTGGGGCTTAGAACGCGGCCTCTTGCCGCAGAGAAAAGCTCCTGCGCAGTCGCGCAGGAAGCCTCTTCTCATACGGATGTATTTTCCACTTCGAGGAGGTCATTTCCTTCTACGCCCGAAGTAGTTTCCTTGTCTGGGAACTCTACTTCCGGACTACCGCCGCCGCCAGGCTGAAGAAGGATTTGTTGCGGCTCAGTACGTCCTCAAGTGCGTTGAGAACATAGTCTATCTGCTCCTTCTCTACGAGAAGCGGCGGCTCAAGCCGTATGACGTTGGGGTTATTCAACGTGTATACGGTTATGACGCGGTGCCTCTTCAGCATCTCGGCGGCCACCAGGGCACCCACGTACTCGTCGGCGATCTTGTTGATGGAGCCTGCGGTCAGGAGATCCAATATGCCGCTCACGGGCTTCTTGAACTCAATACCTATGAGAAGCCCCATCCCGCGGACGTCCTCAATGAGCTTGTAGCGATCCTTCAAGGTCTTGAGAGCGTCCAGACAGTATGCACCCAGCTCAGCGGACCTTTCGGCCAGGCCTTCCTTAACGATCTTGCTGATTGAGGCGAGCCCGGCTGCACACGCCCTCGCGCCTCCTCCAAAGGTAGAGGTATGCAGGACGGCCTTTGACAGTCCGCCGTAAGCTTTCTCCCATACCTTTCTGGTAGCCATAGTAGCGCCGATAGGCATGACGCCGCCTCCGAGAGCCTTGGCCAGGCACATAATATCAGGCTGTATCCCCTCGTGCTCAGCGGCGAACATCCTTCCCGTGCGGGCGAACCCTGTCTGGACTTCATCGAAAATGAGGAGAGCGCCGTACTTCTCCGTAAGCTCCCTGGTCTTTTTCAGGTAGCCAGCAGGGGGAACTATGACTCCGCCCTCGCCTTGCACCGGCTCGGTTATGAAGGCGGCAACCTTGTTCTCGCGGAGAACCTTCTCAAGAGCTTCTGCATCACCGAAGGGCACTTCGATCGTTCCTGAAAGAAGCGGATAGAACGGCTTTTTATACTTCTCGCGCCCGCCGACTGAAAGCGAGCCCAGAGTCTTGCCGTGGAACGCGCCTGTGCAGTATACGAACGCGCCGTCTCCCGCGGCCCCCCTGGCCAACTTCAGTGCCGACTCGACAGCCTCGGTACCGCTGTTTGAGAAGAAGGTGAGCTCGAGTCCGGCTGGGGCCACCTGCGCCAGGTCATGGGCCAACGCGGCTTGGAACGGGCTGGTCATGACTTGCAGGTAGTTGGGAACATCGCGGACTTCCTCCAGGGCAGCGAGGACATCCTTTGGACTGTGCCCAAAGGGCAGGCTGCCATAGCCGCCCACGAAGTCCAGGTAGCTGTTGCCCTCTTCGTCATAAACATGGATGCCTTCGGCCCGCGAAAATCTCCTGTCAAAACCTACTACCGACTGGAGGGATTTGAGCCCCGGGTTTACGTACTTGGCAAATAAGTCTCCCATGGTTCTCTGGTCCAGCCGGCAGGCTCCGCCGACCCCCAGAAGGTGTTTGTCCTGCATGTGGTATCCTCCCCATCCTGTTGCATTGTGCCAATCACGCAAGAGTACACGGTCTGTATGTATGTGCCCACCTACAACAGTGTGCACATTCTTGTGCACGTCTCTATACTATACCGCCGCAAGCGCCCAGGCAATGAGGAATTTGCCTGTAACCCCATGGATTATGTCAACATACTGTGTTGTGAGGCGCGGCCCCTTCCCTCCCCCGGGGAGCCGCGCCGGCTTAGCTCGGGCCGCAACCGCAGCACGATTTCCACGCCATCTTGCCCCGCCGGCAGTGGTCGACCTCACATGCTTGCTATAGAATTGAAGTATTGGGTGGGAGGAGATATCCATAGTCTCAAACAGGGCTTCTCGTGAAAGTACCGAACGTCTTGAACCGACTACGAAAGAGATCAGGCGCACGATACTGAACCTCGTGTGGCCCGCCACGGTGGAGAGCGTCCTCCAGATGGGTGTCGGGCTGGTCAACACGGGAATGGTGGGGCATCTCTCCGCAATGGCGATTGGGGCGGTGGGACTCACCAACCGGGCAATCCAGGTGGCGTGGGCCCTGTTCCAGGCGGTCTCCACCGGAGCCACCGTCTTGGTCGCCCAGGCAGTCGGCGCCGGAAACCGCGAGCGGGCCCGGACGATTGCAGCCCAAGCGCTGCTCTTTGGCTCGATCAGTGTGACTTTACTTGCAGTTTTCTTTGCTGCCTACGGCTCTCACGTGCTCTCTATCTTCAGGCCGGATCCGTCTCTCTTGGCTTCGGCAACAGGTTACCTCAGGATCATCGTGATAGGTATGCCGGCGGTAGGGATCATGACCGCCTGCGGGGCAACGCTGCGCGGAGCGGGAAACACGCGCACCCCGATGGTCATTGCCGTCATCGTGAACCTAATCAACGTAGCGGGCAACGGGACGCTCATATACGGAAAACTCGGGTTCCCTGCAATGGGCATCACGGGTTCTGCGATCGCCACGGTCACCGCTCAGTGGATAGGCGCGATGCTGGCCCTCATTGCCTTGACAGGACGAAACTCAGCGTTGGGTCTGTCTTGGAGGGGGCCATGGGCGTTCGCCAGACGTGAACTAGGCCAGATGCTGGAGATCGGGCTTCCTGCCACGGGCGAATCACTTTTCTGGCAGGCAGCCGCAGTGATCTTGACGCTATATATTACCGGGTTCGGCACGGAAGCGCTTGCGGCACACCAACTGGGGCTACAAGCGGAATCTCTTTCGTACATGCCGACGGCTGGATTCGGCATCGCGGCCACCGCCCTCGTTGGGCAGGCGATAGGAGCCAGAAACCCGCACCTTGCGAAAAGAGCGTCGAGAGAACTCGGCATCTTGGCTTCCGCCATCACCGCGTTCACGGCCGGGCTCTTGTTTTTCTTCCCAAGACAGATCTTGGCCCTTCTCACCAACGACTCTCAGGTCATAGCTCTCGGTGCAATATACCTACGTTTGATGGCGACAGCCCAGATCCCCCAGCAGCTGGGCGGAGTCTTCACAGGTGCGCTTCGCGGAAGCGGCGATACGAGAACTCCCATGTTCATCGCTGCCCTCGGCCTTTGGGGTGTCAGGCTGCCCCTCGCGTATATCCTCGCCTTCCCGCTCAAGATGGGGATCGCGGGTGTCTGGACCGGCATGACAGTGGACTTGTTTGTGAGATTCACGCTCACAACAGTGAGATACAGTAGGATTCCTTGGGTGAGCGGCAAACCTGTAGAGACAACAAGCTTGACCGCAGAGAGTAACTAGAAAGGAGGCGCACACGTGGGCTTAATTGGGCTGCTTACAACCGCTTTCGTTATCGGTCTCTCCGGAGCAATGGGACCCGGCAGCCTCCTGGTTGTAGTGGTCACCGAAACGTTCAGGCGGGGCTTCTGGGCGGGTCCCGCAGCTATAGCAGGGCACGCCGCCGTCGAGGTCGCGATGATATTCCTCCTGAACTTAGGATTGGGCAAGGTTCTTGCATACGAGAAGGTGCTGGGCGCCATCGGCCTTATAGGCGGCGTGATGCTCTTCTACTTTGGATACGGCACTCTTAAGACGGCCAAGGTAGCCACGTTGGCCCTGGGGACGCAAGAAGGCACGTCCAGCGGCTCGCCTCCGGAGAACGGAGCCGCATCCGAACCGGCAGGTATGAGACCTCGGGACGCATCTGAGCGGCGGGACGATTTTCGCGCCGGGCTCCGGACAAAGGGCTTCGCCGGCACCGCGGTTGCGGGCATGGCGGCCAGCATATCGAACCCGTATTGGATTATCTGGTGGGCAACCGTCGGCGCAGCGTACGTGGCTACTTCCGCAGGGTACGGTGTCGCCGGTCCGGCGACATTCTTCGTAGGGCACATTGCAGCCGACTTGGCATGGTACTCTCTGGTCTCGTTCGCTATAGCGACCGGCACACGATTCTTCAACGACAGAGTCTACCGCGGCATCCTTTACGTCTGCGGCAGCTTCCTGTTCCTGTTTGGAGCCTACTTCCTCAGGCTCGGGGTATCCAACTTACTGAGGTAACCCATTTAAGACAATGTGCACCGAAAACATTCGAGGGGGGCAACAGCCCCCCTCTCCCGATCCTTACTCCGACTCCTTGGCCGGCTCGCCGTCTTTCTTACCCTTTCCAATCTTGATCTTGGATAGGGCCTCGGGCAGCATTGAGGCGATCTTGTCCAGGACTCCCTTACCTCCTAGCGGGAACACCTGAACATCGCTTCCCTTAACAGCGATCATGGCGATCGGCCTCAGCGACACGCCGGCTCCGGCGCCTCCGCCTGTCCCGGAACTCTCAGTCTGTTTACCCTCTCCGCCACCTGAACCGTAACCGAACGAAGCCACCTGAATGGGCACCAGCGTCACTTCTCCGATGACTATGGGGTCTCCGACAACTGTCTTGGTTGTAACAAACTTCTCGAGAGTCGAAACCGTCAGGCCGAGCATCTCTTGCAGATCCATTCTTCTACCTCCCTACATCTTTTACCCGGTTGTATGCGCCCCGAGTACAGGCGCTTTCTTTGACTCCCCCGCGCGTCTCTTCCGCCACAGCGGCCGAATGTCGCGCGACAGGAGGAATCTCCCAGCGATCCAAACTATCTGCGCCCCTACCACCTTGATGCTGCCGTCTACCTCAACCGCCGCCACGTCATCCGCAAAATCGGGCACAAAGGTCAGCCACCGCTCCCCGGTCGCGCCCGACCAGGTCACGAAAGCGGCATACACCATCCCGGTTACTGAGGGATCGGGAAGCCCTAGACGTGCGCGGACATGCCCGCTGAAATGCAGCGACCGGAAGAGATCCTTTGCTGCAGCCAGGAACCGCTGTCGAACTGGTGGCGCCAACCAAGCCTTGGACTCAGCGAGCCTAACCCGCCTGCGCCTGCTGGACCTGCTCTGTCTGTCCAGCGCGTCCTTCTTCCCTCTAGCTTTCATGATTCGGTCGAGCAGCCCATTGTTGTGCCGGCCTCTGTGCACCGCGTCCTCTTGCCTTGACTCGGGCGGGCGAGACGGATCCGGTTGCTTACTGGCACCTTTTCGCCCCCGGGGAGCTTTGACCGGCAATCCGAACGTTACCATCCGAAAACCGGTTTCCGTGGAGTAGTCCACTCCCAGGGCACCACCCAGACACCTTAAGGCCGTTTGCCCTGCCAAAGCCAAAGTCACCGGCGTATCGCTGCACGGCTGGCCCCCAATCCCGATGGCGCCCTCGCCCTCGAGGAACTCCTCAAAGTCACCGTCCAGCCTTACGCCGCCCGATACTCTTACCCTTATCGGCAGGATGAGGAATGCCAAACCCAGGACAGCCGCCACGGCGGCGAGCCCCAACAGGATTTTTGCTAGAAAGAACAGCACTGCAACGAGAACCGCCATCAGAGAGCCATCCCCAATCCCGCCAGTCAGTCGGAGCAAAGCATCAAGACCACACTCTTGACGTCTCCAGTTAACTAATACAGTTCATCGACGAAAAGGTTTCAGCTAGACAGTCGATTGAAAGAGAAAGACCCTCGGACACGGAACACCGAGGGCCTAACGAAAAGGTTCCAGGGTCTACTTGCCTAACACTCCGGCAAGCTCTTTCAGGAGCATCGGCAGCCCGTTCACCAGCCTGTCGAACTCCTCGACTCTGTAGAACTCGTTCGGACCGTGTACGTTCTCATCCGGGCTGGATGTCGCGAAGAACACCAGATAGGTTCCTAAGATGTCCAAGAACGCTCTGGCTATCGGCAGCGTGCCGCCCAAGCGAACGGTAACGGGGTCGCGCCCGTACATCTCCTTCAATACTTTGGACATAACGGGCAACACAGGGTTATCGGAAGGCACCACGTACGGCCGGGAGTTGCCCGGAAAAGCCGTCACGGTAGCGCGGACGCCCTTCGGAACGTGCTTCTCGACATGCTTCTTTAGCAGCTCGACGATCTGGTCGGGCTCTTGATTGGCCACCAGCCTGCAGGTTATCTTGCATGAGGCTTTGGCGGGGATGATGGTCTTGATACCTTCTCCCTGAAAACCGCCCCAGATGCCGACCACATCCAGCGTGGGCCTGGCCCACAGCCGCTCGGCAACCGTGAATCCCGGCTCACCGAACAGCTCAGGTACTCCTGCGCGATCGGCAACTTCCTTCTCATCGAAAGGAGTCCTCAGAAGGGCTTCACGCTCATCTGGCGTGAGCTCTACTACGCTGTCGTAGAATCCGTCCACGAGGACCTTGCCGTCTTCTGACTTCATGCTCGCGATTATCTGAGATAG
Source organism: Bacillota bacterium (assembly GCA_050952125.1). GTDB lineage: Bacteria > Bacillota > Sulfobacillia > Fermentithermobacillales > Fermentithermobacillaceae > UBA3951. Next base: position 417,273 of record JBMNKK010000001.1, read on the forward strand.
GGCTATAAGCGGGTTGTTGACGGCTCCACCTGCCCCGCCTGAATGGAGGTCCTGCTTTGGTCCCTTAACCTCGATCTCAACACCGCATAGGCCCCGCGAACCGGTCGTTATGGATGGAATCTCGCGCGAGTACATGCCGCCGTCTACTGAAACCACCAGGTCGCACTGGAAGAGTTCCTTCTGCGCGGCCAAGAGTTCCTTTAGGCTGGGGCTCCCTACCTCTTCCTCGCCCTCGAACAAGAACTTGACGTTCACGGGGAGCCCATCGCCGTTAAGGGCCCGCTCCGTAGCCACTATTGCCGGGAACACTCCGCCTTTATTGTCTGCAGCTCCCCGCGCGTAGATCTTGCCGTCTCTCACCTCCGGCTTAAAAGGCTCCGAGGTCCATTCGTCCAGCGGATCCGCGGGCTGGGTATCGTAATGTCCGTAGATAAGCACAGTCGGAGCGCCGGGGTCTCTAGAATCGGCGCGCCCGTAGACAACGGGATGTCCCTTCGTCGGGATAATCTGCACGTCTTTGATTCCGGCCCTCTCCATCCGGTCTTTCAGCCACCGGGCCGCTTTCAAGATATCTTCCTTGTGCTCAGGCAGCGCGCTGACGCTGGGGATCGACAGAAACTCCAGGAACTCTTCTATGTAGCCCATATCCTCTCTCTCCTTTCACGTCCCTTTACTCATGTTGCTACCAATATACCATCCTGAACGGGAAACCTAAGCAGGAATGCCGATCGAACGGTAGCGAAGAGTAGCTTGCGGCATCGATCATGCAACGCAGCCGGTAAGCGTTGGCCGCCCCGGGTGGCGGCGACAACGCAAAGCCGGCGTATTCCGGGTAAAGGAAGTGGCTGCAAGTTGGACGCGGTACTATTTGACCTTGACGGCACCCTGATCGACACAACAAACGCCATATTGCAGAGCCTCCGGCACACGGTATGGTATTTCACCGGAGAAAAGCGAGATCTGGACGGGTTCCGAAAGTATCTGGGCATAACGCTGGACGACGCTATGCGCGAGTTGGTGCCTTCAGACCCGGACGCCGCCCGGGAGATCTACGTTGAGCACAACCTCGCTAGACATGAAGAGCTCGTGAAAGCCTTCCCGGGCGCGGAATCTACTCTAAAGACACTCCGGAAAAGCGCCGTGAGGACTGCAATAGTCACATCCAAGAGGCGGAACTCCGCTGCGGTGGGGCTAAGGATCACCGGCCTCGAGGGGCTCTTTGACGCTGAAGTCTACTATGATGATACGGAGCGGCACAAGCCGGACCCTGAACCCATTCTGAGGGCGCTGGATCTCCTCGGGATCACCGAGGGCAAGGTGCTTATGGTGGGTGACAGCATCTACGACGTAAGGGCAGCTAAGAACGCGCAACTTGTGCTTGATAGCATAGAGATCAAGTCAGTGGGAGCGGCCTATGGGCCGTCGGGCCGCGAGATTCTCTCGCGAGAGCTTCCTGATTTCCTAATCGCTGACCTCGCCGAGATCCTAACCATCTCCGGCATATCGGCAGGCTGAACGCTGGACAACATCGAGCTCATGCCGGACGGGGCCCTCCTCTATCGGACGGAACCCGGTCCGGCAAGCCGCTAATCAAAGGTAATGGACCCGCTCACGGTCTCAACATCAATGTCGGTCGAGCCGTTCCCAATGTTGCCTGAGGCCTCGCTGCGTCCGGGCGACTGCTTTACAGGTACGTTGCCGTCAATGGATCCGCTAACGCTTATCGCATGTACGGAACCACCTGTACCGTCAGGCACTTTGATGCGAACCGACCCGCTAACGCTGTTGACGGACATCTCCTCCATCTGAGGGCCGAGAGAACCGTCAAAACCGCCCGACACAACGTTTGCTCTCACCCGGGATGGGCTGCCGTCAACCTCAACGCTGCCGGAAACATTGTTGAGATCCAAGCGGCCGGTCACACCTGAGATATCGATCCTTCCGGACACCGTCTCGATGTCAAGATCAGCGCTCTCAGGCACCGTAAGTACGAAGGACGGCGCGTAGCTGACCTCTCTCGGAACGCTGTCCGGCCTCACAACTTCAAGGTAGAGCGTCTTGCCGGAATACCGAGGAACCACCTTGATATCTTCCGCATACCTCTCTGCCTCTGCAACGGTACGGCCCCTCACCGTGATAGTAGCAGTGCCGGTTACCGAATCGACGGGCGCTCCGTTCACAATAACGTCACCGATAGCGCGCACATCGAGCTCAGTTACCCCGGTTCCGAAAGCCTCGTTTATTTCGATCTCGTAGGTGTGCCCTTGTCTGGCAGTTATGCCCCAGTTGCCGTAATCGCTTATTTGGATATACCGGCTCCATCTAGACCCTGTACCGTAAAACACTCCCGCACCGATAGCGAGGATAATCAGAAAGACGGCTCCGCCGCTTAAATAGGCGCTTACTTCGGGGTTGCGAGAGACGGCTATATACTCTAATCCTAAGAGCACGATGGCAAGAGGCCACCACTTGAGCAGCAGTTCCCTCATCTCCGATGTGCCCCCGTAGATATCGGAGGCCAGCGCCAAGCCTAGCACTACCAGAACTACTCCGAGGGTAAGTTTACCGACCGCCCTACGCATTTCGCTCACTCTCCTTACATCGCACCGTGCCATAATACGCTTGCCGTCCGGAAGGGTAACGCAGTTCGTGGCACGAAATGAAACGTCGAGACGCCCAAGCAAGGAGGTACCCCAGTGCGCCTGAAGCCCTTCCCCGTCCGAGTTCCCGAGCCGCCCGAAACGCCGGTTCGGAAAGTTTCGGACACCGTTCACGGAGTGACCATTGAAGACCCCTACCGCTGGCTTGAAGACGGCACGAGTCCCGAGACTCTCGAGTGGACCGAAGCTCAGAACAAGAGAACCGAAGAAACTCTTAGCCAAGTTGAGGGACGAGACATTCTGGAGAAGGACCTGACACGAGGACTATCCCAAGAGTTGGTAGGCTCGCCAATCGTACGCGGCCGCAGGCTCTTCTACATAAAGAGGACGGAAGGCAAGAACCAACCCGTGCTATGTGTACGGGAGCTCTCGGGAGGCTCTCCGGAACGAGTCATCCTGGACCCGAATAAGGCCAGCGCCAAGGGGATTGTGGCTTTGGACTGGTGGTATCCCTCAAACGACGGCAGTATGGTGGCCTACGGCTTCTCCGAACGGGGAGATGAGTGGAGCATCCTCCACATTCTCGATGTGGACTCAGGCGAGACGCTGCCCGAACGCATAGAGCGAACGCGAGGGGCAGGCGTGACTTGGGACGCCGACGGCAAGGGGTTCTACTACAGCCGCTACCCGAAGCCCGGCGAATTACCTGCCGGAGAGGAATTCTACAACCGGCACCTATACCACCACACCCTGGGCCGGAATCCCGACGAGGACCCGAAGATATTCGGCGAGGGCAGACCGAGAGAAGAGATGTTCAGCACTTCTCTTTCGGCGGACAGCAGGTATCTGGTCCTCACAATCAGCCATGGGTGGAACAGCACCGACATCCTCGTAAGAGAGGCTTCTCAGGTGACAGCCTCGTTCACGCCGGTTGTTCAGGGAATTGACGCGCTCTTCCTGGGCCGGATGCACAACAGCACTCTCTACATGTTGACGAACTACAAGGCCTCCAAGTACAGGGTGGTTGCAGTCGATCCGTCGAGCCCCGGCGAAGAATCGTGGCGCGAAGTCATCCCCGAAGACGACGAGATGACCCTCACTGGTTTTCGCATATCCTGCGACCACCTGGTTGTATCGGCAATGAAAGACGCGTCGTCGCGCCTACTCGTGTGCGCTCTCGACGGCTCCGGTATGCGGGAGGTCCCGCTGCCCACCATCGGCACGATAGGCAGCATTAGCGCCCAGCCTGAAAGCCCCGAGGTCTTCTTCGAGTTTCAGTCTTTCACCTTGGCGCCGGCAATCTACCGGTTCTACATCGACGGCTCCGGGAGTCCGGAACTCGTGCTTAGGAGCGCCCAGGCCCTAGACCCGTCTGCAGTAGAGACAAAGCAGGTCTTCTACACGTCCAAGGACGGCACGCGCATCCCTATGTTCATCTTGTACCGGAAGGGCCTCCTTGACGGCAAAGGGCGGGAGAAGCGACACCCAACCGTGCTCACGGGGTACGGCGGCTTCAATGCGGCCAAGGTGCCCGCCTATTCAGTTCCCATTCTGCCATGGATACTAAGCGGCGGCATCTACGCTTCGGCCAACCTGCGGGGAGGAAACGAATACGGCGAAGCATGGCACCGGGCAGGCATGCGAGAAAACAAGCAGAACGTGTTCGACGATTTCATTGCGGCTGCTGAGTACCTCATTAGCGAAGGCTATACCGATAGGGAACACTTAGGCATCTGGGGACGGAGCAACGGCGGCCTCTTAGTGGGCGGCGCAATGACCCAGCGTCCCGACCTTTTCAAGGCAGTCGCGTGCGGAGTACCTCTCCTAGACATGGTGAGATACCACAAATTCCTCATCGCTTACATCTGGGCCTCGGAGTACGGAGACCCCGATGACCCGGAAGCGTTCCGCTGGCTGTATGAGTACTCTCCCTATCACAAGGTGCGGGAGAACACCGAATATCCCGCGGTTTTCTTCTACACGGCCGCTTCTGATTCCCGAGTGGACCCTATGCACGCCAGGAAAATGACGGCAAGACTGCAGGCGGTGCAGAAAGTCAACGGAACAGACAACCCGGTTCTCCTGGTTGTGGAGAGTGATGCGGGGCACGGAGCGGGGAAACCCCTATACAAGGTGGTTCGGGAACAAGCCGATATGTGGGCGTTCCTGGCATGGCAGCTGGGACTCACCATCAGAGGGATGGGCTGACCGGTGGGCGACCATGATTTCGACAGCCGGGGGCGCGGATTCGCGCCCCCGCTTGTTGTTTTGGGACGGATCCGAAAGCGGGCTTCGCTCCTACTGCGCGGATAATGCGGATATACTTTACCAGGAATGCAAGGGACCAATAAGGAGAGTGTTCGGATGTCTTGGCTTACCTGGGCGATCATCGCCGCCGTTTTCTGGGGCGTGGGACCCGTCTTCGCCAAACTCGGGCTTCAGAAACCTGACGCCCTCACGGCCCTTCTAATCAGGAGCATTGCCGTGCTGGCAGTTCTGGTAGTGTGGAGCGGGGCCCGAGGCGATCTCCGCCAAAACCTCGCTGCAGTCGACAGGCGAACGTGGCTGCTGTTGCTGCTCGAGGGCGCTTCGGCATCGGTCCTTGCTCACTTCGCGTACTTCAAGGCCCTGCAGATGGGCAACATTGCGAGCGTAGTTCCCATAACAGCCGCCTACCCTCTGCTCTCTATGGTCCTTTCTGTGGTACTGTTAAGTAGCAAAGTAACCGTGGGGAAAGGTATAGGAGCGGTCATCACGGTCTTGGGGATATACCTCCTGCAGCGGTTCTGACCGCAAGATCCTCGCGGGCAACGGGAGGGCTCTTCTGTGATTTTCTCCGCCGCCCTTATTCAACATGAAGCCTATGACGTGAAGTCCTCGGCCGAGGGCCTTTCCAGGGTTCTCAATCTCATAGACCAGGCTGCCGCTGCACGTCCGAGCCTGATTGTGCTGCCGGAGTGCAGCTATCCGGGGTACTATCTTGGGCTGGAAAGCGACCCGCATAAAGCGCTGGCGTCGTGGGAAGAAGCGCTAACCGAGTTCCGCAACAGAGCACAAAAGCACGGGGTACATATAGTCGCCGGCATCGGCGAACTTGACGGGGAAACGGCCTACAACTCCGCCTATCTCCTGGGGCCCGAAGGCGAGATCATCGGGCGTGCCAGAAAGACGTTCCTTTGGCACTTTGACTCTAGGTGGTATGTGCCCGGAGACGAGTACCGGGTGTTCGACACCCCTCTTGGAAAGATCGGTATTCTCATCTGCGCGGATGGGAGGCTGCCCGAGATAAGCCGGGTGCTGGCCCTGAAAGGTGCCGAGGTCATCGTTGACCCCACTAACTGGGTATCCACAGCCAGAGATCCGGCAGACCTCCGGAACCCTCAAGCCGATCACATGATCCAGACCCGCGCCCTTGAGAACGGGGTGTGGTTTCTTTGCGCCAACAAGGTCGGAACTGAGGCCGAATCAGTGGCGTATTGCGGGCAGAGCATGGTTGTCGCGCCCGATGGCTCTACGGTGGTGAAAGGCTCCGCGAACGTCGAGGAAATCATAACTGCCGAGGTCAGAACCGACCGCGCCCGGACCCGCAGGCCGTGGGACCTACGCAAGGAATTCTTCAGAGAAGAGTACTCTCTGCTGACCGCGCCCGGTGAACGAACTCCACTTGCGTCCGTACTGGACTCGACCGTGACGCCTGAAAGGTCGCTGTGCCACGTGGCGGTCATCCAGGTCGATCGCGATATCTCGCTGCAGGACTTCCTGCACTCAGGCGCACAAATGGCCCGCCGCATGGCCGAACAGGGTGCCGATCTCATAGTGCTCCCTGAAGTGCCCGTCACGGTCATGAGAGACTTCGGGACGCAGGTGAAGGACGCTTTCGCTCCTGTAAGCGCAATGACGGGGGCGCGCATAGCAGTCACTCTCAAGGGCGCCCTGCGGCCGGTCACCGGCATCTTCGAACCCAACGGAAACATCCTTACCTTAAGCGAAGAAAGCAGCCCGGTAATCGAAGTCGGCGGCGCACGGATAGGCTTCATAAGAGGCAGCCAGGGACTCGTGCCCGAGGAGTCAAGGCTTCTCTTCCTCAAGGGCGCCGACGTCCTGGTCTGGCAAGCAGGGTCATCCACCGGACATGAGATTGATGTAGCCGTGACCAGGGCTCTCGAAAACCGCGTCTACGTCGTCTTGGCGAATTGCGCCTCCAAGGACCGCGACAGGAACAGTCTCATCGTATCGCCTGCAGGAAGAATTCTTGCCCAGACCTTCCCTTACGGAAAGCAGGGTATCATCGCGCAAGTTTCTGCCGCGGAGTCTAGAGTGAAGCAACTCGTGAGGGGTACCGATGTCTTTCGGAACCGTCTCCCCCATCTATACGGGGCGCTGTCATCCGTGTAAAATGAGCGGGTGAAACACGAGAATAAAGGAATCCTGAATACCGCATACGCCTACATGCTGCTTTTCTCCCTAAGGTTCACCGAGGTGTACTGGGTGGTGTACCTTCGGGAAAAGGGCTTGGCCTATGCTGCCATAGGGCTTCTCGAAACCATCTTTCATATAGCCTCTTTTGCCAGCGAGGTTCCGACAGGCCTGGTTGCCGACCGCTTCGGCCGGAAAGCGAGCATGGCCGTGGGCAGGTTAATCGCGGCCGCCTCGGCGGCAGTCACTTTGCTCTCGCGGAACTGGACAGCTTTAGCAGCAGCATTCGCGCTGAACGCCGTTTCTTACACCTTTCACTCCGGGGCATTTGAGGCCCTGGTATACGACACCGTAGCCGAAAAGAGACTTGGCGATTTCACAAAGATATGGGGACGCATCAACTCCACTTACCTGATAGGCACCTCTCTGGCTGCAGGTACCGCCGGCCTTGTAGTCCGGGCCGGACTGCCGCTTAGCTGGCTGTATAGAGCAGCTATCGTGGCTGATATCGCGGCGGTCGCCGTGTGCTTCTTCATTCCGGAAAGCCCGAGAGAGAAAAGCGGCACGGAAGAGAGTAGAGCCGGATACCGGGGAGCGTTTGCCTCTCTGGCGAGCGATGCCAGGAACATGCTGAACGCTCTACGCCAGGAGGAACTCCGGAATCTGTTCCTGGCCTGGGCGGTGATGGGCTCTCTCGGCACTTCTATCGCCTTCTACGGCCAGTCATTCCTTAAGGAGTCGCTGGTTCCGCTATCTTTCGTGGCTTGGGCCGGCATGATCGCCAATCTGGCTGCGGTTTTTCCCACTCGGTCGGCCCACATTCTCGAAAAGCGATTCGGGCGCCGCAACCTTATCACCTGGGGCGTCCTAGCTTTACCCGCAGTCGTGTTCACGATGGCAGTGATACCGGCAGAACTGAACTGGGGATGGAGAGCACTGCTCATTGCCCTCTACCTGTCAGTCACTCTCATCTCGGAAACTCTGTATCCCGTGTTCTCAAATGCGGCAAACTCGCTGGTCGAGTCGAAACACCGCGCGGCAGTGCTCTCTTCTGAGGGAATGCTGTTCAGTGTCTCGATGATGGTCGTTTTCCCCGCCGTAGGATTTCTCGGCGACAGGTTCGGCTTGGGGCCCGGCATAGCCGCGGCAGCTGTGTTGGTCGTCGCGGCCCTACTGCCGCTGGCGGGTAGAATCCGGAAGAGTGTGGGCAGGGTCGCGGCCTAGATCCTGTAGGTGACACCTTCCTGTGCTATCCGGGCGTCCGGGAAAACCACCCGGCACTCATCGAGCAGTTGGTCCTCATTATACAGAGGCCAAATGTGCGTCAGCAGAAGCTTTCCGACTCCCGCTTCGACCCCAATCTCCCCTGCTTGGCGCGCGGTCAAGTGCCCTGACGCCACATAATCCGAGTCGGCCTCAATGCCGGAGGCCTCGCACAAGAACAGTCCAGCGCCGCGCGCTGCCTCGACCAACCCCGGGCACGGCCTGGAATCTCCGGAATACGCGAAGACGCCCTCAGGCCCTTCCACGCGCACGGCATAGGAAGAGATCGCGTGAACTCCCGGATGGAAACTCACGCGGAGGTCGCCTACTTGCAGCACCGACGAGCATGATATGGCGTGGCCGGAGGTGGCATCCTTGTAGGTAAGCAGGTTGAACTCGCGCTCAGGCTCGCTCGGGGCGTAGATGCTGACATGCTGCGGCAGTTGCTCATACCTAGCGCTAGAAGATGCGGCATAGCGAAGGACGGTAACATCGGACATATGGTCAAAGTGCAGGTGAGATAGGATTACCGTGCCGATCCGGGAAAGGGTTCCTACGTACTTCTGATATCTGGACAGAACGCCCGGCCCGCAATCCAGCAAGATGCCGGGGCCTCCCCCTTCCGGCTCAATCCAGTAGCCGGGACCTGCGCCGTCTGCGGGCGCATAGGGTGAGTACTTGCCGAGAACGGTTACGTTCATGGAGAGTCACCTCAACCCCTGGGCTTCTCGGGTGTGTGGGAATCAAATGGTGGGGGTTACTGGGCTTGAACCAGTGACCTCACGGATGTGAACCGTGCGCTCTTCCGCTGAGCTAAACCCCCACCGTAGGACGATGCAGGTATTATGATAGCACACATTGATGCCGGAAGACAATTTGGCGAGAGCCCAAATTCTACGCTCCGGCGCACTCCTCAGCAGGCCTTCCCAACTTCATCAAGAGAAGGGTTCGGGGTGAGCCGTCTTCCCGCTCGTGCTTAAGTCTGGCTTCCGCCCGGAATCCCACTTTCTGATAGCAGCGCAGGGCGCGGACATTCTCCTGGTCCACTCTCAGGAAAAGCTCTCGCATGGAAGTGAAATTGAAGAGCGCGTCTGCCAGAGTCCTGACCGCGTCCTCTCCCAGCCCCCGGTCCCAAAGATGCTTGTCGCCTATAAACACGCGCACCTCTCCGGACTTCACCCGCCATGATACGTCCACGATCTCAATCTCGCCGATGAGGCGCCCGTCAAAAAGTTCGATAGCGTACGTCCGGTGCTGAAGGCTTGTCCGCAAGTGCCAGTTCAGGGCGTCATCTTTAGTTTCGAACTTCTTGCCGGCCCAACGTGTTATCTCAGGGTCGCTATCCCATTCCAAGAGTTTGGGTATGTCATCAATCTCTACAGGCCTTAGCCTTACCTTTTCTCCTTCAAGCAGCCGTATCTTGGCCTGCCTCGTTCTCCTCTTGCCTTTCATACAACCGGTGCCGGCATCGACCGCTTCATTGCCGGTGCTGCAGGTATGGTCCGAAAACGACATCCAAAGCGCCTCTCTCCGCCTGGCCGTGTAAAAACAGAAGCCTACCAGGCCGTTTTGTGGATTCTACGTCTTACGCACCTCATACCTCCCCGAAGCAGGATGTAAATTCGGGAAGCGAAGGAGGGGATAGGAACCGGCCCGAGATACGCTCTCGGGCCGGAGGAATGACTTAAGCGGTGCTGCAGCGCCGCAGCAGAAGGCGGATGACCTCAGGCAATCTGCCTAACAAATGCCGGTTTGATGAGATGCTGGAGATTGTTGCGCCTGAGAGCGCACTCCAGTATGCCGTTAACCAGTTCCACGTACGACCAGCCGCCCTTCTCGGCGATTCTCGGGTAATCCGAAAACCCGGGAACCATCCCCGGAAGCGGGTTGACTTCCATAATGTTCGGCACGCCGTTCCGGTCAAGTCTGAGGTCCACTCTGGCGAGGTCGCGGCAGTCAAGAGCCCGGTAGGTTTTCAGCGCGGTGTCCTTGATCCAGGCCTCCAAATCGCTGGATATGGGTGCCGGGCACAGATAATAGACGTCCTCGGACCAGTCGGTCTTGAATTGCCTCGAGTAGACGCGCCCGTGGTCCTTGGGGACAGCATCGAAGTTGATCTCCATTACCGGGAACAGCACAGGGTTCTTGTTGCCCAAGATGCCTACTGTGAACTCACGGCCGGGCAGGTACTCCTCGACCAGCACAGGCTGGCGGTACAGGTGGATCAGTTTTCCCACCTCAGAAATCAACTCGGCCAGGCATGAGCACTGGGAGCTTGGAGAAATCCCCATGCTGGATCCTTCGTGGGCGGGCTTCACGAACAGCGGAAACTCCAGGCCCGATGGGTCAACCTCATCCACTGAGGAGAATACCTTGAACCCGGGCGTGGGAATGCCGTGGTAGGACAGAACCTTCTTGGTGAGAGGCTTGTCAAGCGTCAGGGCCAGCGTGAGCACGCCGGACCCGGAGTAAGGGATCCCCAGCATCTCCAGCATAGACGGAATGTGGCTTTCCCTGGACTCTCCCCTGAGCCCCTCACACATGTTGAAAACGATGTCTAGCCTGTTGGATAGCAGTTTGAGGTACGCGGTATCGTTTCCCTCTATCATCTGAACCTCGTGGCCGTGCGCCCTCAGCGCTTCAGCCACGGCCGTGACTGTCGACTCCGAATCCAATTCCGCGCCCAAATCTGGAGGTTCTCCGTCCTCCGGAGGCGCGCCCTTGAGGTTGTACATTACGCCGACAACGGCCATCCCGACACGATCCCCCCTCTTAGGGCTTTGTCGCAGTGAATTATTGCACGGAGGCAAATCACCGTCAACACGAATCGAATCCCAGCCGGGATGTCCGCTGCGCTATGTTAATCAGTGAACGTCGCTGATAGCCTGCGGCTGCTCACGGCACTTATCGGCAACCACGGGAAGCCCTACGAGCGGGGCTTCGGGCTCCTTCACCAGAGCCGTACCCAGCACTTCGTCCATATGCCTGACGAAGTACACGCTTATCTCGTCACGTATGTTGGAGGGCACGTCCTCCACGTCCTTCCGGTTTTCCTCAGGAAGGATAACGTTCATAATGCCGGAGCGGTGAGCCGCCAGAACTTTCTCCTTCACTCCGCCGATAGGCAAGACTCTACCTCGGAGGGTGACCTCGCCCGTCATCGCGATGTCATGCCTGACCGGCCGGTTGGTGAGCGCCGACGCCAACGCACACGTCATAGTTATGCCCGCTGACGGTCCGTCCTTGGGAATCGCCCCTTCCGGCACGTGAATGTGGATGTCGACATTCTCGTAGAAGTCCTCGCTGAGCCCAAGGTCAAGGGCTCTCGACCTAAGATAGCTGAGGCCCGCATACGCCGACTCCTTCATGACATCGCCCATCTGACCGGTAAGAGTCAGTTTGCCCTTACCTTTTACGACGCTGACCTCAACCGAAAGTATGTCTCCGCCCACGTCGGTCACGGAGAGGGCCGTGGCTACTCCAACCTGGCTCTCCTTCTCTGCCTGTCCGTAATGGAACCGGGGCACGCCCAGGTACTTCGCCACGTTCTTCGGGGTGATGCGCACTCTCTTGCACCTGCCGGACACCAGGTCTTTAGCGGTCTTCCGGCAGATAGTAGCTATCTGGCGCTCGAGGTTCCTGACGCCCGCCTCACGGGTATACGACCGGATCATGTCGCGGAGCGCTTCTTTCCCGATGCCCAGATGCGTCGGCTTCAGGCCGTGCTCCCTCAGCTCCTTCGGGATGAGGAATTGCATGCCGATCTGCGTCTTTTCATCCTCGGTGTAACCCGGGAGCGTGATGACTTCCATGCGGTCCAACAGCGGGCGCGGTATGCTGTGGCTGCTGTTGGCCGTTGTGATGAACATGACTCGAGACAGGTCGAACGGCACCTCGAGATAGTGGTCACTGAATGAGCAGTTCTGCTCGGGATCAAGCACTTCGAGGAGCGCCGCCGCAGGATCGCCCCTGAAATCCGACGCCAGTTTGTCTATCTCATCCATGAGGAAGACGGGGTTTCGCGAGCCCGCGGTCCTCATGCCTTGGATAATGCGCCCAGGCAGTGCGCCGATATAGGTGCGGCGGTGGCCGCGTATCTCTGCTTCATCCCTCACTCCGCCCAAGGAAATCCTCACGAACTTCCTGTTGAGGGCTCGGGCGATGGATTTGGCCAAGGAGGTCTTCCCCACTCCCGGCGGACCGACAAAGCACAAGATGGGGCCGCGCGGCTTATCCACCAGTTTCCTTATTGCGAGATACTCCAAGATGCGCTCCTTCACCTCGACGAGCCCGTAGTGGTCTTCGTCGAGTATCTTCTGAGCCGCAGAAACGTCAATGGTGTCGCCGGTCAGCGTGTTCCACGGAAGGGAGACCATCCACTCAAGGTAGGTTCTCACAACGACCGCCTCTGCCGACGCCTGGGGCATCTTCTCCAGCCTGTCGACCTCCCGGAGGGCCTTCTCTCTTGCTTCCCCCGTCAATCCGGCTTTATCTATCTTTTGGCGAAACTCGTCAGACTCGCTCATAGCCTCTTCGCGGTCGCCCAATTCCTTCTGAATGGCCTTCATCTGTTCACGAAGCCAGTACTCCTTCTGGCTCCGCTCAATCTGGTCGCGCACGCGCCTGTTGATGCGCTTCTCTAGCCCAACCATCTCAATTTCCTTAGTGAGGAAAGAGATGAGCTTCTCGAGCCTAGCCTTAACCGAGACGCACTCCAAGATCTCCTGCTTCTCGGCAAGAGTCAAAGGGATGTGGGCGGCTATTGAGTCGCATAGCTGGCCGGGGTCATTCAACGTGGCGATCGAGATGAGCGTCTCCGCGCCAACCTTCTTGGTGACCCTCACGTATTCCTCGTACTGCTCCGTGAGGGTCCTGATGGCTACTTGAGCCTCGGCCGCCGAGAGAGAGTCTTCGGCGATTACCTCCACGGCAGTCACGTAACCGGGATCGGTCACAAGATAGGAAGTAATCCTGATACGGGAGACTCCCTCAATGACTATGCGGTAGTGTCCCTGTGAGGTCTTCTCTATCTCCTTAATGAGCCCAAGTGTTCCAACTTCCGAAATGTGCTCCGGAAGCGGATCCACAATATCGTTGTCCTTTTGAGTGCACATGGCGATGCGCATATCCGAAGACTGCGCGATCTCTACCGCCTTTACGGACCTGGTGCGGCCAACTTCCAACGCAGTTGTGGTGCCGGGAAACACCAAGATATTTCTAAGGGGTAGGAGCGGGTAGGACTTTTTCTCTGTCTTGGCCATAAACGAAACTGCACCTCCCGCATTCTCCTCTTGAGTTCTCAGCCATATCATATTAGTCGGCAAAGCGGAAGTGACATGGCCCGGAAGAACGCGAGGGATATATTCTAGTACGCCTTCTGCAAACCCTTCACCAAAGCGTTGGGAACCTCTGGACAAGCAGGAATGATGCTTGAGACCTACTGCCGCGCCTTCTTCCCACAATCCGGCATCGCGCGCTGCAGGTATCTCTTAGTCTTCGGGGTCAGAACCGCATCAGAGCGCCAATGAGAGGTCGTGTCAGTCTCGTGCTGCCAGACCATCCAGCACTTGCCCCAGGTCGGACACTGCGATCACCTTGAGCGGTAAGGACGCGTAGCGGTCTTGCCAGTTGGCTTGCGGTATGTAGGCTCTCTCCAGCCCGGCCTCGCGGGCGGCTTCGAGTTTTTGGTCAACGCCTCCAACCGGCCTTATTTCACCCCTGATGGAGACTTCGCCGGTGAACGCTGTCCTTGGGTGAACCGGAGTCTCTGTCATAGCGGAATACACGCTTACAGCGATGGCAAGTCCTGCGGACGGCCCATCTACGGGAGTGCCTCCGGGGAAGTTGACGTGGATGTCGCGAGCGTAAGGCTTGATTCCAGCCAGCCCCGACAGAGCAGTCCTCACGTTCTCCACCGACGACATCACCATGCTCTTGCGGCGGAGTATGTGGGTGCCTTTTCCCATCTCCTCTTCCTCGATCACTCCAGTGATTATCACCTCGCCGCGGCGGCCGCTCACCTCGTCCAGCACTTGAGACTCGACGTCGATTACGCAAGCCATTCCAGGACCGTAGACCGCCAAGCCCAGCGCTGCGCCGATGGATGGCTCTGAGTGTATGCAGGGGCTCGGCCGGGGACTGTGGTGCCCCTGAGCGATGATCCACTCGATGTCGTCGATTTCAATGGTCTTCCGCCCGTCCACTGTGATGAGGCCGGCGGCCATCTGGATCAAGTTGACGGCATCGCGGCCGTTATCTGCGTATTTTCGGACCATGGCGACAGCCCTGTCGGTTATCTCAACTCCCGCTTTGCGCGCGGCTCCTTCCGCGATCTTCCCCACCTCTTCCGGGGACAGAGCCCGAAAAAACACCTCCAAGCAACGTGACCGGAGAGCAGGAGATATGTCTTCAGGTGACCGCGTGGTAGCGCCAACCAGGCGAAAGTCGGCAGGCAGTCCGTTCTGGAAGATATCGTGGATATGCTCGGGTATGTTCGAGTCTTCCTGCGAGTAATAGGAACTCTCAAGAAAGACCCTCCTGTCTTCCAAAACCTTAAGCAGCTTGTTCATCTGAACAGGGTGCAGTTCGCCAATTTCATCGAGGAACAGCATCCCGCCGTGAGCCTTGGTGACCGCGCCGGGTTTAGGCTGCGGGATTCCAGCTATCCCCATCGCCCCCGCTCCCTGATAGATCGGATCATGCACAGAGCCGATCAGGGGGTCTGCAATGCCGCGCTCATCGAAGCGGGCAATGGTGGCGTCCATTTCGATGAATCTCGCATCTTTCGCGAACGGCGATAGGCTGCTCTGTTTGGCCTGTTCCAGGACCAACCTGGCAGCTGCCGTCTTCCCCACTCCCGGCGGACCGTATATGAGGACATGCTGAGGGTTTGGCCCGCATAGGGCGGCTTTGAGTGCCCGGATGCCGTCGTCCTGCCCAATTACCTCTTCCAGAGCCATCGGGCGGGTCTTTTCGCTGAGAGGTTCGGTAAGCCGGATGCCCCTCATTTGCCTCAGCCGCTCCAGCTCTTTCTTTGACTCTCTGCCAACGGCTATTTTCTGGGTTTCTTGAGACTTCAGGAGGTTCCAGAAGTACAAACCCATGACGACTGTAAGGAATAGTTGCAGGTAGATAAGAACTCCGGTGTTCAGCACGTTTCCGACCCCTTGTTCTGGGCTTCGCTAGGTAGGTTCTGCCTATTCTGCGCGGATTATTAGAGGAGTAATCGAACCGGTGGCAGAACTTGGCGGGGCAGGAGTGTCCGCCGCGACCGTGGGACTTTCCTGAAAACTGCCCGGTTAGGAGAGATACTGATACCCCTGATCCGAGAGTACCAAGCTGCCGACCTCGTGACCGTGTAACTATCTCCAACGGTCAGCCGCAACGATGAGACTTTCTGCAATCATCCGCCGTGACCGTGAGACTTCCTGTAATCGTCCGCCGCGACCATGGGATTTTCTGCGATCGTCCGCCTCGGACCGAGGAGACTCCGGTTTGGACTACACGGCCACACGGGTATCTGGTATAATTTGCCAGGGCGCCCGGTGGAACACCGGAGGAGATTTCAACTGAGAGTATCATTTCGTATTGTGGAGGAACTCACCAACGTCACAGAATTGAGCCCGACGGCAAAGTCCATCTACACATCGATAATGGTGAATGACCCCGAGTCTATGCGACATCTGTCAAATATCATGCGCCTGGGCGCTGGACCCGTGATTCACCACTGCAGAGCACTGACGAGTGCGGGATGGGTGCAGCTTATCTCCGATGGGAGGAAGATCCGGCCGGTTGCCATACTTCCGTCAGCAATAGAGGCCAAGTTGGCCCGGGAGGCCCGCGAGCGGATTGAGATAGCGCAGTTCAAAGGGGAAGCAACCACAAGAGCGTTTGTTGACTGGATAGTCGCGCCCACAGTCCGGCTTGTTTTTTGCGCACGACCCGCTTGGCTACACAATCCTGAGACCGGCCAGAACTTGGAGTATGATATCTTCTCTCCCGAACGGTTCTGGGGAGTTGAGTACCAGGGGGAGCAACACTTCGGACCGACCAGACTCTACCCAGGTGAAAAGCCGTTCGTAGACAGGTTCAAGAGAGACCAGCTCAAGATGAAGCTTTCGGAGAAGAACAACGTGAGGCTGTCTATTGTAACCAAAGAAGACCTGTCGCTTGAGAGAATCGAAAAGGCGATCCCCCCGGATATTCCGCGTAGGACTATGGACCCCAAAGGACCGTTTGTGCAGATGCTGGAGAAACTCGGCGAGGAGATTGCCAGGAGGCATGAGTGGGACAGAGAGTAGAACGGCGCGTGGATGTCGGAGCGGAACACATCAATGCGGGCAGTGCTGACAAGGCCGGCGACCTACCAAAACTGAAAGCCCCCCGTTCGGGGGGCTTTTCCTTCTAGGAGTTTTTTGGGGCGCGCCTCTTCCTTGCACCCCTCGGCCTTCTACGCCGTTTCTTCCTTCTTCTTGGGTTTGCGCTCGGAAGTAACGAGGATGGGCGGGGCACCGTTCAAGACCGCGTCCTTGGTCATGACGCACTTGGAGACATCTACCCTCGATGGGATGTCGTACATTATCTCCAGCATCCTGTCTTCGAGAACGGATCTCAGTCCGCGGGCGCCGGTGCCGCGCTTAATAGCCTCCTTCGCTACAGCGCGAATGGCCTCTTCCTGGAACTCGAGCGTCACCCCGTCCATAGCGAAGATCTTCTGATACTGCTTCACCAGCGCGCTCTTGGGTTCAACAAGTATCCGGATGAGATCCTCCTCAGACAAGGCATCCAGGCCCACTATGACAGGGATGCGCCCGATGAACTCAGGGATCATCCCGTATTTCAGAAGGTCCTGAGGCAGTATCTTGGACAATATCTCGCCGATATTGCCTTCATGACGCGACTTGACCTCGGATCTAAACCCCATAACCTTCTGCCCGATGCGGTTCTGGATGATCTTCTCAATGCCGTCGAAAGCACCGCCGCAGATAAACAAGATATCCGTGGTATCTACCTGGATGAACTCTTGGTGCGGGTGCTTGCGGCCTCCCAGCGGCGGAACATTGGCTACAGTCCCCTCAAGGATCTTGAGAAGAGCCTGCTGAACACCTTCGCCGGAGACATCCCTGGTAATCGACGGATTCTCCGACTTCCTCGCGATCTTGTCGATCTCGTCGATGTAGATGATGCCTCTTTCGGCCTTCTCAATATCGTAGTCTGCAGCCTGAACCAAGCGGAGCAAGATGTTCTCAACGTCTTCGCCTACATAGCCGGCCTCGGTCAACGTCGTGGCATCGGCTATCGCGAAGGGCACGTTCAGCATCTTTGCCAGGTTCTGAGCCAGATAGGTTTTCCCGACGCCGGTCGGCCCCAGCATGACGATGTTGGCCTTCTGAATCTCCACATCGTCGCTCTTTTTCGGGCGTCCAACCCTCTTGTAGTGGTTGTACACGGCTACGGACAACGTCTTCTTAGCCCGCTCCTGCCCTATGACATACTGGTCGAGGAACTCCTTGATCTCCTTAGGCTTAGGGACCTCCTTCAGGTTCTCTTCGGCGTCTTCGTCCAGCTCTTCAGATATGATCTCATTGCATAGGTCTATACACTCATCGCAGATGTACACTCCTGGCCCCGCGATGAGCCGCTTCACCTGGTCTTGATACTTACCGCAAAAAGAGCACTTCAGTCCCTTTTGTTCCTCGAATCTGAACATCCTTTCACCTCGGCTTATTTCGAGACTTTGTGGGTAGGCACCAGGATGTCATCTACTAGGCCGTAAGCTTTGGTTTCCTCAGCGTTCATCCAGAAGTCTCGATCCGTATCCCGCTCGATCCTGTCGAGGGGTTGGCCGGTATGTTTGGCCAGAATCTTGTTGAGCGTGTCTTTGGTGCGCAGGATCTCCCGCGCAGCTATCTGTACTTCTGTTGCCTGACCTTGAACTCCTCCCAAAGGCTGGTGGATCAGGGTCTTGGCGTTGGGCAGGCAATACCTTCTGCCCTTAGTTCCCCCTGCAAGAAGTACCGCACCCATGCTGGCGGCAAGGCCCACACAGATGGTGGATACCGGCGGTTTCACGTGCTGCATGGTGTCGTAGATGGCCATGCCCGCGGAAACCGAACCGCCGGGAGAGTTGATGTATAGAGAGATCTCCTTGTCAGGGTCCTCGGCCTGCAGGAACAAGAACTGAGCGACCACGAGATTGGCTATGTTGTCATCGATAGGTGTGCCCACGAAAACGATCCTGTCCTTGAGCAATCTGGAGTAGATGTCATAGGCGCGCTCGCCTCTTCCGGTCTGCTCCACGACCATTGGCACAAGATGAGGCATTATCTCATTCCTCCGTTCTCAGTGTAAGGATTATCTTATCCCCAGATGGCTGCAACTATCTCCCTGAAAAAGGGGGTTACTCGGACTTCGCCGGCGCCTTCTTCCTACGTTTCGGCGCAGCCTTGACCTTATCTGACTCTGTCGCAGCCACTTCAGCTTCTGCACCGGTGCCCGGTTCGGGCTTGGCGGGCTCTACCGCTTCAGCAGAGAGCTCGGGTTTCGCAGCTGCCTCCGCCTTCTCGGCGACGGCCTCAGGCTCGGGCTTCGCAGGTGCCTCTGCATCGGCGGCGGCCTCAGGCGCGGCCCCGGGCCGGTCCTTGTCACTCGCCTCAGCACCCTCTTCCGGTTTCACTTCTTCTACCTTATCTAAAGGAAGCGGAGTCCCCGCTTTATCAGCTGCCTTGATGGCCAAAGCCTTCATCGTCTCAAGCCTTCTGAGATCGCTCCTGACGCTATCCAGCGCGCCTCTGAACTGCAGAGTTGTTCTGACAGTGTCGGCATCCTTGCCCATCTGCCTGGCAAAGGCCTCTACTACCGAGTTCATAGCCTCTTCAGGGACCTCAGTGTTCTCCTTGTCGGCTATCGCGTCAAGAACCAGTTCCCGGCGGACATCCTTCTCGGCTTCAGCATGAAACTCGTTCCTGAGATCATCGACGGTTTTCCCGGTTGACTTGAGGTAGGCGTCGAAGCTGGTGTTGGCTTCCTGAAGGCGCTCGGCGAACCTCTGCAGGAGCTCCTGCTCGCGACGTTCGATCATCGGCCCGGGAATCTCGACCTTACCTTTAGCCAGGGCGGCCTCCTCAACCTTCTGAGAGTGGATCCTCCTGGCGGTATCGGTCCTCATCGCCTCAAGCCGCTGCTTGATATCTGCCTTTACGTCATCAATGCTGTCTTTGCCGAGATTCTTGAGGAACTCCTCGTCAGACGGCATTTTCTTCCGGTAGCAATCCTTAACCTCCAAAGAGAACTTGGCGTCTTTCGGCTCCTCGCCTTCCTCAGCGGGATACGTTCCGGCGAACTCCTTGGTCTCGCCTTTCTTCATACCTGTGAGAGCCTCTGAAAGACCGGGCACAATGCCGTATTCCCTGCCTACCTCCACATAGGAGAGATCCTGGTCGATCTCTGCCTTGAAGGAACCGCCCTCGATGCCCGTCACGTGGCAGGTAGCGTAGTCGCCCTGCTCAAGCGCCTCACCGTCCGCCATCGGCGAAAGCTCGGCCATTCTCTCGCGAAGGAAACTAATCTGCTGCTCGACATCTTCGTCAGTAACAGGTTGGACCTCGTAAGGAACCGACAGGTCATCGTAGTTCTCAAGGGTGACTTCAGGTCGGACATAGACTGTGGCTTTGAAGGTGAGGGGTTCACCCTGCTTGAAGTTGATCTCGTCGAACTCGGGTTCATCCACCGGATCGATCTTGGCTTCTTCGACAGCCGCGAGATACTGATCGGGCAAGACTTCCTTCATAGCCTCCTCGTAGAGGACTTCCTTACCGTAATAGCGCTCTACGATGAACCTCGGAGCTTTGCCGCGTCGGAAACCCGGGATGTTAACCCTCCTGACGACGCTCTTATATGCTTTGTCGAGGGACTCGTCGACAACGCTCGACGGCGCCTCGATTGTGAGCACCACCTTCGAACCTTCTAGCTTCTCAACGCTAACCTTCACAATCTGGTCCTCCTTAAGCCTTACCTTATTGGTATCGTATTGCCTTCATCGTAACTTCGCTGCTTGTCCTCAAGGGTCAGCTGGAAATGAAATCAATCTTTAGTATATTACCAGATCAGGGCAGGCCAAAAAAGGATGGAGGGTAAGGAAAACACCGGCCGTTCAGATCTCCAACATAGACTGGTTCTATGGCAGGAGTACGTCGGCTATCGCGCCCCTTTGATGATCCTCCGGTATTCGGCCAACTCAGAAGGTGAGCAGTACACGAAGTGCTCCGGCTCTACCTCAACCATTGAGGGCTGTTCCTGCGAGTAATCGTGGTCCCTTTCAGGGTCATAGTCAATACGCTTCCTCATTCTCTCGGTGAGAGGGTTTGGCTCCGGTATTGCAGACAGCAGCGCGCGAGTGTACGGATGCAGCGGCTTCTCGTACAGATCGTTGCCCCTCGCGATCTCAACCAAGCGGCCGTAGTACATGACGCCTATCCTGTCGGAGAAGTACTTCACCACTGAAAGGTTGTGGGCGATGAACAGGATGGTAAGGCCGAACTCCTCTTTCAGATCGTTCAGGAGGTTGATGACCTGTGCCTGAATCGACACGTCCAGCGCAGAAACCGGCTCGTCGGCGATTATCATCTTTGGCTGGATGATGAGCGCACGTGCGACTCCTATACGCTGCCGTTGCCCGCCTGAGAATTCATGCGGGTATCGGGTTGCGTGTTCTTCGTTCAACCCGACCTTTTCAAGCATCTCCACGACGCGCCTTCTGATCTCTGCCGGATCCTTAACGCCTCTAACCTTGAGGCCCTCCCCCACTATTTCCTCTATGGTCATCCGCGGATTGAGTGATTCTATGGGATCCTGGAAGATCATCGCGATGTTATCCGACAGATATCTCCTAAGCTCATTTGTCATCTTGCCCGAGATCTCGCGGCCATTGAAATACACCTTTCCTGAAGTGGGATCGTGCAGGCGTATGATGGTTCGCCCCGTTGTTGTCTTGCCGCAGCCCGACTCCCCCACAAGCCCGAAAGTTTCGGCGGGCTTGATACCGAAGCTGACATTGTCAACAGCCTTGACGACCAGCTGGTTCTTACCCCTACCCGATACGAAGTACTGGCAAAGGTTCTCTACCTCCAGAAGGTAAGTGGAATCAGCCATTTGCCACTCCACTCCTTTTCATCCTGTCTATTCTCGCTTTGAGGACGTCCGGGATCTCAACCTTCGGCGCCTTCGGATGGAGCAGCCACGTGGCTGCATAATGCGTGCCGGAGAGTTTAAAGAAGGGCGGCTCCTTCTCGAAGTCAATCCTCATCGCGTAGGTGTTCCTAACCGAAAACGCGTCGCCCTTAGGCGGATAGATCATGTTTGGCGGGGTGCCCGGAATGGCGAGCAGCCTCTCCTTTGTCTGCAAGTCGGGCATGGAGCTGAGAAGGGCCCAAGTGTACGGATGGGCGGGATTGAAGAAAATCTCCTCGCTTGTCCCTGTTTCAACGATTTTCCCGGCGTACATTACGTTTACCCTGTCGGCCATGTTTGCGACAACACCGAGATCGTGCGTTATGAAGATGACCGAAAGGTGCCTTTCTTTCTTTATCTGGTTGATGAGTTCCAGTATCTTTGCCTGAACCGTGACATCCAACGCCGTCGTAGGTTCATCGCAGATGAGTATCTCCGGATCTCCTGCAAGGGCGATGGCGATCACGATTCTCTGCCTCATTCCGCCGGAAAACTGGAAAGGGTATTGGTTGAACCGGCGGTCAGGCTGCGGGATTCCGACGGCATCCATGAGCTCAAGAGCCCGGACCTTTGCCGCTTTCTTGGTCATCTTCCCTGTGAGTGTCAGAGCCTCAACGATCTGATTGCCGACCTTCATGATCGGATTGAGGGCGGAAAGCGGGTCCTGGAAGATCAAACCTATCCTGCTGCCGCGGATTTTATGGAAATCTTCCTCGCTCAACTTGATAAGGTCCTTACCATCGTAGAGGATCTCACCGGACTCGATGATGGCGTTTTGGGGCAGAATCCCCATTATCGCCTTCACGCTCACAGACTTGCCTGAACCGGACTCACCTACAATGGCAACAGTTTCGCCCCGGTTTAGATTGAAACTAATGCCTCGCACCGCCTGAACAAGACCGCCGTATGCCCTGAAGGAGATCCTAAGGTCATTGACCTGTAGAATAGTCATTCCTCTACTCCCCTCCCCGTTGTGTCGGGTCAAGTGCGTCTCTTAGCCCGTTTGAAAAGAGGTTGAACGAGATCATCAAGAGCGATATGAGCAAGGCGGGGAACAGCGTCTGATAAGGATACTGAAGCAGCACCTTCTGGCCGTCTGAAAGGAGAACGCCGATGGACGGCTTGGGAGCCTGCAGTCCTAGGCCTATAAACGCGAGGAAGGCTTCGGAGAATATGGCTCCGGGTATGGATATCATGGCGCGGGTTATGATGGGCCCTATGGAGTTGGGCAGGATATGGCGGAAAATGAGCGTCCTGTCAGGCACACCAAGGGTCCGGGCGGCCAGCACGTACTCCCTGCCTTTGAAGCGATAGAACTGAGCCCTAATGAGCCTGGCAGTTCCAATCCACCCGGTGATCGTTAGCGCCAATATGATCGATATAATGCCGGTTCCAAACAGAAGTATGAACATCATCGTCATGACCAAGTACGGTATTCCCGAAAGGATCTCCGCAAACCGCATCATCAGCATGTCTGTCTTCCCGCCGTAGTAGCCGGCAATCGAACCGTAGACAATGCCGATAAAGACATTCGTCAAGACTGCCAAGAACGCTATCAAGAGCGATATTCTCGAACCCCAGAAAAGCCTCGTGAAAAGATCGCGGCCGAGGTAATCCGACCCGAACCAGAAGTACATATCCTTGGCGCCGCGCAAGGCGTAGTAGTCAACCAGCACGTCAGCTATCTTGATGCCGTTGACAACTCTCTCGTTGCGAATCTCAATGATTGCTTCCGGAGGAAACTCATCGACAGTGGTCATTCTCCTGTTCATAAGGAGTCGCGTCCCATCGGCTATGCCGTACTTCTCAAGAAAGGGTATCCTGGGCGGCATGTCTCTCAAGTGGGTGTGCTGCTGGACGTAGGTATAGTCGGTGAAGTACGGCGCACAGATCGAGAAGACAATGATGATGGATATCATCCAGAATGATATGACAGACACCCTGTTCTTGGTGAACCGGATAAGGGCGTCTTTGAAGAACCCGATAGGTTGGGTCTGAAATGCCTCGTCACGGATCTCGCCTCTTGAGACCGGCTCAAAGCAGGAATCCGGAAGATTGAGGAAGTCCTCGGGCATGTTGCTTCTATCGATAATCATCGTCCGCCCCCCATGCGAATGCGAGGATCCAATAGGCCGTACGATATGTCTACAATCAGAATTGTGACCAATGACACCATGGAGTAGAAAATCAAAATCGCGATTGTAAGCGGATGATCGCCTGCATTGATGGAGTTGACCATCATCCCGCCCATGCCCGGTATGGAGAAGATGCTTTCAACTACCAACGAGCCACCCATAATGCCTGTGAACATGGGTATGATTATGTTCGCGAGAGGAACGCAGGAATTCCTAAACGCATGCCGCACGATCGCCTGGGTCCGGGTAAGACCTTTGGTCCTGGCCAGGAGCAGGAACTCCGATCCCATCGTCTCAATCAACTCGCCTCTCAAGTACCTCGTGACAGTCGCAATGGGGTTCAGCGACAAGGCGATAACAGGCAACACAAGAGAGGTAGCCATCTGCTTGAAGGTTGTGGCAGCAGGGTTATATAGGGTCGGGAAAATCGGAATTTTGAACGTCAGGAAATACTGCATGAGCGATGCAAACACAAACGAGGGAATCGATATGCACAAGATAACCATGAGCGAGAGGATGTGGTCCGGCAGCTTGTTCTTGCGGAGAGCCGCGATCGTGCCGGCGGTTACCCCGAGGGGCAGCGAAATGAACAGCGAAAACACGTTTATCAGCATGGTCAGGGGCAGTCTGGATGTGATTACTTCAAAGACAGGCAGACTGGGCTTTATCTTAACTGAGGTCCCCCAATCTCCGTCGAGCACTATTCCGCGCAAAAAGTAGTAGTACTGAACGTACAGAGGTTTATCCAGATGCATTTTCCGTTCCAGGATTTCAACCACATAAGGGGGAAGCTCCGGATTATCGAAGATGTTCTGGGGCATCAACCTGATCACAAAAAACGACAGGCTCACAATTATGAATAACGTTATCATCATCGCGACAATGCGACCGGCTATGTATCTTGCCATTGTTACCCCCCCAAAAACCCTTCACAGGGTAGGGTATAGCGTTTGATGTTAGGGCGTTTAGAAGGAGCCGTTGTTAGGGCCGCTTTTTCACAGCAGCCCTAACAACAGCGCACTTGGTGCCTTGGTAAACGCTACTCGACGATGTCAGCGAACATGGTTCCAAAACCAAATCCCGGAATGTACTCGGAACAAGGAAGAACCATTCTCTCGCTGTACATCGTGTAGGACACGGTATCGTACAGAGGTACGTTGATGACGTCTCGCAGGTAAAGGGCCTCGAGTTCGGCAGTCATCTTGACCATCAACTCGGGGTTGAGCCTGACTTCTTCTTCCTGACAAGCCGCAAATTGCCTGTCGAAGTCCTCGCTTATGAAGGAGTTGGGCCTGGCTCTGTACGAGTCGACGAAGTACTGCATCGCCGCGTACGGATATACACGGGACAGCGAAGAGGCCCAACCGCTGAACGCCATCTCAAAGCAGTCCGGACCTGCCGTCCTGAAGTCGGTCATTGCGTCGTATGACGAGGTGGGCACGGCGCGCAAGTTCAGGGTGAACTTGTCTTTGCCGAACACCTCCGGAAGGTGCTGCTGGAGATACTCACCGATTAGCTTTCTACCGACGTTGGAGTCGTTGTACATAAGCTCAACGGTGACGCTGTCCTGGCCGATTTCCGCCAAAGCAGCCTCAAAGTACTCCCTGGCCTTTTCCGGATCATACCCGTTGTTGGGAGGTATCAGTGCCTTCGCCTCTTCGGTCATTCGGTAGGTTATGCCCTTCTCGGGATAAGCGCCTGCCTGGGTGTTGATGTAATAAGGAGCCGGCGTGGCGCCCATGAGTTCGGCAATGGTTTCCCTATCCATCGCCCAATACATAGCCTTACGGAAGTTCATCGTCCGGAGTATCGGGTTCTTGGTGTGGAGAGAGTTGATATCGATGTGCTGGATGGTGATGCCATTGTATCTCCTCGTGCGAGGATCGTCGCGATAGGTGTCCAGGGTCGAGCTGTCAAGCCCCATTACGTCTATCTCGCCGTTCTCCCACATCTGGACGCGGGCGTTTCTGTCGGGCGTTATCCTAACTTCAACCCGGTCAAAGTGGAAATAGTCGGCCAACCAGTGGTCGGGGTTCTTCACGTAGACACGGTTAGCGTCAGGATTCCAGCTCTCGAAGAAGTACGGGCCGCAGCCCATGTACTGGTCAAGGCTGGCACCGTAGGTGGTGACGGTTCTCGACTCATTCATACCCGCTTCGTACAGAGGTTCATACACCGGGAAGAGGGACCTGTCGGTGAAGTGACGCTTTACGTCCTCTGCGCGATACCGCTGGGTTGTGATGATCTCGAGGGTGTAGTCGTCAATCTTCTTGATGCCGACATCCTCCCAAGCAACCGGGGACTTACCTTCCTGAGCCTGAGTGTAGTACTCGAACCCGTTCTTGATCTTGATCTCACGGTCATAGAGGAAGTTTGCCATAGCGTTTGACAACAGGGGATCGAGCAGCATCTTGAAGGTATACATCATCGTGTCGGCATTGATAGGTTCGCCGTTGTGCCACTTGGCTTCCTTGCGCAGCTTAATGCGCCAAGTATACCCGTCATCCAGGCACTCCGGATCGCCGTCAGCAAGGTCACCAATGTATATCGCCGCTTTCCCGTCTGCGCTCGGAACGCGCCGATACAAAGAAGAGTGAGTGTAGAGCAACACATCATGTACGAGGGTGTCCACGTCGTTCTGTCCGTTAAGCGACTTCACGTCATAAGTATCCGAGAATCTGAAAACCTTTGGCTGGGCAGAAACCTGCGGCGGTTCAGCCGGGCCACCGCATGCGGACACCAAGACTGCAAGGAATGAAGCCAGTAACAGGATCGATAGCCCTTTCCTCATCAGTATCCTCCTTTTCTGGATACCCAAGCACGGGTTCCTTTGTAGCGATGCCGGTTCACTGTGTTATACATACTCCGCCAACCACATTTTCCCTGCCTAATTCCGATAATTCCTCGTATTTGAATAAAGATGAGGGCAATAACTCGCGGGAATTTTCTACTGCATAACTGGACGCAGCCACTCTCGCCCGATCCCGGCGCCAGACGCGCCGCCGACCGGCGGACACCTTCTTGAACCCATCGGACTGCGAGTCCGACAGGCACCGTCGCTCTGATGGCATTGTCCGCGCGACCTGATTTATGTACGTGGTGCCAAGTGCCCAGCATATCCGCTGAAACCTGTGGGGTGCGTCCCGGATTTGTGTGCGTGGTAACCAAGTGCCCAGCATATCCGCCCAAACTATGGCGTGCGTCCCCACTGGTGCATATTTCCCGCAGAATGTCACCACCAGTGCATATTTCCCAGGGAACGTCCCCATGGGCGCATATGTCCGCGCGAGACATCCCCACGGGTGCATATGTCCGCGCGAGACATCCCCGCCGGTGCACACGCCCCCCGGCCGGACCCCCAAAAACCTTCAGACAGGCCCCATCCCCTCGGATAGGTCGAGGCCTTCTCGCATTCGCAGTTCTGTGCTTCGGGGCACGGGCTGCGTCCGGAAAAACGAAAAACCGCACTGTGTGCGGCTCTTCTCTTAGCTACTTCCGTTGCATAGCTCTGAACTAGTGGTGCGAGGGAGGGGATTTGAACCCCTACGCCTTAGGGGCACTGGATCCTAAGTCCAGCTCGTCTGCCAGTTCCGACACCCTCGCATCGCGGTCGTGAAAGATGTTTGGTGGGCCATGATGGACTCGAACCATCGACTCCCCGCTTAAAAGGCGGGTGCTCTACCACTGAGCTAATGGCCCATTGAAACCTGGCTGGGGCGGCAGGATTCGAACCTACGAATGTCAGCTCCAAAGGCTGATGCCTTACCGCTTGGCGACGCCCCAGCGTATGGCGCGCCCGGCAGGACTCGAACCTGCAACCTTCAGATCCGAAGTCTGTAACTCTATCCAATTGAGCTACGGGCGCGTGCCGGATCTCCGGAAAACAAATTGGGGTGAATGACGGGAATTGAACCCGTGACCTCCAGGGCCACAACCTGGCGCTCTAGCCAACTGAGCTACATCCACCACAAACCTTTGACGAATATTGGCGCGCCTGGTAGGAATCGAACCTACGACTCCCTGCTTAGAAGGCAGGTGCTCTATCCCCTGAGCTACAGGCGCACATGGAGCGGGTGATGGGAATCGAACCCACGCCACCAGCTTGGAAGGCTGGAGCTCTACCATTGAGCTACACCCGCGTCTTAAGCCCTGCAAACACAACCTTAGCGGCTATTTGAGCCGCACGACTCATTTTACAGGATACCAGTGTGCGGGTCAAGCAACTGCTACAAGGCTTAACGTTCCACTCATACCACAAGTTTGAGCGGCTGAGAAGCTCTATCTTTGGCATCCACCTACTCGGCCGCTCTTCGAAGCATACGTGAACATCAACCTACTCGGTCACTCTCCGGAGCATCCGCGAACCAGCAAGCACAGCCCATGGCTTACCTGTGGAATCCGGATCTCCCTTCCGTTCTTCGTCGAAGTAGAACCGAAACACCTGCTGTTGGCCCATAGCCTCGAAGAATAGCGTCCTCTCATCGGAGGCCTTCGCTTCGAACTCCTCGCCCTCGCGCCTCACAATAAGCGCGTCTCCGTCCATAAAGAGTTCAGCCTGCCCGCCTTCATCGCACCGGTAGAGCCCCGTGAAGCGCGTCAATTCCTTAGGCGAAGCTCCGCAATCAACTTCAACGCTCTTCTTGGTGTCCAGGGGCAGTCCGAGGGCCACATTGACCGCCGCCAACCAAATAGCGCCGGCGGGAACACCCGTCACGTTTGTGAGCACAGCCACGGTAATCCCTGCTTCCGGCACGAATCCAAAGTTTGACGATACGCCCGGCTGCCCGCCTCCGTGCTCGGCAAGAGTGACCCCGGTGCCGGCATAATCAGGGGTGACTTGCAGCGCAAAGTTATAGTAGGTCTTCCTCGCTGTCGGGTACATCGGGTTGGTCCACATGCGCCGGAGTCCTTCGACTGAGGCAATGCTGCAGCCGTTAGGGGCGACTCCTCCGTTCAGGTAGATGTGTCCATACTTCATGAGATCGAGGACGCATGACCGCACTCCCCCACCGACCTCATAGGTGCCGAGCACCGGCCACTCCTGCTTGACGTGCTCTCCCTTCTTCTTGTCGTACACGTACGGCGTTGACAGATTGCCGAGTTTCTCGAGTTCCTCCAGATTGTAGGTCGACCGGTTCATCCCGGCTGCGTCCAGAATGTGGCGAGTCATGTACCTCCTGTAAAGCTGGCCGCTCTTCCGCTGGATGATGAGCCCGTTCAGCAAGAACGTGTCGTTGCAGTAGCTGAAGTACTCCCCCGGCTTCCCTAGGAGCTCGTAGTCGGACGTCGCGATGTATTCAACGTGCTTGTCCAGGTCGATTATGTCCTGACGTCTGGTCATCGGCGGAAGCCCTGTCGTGTGAGACAGAATGTGCCGCACTTTCACATCGGCCATATCTTCCACGCCCGATAGTCTGAACTCCGGAATGTGTTCAGTGACCGGATCATCCACCGAAAGCATCCCCGCGTCAGCCAACTGGGTTATCGCCATGGCGGTAAACGATTTCGAGACCGAGGCGCATCCGAATATCGTCTCGGGGTCTGCCGGATCCTTCGTCTCCACATCTTTCACGCCGAAACCTTTGGCGTAGACAACGCCGCTCTTGTCCGCGACCGCAACCGCAGCGCCTACGATGTGATTTTCTTCCATTGTTTTCTCAACGTAGTCTTCGAACGATGTCCAATCTCTCTTTCCCACCGCAGCCACTCCAATCAACATTGTATTGAACACCGGACTCGGTCAAGACAGACTCGAGTGATAACAGCCTTCACATTACGGAGCGTCCCTGATCGCGGTCAACGCTTCCGCGGGGGTCTTCTGGCCGGACCAAATAGCCTCAAAAGCCGCTTTGACCCGCTCAAGATAGCCAAGCCAGCCCGGGACTCGAGGATCGCTTACCAAATTGCATGTCGACAAGATGTTGCGAAACGTCTCTATCTGCGGATTTGGGTGGCGCTCCGTAAAGGACCCAGACCACTCCCGCAGCGGAGAAATCTTGTTTTGACCGATGGCCAGCGTCTCGACGTTCGAGGCCTCAGAAGCGAACTCGATGAACGCCTGAGCCCCGTCCGGATTCTGAGCTCCTCTCGGAATGCAGAGGACATCGGCAACAGAGAGCGCTTGCGGGCGTCCGTCCAACGAAGGCAGAGGCGCAGGAACCCACTTCAGGTCGGGGTGCTGAATCAGGCGCCGTACCAGCCAATCTCCTTCTACGACCATCGCTACTTCCCCTGACACGAACGGATCAGGGTCAAACCTGCCTATGGGATTCACGGACGCCGAGAACCGGTTCGCGCCCAGGTTGCGCGCTCGACCGGCCAGATCCACTACCCACTCGTATGCTCTGACGTTGGCGCACGCATCAGGCGAGAATCGGCCTTCCTGGAACCACGCGCCTCCGAAAAGATACGGCCACATGTGGGGCCACCAGCCGGGGTATGAAGGAACCAGGCCGGGGCGCCCCTCTGCCTCGATCTCTCTCAGAAAAGCATCGAAGGAAGCGATATCCATCTCTGCCCTGAGGTCTCGGCACTCAGCGGGAGGCGCCCCGCAGTTGACGTAGAGAGTAACGACGTTGCAAGACACGGGCACACCGTAAGCAGTCCTGCCAACCATACCTAGCCGCCCAAAAGCAGGGAGAAAGATGTCCTCGGGGTACCGGTCGATCGGTATCAACAAGCCCTGAAGTGCCAGATCGAGAACCTGGTGATCCTCGAGTCCGATGACGTCCGGCGGCTTACCCGATGATCGGGCCGCCAGAAACCGCGGGAGATCGGGGCTCGAAGACCAATCCCCGGCCGCTTCCATCTCCACAAGAAACCTGTCCTGTGAATCGTTGAACGCCGAGACGATCCCACGCATGGCGCGTTCCTCCTGGCCGCCCCACTTCTCCCAGTACCGGATAACCGATCTCGCCATCGTGTCCCCTCCCTATCGCTCAACATCCAAACCGGACAACCTACACCAAGCAGTTGAACAGCAGCTTGAACGTCCCGTGGGCCTGGGCCCTGAATTGGGTCCTGAACCCGAACAGAATGACGTCGCCCTTGTCAACCTTCACCCTTAGCATGCAGGGCTTGTTCAGCAGCTTCTCTTCTCCTATGATCCATCCGCTCTGCAGCAGGTCTTTCGCCGGATACTCGGCAATAGCCTCGTAGTTGTCGGAGTTGAACATGTCCGTAATCTCAAACGTGGGACTGCCCATGTTGAGCACCAGAGCCTCTTCGGGCATACCGTATCCCAACGGGTGGATGTTGTTCACCTTCGCACGCAGCGTTGAGCCGTGGCAGTAGAAGTCCCTCCACGTGGCGTTCGCGACCGTGTTTCTGACTTTCAGTTCGCAAGCCTCTATCGCGAAATCCGATGAAGTGTCGAAGGCTATGAGCCTGCCGCCGTTCTTGACGAACTCCTTCAGGTTCTTGGCCCCGTCTTTCCCAATCCCGCTGCGGAACTCGGGCGGCATAGGCGGAATCGGACGCCCCCTGCCACGAGTCTCCTTCTCTGAAGCCGCGTCGGGCCCAAGGATCATCTCGG
The DNA here is from genome assembly GCA_050952125.1 of Bacillota bacterium. GTDB lineage: Bacteria > Bacillota > Sulfobacillia > Fermentithermobacillales > Fermentithermobacillaceae > UBA3951. Next base: position 448,448 of record JBMNKK010000001.1, read on the forward strand.
TCCGGTCTGCCGGTATAATCACCACGTCTACCTTCTCGTTCAGCTTGCCGTCTTTGAAATCGGCATCCTTCAGGGTGATGTAGGGGAACCCGAACTTCTCAAGCACCAGGCGAGTCCAGCCTTCATCCATGTTGCCGCCCCAATAGCGCTGGTACATGCCGACTCGTAGGCGCCTTATCTCCCGCTTGGCCGAGTCTATCTTTGCATCAAGCGCCCTGAACGGCACATTCAGCTCTTTGGATATGGACTGCACGACGGGTGTAACCTCCGGGCCTCCCTCAACGTAGATGGCCCCCGGCGGATAACTGCAGAGAGGACACGCTTTGTGGACTTGCAGCGGTTCTTCGATCCGCCAGAGTTTCACTCCGGCATCAAGGAGTTTGTTCACCGCCGTAAACGAGTCATTGAACCTTGGGTCGAGGAGGTACGCGGGAGCTTCCTTCAGTTCCATAACCGTTATCCTGGCCGCCGGAGCGGGCTCAAAGGAGCCCTGGAACTTCGACTCTATAGGCACCACGTCGACTCCCATGAACTCACCGATGGTGTCAGTGGCGGTATCATACATGATCGGCGAGCCATCCGGATTGCGCGTCCAATAGCTGTCGGGATAGAAGGTCCTGTTGAGCAGATTCTTAATCACGCCCATCTTGGGTTGGTCGCAGAAGATCACGTAGGAGCCTGCCGAGAACAGGCGACCTTCGACTTCGAAGTCCTCAACAGCCCTCTTGATCTCGATTCCCTGCAGCTTTAAGAGTTCAACCAACTTCAGAGCAGTTAAGGGGTCGTTGTTGCGTAGAGGAGTAATCGCGTAGGCGTAGGGCTTCCCTTCCGCTCCCCGCTCGGTCTGCCTCTTGGCCTTCAGGTAAGCGTTCCACAGGACCTTCTCTCTGTACTTGGCACAGATATCAAGGAGCGCCCACGCCGATATCTTCTGCTGCTCGACGATGTCTCTAAGCCGCCACCAACCGCCAGGCCACGGGTGCGGGAAGTTGGTCTGCGCTTCGTATTTGGGCATCGTCTTCTGGCTGGCACCCCGCAGCTGGTGAGGGTGGATGTAGATCGGTGTAGCCAACTTCGCGCTCGCCGATTCAGTCAGCATGCCTGCTATGTTGTGATGAGTCGCGATCCAGTGGAAGCCGAAGTGGCCCCATCCGGGGAATTGGGCGCCGTTGAGGATACCCGTCTTTCCGTGCTCCTCGAGGGTGTATGCCATATGGGCGCCGTACCAGGAATCCTCGCGCCACACTAGGGGGTCTGCGTGAGGCCTGATGGCATCCGAATAGGGTGCCAAGAACAAGCGAGCCCCCGTGCTTCCCATGTGGTGGTGATCCTGAAAAGCGTGGGGATGCCACTCGGTGAAGAGTATCTGCGCCATATACCGAGACTCCGGCAGGTTCAGAGCAAAAGAGTCGCGGTTGTTGTCGTGCCCCGCATACTTGTGATAGAGGAACGGAGTCATTGTTCCCTCGTACTCCGTGCCCAGCAACTTATTGTACCAGTCAGTGACCATTATCTGGCCGTCAGGGTTGAAGCACGGGACCATAAGGAAGATGACGTTGTCCAGAATGGCCCTGTTGTCCTCCGAGTCGCACGAAAGAAGGTCCCAAGCCAGCTCAGGCGCCATCTGCGTGCCGCCTATCTCGGTCGCGTGGAGGCTCATGCTTTGGCAGACAATCGCCTTTCCTTCCTTCACCAGTTCCTTGACTGCATCTTCTGTGAGTCCCCTGGGATCGGTGATTTTCGCATTAATCTCTTTGTAGTACTCCAGCTGCTTCAGATTCTCCGCCGAAGAAATGATGGTGAGAAGGAACGGGTTCCCTTCGGTCGATGGCCCCATGTCGATGACTTTGATCTTGTCCGACTCGGCTTCAAGTTTTCGGAAGTACTCGACAATCTTATCCCACCGGGCTATCTTGCGATCCGAGCCCATCTTGAAGCCGAAAAACTCTTCCGGAGAGGTGACTTTGGAAATATCTTTAGTCGCCATCAGATGCCCTGGCTTCCCCGCTTTACTTAGCCGCGGAGCGGCTCCCACGCCAGGTTCACTCCTTTCGATTGTAGGCTTGGGATTCGTGGGCTACAGAGGGAGCCTTGATATGTGTTCCTTTCGCCAAGGCACTTTCAAATCCTACTGGCTACTAAACATCCTTAGATCGCGAGCCGTTGACCCTTTTGCCGCCGAGTAATATCATCAAAGTACTGACTTTTTGGGTAACGAAATAAAGGAGATTGTCGTTGAACGACTCTAGAGGCACAATGGAACAGCTCGATACGCAGCCGGATCCGCGCGGCACTGAGTCGCTAGGCGAAGCCGTCGTAGAACAAACAGAGCCCGAAGTCGGCAAACCCCGGAAGCGCGCTCGAAAGCTCGATCTGGCCGGCCATACCATAGAACAAAACCTGTGGATCCTGGCGGGGCCGCTCATAGCCGAGCGCCTGCTGCAGTCCGTGGTTGATGCCGCCGACATGGCCATGGTCGGGCGTGTAGGCGCACCTGCAGTGGCGGCAGTAGGCCTGTCCAATCAGATCTCCATGATCGCCACCGGATTCTTCGACGCCATTAGGGTCGGCACAACCGCAGTAGTCGCTCGAAGAGTGGGCGAAGGCCGCCTCGATGAGGCCCAAAAAGCCCTGCGACAGTCTCTCTTGATAGCTGCTGCTCTGGGTTTTGTCTCGTTCCTCTTTTTCTCCGTCTATGCAGGAGGTAGCCTCAGGCTGATGGGTGCGGAGCCCGACGTCATCGCTATGGGGGTCCGCTACTTCTGGTGGAAGGGTCTATCGCTTTGCTTTGAGTATGTAACTATGACGTTTGCAGCAGGCCTCCGAGGTTCCGGGCGTACGGACATCCCGATGTACGTCGGCATCGTGGTCAACCTGCTTAACCTTGGAGGCAACTATGTCCTTATCAACGGCGTCTACGGCTTCCCGAGATTGGAAGCGGAAGGGGCAGGGCTCTCCACGGCATTTGCCCGGTGCATGGGTATGCTGCTTGTTATCGTGCTTGTGAGCCTCAAGAACAACCCGCTAAAGGGATGGGTCAAAGGGTCGTTCAAACCCGACAAAGACGCTCTGGGAAGAGTGCTGGACATCGGATTACCCGCGTCGGGCGAGAGGCTCACGCTCCGCGGCGCGCAGATACTCTATACCAGGGCAATCGCCGGGTTGGGCACAAACGCATATGCAGCACACCAGATAGCAATGCGAATTGAGTCCATATCGCTGACCATCGGGTTCAGTTTCGGAGCAGCAACAACAACACTGGTTGGCCAGTATTTGGGCTTCGGAGATAAGACAAAGGCAGAAATGGCAGCGCGAAAGGCGCAGAAGATCGCGTCGACGGCCATGGGATGCGCAGGCATCGGTCTATTCCTCGCCGCGCCGACTGTGGTGCACCTCTTCGTGCCCGACAACCCCGCAGTTGCACAGATGGGCGCAACCGTCCTTCGCATAGTGGCAATCGCGCAGCCGTTCATGGCCATGAACCACGTCTTCGCCGGAGGACTGCGCGGTGCCGGAGACACAAGATGGGTCATGCTGATCACCGGCGGCAGCGCATGGGTGGTTAGGGTAGCCCTGACCTACTTGTTCATTGGAGGCATGGGTATGGGACTGTCGGGCGCTTGGTACGCGATGGTCACCGACCTCATAGCCCGGTCGATGCTGTTTAGGTGGAGGTTCGGCACCGGGCACTGGAAGAATATCCGCGTGTAGAAGGAGGGAAAACAATGCTATTTGTCTGCTACCCCCAGTGTTCCACATGCCGAAGAGCACAGCAATGGCTTGACGATCACGGCATCGATTACGAGTCTCGCAACATCAAGACGCACAATCCGACTTTGGACGAGCTCCGCAAGTGGCACGCCCGGAGCGGAATCCCCCTCCGCAGGTTCTTCAACACCAGCGGTCTGCAATATAGAGCGCTCAGTTTGAAGGACAGGTTGCCGAAGATGTCCGATGACGATCAGTACGCGGTTCTCTCTACCGACGGCATGCTCGTGAAACGGCCTATCCTTGTTGGCCCTGACTTCGTTCTGGCAGGGTTCAAGGAAGACGAATGGAAGAGCCGCTTGGTTAAACAATGATGTACATGGGTCTGGCGTTGGACTAGTCACGCGGGAGGGATCACTCGCATGGATTTTTCCATCTTGATATGGGCGTTTTTCCTCTTAACCACTGTAGTCCCAGTCTTTCAACGGAGAATGCTTGAAACAGCGAGGCTCAACATCATGCGCAGCCTGGAGAAAAAGCGCAAGTCGAGACTTATTACGCTAATCCACCGGCAAGAGTCTGTCAGTTTCCTGGGCGTGACCTTGTCCCGGTACATAAACATAGAGGATTCCGAGCAGGTGCTGAGGGCCATCAGGTTGACTCCCGAGGACATGCCCATCGACCTAATCCTTCACACACCGGGAGGGCTTGTCCTAGCCTCGGAGCAGATCGCAAGGGCACTACTCCGTCACAAAGCTAAGGTGACAGTATTTGTGCCGCACTATTCGATGTCGGGCGGCTCCCTGATCGCCCTCGCTGCCGATGAAGTGGTCATGGACCCCAACGCAGTACTCGGTCCGGTCGACCCGCAAATCGGCAAGTGGGCAGCATCCTCCATCCTCCGAGTCCTTAATGAAAAGGAACGGAAAGACATCGACGACGAGACGATCATCCTTGCGGATATGTCCGAGAAGGCGGTCAAGCAGGTCAAGAAGACCGTGGCCGACTTGCTGTCACAGCGAGTTGATGAAGACAAGGCACGTGAACTCGCCGATAAGCTGGCTTCAGGTCACTGGACGCACGACTACCCTCTGACGTGCGAGGAGCTGACGGATCTCGGATTCCCTCCCATGTGCAAAGACATGCCCATGGAAATATATCGCTTGATGGACCTTTATCCGCAGCCGCAACAGAACAGGCCGTCGGTGCAGTACGTTCCTATCCCCTATCGTGGAGAGAAGGAAGGTAGCCGGAGATAGCGGGCTTGATGCCCTCCACCAGGGAGAATCCAGCCGAGGAGTCAATGCGCTGACCAGCACTGCCGTTTGGCATGCCCGCAGAAATCTCGTATAATGATGTGTGCGTCGGGGAGTGGCGCAGCTTGGTAGCGCGCATGGTTTGGGACCATGAGGCCGCAGGTTCAAGTCCTGTCTCCCCGACCAGCATGTAAGCCTAATCTGAGTTGCCATCTCCCGCTTCCCTCCCCATTTGGTGCAGTTCCGGTGCAGTTAGTGCGAGTACTGCTTTACGATTCGCTAAGAAAACCGCTCAACCTATCGACAGCCGACCGCTTAAGGCCGATGCCAACGTGACTGTAGATGTCTAGGGTTACACTGATTGCGCTATGCCCCAAGAGCTCCTGTACGATCTTCGAGTCTTCGCCGGCCTCCAACAGCATCGTTGCGAAGGTGTGCCGGGCGTCGTGAAACCGGACATGAGGGAGTCCGGCGTTCTGCAGTAGCCGTTCCCATTGTCACGGCCGGTTGTAAAATCCCCCACTAGGGTCGGATGAAAAATCCCCCACCTCCTCGAAGAAGGACTCCGGAACCACCCAAGTTTCGGAGGTGACATTCTTGCTGGGAGGCGGGGAAACTTTGGACATCAAACTCATGCACAGCCAAGGACTCAGCATCAGGGAGATCGCTAGGCGGACCGGTCGAGACCGGAAGACCATCGCCAAGTATCTCCAATGCCAAGAACTACCCAAGTACGGACCCAGACCACCGCGGCCGTCCAAACTGGACGACTACAAGGACTACCTTAAGGCCAGGATGGCCGAAGGCGTGTTCAACGCCAACCGCCTGCTTGCCGAGATCAAGGCTCTCGGGTACTCCGGCGGTAAGACAATTCTCAAAGACTTCCTAAAACCCTTCCGGCCTCTGCAAAAAGCCCAGGCTGTTTCGCGGTTTGAGACCAAGCCCGGAGAGCAGGCCCAAGTGGACTTCGGTGTGTTCAAGTACGAAGAGCAAGGCCGTGAGCGGAAGATCTACGCCTTCGTCATGGTGATGAGCTACTCGAGGGCGATGTATGTGGAGTTCGTGGACAGGCAGGACACAGCTACGCTGATACGGTGCCACATCCATGCCTTCGAGTACTTCGGAGGGGTGCCTGAACACATCCTGTACGACAACCTCAAGCCGGTAGTGCTTGGACGGGATGAGGGCGGTCAACCGGTGTGGAACCAGAGGTTTCTGGACTTTGCCCTGGTAGCCGGCTTCTACCCTAAAGCCTGCCGGCCTTACAGGGCCCAGACCAAAGGCCGGGTCGAAAGAGCGATCCGTTACCTCAGGCAGAGTTTCTGGCCGGGGCTTAGGTTTTTCGGCCTGGAAGACTTGAACGCTCAAGTTAGGGCATGGTGTGATGCCGTTGCAAACAAGAGAGTCCACGGTACTACTCAGAAGAGACCTTGCGACCTCTTGGCTGAGGAAAACCTTCATGCCTTGCCAGATAGGGCAGCGTTGGTGGTTTTTCTCGCTGAGGAGCGCAAGGTCAGTCGGGACGGGTTCGTGAGTTTCGGCGGAAGCAGGTACGGAGTGCCTTGGGCTTTCGCTGGGAGGACGGTGGAAGTCCGGGAGAACGGCTACCACGTTGAGGTGTACTCGGGAGGGGCAAGAGTGGCTGTCCACCCCAAGGCGCTGGTACCGGGGACCGTTGTGCCCCTGGCGGGCCAGTGGGACGGCGTACCTCTCGGGACCGGCCAAAAGCCAAGACAAGTGCTGGCCACACGAGTCGAGAGCCCCGAGGTCGAAGTGAGGCCTCTCAGGACCTACGAAGCCTTGGCGGAGGTGAGCGGCACGTGATAGCCGTCGAGAAAGCCAGCCAGCAACTACGTTGACTTAGGCCTCAGCCAGGCCGCGAGCATCTTGGACAGCAGGTTGGAAGCAGCCTCTCAGAAGGACCTCACATACGCCGACTTCTTGAGCGACCTCCTTGACGCCGAACTGGCCGCCCGAAGAGAGAGGTACATCACTGCCAGGACGAGGCTCGCTCACCTGCCCTTTCACAAGACCCTGGACCAGTTCGACTTCTCCTTCCAGCCCTCCATCGACGAGCGGCAGGTGAGGGAACTGGCGACTTTGACCTTCGTACAGGAAGCCTCCAACATCATCCTGCTGGGGCCGCCGGGGGTTGGAAAAACCCATTTAGCAGTATCTTTGGGCATCGAAGCCATCTGCCACGGAGTCGGGGTGTACTTCGTCACCGCTCACACCTTGGTTGAGGACCTAAAGAGGGCGTACGCCGACAACAGGCTCGACAGGAGGATGAGGGTCTACATCGCGCCCAAGGTACTGATCATTGACGAGGTAGGTTACCGGCCGTTCGACTCAGTGGGCGCGGCCATGCTCTTTCAGCTGGTCTCTGCCAGGTACGAGCGTGGGGCGATTATCTTGACTTCAAACAAAGGCTTCGGAGAGTGGGGTGAGATATTCGGAGACACAGTGGTGGCCACAGCGATCCTGGACCGCCTGCTTCACCACTCCCACATCATCAACATCCGTGGTGAGAGTTGGCGGCTCAGGGAGAAGAAGCGGGCCGGGCTGTTTGGAACCACCTATTCACGACCGGCCGCGAAGCCGGGGGTGGGGGAAAATCCAACCGGCCAAAGTGGAGGAATTTTCGCCCGGCCTTGACACCATCGGCGAGTAAAACTCCTGGGGTCAATCGGGTTGCCATCTGGAGCACAAAACACCAGCCTGCGATCGCAGTAGGCCGGACCAAACGCCAACCGTTCTTGGTCTTGCGCTGCCCGATGGGATTCCAGAACGCCAACTAGCTCTTTCGACAGCGGTAGTATGCGCCTTGCCTTGTCGGTCTTAGGCTCCTGAAAGATGAGCCTGGTTTTTCGATCAACCTGATCATGATCCCTGACTCGTAGCAGAGTCCGTCTCACCCGGATCAGGTGTGCGGCTAAGTCGATATCATCCCACGTGAGAGCCAAGAGTTCTCCTAGCCTTAGGCCGGTCATGAACTCAAGTCTGAACGCAGCATAATACCTGTCACCGTTAGCCGCCTCAAGAAGGCACAACACCTGTTCCGCAGTAAGAGGCTGAATCTCCTTCTTCTCCTTACGCGGCGGCACAGCTGCCGCAGTCGGATTGCTGGCGATCAGGCCGCACTTTACTGCCTGAGACATGGCACCTCTGATGATGCCGTGGATGTACCTTACTGTCTTTGGGGAAAGACCTCCCTGGCGGTCATCTCGCCCCTCCTTCAGAAGCCTGTTATACAGTCTCTGCAGGTGCTGAGAGCGCAAGTCCTTCAGCTTCATGCCTCCCAAATGCGGCACAACGTGGCATCGAATCATCGTCTCGTAGCTGTCCCAAGTGGTCGGCCTCAAATGTGGCTTCATGTACTCGGTCAGCCAGATGCTCATCCATTCCGAGACGGTAATATCCGTCGGCCTTATGAGGCTGCCTTTCTGGAGATCCATCTTCAGGCTCGTGAGCTTCTGGATGACTTCTTTCTGACTCTCACCTGAAACGCCGATCCGTTTCGTTGCGCCCGTCAGTGGGTCTGTCTCTACCGTGAGCTGACCTCTCCACTTACCGCTAGGGAGTTGGTATACGGTGCCTTCACCGCGTCCTCGCACTATTTGTCACCTCCCATCGCTCCCGGAGTTGAGCTGCCGGGGCCGGAAGGGAGTGTCCGCCCCAATGCTTTTCGACCGGCTTCCACAGTGTTGTTGGATTCGCCTCGTAGCTGCCGGTCTCCAACCAGCTTCTAAACCGCTCTTTTGGAATGATCAATCGCTTGCCAAGCCTGATACCGATAAGATTTGCTACGGTATAAGATTGATGCTTGCTTAGAGAAAAACACCTCTGAAGATCAGCGACACTCAAACAAAGTGGTATGTCATCCCACGTCTTTGCCCTATCCACTGCCATTCCTCCCATTCCAGGCTTGAAACACAAAAAACGACCCCAGCCCCCATCAGCAATACAGTTGTTTTGGGGCTCCGGAATCGTGTCCCGAAACCTAAAATGAGAGTGTGTTGAGCAGTTCTAGCACTACCCGAGCATGTCGATCGTGTCGACAAAAACGGTTACGCTAGCGTATCGATGCCAGCTTATAACATACTTAGCATCTTGGCGTCAGGGGTGCAATGGGAGAAAAGCCCCATTCGGAGAGATATGCAACTACCGCAAAGTAACGAACGCGGCCGTAGCACATTGGCGACTTTTACAGCTGGCCGTCCGTAACAACACAGACGACTGCCAAGAGCGAGAGAAGAGCTGTCTTAGGGATTCGGTTCCACTCAGACACCTCTATCCCATTCCGCTTTGCTCCGTCAAGAAGTCTCTCAAGAACAGATTGGTTCGAGATAGATACGAGCAGACAATCCCACCGTTTTTCTTATATTGCATGACGCCGATATAGGGACATCCGGAATTCCATGGCACCCGAGGCTTGTTCATGATCACCCTATACGGATGTTGTTGTCTTGTGTGAACGTGGGCGCCGGCATCAATCAGCTGAATGAGTGCAATGCCGTGTTTTGATGCGTACTCTATCGCTCCGGCTTGGAAACTGGAGGATGAGATCAAGATACCCTTATGAGCTCCCGTAGCGCGGACCTTATCGAATAGAACCTGCACTTTCTCTCTAGGAATGCTGGTTCTATAGTGCTTGCACTCCACAATGCTCTTGAACCTCAGCCCCATTATCTCAAACTCAACATATCCGTCAATCTGATAGTTGCCATCATCAGTTTTTATCATACGGTTGTGCTGAAAGGTAACGCTGTCTAGCCCATTGCACTGTTCCTGAAGCACAGATAGCGCATACATCTCAAAATCGGTGGGACTCATGTGTAATACAGCCTCTCGCGTTGGAACAAACACTTGCATCCCCCTCTGCCTGCCATCCGGTAGGTCGTGATTGTTAAGCGAAATGCATCGGAGACGTGCTACTGCTGGGATACCAAATTACGAACGGCTCAAGAGACATTGAGCTCTTGCAGGTTCACCCACGAACCAGGGGAACGATGCTGATACTCGAATCGAAAGTCATCACGTGGTCTTCGCTGTAAACGACAAACCTGGATAGGCTGCCACTCACTCGCTTTACTCCATCCACCCTAACCACTATCCCAATCTGTGATGACCTGCGTCTAGGAAACCACCTGGCTAACCCTTGTGACTCAATGGGAAACGAAAGCCAGAACGTAGATCCCACCGGCTGCTCCAAAGACCTGCCTGACCAATCGGATAGTACTCGCTCCTGATCATCCCGAGTATCTATCAACCCACCAACGCCTCGGTAGCAGCAGTAATCGTACAACAGCCATGAGATCTCCCTTCTGGCTTCATCCTCACGCAGATCAAACGTAGCCCAGGTATCAAGAAAACCTTGTGGATCTCTCCTGGCCTGGTCTTGCAGATACCTTAACTGGATTCTCCTGGCCTGTCGCAATTCGGATGTTCCCGACATACGGCTCGATATCCGGAACCCACTATCCCGATCTGCAAGAGTGATTTCATCAAGTTCTTTCTGCTTGCGCCTGGTGATGAAAATCGGGATCTTGCCGATGAGGTAGTACACTAATCGCCACCTCCTTTTAGAAGGTCTGAACAGAGGATTGGTGGTAACGACTCCAGAGATTCTGTCTATGGTTCAATATCCCTGCTGATTCTTCTGGGTATCCCTCTGGTACGGTTGCAGGAGAGTTTTGCCGTACTAGTCAAACTTAATGACTCTGTCTCTCTTCTCCTCGACCCACTTTTCCTCATACTGGTTCAGATTATCGAAGTAGACGTTGCTGGAGCCCAAGCCCCATGTAGGATCCACATCAATAGTTCTGTCTCCGATGGTCGCACTGGCCCAGGCGTGAGGCTCGCTTCGTGCTTCTTGGACCTCACCATAGACTAGTTACCTGCGATTCGACTCGACCCGATACCCTAACTCCGTCGAGTCCTGCCGCCTGCACGACAGTTGTGTGGATGCTGGCGAAGTGATGGCCCACGCCGCACGGGACCGCTATCCCCACTGTGGCAGAAACATGCGGTCTCTTATCATTATAGGCTGGGTAATATGTGTAGTTAAATGGCCTTTTTCGGTCCCATCAACTGGGTCGATTTCAACTCTTTGGGTCAAAGAAGAAGTCACCTGGCTGAGGACGAACTCTCTCGGCAACAGGTTCTGGCCCGAGTTCGGTCTTGCTCCGCAAGATGGTCAACGCCCTCTCGAATTCTTCGTCCGGTTCAAACACGCACACACGAACTTCGGGTTCGTCGGTCTTGATGTGCTCAACCGCCAGGAATCGGAGCACCCGTATCTTGTCGCTCGGGAGGATACCGTTATGGACGAGAGCATTCACAAGACATTTCAAGCCGATATTATCCAGGTCTGCCCTGGTACCTAACTGGACAATAACGCCTGCAGTCTTGAGTTTCGGACACCTACCCCGGATGGCACCTGCTATCTGCCCATTCCACCATTTCCTCAGCGTTGCCGAAACGTACCGATCCCCCGGCAGGTAGTGCTTGAGTTCAAGGTTTACGGTCGGAATCGGTCCTGGGATCGTAAAGAGAAGACGCAGGGGATCAGTACGGATCTGCAACCAGGAGTCGGTGACATCTACCTCATCACTCGTGTACCGCCAGAATCCATCCTCACGTTCACGGCGAACTTCTCTCTCCATGACGATCCACCCTTCGAGGTCATCCGTGCCCATATCCCGCCGCCGGCACACCAACATACCTGATGTTTAGCGCCGAAGCCTTCTGATAGACGAAGGGCACATTGAAGTATGCGGCTACCGCTCTGGCGAGCGAAGTCTTGCCGGTGCCCGGAGGCCCGTACGGGATAATCCCGCGAATCGGCTCGATATTGTACTGCTTCGTCAGCTCGGGATGCACTATCGGGAGTTCAAGCGCATCCTTGAACTCCTGGATTGCCTTGTCTACGCCGATGAGACCGTCAAAGGCACGCGGGTTGGTGACCGCCTTCCTTCTGTCGGACGCAGCGGTAGTCGCCTTGTTTGCTACCTCAAGGCCCTCGGGTTTGGACCGTTCTGCCATTTTGCCGGGGCGATATGGGTCCAGCTCAAGGGCCATCAGCAGCCTGTCCAGAGCATGGTAGCCCTGGAATTGTAGCAGCCCTCCGCCGAACTGCACGACCCACCACGAAATCATTGCCAGCGCGTGCCCGTTGGTGGCCTCGGCAAACTTGACGCAGACATAGAGCGCAGCCACCCACATTCCGGTGCCGCCCAAACTCAGAGCGAATAGAAGCAGGAATATCCCCGTAAACCACTTGATCCCGTTGGGGCTCTGCTCCATGAAGGACCGGCTTAGCCTGAAAAGCCCGATGGCCTCACCGGAGTTGGAGGAGTGGACAAGGTACGCTATGAACGCCACGACTCCCTCGGCGTAGAAAAGCGCCAGGAAGTAATCCCAGAAGCCCAGTTTTCTTCTGCCCAGTTCCATGTCGCCCCTCCTTTCGCACCTCCCACCTCCGGCGATAGACGGCAATTCATTGTCTGCGACAGTTGTGCTTAAGCCCACAGGACGTAGTTTGCGAGTCAGCTTTCATGGAGAGAGACAGAAACGCGAGTGTTAGAAACAAGCTCAACGAGAACGCCAGAGCGCCGTGTCGACTATGCCTTGCACCCAGCTCTTAAGCTCTTGTACTGTCTCAACACCAATGGCTCTGTCCAGTAGGGGAGTGTCCAAGGCAAGTATTCTTCGAAGGTTTGCTGGGATAAGACAGTAAATGAGGAGTTCCTGCAGCTCATTAGTCGCATCTGGACCTAGTCTTTGTTTCACTAGGTTTAGTTTGGGCTGTGCAAAACGTAGCGGCATCTGTCTCACCTCCAGCTAGATATCGAGAAAAACGGAGTTCTTCAGCCCAAGTTTCTCGTGTACTTCATCGAGTAGTTGCTCAGGCACGAGTTTTTGTTCACGGCACGCCTTGCCAAGGTCTTCCAAGCTGCCACAAACGACGAAGTTATGAACTTCTTGGCATGGGGGCGCAAAATACGAGTATAGAACGTATTTGCCTTTCCGAGTGAGGTACACGTTCCACATCCACTCAATGTGGTCTTCCGAACTGTCCCACCTGTGTGCCGAAGCGATTTCCGTGCCGTAAAAGTGGAACCTTTGGAGGTTATGTGGCTCTCCTTCAACGACCGTTCCCTTGCAAACCTTGATCTCAGAAAGACCCTCCAGTAGGCTTTTCTTCGCCTGGACGTATTCCTTGACTATCTTGCCGATGACCGCGCTGAGGCTTTCCCCCTCCATGGCAACAGCTTCGTCAAACCATTCGAGGTCTTCGTCGCGGATATATATGGATTTAACTGGCATCAGACCACCTCCACATATATGATAATATATTATAATACACATGGCAAGAGGGAATGAAGTGGCGTTGATATTAGGAGGACTATTCCGATGCACAACGACGCGCGGTTGAAGAAAGCTCTCATTCAGTGCTACGAGTCACTAGACAAGGTGATCCGATCCTGGAAATTCACGGCTGATGGGCAGTATCCACTCAATCGGTATCGACTGGAGGACTTCATCAGCCTGTTCGGAAGTGGGAGCGGACCTCGCTACGTCTTCACGTTGAACCAAGACCTCTTCGTGGAGAGACATTGTGAGGTCAAGGGACTACGCTACCTCGGAATCCAGCCCCACGGGGAATTAGGTTGGCGCGGTGGTCAACATTTTGATTGACGATCACACGTGACGAGGAGCGACCGGAACGGGACCATAGAGCGCCAACGGCACCGTCACAGCAGGAATGTCTTTCGAGAGCACAGAGAACACGGTGGCGTAAATCGAATGCGTATGCACCACACCGTTGACATCTGATCGCTCGCGGTAAACGGCGGTGTGGAGCGGAGCTTCGGAAGAAGGACGCAGGGTACCCTGAACGACAAGTCCATCCGCGTCCAGTATGGGTAGATCGCCGGGGCAAGTTCCTCATAAGGAACGCTTGACGGAGTGATCACGATGAAGCCGGTCTGAGGGTCGCGGGCAGAGACGTTTCCCGATGTCCCGCTTATGAGGCGCTGCTTTGAGCAGGAAAGAGCCGCCTCGAGCACTTCCTTTTTCAGATCCTCCAGCAATGCGTCACCTTCTCTCTTCTCGCCGGTCTTTGAGCGATAGTCTATAATTGGATGGCTTTACTCCAGAACCTCCGTCATCGCACAGGCTATCGCTCACCCAACGCGTATACCACGCCGTCCCCGCACCCAATGTAAACCTTTCCGTCATATACAGCCGGTGATGATTCGACCACACCTCCGGCCTCGAACTTCCAGCAGAGATTCCCCGTGTCTGTATCTACCGCATAGACGTAACGGTCCCGGCCGCCAAAGTAGGCTATTCCTCCGGCCAGAGTAGGCGACGAGTAGATGGCGCGTTCGCCGGTCCAGTACCGCCATATGACTTGGCCGGTCTCAGCATCTAAAGCGTACAGGTTGCTGTCGAATGCTCCGATATAAACGACGCCGTTTTGTACTGCGGCGGAACTCCACACAAGAGGTCCCGCAGTTGCGAACTTCCAGTTCAGAGAACCGTTCTTGCGGTTCAGAGAATAGACAATACCGTCTAGGCTTCCGAATACCACGGTATCTTCCCAAACAGCCGGAGTCGAATACACACTGTCGCCAGTCTGGAAGTGCCACAGTTCCTCGCCGGTCGAGGCATCAATCGCATACATGCAGCCATCATAACTACCTACATAAACGATACCTTCGTACACCGCCGGAGAACTCAGGACAAAGTCGCCGGTCTCGAAGCGCCACAGCTCTAGGCCGCTACTGATATCGATTGCATACAGGTTATGGTCGCGGCTTCCGATGTACAGCGTATCGCCCGCTACAGCCGGCGATGACTCGACGCAATCACGCGTTGTGAAGACCCACTTCTTTTCCCCGGTTACGGCATCGACGGCGTACACGCAGCCGTCGTGGCTTCCGAAATAGACCGCCCCGTCCGCTACTGCTGGAGACGACCTCACAGCTGAGCCAACTTGGACTGACCAAACCACATCACCTCTATCTGCATCGACCGCGTAGAAGTCGCCGTTAACGCTGCCGAAATACGCGATCCCGTTATTGATGCAGGGCGAGCAGTAGACATTCTCTCCCGTGTCGAAGGTCCAGACAACATCAACTGACTTAGTTGGCCCGTCAGCATCCAGCACTCCGGACCTTCTTAGGTCGCCGCGAAAGGTAGCCGTGCCGAGCGACGGTGCCTCCGATTGGACCGTTCCAGGCTCCGACGATCCGCTGCCTGTAGATACCGGCTCGCCTAAATCCGGTTGTTGAGAACCCAGTTCCTGATCAGTCTTTGGCGTGCAGCCGGCAATGAGGGCAAACAAAATCAATATATAGACAATCCAAATCTCATAGCGGCGCATGAACAGGCACCCCCTCCGGGCTTGATTCACATATCATAGACGTGATGTTAGGGCGCAAGTTCCCAAGCGGAAAACCGGCGTGCTTGCGACAGCATAGTCTCCCATCCGTCTATTATTGTTGATAGTCATAGATGTGGAACGAATCCTCCTGACACGTTGGGAACTCAAAGCGGCGAACGAAACTAGTAGCAGACACGCGCGCCGAGCCAGGTCCCCACGACCGTACAGGCAAATTAAGAGGATCGTGTGGGCTGGGCGGCTGGTAAGCATTCGTCACTCCGATACATCACTGCAGAGTGTAGCCGGACAAGATAAAATCCCCACAAGTGGACAAACTTTTTCCCCACTTTCGGACAAGATCGTCCCCACTTTAGGACAATAAAGAAGGCCTGCTCCGAGCCGAGCAGAAGGTTTCTGTTACCAGCAATCAACCTTCTCAGCAAAGGAGCAAGCCAACTTGATTGGAGTTGAACTACTTGTGGAGATCCAGTTCCTTGCCCGCCAGGGACTAAACAAGACCCAGATAGCCCGCCGCCTTGGCGTTGACCGCAAGACCGTGCGGAAAAGCCTTGCCCTAGATGTCGATGAATTCGTCAAGAACCCGGCCAAATGGCCGTCGATTCTGGACCCCTACAAGCGCTACCTCCAATATCGACTGGAGATGTTACCGGAACTCAGCGCGGTCCGGCTCTACCGTGAGATAAGCACTCTATCGTGCCCTGGAGGAAAGGGCGCTGAACTGCTGCCCGACATTCCCTACCAAGGCTCTGAGAGGACCGTCAGGCGCTACGTGTCCGAGATAAGGCCCCGGAACGCCAGAGTGTACCGCCCGATTGAGACTCTGCCCGGGGAACAGGCTCAAGCTAACTGGGGTCACTTCGGCCACATCACGCTTGGCGGCGTCCGTCGCCCACTTTACGCCTTCTCCTTCGTTCTCAGTTACTCACGGGTTCGCTACGTTGAGTTTACCACGTCCCAGGACATGGTCACATTCCTAACCTGCCTCAAGCACGCTCTGGAGTACATAGGGGGAGTGCCGCAGGTTGTCCTTTTTGACAACGCCAAGACCGTGGTGAGCGAGCGAGTCGGCTCGGTCATCCAGTTCAGTGAGGACCTTCTGAGGTTCGCCGCGAGGTACAAGTTCAAACCGGAGGCCTGCTGGCTGAATGACCCTGAGTCCAAAGGCAAAGTCGAAAGCAGCATCAAGTACGTACGATGGGATTTCTTCTACGGCAGGCCTGTCACTGACCCCGAATCGTTGAACCGGGAAGCGCTGGAGTGGTGCGATGAGGTGGCCAACGAAAAGGTCCACGAGGCCACGATGGAAGTACCCTCGGACCGGCTCGCCGAAGAGAGAGAAGGCGCTGGCAGCCCTGCCCGAAAGGCCGGTTAGCGTGTTCCAACGAGTAACAAGGTTCGTGAGGAAGGACTGCACGTTCTCTTTCGAGACCAATCAGTACTCGGTGCCCGCGGCCTACGCCCGGAAAAGAATCGAGGTGTGTGTCTACCCTGACCGGCTGGAGGCCTTCGCGGGGGGAGAACGCGTGGCTGTTCATGGAAGATGCATGGAAAGAGGGCGTCTGGTGCTTAACGAGGCCCACTATCAAGACCGTTTCCACGGGCTGCGTCAGAGGAAAGACTCTCTGCAGACCCAGTTCGAAAGCATCGGCGACTCGGCGCCTCTTTACCTCAAGGGTTTGGCCCGGTCAAGGCAGGGTCATCTCAGGGAACAAGCCCGGCAGATCCTGGCGCTGGCCGCCGAGTACGGGAACGAGGCAGTGAACTTGGCCATGTCCAGAGCCAACCACTTTGGCCAGTACAGTTACGGGACCCTGAAGCAGATTGTCTTGAAACAGCTCCAGGTCCCCGGCGCTCTTCCTGTTGACCCTCGACAGCTCATTCAGGCCCCGTACAATGGCCCCTATGTAGAGGTGGAACGCCGCTCCCTGGGCGACTACGTCAAACTTGTGGAGGTGGCCGGGAGATGAGTTCCATGGAAAGCCTTGAGGCAGGACTTAAGCGCCTGAAACTGCGACGTTTCCGTGAGATTCTCGAGTCGGATGCTGAACGTGAGCAGCTCATGCGTTTCAAAGACCCGCTCTCACTGGTGACCTATCTGGTGGACCAAGAGGTGATGGCCAGAGACGCCACGCAGAAGGAACTCCGCTTTCGCGTGGCGCGGTTCCCCTCCGGAAAGACCCTGGATAAGTTCGATTTTGGACTTCAGCCGGCGGTAAACGAGGCGCGAGTCCGGATGTTGGCAAACCTGGACTTCGTGAGAGCGGCAGAGAACGTGATCTTCTTGGGACCCAGTGGTGTCGGGAAGTCGCACCTGGCGATCTCCTTGGGCCACTTGGCCGTGGAAGCCGGGTACAACGTACGCTTCACAACAGCCCAGGACCTTGTCGACAACCTCTACGCCTCTTTGGCTGACGGCAACTTCAAACGAGAGCTTGAGCGCTACGCCAAGTTCGACCTGCTCATCATCGATGAATTAGGGTTTCTCAGTCTGGACAAGACAGCCTCGAACCACTTCTTCCAGGTCATCAACCAGGCGTACGAACGACAGGCTGTCATCGTGACGAGCAACAGACCGTTTCAGGAGTGGTCCGGGGTCTTCCACGACTCGGTCATCGGCACGGCGATCCTCGACAGACTGCTGCATCACGCTCACCTGTTCAACCTAAAAGGTGACAGCTACCGTTTGAGAGATCACGTGAAGAGGGACGGCAAGGAGGTGGCGCCGCTGGCCGAAAGCTGTCTAGCACTACCGATTCGAAACGTCAGCGAACGACAAAGGAGGTGGGGAAAAAGTTTGGCCGAAAGGGGGGTGCGGACGTTTTCTTGGACCTCACGCATAGCCTAGAGCCCGCCTGTATTCCATCGGGCTTCTTCCGCCGAGCGACATCTTGATGCGCTCCTCATTGTGCCAGTGAAGGTACCTATCGAGCGTTCGCATGAACTCCCCGACGCTGACCCCGGCCCACGATCTTCCGTAGAACACCTCGTTCTTCACTCGCCCGAAGAAACCCTCGCAAGCGGCGTTATCAGGCGAACAGCCTTTCTTGGACATGGAGCGGGTGAGCCGGCGGCTTCCATCCTTGTGATCCAGCCAGGCCAGCGATAGTGGCTGCCGCGGTCGCTGTGGACCACAGGGCGCTCACCTTCGCCAAGCGTGGCTATAGCGTTGTCAAGCATGGAGTTTGCCATGTTCGCGTCAGGACTCGTTCCGATGCTCCAACTGATGGCCATGCCGTCGAAGCAGTCAATCATAGGCGAGAGGTAGACTTTACCCGCAGGCAGCGCAAACTCCGTGAGGTCGGTGAGCCACTTCATGTTGGGAGCGTCCGCGTGGAAGTCTCGCTCGATGACATTGGGCACCGGAGGACTAATCTCGCCCAGGTAAGAACTGTACTTGCGCTTTTTGAGGCCGACCACTACGAGGTTTTGCTCACGCATAAGCCGGCGTACTACCTTTTCGGACACGGTCCTACCGTCCCTTGTCAGAACGACGTGAATCCGCCGGTAGCCGTAGCGTCCATCTACTTGAGCGAAGAGGGTACGCACTTGCTCTCGTAGTTCAGCATACTTGTCCGGAATGGACAGGGCGGTGCGGTGGTAGAAGTAGCTGCTCTTGGGCAAGGCAAGACACCCTAGCAGGTCGTTAAGAGGGTATCTCTTCCTCAGGGCGCCGATCACCGCTGCTTTCTCCCGGTTGGTCAGCTTCTTCAGATCGGCGCCCGGATCTTTTTTTAAGACTTCCGCCGTAACCTCCAGGACATCCTTCTCAAGTCTAAGTCGGTAGACCTGTTTCTCCAACGTCTCTACCTGCTCTTTGAGCGACTCAACCTTGGCCTCCAACGCTTCCCTATCCTCGCTCATCTTCAGTTTCTTGCGCTTTCCCACTGGGCGCTCCTTCCCGAGCAGATCGTTCTTCCACTTGTACAAGGCGGCGCGGGTGACCCCGTACTCCTCGGCCACCTCTCGGGCTGACCCGTCTCTGGTTCCCAAGTCGAGGACGGCTGCCTGTTTCTGCTCAGGCGTGAATTCTACCTTGGGCTGAAGTCTCCTCTTGGAGTGTAGTCCCTCCCGATCGGGTACTACCTCGTCAAGCCATTGCCTGAACGTCCCTTTGTTAGGATAACCCAGGGCCCGGATACTGCGCTGTAGGTTTCTGCCGTGTTCCAGATAGTGCTTCACCGCAGCCTGCTTTTGCTCTTGCGAGTACTTTGGTACGCGCGGGCGGTATCCATCGTGCAGTGCACCCGTGGCCTTGTACTCCCCTGACCCACTGCTTCAGGGCGTTCTTCGTAGGGTAACCCAGTTCCCGACGAACGGCGGCTGGGCTACCGCCATACTTGAAGAAGAGATTGACCGCCTTCATACGGTCTTCCAGTGTGTACACGGACATCCTCCTGTCTCATTTGAGTCCAGGTTTTTGTCCGCACCCCCAAGTGGGGAGATTTAAATGGCCGTTGACACAGGAGGTGCCGCCAACAAGGGCCTGCCAAACTGCCGTCGCGGGGAGCTAGACAGATGCTACATACCGGTCGCCAGAGGGGTTTTTACAGAAAGAAAAAGACTTGACCGGGGCGAGTCCATGCGGAAGATCGCCGCCGCTGGCGGCAAAAAGGAGGTGAGTCTTGAAGGCGAACCGACCAGTGTGTTACTGATGTAGTGCCGGCGCCGCAGGGCTCAGGAAAGTGGTCGGCTGGTTCCGGATCCACTGGTCGGACAAAACCGGATCTCGTGGTCGGGAAAGACCGGATCCGGTGGACGGCTCAAAACGGATCAGATGGTCGAATCGACCGGACTACGCATCCGCACTCCCAAGAGGGGAGATTCAAATGGCCGTTGACAGGCAAACGATGAACAACAAAGACTCGAGGTACCGGATGCTCTTGTTAGCGCCGGTGGTAAATTGACCCCATAGCGCCGGAATGGAATTGACCCCCCACCCAAGAAGCCTTTCCTTAGCACGCCAACGCAAAGGAGAGGTCGAATGCTGGGAGGAGGGTCTGTCTTGAGCATATTTGAGCTTCACGGAAGTGGCAAGGGCATCAAGGAAATCTCACGTGAACTGGGTGTTTCTCGGAACACGGTGAGGAAGTACCTGCGGGTCAGGGAGGTACCGGAGCGA
>JBMNKK010000002.1:0-22161 GCA_050952125.1 Bacillota bacterium
CGAGCCACTGTCCCCATGTCTTGAGCGCCTCTTCGTCGGCAACGATGCGAGGTGTCGAGACGCACCTGGACTGGTGCTCGAAGAACTGCCGGATCAGCACGATCGCCGATTCCCTGTCAGCTTCCGTCAGCTGGCGAATCACCTGTTGGACCTCCTACTCTCCACAATCTGAGACCTGCGGCTGCGGGCTGTTTTGCGAACCCGTCCGCCCTCTCTCACAAGCTTCTGCTCGCGCAAGCCGGGGCGAACCTGCCACTTTCCTTTTTAGCCGTCTCGCGCCGTTCTTCCTTCAACCGGCCCGGCTTGTGTTTGGTAGAGCCTATCTCGCTTGATAGCGACCAGTTTCAATACCTGTCATCCTCAGCCACTTCGTTCTCTCCGGAGTGAGGTCGCCGGGCTTCCATGCGCCACGTCCAGTTGTCGTCCACGGTGCCGGGGGTGTTCATGCGGGCGTCGCTCCCTAGCCCGAGGATATCCTGTAACGGGATGATCACCCACTTGGCGTCGCTCTCGTAGATGCGCTGCAGGATGCGCCGGGCGAGTTTTTCCCGCGCTGCGCTAGAGAGGTCGGCAGCTCCCCGGCCATACCACCCCATCAACGTATCGTTGTCGTGCGTGCCGGAGTAGTAGACACACTCCGTGTCAGTCAAACGGATTCGGGTGCCCGCGAACGTGTGCCTCATCGCTGGCTGACTCCTCAAACTGGTAGATCCTCATTCCGGGCAGACCGAGGATGTTCTTCAGGTTTCCGCACTCCGGGAGTGATAAACCCGAGGTCTTCCGCTATGAAGGGCAGTTCCCCGAACTCTGCCTTGAGTGCCTCGAAAAATCTTTTTCCGGGACCTTTCAGCCACCTCCCTTTCTCGGCGGTGGCCTCGCTAGCGGGAACCTCCCCAAAACGCCTCAAATCCCCGGAAGTGGTCTAGCCGGACATAGTCGCAGAGCGTCAGCGCCTGGCGTATCCTCTTCTTCCACCAGGAGTAGCCGTCCTTTTCCATCTCGCGCCAGTTGTATACCGGGTTTCCCCAAAGCTGCCCCGGTCTCGCTGAAGTAGTCCGGCGGGACGCCGGCCCACTGCTTCAGGGTTGCCGAGCTCGTCAAGTTTGAACAGCCTTCTGCTCGCCCATGTGTCGGTGCTGTCGGCGTCCGCGTAGATGGGAATATCGCCGATGATCCTCACGCCTTTGCTGTTGGCGTAGTCTCTTAGCCGCATCCATTGGCGGAAGAAAATGTACTGCAGGAAGCAGCCGAAATGCACCTCCTTTGACAGCTGCCTCCTTAGGCGCGCCAGTGTTTCGGGGTCTCGCATTGCTGCACCGGCTTCCCATTTTGTCCAGGAGAGGCCGCCATAGCGCTCCTTGAGCGCCGTGAAGAGACAGCAGTCGCTGAGCCATGACCTGTTCTTCCGCATGAACGCCCGGAATGACGCGAGTGTGGGGCAATCAGCTTTGCTGCCTGCCTTCTTTGTTCCGCTCGCTTCTCGGAACCTTTCCCAGGCTTGGCGGAAAAGCCTCTCCTTCACTTCCCGCACCAGAGGATAATCCACTTTTCTGGGGTTCCGGTAGCGTGCAGACAGCCGGTCCAGCTCCTTGCGCACCTCCTCCTGGGTCAGGAGGCCTTCCTCCAGCAAGAAGTCAGGGCTGATGAGGAGCGGGTTGCCTGCCATCGCCGAGGGACTCCGGTAAGGGGAGTTTCCGGGGCCCATGGGGTTCAGGGGCAGGATCTGCCACAGCCTCTGCCCTGACTCCGCGAGGAAGTCCACGAAGCGATATGCGTCTTTTCCCATGTCACCGATCCCCCACCGGGAGGGCAGCGACGTGACGTGGAGCAGGATTCCGCAGCTGCGTTCAGACAACGGTGTTCTGGCCGGCCTCGACTCGCGATGCAGGATGTAGAACACTTGGCCCTCCAGAGGCTTGAGAGTGGTAGTGATGACCTGTGAGTCCGGCGTCACCTTTTCGCCTGAGAGCAACTCTAGGACGAGGACCCCTGCTCTGCCGCCAGAAGGCTCGCTGCTCTTTACGTCAGGAATCCTGTCGGATGATCCGCCTGGGTCGGTGCCCGGCACATGCACCGGCAGACCGATCTGGATATCCTCGAACCTGTTCCTATTCGCGCAAACAATGATCTCTTCGCGCGCCGTTCGAGTCCTGAAGCCCAGCACGTCGTCGCCGATGCTGAACGGGTCGAAGTCTCCTTCCCTTATGACGTCGTAATCCTTCCGCAGCCAGACGAGTTTCTTGTGCCAATCGAGGAGAGCCTTGTCCTCGCGGCCCCAAGGATAAGTGCCGCGGTTGTAAGGATCGGAGTAGCCCTCCAGACCGGCTTCATCTCCGTAGTAGATGCACGGCACTCCGGGGAGGGTCATCTGGAGGAGAGACAGCAGCTTCAGCCGCTTGACCGCCTTCTTGCGCGCCGGGCGAGAGAGTCGAAAGTCTTCTCTCTCGGCTGACGTCAGGCTTTCCTCAGGCGGAGCGTCGCCGAGCAGCGTTAGGATCCGTGCCCTGTCGTGGCTGCCGATGAGGTTCATCGATGCCTTGAAATTCTCAGGAGGGTAGTTTTCGTAGAGGCTCATGATCCTTGTGACCGCGCCCTTCGCGCTCCACATGCCGAGGACGTACTTGAGAAGGGCCTCCCTGAGAGGGTAGTTCATCGCCGAATCGAGCTCGTCGCCGAAAAGGTACTCTCGCCGTTTTCCGTAGCTTACCTTATTGGAGGCATCTTCCCAGACTTCGCCGATGAGCACGGCTTCGGGGTCGGTCTCCTTCACAGCAAGGCGGAGGCGCTTGATGAACTCGTCCGGCAGTTCATCCGCCACATCCAGGCGCCACCCCTTGGCCCCCTTATTCAGCCAAAAGCGCGCGACACCGTGCTCGCGCCCGAGGATGAAGTCCATGTAGGAGGGGTCCAGTTCATTCACGTTGGGAAGGTCTTCCTCCCCCCACCAGGACTCGTACTCGCCGCCAGGGCGGCTTAACTTGTACCAGGAGTAGTAAGGCGATATTTCTGCCTGGTAAGCCCCTAATTCGGGGTAATGCCCGTACTTATTGAAGTATCTGCTGTCGGCACCCGTGTGGCTGAAGACGCCGTCTAGGATGACGGAGATGCCTCTCTTTTCGGCCTCGCGTATCAGGCGGACGAACGTCGATAAGTCTCCGTACATCGGATCGATCTTGAGATAATCGCCTGTATCGTATTTGTGGTTGCTCGCCGCCTCGAAGATGGGGTTCAAGTAGATGATGCCGATCCCCAACTCCTCCAGGTACGGCAGCTTCGCGATTACTCCCTCAAGGTTTCCTCCGAAGAAGGTCCACCGCCTGACCCTCCCTTTTTCGTCCCTCACGTAGAAAGGCGTGTCATCCCAGTGAGCATGGAGCAGGGCTTTCTTCTTTGGGTTCAGCACCGCACCGCCGGGATTGCCGTTGAGGAACCGATCCACGTAGATCTGGTACATGACTTCCTTCTTGAACCACGAAGGGACGATGGACGGCCTGTAGACAGTGATCTGGTAAGGGAGCCCTTCCTTTCCGGAGAGCATCCCTTCTCCGCCGAGCCTCTCGGAGTTGTTATGGTACCTGTAAGTCTTGCCGCC
Source organism: Bacillota bacterium (assembly GCA_050952125.1). Lineage (GTDB taxonomy): Bacteria > Bacillota > Sulfobacillia > Fermentithermobacillales > Fermentithermobacillaceae > UBA3951. Next base: position 3,593 of record JBMNKK010000002.1, read on the forward strand.
GGCCTTCATTTCAAAGGTGTACCACACCAATCCCGGTTCCTGCGGGAGGAGGACTGTAGCCTCGAAGATGGTGCCTATGGAGAATTCACGTGACAACGAGGAAAGGTCTTCACGGTGGACCGGCAGCATCGGCTGCAGAACCTTTCCGCCGCCGGTTTCAAGGCGTACGAAGCACTCGTCGACCGGCGCGTCGCTCCCGACCATCAGCCGTAGTGTCACTTTGTCGCCGCAGCGGCGAGCGCCGAATGGTGCCCGGTACCGCAGGTCCTGGGAGTCGTGATAGGCGCTGAGCGGCGGCCGCGAGTCTGCGTCTACACTGCACTCCTCGGCGTTTGAATGCTCTTGGATGTGAGTTTTTCTCATGGGGTTAGGGTGTGTCGGAAGCTCGCGCTAGATGCCTCATCGACCGGGCCGGCGCTTCACAGGTACGCGGGCACTGGTCGTAGAATACGGTAACTTAATGGAGATGCGTGGACTGTGAGAGATACGGGAGCATACCAAAAGGAATTCAGCGATTTCTGCCGCGCAGGCCGTCTTGTAGGCACAATTCATAACACAGAGGCGGCTGCGTTTCTAGAGCGTTCTCTCGAGGCCAGGGGTTTCGTCGCCCACGCCTACGTGGACCGGCGAGCCTTGGCGAGACCTATCGCGATGGCGTTGGGGATTTTGGCATTCGCGATTCTCTACCTGCTCACCATGGACACGGTAGCCGCGCCCGCGTTCATGGTGATGATGCTTGGCCCTATCGCGAGGGGCGCTCACAGCATACGCAAAGGCGCTCCGCTCTGCGTGTTCGGCGTGCCGTCCTCCCCATCCTCTTCGCCGTCTGCGCCTACAATTGTGATAGGAGCGCACTTTGACTCGACATCCGCAATATTCTCCGGATCCCTGGTGGCGCAGTCACTGAAGCTGCTGGGCTATGGAGTTCTCTGCACTGCCCTCGCCGATTTGGTCTCCCCGTTGGCCGTGTGGGTTGCGGCGGCAGCCGGCGGTTACTTCATGTTCGGGAACGCGTCCAGGGGAGGAGATGACAACGCCTCCGGAGTGTTCGCCGTACTTGACTGTGTTGACCGGCTATCTGGCGTTGGCGGGGTCAACATTGTCCCCGTGTTCTTCAACTTCGAGGAAGTGGGCTTGTTCGGGTCGGCGGCGTTCTTCCGCCGCTACCTCTCGAAGCAGGGCGGAAGCCTTCACGGCATACCCGTTGATCACGAGAATGCCTACCTGCTCAACTTCGACTGCGTCGGCAGGGGCAAGAGGATCTTTGTATCCGGAAGCCGGGAACTCGTGGACGACATTCTCGCGACCAAGACAGCGCAGGATGCCAAAGCTTCGGCCACCGCCTTCTACGCCTCTGACCATCTGTCGTTCAAACGACCTTGGAAAGTAGCCTCCTTTGCGCGGGCGAACAGATTGTGGATGCTCGACCTCGCGTGGGTTCACAGCAAGGCGGATGTGCCCGACCAGGTGAATCTCGCTTACATCGACGAGGTAGCCGCGATAGCGGAGGAGTGCGTGCGAGAGATCGCGGCACGACCCTCATCGCGGCTTACTGCTTGCTCCTCATCCCCGTAACCAGAAGGCGGCCTCCTATGAAGAGACAGAAAGCCATCACCGGAACGAGCGGAAGAGCGAGTTCGCGCATGGTCGTCAACATTCTGCCGAAAAACACCGCAGATATGCCGAGCATACCGCCGGCCATGCCCAACTGCCGGTGACGCGGACAGTCGAAGTTGAGGAAGGTGCCGGTATGCCTCCAGTACAGCACCAAAGACGACAAGAACATGGCGTATATGATGGTGAATGCAACGATCCCCCAGGGAGAAAGGATCTTCACCGGTTCCCCCCGCGAGTATCTCAGCACGTTGTCGGCTATCCAGCCGCCGAAGACCAATAGACCGGTCACCGAAAGGGTGAAGACGGACGCCTTTTGATACACCGCTCTTGTCATTTCATCAGTCTCTACGGAGCCGCCCCTGCGGAGTACAATCGTGGTTCTGATCGCAACCGCTGCGATCCCCACGGCAAGGCCGCTCACGAAGCCCATGAAACCCCAGAAACTCATCGAGATCCCTCCCTACCTTCATACAGGAACACGTTGTCGACCGTGGTGTTGAAGAGGCGCGCCAGCTTAAATGCCAGTTCCAGCGTGGGATTGTACTTGTTGTTCTCAATGGCGTTTATCGTCTGGCGGGTCACTCCGACTCGCCTCGCCACTTCCTCCTGCGTAAGCCCCAGCGCCTCGCGAAGTGACTGGATGCGGTTGTTCATCGTCTTGCTGTCCGCCTTCCTGTGTCAAAAGTCTTTGACATCCCGATGATAGATCGGCGCGGCGACACATGTCAAACACTTTTTACATCAGGGGTATATCGCGGCGGATTAGTTACGGGGACGCAATTTAGTTGCAGCTGCTTGACGGCGGGCTGCAGCGATAGCTCGCGCGTGCCCCCTGAATCCTGCAGCGAGGTACTCAACGCTGTTCCTGGCCCTTTTTCCGATCTCGCCGCTCGCGAGGAGAGTGTCAGTCTTGCGGCAGTATTCCTCATCGCCTGTCAGGAGATATGCGCGCCGGTAGCAGTCGATAGCCAGCAAAGGGTTGCGCTCCACCTGCTCGGCTACGGTAGCGAGGAACTCCGCGTTTTCCATCACCGAGGTAAGGAATGCTCGCACGCCGTCGTCAAACCGCTTATCCCATTGGACGTACTCGGTTCTCACAAAGTCAGATGGAATCTTGGCCCCGGGTTCTTTGATGATGAGTGTGTCCTTTCCGAGTGCCTGCATCATGCCTATCTCATAGAACACGTTGCCGACAGTCCTTGTCGGCATTCCTTTGTAGATGAGAGCTATCCCTACCGGAACGCTCACGATAAGATCCCAGATCTTGCGAAGATAGTCCTTGCCCGTCGTCACGGCGCTGGCGTCAATGAGGCAGTAGTCAGCCTCGCCGAGAACAAGAGTGAGGCGCTTCCTCACCGCCGAGACGATAGGAGGAGCGCCCTCCCCCAGCTTGCTCATGAAGAAGCATGTTCTGGGTCTGCACGCGGTTGGGGTAGTTACGACGCCGCCACTGGTGGGATCGTACAGAATCAACTGTCTTTGGGTTTGCGCGCTACAGGGATGTTCTTGTATGGACCGGGACTCTTCTTCTCCGCTAAGATACGGCCGGCGTCGCGATCTATCTTCACGTACCTGTCGGTTCTTGGATTGTGGACCTGGACAATGTCTTTAGCCAACCGAGGCTCACTCCATTCCGACGCTAGATTGTCAGTTCTGCTGCGCAGAATCCGGTAGATGATCTCTAGTCCGCCGATCGACGAGGTCCGCGTTTGTCTTCTTGCACCATGGCATATTATACCATGCCTGACTTTCAGAGTCCTCCACGACAACTCTCATATTCCGGCCCGCCGAGTATCTTGCGGAATTTGCAGGAACGGCCACATTGCGGCTATCAGCCGTTATGATACAACTTTGATGAGCGTAACCCTGTGCTACGGGCACGGGGATGCCTGTCGAGAATGAGGAGGCTAAGGAACGGCGAATGAAGGAGATAACGTATTTCTACCTTGCCCAGTGCCCCCACTGTAAGCGTGCGGATAGGCTTGATCGCGGAACTCACAGCGGAGAACCCGAGGTTCGCCGAAATCCCCATCAAGAAGATCGAGGAGAGCGAAAACCCGGAGATAGCAGGCAACTACGACTACTACTACGTGCCTTGCCTGTGGATCGGCAAAGACAAGCTGCATGAGGGAGTTCCCAGCAGGGACAAGATCCGCAGCGTGCTGGAGAAGGCGCTGGAAGAGTAGCATTGCGGATACGCCTACCTGTGTTGGTCAACGAGGATCGGGTTCCCATCGGGATCTAGGATCATGAGGCTGCCGGGTCCTTTGGTTGCCGGATCTGCCTCGGCGGCGAACTCGATCCCCTTCTCCCTCAACTCCTCCTGAAGCACTCGCACGTCTTTGAACGGGTTCACTTCCCGCGCGCTATGGTCCCACCCCGGATTGAAGGTCAGTATGTTCCTCATGAGTTGACAATTGGCAACTCGGTGTGTTGTTCTGTTCATGAAGGCACCTGGAGCGTGCGTACGGACTAGTCAGCAGCTAGCGCATGGAAAGCTGTCCACCTACGTACTGCAAGAGCCACTACGGGGGAGGTGACCTGCGATGTCCTCTGACGGCACTTTTACCGAGAGGGACTTCTGGAGAGCCATCATTTTGTACGGCCGCAACACGGCTACATACAAAATGGCGCTTGGGCGGTGTATTGCTGACTTAGTGAGGGGCGGGCAGACACGTGTACCGATTGACGATCTTGCCCTCCGGTTTTTCGACCTGTACAAGAGTCGGCTTGTGAATGGGAAACCGCAGCTTTCTTACCGCGGCAGGCTATCCGTTATGGAGCAAGTTGTCGAGCAGCACAACCGTGGATTGCTCGACACTGATGGGATTATCGCCCGCATCAATGCGCAACCTTTCGCGGAGGTAATCCCAAGATTCCACACAGTAAACAGCGAATCCGTTCTGGCGAAGTTCTACGAGATCGGGAGTGATACGCTCACAATTACCGATGAAGCGTGCCGCTTGTTTACCGGTAGTGGCGATGATCTTCTCGAGGAACTGGGTTCGCGATGGAGTATGCTAGAAGCCTCATTCCAGATGCATAGAGATGATAGCGCACTAGTCAATGATATACGCCGGTTCTACCTCGAACGTGGCCGCGAGAGAAGCAACATATCCAAGTTGGCTCCTGCCCTGCAAGGTTATCAGAACGGTATTTGTTTCTACTGCGGGGAGGCTATGCGCGAAGACGACACCCACGTGGATCATGTGATACCGTGGCAGTTAGTCAGACATGACGAGGTGTGGAATCTAGTCCTAGCCCATGGATTCTGTAACGAACAGAAAAGTGATGCGTTGCCGGACTACTACTACATTGAGAAACTAATCGCTAGAAATGAAGCTCTCATCTTGAGTAAACATCCGCTCAAGAAGAAGCTCCTGGCCCAATTGGGAAGAACACCTTCCATCCGACGCCGTCATATTCTCAAGGTTTACGAGGATGCACGGATCGTCCTACGATATACGTGGCAAGGGATTCGCGGCTACAACCCGGCCACCGACCCGTTCTACAAGTCTTTTGTTAGGAGCATCAGCAAATGACCACGATTACATACAACAAGCTGGTAAGGGATCGCATCCCGGAGATCATAAGCGCTCAGGGGAAATCGTGCGTAGTCACGACTTTGCCTCATGCCGAGCATCTGTTCCATCTCAACAAGAAACTCATAGAGGAACTCGATGAGTATTCAGCTTCAGGCGATATCGTTGAGCTTGCTGATGTAGTAGAAATCATTAGAGCTATACTTAAGGTCAAAGGAATCAGCCTGGATGAGTTTGAGGGACTCCGAGAGAAGAAACGGCAGTCCAATGGAGGCTTCGACAAAGGGTACTTTCTGGTGAGTGTGGAAGAACCGGAGACGTAAGAGAACACCTTGGCTCCAGATAAGGCTATCGGTCATGCCAAGAACCATCCGAAGTTTGAGGGTTATCTGGCCACCAAGCTGAGTAACAGTCCCCCGGACGGCTAGTACTTCCGCCTTAGATACTCCCCCACCTCCACCAACTTGTGCTTAGGGGAGTTCTCGACTGCGTGCCTCAGTATGGGGATGTGGCCCGAACCGAAGATAACCAATATGCGGTCTTTTGGAGACTCGGTAATCCTCTTCAGATTAGAAAAGATGCGCAAGTTGCGATTGTACCACCACCCGGATATCCAGTCAGGGAGCGTATAATCGCCCGCCGCGGTATCGGCCCAAGCAAGGTAAACGGCGAGCCCAAGTCTTATTTGCTCGGGCGAGTTCAGGTACAGAAGGTGCTCCCGTAATGTGTGGTTGGCCATATGCCGCTCGAGATGCCTGTAGATGTTCTCAAAATCGGCTACGGCCTCATCAAATAAGGTGAACAGAAGCCGCTCGTCCGGAACGTCCACCCCGTTCTGGCCCAGCCGCTCCCTCGCGTACTTCAAAAGCTCCTCATCCGACTCGTATTGGCGTCCCATGACATCAATAGGGTACACTCGTTCATGTCCCAGCGCCGCGGCAACTCGAAAGCCGATTTGGTGACCTTCCCACGGGGTAAGGTGGAACGTTCCCTCTCTATAGGCCCTGTAGTCGGTGTTGAGCGACGCGTCTCTCTCGAGCTTGTTCTCGAGGGCCACCTTGGTCGGACGGAAATCCTTCAGGAGTTCGACGACTTCCTCGATTTCACACTGCTTTTGGAGCGAGAGCATATCCAGGATCACTTCGGGCTTGAGCATGTCATTTGTCGAGAACTTGAAGTGATACGTGCCGAGAAGCAGGACCTGTGCTTGTTCCGAGATCCCCAGCAGCTCCTCAAGGGCGCAGGCTGCTTGTTTCGAAGTAGGACTCATGCTCGTGTCTCCTTTCTCGACCGGTCTCGTATTGAGGTAAGAATCGCAGCAGCACTTAGAAGGCCTACATTGAGTCAAACAACCCTAACTGCGCTGGCCTCCTCACCCCTTCGACCGAAGCGTACCTCTCCAGGGAGGCCTCCAACTCCAACTCAATCCTCGCCCGCAAGTCCTCCGGCTCCACCACCCACGCGTGGCTCCCGAGGCTCATCACCCACCTCATGACCTCGCCCAGGCCTCCCACTGTGAGCGTCATCCGCAGTTGCCCATCCGGGAGTTCCTCAAGCACCTGGCTCTTGTGCCACCTCTTCCCCCTTATGTACGGCGCCTGTCCCTTGTCGAACTCGATGACGACCTTCCTCGGCTCGCCTCTCTCAATTGACCAGGATGCCTCCAGGTAGTCATCAATGGAGAAGTCTGCCGGAGTCTCAAAAGAATCCTCGGACAGATCAAGGTTCAGCATCCTATCCAGAGCGAACGTTCGGACTTGCCGGCGCTCGTGACAGTACCCGATGCAATACCACGCGCCGTCCGCGAGCCGCAGGTGGTAGGGGTCTATCTTCCTGTTCGAAACCGTTTGCCTGCTCGCGGTGAAGTAGTCGGTGGTGACGCTCTTCTGCTGTTCGATGGCGCGGGCAAGCGTGCCGTACCGCTCCGCGACCTCCATTTCCTCGCCGCGCAGAGGGTCCGTGTGGAACGAGACGGATCCAAGGACCTTCTCCAAGTTCACCTCAACACTCTGCGGGAGGAACATGCGGATCTTCGCCATCGCCTGTCTCACGAACTCCTCGAATGGAGTCCCTTTGCACTGCATGAGGAGTTTCTGCCCGAGAAACATCGCTATGGCTTCGCCTTCCCGGAGTTTCATCGGCGGGAGATCAAAGGGTCCGGTGTAGTGATAGCCCTTGCGAGCCCTATCGTACTCGAGGGGCGCGCGGAACAGGTCGCGAAGGCGTTCGATATCCCGCTCGACCGTCCTTACCGTAGTCTCAAGGTGTTCGGCCAATCGCGGGCAGTTGGGATACGTACCTTGCGACACCAACCGGTGGATTTCATATAGTCGCCAGAAACCTGTCAGGTTAGGGGAAACCGCGTCCATCGACAAACCTCCCCAGCCTTCTCGGATGCCGCAAGGAAGGGATTCTCTGGATGACATGAGAGATCCTGCTTGGCTGGGCAGACGGTGGACGCTGCCCAGCCTGATGCGTATTCATGTAGGCGGCCGGTTCCAGGGTGTCCGTCGGTTCCGCGTTCATGCTTAAGACGCCAGTACCCTTACCCACACCCTCTCGTTGATGTCGTACTGCTCGCTCAACACCAGCTCCACTTTGGCGCGCAGCGCAGCGCCGCCTTTGATCCGGGCGACCAACTTGTGAGCGATGGGCCTTCTGATGAAGCCCAGGTCCTGCCCCTTCTGCGTGATAACCCGCAGAGCCTTGGGATCGTACGGGTTCTCTTGTTCCCAGATGAGGAGAACTTCATCCCCCGCCGTGAGTTCATCAACGACTTCACTGCGTCCCCCGTAGCGGAGCCCGACCACTCTGGTCAAGAACTCGCCTGCCTCTTCGTAGAATGAGGATATCTTGGCGGCGTTCTCTCCCAAGATCGCACCTGCGACAAACACTGGTAGGCCGTACGCGCCTTCGCCGCCGAACGCTCCGAAGTACTGCTCGGCAATAGCGTTGGTCAGCCTGTCAGGGGCAGCCAGTTTCTTTGCGAGACCAATTTCGGACGCGCCCCATTTCGCGACTCTCCTCCATATCCGCAGGCCTTCAAGCAGGACACCTTGGTTTATGAGGTCAGCCCCGAAAACGAGGTTAAGAAGGCTGATCAGATCGGCGCCCCGCACGACACCTTGCCGCTTTAGGAAACCTGCGAGGAAACCGCCGACGCCCTCTTCCGGCAGATCTGTAACCATGGTTTCCACGCTGTCCTCCACCTTTCCATGATTCTAGAACCATGGTAAGGGAGGCACCCCGTCACACACTGTGGGGAACAAAGGTTTGGGCGGTGATCCAGGGTGACGGTCATGGATATTGATGTCGCGGCACCCACTTTCGTGCCGATGATGCCCCTGTTTCTCACCCCCTGCATATGTTATGTAAAGTACTCTATTCAGGGGTGTGGAGAATATGGCGAAAGACAGCGAGCATGCGTGCAGGGACGATGAGTGTTGCATCGAGGTACGGCACATCAGGAATCCGTTTGGCAGGCTGGTCGATACTTGCTGCGACGGCCTCATCCACCAGCAATTCAGGCTATCAGTTAGAGCCGAAGCTTCTGATCAACCTACCGTGGTCTACGCTGCCCCACAGTTTGACATTCCGGCCGCCAATGCGGCGGGAACAGTGGGAGAGGGTGCCCTTGGGAGCACGGCCATTCAGCAGGCAGGTCCGATCTTCCCCTTCGGGACTGTGGTCGCGACGAACCTGTCGGCAGCCGCTTTCACCTTCATAGTCGAGGGCGATGCGGAGGAAGACACACAGATAGTGGTTCCTCCCGGCTCTCAGGCAGCGATTACCGCGCCGCGAATCAGTTTGGTCCTTGTGGTGCATCCGACTGATCCCATTCGCGGAGTCTTTGACTTCGACATCTTTTATCCAACGGACCCGATTCACCCCGGAGACCCGGTGTAACGAGACCGGATCTCGCAGCCGGCAGGGCGACCGCAAGTTGACCCTGCCGGCTTTATGTCCCTTCGACATTCAGCCACATTGTCACTCTGCTTAAGTTGCGGTAACTTCTGCAGGAACTCCTCCCTGCCCCCTGGAAGTGTCATCCAGTCCACCAAATCGGCAGTAGATTAGGTCCCGCATACCCGTATCCCATGACACCAAAGAAGGGAGACGTTTCACATGGCCATCGACGGCGATAAGGCAATGGAGTTCCTTAGGCGCATCGCTTTCCCGCGCCTTGGCGGTTCGGACGCAGAAAAGAAGGCCGCTGAGATGATCGCTGCCGAGCTCCGTGGCATGGGGCTCAAGCCGCAGATCGAGGAGTTCGAGATTTGGTCTTTTGCCAACCCGCAAGCGCGAGTGGAGGTAGTGGAGCCATACAAGGCCACCATTGAGGCTTCGGCGCTCGGTCTGAGCGGGACCACGCCCCCCGAAGGCATAGGGGCCCCACTCAAGTATGTGGAAACGGGCGCGGTTGAGTTCCTGCACGACATTGAGGGAACGATCACGCTGGCATCCGGCAACGGCGGAGCCAAGGGTTACGAGCGCTGCAAGAAGAAAGGGGTGCTCGGGCGCATCTTCATCGGCCGCCCGGGCGCGGATCTCTTCAATCTGGCGGTGAACTCGTTCCAGTTCGAGCGATTTGGCAAGCTGCCCGGCGCGTGGATTCGTTACCAGGATGGCCTCGACCTCATCAAGAAAGGTGCCTCCAAGGTGCGCTTGTTTGTCTCCCAGGATGAGTTCAAGGCCACGTCTCGTAATGTCGTTGTAGATATCCCGGGGACCTCCGAGCCTGACGACATCATCCTGATCGGAGCCCACTTCGACAGCGTGTACAACGTCCAAGGAGCTCATGACAACGCGGCAGGTTCGGTGACCATTCTGGAGATGGCGCGGTATTTCGCCGAGCACCCGGCCAAGAGAACTCTCAGGTTTGTTTGGTTCGGCACCGAGGAACTCGGCCTCAAGGGCAGCTGGGCCTACATAGACAGGCACGCAGATGAGCTCAAGAAGCACCTATTTATGGTGAACGTGGATGTCGCGGGCAGCATCGTAGGTTCAAACAATGCCTCCGTGATGGCTTCCGACAAGGTCGTGAACTACTTGGAGGTTATGGGCAAGGAGAAGGGCATCGGACTGGGCGCCAGGATGTCCATCTACAGCGGCGATTGTATCCCGCTGGGCCACAAGGGAGTTCCGTCGGTTACCTTTGCCAGAGGCGGCGGCGGACCGATCCATACCAAGGCCGACACCCTTGACGACGTGGACGCCGCCCACCTCGCCATGCTGGGAGATTTCGTCCTAGACTTCACGGAAAAGATGGCTAATGCGGCGGAGTTCCCGTTCCCGAGAGACATCCCCGAGACAATTAAGAAGCAGACCAGGGAATACATCGAGAACTCTGGGAAAGAGCTGGAGGAGACGAAGAAGTAGGCGGTCATTGCCTTTCTTCGTCCATACCTTATAGGGCTTACTAGGCACCTTCCTGAGAGGTTGGGAGCTTGGGCCGGTTCCATGTGTGACGGCTCAAGCTCTGGCGCTTACGAACAGGAAGGTAGGCCTCTGACGCTCATTGGCAAGTTCTGGCCAGCCTGCGATCTGCTACTCTCCCACTCTCCCACTCTCGCACCATATCGCAGGCGACCAGCTCAGTCTCCTAGACCTGGTGATCATATTCCCTTGAACCGATTCACCCCCTCCGCAGCTCTACCGGTAAGGTTGCTGGCACAAGCCACGCGGAATACCGATCTCTGTGGGGAAAAACGGCAGGTTTCTGACAAGAGTGAGTCTACGACCACATAGACTCACTGGACGATGACGAGGGAAACCGCATGGGTCGCAATGTTGCCCTGAGAGCATCGCACGGTGAAGTACTGCGGAACTGTGCAGCAGAACTTAGCCAGGGTTGTGGGCCATGGCTACAACACTTGGGTGAGGTGTGTGCACAGGAACCGCACATCGGTGTAGGGAGTTGCTGAGGTTCCGATTCGACTCAAAAAGGGTACTCCTGCAGCTTCTCAACGTGAGCGCCACTGCAGATGCTCGACGAGTACGGCGGCGCCGGCTCATTGGCTGGCCGGGAGGGGGCCGGCGCGACGGCCGCCCCGAAGAATTCTACCTAGGAGTAGCCTCCTGCGGCCACACGTGGTAAAATCTCGACAATAATGTCCAAGAGGGCATCTAGGCAACAGGTTAAAGGCTTCGACGGGGACGAGTAAGGAGCATACCGGGCAAAGAGAGTCGACGGATGGTGCGAAGTCGATACCCAGGTTCTCCCGAATATCACCCCTGAGCCGGCAGCTGAATCGGCCATGAAGAGGCCGTGTAAGCCAGCCCGCCTTGCCGGCGTTATACGGCAGTAAAGTGAGTGCAGCGGCTCCGTTGAGTTGATGAGGCAGACAGCTACCGGGAACGCCGCCGCGCTAAGCTGGGTGGTACCGCGATAAGTCGCCCCGTGCAGGGCGATTTTTGTTTTGGGAGTGCTGCCGACATAAGACAGCGCAAACTGAGAACGTGTGGGTCAGCAAGGAGGGCTTAACATGGCAGTATTCAAAGAAGTCGATCCGAAGAGGCCGGTTAACGATACCGAAATCCGGATCCTCAACTACTGGAAAGACAACGACATTGCCAGCAAGAGTGTGGCGGTCCGTGAAGGCAGCCCGAGGTGGATTTTCTACGAAGGTCCGCCCACGGCCAACGGTAAGCCCGGGATCCACCACGTCATCTCTAGGACGCTTAAGGATATCGCTTGCCGCTACAAGACCATGCAAGGCTTCCAGGTCCACCGTAAGGCGGGCTGGGATACTCATGGCCTTCCGGTTGAGATCGAGGTTGAGAAGCAACTGGGCCTCACGTGCAAGCCGGACATCGAACAGTACGGCATCGAGCAGTTCAACCATCAATGCCGCCAATCCGTCCTTGCCTACGAGAAGCTGTGGCGGGAGTTTACCGAGCGCACCGCTTACTGGGTGGATATGGATCACCCGTATATCACGATGACCAACGACTACATTGAGACTGAGTGGTGGATACTCAAGAAGTACTTCGAGGAGGGCCTCATCTACGAGGGCCACAAGATACTCCCTTATTGCCCGAGATGCGGCACCCCTCTTGCATCCCACGAAGTCGCTCAGGGCTACAAGGATGAGACTATCGACTCCATCTACGTGCGGCTGAAGGTCAAGAAGAGTGCCGGCGATACCCCAGGCAATGAGTACCTTCTCATCTGGACGACGACTCCGTGGACCCTCCCGTCCAACGTCACCGTCACGGCGAACCCTGAGTCGACATATGTGAAGGCGCGCCTCGGCGATGACTTCTACTACGTCGTGAAGGAACGCGTAGAAGCGGTTCTCGGCAAGGACGCAGAGATAGTTGAGGAGTTCCCCGGCAAGAATCTGGAGTACATGGAGTACGAACAGCTCTTCCCCTTCGTGACGCAGGATCAGCTCGAAGGGAAGGCTTTCTTCGTGACGCTTGCCGACTACGTAATGACCACCGAAGGCACCGGCCTTGTCCATACCGCGCCGGCTTACGGTGAGGACGACTACAAGACGTGCCAGAAGTACGGCATCCCCCTGGTGCACCTAGTGGACGAACAGGGCAGGTTCGTGCCGGCAGTGACCGATTGGGCAGGTGAGTTCGTCAAGGAAGCCGATCCGAAGATCATCCGTAAACTTAAAGAAGAGGGTAAGCTGTGGAAACGGGAGCGCATGACCCACTCCTATCCTCACTGCTGGCGCTGCGACACGCCTCTCCTCTACTACGCGCGGAAATCGTGGTATATCGCCACCACCAAGTACCAGGATCGCCTGATCGCCGCCAACAACAGGGTAAAGTGGTACCCTGAGCACGTCGGCAAGGGTCGCTTCGGAGACTGGCTCGAGAATCTGGTCGACTGGTCACTCTCCCGGAACAGGTACTGGGGGACTCCCCTCAACATCTGGAAGTGCGAACAGTGCGGTAAGCTAGAGTCCATCGGTTCCCGTAAGGAGCTGGCCGAGAAGGCTGTCGAGAAGATCGATCCGGAGACGTTCGACCTGCACAGGCCGTTCGTAGACGATATCCACCTCACTTGCTCCTGCGGCGGTAGAATGACTCGCACGCCTGAAGTCATCGACTGTTGGTTCGACTCGGGGTCGATGCCGTTCGCGCAGTGGCACTATCCCTTTGAGCATAAGGACGACTTCCACAAGCTATTCCCGGCCGACTTCATCTGCGAGGGCCTGGATCAGACCAGAGGCTGGTTCTATTCGCTCATGGCGATCTCGACTTTCCTCTTCGACACGTCGCCGTACAAGTCGGTGCTCGTGAACGACCTAGTCCTGGATAAGGACGGTCAGAAGATGTCCAAGTCGCGCGGCAACGTCGTCGATCCGTGGGACATGATCGATAAGTTCGGCGTGGATGCCCTGCGCTGGTACCTGATAGCGGTCTCGCCGCCCTGGGTGCCCACGAGGTTTGACGAGGACGGCGTCAGGGAAATCGCCTTGCGCTTCTTCGGCACGTTGCAGAACGTCTACGCTTTCTTCACTCTGTACGCCAACATCGACAATCTTGATCCGCGTGAGTTCGACATTCCGGTAAAGGACCGTCCCGAGATCGACCGCTGGGTCATCTCCAGAGTCAACTCGCTCGCCAAGACCGTGCGCGAGAATATGGAGAGCTACGAGCTGACCAAGGTCGTCCGCGCGATATCCTCGTTCCTTGTGGATGAGGTATCTAACTGGTATGTCCGCCGGAACCGCGAGCGTTTCTGGTCCAATGACTTCAACCTCGACAAGAAGGCTGCCTACCTCACTCTGTATGAGGTCCTGCTGGCGGTGGCCAAGATGATGGCGCCCTTCGCGCCGTACATCGCCGAGGACATCTACTTGAACCTTACGCACGGAAAAGCGCTGGAATCCGTGCACTTTGAGCTGTACCCCGACGCCGACCCTGCTCTCGTCGACAAGGCGCTTGAGGACAGGATGGGTCTCGTGATCGAACTCGTGTCTCTCGGCCGCGCGGTGAGGAACAAGGTCCAGATCAAGACTCGCCAGCCTCTCAGCAAAGTGCTAGTCAACGGAAAAACGCGCGAGGTTCTGCAGCCTGTCGAAGACCTCGTTAAGGAAGAACTTAACGTCAAGGCGGTAGAGTACGTTGACGACCTGGGTAAGTACGTCGACTACGAGGTTAAGCCCAATCTTCCGGTCGCGGGGCCCAAGTACGGGAAAAGGCTCCGCTCCATCATCGCTGCGCTGGCCTCGGGAGACGCCGCGGCCATGGCGTCTCAACTGGAGCGAGAGAACCGGATTGTGATCGAGGTGGACGCCGCCTCGGGTCAGGAGCAGGGTGAGGCTGCTCGCGAGCAGATCTCACTTGCCCCGGAAGACATCCTCGTCCGCATCAGCGCTCGCGAGGGCTTCGCGGTTGAGGCAGCAGGCGATACATTCGCAATCCTCGACACGGAGATCACTCGAGATCTGATGTTGGAAGGCATGGCTCGCGAAATCGTGTCCAAGGTTCAGACAACTAGAAAGAACAGCGGTTTCAACGTAACCGATCACATCCGGATGTCCATTACTGGAGATGCGGAGGTCGGCGAGGCTATCCGCATGCATAGAGATTACATCACAGGAGACACGCTCTGCGACGACCTTAGGTTCACGGAGGGCGAGGTGACCTCAGCCGAGGCGTGGGACATCAACGGCCACCCTGTCCTTGTCAGGATTGAGAATCTGGGCCGGGTGAATCAGGGCTGACGGATCAACCCAACCAGGCTTCAGCAACGAAACGCTGGGAATAGTAGGACGTAATCGCCAATCCCGCCTCTCTCAGGGGCGGGATTCTTTATGGCCAACGAGATAGCATGCACTGGAAAAAGATCACCTGTTCTTCCACCCTATCCGACTTTGCGGAGTTGTATTAAGATTAATGGGATTGGATCCCATACAACGCACTTACGACAATAGAAGCAGCGCATCACGCGGAACAGCATGCACTCTGAACAGATCACCTGATAGGAGACGGATCCTTGTCGCTAGCGGCAGAGAAGTCGTTGCGGAAACGGATTTCTGATAACAAGGCAATCAGAGCAACTGTGATGCGCCTCGCTTGGCCGGTTATGGCCGAAAGCTTCCTCCAGACGTTCGCCCAAATCGTGAGTATGGCCCTGGTCGGGCACCTGGGCGCCTCCGCAGTCACATCCATTGGGTTATCCATGGCACCTCTCAACGTCTTCTACGGCTTGTTCACCGGACTTGGGGTAGCAGTAACAGCTATAGTTGCCCGGTTTATGGGAGCCGAAGAAGAAAGGAAAGCTGCCCACGCCGCCGCCCAGGGGGTGCTGCTGTCCGCAGTAATAGCCGTAGCAGGTGCCGTCGCCATTCTGGTCTTCGCCCGAGACCTGGTAGTTTGGATGGGAGCGGAGCCGGAAGTAGTCATACAGGGCACCCGCTACCTTCGTGCGATGACTCCGGGACTCTTCTTCATGTGGATGTCCACCGTGCTCACCGGGGCTCTTCGCGGCGCCGGAGATACGCGGACGCCCATGAAAGTGAACATAATGATCAGCGTGCTCAACTTCGTCCTGAATCTCATCCTGGTGTACGGATTCCTTGGAATACCAGCTATGGGCGTATTGGGGGCCGGGCTGGCGACCTCCATGGCCAGAATCACCGGAGGCGCGCTGATCTACGGCTTCTACCTCGCCGGGCACACGGTGATCCCGCCGAAGCTCAAGTATGATTTCTGTTGGGACAAGCCTGCCGTACTTAAGACTCTCCGGGTCGGCCTCCCTGCTGCCGGAGAACGCGTCCTCATGAGCAGCAGCTCGGTCCTGTATCAGAGGATGGTTGCGGGCCTCGGTACCGTTTCGTACGCGGCGCACACCATAGGGATTAACGCGGAATCCATATCATACATGCCCGGGCAGGCCTTCGCTGTCGCGGCCACAACCCTAGTAGGCCAGAGCCTGGGAGCCAAAGACCCCGAAAAAGCCGAGCGGAGCACCTATGAGTCGCTAAAACTGGCTTGCCTCCTCGTGTCGCTCATGGGCGCGGTCTTCTACTTCTGGCCGGACGTCCTCATGGGGGCTTATACCTCGGACCCGGACGTCATCCGGCTTGGCTCCGTATACCTCCGGATCATGGCCTTTTGTCAGATACACCAGGCATTCGGATTCGTTCTGACGGGCGGCCTTCGCGGAGCCGGCGACACGAAGTTCCCCATGATTGTCACTGCCGTCGCCGCTTGGCCGATACGCCTCGTAATGACGCATTACCTAATCAACGTAGTCCGCACCGGCGTTGAGGGCGCTTGGTGGGCGATGGCGGCGGATGGCCTGTTCAAAGGCGTGGCCAGCTTCATCTGGTTCAGGATGGGGCGGTGGAAGAGAACAAAAGAGTAGGCGGCACAACCGCCATACGTTAACACCATTGCACCGGCTGCCCCGGTATCTCCTACCTCTTGAACTGATCGAACTTCGGTTTGTGATCCTTGGGAATGGCGCTGTAATAGGGGCGCCCCCCTGTCGCTCTCCTGAACTCCTCTTTTGCCTTCGCAAGCACCGCAGGGTTGGTCATCAGTTCAAAACCTGCCTCGGCCAGGATCTTCCCTGCCGCCAGCATCCCTTTGTGCCCGATGCTCATCCCCGCTTGCGCGGCGTACTGCCACGAGTGCCCCGGAGTCCCTAGTGCTTGGCACGCGGTCCTTATCTGCGCCGTCGGGCAGCACCAGCTAACGTCGCCGACATCGGTAGAGCCCTCCGTATCGGACGGTTCTTCGGGCCTTAACACCCATCTGTTGTTAAGTACCTGGCTGAATAGCTCGGCTGGAAGCCGTTCTTTCCGGAGGGACGCTTCTCTTTGACCGGGAACAAAGGTCTTGGATATCTCCTCGGCAAACGCGCGGTCATCCTCATCGAACTGCGGGGCCCCAACTCTCAGTGCACTCTCTTCAAGCACAGTCTCAAGCGTTGTGTTGGGGAGAACGTTCCAGATAGCCTTTATGAGTTCAACCTCACACCTTGTCTCGGTCATCATCGCCGCGCCTTCAGCGCACTTGATGACACGTGCGTAAAGGTCGTCTACCTCTTCCCTTCTGGGAGCTCTCACTAGGTACCAGGCACTGGCTACTGCCGGAACGACGTTAGGCTGGCCTCCCCCGTTAGTTATCACGTAGTGAACGCGGGCCCTGGGGGGCATATGCTCGCGGAGAAACTCTACCCCCATGTTCATGAGCTGCAGCGCATCCAGGGCGCTGCGGCCGTTGTAAGGATCTCCTGCAGCGTGGGCAGTCCGCCCGTGGAACGTCACGTTCACGGCATTATTGGCCAGAGATGAACCCGTCCATACCCGGTTGACCGAACCGGCATGCCAGGTAAGGCACGCGTCGCAATCGTTGAACAGGCCGTCCCGCGCCATGAAGGCCTTCCCGCTAAAATTCTCTTCAGCAGGACAACCGAAGTACTTCACTGTTCCGGGAAGGTTTCGTTTCTCGAGCTCGTGCTTAAGTCCAATGGCCGCCGCGAACGCGCCGGCACCCAGGAGGTTATGGCCGCAACCGTGTCCGGTGCCGCCCCTCTCAAGCTCCTTGCGGGTTGGAACTGCATCTTGGGACACTCCGGGAAGGGCATCATACTCGCCGAGGAAGCCGATAACCGGGCGGCCCGATCCCCAGGTCGCAGCAAACGCCGTTGGCATTCCTGCCACGCCTCGCTCTACCCGGAACCCCTCTGCCTCCAACGCGTCGGCGAGGCACTTGGCCGACTTTTCCTCGCGAAGTCCTACTTCCGCGTAACGCCAGATACTGTCGGATATCCCGGTTATCAGAGACCTTCTCTCGTCAATGTACCGCATAGCGTGCGAAGCTTTCGGAGGCATAACCCCATCTCCCCTCAAGGCTGGATTTCGCTTAGAAATTCCGTTCAGTACTTGGGAATCGCTTAAGTCTAGATTCACTACCGTTCATTCTAGTTATTGAACTTGTCATTTGATGGATGTATAGGATTTACAGATAGCGAAAAGAAAAACCTCTAAGTATCATGTCGCTCAGTCATTAGCATTAAGAGGTGAGTGTCTTGAACTCGAAAACTATCACCCTCACTATAATCATCAGTCTGATAATAGTCGGGATAACACCGTTAATTATCCCTGTGACAGTGACTGAACCTAGCCAACTTAACGATCTCCGTTTTGGCGCTCCACTATCTTTTGTTCAGCAAGAAAGTTGGCTGCAACCTCCAGAAGAATGGTTTCCGCACAAGCTTACGATTCTTAGCCCCTGGGAGAACCCTACGCGAATTTTATGGGGGAACTTTTTTGCTTCCGTTGTGATTATCAGCATGGGTCTTACCATAATTAGCGCAGTCCTTACTCGGATACGTAGTCATTCTAAGCTGTAACAACTTAGCAGCGGACTGCTGTGTCCGTATTGTTATCAAAAAGAGGTGCTTAGATTACCACGTGTGTCGTTTTAGTGAAG
>JBMNKK010000003.1:0-1099194 GCA_050952125.1 Bacillota bacterium
TTTCCGGTGTTACGGCAGCCAGTTCCAGTACGGGCAGCGCCGTTTCTTCGAGCAGGCCTATCGCGGCCTTGCCGAGCTCGCGAGGGATGTCGCCTCCGGCCAGTACGTAGGGGACGGGTGGCGCACCTCCAGAACTAAGGTGCTGGACAACGCCTTAATTGCGTACTGCCAGGAGAACAGACTCAGTCTCGCTTGACCGATGAAGGAGGGGTGTGCTGTGTTGTGATGCTGCCTTGAGGCCACAGCCCACCTACCTTGCCTCCAGCGCCATCCGTATGCACTCCCGCAGCGCCGGGTCGTAAGCCGGGTCCGGCTCCGTAAAGACCTGCCCTGCGGAAGTTGCCTCTACCAGTCTGATTATGTCCTCAGGGCTTAGCTCAACGAGTACGTCAGGTGCCGTGAGGGCTTCTTCAACGGCGCTGAAGTCGGGGTTGAGGCCCATACCTACCGCGAAGAAGATCGGGATCTTGCTGTTTGGCAGTGTCACCATTGCAGGAGTGAACGCATCGTTGCCTCCGCCCGTGTGTTCTCCCACCAAAGTTGCCCAACCGCTCCCTTTGCAGAACTGCGTGAAGGCCTTGGGCGGACGAATACACGCTGAAGTCAACCAGAAGAAACACCTTGCCGTGGTAAGGGTACTCGTCCGACGCCGAGATTGTCGTCTCTCCAATGCCTAGAGGCAAGAACTCCGTCTCAAGATTTCGTGTGGTAGGTTGCTCAGCTGCTCGCTCGAGAGAGTTTTCACGATATCATCCTTGTTCATCAGTTGAGCCGTTCCGCTCAATCCCTCGACTTTCGAGCCGATGTCCGAGTTGGCCTGAACTAAGGGGCGGATGAACTCCCCGTTCCTCATCGCCCCTATGCCGCTCTTGCTGAGGGGCTTCGTGGCCAGTGGACGGACTATGTTGTGCATCCAGAACCTGTCATCGCCGCCGCCGTTGCCCCTGATGTCGATGATCAGGGCGGGCACGTCCCGCAGCTTCGCGGAGAATTCCTTCAGGATCTGAGCATCCTCCTCGGCTTGCTCAAACGGAGTCATCCGATTGATATGCAGATACGCGACCTTTCCTTCTTCGAGCATGGCTGTATACACGTTGTCAGTTCGGCTCAGGTTGGTTGGCAATCGTGGAGTGCGCCTGAAGCCTGTCGCCGGTCCGAAGCCCACCTTTGCCCGGATCACAGTTCCGTCCGTCTGCCCGAACTCGACTTCGTAGGGTGTTTTGCTGTAAGGAGGCAGGAAGTCGGTCAAATACAGGCGCCCTCGCACCGGATCGAGGCGGAGCCTCATGAGTCCTCTCAAGTTCTTCACATATTCGTGCGCGGGCTGGCCGTTAATGCTGAGCAATATGTCTCACGGCATGACGCCGTCCTTCGAGCCAAAGTCCTCCAATACCCAATAGACCACGTACTCTCCGCGGCAGTACCACGCTCGAAAGGGGAGGCTCTGCCCCTTCGGATATTGCAGCGGACTAGAAGCGTACCCGTACCACCGGGACACGGTCTCTGAATCAGTCTTGACCGCCTCGTCGAGCCAGGGCTTCATCTCCGCAGGAAGATCCAAGATCATCTCATAGATCTGCAGCGGCATGATGGTAGTGTGGCCATTGTTCAGTTGTCCCGCAGTATCTCAAAGAGATAGCGGAAATCTGCCATCTTCTCATCGGCGGTAAGCCCGGACTCACAGGAGGTCACGAGTGAGCATAGTAGTCCAAACACCAACGCGAGCAGGACAGCAAAGCGCGCTTGCCGACGCGTAATTGTGCATTTGGGCAATCCTAGCCCGGAAGCGAAGCTGACCAGAGGACAGTTCATCGTCATGTTGATGAAGGCATACGGCATAGCTCCCGACACGAACCCGGAGGACAACTTCGCAGACGCAGGCGATACCTACTATACCGGTTACTTGGCTGCGGCAAAGAGGCTTGGCATATCCGCAGGCGTGGGCAATCCAGATCACACCATAGAGCAGCTATATGCATCGATATCCCTTACCCAGCCGGCATACTTAGTACCGAGGTTCCGTAGGAGCACTTTGTCAGCTGTATAGAATTGTGAGTTCAGCGCCATTGCCAACGCAACGTAGGCGTTGTCGTAAGCTGAATGTCCGTTGGCTGCGGCCATGGAAACGGCTAGCGGGGTGATGGTGCTATGCTCGATCAAGGGAATCCTCATTGCCGTAAGTTCTTCGAAAGCATCGATTGCGTCTTGGGCGGTCAACCTGCCCCTTTTCACGGAGACGCCGAGGAGGCTGGCCATTTCGTACACAAAGAGACTCGGAGCTACTATCGAAATGCGGCCTTCGACGAAATCCTCTTTCATCTGTACGGCGGCACTACAGGCTATTTCATCTTTAAGGAACCACTTGGCAACGACACTGGCGTCCACAACTGCTATAGGTTGGACGTCGGGAACGATGGGAGGGGGCGTCCAACTCATAATTCGTCACCACGAAATCTCTGTTCTTCCTTCGCCTCGCGGACCATATCCGCCACCGAGCACGGCTTTGATCTGGCTCTAATCGACTCCAAGGCTTGGCTGGCCGCTTTTCTCCTCTCGTACAGCGCATGGATCGGCGGGTTCTCAGGACTTTGGCGGTAAACCTTACGGTGTTCCGAGAAAGTGACAGCATCCTTGACCGCAATGGCATCTTGCGCTCCTGAGCGGAGCGGGTAGGTCGCCTGTGATGGTTTCATGAGCCCCGACTCCGGAAAACGCCAGACGCCACCGACCTTGATAGCAGGCACGATCCCCTTGCGTGCGTATTCCTTGATTGTGTAAACCGATACCCTGAGAAGCGATGCCGCTTCGTCCGGCGTGAGCAACCTTTCCATTGCGCCACCTCCAGTGTGAGAGTATCACCGGGGGCAACGAAAAGCAATGATTATCAACGAATGACCAATCCTATTCGAGGGTCGTGTTTCGGCCGCTGATGACCGAGCAGATGAGGCTAATCACCGCCGGCTTGCTAAGGTGAGATGTCGCGGCAGGGAACCGGGATTATCGCATCGAAAGCGACTGCATACCAATAACCTAGACAGCAGCAATACTCGACCCACCGATTCAGCCCCAGCCGAAGTTAAGAAGATTTGCTTCAGTACGTCTTGAGGGAGGAGGGGACGCGTTGCCTCCTTCATACGTGATTACGGATGTCGGCAGCACCACCACAAAGGCGATCCTGGTAGGCCGTGGAAGCGATGGAGCACGCCTTGTGGGAAGGGCAGAGGCTCCGACCACGGTGGAGAAGCCGTTTGAGGACGTTACCGTGGGAGTGATGAGCGCGCTCCGCAGGCTCGAGGCGGTCGTCGGACGCGAGCTGGTCTCGGAGGTCTGCAGGGAGCCGGGGGAAGGGACTCGCCGGCAGTACAGGTATCTTTCTACCTCCAGCGCCGGAGGCGGCCTTCAGATCCTTGTCTTTGGGCTCACCAAGAGCGTAACCGCGGACAGCGCCCGGCGTGCAGCGCTGGGTGGCGGGGCGATCATCCTGGATGTCATGGCAACCGATGACAGCAGGCAGGGCTTCGTGAAAATGGATGCCGTTCGCAACTGCAGGCCAGATATGGTCCTTATCGCCGGTGGCCTGGACGGAGGCAATACCCAGTATGTGCTTGAGGTTTGTGACATCCTTAACGCCGCCAACCCTAGGCCGCGCTTTGGACGAGACTTCCGGATCCCCGTGATATACGCAGGGAACAAAGACGCGAGCGAGATCGTGAGGGATACGCTCTCGGATCTCTACGATCTCACCGTCGTGGATAACCTGCGGCCTTCTCTGGAAAGGGAGGTCCTTGGCCCTGCCAGATACGCCATACACGAGCTGTTCATGTCTCACGTGATGCAGCAGGCACCAGGCTACGGAAAACTTAGCTCCTGGGTTGACGAAGACATATTACCCACCCCCGCTGCTGTCGGACGCATCATGGAGCTCGTTTCGAGCAGGCAAGCTACCGATATCCTCGGAGTCGATATCGGAGGCGCGACGACCGACGTGTTTTCCGTGGTTGGAGGCACGTTCTTCCGGTCGGTCAGCGCCAATCTCGGTATGAGCTATTCCTCCGGAAATGTCCTGGTTGAGGCCGGCCTTGACAACATCGCAAGGTGGCTTCCGTTTGAAATATCGCCTTATCGGGTCGCGGACCGGATCCTGACCAAGCTTATCCACCCTACGACGCTACCCCGCAGCCAGCGGGATCTGCAGGTTGAGCAGGCGCTGGCGACAGAGGCCATCAGGCTCGCGTTTGTCCAGCACCGGACGGTGGCCGTTCTGCTACCTCGAAAATCGACTTCTATCTCCACCCGCTTTTTCGCAGAGGGCGACGAGGGAACGGTCGGGCAATCGGCCGGAGCGATAGAGGTTTCCAGGATAGGCCTCTTTATTGGATCCGGAGGCGCGCTGTCCCATGCCCCAAGGCGGAACCAGGCGGCTTTGATGCTGCTCAATGCACTGCAGCCGGAAGGGAGGACGTTCCTGGCTGTGGACAGCGTCTTCATGATGCCGCACCTGGGGGTGCTCTCCCGCCTGGATCCAGACGCCGCCCTCAATGTGCTTGAGAAGGACTGCCTCGTACCGTTGGGTCCGGTCGTCGCGCCGGCAACCGTCGGGCCTCCGGGGCAACCCGCGGTGTCCGTCGGCCTTACGGTTGGCGGAGAGCGGATCACGGCGCTTGTTGACGCCGGAGACATACGGGTGCTCCCCCTGCCTCAAGGCGAGAAAGCCAGGGTAGAGGCGGAGCCGCTCGGTCAGACAAGTTTCAGGGGCATGAGGCGCCTCGAGTTTGATACCGTAGGCGGGACTGTGGGAGTCATAGTTGACGCCCGGGGGCGGCCTCTAGCGCTGCCCGATGACCCGGCCGAGAGGGCACGCGTGAACGCCAAGTGGGCAACTCAGATCGGGGCCTACGACCTCCATGAAGGCGGGGCAAAGGCGGGTGGCCTGGAGTGAAGCCTGAGTTGCTGACATACTTCCGCCAGATTCCTTCTTCCGCCCGTATCCTCGTAGCACGCGGAGACCATGTTGAGCCGGACACTGTCGTGGCCAAGATTGAAGCGCTGCCCGGCAGAATGGTTAGGGTGAACGCTGCTTCGACCATCGGTCTTGAGCCCCGCCATCTCCCCCGGCACATGGTCAAGACGGCAGGCGACCGCGTCAAGGCCGGGGAAACGTTGGCCGCCCGGTCCGAATTCTTCGATAGGCGGGCGGTCAGGTGCCCTGTGGATGGCGTGGTCTCCGCGATATCCCGGAACTTGGGTAATGTGTACGTCCGCGAAATCGTTGAATTAGGCGAGACCACGGGGCCCGTCACCGTCCATGCGGCCCGCGAACTGAGGATCCCTCCCAAGGAACTAGAGTATAACAGGGCGCCGGGCGTGAGGGCAGGAACGCTGGTGGCAAAGGGTCAGGTGTTGGCCGCAATCGACCGCAACCTGCCTAGGCACAGGGTAGTGACCTCTCCAATCTACGGGAGAATCCGGGAGATAGACCTGGAGAGAGGAACCTTAACCATCACCCCTGCATTCCCGTCGCCTGATGTGAAGGCGTACATCCGGGGCCGGGTGACTGCAGTGATCCCGGACGCAGGCATTGAGGTGAGCGGCAAGGCAGTGAGACTGGAGGGTGTTTGGGGGCTGGGCGGAGAAGCATTTGGACCCCTCCACACGATCCGGGGCGACCTCGACACGTCTGTCCAGGTAGAGCAGGGAGCCATTCTCGCGGTTCAAGGAACTGCGTCCGTTGAGGCATTGTCCGCGGCGAAGGACTCCGGAGTGGCCGGTGCTATCCTGGGATACATGCCATCGGAGACCGTTCTCTCGCTTGTCGGAAGCGACGCGAACCTCGGCATCACCGGCGATGATGATGTGCCATATCCAATCGTGGTAATGGAAGGCTTCCACCCGGTCCGAATGAGAGAAGAAGTGTTCTCTCTCCTTCGAGAACACGAGCGAGGCGCTGTGTCTATAAGGGGAGTCACCCATATCAGGGCCGGCGTGATCCGTCCTGAGGTTGTCCTCCATTCGGACGATGACCGTGAGGAAGTGATGTAATGGGTTGGGGCGACAGCGGGATGGTCCTCTCCTCCATGAAGTCTGAAATGAAGTATGTTCCCAAGGGCGAGGGGCTCATAACCTGGCGGCTGTGCACGAACTTCATTCGCGCCGAGGCGATTCTGGAACGGTTTCGGGAGTGGCCCGACAGTCTCTTGGAACCAGAAAGGTTGGAATCGCTGTATAGGGGAGAGCTGAAGGCCCCAATCCTCGGCCTTGCTGCCGCCATCGGCGATACCGTAAGGCCTTTGTTTCCGTATCTCGATGAAACGCAAGCAGAGGTCGCAGTGAAGGTGTATGAGGCCGCCAAGACCCGTATCTACCCTCCGTTCGCCGCTTTTCTGGATAGGGTGGAGGCTGAGGCCCTATGCGGAGCCGAAGGAATGCTCTTGCCGGCGCAGACCCTCCTGGTGTTCGCCCTCAGAGAACGTGAGCGCGAAATTGGTATCTGGGACATGAGGACTTCCGAACAGCGGCTGGGTACCGTCTTCGCCCTAGGAACTCACGTCACAGGGACTTACTCCCGGGTTAGTGCTCTTATCGCCGGAAAGGACATGCGGCTGTGCGTCCCCTGGGGTGGATTCTATCGGGAGTACTCCAAGATTCTGCCGGTGCTGGAGGACCCGTCCGCAGGCTGGATCCTGAGGACGGCCGACGAAGATCTGAACGTCATGATGGCGGGACTGGTATCCAGGCCGCTGGTGCTGCTGGAGTTCATAGATACCTCCAGGATGCTTGCCCGCCGCGGCAACGCACGTCTGAACGTCGATGCTTTGCCGGCTTTGGAGGTTATCCGTGGCCTGCCGGCCCTTCGCTCTGCCATAAGAGAGGTTGCCATCGGGGCATCACAATGTATGAATGATATCGTCCAGCTGTGGAAAACTGGCCGGTACTCCTATCTTGAGGGGCCCGGTGACTACCTGGAGATGACGTACGCTGTCTTGTTAGGGCTTCTGTTTTCCTGGGCGATGGAGGACGATCTGTTGAGGCCTCCCCCTACGTTCGTCCGCTCAGGCGAGAATTTGGTTCTCCGGAAGCCCATCTGGGCCGCCATCGCCCGCAGAAAGACGCAATTCAATGGAATGTGCGTACTGCGCGAAGCCGGCTCACTGTGGGACTCGCTGGTGGGTGTTGACGAAGGGTGATCCGGCGCGACTCGCGCCTCGGTGAGGGAGGGGCCCCGCCCGATCCCGGGTCTCGGGTCAAATTCACTAAGTGACCAGCGTATCCGCCAAAACCGCGCCGGACGTCCCCACGGGTGCACATGTCCCGCTGGAACGTTCCCGCGGGTGCATATTTCCCGCCGAACGTCCCCGCAGGTGCATATTTCCCACAGAACGTCCCCACCAGTGCACAGGTCTGGCGGCCACATCCCCGCCGGTGCACACATCCCGCGAAACGCCCCCACTAGCGCACACCTCCGGCGGAATAGCCCCACCAGTGAGATATCCCGCAAGATATCCCCCCGCCGGCTCTATGGTCTCCCAACTCACTGCGCTGCTTTATCTCTCATGTATTCGACCATCGCCTTCGCGGCCGCCTCGATGGCCGGCAGTTTGTAGGGTCTGGATTTCCGCGTCACTGTGACTAGATCGAATATCTCGGAGCGTACGTGGTTGAACAACTGCTGCATGTTGAGAAGGCAGGTGATGGTGCCTGCACCGCTTCCTCCGGCTGCCGCTACTCCTATGCAGGGCTTGCCCGCAAGCCTGCTGGCTTCTCTTGAGGTTGCCTCGCACCTACGGACTCGATCGAGGAAGGCTTTCGCGGACTCGCTTAGGTCGCCCCAGTATACAGGGGTCACGACTGCGTATGCGTCTGCGCTAACGAGCCGTTCATGCAGGCCCTGGAAGTCGTCTTTGACCTGGCAGCGGTGCTCTGTTCGGCACGTCCCGTAACCTGTACCGCAAGCCTGGCATCTACCTATGTTGTAGGAGTTGAGGTCGATAAGGTCGACGATGGCGCCCGCAGAGGTTGAACCTTCTTGGACCGCTCTTCCGCACGCCGCTGTGAGCCCATCCTTGTTCGGGCTGCTTGTCATAACTGCGATCCTGTAACCCATTGAGGATTCCTCCTTGCGTTTCGCTTTTTCCGCCGATAGAAGGCTCACTCTCCGTTTCGGCACTCTGAGCGATTCTCCTCGTCATCAACCAGGTCCAGGGGTGACGATCTCTTACCTGATGCCACCGCCTCGACCAACTGACGGGAGGGACCGTTTTGGGGAGTGTCAACGCGTCGCCTGTAATGCTTTATGGTCACTCCCAAAACCGAAGGGGGCCTTCACGGCCCCCTCTCAATTCCAGTGCTCGGATCCGGTATGACTTCCTATCCTGCTTTCTTACTTGTAGAACTCCTCCGGGTCGATCTCCGCCCTGGCAATGCCTGAATCTATAGCGGCCTTAGCGACCGCTTTCGCGACGGCGGGGCCCACTCTTTTGTCGAAGGGGTCCACGATGATGTAGTCGGGCTTCAGTTCCGAGGGCGACACGAGTCCGGCGATGGCCTTTGCGGCCGCCAGTTTCATCGCTTCGTTGATATCGCTCGCGCGCGCATCGAGAGCGCCCCGCAAGATGCCGGGGAAGGCTAGTACGTTGTTGACCTGGTTGGGATAGTCCGAACGGCCGGTACCGACTACTCTGGCGCCTCCCGCGAGAGCATCCTCAGGGAAGATCTCGGGCACCGGGTTGGCCATGGCGATGACGATGGGATCCTTACCCATCTTCTTGACCATCTCGGTAGTGATCGTGTTCGGGGCTGAGACTCCGATGAGGATATCCGCTCCCACCAGAGCATCCTCAATTGTGCCCTTGAGGCTTCGCCTGTTTCCTCTCCTGGCGGTTTCTTCTTTGAAGGGGTTCATCCCGTCCGGCCTGCTGGCGTAGATAATCCCTCTGCTGTCGCAGACCAGGACCTCCTGGAATCCTACGTCGATGAGCAGATTGGCTGTTGCGATTCCTGCTGCGCCAGCCCCTGAGACCACTACTCTGGCCGACTCCGCGGTTTTGCCTACCACCTTCAGCGCGTTCAAAAGCGCGGCGAGTACCACTACGGCGGTCCCGTGCTGATCGTCGTGGAATATGGGTATGGAGGTTTCCCTCTTGAGGCGCCGCTCGATCTCGAAACACTTGGGAGCTGCGATATCCTCCAGGTTCACTCCGCCCAACGTGGGTTCAATCCACTTTACGAACTGCACTATCTCGTCTACTTCCTTGGTCGCGATGCAGAGGGGGAAGGCGTCAACGTCCGCAAAGGCTTTGAAGAGGAGCGACTTACCCTCCATGACGGGTATCGCCCCGCCCGGACCGATATCTCCGAGCCCCAGCACGGCTGAGCCGTCTGACACCACGCCGATGAGGTTTCTCTTGAGCGTGTACTCATACGCTGCGTCAGGGTTCTTGGCTATCTCCATGCAGGCTTCCGCCACGCCGGGAGTGTAGGCCAACGAAAGGTCTTTTCTATCCCTGAGAGGCACTTTGCTCTTGACTTCGAGTTTTCCGTGGTTCTTACGGTGCAGTTCCAACGCTTCATCTCTAAGACTCACCGTGGATTCCCCCGTTCATAGATGTCGTTGCCTTTGACGTCGATCCCGACTATTGCCGGGAAGTTTTCGATCTCCAGCCGGTATATCGCTTCCGGCCCGAGATCGGGGTAGGCGATGAGGTCGGCCTTCTTAACGGTTCCCGATAGGAGCGCTCCGGCGCCGCCGATCGTCACGAAGTAAGGGGCGTTGTACTTGGCTATCGCCGACATGACTTCAGCGCTGCGGCGGCCCTTGCCAATGGCCCCGCCCAGTCCTGCCGCCATGAGTCGAGGTGCGTACGCGTCCATCCTAGTGCTTGTGGTGGGCCCCAATGACCCGATGACCTGCCCGGGAGCGGGCGGGCACGGGCCGGCATAGTAGATTACCTGGTTTTTCAGCTCAAGAGGCAGCGGGAGCCCCTTATCCAGCGCTTCAACGATCCTTCTGTGAGCCGCGTCTCTCGCTGTGTAGACCACGCCCGACAAGAGGACCCGGGTCCCCATCGGCAGCGTTCTTGCTGGGTCTGCTGCCCCATCAAAGGGTACGCGAACCGGGATAGCACCCTCCCAGAAAGAGTCTGTCTTAGCCACAGTCGGCCACCTCCTCGCCTTCAAGGACTATAGAAGCCCGCCTCGCGGCGTGGCACTGCAAGTTGACGGCGCAAGGCAGCGCGCCAATGTGGGTGGGGTAGGTCTCGATGTGGACAGCGATGGCGGTCGTCGACCCGCCCAGTCCGGAGGGGCCGATCCCTAGTGCGTTCACTTCGCGTAGTAGGGTTTCTTCTAGTTCTGCGACTTTTGGATCGGGGTTAGGCGTTCCTACCGGCCGCAGCACTGCCTTCTTTGCGAGATACGCGGCGGTATCCATCATTCCGCCGACTCCTACCCCAACGATCAAGGGCGGGCACGCGTTGGCGCCGCCCTTAGCCACGGCGTCTAGAACCATTCTCTTGACTCCTTCCACTCCTGCGGAAGGAGTGAGCATGTTCAGGACGCTCATGTTTTCACTGCCGGTGCCTTTGGGGAACACGGTAATCGCCAGGTTCGACCCTGGAACGATCTCCACGTGGATTACCGGTGGAGTGTTGTCGCCAGTGTTCGACCTGTCGAACAGGGGGTCCTTGACGACTGATTTCCTAAGATAGCCTTCGACATAACCTTCCGCGACGCCCTTCGTGACGGCTTCACGAAGATCGCCGCCCACAAGGTGCAGATCCTGGCCCAACTCTAGGAAGACATAGGTCACGCCTGTGTCTTGGCAGATCGGGATCTTCGTTTCCTTGGCGAGGTTGGCGTTCTTGACTATCGCCCCAAGGACTTCCTTGCCTAACGGGCTGTCCTCTGTCTCGCTTGCTTTCGCAAGAGCGGTCAAGACGTCGTCCGGGAGCCGGGTGCCGGCTTGGATACACAGATCCCTGACAGCTTTCCGGACTGAATCGACGCATAGAACCTTCATACAAGAGTCACCTGCTTCCTAGATATGTTTGGCGTGCGCGGCAACCGGCCGCTCACATTTCAAGCATCCGGAAGAGCAGTCCGGCATCTGAGGCATCCTCAATGCTAAAAGTCGCTTTGACGATGGCCTCGGTCTTCTCCGGACCCAGCCTGTTTCCTGCGAGATTCTGGAACTTGGCCACTAGATCCTCGCGAGCGAGCGGATTCTCCGGATCGCCCTTCCTAAAGAAGTTTTCCTGCGCGACAGACGTTCCGTTGTTCAGGAACACCTCAACTTTTGTCGGGCGGCACGAAGGGAAGCGCCGGTCATACTCCGGGTCTACAACGATCTCAACCTTGTTGGCCAGTTCACGGATTACCGGATTGGCGAGGGCCTCCGGTCCCAGGCTTTCGAAGTCGACCCTGCCTGAGACGAGTGCCGTCGCCAAGCAGAAGGGGGCGCTGAACATCGCTTCAAACGGCGTCGCGGGATTTGGATTCGCGATGAGTCCCAGCGCTTCCGTATAGGTGGAGAGCCTGATGGAGCGCACGTCTTCAGGAGATATCTTGTACTGTCCGGTGATCTTGAAAAGCGCGTCAATGGGTGAGTGGGTGTGCCCGCATGACGAGTGTACCTTGAAGTTGCTCTCCATGATCTTGTAGGACTCTCCCAAGCCTTTCGTTAGGGCGTCGATGTTCGGGCTTTTTGACGTGGCCGCGACGAAGCCCTTTTCTCCCTCGAATATGCGGTGCGGGCCTGTGAACCCTTTGTCCGCCAGGTAGGCCGCCAGCATTCCGTTTAAGGAGGCTTTAGCCGTATGCAGGACTTTGCTCATGGCTTTGTCGTCGAGGAACTGCCACAGGCCTGAAGCCTGAGTCCCGGCCGTTCCCAGAGCGTCTGCTATCTTTTCGGCGTCAAGTCCCATGGCCCGTGCCGAAGCGGCCGCTGCCCCAAACGTGCCTGCCGTCGCTGTTGTGTGCCAAAAAGCGTAGTGTGACTTGCCCGTGGCTTCTCCCGTACGGAGAGCCACTTCGTAACCTGCAATGATGGACAGGAGCAACTCTCTGCCCGAAAGGTGCCTTTCTTGCGTCAACGCGGCGGCTGCAGGAATCGTGACTACGGCCCCGTGCATAATCGCTTTCTTATGGCCGTCGTCCATCTCCGCCGCGTGGGAAAGGGCACCGTTGGCAAACCCGGCCCACAGAGGGGAAGATCCCCCTCTGTGGCCAACGACGGTCGACTCGCCTCCGGAATTCTGGCTGAGAGCGAAGTCAACCAGGATACCTGCTCCTTTGTTGTCTAGGCCCGCAACGGCGCAGCCGATCCAATCAAGCAGACACCACTTTGCCTTCTCAATGACTTCGGCAGGCACTCTGTCGAAGTCAAGGTCGTGTATGAAAGCGGCCAGTTCTTCAGCTATTGGACGCATTGGCCTTCTCCTCGCAAAGAGATGCCACTTTCAATGCCACTTCCTCGCACAATCCAAGGTAGTTTGCCGGATCCAGAGCCTTGTCGATTTCCTCAGCCGTCAGGAGCTCTTTGGTTCGCGGGTCGGCCAAGAGCGCATCCTTCAGGTAGATGTCGTTTTCGAATGCCTTCATAGACAGCTCGTAGACCAACTCGTGTGCGTGCTGCTTTCCAACTTTGTCGGCCAAAGTGAACATGACGCGTTCCGACAGGAGCAGGCCCTTTAGGATGTCGAGGTTCTTCCTCATCTTCTCGGGCTTCACTTTGAGATTGGCGACGAGATTCTTGCAGAATCGTACACAGCATCCGGCGTACTGGCAGGTTTCGGGGATGATCGCCCATTCTGTGCGCCACTGGGCGCCGTCGCGCTCATGCTCTTGCTCCATCACCTGGGTCATCACCGCGGCGTTTCCACGCACCATTTTGGCCATGCTCATAATGACCTCGCAGGTGCCCGGGTTCCGCTTGTGGGGCATTGTGCTGCTGCCCACTTTGCCCTCGGTGAACGCCTCCTCGAGCTCGTCGACTTCTGTGGCCTGGAGGTTGAAGATCTCTTGCCCGATTCTGGCACAGGTAGAAGCGGTGAGGGCAAGTATGGACAGGAACTCAGCGAACCGGTCCCTTGCTGCATGCCAGCAGATAGCCGGTGTCCCAATCCCGAGCGAATCCATCACTTCTTTTTCTACGGCACGTCCCAGGTCTCCAAACGAAGCGTAGGACCCAACCGCTCCGGTCATGTTTCCAACGAGGAGCCTGTCCTTGCTCTCTACTAGTCGATCGATGTTGCGCTGTACTTCATCTAGCCAAACGGCTGCCTTGAACCCGAAAGTAATTGGAAGAGCCTGTTGGCCATGGGTACGTCCGGCAACGGGCGTGTCCTTGTACTTGCGTATTAGAGCGATAAGTTCCGTTCGCAGCCCTTCCAGATCTTTGAGGATAATCGCCCTCGCGTCCCTGAGCTGGAGAACCATCGCGGTGTCCCGGATGTCCTGGGTGGTGGCACCGTAGTGGATGTACTGGCCAAAGTCACCGTCGCAAGCCTTCTCGAGGGACCTTAGGAGAGGCACCAAACTGTGGCCGGTCTTCCTGATCCCGGCCCGGACGTCCTCCATGTTGATATACTCGAACTTGGCCTTGCGGCAGATTTCCTCTGCGGCCTCATTTGGAATGATCCCCAGTTTGGCTTCTGCCTTGGCAAGAGCAGCCTCAACGTCTAGCAGCCTTTGAACGTTGGTTTTTTCATCCCATACTTCTCTCATGTCGTCCGTAGACACGACGTGCTGGAACAAGAACGAGTCAATCATGTGCGAACCCATGGGACCTTCCTCCTAAGTATGTTTTCTCGCCTTCGGCGTTCCCCACACAGTAAGTCAAGCAAACTTCATGCCATTGGGCGCGTGTCCCATTTCTGAAACTCGCACCTTCCCGCACAGAGACCGTTGCTGTATGATGAAAGGTGTCGAATCAGCGCAGGTACGGCTGGAAGAACGGATGGTGACCCCAAATTAAAGCGGAATCGGACAGGCTATGGGCCAGGCAGGCGCTTGAACTCGCATCAAAAGCCCTGCACAGAGATATTGGAGTTCTGGACCCATCTTTTGATCTCATTTTTGGGACAGGCGCCTTTTCGCCCGACTCCGATACTTCGAAATGGCGTCGTGAGTGCCGGGAAGCAGTGAAGAGACATGCGGGAAAGGCGCGCTTTTCGTCTGAGATCTCGTTTGGTTCGGGCGGGAAGGTGGCGGTTGACCTCCTGGTTCAGCCCGGAGGCTCCATCGTGGTACTGGGGCCCGCTCCAGATGACGAACAGCACTCGAACGGCAACATGGCGACTATTCTGAGTCTGCTTGGAGAGGCCATCCTCAGACTCAGCACTGAAAATGAGCGCATCTCCTCCTTTGACGGTCCGGCGGTGATTCTGGAGAAGTCGCTGGACGAGATAGGGGCGGGGTTCATCTTCATAGACCAGGCGGGTCAAGTTCTGGCGAGGAGCCAGTGGCTTTCCAGCGCCATGCCCGAAGGCAAGACTCTGTACGATATGTTGGATCCAAAGAGCTTGTCGAAACTAGATTTCACTCGCATTTCACGCGCGACGATTCCCATCTCTCTCAATGGGAACCCGCAGCTCTGCGACGTATCTCTGCTCCCGTTTTCGCTTGCCGGCTCCAGGATCAAGTGGGTCGCGCTCATTAGGAGGCACGGAGTCCCTGCATCCGCACAGCCGGCCAGCACCGCAGCGACCGGCGCAGATGAGCCGGCACTGGTTGGCAGTTCCCAGGTGGCCCAACGGATGAAAACTGAGCTCACCAAGGCGGCCTCAATCGACAGCACAGTATTGCTAACCGGGGAAACGGGGACGGGGAAGAGCCTTGCGGCTCGTTGGATCCACGCCCGGGGTGCCCGCCGAACAGGACCGTTTGTGGCTGTAAACTGCAGCGCACTCCCTCCGTCACTTATCGAGAGCGAGCTTTTCGGCTACGAAGAGGGGGCCTTCACGGGTGCAAAGCGAGGCGGGAAACCCGGCAAATTCGAGCTCGCCAACAAAGGGACCATCCTGCTCGATGAAGTAGGCGATCTCCCTTTGGAGATGCAAGGCAAGCTCTTGCAGGTTCTCGACCTGGGTGAGATCGATAGGATAGGCGGGCGCGAGCCCAAGAAGGTAAATGCCCGGGTTATTGCCGCCACCAACAAAGACCTATCCGCACAGGTAAAGGCCGGCGCTTTTCGAGCCGACCTCTTCTTCCGCCTTGGCGTCATCTCAATAGAGATACCGGCTCTGCGCGACCGGCTCGAAGACCTGCCCGACTTGGTGGCGCATTTCATCGAACACCTTGGACAAAAGACGGGAAGAACGGCCCTTAGCATATCGGATGAAGCCCTTGCCCTTCTCCAGGGATATTCTTGGCCCGGCAACATAAGGGAACTGGCCAATGCGGTGGAGTACGCAATGGTGTTCTGCGAATCTGACACAATAGAGCCTGAACACTTACCGCTCAGAGTGTCTGCTAACAATGCAATTGAGACAAGGCCCGTCTACAGCCTGGAAGAAGCCGAGCGCAGGGAGATCGCCAAATGTGTCGCCAGCTTTGGCCTTTCCGAGGAAGGTAAACGCAAGATAGCGGAGGCTCTAGGCGTATCCAGGAGCACAGTCTACAGGAAGCTCAATAAGTACGGGTTTACCGCTGCCCCCAAGGCGAGTAGGCGGTCTCATAATTGATATCTCATGTCTCAAGCGTGAGACATGCAGACCACAACTCACTCATATTCTCCCGTCTCGTAGAACGCGTATCTACGAAACATGCATCGTTCGGCTCCTGATCCTATGTATTAGGCTCGCCAACGCTCCTCTCCAAATTTCCTATCCTCACGATTTCATCTCGGCACGCTTCTTGCTACATGAGAGGGCGAGAGGGGAGGTGTTCAATCGTGGCACATGCCATCGCGCTCAGCGAGAAGGACAACACGGCAACCGCTTTGAGCGATCTTCAAGCGGGCCTCAGGCCGGTCATTAATGGACCTACTCGATTCCAAGGGATCGAACTGAAAGATGAAATACCGTTTGGCCACAAGTTTGCTTTGGTACCCATCGGCCTCGGCGAGGAGGTCGTGAAGTACGGCGAGGTCATCGGTATAGCCAGCAAGAGTATCGATGCCGGCGAGTACGTTCACGTTCACAACGTTGTGAGCCGGCGGGGAAGAGGCGACTTGGAGGTCTCTGAAGCATGATCCTGAGTGATAGATTCCTGGGGTACAAGAGAGAGAATGGCTCGATAGGGGTACGCAATTACGTAGGCGTCCTGGCATGCTCGGCGTGCGCTGTTCCTGCTGCAAGGCGCATATCCGAAGCGGTGAACGGCACGGCGTTGTTTACCCACAATCAGGGTTGCTGCGCGGCCGACGCCGACCTCGAAGCGACGAGGCGCACTCTGGTGTCACTTGCGCTCAATCCCAACCTCCATTCCGTCCTCTTCGTAGCCCTGGGTTGTGAGGGCCTGCCTGTTGAGCAGATCGTGGAAGAGACCTGCCTTGCCGGAAAGCATGCTGAACTAATAAGTGTAGAGAACTGCGGCGGCACGTCGCTCGCGGTTGCGCAGGGGACCTTCAGAGCCGAAGAGATGGTTGTCGAGGCATCACGTGCTGAGCGGTGCGAAGCAAGCCTCAGCGACCTGACTATCGGCATCAAATGCGGTGACTCCGACGCGATCTCCGGTTTGGGCGCAAACCGCGTGGTGGGCCATGTAGTCGACTCTCTGGTTGCCAAGGGGTGCACTTGTCTTGTCACCGAGGTCACAGAGCTCATCGGCGCTGAACACGTCCTGGCGCGCCGCGCAGTGGACGCTATCGTGTCGAGAAAGATCGTAGATGCTGTCGAGACTATGGAGCGGCGTCTCGCTGCCCACGGTGTCCATCCTCGGAGCGCGGGCGTATCGATCGCGGATGTGTCGGGCGGCCTTACCACAATCGAGGAGAAGTCGTTGGGCGCTCTGACAAAGACCGGCACCTGCCCTGTCTCAGGCGTGTATCCGTACGGCGAAAGAGTCACGGGTAAAGGACTCATGCTGATTGACGGACCCGGCCGTGAGCCTGAGGCTCTTACTGCGCTGGCAGCCGGCGGAGCCCACGTGATCCTTTTCACAACAGGTCATGGATCCCCTCAAGGGTTCCCGTTCGTCCCCGTCCTCAAGATCACGGGCAATCTGCGGAGCTACAAACGAGCCAAGAGCCACATAGATGTCTCGGTATGTGATGTCCTGGACGCCTGGCCCAACGTGGACGAAGCTGCGGCAGGCATCGAGAGGGAAGTTATCGCGGTATCTTCCGGCAAGAGAACCCGCGCCGAAGTCACCGGATACTACGAATGCACTGACATATACACGACGGGACTCGTATTCTGAGCAGTTTCGGAATCGGCAGTCGGACAATGGGGGAAGAGGAATTGGCGGCCACACGGTTTTTAGGATATGCAAGACCAGACGGGTCGATAGGTGTCAGGAACTCGACCGCAGTCATGTCCGCGGTTATGTGTGCCAACGAGGTAACCGAGGACATTGCCAAAGGTATTGATGGAGCCATCGCTGTTGTCCACGGCCATGGATGTTGCCAGCTGCCTCCCGACCTGGCACTTGTCCAGCGGACGCTCATAAACATCGGCAAGAACCCCAACATCGCCAACGTCATTTTGGTGTCTTTGGGCTGCGAGGGCGTAGACCCGGACGCCGTCGCCCAAGAACTCACCGCCGCTGGCAAGGCTGTGGAGGTGATTAGGATCCAGGAGGAAGGCGGCACTCTTCCTGCCACCGAGAGAGGGCGCCGCGTCTGCGAGAAGTGGAGGTCTCTGGCATCTAAAGTAGAGCGTGCCAGCTTTGACGCCACCGAACTCACGATAGGTATCAAGTGTGGTTCGTCAGATACCACCTCAGGCCTAATCTGCAATCCATCCGTCGGCAGGCTGACGGACCGGTTCGTCGCCGAAGGCGGGACAGTGATCTTCGGCGAAACCACTGAGTTTATCGGAGCCGAGCACCTTTTGGCGCAGCGGGGATGCACGCCCGAAGTGAAGGCTGCGATACCAAAGATCGTCGCCGAGATGGAAGAGCGTTGCCTCACCATGAAGGTGGACATGCGTACAGGGCAGCCCACTCCGGGAAACATCAGGGGTGGCCTCACCACGATTGAGGAGAAGTCGCTGGGCGCGATATCGAAGTCGGGAACCGGCAAGATAAAAGGCGTCCTCGAGTACGGCGAACGCCCACAGTCTAAAGGCCTATTCATCATGGACAGCCCGGGAAGGGAACCTGAACTGCTCACCGGACTTGCGGCATCGGGCTGCTCCATAGTGCTCTTCACAACGGGGCGGGGTGCTCTGCAGGGTCATCCCGTCGTTCCTGTGATCAAGATCACGGGCAACGAGCGCACCGCCCAACACCTCGCCAGTCACATGGATGTGGATGTCAGCGCGGCCCTGACAAGACACGCATCCCTGGACGAAATGGCTGATCTCATATGGAGCAAGATCGTGGATGTTGCTTCGGGTACCCTCACCAAGGCCGAGATTCACGGTTGCGGACGATTCATGAACATCTATGTGAAAGGTCCCATTATCTAAAGGATCCGGAGAAACCACAATCAGGAGGATGAAAAGCAGTGTCTAGGAGATTGACTCTCAGAGTCGTAGCATGTTTCGTTCTACTTGCAGGCATCCTGCTCTCCGCATGTACTCCCAAAGAATCCGAGGCACCGGCGTACCCGTCAAAGGGTCTCGAATTCGTAGTACCCTTCGCCGCAGGCGGAGCAGTTGACCTGACCAGCCGTATACTCTGCACCGAAGTTGAGAAGACGCTCGGCCAGAAGTTCACCATTGCCAACAAACCCACAGGTGGAGCTGTGGAAGGCCTAAGCTACGTTGCCCGCGCCGCGGCCGACGGCTATACGCTCGGTGCCGCGACTTCGTCACTGGTCACCAACATCCTTACCAAGGACGTCGACTTCACTCTCGATTCCTACGATCCTATCGCCATGTACTCTTTTGACCCCATGGTGTTTGTCGTCAACGCGGATTCTCCGTGGGAGAGTCTCGATGAAGTGGTTGAGGCCTCCAAGACCCAGTCGCTGGCTGCTTCCACTCCCGGCCTTGCCAACTCAAAGCACATCGCAGGTATGCTCTTCGAGCAGGAATCCGGAGCGAAATTCACCTACGTGCATACCGGCGGAGCCAGTGAAGGCGTTCCCATGCTGGCCGGCGGGCACGTCCAGGTCGGTTGCTGGTCTTGGGGCGAGGTAAAAGCGATGGTAGACGCCGGCAAACTCCGGGTACTCGGTGTCATGTCAGAAGAGCGCGACGAGAGAATACCCGATGTCCCGACCTTCAAAGAGCAGGGATATGACCTGGTCTACGGCGCATGGCGTGGAATCGCGGCCCCCAAGGGACTGCCCGACGATGTCAAGGCGACGCTGACCAAAGCGTTTGGAGACGCTATCCAGAATCCTGACGTTGTGAAGCAGTTGAAGGATGCCGGCTTCCCGGTCCTTTACAAGGACGCTGAGGGCTTCTGGGATTTTGTCAAGGCTGACTACGACTACGTAAAGGCGATCCTCGAGACGCTGGAGGACTAGGCAAGCCTAGTAGATAGCAAAGGAGATGACGGGTGTGGCTCTACCGCGGCTCTTTCCTATACGGCAGAGGTTTGTCAACAGGGCGCTGCCTGATGTGTCTAAGGCGACAGAAGAGGCTTTCCTGCGATCCCACGTGCTCGATGCACTCTTGCCCGGACAGTCGGTAGCGGTATGCGTGGGGAGCAGGGGAATCTCAAATCTAGCTGAGATAGTGAAGAAGACCGTCGACCTGGTCCGTGCCAGAGGAGCCACCCCCTTCATCGTACCCGCCATGGGCAGCCATGGCGGGGGCAACGCAGAAGGGCAGACGCATCTCCTCGATCACTACGGGATTTCCGAGGCGAGCATGGGATGCGCTGTAAAGGCCGATATGTCAACCACAGAGGTCGGACGCAGTCCCGAAGGCATAAGAGCGTACGTATCTAACGAGGCTCTTAAGGCGGATCACATTATCGCAGTTAACCGAGTAAAACCGCATACCGAGTTCGAAGGCGCGATTGAGAGCGGCATTCTGAAGATG
Organism: Bacillota bacterium; assembly: GCA_050952125.1. Taxonomy (GTDB): domain Bacteria; phylum Bacillota; class Sulfobacillia; order Fermentithermobacillales; family Fermentithermobacillaceae; genus UBA3951. The sequence continues at coordinate 20,094 of JBMNKK010000003.1, forward strand.
CTCTGCATTGGCCTGGGTAAGTTGGACGGTGCCCAGCATTACCACAGCATCGGGATGAGGCTTGGCTTCGAGCACACGTTGCGTACCGGAGGCAGGTTGGTGCTGGACAATGCACCGGTCCTGTGCGGGCTAGCTATTGTTGAGGACTCATACGATCAGACCGCCATCATCGAGGCGCTCCGTCCTGATGGCCTGGAAGCAAGAGAAGAAGAGTTGTTGAAACTAGCGAAAAGTTGGGTTCCTAAGCTGCCCTTTGACGAGGCTGATGTCCTTATCGTGAACCAGATGGGCAAGGACGTCTCGGGGACCGGAATGGACACCAAGACCGTTGGGCGTATCATGAGCGTCTACGCGAAGGAGCCAAAGTCGCCCCGCATCACCAGAATAGCTGTTCTAGACGCAAGTGAAGGGAACGATGGAAACCTTCTCGGGATAGGGCTTGCGGATTTCACGACGGAAAGGCTCGTCTCCAAGATGGATCCCGCGAAGGTGCACCTGAATGCCACAGCGGCACTCACCCCGGAAAAGGCCCGCGTGCCAATGTGGTTTTCATCTGATATTGAGCTGTTCAAGACGTGTTTTGCCACGATAGCGCCTCTTGATCCTCTCGACCAGAAGGTGATGCGGATCCAGGATACCCGCCACCTTGAGGTAGTCTGGGTATCCGAAGCTTACCTTCCTGAGGTTAAGGGCAGACCGGATCTAGAGATAGCGGGTCCGGCCGAAGAAATGCGTTTTGACAATAACGGTCGTCTTATCTGAAAGGTGTTGATGAACGCGATGAAGATCACCCAGCTGGTGACAGGATTGGTCCTGCTCGCGCTGGTCGGGGTCATGTTCTTCACCACGACCAACATGAAGTACATGATCGGCGGAACACCGGGGCCAAGGTTCATGCCGTTGGTGCTCTCCGTTGCCTTATCGATACTCATCGTCATCTACTGGATTGAAGCCTATGCGGCCAGAAACGAAGAGCAGAAGTCGCCGTGGGACGTAAAGGCGCTCCCTAAGCCGCTGACCTTCCTCGCGATATGCATTGGACTGGTCATCCTTTGGAACCCGTTGGGAGCTCTGCCCTCGGTGTTTCTGGCGGCTGTCGCGGAACTTAAGCTTCTGGAAAAGTGGACGTGGAAGCGCGCCCTCATGGTGTCGTTCATCATGACCGTTTTCACCTGGGCGCTTTTTGGCAAGGCTCTCGCGATCCAGTTCCCCGCCGGCATATTGCGCGGGATCATATAGAGAGGATGAGGTGAAGTGGACGTCTTAAGTCTACTGCTAAAGGGCTTCAGTGTCGCCTTAACCCCGCAGAACCTGCTTCTTTGCGCCGGCGGAGTTATCATGGGCACTCTCGTGGGAGCCCTTCCCGGAATCGGACCCACCGGCGCTGTGGCAATGCTGCTCCCGGCGACGTTCAAGATGCACCCAGCAGGCGCCCTGATCATGCTTGCCGGTATCTACTACGGGACTCAGTACGGTGGAACGATCACATCGGTTCTGATGGGCGTGCCTGGAGAATCTGCGTCAGTCGTAACCGCGATGGACGGTTATCAGATGGCCAAGAAAGGGCGCGCGGGAGCCGCGCTGGGAATAGCCGCCATCGGTTCGTTTGTTGGCGGAACCCTAAGCGTATTGGGGCTAATGCTCGTCGGCCCCAAGCTCGCTTCGTTTGCCCTCATGTTCGGCCCTACCCAGTACTTTGCCTTAATGATGATGGCGTTCTCACTCGTCACGGCCTTCACGGGTAAGTCCACAACGAGAGGACTAATCTCGCTGGCCGTCGGAATCTTCCTATCGTTGGTGGGCCAGGATGTGATGACCGGGGCCGAGCGGTTCACCTTCGGACAGGTCGCGCTGATCGATGGAATCAAGTTCCTTCCCGTCGGCGTCGGCATGTTCGGCTTGGCAGAGATACTTGAGGGGTTCGAGGAAGAGGAATCCTCTGACATGATTGAGGCCGACCTGCACTGGAGGAAAGTGCTTCCCAGTAAGGCTGAGATGAAAGAGTGCGCGGGGCCGATTGCTCGCGGCACGCTCATAGGCTTCCTCTCGGGACTTCTCCCCGGTGTTGGAGCGACTATCTGCTCGTTCCTGTCGTACGGAGTTGAGCAGAGGATCTCGAAGAAACCGGAGGAGTTCGGAAAGGGTTCCCCGGCTGGGGTTGCGGCTCCTGAGACCGCCAACAACGCGTGCACCGGAGCGGCTTTTGTCCCGATGTTGAGCTTGGGTATTCCTGCGGGTGCGACTTCGGCCGTCCTTCTGGGAGCTCTCATCATGTTTGGCCTGCAGCCCGGGCCGCTTCTGTTCCAGCAGTCGCCTGACGTGGTCTGGGGCCTTATTGCCAGTATGTACATTGGCAACGTGATGCTCGCTGTGATCAACGTGGCTTGTATCCCTGCTTTTGTGTGGATAATGGATAAGATCAAGAGTTACCTGTCCATCGTCGTACTGCTGCTGGCGACGTTCGGCGTATACAGCTATCAGAACTCTATCGCCGACGTGTTCATAATGATCGTATTCGCGGTTGTCGGGTACCTGATGGGCAAGGTTGGAATCCCGAAGGCGCCTCTGGTCTTGGGCCTGCTGTTGGGCGGCATGGCTGAGTCAAGCCTCAGGCAAGCGCTTACGATCTCCCACGGTAGCCTTTCAATCTTCTTCGAGAGCCCCATAACCATGACTTTCCTCGCTCTCGCAGTCCTATCTTTGGGGGCGGGCCGGCTCACAAGGGGCGGAGGCAAGAAGAAGAAGGCCGAAGCGTAGGGAGACTTGATGCGGAGCAGGGATATCCCTGCTCCGTCAAAATCTGTAGGACTTTTCGTTCTGGGGGGCCACACTTGCCAGTCAAAGCAATAGCCGCAACAACATTTCTTGTTGCCTACGTACTCCTAATCCAGCACAAGGTGCGGCCACCTCTGGTGGTATGGAGCGGAGCAGCTCTGCTTCTTGCCCTCGGAGTGGTCACGCCTCTCTCGGCTTTACAGAGCATCAACCTTAACGTCATTGGAATTGTCCTTGGAACCATGGTCCTTTCGGACCTGTTCATCCACTCCGGAGTCCCGGCGTATCTCGCGTCGGTGATGGTAACCCGGTCGGCCTCGGTCGGACAAGCCCTCCTGGCGGTGTGTATCCTGTCAGGCGTTGTTTCGGCTGCAGTTGACAACGTGGCAACCGTGCTCATGATCGCTCCCATTGCTCTGGAGGTATCGCGTCAGCTCTGTGTTTCGCCCGTTCAGTTCCTTATAGGGATATCCGTATCGGCCAACCTTCAGGGCGCAGGAACCATGATCGGGGACTCAACCTCCATACTGCTCGCCTCTGAAGCAGATATGACCTTCATGGACTTCTTCTGGATGGACGGCCGTCCAGGCATATTCTTCTCAGTCCAGCTGGCCGCTGTGGCAGCCTTTGTAGTTCTTCACCTGTTCTTCAGGAAGCATAAGGGGGCGTGCAGCCCGGTCCCATGCCCGAGCGTCTCATCTTGGGTGCCTACTGTGCTCATGGTGGCCACGATGGTAACGATGGCGCTGTCGAGCTTCATTCCCGGGAGGCCCGACTGGACCGTGGGCGGCATCGCTATAGCCTATGGATTGGCGGGCCTTATCTGGAACTCGGCCGCGAAATACAAGGAAGGGAACCTGCTCAAGGACGTCGATTGGGAGACAATCTTGCTGCTGGGCGGCCTGTTCGTCCTGATCGGGAGCCTCACGACCACCGGCCTTATCGACGACATCGCGAATCTCATCTCAACCTGGACCAGCGGCAAGGCTTTTCTAGCCTACAACATCATCGTGTGGATGTCGGTACTGCTCTCGGCGTTCGTGGACAATATCCCGTACACCATGGCTATGCTTCCTGTTGCCAAGATTCTGTCGGTAAGCATAGGGGCGTCTCCCAATCTGATGATGTTCGGACTCCTGCTCGGAACAACCCTAGGAGGGAACATCACACCCATCGGCGCGTCGGCCAACGTGGTCGCTGTATCTCTCCTTCGCAAGAACGGGCACGAGGTGTCATTCCCTGATTTCGCCCGCATTGGCTTGCCCTTTACTATCGCGGCAGTTGTGACCGGGTCTTTGCTCAACTGGGTTCTGTGGAGTTAATTGTCTAGGATTGGGACGATGTTCACGGCTTTGGGGAGGACGAGGATCCTGTTTGGCTTCTTCCTCTCCATCGCCATTCTTAGCGCCGATTCCAGGTCAGGTGCGCTTTCCAGCATCATTCTGGTGAGGAGTGCGGGGTCAAGCTCCCTGGTGACAATGATTATCCTGCCCTTAGTGAGCGCCCTGGCGTAGTTGAAAGCTTTGTTGTTCCCGGCATTGAAGCCGGTCTCGGCAAACCGCTTCAGGATGTCTCTCGGGCTCTTGCCCTCGATCATCCAATCTTGGAATGTCTGGTTGCCGATGCCGTCAACGCACTCGGCGACGAGGATGAATGTGCAGTTGGAAGTTCCTAGGAGCTCGGCCACCGATAGGGCCTTTTGGGCCTGGTACAGGTCTCGGTCTCTGGGGTAACCGCCGGGGCTCGCGACAATGATGTCGGCGGGTTTGCCGATCTTGGTTTCGCTGACCTCGCGGCAGATGGCGACTCCCGCCGCGTGAGCCGCATCCAGCTCGCCGGCGACGAAAGCGATGTAGGCTTTACTAGGTGCCTGCACGGCGTTAACGATGAACTTTACCGGAGCCAAGCGCGCCGCTTCGAGAGCGGTTTCGTGGAACGGGTTTCCTTCCATCCACCCCATGACGGGGTCATACGGGCGGATGGGGAAGGAGTGGTGCACGCGGAGGCATTCCAGGCCGGCGACGCCCGGCACGATGCTTTTCCGGCCGCCGCTGTACCCCGCAGACTGATGGGGAGCAATAAGGCCGGTGAGTATGCAGAACGTGCTCTCTGCTACCGCGCGGTTTATGCACACTGGGAGCCCGGACTTCGTCACTCCCAAAGTGACGAGAGAAGAAGTATCTCTGCAGTCGTGGGGCACCAAGCGGAACCTTTGGCAGTACTCGGAGCCAATGATCTGTTCCATCTCCGAGGCAGTCGGTTGGCGGTGACTGCCCGTGGCGAAGACGACGGTAACGTGGTCGTCGGGGACTCCGGCAGACTCAAGGCGCCGCACGAGTGCCTGCATAATCTCGATGTTGGGGCCCGGCCGGGTATGGTCATTTACAACTATAGATACCTTGTCTTTCGGAGAAACCAGGTTCTCCAGCCGGTCTGTACCTATGGGATTGTCCATGGCGTCCTCAAGAAGGTGAGGCGGAGGAGCCTTTGGGACATCCCGGCCATGATCGATTACGTCGACCGGAATGTCGTCTGGAACTTGAGCGGCCTCTTCAGATCTCCCGTAAGGGACGCGAATAGTAGGCATGGCGGGGCCCCCTTTCAACGTGATCGTAGCAACTACGGGCAGAAACGTATAATAGCGGGTTGTGATTGAACTGATAAGATTCTGTTATCGAGGCGGTGCAAGAGATGCAGCTACGAGACATCCAGTACGTTATAGCGGTGGCCGAGGCAAAGGGATTCTCTCGCGCAGCCGAGAGAATCCACATTAGTCAACCTGCTGTCAGCCAATCGATCCAGCGTCTCGAGGCCCGCTTGGGCGTCAAACTCTTTTACCGCGGGAGTAGCGGAGTATCCCTTACCCATGCGGGAGAGGTATTTGTCAAGCACGGAAAAGCCATAATCGCCGAGAGCGAGAGTCTCCTTCAGAGGATGGCGGAACTCAGGGAAGAGAGGGATCGTGAGCTCCGCGTGTCCGCCTCGCCGTTTTACCGGAAATGCTGGCTCGACAGAGTGCTGCCGGTGTTCTCTGAACGCCATCCCGATGTGCGCGTGAAAGTGGTCGAAGCGTTTTCGGATGACCAGGAATCGATGCTGCAGAACGGCAAGGTTGACCTCATAGTCGTCCCTTACCTTCGCTCCATCCCGCGTGTGCACTTCCAGGAGCTGTTCTGGGATGAGATAGCCCTCGCTGTCCCCGCCGAAAACCAGCTGAACCGCCTCCTGGAGCCGAAGAGGAAGTGTGGGCTTACTCCGGATGACCTGCGGCTGTTCTCCGGAGAAGATTTCGTCATGTACAAGGAAGGGCGCAGGATGCGCCAGAGGTCCATGGATCTCTGCCGGGAAGCCGGATTTGAGCCCAGAATTATCCTTGAAACCCACAGCTGCGAGAGCATCAGTGAGGTCGTGCGAAGGGGTATGGGCATCGGGTTCTTGCCCATCTCCATACGGCTGCTCGGTCCGCCCGGCGAACAACCCGTACTCTACCGGCTCCTAAGTTCGCTGGCCAAGAGATACGTGTCTATCGGGTATCTAGATGCCGGCCTCTCGAAGGCGGGCGAGCAGTTTGTGAGGACTGCCGCGGAGCTCTCCGAGACCTTTGGGGATGAGGCCGTTGCCTGGCCGGATAGCCCACAAGCGCCATAAGCAAGTGTTATCCGCGTTTATACAGTACGGATATTTCACCCCGGAGGACGACAGGTGCTAGTCTTGGATTGACGGAAATCGGAGGAACGGGGGATGTCTCTGTGGGTAAAGGCATAGCCGAGAAAATCCTGTCAACTCACCTTGTGAGTGAAAGCTCGGACGGCAAAGACATAGTCCTTCACGTTGATAGCACACTGATCCACGATATGTCCGGTCCCCTTGCACTCATTGGCTTTGATGCTATGGGGATTGACGATATACAGGTCGATCTGCCGGTCGCATTCATCGATCACAACCTGGTTGGGATGGACTTCAGGAGCCCTGATGATCACCTGTTCGTGACCTCGGCAGCTAAGAAATACGGGATGATGCTCTCTTCGGCGGGGAACGGCGTCTGCCACAGCGTCTACTATCACCGCCTGGGCAGGCCGGGGACGATCCTGGTTGGGGCGGATAGCCACAGCGCGACTGCCGGTGCCTTAGGCATGCTGGGGATCGGCCTCGGAGGCCTTGATGTCTCAGCGATCATGGGCGGCGAAGATCTCACGATCGCCAGGCCTCGCATAGTCAATGTCAACCTCACCGGCAGCCTTCGACCGGGTTCCTCCGCCAAAGACGTAGCCCTCGCCTTGCTGGGGCGCCTGGGAGTGAAGGGGTGCGTCGGGGCGATAGTGGAGTACACCGGCCCCGGCGTGAAGACGCTCTCTGTCCACGAGAGAGCCACCATAGCCAATATGGGAGCGGAGATGGGCGCTACTACCTCAGTCTTCCCCTCGGACGATGTCGTGTACCGGTTCCTGAAGGCCCAGTCCCGAGAAGCGGATTTCGTCGAGATCCTTCCCGAGCGCGACGCTGAATACAGCCGGACGCTCACGCTTGCCCTCGACTCCGTGAGGCCGATGGTGGCCGTTCCGCCCATGCCGGACCGGGCGGTTCCCGTCGATGAAGCAGGTGAGATTCCGGTCAATCAGGTTTACATCGGGAGCTGCGTGAACGGGTCCTACGTCGATATCGCGCGCGCGGCGCTAGTCCTGCACGGCAGGCGTGTTCATCCTGACGTCACGCTCCTGGTTTCTCCGGGCAACCGGCAGGTGTTTCAGATGCTGTTGCGCGACGGTCACATCGCTACTTTGGTGGAGGCCGGAGCCCGTATCCTTGAGTGTGGGTGCGGTCCTTGCATTGGGCTCAGCCAGGCGCCGGCTTCCGGGAGCGTTACTGTGAGGACCACCAACAGGAACTATCCCGGGCGTTCCGGCACAAAGGATGCCGGCATCTACCTTACAGGCACCGAAACCGCGGCTGCGACGGCGGTGCTTGGATACTTGGCATCCGCGGACAAGTTGATGGACGTGGCGCTGCTGGACACGGTTCGCGACCCAGAGGTCTACCCGGTTGACGACGCCCGGATCTATCGCTATGACCTGGAGCGGATTCCGACTCCGCTGCGTTGGGGCCCGAACCTCAAGCCCATGCCGTTGAAGGAGCTCCTCGAGACCGAGTGCTCGATGAGGGTGGTGCTTAAGGTTGGGGACGATACGACCACCGACGACATCCTTCCTCCGGGGCCTGAGGTGCTGGGCCTGCGTCCGAATATCCCCGAGCTTTCCAAGTACCTCTTCAGCCACATAGACCCGGGGTTTTACTCCAGGGCAAGGGAATACGGAAGCAGCGTTATCGTTGGCGGCGAGAACTACGGCCAGGGTTCCAGCCGCGAGCACGCGGCCATCGGCCCCATGTATCTGGGCGTGAAGGCCGTGCTGGTGAAGTCTATCGCGAGGATCCACAGGAGCAACCTTATCAACTACGGCATAATGCCGCTCATCTTCGACGATCCGGGAGACTACGACCGGGTATCTCAAGGAGATCTGTTGGAGATGACGGACATCCCTCAGCAATTGGGACGCGACCAGGTAGTGATCCGCAACCGGACCACCGGGCGCGAGATAGTCGCCCGGGCTCACCTCTCGCCTAAGGAGCTGGAACTGGTCAAGGTGGGCGGATTGTTCCGCTACATCCGGAACAAACGGGAGGGGGCTGCCGGTAAGAGATGAACCTGACGGAGAAGATCATCGCAGCCCATTTAGTTGACGGCTCGATGGAACCGGGTGCGGAGGTCGCGCTGAAGATAGATCAGACGCTTACTCAAGACGCTCTCGGAACAGTGGCTTACCTGGCCTTTGAAACCATGGGCATCTCGCGCGTCAGGACGCGCCGCTCCGTGAGCTATATAGACCACAACATGTTGTGTGTGGACAACAAGAACCCTGACGACCATGCCTACCTCCTCTCAGTCGCGAGGAAATACGGGATATACCTGTCCAGAGCCGGCAACGGCATATGCCACTCTATCCACTGCGGCCGTTTTGCAGTCCCCGGCGAGACGCTGGCCGGGGGAGACAGCCATACTCCCTCATGCGGAGCGGTTGGGATGCTCGGTATCGGCGTTGGCGGGATGGATGTCGCTGCAGCAATGGCAGGGGAACCCCTGGTGATCCGCATGCCGGAGGTGGTGAACATCCGCCTGACCGGTGAGTTTCGGCCGGGGGTGAGCGCCAAGGACTTGGCGCTTACCATAGTCTCGACGCTTACGGTGAAGGGCGGCAACAACACTGTGCTGGAGTACAGCGGACCGGCACTCCGGAACCTCTCAGTCCCGGAACGCTTTACAGTCGCGAATATGGGGGCCGAAACCGGCGCCACGAGTTCCATCTTCCCGGCAGATGAGCAAGTATATCGGTTCTTTCGGGCCCAGAATAGGGAGCACGACTATCGTCGCCTAGCCCCCGATGACGGCGCGTGTTATGGCCGTACGCTGGAGTTCGATTTGGCAGATATTGAACCGGTCGTGGCCAGACCCTACCAGCCCGACAACGTGTGCCCGGTGAAGGATCTGGGGACTGTCAAGGTCGATCAAGTATTCATCGGGAGCTGCACTAACAGCTCCTATGCGGATCTCAAGACCGCGGCGGCTGTCCTGGACGGACACGTGGTTCCGGCGCACGTGAGCCTCGTGATTTCTCCAGGGACACTGCAAAACTACCGGATGCTCGCGCGAGATGGGATACTTGACGTCTTCCTCCGCGCCGGGGCACGTATCCTTGAGTGCGGGTGCGGTCCGTGCGTGGGGATGGGGCAGGCCCCCATGACAGGCGGCGTGTCTGTGAGGACATCCAACCGTAACTTCAGAGGGCGCAGCGGCGCCGTCGATTCTCAGGTTTACCTGGCGAGTCCGGCTGTCGCGGCGGCCAGCGCTGTTGCGGGGTACATCTGCTCGGCAGATGCCGTAATAGACGTTTACAGGCTCGGCGGGATTCACGAGCCCGATGAGTATCCCGCGGACGACAACATGATCGTAGCTCCTGCTCCGGACGGGAGTTCTGTCGAGATAGTCCGCGGGCCAAACATCAAGCCTGTTCCGCTAGGTACTCCGATACCTGACACGCTATCGTGCAGCGTGGCCATCAAGGTTGGGGACAACGTATCAACCGATGAGATCGCTCCAACCGGCGCGGAGATCGGAGCCCTTAGGTCCAACATTCCCGCGTCCGCCAAGACGGTGTTCGCGAGGATCGATCCGAACTTCCATTCTAGGGCACTCTCGTACAAGAACAGCGTTATCGTCGCCGGAGAGAACTACGGCCAAGGCTCAAGCCGGGAGCACGCGGCTCTGTTGCCGCAGTTTCTCGGAGTGAAGGTTGTCTTGGCGAAGTCCTTCTCGCGGATCCATCGGACCAATCTCATAAACTGCGGGATACTCCCGCTGGTGTTTAAGTGTCCGGCAGACCTGGAGCATGTCGAACAGGGCGATCACCTGATAGTCCGCAGTGTTCTTGAGGGCATAGAGAGCGGATCGTTCCGCCTGGAAAATGCAACCCAGGGGAGAACCATCGACGCTGTGGGTGACTTCACTGCGAGAGAAAGAAGGCTCCTATTAGCAGGCGGCCTGCTGAATGCCATCAGGGGGAAGGCCGGCTGAGGGGTGGGTTTAGCTGAAGGGTGGGGCGCTGACGCCCGGGCCGGGGGATGCCACCGCGGAGTGGTGAGCCGGGGGATGCCACCTTGATGCGGCGGTTTGGGCGCGGTAACCAAGTGCCCAGCGTATCCGGCCAAACTTGCGGTGGATGTCCCGGATTTGTGTACGTGGCGACCAAGTGACCAGCATATCCGCCCAAACTGTCGTGGATGTCCCCACCGGTGCATAGATCAGGGCAGGACATCCCCGCTGGTGCATATTTCCCGGGGAACCTTTCCGTCGGTGCATATTTCCCGCGAAACATCCCCACGGGCGCACACGTCCCAGCGAAACATCCCCACGGGTGCATACGTCCCGCAAAACGCCCTCATGGGTGCAGACGCCGCGTGGATATACCCGCGAGTGCGCACGCCGCGTGGCCACCCTCGCCGGTGAACGGGCCGTGCGAATACCCCTCCGGCGCACAAAGCCCGCGGAACACTCCCACTGGCGGGCTTGCGATATCCGATGTACAAAGGTGAGTGGGGAAGGGGCGCGCAGAGCGGAGTTCAGGGGAGAGAGAAGTGTAACCTATGCTGGGCAGTCAACCCGTGTTTGAGCTGTTTGAGTGGCGCGTCACTGCCTGCCAACCGGTGTTTTGGTGAGGCGCCACTGTCTGCCAACCGGCGTTTCGGTGATGTGCCACTGTCTGCCAACCGGTGTTTGGGTCACGCGCATGTTCTTTTCAACTGATGCTCGGGCTGGCCGCAACCGGAAGTTGCTAGGATGCCGGAAAGGCTTGTGCTAGTTTCGGAGAGAAATCACCCGGCATTAGGAGGTTACTCACATGATTAATATGGAGAGAACTGGGGCGAGGATCTCGGGGCTTCGTAAGGCTCGTGGCATGACTCAAGCCGAGTTGGCGGCTAGACTGATGGTGTCTCCTCAGGCTGTCTCCAAGTGGGAGACCGGGCAGTCGCTTCCCGATTCAGGGCAGCTTCTTGCGATATCTGAGTTATTCGGAGTGACCATCAACAGCATTCTGACGGGCGAGGTGCAGGTTGGAGAGCCCGTTCAAGCTCCAGCCCCAACCACTCCTCCGCGTTCCGATGCACCTTCCGATTCATCTTTCAATCCATCTTCCGATTCATCCTCCCCTGGAGATGAGGAGAGGACTGATGAGTCGGCCTCTGAATCCTCAACGCTCCGGACGATCATCGGCTTGGCGCCCTTCATTGATAGTGACACCCTCGGACAGCTGCTCGAGGACTGCGATTGGAGCGGCGCTACCGTCGGCCACCTGGAATCGGTGGCTGCGTTCCTATCCAGCGATGTGGTCGATCGGCTGCTGGATCGAGTACCTCATCCGTCTGCGTCCGAAGTCTTCAAATTGGCGCCCTTCCTTGGGGCGTCCAAGCTTTCGTCGCTGGTGGAGGGTATGGAAGAGGAGATCACGCTGGAGCAGCTACGGCGAGTTGCCGCATTCCTTGTTCCTGAAGTGTGTTCGCGTCTATTCGAGAGACTACTGAATGAGCCCGGCGATCACAGTTTTGAGGCGTTGGCATCCTTCGCACCCTTCATTACCACTGAAGCATTGGAGGCCTTGATTCGCGCCTTCCCGCCGCCCAACCTTGAGGCTCTTAGGAGAGTGGCTCCCTTTCTTGATGAAGAGGAAGTCGGTCGCTTGCTTCGCGGGCTGCTGAAGCGGGATACGGATAGAAGATAGCAGATAGCAGTGTACAGCCTGCTCTAGCCGATGCAAGCAGGTTCGGGCCTTTGCGAATGAGCCGAAATGCGTGCACGGATGCACAGGTTATCGAAACCCCCTCATTAGCCATGGCTACGGAAGATCCTCGGCGGCGACCTTGCGAGGGTTAGTCCATGCAGAAGCTTCCAACGGCAGCGCGACACTTGGCAAAGCCACATGGAATATGGTATATTTTGGAATAATGGTGGAGGTGGATGTCGTAGATTGGATGACAGATCTGGTTGAGAGAGAGCTATCCCTTGACAGCGGACTCTCGCCTTCCGAGAAAGGTCTTTACATAGCGATAAAGACTCTTCGCCCTAATTCGCTTGTCGAACTGGCTCGCCATGCGGGCCTCTCGCATTCATCGGTTTCACGGGCGTGTGCCGGCCTCGCGAGCAGAGGGTGGGTCAGGATTGAGGTGTCTAGCCGGGGAAAATGTGTGTCGGTTGCGGTTCCAGAAGTTGTGCAGGCAAGGCAGGCTGAACTGCTCAGAGAGATCTACTCCATGCAGCCGTACAAGGGTGAGTTCCTGCTCAAGGTATTGTTGGATGCATTTGTGCTCAGCCGCAAGTATGTGGAGAACGCCAGGCCTAGGTGGCTGATAAACCCTACCACAGGCGAATCGATGGAGGTAGATCGCCTGTACCTGCCGGAAGATGATGACCCTTTTGACTGCGGTAACGGTGGATTCGGCGACCCTCGCACGGCTACTGGGAAAGGCAACTCGCGCATGGCTAGCGGGGAAGGCGACTCCTACGGCTTCGAGTTTCACGGCCCACAGCACTTTGGACCTACAAAGGCCTATCCTGATGTTGAGGAGTTCAGGAAGACACAGGCCAGGGATCTGATGAAGAAGGCGATATGCGCCGACAACGGAGTTAGGCTGGTGGTGGTCACCTACAAGGAGCTATCGCCGAAGGGGATTTTGAAGCGTATTCCGAAGACACTTGCTACGTGCCAGACGGCTGACCTTCGCGGCAGGTATCTGACTACGGTAGGCGAGCTATGCGCCAATTACCGAGCCAATGCCCGAGACCTTTGGTAGGAGTCCAATGCCTCTGGCCATAGGCAGCGAGTCTTGATATCAGTGAGGTAACCCAATGGGCGGACCAGTACCGGACAATCTCAATGAACCGAAACGTGCTGCGCGCCGAGCGCTAGCAGACTATATAGGGGTCAAGCCTGGCCCTTCTGGCTCCAGAGTGTGGGTCTTCACCGATCAGGGGCGAAGGTGGTTCGCCGATTGCCTGGCCGAAGCGGCTCTTGAGCTTAGGTGCAGGGCATGGGTCACCTGCCTTGCGGGAGACTTCTTTTCGGCAGAGGACCTGGGCCCGGTAAAGCGGATGCTTGCGCTGCTTGGACCTGACGACGTCGTCGTGTCGGCGTTTTCAGACTACTCGATGGGGAGGATCCCCTTTTCCGCGGTGTTCCCGAATTTCCGGTCACCCGAGGGTTTCCGCGGCAAATCCGCCGCCATTCGCGCTCACTATCCGGACGACGCTCTGGTGCAGCATCTACTTACGCCGCCCGACTCTGTGGATGCCGTAGCTGCCCGCTATCTGGCGCTGAGCAACGCGGGCCGGGTGCGGGTTACATCCGGGGGAGGCACCGACTTTGAGTGCGAGATCGGCAAGGCGATCCTGTTGCCTTACAAGGTTGGCAGCGGTGAGCGCCACGCTTTCTTGCCGCCCGCGGAAGTAGCCTTCGGTATCACCGCAGGAACCGCCCGTGGGCTGCTGATTGCCGATATCACGGCCAGTGACATCGTGATCGGCGGCAAGACGGTTGCGCGGTTGGGCCTTGTGGATGAACCCATTCGCGTGGAGATGAGCGAGGGCCGAATAAGCTCGATTTCCGGCGGTAGAACTGCGGAAACGTTGCGAGACTGGCTAGAGAGGCTGGGGCCTGAGAGCCGCTTGGCAGTTGAGTTGGGATTTGGGTTGTCTGAAGGAGTGCCGACAGGGTCAGGCTCGGCCGATGAATGCCTGCAAGGCACGTTCCACGTTGGCTTCGGAGATGACTCGTTCTTCAACAAATTGAACAAGGCCCCGGTGCATCTCGACCTCATTTGCCGGGGGCCGCGGGTCACGCGGATCGCCGTACCACGGCTATAGTCTGCTGAACACGACGAACGGGAGCCCCAGATCACGCGGATTGCCGGCACCTAGCCGTATCACTCCACGCTGAGTTTCTCAATCGCCTCAAAAGCTCGCAGGAGTAACCGCACACCGGCAGAGAAATGTTCAGAGGAGTGCGCGGAAGACCTATCGGAAGTGAGGAGGAGTATGGGTTGTTCAATACGACTACCTGTGTCGAGAGACCGGAAAACGAGAAGGTCTTGAGCTATGGCCCGGGAAGCCCGGAAAGAAGGGCGGTAAAAGCCTCTATAGAGACGATGACGGCTTCCACCATTGAAATCCCTCTCATTATCGGAGGCAAAGAGATCCGAACCGGCAAGACCGCCACCAGTGTGATGCCACACAAGCACGGCCATGTGCTCGCCACCTACCATCTCGCCGGAGAGGAGCACGTGCAAGCGGCCATAAAGAGTGCTTTGGAAGCCAAGCGAGATTGGGAAAACACGCCGTGGGAACACCGCGTGTCGGTCTTTAGGAAGGCGTCCGAGATCTTGGCCGGACCTTGGCGGCCTATGCTGAACGCCGCCACCATGTTGGGACAGAGCAAGACGGTGCACCAGGCGGAAATTGATTCAGCATGCGAACTGGTCGACTTCTTCAGGTTTAACTGCCACTACGCGTCTGAGATCTACGGCGAACAGCCCGCTTCGACCAGGGATGCACGGAACTCGCTTGACTACCGCCCGTTGGAGGGCTTTGTGTTCGCCGTCACTCCCTTTAACTTCACGGCTATTGCCGGCAACCTGGCTTCAGCCCCCGCCCTGATGGGCAATACGGTGGTGTGGAAGCCGGCATCGTCGGCCGTTTACTCTGCGTATTATCTGATGCGGCTGTACAAGGCCGCGGGACTACCCGACGGAGTGATCAACTTTGTTCCCGGTCCGGGCAAAGTTGTGGGTGACGTGGTGATGGCACGTCGGGATCTTGCCGGCGTTCACTTCACAGGCTCAACCGATACTTTCCGGACACTCTGGTCCATGGCGGGCAATAACCTTGCCAATTACAGAAGTTACCCGCGTCTCGTTGGAGAGACAGGGGGTAAGGATTTCGTGTTCGCCCATCCCTCGGCCGACTCTCAGGCTCTCGCGGTCGCCCTGGTCCGCGGAGCTTTTGAGTACCAAGGGCAGAAGTGCTCGGCCGCATCTCGTGCGTACATCCCCGCCAGCTTGTGGCCCACGCTGAGAACCGCCATGTTGGAGATGATTTCCGAGATAAAGGTGGGCGACGTCAGCGACTTCACGAACTTCATGAGCGCGGTTATCGACAAGTCTTCGTTTACTAACATCCGGAAATACCTTGACTATGCCGCTAAGGCTCCGGATGCGGAGATAATCTGCGGAGGCAAGTGTGATGATTCCGTAGGATACTTCGTGCAGCCCACCGTGATACTGACCAAGAATCCGCACTTCAAGACTATGGAGGAAGAGATCTTCGGCCCTGTCCTCACCGTCTACGTCTACGAGGACGGCCAGCTGGACGAAACCCTCCTCCTGTGTGACAACACATCGCCGTACGGCCTCACAGGCGCGATATTCGCCCAGGATCGTTCGGCGATTGTAAAGATGGAGCGCGCGCTCCGGCACGCCGCCGGCAACTTCTACATCAACGACAAGCCTACAGGCGCCGTTGTGGGACAGCAGCCGTTCGGAGGGGCAAGGGCTTCCGGAACCAACGACAAAGCGGGCAGCAAGTTGAACCTGTTACGCTGGGTGAGCCCGCGAACCGTGAAGGAGGCCTTTAACCCGCCGGTCGACTACCGTTATCCGCATATGCTCGAGCCGTAGGGGGCCGTGGATCTATGCGTGATTAGGTGGCCGCAGATGGTCAAGGAGCTGTAGGCATTGAGGAACTTGTTCCTTACAGGCAGGTCAGGAGTTGGGAAGACGACTGCGATATTCCGGGCACTCCGAACGAGTGGCCTGGATTACGGAGGCTTTGTCGTGAAGCGCAGGATCGAGCGCTCTCGCAGGACTTCCATGGAGATAATCGACTTGTCTTCAGGGATGAAAGCGAGCATCGCGTCGTTTAGCCCTTTCGGCAAGGTCGCTCCTATTCCGACATCATTCGTCACCGTTGGAGTGCCCGCCATTGCCTCTGCGCTGCGAGATAAGCAGTTGGTCGTCATGGATGAGCTTGGGAGGTTCGAACTGGGCGCTCCCGAGTTCATGCAAGAGGTTTTCCGGGCTTTAGATTCACCTACTCCGGTTGTGGGCGTACTGAAGGCGGAGTCCAATCCGTTCCTCGATTCGGTCCGGGCGCGGCCCGATGTTACCGTGATACCTGTCAGCGAGGAGAGCCGCGAGTACGCTTATGCGCTGCTTGTGAAGTTTTTTCTCCTGCAGGACCGGCAGTAGGACAGACTATCAGTTCGAGTTTTTCCGACAGTTACGTCTATTGTCTCCGGCGGGCAATGTGCTATGCTTGTCTTGGTCAGTGACTGACTTACAAACTCCGAATCTGCAGGTCCTAAGGCGACAGGCTATGGACTGCAGGCGGTAGGGTTATGTTGGAAACGACATGATCTCCCATTGTGGAAAGGAGTAACATAGGCTTCGATACAGAACACGCTCAGTAGGACGAGCTGTCTGTCCATTTGCGTTCCGCAAATCGGTGAGCAGGCAGGCAACCCTTGACCTCTACTGAGTTTGCTTTGATTTGCGCCTACACCGCCTTGAACTCCAATCCACATAGGAACCGTGACGCTAGAGCCATGGAAGAACCAGATGTGGGGAGGAAGAACCGTTGAAGATTCAGAGGAAGCTCATGGGCTTTGTTGTGTTGTGCGCGATGCTGGCGGTGTTCCTCGCAGGTTGCGCCGAAACACCTGAGCCCCCCCCTGAAGAGATCAGTACGATTACTGTAGTCGACCACCTGGGTAGGACTGTGGAACTCCAAAAGCCTGCCGAGCGGGTCATCGGAACTCATAACCCCAGCATGAACATGGTAGTCGTGTTGGATGGAGGCGGTTCCCGGATCGCCGGTTTCGGCAACAAAGACATGGCCTATGGACTGTACGATTTGGTTGCGCCGGAGATCAACGAGGTTACGCAGATCGGCAAAGGCAAGAACATAAACATGGAAACCGTGATGACGGTTTCGCCTGACCTCGTGGTGATGCCTGTCAGGTTTAAGGATCAGATAGAGAATTTCACGGAGATTGGTGTACCCTGTATTGCCCTTGACGTGGAGAAGTTCGACTCCATCAAAGACGCCCTTTCCTTGATCGGAAAGGCAATGGGAGAGACTGAGCGAGCCGAGGCAATCATCGGTTTCTATGACTCGGTCATCGAGAAAGTCACCGGTCTCGCCGCGAAGGCCAGCGAGAAGCCCTCTGTCATTATGCTCTCGGGCAGCTCCAATACTGCCGTGAGTACCGACGCGATGCTCCAGAACCTGCTTATCGAGACTGCCGGAGGCGTCAATGTTACCGCCGGTTTCCAGCCGGACGAGCTCTGGACGGACGTGGACATCGAGCAGATCATCGCTTGGAATCCTGACGTCATCTACATCCCCACTTACGCGGATTACACTGTGGACGACATCTTGAATGACCCGCAGTGGGCGACTATTTCAGCCGTGAAGAACAAGAGGGTCCATAAGTTCCCATCGGCGCTCGAGCCGTGGGATTACCCGGTAGCCGCCTCTTCTTTGGGGCTCTGCTGGACTCTTCATAACCTGCACCCAGACCTGTACACTATGGACGATCTGATGCAGGACGTAGACGAATACTATGAACTGGTGTACGGGCAGACGTTCAGCCCGGCTCAACTTGGGCTCGATTAACGGGGGCCTGCCGGGAGGCGAGCGTCATCGAGCGCTCATGACCGGTCTGGCGTTGGCGCTCGCGGCTTCATGCCTGATTGCCCTCAGCATGGGGCGCTACAGCGTCAACCCTGCCGACGTGTTGCGGGTTCTTAGGGAAACCCTCACCGGTTCCCCGCCTTTGGATGAGGGTATGCAAACCGTTCTGTTTGCCATTCGAGTACCGAGAGCCGTCGCAGCCATGTTCGTTGGCGCCGCTTTGTCACTTTCCGGAGCGGTATACCAGGGGGTTTTCAAGAACCCCCTGGTTTCGCCGGACCTCTTGGGAGTATCGTCGGGCGCGTGTGTCGGCGCGGCTACAGCGATCCTCCTCGGAGGAGGCATGGCTATGACGCAGATTTCGGCGTTCGCCTTCGGGATGCTGGCAGTCGGCCTGAGCGTAGGTATCACCCGGATGCTCCGAAACGAGACAAACATGGCACTGGTTCTCGCGGGGATTATCACCGGAGGGCTTATGTCCTCGATTCTCGGCATCCTGAAGTACGTGGCCGATCCTGAGACCGAACTCGCTGAGATCGTCTTCTGGCAGATGGGTAGCCTCGAGTCCGTCAGGCGGCCGCACCTCTTGGCCGTTTCTCCCATTTTCGTTGCATGCGGAGCGGTTCTGATCGCTTTGAGCTGGCGGATCAACATCCTGTCCTTTGGCGAGGAAGAGGCCAAGTCACTGGGTATGAACGTCCGCCTGTACCGCGGAGCGGCCATAGCCTGCTCCAGCCTGCTTACGGCGAGTGCGGTAAGCATAAGCGGCACCATAGGGTGGATTGGGCTGGTAATCCCTCACTTCGGGCGCTTGGTTGGAGGCTCCGACAACACCAGATTGCTGCCGGTCACGATACTGCTCGGAAGCCTCTTCATGCTGGTTGTTGATACCGTCTCCAGAGCCGCGACATCTGTTGAGATTCCGCTGAGCATCCTTACGGGCCTCATCGGAGCCCCGTTCTATGCTTGGCTGCTCTGGAAGCAAAGGGTGAGTGCGCTCTGACTATCTCAGTGAAAGACCTGAGCTTCACATATCCAAACGGCAGGCGTGTTTTTCAGGACCTCACGTTCGAGATCTCCGAAGGCCGCGTTTTGTGCGTTTTGGGGCCCAACGGAGCCGGGAAGTCCACTCTCTTAGGGTGCATTGCTCGCCTTCTCACACCCTCAGCGGGCGATGTTCTGATTGACGGGAAGAGCTGCCGCACCATGCCTCAACAGGAGATCGCGCGGTCTATCGGATTCGTCCCCCAGAACATCGTGACGTCGTTTGATTACAGTGTCCTGGATTATGTCGTCACCGGCTGCGCGCCGAGAATGGGCGTCTTCCAGAGGCCGAAGTCTTCTGAGTACGCGATCGCTCGCGAGGCCGTAGCCGCGATGGGTCTAGAGCACCTCGCTGAGAAGTCGATCATGCGGATCAGCAGCGGCGAGCGTCAGCAATGCGCGATTGCCCGCGTCTTGGCCCAGAGGCCAAGGTTCATCCTGCTCGATGAGCCGACCGCACACCTCGATGTTGGGAATCAGGTCAGGGTGTTGAACACGATGGCGCGCCTTGCCGAGGACGGCTACGGAGTGGTGATGAGCACCCACAACCCGGACCACGCTCTCATGCTCGGTGATCAAATTGCAGCCATAGACCGGCAGGGTCACTTCACCTTTGGGGTGACGGCGGACGTTATCAACGACGGCTTCTTGTCGGCCCTGTACGGCACCGGACTACGCATTGTTGACTTGGCTCCGGTAGGGCGGAAGGTCTGTGTTGCTCAAGGAATTCGCAGGAAGGGATGATTTCCCGTGTTGATAGAGACCGTTATGAGGGCTGCAGAGCCTTATCTCCGCGGGCGGACGATTAGAGATGCCGTGATAGGGATTTCGTTGGTCGCCGTAGAGCTGGATAACGGCCATATCGGCGTATCGTACGTCCTACGGGAAGACCTGGAGGCAGGCTGCTCGATCTTTCCCTACGGGAGAGAGATTGTAGGGCGTGAGGCGGTAGATATCGCGGAGTGGGCAATATCGGGAGGAGATAGCCTGCAGAGAGGTATCGGGATCGCGTCGCTTTCGGCGGCCTCGCGGGCCCAGTCGCTCGATGACTGCGACTCACCTGAACGCCCGTTCGGCATGACCCTGCGAAAGACCGACCGGGTCGGCATGATAGGGCTGATCGCGCCCGTCGAAAAAATGCTCCGTCCGCGCGTCAACGATATCTTTGTTTTCGACAAGGGCATATCTCTGCTTGGGGGCGATGATTCCAGTATCATGCCGATGGAAGCCCAGAGAGAAACGCTTCCGACCTGTGACATCGTGATAGTCAGCGGAACCACCATGATAAACGGCTCCATCGACGGCATCCTCGGTATGTGCAGCGGAGCGAGGGAGATAGTGATGATAGGTGCCTCGACTCCGATGTTTCCGTCCGCCTTCGAGGGGAGCGGGGTTACCGTCTTGGCAGGGTCATGGTGGAAGAGCGAGAACAAAGCGGACATCTTCAGGAATATCACGCTAGCGTGCGGGATCTCGGCGCTCGGTGACTATGCCATCAAGAAGTCGGTGAGAGTGACGAGCTATTCGCCGTAGATCTCCTTGTACGTTTCGTTGGCCGAGCGCTTTGTCGCCTCACTAGCAAAGGCCTGCACCTTCTTGCTGGCCTTGTTCTGGTTGATGAGAGTACCTGCTCCGCCAACGCATCCTCCCGGGCATGCCATCCCCTCAAGGATGTACTTGTCTCGCTTGCCCATTTTGGCTTGAAGCAGCAGCCGCCTGCAATCCGCCAGGTTTTCGGCCCTATCGGCCTTGATCTCTAGCTTGGGATGTTTCTCCTTGATAACATGGGCAACTGCAGCAAGTACCCCGCTGCTGACCGCAAAGCCGCGCCCGTCTGCAGAAGCCTCGTCAGTGATGTCAGAGCAATCGATCGTCTCCAGATCGATGTTTCTCGCGGCAAACATCGCCGCGACCTCCTCGTAGGTGAGCACGTAATCGACCCATCCTGCCATTCCCGGTTCGGCAACTTCTTGCTTCTTGGCTGAACACGGCCCAATAAAGGCGATCATGCTGTCAGGATGGCTGCTGCGCACCAGTTTTGCCGTCTCGATCATTGGGGATCTTGAGTCCGACACGCAGTCTGCCTGATCGCCGAGTTCTCGCTTGGCAAACTTGGACCAGGCGGGGCAGCATGACGTCGCAAGAAACGGCCGGTCGCCTTCCAGTACCTCCTGAATGAACTCGTTACTCTCCAATACAGCTGTGATGTCGGCTCCCAGAGCGACTTCCTGGACGTCGGCAAAGCCGAGTGCCTTCAGGCCGGCAACCACCTGCCTATACCCAACCTTATCGCCGAACTGGCCGGCGAACGAAGGCGCTATGATGGCGCAGACCTTTCGATTCTTCATCATCTGAACGACCTGATAGATCTCGGTTTTGTCCACGATGGCGCCAAACGGGCAGCTCACCATGCACATCCCGCAGGCTACGCACCTCTGGGACACGATCCTGGCCTTATTGGTTTCCGGATCCTTCGTGAAGGCGTTTGTCCCGCACGCCGCCACGCAGGGCCTCTCGTTTCTGACGATCGACCCGAAAGGGCAGGCGTCGTAACATCTTCCGCATTTGATGCACTTGGTTTGGTCGATGAAACTGTGCCCGTTCTGCATCGAAGCGGCATTCACCGGGCAGACGGAGATGCACGGGTGGGCCAGGCAGCCCCGGCATGAGTTGGTCACGAAGAAGGACTTCTCCTGGCACGCTTCACACGCGGCGGGGATGACGCGCAGAGCCTGGGAAGGGATCTTGTGTTCTTTTAGCAACTGCAGGTCGAAGTCCTCGCTGAAGCCGTTAAGCTGGTCAATGGACCACAGGTCCAGTCCCAGGGCCAGGCGTACTCTTTCGGCGACGATCTCGCGCTCCCTGGCGACCGAGTCCCTGTAGGTTGGGCGGTCCCCTTCGATGATTATGTGGGGAATGTTTCTTATCTGATCGCTCGTCCAGTCGTCATAAGCAGCCGAAGTCACAGCTTTGAAGACCTCGTGCCGCAGGAAGTTTATGGGTGTGTCCGAGTAGCGCATAACAAAACCTCCTTCTGGCTGAGCAAACAACATCAGTACCATACATTAGTACCATACAACAGTATACCAGTAGCCGTGTGAGGGTGGAGGGGCCGTGATCGCGGTTACCCGCGGCAGGAACCCCACAGCGTAGATCGAAGTCACAAATATAGTGAAGATTGGGACGGTTTTGCTGTATGGAGACCTGCCGGCCGGCACGTGATCTGGAGACTTCGCGCGGAAATACGCGATCTTGCGGCTGTTCCAATATGACTACAGGAAGGGGGTACCGCGGTGCCAAGAAAACTCGGCGTTTTGGCGTTTTCGGTTTTTCTGCTTCTGGCATCATTCGCGGCCAGGTGGTACGGCACGGGAGGGACTGACGAGCGCCTTCAGATTGCAGACCCAAGGGTTGTCGCAACCCTCGACTACCTGTCTAGGCAAAGCGCGAGCAAAGATATATTGTCGGATGGAACCGTCATCCAGGCTTGGGCATCGGGCGCTGACGGCGGATACGATGTGAACATTGCTCTGGATGCGAAAGGCACCTTGTGGCTGGCATGGGTCCGGTTCGACGCGGGCGACTCTCCGGTGTCGAGCGGCTTCCGCTTGTGGAGCGGAATGCTCTTTCCAAATCTCCTACGGAACCTGTCCATCGTCTTTTTCGCGCTGTGGATACTGGCTGAGTTCGTCGCTCCACACATAATCGGGGTCAAGTGTCCGGATTGCCCCCCGAACCTGGTCTTTCCTCCTCTCACGGAAGCACACGAAGTCACAGTCTACCCGGGAGGATTCACCTCGGATGGTAACGACCTTAGGGAGATTGTCAGGAGGGACTACATCTGCCCTCGCTGCGGATATCGCAAAATCACTTACTATCTCGTAATGCCGCACTCAGGTCACTTCAAGACCGGACTCCTGCGGCGGTGGACGGGAGTGGGCCAGCTGCTCAACCCAAAGGAACTTGATTGGTACGACCGGGTGCTCAACAAGAATCTTGCCGATCGCGAAGCCGCCATGGGTTTGCGGTTTCCTACCTACGATGAATGGAAGCGGTTTTACGACGAACTCAAGGCGTCAGAAAGAGAGGAACGGAATAGACGAGGGTAGGCGACAGAAAGCCGCGGCCCGTGGAATTCCAGTCAGCCCGCGTGCTCCCTTTGTGAGGGGCCGGGCGGCGCTAGCCGCCGCCCGTTAATTTAGTCTGTCGTGTCGCTGCGCAATACCGCGTCCAGCATCTCTACCGCTTTGTCTCCTTCTTCTGTCCCCTCGGCTGCCGCCATAGCCCTTAGCTTCTCGATTTCCGGCTTCAACTGCTCCCTCAGAGCTGCCGTATGCTCTTCCCTGATGACTTTCAGGTATGCCCTCTCGGCCTTACTCAGTTTCAGGACGTCTTCCGGCAGGGGAAGGAGGTCCGGTATCTCCAGAACGTCTTCGCCGTCGCATTTCGACTGGGATACCAGGCCTAAATCGATCAGCAGCTGGATGAGTCCCCGCAAGGTTTTCTTGTACGGCTTTCCGTACTCTGCGGCGAAGCGGCGCTCGACGTCTTCCTTCGCGCAAGCCTGCCTGGGATCCGGCTTGTAGTTCTTACCCTCTGTGTGCCACGTTGACAGCCATTCCCACATTTCTTTGCCTTTGCAGCCGGACCACCAGAGGATGACTATCGACGTGAAGGTCATCCCCGCCTCGGGGGGAAGGTGCCTGTGCCACCCCAGAGAAAGCAGTTGCCTCACCTGGGGCAGCGCTGTCCACATTGCCGCGGTTCTCTCTTCTTCGCTCGTTGAAATCACCTCGTAAGGCACATTCGGCCAAGAATTGGAAATTCCTGCCATAGTTCCTAGAGAATTGTCAATTCCAGGCAGGAATCGTTCGACAGGATTTTCACCGCGACTCGAGTACTGCTCGGCCCGCTCGACTTCATCCATGCCAAGGTCAACGGGCATCGGCGCAACTTAGCTCTAAAATGGAAAAGGTAGCCGCTCAGGCAGCCGAGAATGATAGTGGACAGGCGTTAAGGAGGTTATGATCGTGACCGGACCGGTGTACCGATTCATCGGAACCGAGCATCTGGAAGAGGCCGCTCGCATCTACAGCGACGTCTATGTCTACAGACTCGAAGATTCTCGCCGGCATGCGCAGAGAGACCTGGAGGACAAAGGTGTTAAGCTGGCCGCCGCGTTTGACGACGGCCGGTTGGCGTCCATATTGCAGATAGTCGATTACTCCATCTACCTCAATTCAGACCGGATTGCCATGGGCGGAATCGCCGGGATCGCCACCCATGCCGAGGATCGCCGTAAGCACCTCGTCGAGGGGCTGCTCAAGATGGCGCTGGGGCACATGCGAGAAAGGGGTATGTACACCTCGGCTCTCTACCCGTTCTCACGCGCTTTCTACCGGAAATACGGATGGGAGCATGTTTGCGATGCTCTGAGTCTGAAAGCCAAGGTCGCGGATCTACACGTTCTGCGAAAAGGGGTCGAGGCCGCGGGAACCGCCAGGTGCGGGTTCCAGAGAGTGAGCGTGGACGGTGCCGGAGAGCCTGGCCTCGGGGCGCTGCGGCAGATCTACACTTCATACTACTCCGGGTACAACTGCGCCGTCGCAAGGGGCGATCTCGAATGGGAGAGGTTCAGCCGCAACATCGAGAGATCCATCGCGTCAGGCACCAACAACTACGTCTATCTTGGGGTGCGAAGCGGAACTCCGGTCTCTTACATAGCCTACACCTTCCAGAAGAACCCGGACGACACGCGCAGTATGAGGATCAGGGAGGCAGCGGCGGCCGATGGCGCGGCGTGGGGTGACTTGCTTGGGTTCATTGCCCGACATGACGCACAGGCTGTGGAAGTCACCGGCATTGTCCCGGCTGATTCGCCGGTTCGCGTTCTCTTGGCAGAGCCGGGGAGAATGGAGATTGTCCCGCACCTCATGTTCCGTATCGTGGATGTGTCCGGCTTCTTTGGCGCCATCCGGACAAAAGACGAGGTAAGCGGGTTCTTCACGATGCGGGTTCATGACCGGACATGCGAATGGAATGACAAGGTGTTCGCCGTATCGGTGGACGGAGGTAGGGCTTCGGCATCTCCCGCGCTCCTCAGCGATGCAGATATCACGCTGGATATATCCGCGCTGTCTCAGATTGCCTCCGGCTATATGCCTGCAGCTTCGTCGGCACGAGCCGGCCTTTTGCAGGTATCTGACGCGCGGGCAGTGAGCATGCTGCAGGAGATATTCCCGGCGAGGGCTACTTTCTGCGCCGACTACTTCTAGGACAGCGCACTACTCTGAGAGGTGTACCGGATGAAAGTATACGTCACAAGGCGGCTTCCTGAAGAAGCGCTTAGAGTCTTGGGGGCCGGATTCGAGGTCGCGATGTGGGACAGGGAAGATGAGCCCGTTCCGAGGGATGTGCTTCTCCGCGAGGTTTCTTCGGCCCATGGCCTCCTCAGCCTGCTCACAGAGCGGGTCGACGAGGAACTCCTGGCGCATGCCCCAAACCTGAAGATTGTGGCAAACATGGCCGTGGGCTTTGACAACATAGACGTTGAGGCGTGCACAAAGCGAGGCATAGTGGTAACCAACACGCCCGACGTGCTCACCGAAGCTACGGCCGACCTGGCATTCGCCCTTCTCTTGGCAGCCGCCCGCAGGTTGATTGAGGCTGAGAGGGTGCTTCAGGAGGGGCGATGGAAGTCTTGGTCGCCCATGTTCCTGACGGGCCAGCAGGTTTTCGGTTCTACTCTCGGAATCATCGGAATGGGGAGGATCGGCCGGGCGGTCGCCGAGAGAGCAAAGGGCTTCTCAATGGACGTGCTGTACTACTCACGAAGCCGCGACGAAGAAGCAGAGGGCGAGACGGGTGCTCAGTACGTGCCTCTGGAGAGACTTTTAAGCCGTTCAGATTTCATCTCGATCCACCTGCCGCTTACACCTGAGACCAGGCACTTTATCTCGGCTCGCGAGATGGCTCTGATGAAGCCCACGGCTGTGCTCATCAACACGTCGAGAGGCGCGGTTATCGACGAAGCGGCGCTTATCGACGCCCTTCGCGCCGGAAGCATTTGGGCCGCCGGCCTCGATGTGTTCGAGAAGGAGCCGCTGCCTCCGGATAGCCCGCTGAGGGCAATGGACAACGTGGTCTTGCTGCCCCATATAGGCAGCGCGACCATCAAGACCCGGACCGAAATGGCGGTGCTGGCTGCGAAAAACCTCGCGACCTATCTGACGAAAGGCAGCGCGATAACCCCGGTGAACGCGGCTAAGTGACTCCGTAAGTCACTAATGAGGACGGTAAACATATTATGTCTCACAAAGGAGGCATGATGTGGCTATGACCGTCAACAGTCTATCGGTGGCGATGTGGGTTTTCCTGGCCTTCGCCGTGGAGCGTCTTGTGGAAATCGTCGTGAAAGCAATCCCCCCGCTGCACCGGCTAAGGATTATGGGAATTGAGGTCCCGTTCCTCTTGGCGTTTGTGTTTTCCCTGCTCACGGCTGTTGGGGCCGGCCTGGATTTCTTCGGCGTCTTCAACATCCCGTTTACTCTGCCGGTTGTGGGCTACGTCTTTTCGGCGCTTGTCATGACCGGAGGATCCAACCTGATACACGACCTGGTGAGTTGGGTCACAAATGGCAAGAAGCTGAGCGCGGCGAGGTTGCCTAGGGCGATGTAGGGGCCGTCTGCAGGTAAGATCTGTATCGACTTTGCATCCGGCCCCCTTATTCCACGCGCCCTGGAGAGTCAGGGGACAAGCGGCGCACACCGTATTGCCTGGAATTTCCCCGAGAACGGCACAGGAATACTAGTTTTCGGGGGTGCAGCCACTGAACGTCTTCTCAGTAGCGTCAGCCAGATCTCCTGATTCGATACGGCTCATGCTCGGACGCGAGACGCGGACCTGGGCTGACAAAGGCGTGAAGATCTCCGTGCGCGAGTCGCGCAAGGGGGATCTCTCGGTTTTCCACTGCGAGATCCCTATCTCACGTGACGCTCTTGGGTCGGAAGTGCTCAAAGAGGTCAAGCACAGGGTCGCCAACGAGCTGTCTCACATTATCATCGACGATTACGAAAAACTCCTCGTCAACAGGTTGATTGATGAGAACTACACCTACTTGTCCGACAGAGACAGAACCATCATCAAACGCAAAGTGAGTGAGACCCTCAACGGGAAGGCGGGCCAAGCATCCGACCTCACTGACGGGGTGGAGAGGAGCAGGCGAAAGAGCCGGGTTTGGGCGAAGCTTGCCGAGTACTTGGAGAGAGAGAACGAGATCGTGCTGGAAGGCTTCATCACGTTTAGGCTCAAGGAATACCTTGGAGACCTGTTTGATATAGTTGAGGAAACCGCCGAGGACTACCTTACCGAGAGGGAATACCGGGAGTTTCTCCGCTTGCTGAGACACTTTATGAGCAGGCAGAAGAACCCCGCTCCCGAGGTGAACGTGATCCGGAACGGGAACCGCTACGCGCTATTGGATGACAAGCGGAAGCCTGTCGAAGGCGAAGTCGGCAGGTTCCTGGCCAAACCGCCCGATGGAATAGACCTCGGAGTTGACGACCTCATAGTGAGCGCGGTTGTCACCCTTGCCCCCGAGAGAGTGATCTGGCACGGTTCGAAAGAAGATTCACCCTGCTTTGACCTCATAAACGACCTGTTTGGAGACAAAGTCATTTTCTGCTCGGGATGTGCACTTGATCAGCTAACCCCGCTAGGAGTATAATCCTTCAAACTCATAACTACAGGCTGTGAAGAGGAACGTACCGTTTTCTGCCGCTATAAGAGAAGGGTGGCCAGGGGCTGAAAGCCTCCTCGGCGGATACGGGAAACACCACCTCGGAGCCTCCGGCGGATTCCGGGAACCGGATAACGCCGGCGACAACCGGACGCGATACAGTCCGGAGAGGGCTCGCGCTCTGTACCGTTAGGACCGGCGCCGGCTGAACAAGGGTGGAACCGCGGAACCCCGCCCCTTTCTGGGACGGGGTTTCTTGTTTTTCGTTGTTGATGTGTTCTTGGGCTTACAATTCGAGGAGGAGATAGGCGATGGCGGAAAAGGGATACGAAGTGAAGTGGGAAGACAAGGCCTGTTCTTTGGAACCCGGCAGCACGTTCTTGGATGTGAAGAAGTCATTCGGATGGAAGAACGACGTACTGATGGTTGGAGAAGGGCACGAGGTGAGGGAACTTAGGGCAAAGGTGGCCGGAAGCTGTTCCGTCGCACCTCTGACCTTCGACGACGAGCGAGCCAGGTGGGCTCTTCGCCACACGGCCGCGCACATTTTGGCGCAGGCCGTAAAGCGGATGTATCCTGAGGTCAAGCTTGCCATCGGTCCTGCCATTGAAGACGGCTTCTACTATGACTTCGACATGAAGACTCCGTTCAAGCCCGAAGATCTGGAGAAGATCGAGGCGGAGATGAAGAAGATCGTTTCTGAAAACCTGCCTGTCGTCCGCGAGGAAGTTGACCGAGAGACGGCGCGGAAGATTTTCCGGGATCAGGAGGAGCCTTACAAAGAGGAACTTCTCGAGGAATTGCCGGAAGGCGAGGCCATCTCTCTGTACCGGCAGGGGGAGTTCGTCGACCTCTGCGCGGGACCTCACGTCGCTTCCACGGGTATGGTCAAGGCGTTCAAACTGCTTAGCGTTGCCGGGGCCTATTGGCGCGGCGATGAGAAACTTCCCATGCTTCAGAGGATCTACGGGACCGCCTTCGTGAATCAAGACGATCTCAAGGCGCACCTAGACCGGCTGGAGGAGATCAAGAAGCGCGACCACCGGCGGCTTGCCAAGGAACTGGACCTCTTCAGCATTCAGGAAGAAGGAGGCCCCGGGCTGGTTTATTGGCACGCCAAGGGAGCCCTCATCCGCGAACTGATCGAGGATTTCTGGAAGGACGAGCACAGGAAGAGGGGATACGACATCGTCTACTCCCCGCATATAGCCAAACTCGAGCTCTGGAAGACATCCGGGCATTGGAACTGGTACAAGGAAAGCATGTACTCACCCATGGCGATCGAGGAAGTGGAGTACCTCTTGAAGCCGATGAACTGCCCGTTCCACATCCTCATGTTCAAGAACGACACGAGGAGCTACCGTGACCTACCGATGCGGATGGGCGAGCTCGGCACGGTTTACCGCTTTGAGAGGTCCGGAGTCTTGCACGGGGCTCTCCGCGTCCGCGGTTTTACGCAGGACGATGCCCACCTCTTCTGCACGCCGGAACAGCTGGAGGAGGAGATTGTGGGCGTGCTCGACCTTACCCAATACATGCTCAAGATATTTGGGTACAGTGAGTACCACTGCATGCTCTCGGTTCGCGATCCTGAAAACAAAGGCAAGTACGCGGGCGATGACGAGATTTGGGAGATGGGGGAGGCGGCGCTGGCCGCTGCACTCAAGCGAAAGAACCTGGAGTACAAGATCGACCCCGGCGAGGCCAAGTTTTACGGCCCGGCAATAGACATCAAGATCAAGGACGCATTGGGCAGGCTGTGGCAGGGGCCCACCATCCAGGCAGACTTCAACCTTCCCGAAAGGTTCGATATCAGTTACATCGGCGAGGACGGAGCGAAGCACAGGCCGGTCATGATCCATAGAACCGTGCTCGGCAGCATGGAGAGGTTCGTTGCCGGGCTGGTGGAGCACTATGCGGGGGCGTTTCCGCTCTGGCTTTCTCCCACGCAGGTCTCCGTGATACCCGTTTCAGAGAAGCAGGCGGACTACGCCAGGAAGGTGTCATCGCAGCTTGAGGAACACGGGTTTAGGGTTGACTGCGATCTCGGTTCCGAGAAGATGGGGTACAAGATAAGGCAGGCCCAGATGCAGAAGGTGCCTTATATGCTGGTGGTGGGTGGCAGAGAAGCCGAAAGCGGCACTGTCTCGGTGCGCCACCGCGCCCTTGGGGACCTGGGATCCTTTGCGCTGGATGAGTTCATCCAAAAAGCAGGAGAGGAAGCGCGTACCAAAGCATTGGAGCCGGCATTCTCTAAGGGGCAGTAAAGTCGTTAGCGAGGGCGTAGTTGCCTACTGCTTTGACATTTTCTCATGGTGAGTATAGTATGTTGAACTGTGGCAGCGTGCTCTAGGCACGCCAACAATGAAGCAGAAGCCATCCGCTTCTCACCTTACGGCTCTTTGAGCCGGTAAGGTTCACAGATAGAGGTCTATCGCTTAATTTGGCGACTTCTGTGGGCGGGTGGTTCACCCGCCCTTTAATATTGCGGAGGGCAGAGAGGAGGTAGATACGTATCGCACAGGACCAGAGGGTAAACGAACAGATCCGAGTTAGGGAAGTAAGGCTGGTTTCTCAGGAGGGCGAGCAGCTCGGGATTGTGCCCACACACGAGGCTTTGAGAATCGCTCGTGATAGGGGCCTAGACCTTGTTGAGGTAGCCGCCCAGGCGCGCCCCCCGGTATGCCGCATAATGGACTACTCGAGGTGGAAGTACGAGCAAGCAAAGCGCGCTAAAGAGGCCAGAAAGAAGCAGAAGACCCAGGACGTCAAGGAAGTCAAGATGAGGCCGACCATCGACCAGCACGATTTTGAGGTGCGGGTCAGATCGGCAGAGAAGTTCCTTCGTGAAGGTGACAAGGTAAAGGCGACCATCATGTTCAGGGGCAGGGAAATGGCCCACCTTGAGAACGGCCAGAGAGTGCTTGAGAGGCTTCTCGAGAGAGTCAAGGATATGTGCCTTGTCGAACGGGCTCCGAAGATAGAAGGACGCAACATGACGATGGTATTGTCGCCGCGACCTCAGAGCCCGGCCGCGCCGGCGTCCAAACCGGCCGACAAAGCTCCGGAACAACAATGAGGCGCCAAAGGGAGATGTTCCACCGTGGCTAAGAACAAGATGAAGACACACAGCGGGGCGAAGAAGCGCTTTTTCGTGACCGGCACCGGCAAAATCCGGCACTATCACTCAGGTCACAGCCACAGGCTGCAAGGCAAAGATGCTGCAAGGCGGCGCCGCCTGAAGAAGGACTCCGGTATCACGGAGGTTCACGAGAAAAGAATCCGGACCCTCATTCCCTACAAGTAAGGGCGGGAGTGCAGGGTTTTAGGACTCATACAGCGTTTTTAGAAAGAGGGTAACGTAAGATGCCTCGCGTTAAGACCGGCACAATCAACAAGCAAAAGCACAAGAAGATACTGAAGCTCGCCAAGGGTTATTGGGGCAAGCGTTCCAAGTCGTTCCGCATGGCAAACGAGGCGGTTATGAAGGCTCTTCACTACGCCAGAAGGCACAGGCGCGAGAAGAAGAGAGAGTTCAGAAGCCTCTGGATAGCCAGGATCAACGCGGCCGCCAGGTTGAACGGTATGAACTACAGCACCTTGGTCAGCGGACTCAAGAAAGCAGGCGTCCAGATCAACAGGCAGATGCTTGCCGACCTCGCCGTGACCGACGAGAAGGCTTTTAGCGATCTGGTCGAAGTGGCTAAGGCGCAGGCCGCCCGATAGCATCTTATGGCGCACGAGGTTCCCTGGAGGTTCATCAAGGGCCTTTCGTCCAAGAAGGAAAGGGAAAAGGCGGGCATGACGGTTGCCGAGGGCCCGCCCTCAGTCTTTTCCGCGTTGGAGTCGGGCGTTCAGGTTGAGTATCTGGTAATGTCCGAGTCATTCTCTAATTCGCCGGGAGGACTTTCCGTCGGGCGCATTGTTGAGTCGGGCAGGAAACCGCGTGAGGTCTTTAAGGTTCCGGATGCATTGTTCGAGCGAATGTCCGACACCCGCACTCCTCAGGGAGTGCTGTGTGTTGTGCCCGTCCCGATGCGCTTTCCGGAAGGTTCCCTTAGGAGCCCTTGGGAAGAGCCGCTGGAGGTAATCGGAGTTGACATCCAGGATCCGGGGAACGCGGGTACCCTTATTAGGGCTGCATCAGCGGTAGGGGCTTCGCGTGTCGTCTTCGCCGGGAAAAGCGTCGACCCGTTCTCACCGAAGTGCATCCGTTCCTCTGCGGGAACGATTTTCGCGGTCCCGGTTACCACAGCCGGGCAGCAGCTGGATCCGGCGCGTTTTGTTGCGGATCTCGCTAAAGCAGGTCTTTCCATCTATAAGACTGTCCCGAGCGGAGGGATTTTTCCCTGGGAAGCCGACTTCACGCTCCCGTGCGCGATTGTGGTCGGGAATGAGGCCCAGGGTTTGCAGCAGGAAATTGTTGACGGACCGGGTCGCGGGATCTCCATCCCGATGCCCGGAGGTACGGAGTCTCTCAACGTCGCCGTGGCTTCGGGTATGGTGCTCTACGAGGCGCTTAGGCAGAGAATCGGACGAGCGTAACCTTTGTTGACCCAGCGCTGCATGGTATAATACCCGAAAGGAAACCGGAAGCGGGGGTAGCCATGCGACTTTCACAGGCGTTCTGGTCTTTCTTTGAGAGAACCGGTTCGGTGGTTGCGTACCTGCTTTACTGCCATTACTCAAGGCTTGAAGTAATTAGTGGGCAAGAGCAGGTGCAGTAAGGTTTGGTTTATTTTTGAAGCGCCTTGGCGCGCCTAGAAGCTTCACAGTCATATCAGGCGATGAGGGAGAACGTGGGCGGAGGGTAGCGAACAGAGAGGGGAACAGCTGCGTGAGGGCTTCCAGTGCTCTCCGTAAAGCTGCTGAGAGTTCCCTGCGTGAGGGCCGCTGGAATTCGCTCCGTAGCCTCCGGGCTGAGATGTAAGTAGGTCCGGCGTTACCTTCGCGATAAGAAGGCTCAGAGGGGGCCGGTTGACCCGGTCAAGCCTGGTGGTACCGCGGAAGCAAGAGCTTTCGTCCATTGGACGAGAGCTCTTTTTTGTTGCCTTTAGACCTCTTGAAAGGGGGAAGCGGGGCACGGGTGAAGACGCCCTGCGTGAGTTATGGAAAACCAAGTGGAACTTTTGAGGGACAGAGCCAAAGAGGAGATTGGGAAAGCGTCCACGTTGCCCGAGCTTGAGGCTGCCAGGCTCAAGTATCTCGGCAAGAAGGGCGAGCTGACTTCATTGCTTAAGGCAGTTGGGTCTCTGCCCAAGGAGGAAAGGCCGGTTTTCGGGGCGCGCGTGAACACGTTGCGTCAAGACATTGAGCGCGAACTGCAGGAGAAGGCCTGCCTTCTGGAGCAAGAGGCGATTGAGGAGAAGATCCGCCGGGAAGCCGTGGACGTGACATTGCCCGGGAATCCCGTACCGGCAGGAGGATTGCACCCGCTAACCAGGGCGCTGAGAGACATCCTTCAGGTTTTCTACGGCATGGGATTCACCGTGTATGAGAGCCGCGAAGCCGAGACTGACGAGATGAACTTCGTGCGCTTGAACATCGCGCCCGGACACCCCGCGCGAGACGCTCAAGACACTCTCTATTTGACCGACACTACTGTCCTGCGCACCCACACGTCGCCGGGGCAGATCAGGGGGATGCTCGAGCTAGACGGGCGGCTACCGGTGAGGTTCGTGGTGCCCGGCCGCGTATACCGGCGAGACCCCTTCGACGCTTCACATAGTCCTGTGTTTCACCAAGTAGAAGGCCTGGTGATCGACAAGCACATCACCTTCGAACACCTAAAAGGCTGCTTTCTGCAGTTCGCCAAGGGATTCTTCGGCTCCGACACCCAGATCCGCCTCCGGCCGAGCTACTTTCCGTTCACCGAGCCTTCAGCCGAGATCGACGTGTCGTGCACGATCTGCAGAGGTAGCGGGTGCCAGGTGTGCGGCGGGACCGGCTGGCTTGAACTCTCGGGAGCCGGCATGGTGCACCCCAACGTGATACGGAACGGCGGCTACGATCCGGACGAGGTCACCGGCTTCGCCTTCGGGTTTGGCCTGGACAGGGCGGCGATGCTGAAGTGGGGCATAGATGACTTAAGGGTGCTGTTCGATAACGATATGCGGTTCCTGACCCAGTTCAGGGGCTTGTAGGGGGCGTGAACGATGAAAGTGCCGTGGAAGTGGCTTAACGACTATATAGACCTGCCTTGGGCTCCGGAGGAGGCGTGTGAGAGGTTCACGCAGGCCGGGGTGAAAGTGGAGGAGTTGAGATGTGAGAAGCTCGACCTTTCAGGTGTCGTCTCGGCTCTGGTAGAGGATGTGGGTACCCACCCCCAAAGGCCTAACCTCAAAGTGGGGACGTTGAACACGGGGAGAGGCAGGTTCACCGTAGTGAGCGGAGCTCCCGGACTGGTTAAGGGCAATATCGTGCTCCTTGCCGTGCCCGGATCGCTCATACCGGGAGGAACTGAAATAGGGGCGAGAGACTTCGCGGGGGTGGAGTCGCAAGGTATGGTAGTGTGCTCCAACGAGGTCCTTGCAGGCGCTCCTCACCGGCCGGAAGAGGATATCGTGATCTTGCCGCCTGGCACTCCTTTGGGCGTTCCGGCCCAGGAACTGCTTCAACTGGATGATTGGGTCATCGACTTCGAACTGACGGTGAACTTCTCCCACTGCCTGTCTATGCTTGGCATCGCCCTTGAGGCGTCCGCGATCTCGGGCAACCCTGTGAGGCTGCCCAAACTGCTCGAGAGGTGGGATTGGGCAGGCCCCAACGGCAGCAGGCCTCCTGAGGACGATCCCCGGGAAGAGGGCGAGTGGAAGATCGACCTGCCTGACACAGACCTTTGTCCTCGATACGTAGGCAAAGTAGTCCGGAACCTCCGGTTCGGCTACTCGCCGATTGAGGTGGAAAGGCGCCTAATGTTGGCAGGGATGAGGCCGATCAGTGCCTTGGTTGACGCGACCAACTACGTGATGCTCGAGACCGGGCAACCCCTGCACGCATTCGACGCGGATAAACTCTCTGGCAAGACCATCTCGGCCCGCCGTTCCAGAAAAGGCGAGTCCATCTTAACCCTTGACGGAGAAGAGAGGCCATTGGCAGAGGGCACGCTGGTCATTGCTGACGCTGAAGGCCCTGTTGCCGTAGCCGGCGTTATGGGCGGTGCCCGCACCGAGGTATCGTCCGAGACCAAGAACGTCCTTCTAGAGTCTGCGTTCTTCGCGCCCATTCCGACTAGGGTTACTTCGAAGAACCTCAAGCTCCGCACCGAGGCGGCGCTCCGTTTCGAGAAGACCGTCGATCCTACGGCGCAGGCTGCCGTTATTGAACGAGCGGCGGAGTTCCTTACAAGCGTCGCCGGCGGCACCTCCGAAAAGGGCCGCTCCGACAAGAACCTCATACCGCAAAGCGCCAAGACGGTCGCGTTTTCGACGCGGGCCGTGAAGCGCACACTTGGCGACCGCGTCAGTGCCGCTGACTGCAAGAGAGTGTTTGCGGCGCTCCGTTTCGGCGTCCAGCCGGCCGATGGAGGCGGAGAGCACGAAGTTGTGCGTGTAACGGTGCCTCCTCGCCGCGTTGACATCGCGGAGGAGATCGATCTCGTTGAAGAGGTGGCTAGGCACTACGGCTATCACAATTTCGAAGGTAAGCCGCTTACCCCCGCAGTGCCGGGAGGACCGCCCAACAGGCAATACGTGTGGGCAGACAAGTTGAGAGACTTCCTTGTATCCCTGGGCGGGTATGAGGTAGTCACGACTTCTCTCTTGGCGCCCGAAGACCTGGCTAACCTCGGTTGGGATGCTTCCGACAGGAGAGGTACCGGCGTCCCGCTGCAAGAACCGTTGTCGTCGAGCGAGTCTATCCTGAGGACCAGCCTGCTCCCAGGCCTCTTGAGAGTCATCTCCCGGAACCAGAGCATAAGGCAGCCCGGAGGCCTGTTCTGGGAGATTGGAACCGTGTTTTTCCCGTCCGGCGAGGAATTGCCCCATGAGGCTTCTCAACTTGCTCTCGCGTCATACGGCACACTGTATGAAGGCAATTGGGCCGGGGAAGGGGCAGAGGCGTCTTTCTTCCGGCTTAAGGGAACTGTCGAGGGACTCCTTAGCCGTATGGGGATAGACGCGGACTTCTTGCCGGGATCGTCTATGCCGTTTCACCCCGGGAAGTCGGCCAGGGTGACTGCAGGGCACTCTATGGTGGGGGAGATCGGTGAGGTGCACCCTGAGGTGCTGCGGGCTCTTGGGCTCTCCGGACCCTGCGTGATCGCGTGGTTCGCCATGGACGGGCTCATGTCTTGCGCCAGAGAGGTCCGCTACCGCCCGATTTCCAGGTTCATGCCCGTTGAGCGGGACATTGCCGTGGTAGTTGGCGAGAAAACCCCCGCCGCGGACGTCATCCGTGTGGTTAAGGAGACGGCGAGGGATCTCGAACGGGTGACCTTGTTCGACGTCTACGACAAGCCTCCGGTGCCCGCCGGCAAGAAAAGCCTCGCGCTGCGCCTTGTGTACCAGCCGAGAGAGCGGACTCTGACCGAAGATGAGCTGTCGGCCGACCGCAACAGGATCGTAGAGGCGCTGGCCGCAAAGATAGGCGGAGACATCCGCCTGTAGAAACGAGAGAGTAGGAGGTTGGCATGAATAAGAGAGAAGTCGCGCACGTCTTGCGGGTGATGGGAAAGCTCCTCGCTGTCAAGGGTGAGGAGGCATTCAAGGTCCGGTCCTACGAACGGGCAGCCGACAGCATCATGGCGGGAGACTACGACCTAGCCGGCATGGCCAAGGCCGGAAGGCTCCTGGAGATCCCCAACATAGGCCGGAACCTTGAGCCCAAAGTCCGCGAACTGATTCTCACGGGGCGCTCGTCTTTCCTTGAGCGCCTTACGGAAGAGATCCCTGCCGGGATCCTTGACCTTCTGAACGTGCCCGGAATCGGTGCCAGGACCGCGCGGCTTCTCTATGATTCCCTCGGTGTGAAGGACCTTGCGAGCCTCAGAGCAGCCATTTCTGAGCATAAGGTTCAAGCTCTGCCCGGCCTCGGCAAGAAACGTGAAGAACTGATGGCCAAGGGACTGGACGAGATCGAGAAGTACGCGGGAAGGATAAACCTCGGCCTAGTGCTGCCTCTCTTGGACAGCCTGGTCCTTACCTTAAGCGAACTCGGCATACGCTCGGCGGTTGCCGGAGAGGCGCGCCGCTTTGAGGAGACCGTAGGCAGGCTTGACCTTGTGATGGAGTGCCGCGACCATGAGTCTCCGGGTGACCTCATAGTGCGTTCCGGCCTGGTACTCGAGGACATGAAAGCCGCTCTACAAGAGGCGTGGGATCCCCAAAGCAAGGCGTTTGTGCTTCGTACTTCCTTCGGCGTACCGCTTTGGGTGCATGTTGCCTCACACGAGGATTTCGCTGTTCGCCTCATGTACGCGACGGGTCCCGAGTCTTATCTGCGGTTCATGGAGAAAAGAGCCGGAGAACGCGGGTACAGGCTTGACGCAGGCGGGCTGTTCAAAGGAGACGAACGCCTGGAGCTCGAAGGCGAGGCGGAGATCCATGATTTCCTGGACATGGACGACGTGCCTCCTGAAGTCCGGCATCGCCCGGAAATGGCGCAGGCAGCGGCGGTCCGCTCTCTTCCGCAGCTGGTGAGCGTATCTGACCTTAGAGGCGACCTGCATGTACATACTACGTGGTCCGACGGGGTAGCGAGTGTGGAGGCTATGGTGCAGAAAGCCGCCGGTCTCGGGCACTCCTACATCGCCATCACCGACCATGCCACTCCGATCAAGATGATAAGGGGCATCACAGCCGAGCGCCTCGATGACCTGATCGCCGAGGTGAGGAGGGTAGCCGCAGCCTACCCCCGGATACGGGTGCTGGCAGGAATTGAGGTGGACATCCTTAAGGACGGCAAGCTTTACCTTTCTGACGAGTGCCTTCAGAAACTCGACCTCGTGATAGCATCGGTGCACCAGGATCTTGGCGATTCCAGAGGCGACCTCTTGCGGCGGCTGACGGAAGCGGCAAGAAACCCCCACGTGGACGTCATCGGGCATCCGACGGGGCGGCTGATAGGCAGGAGGCCGGGAGTCAAGACGGGACTCATGCCGCTTTTCGAAGCTGCCTCCAAACACGGTACGGTCCTTGAGATAAGCTCGTCTTCCGAGCGGCTGGATCTGCCGGAACCTCTTGTGCGTGATGCTCTTCGGCTTGGCTGTCTTTTCAGCGTGTCTACGGATGCCCATAGCCCCGAAGGCCTGGAATCTCTCTCACTGGGTGTAAACGCCTCTGCGAGGCGCGCGGGCCTGCCGCCTCAGGCAGTCGTCAACACCTCCCCCGATCCTCTATCACGGCTCAAGGGATCATAAAGCATTTACCTATCACATATCCTTCGAGAGAAACGGAGCCGTTGAAGGGGATAGAGGTGCGAGCTCAAAACCTTCTCAGAA
This sequence comes from Bacillota bacterium, assembly GCA_050952125.1. Taxonomy (GTDB): domain Bacteria; phylum Bacillota; class Sulfobacillia; order Fermentithermobacillales; family Fermentithermobacillaceae; genus UBA3951. The sequence continues at coordinate 58,377 of JBMNKK010000003.1, forward strand.
GGGCGGTCTTGCTGCTGGTTATTGCCCTGCTGCCTCTCTTCGCCGGGGCAACCGAACCGCCGAAAAACCCTGAGTTCGTAATGAAAGACGAGCCTACCGAGCCGCTTGTCCCATCCGATATTCCTGTCCGCAGAAATGATGTCTACGACCTCAAGGTGCGACTCCAACAACTGGGCCTCTACAAGGGACCGATTGATGACGTATACGACGAGACGGCTGTGAGCGCCGTCAAGGAGTTCCAGAAGAGCTACTGGCTTACCCCTAACGGCGTCGTGGAAAAGGCGACATGGAGGGCCCTGGGCCACGGCGTGCCGCGGCCGGTAGCTCAGGCCGAACTACCGCCGCCCGAAGGCGAAATGGAGTTGGTGGTAGATACCGAGACGCTTACCCTGACTGTTCTCGTCAACGGTGCTGTGTGGAAGACCTACCCTGTGGCGGCAGGTAAGTGGACAGACCTTACGCCTGTCGGCGAGTGGAGGATCATCGATAAGGGCTACAAGGTTGGCGGCCCGTTCGGGTCGAGGTGGATGGCCCTCAACGTCCCGTGGGGGAACTACGGCATCCACGGCACCGACAGGCCGTGGTCCATAGGGTCCTATGCCAGCGCGGGTTGTGTCCGCATGTTCGATGAGGACGTGGAGGAATTGTACGACCTGGTTGAGATAGGCACCAAGGTCAAGATCAAGGGATACCGCCCGAGCCTCAACTTCGAACGCCACTTCGGTTATGGCTCAGAAGGGCCTGAGGTAGTGGTCATACAGGAGGGGCTGCGGCAGTTCGGGTTCGATGCCGGATTGTGCGACGGCATCTTCGGCGAGAGAACCCAGGCAATGGCCGAAGAGATGGCTTTCGTCTTCGGCCTTGGGCCGAGCCAAAGCGCGATACGGGACCTTATCACGCTAATGGGACTGAGAGGGAGATGACATGAAAAAGCGCCTTCAAGCCATAGCCGTGCCGGCTCTGTGTGTTTTGCTTTTTCTGTCCGCGGCGTCATGTTCGGCACCGCGATCGCCGCAGAAGCTCGATGTTGGCGAGACGAAACTTATCGCGTGGGATGCCCTTCAGCCCGACTTCCCGGGTTCACCCGATTACGAAGCCGACGTATCAAAGATCATTGAGGAGTTCAGCCGCGAGACAGGAGTAGCGGTTGAACTAAAGTGGGCCGAGAGGAGCGAGGCGCTGGCGGTATTGGTCGGGACGGCAGACGCCGATACGAGGCCGCACCTCATGTTCTCGTCTGAATGGCCCGTGATCGCCGACGTCGTCGCCGATATCTCCGGAGAACTGGAAAGAGACACCTTCATTGACCCTGCCATCACCTATTGGAGTAGGGATGAGCAGGTCTTCGGGATACCCGCTTACATCCAGTGGATCGGTACGGCCGCACGCACTTTGCCTGTCGGTGACGGGACTACGGCGTACTGGGTTGACTCGCCCGCATTTCTGAGAGCTGCCCTGGACAGAGGAGAAGCGGGCTGGAACGAGGAGACCTTGCTTGAGTACGCCCAGTGGGTGAAAGGCAAGTACGGCAGGTTCCGCGATGACCCCTTGTTGGCTTGGCAACAGGGAGCCGTTGACGCTCTTTACCCCGTCACACCCTACCTCTTCAAGTGGCTCAAGACTTCGGCTCAGGGCACCGAGGCTGAGATCTCGGTTGTCCCCGCTTCCTCTCCTTTTGGGAGTGACTCATTCTACTACACTGTGCCTGCCTACTTGGTCCTTGCCGAGAATGCTCCCGAAAAGGCGGCGGCCGTCGAGCTCGGCAAGCGCCTTTCGGCCAACCTGGGCAGGTGGGCAGCAAGGACACTCGGATGCGTACCGGCAAGCGTTATAGACGTGCCCATCTTCAATCTGGACAGCGGCTTCGAATACGAGGAACGCCAGGTTATCTGGGAATCGGTGAGCCCCGGTCTCCTGACAGCCCCGGATGCCCAAGACTTCATCCGGACGTCATCCATAGCCGGCGTCCTTCTACCGACACTAGAAGACTTCCTGCGCGGTGAGGTCAGTTCCGAGAGCCTGGAGGAGAGCATCCGTTCCGCCTGCTTGAGGCATACTAGACCGTAAACGATCACCAACCTCACCGGGGGCGAAGCTTGTTGCAGGCATTTCTCATTGAAGTTAGAGGGCTCGTTTTGCGTTCACTTCTGATGTTCTTCTTGACCCTCGCAGCGGTAAGGATTTCGGGAAAACGGTCGGTTGGCCAGCTGGCGCCGTTTGACCTGACCCTGATTATCATGATGGGTTCAGTTGCCGCATTGCCGCTGGAAGACGAGGAGATCAGCATCTGGGCGGGAATTGTGCCGATTGTGGTTCTCGCATTACTCGAATACCTGCTTAGCATGATCACCGTGCGGTGGCGGAACGTCGAAAAGGTGACCCAGGGCCAGTCGACTCCGATAGTGCTGAACGGGCAAATCCTGTATGACAACCTAAAGCGCGAAAGAGTCTCTGAGGCTGACCTCCACATTGTTCTGAGGCAGGCGGGCGCCGAACGAATCGAGGACATCGCTCTGGCCGTGCTTGAACCTACCGGCCAATGCTCGGTGATCAAGAAAAAGGAATCCCAACCGATAACGGTGAGAGACGTTGACCTTCTAACATTGTCGAGGTTGGATACCATCCGGTCGCAAGTCGCGGGCCGCAATAGAGAATGGGTTAGGGACATATTCGACAAGGTGCCTCAAAGGAGTTTGTTCCAAAGAAACAGAAATCCAACCTAGCAGCAAACCGAATCCAACCAAACGGGAAGAGGGGGACCTTCCGTGCGTCCGGAGTGGAGGGCAAGAGCCCTGGATTTCGAATCATATCTAGCCAAGGCCGACATGAATGTCCCGACAATGAGGGAGAATTTCCGGGACACGCGGATTCCCGACGGCGACCGTGCCTACTTTGACGATCTCTCCGGGAGGCTTTCGCCCGGGCAAGTGACCGTATTGGCGCTGTCGGAGTCGTGGTGCGGCGATTGCGTGGAAAACCTGCCGGTCATCGCAAAGGTGGCTTCTCTGTACCCTTTCATGGATCTGCTCATCTTCCCAAGAGACATCAACCTGGATATCATGGACGAGTATTTGACCGATGGAAAAAGGACCATCCCCGTATTCGTTTTCTATGACGAGTCCGGCGAGGAGATCGGCCGGTTCGTTGAGCGGCCCCCTGCAGCGCATGAGTTCATAAGAGCCAGAAAGGAAGCCTTGGCGGGCCTCCCGGACGAAGAGCAGAAGAAGGGGATTTACAAAGCCAGGATCGACCTCAGGAAGCTCTACAAAGAGGGCTTAAGGGACGACACTATCGGCATGATCAGGGAGATTTTGGAGAAACGGTATGGATCCTAAGACGCTTGAACTTCTGGACTTTCGGAGAGTCCAGGAGATGCTGGCTAAGGAAGCGGATACGGTTTTAGGGCGTGAGCGGGCATTTGCGGCGGTCCCCGTATCGGCCAAAGAAGCCAGGGCTGAGCAGCGGCTTGGCCGGGAACTCATGGAGGTCCTATCAAAAGGCGCGTCGCCGGGCCTACAGGGGGCGAGCGATGTCCGCGGAAGGGTTGAGATGGCCGCGCAGGGCATCGTGCTCCAGGGAACGGACCTGTACAAGATCTCGATCACGCTCTCTGTGATGGAGGCCCTGTCTCGATGGCTGGACCACATTCCCGCCGGCCTCTCCGGGCTTCTTGGAGTGAAGGCGAGGCTCCCGTTCCTCCCGGAGTTAAGGTCGAATCTCACCGAGACCGTGGACGTGGACGGAACCATTAAGGATAGCGCCAGCCCCGAATTGCGGACAATCCGCCGCTCGCTGAGCGATTTCCAAGATCGCATAAGGCGTAGGGCAGAGGAACTTGTCAGGCGAAAGGACATCTCTCAGTACCTGCAGGAGTCAATTGTCTCGCTGCGCGACGGTCGTTATGTGCTTCCTGTTAAGCAGGAACACGCTTCCAAGGTAAGCGGCCTTGTGCATGACCAGTCAGGTTCGGGGCAGACTCTTTTCATCGAGCCGGCCGAGCTCGTGGAAATGGGAAATCAGCTGAGGCGCCTCCAACTTAAGGAGCGCGACGAGATCGACAGGATTCTGGTTGAGGTGTCGCGCCAGGTTGGAGATTCGGCGGGACCCATTACCTCCGGGTGTGAGGCGTTGGCCGACTTTGACTTCGGCCTCGCCAAGGCAAGGCTGGCGTTTCGCTGGAAGGGATCGTTCCCGACTCTGAGCGAAGAGCATGTGCTCAGGTTGGTTGAGGCGTGGCACCCCATGCTGACCGGGACCCCGGTGCCCTTGGATATCCACTTGTCGGAGGATGACACGCGCACAGTGGTGATTACCGGACCAAACATGGGCGGCAAGACAGTTGCCTTGAAGACTTGCGGGCTTCTCACCGCCATGGCTCTTTCAGGGTTTCCGTGCCCTTGCAGGGAGAAGTCTGTTGTCGGTGAGATATCGGACGTGCTGTCTGACATCGGTGACGAGCAGTCCATCGAGGAGAACCTCAGCACGTTTTCGGCGCACATATCCAACGTGGTCCGCATCCTCAAGAACGCAGGTCCCGGGAAGCTCATACTGATCGACGAGTTGGGCGCCGGCACCGACCCGCAAGAAGGTGCCGCTCTGGCTCTGGCCATCGTAAGGCGCTTGAACGATTCAGGGGCGCTCTCGATCATCACCAGCCACTTCAGCGAACTCAAGGTTGCCGCCCAGGAGACCCCCGGTATGCGAAATGCCTCTGTGGAGTGGGACGCGGTCAACATGCTTCCAACGTACCGGCTGGTAATCGGGCGCCCGGGCAGGTCAAATGCTTTCCTCGTCGCCAAGAGGCTCGGCCTTCCTCAAGATGTCCTGGACGAAGCCAAGATGAACATGCAGCAGGAACTGCTGAATCTTGACGAGGTCATAGAGGACATGGAGAAGTCGGCTCAGAGGGTGAGGGAGGACGCCGAGGCGGCCGCGGCCGATAGGCGAAGGGCCGCAGAACTCAGGCGCGAGTGGGAAGAGAAGACGAAGGATCTTGAGGCAAAAAGGAAAGAAGCTCTGAGTCAAGCCAAGAGGGAAGCGGCGGCTCTAGTTTCGAGAGCTCGAGTTGAGCTGGAGAAAGCGGTTAAGGAATTCAGAGATTGGGACAAGCGGGGAAGAGCCGAGTACTCGGAGGCAGTTAGAGATATGCGTGACCGGCTCCGGGCCGCGCGGGACGAGCTTGGGCACGAAGAAGAGGAAGTACTCGAGGGGCTGCCGGTTATGCCGGAAGACGCGGTGCCCGGCACTCCGGTTGCCGTGGCGGGCTTCCGGGAGCCCGGCGTCATAGTGGAGCCTCCGGATGCTGACAGGACCGCCGTGGTTAGGATCGGAGCCTTCTCGATGCGGATAAAGATCGAGGACTTGCGCCATGTCAAAGGCCAGGCGGGGGGAGACAAGCGAGGCGATGACAAAGCCGCTCGCGAGAGCCGCTCAGGGATGACGGTTCTGAAGGCCCAGGAAGTCTCGTATGAGATTGACCTCCGCGGCATGACCGGAGAAGAAGCGATCGACGCCCTCGACAAATACTTCGACGACGCCCTGTTGGCCGGGCTCTCTCAGGTCAGGATAATACACGGAAAGGGAACGGGCGCGCTGCGCAAGGCGGTCACGGCATACCTGAAGTCCCATCCTCGCATCTCGGAGTCGCGCCTGGGCGAGACAGGCGAAGGAGGATCCGGAGTCACCGTCGCAAAGTTCAAGCCCTGAGCTCGTGAGTCGCTCAGGGCTTCATCGGTCTTGTCAAATGCACCACCGGCCAGGCGCCGGGCGGCTTTACCAGTGTCCCAGTCCGTGCGAACAGATCCCGGTGGGGGTTTGGCCCTTAACGAAGTACTCGGTATACACGGTTTCGGCAGGGCAGAACGGTCCCGGCAGGAGCCCTGTATCTTTGCATATCTTGAGGGCCGATATCCCGGCAGGCACCTCGAAGGAACCCGTCTCATCTTTGGCGATCTCCTTCATCATCCTGCCCCAGATGAGCGCCGGGTAGCTTCCGCCGGTTATCTTCCACTGCTTCATCGTCTTGCCCTGGTCAAATCCCATCCACACTATGCCGACCGTAGACGGGGTGTAACCTGAGAACCAGGCATCTTTCCAGTCACTGGTCGTGCCGGTTTTTCCCGCGGCCGGCTTGCCTATGTTAGCCGCCGATCCCGTGCCGTGGTTGACCACTCCCTGAAGCATGCTGGTCATGAGGAAGGCCGTTTCCTCGGAAATCGCCAGCGCGCGCTTGGTCGTATTCTCTTCCAGCACCGTGCCGTTCTTGTCTTCAACCCTGAGGATCGTTATGGGATCGACGCGGATACCGCGATTGGCCAGCGTTCCGTAGGCGACTGCCATCTCAAGAGGTGACACACCGTAGGTTAGCCCGCCCATCGCCAGCGATCTTGTGTAGTCGTTGCGCCCGTCGGGTGTCCTGTCCTTCACCAGCGACGTGATTCCCATCCTCTCGGCGGTTTCCACGCTTTTCTCTATGCCGACCATATCCTGAACCTTGGCTGCTATGACGTTCAGCGACTCCTGCACGGCATAACGGATGGTCACCGGCACACCTGAAAATGTGCCGCTGTAGTTCTGGGGCGAGAATTCCTCTCCCGTGACTGGGTCGACCCACGTGACGGGCGTGTCCTCTACGAGAGTAATCGGAGTGATGCCTGACTCCAACGCGGGAACGTAGACGGCAAGCGGCTTGAACGCTGAGCCCGGCTGCCGCTTTGTATCTACGGCTCTATTCCAGGCTAGCATGCCTTCGTGCTTGCGCCCTCCAACCATAGCCAGTACGTGTCCGGTATCGGCATCCATGACCACTGCAGCGGCCTGCATGCTTTCCTGATCCACGTACGGGAAATCTTTATCCAGAGTGTCGCTTATGGCTTTTTCCATCGCTCGCTGCGCTTCAGGGCTGTACGATGTGTACACCCTGAGCCCGCCCCCGTACACCATCTCCGACGGGTACTTGGACAGGAGCTGCTTCAGCACGTAGTCGAGGAAATACGCGCCTTCGCTGCTCGACTCCGCGTCCCGCGGGATCGTTTCCAGCGGCCTCTGTTTGTACTCTTTGGCCTCTTCGGCCGTTATGAACTCGAACTTAGCCATCAGGTCGAGTACCAGATTGCGCCTTGAAAGGCCGCCCTCCGGGTTGTCCGCCGGATCGTAGAGATAGGGTCCGTTGATGATGCCTGCGAGGAACGCGGCCTCGTCAACCGTGACATCCCTTATAGACTTGCCGAAGAAGGCTCTCGCCGCCGCTTCGGGCCCGTATGTCCCGCGGCCGTAGGGGATGTAGTTTACATACATCTCCAGGATCTCGTTCTTTGTGTATTTCCTCTCCAACATAAGGGCAACCATGGCATCCTGGATCTTGCGGAGCCAGGTCTGAGAGTCGGTGAGGAACGCTTTCTTGGCTAGCTGCTGTGTGATCGTGCTGCCGCCTTGGATGTTCTCGTCCTCGTCTTTCGTGAGATTGTGGAAGAGCGCTCTCGCAATTGCCCTCAAGTCAACCCCGATATGGCTGTAGAACCGGTCGTCTTCCACGGATAAAACCGCATTCTTGAAGTGTTGGGGCAGTTCGTCAAACGGGACCACTACCCGGTTCTCGGTGGAGTGGAGCTCGTGCCACAATTGGCCGTTTCTGTCATAGACAAATGAAGTCTCCGATGGTTTAGGCTCAAGGTTGGAAAGTGCCGGCAGGCTTTCTCGGGCTTCTTTTACCAGGTATAGGGCAAATCCGCCTCCTGCCAGGGCCACGACCAGGATGGTATATAGAAATATGTCTAGCCAAGGTATTCTTCTCTTAGATTTCCTCTTAGCCATTTCGCGTACCCCCAGGGGGTTGATGTTTGGTGCTCATACTAAGGTAGACGTCCATTCGGCGCTGTTCGGTCCCACTATTATAACATCTTCTGAACCGCTCTTTGCTGCTCCTGTCGGTACGGCGCCTGTGCCGGTAACGCAGCGTACAGCGCAGCTTGGGTTGGCGCGGCCACCATAGTCCTCGCAGGCTTTAAGTGATATAATTCCTGGAAAACGTGGCGTAGGAGGAACTCCCCTTGGAAAACCTTGAGGCGCGAAGACAAGTCGAAATTCTCGCTGACCGGGCTGAGACCCTGGTTACCAAGGAGGATCTCTACGAGAAGATCAAGCGCTCCCTTGAGACCAAGACCCCGATGAAGGTCAAACTCGGCGTGGACCCCAGCGCTCCCGACCTGCACCTTGGGCATGTTGTCGTCATGAAGAAACTCAGAGAGTTCCAGGAACTGGGGCATGAGATCTACTTCATAATCGGAGACTTCACGGCGATGATAGGAGACCCCAGCGGGAGGTCGACAACGCGAAAGCAGCTTTCCATAGAGGAGGTCAGGGCAAACGCGGAGACTTATCGCCAGCAGGCCACTCTAATCCTCGATCCGGAAAAGACGCACACCGTGTTCAACAGCTCCTGGCTGACTCCTATGAACTTTGTGGATGTGATACGCCTCGGGTCGAAATTCACAGTTGCGAGAATGCTGGAGCGCGACGATTTTCAGAAGAGGTACCAAAAGGGATATCCAATCGGTGTCCACGAGTTCATGTATCCTTTGGCCCAGGCCTACGATTCCGTGGCTATCGAGGCTGACGTAGAGCTGGGCGGCACCGATCAGACTTTCAACTTGCTGGTAGGCAGAAGCATTCAGCCTGAGTTCGGGCAGAAGCCCCAAGTTTGCCTTACGCTGCCGATTCTAGTCGGCCTGGATGGGGTCCAGAAAATGTCCAAGAGCCTGGGCAACTACGTGGCAGTGAAAGATGAGCCCAAGGACATGTTTGGGAAACTCATGTCTATCCCCGACGCTCAAATGGGCACTTACTACAGGCTTGTGCTTACGGAGAGCGAAGATTGGGTGAAATCGTTCCAGCGTGACCTGGATACCGGTAAGCTGCACCCAATGGATGCCAAGATGGACTCTGGCCGGCCGGATTGTGGAGGAGTTCCACGGCGCGACGGCAGCGGCTGAGGCAAAGGCCGAGTTTCTGCGCGTATTCCGCCAGAGAGAGATCCCGAGCGAGGTCGATGAGGTGCGCCTGGAGGATGCGAAGCAGGGTGAAGAGATTGGCCTGGCTCGCCTCGTTTCGTCGTGCGGGCTTGCCAGCTCGTCCTCCGAGGCAAGGCGCCTGGTGAAGAGCGGGGCTGTCAAGGTTGACGGGGTGAAGATTGACACCGAGTCCGCTACCGTGACATTGAAGGACATGATGCTTCTCCAAGTGGGGAAGCGGCGCATCTGCAGGGTCAGGGTAGGTAAGTAGCCGGATCGGGCCGGACGAACATAGCGCAGAACCTAATTGCATATAATGAGGAGCTCTTTCCAGGGGGAGGGCTCCTCATTTTTCGCAGGAGAAGGTTGCGCACCGCCAATGCCGGTCTACGCCCCGGCGTCAAGCTCGGGCTTTTCTTGGTTTTGGCCTTGATGCTGCTACTTTGGATTCTCCTGGTTGCCGAGCGGTCGATCGTCCCTACTCTCGTAGCTATCGCCGAGTCTGAAGTGGACCGGATCGCCAACGAGGTACTCGTAGATACGATCAACGAGCACCTGACATCGCTGCTCAGGGGTAAAGTTTTGCTGGAGTTCGAGACGGGACCGACAGGCGACCTTCTGTACGTGCGCACCAATACCGCTGACTTAAGCAGGATCCAGGCAGAGGCTCTCGAGGTGCTGCAGAAAGCAGTTGACAACCTTGACGAGTTCACCATTAGGGTGCCGCTCGGCCAGACACTCGGCTCCAAGCTGTTCGCGCCGGTTGGCCCGCGCATCCCTATCCGGGTCGTTCCTTACGGATCCGTTCGCGCTCACATCATCGATTCGTTCGATGTAACCGGGATTAACCAGACACGCTACAACATCTCGCTCCGCGCGACTTGCTCGGTGCGAGTGATCATCCCTCTCTTGTCGGCCCGGACGGAAACGGTTACCGACATCCCCCTTACCACGGTTCTCATCCCCGGGAAAGTGCCTGATACCTATCTCACACTGCCTCCGGCGCAGTAAAGGAGAGCGGAATCCTTTTATGTGTTGGTATAATGAGCCGACAGGACATATTGGGAGGGTGATCGCCGTGGAAAAAGCAGACCTTTCCGTCAGGGTGGAGCGGTTGGTCCGGTGGATGAGGGATAGGGCCTCCGAAGCTAACGCAAAAGGCGGAGTCTTCGGAGTTTCCGGCGGCCTGGATTCCGCCCTGGTCTTGGCGCTCGCCAAGAAAGCCTGGGGTGATAGCTGCTTGGGGCTGATCTTGCCTTGCCATTCCTTGCGTGAGGATGTAGACGACGCGCTGGAACTTGTCCGGATGTTTGACTGCCCGCACCGCGTTATCGACCTCGGCCCTACATACGAGGCTTTGGTATCATCGTTCGGCGCCGGGCCGGAAGGGCCGGTGAGCGCATTGGCGCTGGCGAACATCAAACCCCGGCTGAGGATGATCTCCCTCTACTACCACGCCAATCTTATGAACTACCTCGTGGTAGGCTCCAGCAACCGCGACGAGATCTACGTGGGATACTCGACCAAGTACGGCGACGGTGGCGTGGACATTCAGCCCCTTGCTTCCATGACGAAAGGTGAAGTGAGGGAGATGTCTTCGTACCTCGGGGTCCCGCGGAGAATAGTCGAGAGAGTACCTTCGGCCGGGCTATGGCCAGGACAGACCGACGAGCAGGAGATGGGGATTTCGTACGAGGACCTTGACGCTTACCTCTTGGGACGGCCCGTACCGGAGGACGTCAAGGGAAAAATCCTGCGGCGACACAGGAACTCCGAGCACAAGAGGAGAATGCCTCCGTCCCCGGACTTCGTTTAGGAGGGTTCACGATGGCAGGACATTCAAAATGGGCAACCATTAAGAGGCATAAGGCCAAGATGGACGCGGCCAGATCAAACGTTATCTCAAAAGCGCTTAAGGACGTCATGTTGGCGGCTCGCCACGGGGGAGGGAACCCTGACGGCAACTTCCGCCTGAAGGTGGCCATTGAGAAAGCCAGAGCGGCAAACGTTTCCGTCGACAGCATCAACCGGGCGATCAAGCGAGGTACCGGCGAGGGCGGCGACGGGGCAGCGGTTGAGGAGCTTACCTATGAGGGCTACGGGCCGGGCGGCACCGCGGTTCTCGTGGAAGCGGCCACCGATAACCGGAACAGGACCGCCGGCGAGGTACGGTTCATCTTCTCGAAGCACGGAGGCAAACTGGCCGAGATAGGAGCCGTCTCGTATCTGTTTGAGGATAAGGGCGTCATCGTCATTGAAAAGGGCGATCTATCCGAAGATGACGTGCTTGAACTGGGCATAGATGCAGGCGCGGAAGATGTCAAAACTGAAGACGACGCGTACGTGGTCTACACGACTCCTTCAGAGCTCGACTCCGTTAGGCAGCAGATCGAGAAAGCCCCGGGAGTGAAGATCACTTCCGCGGAAGTGGATAAGCTGCCTATGACCACGGTGTCGGTTGAGGGAGAAGACGCTGAAAAGGTAATCCGGCTGTTGGACGCTCTGGATGATCACGACGACGTCACCAAAGTCTATTCCAACTTCGATATGCCCGAAGAGGATTCAGGCTCATAAGGCGCGGCGAATAACCCCTCACTTACCAGGAAACACTATGTTTCCTGGAGTGATAGAGATTGGCAAGACCACCGGGGAGCGTCTACAGAAAGCTGGTTACGGCGCTTCTGATCCTGTGCGGGGCGGCCAGTTCGGTCATCATCGGGAGCATGCTCCATAGGGACGGTCGCCTCAACATCCCGTTCTTCGCCGGAGCTGCGGGAGCCGTGAAACCTCCCGTTCGAGTGATCTACGTGACCGAGTTCCTTGACTGCGGCGACGAACTCCGGGAAACCGAAAGCATATCCCCTGACGACTTACCCGTTCTTCTCGAAACCCTATCGCCTGACTGGACCGTAGCCAAGAATACCGAAGGTGAAGTCCGCCTTTGGCGCGGGGTCCCGGGATACTGCGGGACACACCACCGTCAAAGGTTAATAGCTCTGTATAGGGGCCACATCTGCGTCTTCCGGGGGCGAGAGAAGAACCCCGATTTCATCGTGCAGGAGCACCACGACATACGTGAAGTCGACCTCTTTCCCGCAGACAGGGAGTACCTCAAGAATGGCAAGGTGATCGATGTAGACGCGCCCGCGCCGGAAGGAGCGCCCGGGCTGCCCGACGATCAAGTAGATGACTGGTTCCGCGAGCGCCTGAAGAGAGAGTTGGAAGGGATAACGCTGGACTAGGTCGAAGTCGTGCGCGGGGGTAATAACCGCGCGTATCCTTGGAATCGATCCCGGCACCGAGCGAACCGGCTGGGGAGTTGTGGAATCTAGAGGACACGACTTCACCGCTCTCGACTACGGGTGCATCATAACGAAGAAGGAAGACGGCCTCCCGGCGAGGCTTTTGTCTATTTGGGAGCATCTGAACTCCATAATTGAGAAGCACGCTCCCGAGGTTATCGCAGTTGAGGAGCTTTTCTTCGCGAAGAACGCCACCTCGGCCATTCACGTGGGGCACGGGAGGGGCATCTGTCTTCTGTCAGCCGCCACTCACGGATTGCCGGTGGAGGAGGTCACTCCCCTCCAGGTCAAATCTTCCGTCGTCGGCTACGGAAACGCCACTAAAGCGCAGGTCGGCACAATGGTCCAGAGGATACTCGGCCTTGCCAAAATCCCTAGGCCCGACGATACGTGCGATGCCCTTGCCATCGCGATCACTGCATGCACCAAGAGATCCTTTAGTGCTCGCTTAATCAAGGGGAGAGAGACATGATATCTCAGCTTACAGGCACTTTGGTCGACCGAGGCAAGGACACCCTGGTTATTGAGACCGGCGGGATAGGTTTTGAGGTCTACGTCACGGAAGAGCTTTCCGGCGCCTTTTCCCTGCACGATAGGGTTCACCTCTTCACCAGGCTAATCGTCAGGGAAGACGCCTGGAGCCTTTACGGATTCCGCACCCGGGAGGAAAGGGCTTGCTTCGATCTTCTGCAGACCGTAAGAGGAGTCGGCGCAAGAGTGGCGTTGGCTGTGCTTTCCAGGATGGCTCCCCAGGATTTCTACAGGGCAGTCATCTCTTCGGACGAGCGCTATCTCACCTCAATACCGGGAGTGGGCAAGAAGACGGCGGCACGGATCATACTGGAACTCCGGGACAAGATAGGGCTGGGGCAGAAGGAAGAGGCTCTCGCCAAGTCCTCAAAGATTGCCAGAGATGCCAAGGAGGAAGCTCTTGAGGCTCTACTCGCGTTAGGATACACCTGGCAGGAAGCCCGGGATGCTTTGGCGAACGTTAGTTTGGACGACCCTAAGACCGATTTGGAGACCGTGTTGAGGGAGGCCCTGAGAAGACTTGCCCGAGTCTAGAGACCTCATATCCAAGGAGAAGCAGTTTGAGGACGAGCTGGACGAAGAGTCGCTGCGTCCCAGATACCTGCCTGACTACATAGGGCAGGAGATAGTGAAAGACAACCTTAACGTGTTCATAGAAGCCGCACGCCAGCGCGGCGATGCTCTTGACCATATCCTCCTTTCCGGCCCCCCGGGATTGGGAAAGACCACTCTCGCGCACATTATCGCGAATGAACTTGGAGTGGGCCTGCGCGTCACCTCCGGGCCTGCCATCGAGAGAGCAGGCGACTTGGTTGCAATCTTGACCAACCTTGAGGACAGAGACGTGCTTTTCATAGACGAGATTCACCGCCTAAGTCACGTTGCCGAAGAGGCGCTTTACCCTGCGATGGAGGACTTCAGCTACGACTGGGTGGCGGGAAAGGGTCCTCAAGCCCGCACATACCGGTTGAAGCTGCCCAAGTTCACCCTTGTGGCGGCCACTACCAGGAGCGGGCTCCTAACCTCGCCGCTTAGGGACCGGTTTGGCATCAATTTCCGGCTTGAGTACTACAGCGAGGACGAGTTGTTCCAAGTGGTTGCCAGGTCGGCCCGCATACTGAACATCGGCGTGGATAGGGCCGGGGCTCTCGAGATAGCCCGGAGATCCCGGGGTACTCCCAGGATAGCGAACAGGCTTCTCCGCAGAGTCAGGGACTTCGCTCAAGTGAGGAAGGATGGAGAGATCACGGAAGAGGTCGCGCAGGAAGCCCTCGGTATGCTGGACATTGACCGGATGGGCCTTGACCGCCTCGACAGGCAGATCCTTCTCGCGATCATTGAGAAATACGGCGGGGGACCTGTGGGTCTCTCGACATTGGCCGCTTGCCTGTCTGAGGATCCGGGCACCATAGAAGACGTGTACGAGCCCTACCTCCTCCAGATAGGCTTCTTGGAGCGCACGCCAAGAGGGAGAAGCGTGACAAAGAAGGCCCTTGACTACATGGGGAAGGGCACGGGTGAGATTCAAGGGAGGCTTTTTGACCGACCGTGAGGGTGCTTCTACACTCGTGCTGCGCGCCTTGCACTACCTTTCCGCTCTCCCTTCTGAGGTCGACCGGCTACACGGTTGACGCTTTGTTCGTGAACCCCAACATCCACCCCGCGGAGGAACTCGAAAAACGGTGGTTGGCGCTCAAGGACTTCGGGCAGGATGTGGGAATGCCGGTTTCGCGCGTTGATATTAGCCATGACCGCTGGCTGGAGAGAGTGTCAGGCGACCTGAAAAAGCCCGGGAGGTGCGGCCAGTGTTACAGGATGCGGATGGAGGAGACCGCCCGGATCGCCAAGGAGCGGGGCTATGACTCTTTCACGACTTCCCTTCTCCTCAGCATCTACCAAGACCATGAGCGAATAGTCCGGGAAGCCGAGCGCGCGTCGTCCGAATATGGGATAGAGTTCCTGTACCGCGACTTCCGGAAGGGATATAAGAGAAGCAGGGAAATGGCGCGCGGGCGGCACCTGTATATGCAGAAGTACTGCGGGTGCGAGTTCAGCTCCCGCGAATCCGGTTGAGGAGGGTTAACCCAATGAACGGCAGGTTTGACCTTGGGCGCATGGTCATGCTGGCCGGCGCGGCGCTTTTTGCTTTGGGTTTTCTGATAACCGTTCTCGGGAGGTTGGGGCTGGGGCGCCTTCCGGGCGATATCACCATCCGCAGGCCCAACTTCACGTTTTACTTTCCCCTGGCAAGCTGTGTGATTTTGAGCCTTGTGCTGACACTCTTGGCTTGGCTCTTCAGGAGGAGATAGGAGATGCCTTGTGTGAAGCGCGATCAAAGGCGCGGCCGGGCCGCGCTCTTTGCCGCGACCTTTTCTCTGTCCCTTTTGCTCGTCTTTTCTGCTTCCGGCCACAGGCAGGCTATAGTATCGGCCAGCGGTGACTTACCTCCCGGTACGGCGCCGCAGATACTTGTCGGCCTTTTTAGAGCCTCTTCGGTGACCTTTACCTGTCCCGGATCTTGGTCCTTATCCGGGCCCGATTTCGGTCCGGTCGCTCTCGCGGCAGGCTCCCGTGTCGCCTTGACGTACTCAGGGGGAGCGATTTCCTGGCAGGTATCCGGTGAAGGAGGATCCTCAAGTCGAGGGACGGCGCACGGCAATGTCCTGCTGGGGGTATCTCCGTCTTCCGGCCGGTTCATCACGGTGCTACAGCAGGAAAACGCTACGTCCCACTTCGAAGGCAAGCCCTTCAGAGGATGCATGATAGCCATGCCGGATCTTGGCGGTGTCCTGGTCGCGAACGCGCTGGATTTTGAGGAGTACATACAGTCTGTGGTCGGCGGCGAGATGCCTGACGGGTGGCCGATCGAGGCGAACATGGCCCAAGCCATCGCGGCGAGGAGTTACGCAGCCTATCAAATCGGGCTTTCGGCCGATGGGGGCTGGCGGGATTACTCATCAGATTTCTTGGCGCTGTGTCCTGAGGATGTGCGTATCTGGGCGTCGGATCAAGTCTACCGGGGCGTAGTGGAGGAGACTGCGGTTACGATAGCGGCAGCCGGTGAGACTCGAGGGCAGCTCCTTACCTACGGAGGCACGCCGATTGCCGCCTACTACCATTCGGATGCCGGAGGCATGACCGAAGACCCGTGTTACGTGTGGGGAAGAAGCGTTCCTTACCTTCCTGCAGTGGAAGAAGAGCCGCATGAATCGCCGCACGCTGCTTGGGCCGTAGCTCTCCAGCCCGCGGAAGTCCTTTCGGCAGTGCGCCAACTCGGATTGCAGTTGGCAAGACAGCCTGAAAGCATTGTGGGAGTCGAGAGCGGCGTCTCGGGACGGTGGTATTCGGTGGCCGTGCAGTCGGCATCTTCGAAGGTGACGGTGAGAGGCACCGATCTGCGTAGAGTCCTTCCACAGGTGAAAAGCACCCTGTTCTCGAGCTACGCCGTGGGAGGAGGGAAGGCGACTTCAGGGTCTCTGAGCCCGGGCCTGGGCTACAGCGTAGCCACGGCAGGCGGAGTGTACTCCGACATCAAGCTTTTTCATGCCGCCGTTATCGGGCGATCCGGTGCTCTCACCCGGTGCGACCGAGGTGCTGCGGTCATCTCTGATTTGAGGGTAGAGTCGCCCCTCGCTATAGTGCTGCAGGGTGCCGGTTGGGGACACGGAGTCGGCCTTTCGCAGTGGGGCGCCCGGGGCATGGCTCTCGGCGGCTGCGATGCGTGCACGATCCTCACGTTCTACTATCCGGGCACCACTCTGGAACAATGGTGGTAGGTGTACTTTTTGAGAGTAGATGAGTTTGACTACGACCTTCCGGAAGAGCTGATAGCACAGGTACCGATACCTCACAGGGACCAATCAAGGCTCCTGGTGCTAAACCGCGAGACGGGCGCGATAGAGCACAGGCGGTTCCGCGACCTGACGAGCTATCTCAGGCCCAACGATATCCTTGTCGTGAACGATACCAAAGTCATCCCTGCCAGGCTCTACGGCCGTAGGAGGACGGGTGGCAAGATCGAAGTGCTTCTCCTCAAAGACCTCGGTGGCAACGACTGGGAGTGCCTGGTAAAGCCCGGGCACAAGACGAGGGTGGGAGACGTCTTCGAGATCCGCAGTGATGAAGGAGAAAGCGAAGCCGGCGAGGCGATCCTGACCGGCCTGGTAAAGAGCCGCACTCCGTTCGGAGGACGAGTCATTCACTGGAGCTACGAAGGGGAATGGGAGGACGTCCTGTTGAGGCTTGGGAAGGTCCCTCTTCCGCCTTACATAAAGGCGCCGCTTTCGGAGCCTTCACGCTATCAGACCGTCTATGCCCGGATTCCGGGGTCTGCGGCAGCGCCGACGGCGGGGCTCCACTTCACGCCGGAGCTCTTGAGCGAGGTAAAGGCTATGGGGTGTGAGATTGTTCCTGTCACGCTGAACGTCGGGCTGGGCACCTTCAGGCCCGTGAATGAAGAGATCGTAGAGGCTCACAAGATGCACGAAGAGCTCTTCGAGGTGAGCGAGAGCACGGCCGGGGCGGTGAATTCAGCGCGGTCAAGAGGCGGAAGGGTCTTTGCCGTGGGAACCACGGCGGTTCGCTCCCTTGAGAGCTGCTCTACGGCCGACGGCAAGGTGATGCCTTTTCGAGGCGAGACGGACATCTTCATCTATCCCGGATACAAGTTCAAGGCGGTTGACTGTCTCATCACGAATTTCCACCTTCCGAAATCAACCCTTCTCATGCTTGTGTCGGCTTTTGCTACAAAGGACGCCATAATGCGGGCTTACGCCGAGGCGGTATCACTGCGCTACCGCTTTTTTTCGTTTGGCGACGCCATGCTGATACTCTGACTGAAAGGAGCAACAAGAAGCGTGGCAAGCAAACCTAAACTTGAGTTCACGTGCGACTTCCAGAAGGGCAGAGCCAGGCTGGGGCGGATTCGAACCGTCCACGGCGAGTTCGATACGCCAGTGTTCATGCCGGTGGGAACGCAAGCTACCGTGAAATCGGTCTTGCCGCAAGACGTGTGGGATACCGGCTCCAAAATGATACTGTCCAACGCGTACCACTTGTACCTCCGGCCCGGCGCACAGGCAGTGCGTGAAGCGGGCGGGCTCCACAAGTTCATGAACTACAAGGGCTCCATGCTGACCGACAGCGGCGGGTTTCAGGTTATGAGCCTTGGCTCGATGGTCAACGTGACCGATGACGGGGCGTCTTTCCGGTCGCACATTGACGGGAGCTCGGTGTTTTTCTCTCCGGAAGTGTCGGTTCAGGCTCAAGTGGATATCGGCGCCGACGTCATTATGTGCTTTGACCAGTGCGTTCCCTATCCCGTGTCCAAAGAAGCGGCAAGAGAGGCCATGATACGGACAACCAGATGGGCTGAGAGAGCAAAGAACGTTCCGGTTCCCGACACCCAAGCCCTCTTCGGCATTGTTCAGGGGTCTGTCTGGAGCGATCTCAGGAGAGAGTCCGCGGTGGAACTTGCGAAGCTGGATTTCCCCGGGTACGCCATCGGCGGCCTTGCAGTAGGCGAACCAAAGGGCGAGTTCTACGATATGGTGCGGTTCACGACGCAGTTTCTCCCCGAAGACAAGCCTAGGTATTTGATGGGCGTCGGGCATCCGGTCGACCTCATTGAAGGGGCAGAGAACGGAGTAGATATGTTCGACTGCGTGCTTCCCACAAGGAACGCGCGGCACGGAAGAGCCTTTACGTTTCAAGGCGGTCTCAACCTCAGAAACCGGCGGCACGCTTCCGACCTCGGCCCTGTGGAACCCGGTTGCGACTGCCTTACTTGCAGAGAATTCAGCAGGGCGTACATACGGCACTTGTTGGTCGCGGGCGAGAGCCTTGCCTGGACGCTTCTCACCATCCACAACCTGCGCTTCTTCCAGAGGTTCATGGAGCGCCTGAGGGAATCTTTCAGAGAAGGTAGAGTATCTTCGTTCAGGCAGGAGGTGGAAGCGGCCTATCCTGTGAACTTGTGCGACTGATCGCCCAAGGCCTAACGCGCATTCGTCCATTCATTGGATTTGCCTTGCTAGGAAAAGGTAATCTCAAGAGCATGGTCGAACATGGAAAAAACGCGAGTCAAACCACGAGCGAACAAGAGCGCGGGCGAAATACGGACAAAGGAGGTTCTTAAGACGTGCCAACGGGAGGACAGACATCCATCTGGTCAAGCCTCATCTGGTTCGGTCTCCTATTCGTGTTCATGTACTTCTTCATGTTGAGGCCTCAGCAGAAGGAGCAGCGAGAGAGGGCCCAGATGATTAGAAATCTCAAACCGGGCGACAGGATTGTCACCAATGGAGGGCTTATCGGAGTAATAACCAAAGTTGAAGACGTTCTGGTGAAGGTGCGAGTTGCCGAGAGGGTGGAAATAGACGTCTTGAAGACGGGCGTAGCCAGAACTTTGAGGGACTGAAAGCGTTAAGCCATATTTGGCACCAAAGAGTGAGCCAATCCGGGCCGCAAAGGCCCGGGTTTTTTGTATAATGAAGGTGGACAAGCGAGCGTTTCCGATGAAATCAAGGATATGTGCTTGCACGCCGGAGGAGATCCAAAGTGGATCGAGAATAGATCCATTTGTGCCAAATTGGTCTGGTCGAGGGGAGTGACCGTGTTGGGAGACGCACCTACTTTTGACCTCCAGAGAAAGGGCGGTCTGCCCATATACCTTCAGGTCAAACGGAAGATTGAGGCGTTCATTTCCGGAGGGCAATGGGGAAAGGGGCAGAGGCTTCCAACCGAACGGGCTCTCGCTGCCGAATTAGGTGTTAGCCGTAACACCGTAAGTCTGGCCTACAGGCAGCTTGAAGCCGAGGGTCTCATAACGTCGCGGCAGGGGAGAGGCACGTTCGTGGCCGAGGCCGATGACCTCTTGAGGCTTGAGAACAAGAGGGAGCGCCTCAACAGAGTGATCGATGTCGCCCTGGAAGACGCACTGTCGCTGGGCGCCAATTTGGACGAGTTCTTGACGGTCGTGTCCCGGAGAGTAGAAGATCGGCGCAAAATGCTGTCGGATGTGAAGATCGCTTTTGTCGAGTGCAACCGCGAGCAGCTGGACTACTTCAGCAAGGAACTGGCCCTTGGGACCGGGGTGAAAGTGCTCCCTGTCCTTACCGACGACCTGTTCGGAGGCGACATCGAGGCCAGAGACGTGGTAGCCCGCTCGGACATGGTCGTTACTACCTTTTTCCACCTGGACGAAGTCCGGAACACCTTCCCGGAGAGATCTGAGGACATCCTGGGCATCGCCCTTGACCCCGATATCGAATCTATCGTGCGTATTGCCAGGCTCCCGGCCGGGTCTCAAGTCCTATTGGTATGTATATCCGAACGGTTTGCCGAGAGGATTCAGAAGTCTATGGAACTGGCCGGTATAACGGAGCTCGACATCGAGGTCCTTACGGACAGAGAACCCTCAGTCCTTCAGGAGAAGGTCAAGGGAAGGCGCGCGGTGATTGTGTCTCCCGGGCGCCTCAAAGAGGTGTCTTCGGTGGTGAAAAGAGGCAGTCAGGTGATTGAGTTCATCTACCGTCCGGATGCCGGTTCGGTGAATCTGCTAGGGTCTTCAGTCCTTGAGCACCGGAAAAAGAACAAGCAGGAGGGGGTCCACAGTGGTGAGTGAGTCGCCGTGGGAAATCGCGGTAAACTCGAAGTGGTGCAAGAAGTGCGGCTTGTGTATTGAGTTCTGTCCCAAGAATGTCCTTGAGAGCGACGGGGGCGGCCCTGTGGTCGCGAGACCGTCAGATTGCATCGGCTGCCTTCTGTGTGAGATGCACTGCCCTGACTTTGCTATCACCGTCAAGAGGAGGGTGGAGAAATGACAAAGGAAGGAGGACCCAAGCTCCTGCAGGGGAACGAGGCCTGCGTGGAAGGTGCTCTTGCAGCGGGGCTTGAGTTTTTCGCCGGGTATCCGATCACGCCGTCGACTGAGGTAGCTGAGCTGTGTGCCGCTAAGCTTCCTGCATGCGGTGGCAAGTTCATGCAGATGGAAGACGAGATAGCGAGCATGGCTGCGATATGCGGTGCGTCGCTGGCGGGCAAGAAGGCCATGACAGCGACTTCGGGCCCCGGGTTTTCGCTCAAGCAAGAGAACATAGGTTTTGCGGTCCAGGCGGAGATCCCGTGCGTGGTGGTTGACGTTCAAAGGGTGGGACCGTCCACCGGAATGCCCACGTCTGCCGCCCAGGGTGACGTTATGCAGGCAAGGTGGGGCACTCACGGCGATCATGAGATAGTCGTGCTGTCGCCTTCTTCGGTTCTGGAAGCGTATACCCTCACGGTTGATGCCTTTAACATAGCTGAGGAACTCAGGACCCCGGTCATCCTGCTTATGGATGAGATGGTCGGCCACCTTCGCGAGAAAGTTGTGCTTCCCGAAGCTAGCAAGCTTTCGGTGAAGAAGAGAGCCAAACCCGACGTTCCTTTTGAGCAGTACAAGCCCTACGAGGACTACGGCGATCCCGGCAAGGTGGCGCCCCTCGCTGCGTTTGGCGACGGGTTCAAGTTCCACGTCACCGGCCTCACCCACGGCGAGGACGGTTTCCCGACCAACAACCCGGTTGCCGGAGCCAGGCAGATAAGGCGGATTAACGAGAAGATCACGGCCAGGATGAAGGATCTTCCCAAGGCCGAGGAGATGCAGACCGACGACGCGGATGTGATCGTGTTCGCTTACGGAGGCACCGCCAGGTCGGCCAAGAAAGCGGTGCGCGACGCGAGAGCCCAGGGCATCAAAGCCGGGCTAATAAGACCCACGCTCATATGGCCTTTTGACGACGAACCGCTTCTTCGCGCCAAAGCCAGAAAGCCCAAAGCGGTTATCGTTCCCGAGATGAACCTTGGCCAGCTCATCCTGCCCGTCAAGAGAGTCATGGGCGACGCTTGCCCAGTGATCGGGGTCAACAAGATAGGCGGGCAGTACATTGAGCCCGAAGAGATCCTGGAAGCCATAAAGGAGGCGCACTGACGTGGCTCTCTCCCTTGAGAAATACTTGCGTGTACAGAAACTGCCTCACATATGGTGCCCCGGCTGCGGCCACGGGATTATCACCCAAGCCGTCATCAGGGCTATCGACGAGAGCGGGATTGACGCGGACAAGACGGTTATCGTCTCGGGCATTGGCTGCTCGTCAAGAGCGCCCGGATACATGAACTTCGACACGCTGCACACAACCCACGGGCGTGCGCTGCCTTTCGCCACGGGAATCAAGATGGCCAACCCTGACCTTAACGTCATCGTGATAACCGGAGACGGCGATGCAGCGGCGATAGGTGGCAACCACCTTATCCACGCTGCCCGGCGGAACATCGGCCTTACAGTAGTGTGCTTCAACAACAACATCTACGGCATGACGTCAGGGCAGTACTCTCCGCTCACGCCGACCGGGAGCTACGCCTCGACCGCGCCGTACGGCATGATTGAGCGCCCGTTTGACCTCTGCGAATTGGTGACCGGAGCGGGAGGCTCTTTTGTGGCGAGGAGCACCGCCTATCACGCGAGGCACCTCACCACCATGATCAAAGAAGCCCTTGTCTACGACGGTTTCAGCTTTGTGGACGCGCTTTCACAGTGTCCCACCTATTATGGCCGCCGCAACAAGCTCCGGACTCCCATGGACATGCTCAACTGGCTGAAAGACAAGGCGGTGCCGGCTGCCACTTGGGAGAAGGCCGCGCCCGAAGAGAAGGAAGGCAAGTTCCCCATCGGCATTTTGAGAAACGTCCCGTCCCGCGAGCTGACCCGAGTCTACGACGAGGTTATCGGGAGGGCTACCGGCGAAGGAGGTAAGTCGTAATGCGCAGAGAGTTGAGGCTTGCAGGCGAAGGCGGGCAGGGGCTCATAACCGCAGCGATCATACTTGCTGCCGCGGCCGCGGAGCACACAGACTATAACGCTGTGCAGTCTCAGTCATACGGCCCGGAATCGCGCGGCGGTTCGTCCAAGGCCGACGTCATCATCTCAGATGAAGACATTGACTATCCCGAGGTCAAGAGGCCCGACGTGCTCTTGGTGATGGCACAGGAAGCTTGCGACAAGTTTGTTCCCGGCGTCGCTCCGGACGGCTTGGTCATAATCGATTCAGAGCACGTGAAGAACGTGCCGGAAGTGAAAGCAAAGGTGCTAAAGTACGCCATCAGCCAAAGGGCGAGGGAACTCGGGCGTGAGATAGTTGCCAACATAGTCGCTCTGGGGCTTTTGGTTGGCATCACCAAGATAGTTCCCGAGGAAGCCGCGCTGTCGGCGGTTTTGGCAAGGGTGCCGAAGGGAACAGAGGACCTGAACAGGAAAGCCTTCTTGGCCGGCATTGAGGCTGCCAAAGAGGTCTCCTGAGGTAAGAGAGCTGCGGTGTGCTGCGTCGAGCGGCGCCGGTTGGGAGGAGCAGGGATGGCGGTAAGAGGCCAGAACCCTTTGGAGACTGCCAGGCAACAGGTGAAGAGGGCCTGCGAGCACCTCGGCCTTGAAGGCGCTGCTTACGAAAGGTTAAAACAGCCTGAGAAGACCCTTGAGGTTGCCATTCCCGTTCGGATGGACGACGGTTCCCTAAGGGTCTTCCAGGGCTGGCGTTGCCAGCATTCCACTGCCCTTGGCCCCGCGAAGGGCGGCGTGAGGTTCCATCCCGCCACCAATGCCGACGAAGTGAAAGCACTGGCCATGTGGATGACGTTCAAGTCCTCGGTCATGGGGCTTCCGTTTGGCGGAGGGAAGGGCGGAGTGTGCTGCAATCCGAAGGAGATGTCCCAGCGCGAGCTCGAACGCCTCTCCAGAGGGTATGTGCGTGCCGTAGCGGACCTCCTCGGCCCCCTAAAGGACATCCCGGCCCCTGAGGTTTACACCAATGCTCAGGTTATGGCTTGGATGATGGATGAGTACTCGTCCATCGTTGGGCACAGAGTGCCTGCCGTAGTAACCGGGAAACCCGTCGAAGTTGGTGGTTCCGCAGGCCGCGACACGGCGACGGCCAGGGGTACAACGCTATGTGTGCGCGAAGCGTCCAAAGTGCTTGGGTTGGACCTCTCCAATGCGACCTACGCCGTGGTGGGTTACGGTAACGCCGGCTTCAACGCCGCTTACTATATGGCTGAGTTCGGCTCCAAGATGGTCGCCTGCAACGACACTAAGGGAGCCGCCTACAACCCGGAGGGTATGGATCCTGAGGTCGTCCTCGCGTGGAAGAAAGAACACGGCACAGTCAAAGGTTTCCCCGGTTCTACCGACGTCCCGCCGGCCGAATTCTACGCCCTTCCGGTTGACGTCATAATTCCTGCCGCGCTGGAGAACTCCATCACTAAGGAAGTTGCTTCCGGTATCCGTGCGAAACTCATAGTTGAGGCGGCCAACGGGCCGACCACCCCGGACGCCGATGCCGTGCTGGAGCGAACCGGCGTAATGGTCGTGCCTGACATTTTGGCTTCGGCCGGCGGGGTAACCGCATCCTACTTTGAGTGGGTGCAGAACCTCCAGGGTTCCTCGTGGACTCTCGAGGAGCTCAGCCGGAACCTGGAGAAAATCATGGTAGAATCGTTCCGGTCGGTGTACCGGATGCACCGTGATATGGATGTATCGCTCCGAGAAGCCGCCTTTCTGGTAGGCGTCAAGAGAGTGGCTGACGCGATGCGGCTTCGAGGTTGGCTGTCGTAAGCTTTGTAGGAGGGGTGAGAGTAGTGAGCGATGAGGCATTGAAGAATCTGAAGGATGAGAAGGAGAAGTGGGAGTCGGGTCCCGTCGCCAAGACCGTCGGGAGGTTTCCGGAAAGGCGGAAGGAGTTCTCGACCGAGTCGGGGATTCCGATTGAGCGCGCGGCCACTCCTCTTGATCTCGAGGGCTGGGACTACTCCAGCAAACTTGGGTTCCCGGGGCAGTATCCGTTTACCCGTGGGGTGCAGCCCACAATGTACCGGGGCCGGTTCTGGACGATGCGCCAGTACGCGGGATTCGGTACGGCGGAGGAGACCAACAAACGGTTCAGGTTCCTCCTGGATCAGGGACAGACCGGCCTGTCCACGGCTTTCGACTTGCCGACACAGGTAGGTTATGATTCCGACCATCCGTTGGCCGAAGGCGAGGTCGGCCGCGTGGGCGTGGCCATCGATTCCCTGGAAGATATGGAGACCGTATTCAACGGCATCCCTCTGGACAAAGTGTCGACTTCCATGACGATTAACGCGCCTGCAGCCGTGCTTCTGGCGATGTACCAGGCGGTAGGCGAGAAGCAGGGAGTACCTCCCGCGAAACTCCAGGGTACCGTCCAGAACGACGTCCTCAAAGAGTACGTGGCGCGAGGCACCTACATATTCCCTCCGGGGCCGTCCATGCGTTTGGTGACGGACATATTCGAGTATTGCTCAAAGACTATTCCCGACTGGAACACCATTTCCATAAGCGGCTACCATATCAGGGAGGCCGGGGCTACCGCCGTTCAGGAAGTGGCCTTCACTCTCGCGGACGGCATCGCTTACGTAGAAGCTGCCGTCAAGAAAGGCCTTGATGTGGACGCGTTTGCCGGAAGGCTGTCATTCTTCTTCAACAGCCAGATGGACTTCTTCGAGGAAGTGGCCAAGTTCAGGGCGGCTCGCCGCCTCTGGGCGCGCATCATGAAGGAGAGGTTCAATGCCAAGAACCCCAAGTCGATGATGCTCCGCTTCCACACGCAGACTGCCGGCTCGTCGCTAACTGCCCAGCAGCCTGACAACAACATCATCCGTACGACTATCGAGGCCATGGCGGCAGTGCTCGGAGGTACTCAGTCACTGCACACCAACTCCAGGGATGAAGCTTTGGCCCTTCCCACCGAGGATTCGGTGAGGATTGCCCTCCGCACTCAGCAGATCATCGCCTACGAGTCAGGCGTTGCCGAGACGGTCGATCCGCTTGCGGGCAGCTACTACGTTGAGAGGCTCACCGACGAGATTGAGGCTCGTGCGGAAGAATACATCAAGAAGATAGATGAAATGGGCGGCGCTAAAGAAGCCATCGAGCGCGGGTTCATGCAGCGGGAAATCCAGGACAGCGCGTACGCTCACCAGAGAGCCGTTGAGGCTAAGGATCGCTTGGTAGTCGGCGTCAACTCGTTCGAGATCAAGGAAGAGCCGCCCAAGGGGCTCTTGAGGGTAAACCCTGAGATCGCGGAGGCCCAGAAGAAGAGGCTGGCTGCTCTAAGAGCGCGCCGCGACTCGAAGGCCGTGTCTTCGGCTCTGAGGGCTATTGAGACGGCGGCGAAAGGCGACGCCAATCTGGTGCCGCCGATTGTCGAGGCGGTTAAGGCTTACGCAACTATCGGAGAGATCTGTGACGTCTTGAGGAACGTATTCGGGGTATACCGTCCCGGGTCTTTCATCTAGGGAGGTCTTCGCATGATAACCAAGATAAACCACATTGGGATCGCCGTTAACGACCTCGACTCAGCGCTCAAGGTACTCAAGGACACGTTCGGGGTGGAGGCCGAGGGCATCGAGGAAGTCGAATCCCAAAAGGTAAGAGTGGGTTTTGTACCGCTTGGAGATACGAGGATTGAACTCCTTCAACCAACTTCGGACGATTCCGCGGTCGCCAAGTTTCTCGCGGCCAGGGGAGAGGGGATGCACCACATAGCGCTCCAGGCCGATGATGCCGCTGCCGCTCTCAAGAAGGCCGAAGAAGGCGGCGCGAGGCTTATCGACAAGGAGCCGAGGCCGGGTGCCCACGGAACCATGGTGGGGTTTATCCACCCCAAGAGCACCTTCAGCACCCTGATTGAAGTCGTTCAGGAATCGGAGAAGCATTGACGCTGTGGTCTTCGATTGCCACTGCCATATAGTTCCGCCTGAAATGGCGACGGATCCCGCTGCCTTTGCGGGGCGGGATCCTCACTTCGCCGAGATGTGCCGTACAAAGAACGCCAAGTTTCTCACCGGTAAGGACCTTATCCGCGATATGTCGGCTGACGGCGTAGATAGGGCCGTTGTCTTTGGATTTGCCTTCAAGGACTGCGGGATATCGCGGCTTCAGAATGATTACGCGTTGGATATTGCGGCCCGGAACCCCGGCAAGCTGCTGGCGATGGCGGTGCTTGACCCTGAAAGTCCAGGCGCTTTGGCCGAAGCCGAACGGTGCCTGTCTCTGGGAGCTTGCGGTGTGGGCGAGGTGTTTCCCGCGGGCCACGGCTTTGACCTGTGCGGTACCGCGATGAAGAAGGTCGCGGGCCTCTGCCGCGAAGCCGGAGTGCCGGTCCTCATTCACGTGAGCGAACTCGTGGGCCACGAGTATCCGGGGAAGGGCGATGTAGGGCCCCTCGCCGCATACCGCTTTGCCGCCGAAAACCCGGGCCTCACCATCATCTACGCTCACCTGGGCGGCGGCTTGCCTTTCTATGCAGCCATGCCGGAGATTAGGGCGCTACAGCATGTCTACTACGACAATGCAGCCCAACCTTTTCTGTACAAGCCTAATGTATATTTGGGACTAAAAGGTATGGGAATCCTGGACAAGATCCTTCTTGGAAGCGACTATCCTTTGATTTCCTGCAAAAGATATATCCGAGACCTTGAGAACTCCGGACTTAAGAGAGACGATCAGGAGCTGGTATTGAGGGAGAACGCCGAGATGGTTTTTGGTAGTTTTTTCACAGGTCGTTCTGAAGGAAACTAAGTTTCCGCTCAGAATACAGTAGAGTGAAAGGCAGGGTGGGTCGGAAAATCATCTGAAGGGGTGAACAGGCCGTGAGACCACCCAGAACAATTGAGTACATCTGCCTCGCGTGCGGGGTGCAGGGGTCGGCCCGGCGGGAGGCAGATACAAGAGAAGAGCAGCAAACAGGCGGCTTTTCTCTCAAGTGTCCGAAGTGCGGTGGAACCGTGCTGTACCTTGAGAGGAAAGCCGCTGAAGATTTTATGGAGGTAGCTTCCGTAGGTAAAGCTTAAGACACATACAAAGGACAAGGGAAAAAAGCCGTTGCCTTCCCGGGCGGCGGCCTTTTCGTTTTCCGACGGAGCCCAATCCGGTTCCACGAAAGTGTCAAAAAAGCTCTCACCAAAGAAGGAATTCCCTACGATGTGTAGAATGGAGGTGTCAAGTGGGGGAGAGTGGTGATTGGTGGCACAGGCCACAGGGTTCGTGGGTGAATACCTCCATACTGTGGACCTGAAGGGGAGAGCGGCCTTGCCCGTGAAGTTCCGGGAAACGCTCGGTCCCCGCTTCTTCATTGCTCGAGGCCTGGACAGGTGCCTTTTTGTGTATCCTAGCGAAGAGTGGGCGCTTGTACTGGACAAGATCAAGAACATGCCGCTGAACCAGAAAGAGTCTCGTGACTACCAGCGCTACTTCCTCTCAGGCGCAACCGATGTGGAGCCGGACAAGCAGGGACGCATTGTGCTTCCGGCGTCGCTCCGCGAGTATGCTGGCATCTCTAAGGAAGTCTGGATACTCGGAGTCGGCACGAGAGTTGAGATTTGGGATAAGGAAGTATGGGAAAGCAAGAAGATAGACATCGAGAAGGCCTTCACTGAAATAGCGGAGAGTGTGGCTGGCATATGACCGAGGGTTTTCACGAACCCGTAATGGTTTCTGAGACGATGTCCTATCTTCTTCAGCCGGATCCTGCGGTGTGCGTGGACTGCACGTTGGGAGACGGGGGGCATACCCTCGAGATCCTGAAGCGGAAAAGAGACGTGTATGTCATCGGGTTCGATGTAGACAGCGAAGCGTTGCGTGTAGCCCGGAAACGGCTCGCCCGGGAGTTCGATGGGCGGTTCAGCGCCCTCAAGGCGGATTACCGGGACATGTCCCGTGTGCTGGCCGAGTTCGGGGTTCCGAGGGTAGACGCCGTTCTCTACGACCTCGGAGTGTCGTCCAGGCAGTTGGATACCCCTGAAAGAGGTTTCAGTTACTGGGGGGACCAGGCGCTGGACATGCGCATGAACACGGACGGCGCGATTACGGCGAAAGATATCGTTGCCACCTACAGCGGAGAGGAATTGACTCGGATCTTGCGTGAGTACGGCGAGGAGCGTTTCGCTCCGAGAATTGCCCGGGAAATCGTGAAAGCCCGTGAGGTCCGGGAGATCTGTACTGCAGATGAACTTGTGGAGTTGGTGAAGAGGGCTATTCCGGTAAGGGCGAGGACCGGAGGAGGACATCCTGCGAGAAAAACCTTTCAGGCCCTGAGGATAGCCGTGAACGACGAGTTGAGAAGGTTGGCACGCAGTCTTGAGGATGGTTTTTTCCATCTGAAACCTCTCGGAGTGATGGCGGTCTTGTCATACCACTCTCTTGAGGACCGGATAGTCAAGGAGACTTTCAAGCGATTGCACGATGCGGGAGAAGGCGAAAGGCTCACCAAGAAGCCCTTATCGCCGAGCGAAGCCGAAGTGGCGAGGAACGCCAGAGCCAGGAGCGCGCGCCTGCGCGTCATGAAGAGGAAGATGAACCATGGTACGTGATGCTGAACTGGGACTTGGCCGTGCGCGAGCACTACGTCCCTCGAATACGAGAGAGCGGCGGTCAAAGAGGCAAGCCAAGAGGGCTGTGCCCCTTGAAGTCATTGGAATTGCCTATTTCCTCTTGATCGTGATCGCCGGCGGACTCCTTGTTATGCAGCCGGCAAGAGTCGCACAGATCGGCGAGCGAATAGCCGCCAGGGAGCGGGAACTCCAATCGCTGAAGCTCAGGAACGAGGACCTGAAGAGGACTGTGGCCTATGTCGAGTCATTGGAATTTGTGGAAAAAGAGGCGAGGACTACCCTGGGAATGGTTGATCCGGGGGAAGTGAAGGCTCTTCCGATTCCGTCGGTCCAGCAGTCTTCGGTTCTTCTGGCAGGTAGTTTCGACGAGCCAGAATCTGGTGGTATACTTTCACTTATTGGCCGCATAGCTCAGATCTTTGGAGTGAGAGAAGCTACGGCAAAGGGGACGAAGTAATAGGGCTCCTTTAGCTGTCACGGAAGGAACCGGAGATGGGAGCAGTCTTAGCACGCAAACGCGTAGGCCGTGTGCTCGCGGGCACCGTCCTTGCGTTCATATTGCTTTTGGGACGCCTTGTTTACGTTCAATTCATCTGGTCCGACACTCTAGGCGAACAGGCCTTGGACATGAGGATGCAAGACATCCCTATTCAGCCGCGCCGTGGAGTCATCTACGACCGTAACGGCCATGAATTGGCTTTCAGCATAGACGTGGAATCGGTCTACGCCATTCCCGCTCAGGTTAAGGACCCGGAAAATGCCGCCAGGATCCTGTCTGACATACTGGGTATGAGTTACGACTCGGTGCTGTCACGGCTCACGCGCGTTTCCTCTTTTGAGTGGATCAGGCGGAAGATCCCCGATGATGTGGCTAGGAGAATTAGAGAGGAGAAACTGTCAGGTATCGGGTTCACCCAGGAATCCATGAGAGTCTGGCCCAAGGGGAGCCTCTTGGCACAGGTTCTAGGCATCGTCGGAATCGATAACGACGGTCTGGAAGGTTTGGAGTACGAGTACGACAGGCAACTCCGGGGAATACCCGGGCGCTTTACCGTCGAAGTCGACGCCGTTGGCGAGGCCCTGCCGCAGTCACAAAGGGGCTACATAGCCCCGTCCCAGGGTAAGAACCTCGTCCTCACTATCGACGAGGTGGTTCAGTTCATAGCGGAGAGGGAACTGGACGCGGCTGTGCAGCGAAGCCAGGCTGCAGGCGGAGTGGCGATCGCCATGGATCCTCAAAACGGAGAGATACTTGCCATGGCCTTGAGGCCGACCTACGATCCGAACCAGTACGACGCGTACCCGACCGAGAACCGCCGCATCACGGCGATAACCGACTCGTATCCTCCCGGATCGACGTTCAAGCCCATTACGGCCGCCGCCGCGCTGGAAACCGGCAAGGTGTCGGTAAACGACCGCTTCTTCTGCGGAGGAAGCATTAAGGTGGGCCCCGATACTCTTTGGTGCCACGTCTCGGAGGGGCACGGGAGTCAGACTTTTTCTGAGGTCATTGAGAACTCCTGCAATGTCGGTTTTATCGAGATTGGTCTGCGGACCGGAGTGGAAGGCTTCTACAAGTATTTGGACCTTTTCGGAGTTACCAGCAGTACGGGCATCGACCTGCCGGGCGAGATGTCGGGCATTATTGTGCAGCAGGAAGAGTGCAAACCGATAGACCTCGCGTGCATGTCTTTCGGTCAGACTCTGCAGATGACGCCCCTGCAACTCATCGCGTCCATTTCGGCCATCGCCAACGGCGGGCACACCGTTGTCCCGCACCTGGTAAGAGAGATAACAGACATCGGCGGCGAGATAGTGGAGCAGAAGCCCGCCGGCAAGGTGCACCAGATCATCTCCGACAGAACGTCTGCCGAGCTTAGGGTTGCCCTTGAGCAGGTGGTCGCGCAGGGCACCGGCAAGCAGGCTTACGTTCCCGGATACCGGTTGGCAGGCAAGACGGGCACCGCCAACAAGGTGATCAACGGCGTGCTGGTTGAGGGGAAGTATCTTGCGTGGTTTATCGGATTTGCGCCGGCCAACGATCCCAAAATAGCGCTTCTGGTGATGATAGATGAACCGAAGGGGGCGTACTACGGCGGACAGATCGCGGCTCCGGTCTTCTCGAACATAATGAGGGACGTGCTCCGCTATCTTGAGGTCCCTCCGCAGGAAGAGGCTCCGGAGATACAGGCCGACCTGGTACCGGTTCCGAATCTGGTAGGCAGCGAAGTGACCGCAGCCCAGGTGGAGCTAAGAAACCTGGAGCTTGTCGGCGTCAAGGAAGGTCCGGGAACAAGGGTGACCAGGCAGTTTCCTGTGCCCGAGGCCAAGGTGCCGAAAGGAACCAGCATTATACTATATACGGAAGACGAGATTCTGCCGTCGGACGACAGAGTGCCCGTACCATCACTGGTGGGCATGGGACTGACTCAGTCGCGGCAGCGGCTGACGGAGGCCGGACTTTCCCTTTCCGCCCAGGGCAGCGGGTTTGCCGTGTCTCAAGACCCGCCGGCGGGAACGCTAGTGCCGCCGGGAACGACAGTGAAGGTAGTTTTCCGTATGGACGTCGGCCAGTAAAGGCTTACGTGGTGGGGGACGCAATATGAAACTGAGCGAGCTCTTGAGAGATTCACCCGGTGCGAGCGTCTTGAGGGACGCTTATGTCACCGGGATAGCATACGATAGCCGAGCGGTAAAGCCCGGAAATGCGTTCTTTGCAATAGTGGGGTTCAAGGAAGACGGGCGGCGCTACATACCGCAGGCCTTGGAGAAAGGCGCTTCTGCCGTGGTCACCGTATTCGAGCCCGGAGGGGTCCTGCCGGACGGTACAGTCCTGCCGGACCGGATCGGTGCTGCCTCGGTCCAAGACCCGCGCCGCGCCCTTTCAGGCGCTTCCGCGGCGTTTTACGGGTATCCGAGCCGAGAGCTCGCGGTTGTAGGGATTACCGGAACAAAAGGCAAAACGACGACCTGCCATGTGATGAAGAGCGTATTGGATGCCTGCGGCGAGAAGTCAGGGCTCATCGGTACGGTGCACAACGTGGTTGGAGATGAAGAGAGGCCCGTGACGAGGACCACTCCGGAATCGGCCGACCTGCACTCCCTCCACAGAGAGATGGTTACGAAGGGATGCACCGCCGTGGCTATGGAAGTGTCTTCTCATGCGCTGGAATTGTGCAGGGTGGAGGACATCCTGTTCGATGCCGCGGTTTTCACGAACATGGGTTGGGACCACCTGGATTTTCACGGGACGATGGAGTCGTACGCTGAAGCGAAGGCAAGGCTGTTTCAGCTCTTGGGAAAGGCTGCCGGGGCCAAGCAGAGGAAATTGCCCCTTGCCGCGGCGATCAACGCGGACGATCCTTACGCGGAGCTCTTCGCCAAAAGAGCAGAGGGCAGAGTGGTTCTGTACGGCCTCGGTCAGAATGCTGAGGTGCGCGCGGTCGATGTGGCGGCAGACTCCCGCGGGACAGACCTGACACTGGTGATGGGTACCTACAAGAAGAGGATCCGTACCTCGCTCCTGGGCCGCTTCAACGTGTACAACTTGCTGGCGGCCGCCGCAACGGCGTACGGGCTTGGATTTGATTGCGGGTCAATAGCCCGCGGGCTGGAGGCGGCAAGAGGTGTCAGAGGCCGCGTAGAGCTTGTTGATGGGGCGCAGCCGTACTCCGTCTGGGTAGACTACGCGCACACGCCCGAAAGCTTGCGGGATATCCTGTCGCTGGCGAGGGAGATGGCCGGTAACCGGGTCATCGCAGTGGTAGGGTGCGGCGGAGACCGTGATAAGGGCAGGCGGCCGGTAATGGGGAAGATAGCCGGCGACATGGCCGATTACACCGTACTCACTGACGACAACCCTCGCACGGAAGACCCGGATGAGATCCTGGATCAAATAGAGGAGGGCATAAAGGCGAGCCGGGGTAAGGACGCCTACACCCGCATAAGGGACAGGCGTCTCGCCATAAACGAGGCAATAGAGAGAGCATTGCCCGGCGATATCGTCGTTCTGGCCGGAAAAGGCCACGAGACATACCAGGCTTTTAAGGACGAGACGGTTCATTTTGACGACGCTGAGGAAGCGCGAAAAGCTATCCGGACTAGAGCGTCAAAGGAGGGTCACCGGTGAGGCCCTACTCACTTGAGGAGATAGCATTGGTTACGGGAAGCAGGATACTCTGTGGCGATAGAGACCGGATCTTCACCAAGGTGGGGATAGACTCTCGCAAGATTGAGCCCGGAGACCTGTTCGTCAGCATAGTGGGCGAAAGGTCGGACGGGCATGATTTCGTCCCTCAAGTAAGGGCGAAGGGTGCGGGAGGAGCCATATGTGAGCGGCCCGTCGACATGGGGGAGAGTGCCGGTGCGGTCCCGCCCGGATTTGGTATCATCATGGCCGATTCCACTATCCGCGCCCTTAGGGACTTGGCGGTGCACTTCAGGAACGAATTGACGGGCACCTTCATAGGAGTGACGGGCAGCGTCGGCAAGACAAGCACGAAGGACTTCGTTGTATCGGTCCTGTCCAGAGCATTTCCCACGTACGGAAATCCCGGTAACCTGAACTCGCATATAGGTCTTCCGCTGGCGCTTTTGGGCATCGATTCGCCTTACCGGTTCACGGTGCTTGAGATGGCCATGCGCAAGAGAGGCGAGATACGGGACCTGTGTCAGGTCTCGAGGCCGGCCATCGGCATACTTACTGACATATCGGCTTCGCACATCGGCGTGCTCGGCAGCCTGGAGGAGATTGCCGTCTCAAAGGCCGAGCTCCTGGAGGCGCTTCCGCGCGATGGATTGGCGGTTATGTGCGGAGATAACGAGTATGTTCGAAAGATGAGCGCCAAGGCCAAATGCAGGCGGTTGTTCTACGGGTTTTCTCCTGAAAACGACATTCAGGCAGTTGACGTTGAGTCGCTCGGAAAAGACGGTTCCAGGTTCGTCGCGAGATACAGAGGAGACAGGCTTGCCTTAAGGATCAGGGTTCCGGGCGCCCACCAAGTTCAGAACGCTTTGGCGGCGGTCGCTCTGGGCCTGGAACTCGGCGTGCCGCCATCTGAGGTAAGGGAGGGCCTCGAGAACGCGCTCCTGAGCCCTATGAGGCTGGACGTCAAGAAAAAAGGCGGCCTTACCGTCATTGACGACGCGTACAACGCAAGCCCGAAATCAATGCGCGCCGCTTTGGACCTTCTACACGCTACGCCGGGGAAGCGCAGAATCGCCGTGCTAGGCGATATGCTGGAGATGGGCTCATACGGGCCGCCCGCTCACCGAGAGGCGGGAGAGTACGCTCGCGGCAAGGCCGACCTTCTGATCGCGATAGGAGAATCGGCTCGCGAAATTGCTGCAGGCTGGGATGAAACCGGGACAGGCAGCCCTGCGTCATGGTTCTCTGACAAAGAGGAGGCAGGGGAGTACCTGAAGGGTTTACTCCGGGACGGGGACGTCTTGTTGGTCAAGGCCTCAAGAGGGATGGGCTTTGAGAGCATAGTGGCATTTCTCTGTAGCGCGAGGGAGTTGTGAGCATGGATGTCCTGAGAGATGCGGTGCCGTTGCTGTCGGGCTTTACCGCGGCAGCCATAGCGGGCAGATTCCTAATACCTTTCCTCCACCGCGTGAAGTTCGGGCAGCACATCAGGGAGGATGTCCCGAAGAGCCACCGGAAGAAGGCGGGCACACCCACGATGGGTGGTTTCATCTTCATTGCAGGCGGCCTCGCAGCGGCCCTGGTCAATCACCTTGTGTGGCGTACCCCGGTAGGAACCGAAGAAGTGCTGATACTTGCTCTCTTCCTTGGGATGGGCCTCGTCGGTTTTGTGGACGACTACAGGAAGATCCGGAGAGGGCGCAACCTGGGACTCAAGGCCAGGGAGAAGTTGGCGCTCCAGATCATCCTGGCAGGACTGTTCATGTGGTTTGTGGCCGGAGAAGAGAGGGGTACCTCCGTGGTGCTCCCGTTCTTGGGTCAGACGGTAGATCTTGGTTTCTTGTACGGCCTGTTTGGAGTTTTCATCATCGTCGGTATTTCCAACGGGGTCAACCTTACCGACGGCTTGGACGGACTCGCCGGGAGCATAGTCTGTATAGGACTCGCGGCCTACTATCCGGTAGCCTTGGCCGCGAGCTCGGTTCTGGGCGGCGTAGCGCCCCTCAGCCCCTTGGTTGCCGGCTCAATAGGCGCGATACTGGGCTTTTTGGTCTACAATAGGCACCCCGCCCGGGTCATCATGGGTGATGTCGGCTCTTTGGCCCTGGGTGCTCTCCTCTCAGGGATAGCCGTGGTGACGCGAACCGAACTCATGCTTCTGTTTTTCGCGTTTATCCCCGTGGTTGAGAACATAACAGTTATCATGCAGGTTATATCGTTCCAGCTGTTCGGGAAGAGGATTTTCAAGATGACGCCGGTGCACCACCACTTTGAACTCATGGGCTGGGAAGAGAGAAAGGTGACGTCGGTGTTCCGCGTGGCGGCGATTATCGCCGCCGCTATCGGCCTTTTCGCGATGGGGTCGGCGGGGCTCATCCATTAGCCGTGGAGGGGTTGGCTTGAAGAGGACCAGGTCTAGAGAGGCGGGTAAGAGAAGGCAGCCCGACTACATACTGTTTTTCACGGTGCTGACTCTTATGGCTATCGGCATTACCATGGTCTTCTCCGCCAGCATGGTCCGGTCGGTGAAGTTCTACGGGCACCCCTACTACTACCTCTTGACCCAGATCGTCTGGGCGGGGCTTGGCATCTTCGCGATGCTCTTCCTCATGAACTTCGATGTGTGGCGCTACCGCTCGTGGATCCCGTTCATCACGGGCATTTCCGTCTTTCTCCTGATCATCGTTCTCATACCGGGCGTCGGCCAAGTGCGAAATGACGCGCGGAGGTGGCTCGGGTACAGGTCATTGGTGTTTCAGCCCGCCGAGCTTGCCAAGATTACGACCGTTCTTTTCCTCGCGGACAGCATGGCGAGAAGGCGCGACAAACTGCAAAAGCTCATAAGCGGTCTTGGACCCTATCTCGTATTCTTGGGACTCATCTGCGGCCTCGTTCTGATGGAGCCTGACCTGGGCACTGCCGTTGCCATAGCCGGCGCTTCCGCCGTAGTGATATTCGTTTCAGGTGTCAGCTGGGTTCACCTAGGGGCAGTGGCAGTAGCGGCTTTGCCGGTTATGGCGTGGGCGATTCTGGGGGAAGATTACCGCCGGCGCCGGTTCCTCGCGTTCCTTGACCCGTGGGCCGATCCCGACGGAGCGGGATGGCAGATCATCCAAGCGTTGTACGCTCTCGGTACCGGAGGTCCTTTTGGGACGGGTATAGGGTACTCAAGGCAGAAGTGGTTTTACCTTCCCGAACCTGATACAGACTTCATTTTCGCCGTTCTGGGTGAAGAAATGGGCTTCTTCGGCACCAGCCTGGTGGTGCTGCTGTTTGCCATAGTGGCGTGGCGAGGGTTCCGGACCGCGATGGCTGCGCCAGACAGGTATTCCTGCCTTTTGGCCGCGGGACTGACCGGCCTTGTCGTGCTGCAAGCAGCCATCAACATCGGCGTGGTGACCGGCTCGCTGCCGATTACCGGCATTCCGCTCCCGTTCATCAGCAGGGGCGGATCTTCTCTTGTCATGAACTTTGTCGCCGTAGGAATCGTGTTGAACATATCCAGATACGCCAGCCGTTGAGAGGGGGCCCTTGGGCATGCGTTTGGTTGTGACAGGAGGAGGGACAGGCGGGCACATTTACCCTGCCGTCGCGGTAGCCAAGGAGATGATCCGGCTTCTGCCCAACACCAAAGTGCTCTACATGGGAACGGAGGCGGGGATGGAGAGCTCGATCGCTCCCCGTGAGGGCTTTAGATTCAGCGCAGTGCGTTCGTCCGGAGTAATGGGCAAGTCTCCTGCAGTCGCGGCTAAAGGGCTGTTTAACGCCTCGAGAGGTGTGGCTGACGCGGTTAAGGCGCTTAAGGATTTCGCCCCCGACGTCGTCTTGGGAACCGGGGGATACGCTTCCGGTCCCGTTGTGCTCGCTGCCAAGCTTTTGCGAATTCCGCGGGCGATCCAGGAGCAGAACGCGGTTCCGGGCAAGACCAACGCGTTCCTTTCGCGCCTCTCTCAAAGGACCTTCGCGGCTTGGGACTACTCGGTGAAGTTTTTCCCTGACCCGTCACGCGTGGCGGTTACGGGAAACCCCGTAAGGAGCGTGCTGTTCGGCGCAAAGAGAAGTGACAGCCGCGAGTTTTTCGGCCTTCCGGGTGAAGGTCAGACCGCCCTTCTCCTCGGCGGCTCGAGAGGCGCCAAGACGCTTGTCGAGGCAGGAGTGAGATTGGCGGGGCGCCTTCCTGAAGGAGCGTCCATGCTCTTTATCACGGGCAGAGAATACTATGCCGGCGCCGTGAAGGCTCTCAAGGCAAATCCGCTGCCCGGCATAGAGGGCGCGCGGACTGGGAATATTATCCTCAGACCGTATGTTCACGACATGGCTAGAGCCTACGGGGCATCGGATGTGGTTATCGGGAGGGCGGGCGGCATGACGCTGTCGGAGGTCACGGCATTGGGCCTTTCGTCGATCATCGTTCCGTCACCCAATGTAGCCGGCAACCACCAGGAGTACAACGCGAGAGCGCTTGAAGAGGCGGGGGCGGCGATCGTTGTGCGAGAGGACAAAGATGCGGTGGAAGCCGTGTGTGAGGCGGTCCTGGGGCTCCTCACGGATGCCGAAAAGCGCGCCGGGATTGCAGAGGCTGCCGGGCGCATCGGAAAGCCGTCGGCCGCCGGTGACATTTGCAGGGCCCTCATGGACCTGGCCAGGACAGGGAAGTAGCGGGTTTCTTTAGGCTTTCACAGAGGACAAGCCCGCCTCATAGGATGGTAGCCCGCAGAAAACGAGAGCGAAGAAGGTGCTTCAGTGCAAAAAGTCCACTTCATAGCAGTAGGAGGTCAGGGGATGTCGGGCATAGCCCACATCTTGCTTTCCAGAGGCTACCGGGTCTCCGGATCGGACCTCAAGGCCTCCAACTTAACCAAGCAGCTTGAAGCAATGGGTGCCACCATCCATATCGGGCATTCAGTCGAGAACCTGGGCTCTCCCGATAGAGTTGTAGTGTCGTCCGCCATTCATGAAGATAATCCGGAACTCCGGGAGGCCAGGCGACGCGGCATCCCCGTAGTTCACCGCATGGATATGCTCTTGGAGGCCGTAGCGGGAAAGAAGCTGGTGGCCGTTGCCGGATCTCACGGAAAGACCACCACCACCTCGATGATCGCCTGGATCCTATCGCGGGCAGGCAGGAAACCAACCTACCTGGTAGGCGGTGAATTTGGCGGCCTTGGAAACGCAGAGGCCGGTTCCGGCGACGAAGCCGTGTTTGAGACCGATGAGAGCGACGGTTCCTTCCTTAAGTGCCATGCAGACGTTGCCGTGGCCACCAACATTGACAACGACCATTTGGAGTATTGGGGCACAATTGATGCCCTCGAGAGCGCCTTCTGCGACTTTCTTGACGGCACCAAAGAAGGTGGAGTGACGGTTGTGTGCGCCGATGACCCGAGACTGAAGAAGTGGGCAGATTCGAGGCCAGACGCCGTCACCTATTCGATAAAGTCTCCCGCTACTTGGGAGGTAAGGGATACCCTCCAACCGGAATGGGGTATGAAGGGCCGGGTGTTCCTGAACTCCCGGGAGGTTGCCTCTCTGGAACTCGGAGTGATTGGGCTCCACAACGTCCAGAACGCCCTCGGCGCGATCGCCGCATCTTACGCGTGCGGAGTCGATCCCCACACTGCTTCCAGGTGCTTGTCTGACTATCCGGGCGCGAGGAGGCGGATGGAGCGGGTCGGCGTCTGGAACGGCGTCTCGGTTATGGACGATTTCGCGCACCATCCCAGCGAGATAGCTGCCTCAATCCGAGCGCTCAAAGCCGCTTTCAGCGGGCAGAGGGTGATCGTCGTTTTCCAGCCTCACAGATACGCGCGCACCCGCCTCCTGAAAGATGAATTCGGCAGAGCCCTTTCGCTGGCCGACGAGGTCTTGGTGACGGGAATTTACGCAGGCCCCGGCGAGAGTATCGAGGAAGGTGTTGATTCGGCCTTTATCAGCGATTCGGTCGCCAAGGCGGGGCGCAGGCACGTCAGAATGGTGAGCGATGTTGAGAAGGCTGCGAGAGAAGCAGCGCTGTCTGCGAACACGGGAGACGTGGTGGTTACGATGGGTGCGGGAGACGTCTGGAAGAGCCACGGCATAATACGTGAGGCTCTCCTGTCTCGAGAGTGAGTAACCAGTACATGACCGCTTCCGTAGAATGTTCAGGTGTCTTGGAGATCCACCGCCAGGAGAGTGGTAGACCATGAACAAGTTCGTCATTGAAGGCCGCAGACGCCTCTCGGGCACGGTGATGGCCAGCGGGGCCAAAAACGCCGTGCTCCCGCTTATGGCTGCGACCGTCATGGCAGATTCGCCCTGCATCCTGCACAACTCACCTGACTTGAGCGACGTGCGCACCATGGCGAGGATACTTGAGGGGCTGGGTGCGTCCGTTGAGCGCACGGAAGAGGGTTCTCTCGTAATCGATCCTAGTACTATCGACAGGCATGTGGTCGATGAGATGTTGATGCGGCAAGTGAGGTCTTCCATATTCCTCATGGGGCCGGTGCTGGGCAAAATGGGGAGGGTTCAGGTATCTTACCCGGGCGGTTGCGACATAGGACAGCGCCCGATAGACCTCCACATCAAAGGTCTGAAGGCTTTGGGAGCGACCTTTCGTGAAGAACACGGGCACATCATGGCAGACAGAAGCAGTTGGGAAGGTATTGACATCCACCTCGACATTCCTTCGGTGGGCGCTACCGAGAACATCATGATGGGTGCCTGCTTGGCGTCTGGGGTCACGATAATACGCAACGCGGCGAAAGAGCCCGAGATCGTCGATCTGCAGGGCTTCTTGAACTCTATGGGCGCCAAAGTGCGCGGTGCCGGCACCGATGTGATCCGCATCGAGGGAGTGTCACGACTGCACGGGGCGGAGTACACCGTGATGCCCGACCGCATTGAGGTTGGCACTCTCATGGTAGGCGCGGTCATCACCTGCGGCGAGGTGGTAATCACCAATGCCGTTGCAGAGCACGTCCAGGCGCTCACCTCGAAGCTGCGGGAGATCGGTGCTGAAATTGACTACAACGGGCACGGGATACGGGCCAAGGGGCGCTCGCGTCCTCGGGCAACCGACATCAAGACGCTGCCCTATCCGGGATTTCCCACAGATCTGCAGCCGCAGATGATGGCTCTCTTGTCAATTGCGGAAGGAACGTCCGTCATCACCGAAACCATCTTCGACTCCAGGTTCAAGCAGGCAGAGGAACTGGGTAGGATGGGCGCCAGAATTCGTAACGAGGGAAGAACTGCTAT
The DNA here is from genome assembly GCA_050952125.1 of Bacillota bacterium. Taxonomy (GTDB): domain Bacteria; phylum Bacillota; class Sulfobacillia; order Fermentithermobacillales; family Fermentithermobacillaceae; genus UBA3951. The sequence continues at coordinate 99,041 of JBMNKK010000003.1, forward strand.
AATTAAAGGCGTACCGATGCTTTCGGGTGCGAAGGTAGAGGCAACCGATCTTCGGTCGGGCGCGTCTCTTGTGTTAGCCGGACTTGCTGCCGAGGGCAGAACGGTGGTTGGCGGGATCCATAATGTCGACCGTGGATACGAGAGGTTTGAAGATAAACTCACATCGCTTGGGGCCAGTGTGAAGCGGGTAACCGATCCTACCGCGGCACGGTGCGCCATGACTTGACGCCCCAAGTGGGCAAGGGGGAGCCCTCTTTAGGTGGAAAAGAAAAGCGCGACATTCGTCTTGGTGATCCTTTTCTGCTTTTTCGCGGGCGCTTTCTTCTTCCTCCGCTCTCCCTACTTCCACATAAAGCAGTTTTATGTTGAGGGCTTAGAACGCGTCTCTCGAGATGAAATACTCTCCAGGTGCGGACAGGATGCTTTGAGTATCTTCGCCTTCAAGACGGACAAGGCTAAGGACCTTATCGAGGCCTCACCCTGGATCGAAACCGCTAGCGTGAGGAGGAAACTGCCGGATACCATCGTCATTACCGTTACGGAGCGGCTGCCGGTAGCGTTCACTCCGGCAGGGGACGAGCTGTGGCTGGTCGACATTGATGGGCGCGTCCTGGGGAGAGACGACGGTACGTGGAGAGGACTCGCGGCTATCACCGGCCCTGAAGGGACCCTCGCCCCCGGGCAGTTCCTGGACCCCGAAACGTACGGTTGGGGACTCCGGGTTCTCGCGGCACTGGGCCCCGCTGCCCGAGAGAGGCTTACAGAAATCAGTGTACACGGCGGCGAAGTAAGCCTTATACTGGACGACGGATGTCGAGTGCTCGTAGGCAAAGAGGCGGGCGATATCTATGTGAAGTCCGTGACGCTCGACTCCGTTTTGGATGACCTTGCTGCCAACGGACAGATAGCTGAGCGTATTGACCTAAGATTTGATAAGGTCGCGATTAAGTTGAAGTACGAATCCGAGAGTGTTGAGAGGTGACAGTATGGGGAAGCGGGGCTCGCAAGTCGCTCTGACTCTTATATTTGCTTTGTTCGGCCTTATGTTGGCGATGCAGTTCAGAGCCAGGCCTCCCATTTCAGGACCGTTGCAGTACCAGAGGTCTGAGGAACTTGCCCTGCTGCTGAAAGTGGCTGAAGAAGATAGGGACAAGCTTCGGGAAGAAGTTGCCGAGCTAAGAGACCAGCTCGCGGATATGCAGTCAGTTGAAGACCAAGTGAGAGTGCTCCAGGAGGAGCTCTCCAAGGCGATGGTTCTGGCGGGCACGGCCGAAGTGAGAGGTCCGGGTATCTCCCTTGAGCTGTCTGACTCAAAAACGCCCAGCCAGCCGGGCCAAGATCCTAACCTCTTCGTCGTTCACGATAAAGATCTTCTTGAGGTGGTAAACGAGGTGTTCGCGGCCGGTGCGGAAGCGGTCAGCATCAACGGGCAGAGGATCGTCGCCACGACCGAGATCACCTGTGCAGGAAACGTCATCATGATAAACGGTGTTCGACAGGCACCGCCGTTCCTCATACTCGCCATTGGAGATCCGGCAACCCTTGAAGGCGGATTGAAGATGCGCGGAGGCCTCATCGACAACCTGACTTTCTGGCATTTGGAGGTCAAGCTCAAGGCTGAGGAAGAGATCACCATACCTGCCTACGGCGGCTCGTTGTCGTTCAAGTACGCGAGGCCAGTAAGGAAGGAGTCCAAATAGATGTGGTACCTCATTTCCGGGCTACTGGCGGGCATGCTTGTCGGGCTGAATCTGCCTTGGAAAGTCCCCGCCATTCTGGCCCGCTACATGGCTGTCGGGCTTCTGGCAGGAGTCGACACGTCCCTCGGCGGCCTCAAGGCCAGCCTTGAGGGCGATTTCGATAGCGTCATATTCGTCACAGGTTTCCTGGGCAACACCATACTCGCGGCGGCATTCGTCTACGTAGGAGATATGCTGGGTATCGAGCTGTACCTGGCCGCGGTAGTGGCGTTGGGAGTCCGCGTCTTCAACAACCTCGGGGTCGTGCGGCGGCACCTCATCAAAAACCTGGCAAAAAGCGGCCAAAAGGATGGCTCTCACAGCGAGTGAGAAGGGGAAATACGTGCGTCCGTGGAACTTAGTGCGGGAATAGGGGAAGGTAGGTGGCTTTTTGTGGCAGCAGAAGAGCTGAGATATGCGAATCTGAAAGTTATTGGTGTGGGCGGCGGTGGGTCCAACGCCGTCAACCGTATGGTAGAGGCCGGCATCAGAGGCGTCGATTTTATCGCTGTCAACACAGACGCTCAAGCTCTGGACCTTGCTCTCGCACCCACCAAACTGCAGATAGGCCAGGCCTTGACCAGAGGTCTGGGAGCAGGCGCCAATCCTGAGGTCGGCGAGAAGGCGGCCGAAGAATCCCGGGAAGAGATTATGGAGCACCTAAGAGGAGCGGACATGGTGTTCATCACCGCCGGTATGGGCGGCGGTACGGGCACGGGCGGTGCCCCCATTGTCGCGCAATGCGCAAAAGAAGTAGGCGCCCTCACCGTAGGCGTTGTTACGAAGCCGTTTTCCTTCGAGGGCAGGAGGCGCATGACCACCGCGCTTTCAGGTATCCAGAATCTTCAGCAGAACGTCGACACGCTGATCGTGATCCCAAATGATCGCCTGCTTCAAGTCGTTCAGAGAGACACCTCTATTCTTGATGCCTTCAAGATTGCAGACGACGTGCTGCGCCACGGGGTTCAGGGGATTTCCGACCTTGTAATGGTTCCGGGACTCATCAACCTGGATTTTGCCGACGTGCGAACGATCATGATGGATACCGGTTCGGCTCTCATGGGCATAGGCATCGCGCACGGAGAAGACAGGGCTGTTGAGGCTGCCAAGCAAGCCATATCAAGCCCGCTCTTGGAGACCGGCATCGACGGCGCCAGGGGCGTGCTCATGAACATCACCGGCGGGCCCGACCTGGGCCTGTTCGAGGTGGATGCTGCCACAGAGATCGTTATGCAGGCAGCTGATCCCGACGCCAACATCATCTGGGGCGCCGTGATCAACAACGACTATGAAGATACCGTTCAGGTCACCGTTATTGCCACCGGGTTCGACAGTACATCCTCGAAGAGGATCGCGTCTCGCCGGCCGCAGCCGCTGCCGCCCATTGAGGCTCAGGACATTCTGGAGGTGCCGGTGTTCTTGAGGAGGCAGAAACCTATCGAAAAGCCTCGCCAGAACTGATAGAACCAAAGCCAGGTAAGGACAAGGTTCGCACGACGCGGCGAGGTATGATCACCCTGTAATATCGGGGGCAAGTCCCGCATAGGGATGCCCTTGCGGGGTGATCGGATAGGGATGGTCAGGTATGTCTACATCGACGTCCTCTTCCTGACAAACTTTGTTGTGAACTACCTTATCCTATTGGCGGCCGGCAGATTGGCCGGGCGTCATGTCCTCCGCTGGCGTCTGGCGCTTGCCGCCGTCGCGGGCGCGGCGTACGCGGCCTCTGCGCTGGTCATCCCACTCACCGCGGCCTACTCGCTCCCCGCACGACTCGCGTTTGGGTTTTTCATGGTTGCTCTTTCATATCCGGAGGCAAGAGGCGCAGCCCTCGTGACCGTCACGGTCTCGTTTTTCCTGTGCTCGGCGATTACCGCGGGCACGGCCTTGGCGCTTCAGGCGTACAGCGTGCGCTTCCTCACTGCCGGCTCCATGTTCTCGCCCGAGCCCCTCGTCCAGTGGTGGGTTATCGCCGCGTCACTGGTCATTCTATCTGCCTTTCCCGTCCTCGCCCGTTTAGGCGGATACAGAGCGGGAAAGCCGCTCCCGCTCATGGCCCTTGAGCTGGAGGTTGGCGGCAAGAAATTGGGGCTTACGGGCCTTGTGGACACGGGCAATAACCTGAGGGATCCGGTCTCGGGACTCCCCGTGATCGTGATCGACTGGGAAGCGCTGCAAAGCGTAATGCCGGGCGAGGTTTTCGCGTTTTTCCTCTCAACGTGGGACTCTGTCCCCGCTTCTTTGCCCGAGACGCCCATCGGAAGGCGCCTCCGGCTGATCCCTTACGAGAGCCTTTCAGGCAAGAAGGGCGTGCTGCCGGGTTTCAGGCCTGACTGGCTTGCTTTGGTCGAGAAAGACGGCGTTAAGGTGTTCAAGAACGCTATTGTTTGCGCTTCAGGAGAGAGGCTGTGTCCCAGCGGACTTTACCAGGCTCTCCTGCATCCTGACCTTGTGAATTCCTGACTCTTGGCGAGCTACATCTGGAGGTGTCCCTTATGCCTCTTATCTCTGTCTGGACCCGTATCATACGGGAGATAAACCTTCTCCTTCGAGCCTTGGGTATCGGCGGCCGCATCGACTACGTGGGCGGTGCCGAGGCGCTCCCGCCTCCGCTCAGCCAAGAAGAGGAAGGGCTCCTTTTGAACAGGCTGCGGGGTGGAGATGTCGATGTGAAGTCTACCCTCATTGAACGGAACCTTCGTTTGGTGGTCTATATTGCCAAGAAATTCGAGAACACCGGGATACCTGTTGACGACCTGGTCTCAATAGGTTCGGTGGGCCTCATAAAGGCTGTTTCCACTTTTGATATTGACAAAAACATAAAACTGGCCACGTACGCGTCGAAATGCATTGAAAACGAGATACTGATGTACCTTAGGCGCACCATGCGGTCGAAAGCGGAGGTTTCCTTCGATGAACCGCTCAACGTCGACGGGGAAGGTAATGAACTGTGCCTTTCCGACGTCAAGGGTACTCCTGACGACCTCATCTACGGCGATCTCGAGAAGGAAGACGACCGCGAAGTGCTCCGGACTGTGCTGGGGCGGCTGCCTTGGCGTGAGCGTACCATTGTCGATCTGCGGTTCGGCCTGAAAGACGGGGTCGAGCGGACGCAGAAGCAGGTAGCCGACATGCTTGGAATATCCCAGTCATACATTTCTCGCCTCGAGAAAAAGATAATGCAGAGGCTGCAGCGTGATATAGCGACCTTCCAGTAAACTCCTGTATAACCCCTGGTTTAGCTGTCAATACTCATTATAATCGGCTAAATACTGGAAATTCGACCGGGGGGACTTCCACATTTGAACAAGGTCGAGATTTGCGGCGTCAACACCAGCCGGCTGCCCGTGCTTTCCAGCGCCAAAATGAAAGAGCTGTTTCTAGCCAAGGAAGCCGGAGACACGACAGCCCGCGAGAAACTTGTAAACGGTAACTTGAGGCTTGTCCTATCCGTAATCCAGCGCTTCACCAACCGGGGTGAGTACGTGGACGACCTCTTCCAGGTAGGATGCATCGGCCTCATGAAAGCGATCGACAACTTTGACCTCGGGCAGAACGTGAAGTTTTCGACATATGCCGTGCCGATGATAATCGGCGAGATCCGCCGGTACCTCAGGGACAACAACCCCATAAGAGTCTCCCGCTCTCTGCGTGACGTTGCCTACAAAGCGCTACAGGTGCGCGACACTCTCATCTCAAGATTGGGCCGGGAGCCGTCCGTAAAAGAGATATCCAGGGAATTAAAGACACCTGAGGGAGAGGTGGTTTACGCCCTGGATGCCATTCAGGAGCCTATCAGCCTCTTTGAGCCCGTGTATCATGACGGCGGCGACCCCATATTCGTCATGGACCAAGTGCGCGACGAAAAGGGGGAGGACAGGGCTTGGGAGCAAGACATAACGATCAGCGAGGCTATGGGCAAATTATCCGACCGTGAGCAGGCAATAATAAAGATGAGGTTTTTTGAGGGAAAGACACAAATGGAGGTTGCGCAGGAAATCGGCATATCTCAGGCCCAGGTATCGAGGCTTGAGAAAGCGGCCCTAAGGCACATGCGAAAGGATATGTCGGTTGAGGCGTGAAAAGGGGGTGGCGTGTATCAAACGACGTAAGGGAAGTGCGTTGGGTCAGGCAATCGTGCTCGCTCTCACCGCAGGGGTGATACTTTTCGCAGGCTGGGGATTCTCGCAAGCTTCCCGGGCTGAGAAGGCTTACACGCCAAACAACCTCATCATGGGGCCGTCTGAAAATGTCATAAGGCTGCACATTCCGGCCAACTCCGACAGCAGTATCGACCAGGAGGTCAAAGAGGAGATAAGAGACCGCGTCATGGCCGAGTTCGGGCCGCAGCTGAAGGGCGAGGGGGTAGATGCCGCCGAGGCAGAGGCTATTCTGCGGGCCGCGCTCTCTGAGATCGAACAGACGGCAACCGCTCACCTGAAGGCAAAGGGCCTTCCTTACTCGGCGGCAGCGTCAGTCAAGACCCTACACTTTCCGGAGATGACCTACAACCTGGAGGACGGGCGCACTCTGTACCTTGCCGAAGGAGAATACAAGGCTCTGCAGGTCAAACTGGGCAGCGGTACCGGCCGGAACTGGTGGTGCGTGATGTATCCGCCGCTGTGCTATTCGGACCTGGTGCAGAGGGGGATCGTCCCGGGAAGCCCGGTTACTTCCTCTGGAGAGGAAGGCCTTGTTCGAAACCTCGAGGGAGTATTGCTGGTAGACAATAGTCTGGCAGAGGAAGTGCGAGTTGAAGTGAGGTCGCTCTTCCTGGATGCGATTAGGGCGGGCATGGCACGTGTCGGCGAGGTTCTTTCTTACGTGGCGGACGCCGCGACGAGCGCCTGTACCGCCCCGAATGTGGAGTGAAAGTAACGCTTTACCTCTGCCTCTCGCCTTAAGTAGACTCACAGACCGCCCCCCGGCAATATAATGCCTTAGGGGGTGGTCTCTTGATCCGCGCCTCAGATTTGGCTTCCCGCGACGTGGTAAATACGGTCGACGGGCGGCGGCTCGGCAACATAGTGGATGTAGAGCTTGACCTTGAAAACGGCAGGATCACGGCCGTGGTCGTGCCCGGCCAACCCAAGATGCTCGGGGTGTTCGGGAGGTCGGACGACTACGTGGTTCCCTGGGAGAACATAAAGAAGATCGGTGAGGACGTCATTTTGGTAGAGATATCCGAGCGTTACCTCCGAAGGTCAAATCGCTGAAGGCTGAAGATGCGCTTCGCCTTGACTTAGGCTTAGCGGGTGCAATACTCTTCTATTGATATAGCAAACAGCGGAACAAGCCCACTTTCCCAGGAGATAGAAGCCGTTGACAAGACGCTACCGCTCCAAGGCGAGACTCAGATCATACGCGCGCAGGATAGCCCTTTTTGCTGTCCTACTCACGATAATCTTCGTGTTCACGTACCCCTATCTCCGCACGGCTTTCCTGAAGGCGACAATACCCATAGGGCGCGGACGCTTGGGCGCTCTTGAGGAGAGCGTTTCCGGCGAGGCCGTGTTCGCGGGCGGTTTTGCAGAGGTACCGGCTCCAGCGCCGGGCACGCTGAGACTCCTGGTGGCTGACGGGGCATCGGTCCGCACGGGCGAGGTAATCGCAGAAGTGGTGAACCTGGGCAATGCAGAAGCTTTCAGAAAGAGCCTAGAATTTGCCAAGGCGCAGCTTGCCGATTATGAAGAGAAGACCGACGGCGAGTTCCGGGAGCTGTCTTCATCGCTCCAGTCGACTTACGGTGAGGCAGTTGACTTGTTTTTCAGCGTGGAAACTGCGAAGGCCGCAGGACAGCTGGGAAAGGCTTATGAATATGAAGCGTATTTGGCCAGCCGTGAGAAGACCCTGAGAGAGTACGGAGACCGCTTGTCGCAGATAGAGGAAGAGAGAGCCAGATTGGCACGGAACGTGGCCGGGATTGAGGTAGCCCAAGCAGCGTCCGCGATCCCCGTATATTCACCTGCGTCCGGCGTTTTTACAACTGAGATCACGCCGATCGATTCTAAGTTCACTCCCGAGCGTGTTTCGGGCATGAGCGCCCCCGAGCTCGCGACGTTGGCCAGAGAGGCCAAGGAAGTGAGGGCCGGAGAGGTGAAAGATGGCCAAAGAGTCGAGACGGGTGACGTCATAGGCAAAGTGGTTTCGGGCCAGGGAGTATCTTTCTACCTCCCTGTGAAGACAGAGGACAAGCCTGAAATGACAGGTAGATCCAATGTGGATTTGGTGATAGGTTCAGGGCCCGCGGTGACAGCAGAGATAAGTGAGGTGCTGGACGGATTACCTCCCGGATACTCGATCATCGTAGGCAGCATCACGGTCATGCCCTCAGAGAGTCTGGTCAAGGCCGGCCAGGTCGGCCTGACTGTGAGACGCAGGTCAGGCGTCATCATACCCAAGTCCGGCCTCCTGGAGAAGGGCGGGCGGCAGGGTGTGCTCAAAGTCCAAAAGACGTATGCCCGGTTCCGGGAAGTGGAAGTCCTCATGACAAAAGGCGACCAAGCAGTGGTGCGGGGCATATCCGAAACCGATGAAATAGTGCTCAAAGCAATGTCTTTCCTGGAGGGCAGACGCGTCAGATGATTGCAGACAATTTGAAGTCGGTGCGCGAACGGATAGAAAGAGCGTGTGAAAGGGCCGGCCGCGATCCAAGCCAAGTGAGGATAATGGCGGTCAGCAAATCGGTGGGAGTAGACACCGTGCGGGAAGCCATAGACTGCGGGATCACCCTGTTCGGCGAGAACAGAGTGCAGGAAGCTAGGGCAAAGGCATCTCAAGGCGCGTTTCACGGTGCAACGCTCTGCATGATAGGACATCTTCAGACGAACAAAGCCTCGGCGGCGGTGAGGATATTTGACGAAGTTCACTCTGTGGACAGCGAACGAGCCGCACAAGCTCTTTCGAGGTATGCGGCCATATACAGGCAATCAAATCCCGTTCCGGTTTACATTGAGGTCAATGTTGCGGACGACCCGAGAAAGCACGGGGTTAGTGAGAGAGAAGCATTGTCTCTTGTCCGGTGCGTAGACCGCTTGCCTCTTCTGAAGCTGCAAGGCCTCATGACCGTAGCTCCCGGTTACGGAGACGCGGACATGGCTAGAAACGCGTTCAGGGGCCTCAGGGTTCTGCGTGAACGCCTGATCGACGGTGGCGTGGACGCAGAGTGTTTGAGAGAGCTGTCAATGGGGATGTCGGGAGACTTCGATATCGCCGTGGAGGAAGGTTCGACTGTCGTGCGGCTGGGGACAGTCTTGTTCGGTCCGAGGACTTGACAAAAAGAAGGTGCGGCCGAAGGTCCCGTGGAAAGTAACACCAGCAAACGACGGGAACTGAGGAGGCTCTGCAATGGCTCTCACCGATGACTCCAATCCTACGGGTGCCGATTTTCACCGGCTTTCGCCGCTGGACATACACAACAAGGAGTTCACCAAATCGTTCAGGGGTTACAACGAGGACGAGGTTGACGAGTTTTTGGATTTGGTGGTAGCTGAGTTTGAGCGTCTGGTAAGGACGAACGAAGAACTCCAGGCGGAAATCTCCGGGTTGGAGGCCAAATTGGAACACTACCGGGGCCTCGAGGAGACACTCAAAAACGCCATCGTATTGGCCCAGAAGACCGCAGACGAGATCAAGGAATCATCGCACAGAGAGGCCGACGCCATAAGGCGGCAGGCCCAGCTTGACGCTGACAGGATCCGCGACCAAGCCAACGAGTCATTGAAGAAGAGCTACGAGGAAATCGATGCCGCCCGTCAGGCCCTCCTTAGGTTCAGGGCAGAGTTCAAGTCGTTTCTCCAGACGACCGGCGACATGCTGGATGCCGGAACCGAAAAGGTGCTTCAACGCCTCGGCGACAAGAATTAACTACCAGGCAGGGAACCTGACTTCGATCCGCGCCGGGTAGGTGTATGCTAGAAGTATAACGATTATGTAAGGGGCGTTTTCTATGGCGAGAGGGAAGACCGTAGGAATTTTGGGAGGCATGGGGCCGGAGGCTACCGCTGACCTGTTTTTGAAGATCGTGAAGAGTACTCCTGCCAAGAAGGACCAGGAACACTTAAGGATTGTGATTGACAACAATCCTGCCATACCTGACCGCACCGCGTATATCCTGGGAAAGGGCGACGATCCGCGTCCGGCGCTTATCGAGACCGCGAAGAATGTGGAGAAAATGGGCGCTTCGTTTATCGCCATCCCATGCAATACGGCTCACTTCTTTCACTCCGACATACAGGCCGCTGTCAGCATTCCTGTCATGCACATCATGCGCGAAGTGTCGCGCCTGCTTAAAGGAAAGATTGAGAGGGCAGGTATTCTGGCCTCGTCCGGTACCCTTAAGACCAAACTGTACGAGGATTTTCTGAAAGAAGCCGGCATTTCCGTGGTGCTCCCTCAAGGAACCGACCAGGATGAAGTGATGGATGCCATCTACTCGGTTAAGGGCGGCGACCTGGAGAAGGGCCGCGTGCTCTCTCTGAAGCAGGGTAGGGGACTAATAGCGGCGGGCGCCGAGGCGGTCATAGCGGGATGCACCGAGATACCGCTGGTACTGAAGGACGGAGACCTTGACGTGCCGGTCATTGACGCGACGAAGGTTCTCGCGGAGGCCTGCGTGAGGCTGGCATTGGAGGAGTGAGTGAGTCTCACAAGAGAAGGCAAACTAGAAGGAGGTAGGCCTATGCCCCGAAACGCAGTGCTTTATCAGAACGGGAGCTTCCACGTGTTTCCCCACGAGACAAGGGAGCGGGAAGCTCTGGCGGCGTACAACGGGCGGATCCTCTACGTGGGCGACCGCGATGACGCCAGAGGAGTTTTCCCCAGCGGTACTCACGTCACTGTTGTCGATCTCGAAGGAAAGCCGGCCGTCCCCGGCTTTATAGATAGCCACCTGCATCTCATAAGTCTTGGCTTAAGCCTCCGGATGCTCTCCTTAAACGGCGTCTCTTCCCTTGCTGAGCTGCGAAGATTGGTCTCGGAGAGAGCGCAAAAGGCAGCGCCCGGCGAGTGGGTCCTGGGCAGAGGGTGGGACCAAGACTTCTTCGTCGAGAAGCGGTACCCAACCAAGAAAGATCTGGACGAAGCAGGTCAAGGCAGGCCCGTCTATCTGACTCGAGCCTGCGGCCACCTTTCAGTCGTGTCGTCGAAAGCCCTGGAGATAGCCGGCATTACGCGAGACACTCCGGATCCGCCGGGCGGAGCCATCGACCGCGATCCTTACGGAGATCCCACCGGAGTGCTGAGGGAGTCGGCTCAAGGTTTGGTCAGGGACCTCATTCCTGAACACAGTAGCGATGCTCTGGCAGAGGCTGCGAAGGAAGCGACGCGCTATCTTCTCGAAAGAGGTATAACTTCAGTCCACCCCAACGACGGGTACGGCGGCTTTGAGGCGACCATGAAGATCTACCGGGAGTCAAGAGAATCGGGGCTACCCTTGCGTGTGTACTGGGACTTGCCTTGGGATTACATCGACGACTTAGCCGAAACGCCGCTGCGCACGGGTGACGGCGATGACTACTTCAGGATCGGCGCGCTAAAGCTTTTGGTCGACGGATCTCTCGGAGGTGGCACCGCTGCGCTTGAGGAGCCTTACTCCGACGAGCCGGGCAACTCAGGGATCCTGGTTATCCCGGAAGACGATCTGAGGGAGCGGGTGTACAGGGCCCATGCTCTAGGGATGCAGCTTGCCGTACACGCCATCGGCGACAGGGCCACGAGAGTCACTCTTGGAGCGCTGAATCACGCGCAGTCGAGAATACCGAGGGGGAACGCGCGACACAGGATCGTTCACGCGCAGATCTTAACGCCCAGCCTGATATCCGAGCTCAAGCGAACCGGCGTAGTAGCAGACGTCCAGCCCAAGTTCCTCACGACCGATATGAGGTGGGCACAGGAGAGGGTTGGCTCTCAAAGAATGCGTTCGTCATATGCTTGGCGGACAATGCTGAAGGCCGGGATACCTTTGGCGGGCGGGTCCGATTCTCCGGTCGAGCCCCCGGATCCGCTGTACGGCATCTATGCGGCCGTGACTAGGAAAGACATGGACGGCGAGCCCAGAACGGCGTTCTATCCCAACGAAAGGGTCACCGTGGAAGAGGCTGTCCGGATGTTCACCGTTGGAGGTGCGTACGGAGAGTTCAACGAGGCCCGGAAAGGCACTCTGGAACCCGGCAAGCTGGCCGATTTCACGGTCCTGTCCGAGAACGTGTTCCGCACTCCGCCTGACGACATCAAAGACATCAAGGTCATGATGACCGTCGTGGGCGGGGAAGTGGCGTACCGTAGAGAGTAGGGGAACGTACAGTCAAGACTGACTTCCTTGGCGGCGCCTTCGCAGGAGTAATCCAACTCCGGCGAGCGCCGCCGAAGTTATCGCTGCGTGAAGGCCGATCCTCTCGACCATGGAGAAGAAGAAGTTCTCCGGGAACATCTTAATGAGCCAATCGGTATCGGGGTCAAGGAGCCACAGATCATTCGTGAAAGTAATGAGGTGGAAGTTTGTCCACCACCCCGTGAAGTCGAAGGACGCGGGAATCGCCAGGATGATGAGGATGAGTATCGATATCGCCGCCGCGGCGAAATAGGCTATAGAGGCTGTCCTCCGGCTGCCTAGCGCCGTGAGGAGCACCGTCGCGGCGAAGGCTGCAGTAATCGAAATCCACTCGGCTGAGAGGCCGGACGCGAACAGGCGCCTCACGTCCTCAAGGTGAGATATCTCCTTCTCGTTGAAAAGAAGTCTTGATTTACCGGAAATGACTGCGTCGATTTGGGGAGAGGCTGACTCGCCGGTCAAGTACGCGATCAGGGCTTGCCCCGCTCGAGAAAGCTCTTCCATGCTCATTCCGGTTTCTTCCGGTACCCCGTACCTCGACCACAGTTCCTCGTAGAGGCCGATATTGATCGCGACCCCGTGGGTTGACAGGAGGACGTTCCCTACCAGAAGGCACAATGTCAAAAGAATCCCCAAGACAGTCGATACGCTGCGAAGACGTCGCGCGCTACCCGTATCCAACCGAATGACCTCCTTCCGGACATTCTACCGCTTTTCACAACGCCTTGCAGAAAGACATATTATGCGTCGTGGGTGTAGGGCTCTTAAGCAGTCAAAACACCAGGTAGAGATAGGGGGATTATCTTTGTTCAAGAGGGGCTATGTGAAGCGGGTCTTTCCCGGCAATAACACGCCGAGGGGGTTCTTCTCTTACTACGACTACATCCTTCCCAAGGACAGCAGGAGGATTTTCGTCATCAAAGGCGGCCCGGGAGTGGGCAAATCGACTTTCATGACCAGCATAGCCAAGCACATGGTTGAGTTGGGCTATGACGTGGAGATCCACCACTGCTCTTCCGACAACAACTCCATCGACGGAGTGGTTTTCCCGGCCATAGGCGTCGGAATAGTTGACGGAACCTCTCCCCATGTCGTGGATCCGAAGGTTCCGGGGGCCGTGGATGAGATAATCTGGCTAGGCGAGTTCTGGGATGAAGAGGCCGTGAGGGCGAACAAGAAGGAGATCCTCCAGGCTCAAAAGGGCATCGAATCCGTGTTCAGGAGGGCGTACCGCTATCTGACCGCCGCTCAGGTTGTGTACGAGGATTGGGAGGCGGTCAACATAGAGGCCCTGGACGCCGGCAAAGCCAACATGCGGGCGCAGGAGATCATTGAGCGCTGCTTCGGAGAGATCCCCATTGCCCCTAAACCCGGCACTGAACGCAAGCTGTTCGCGAGCGCCATTACTCCTGACGGAATGGTGAACTATCTCAATACCATCGTCGCGCTCTGCAAGACCAGATACGTCATTCAAGGAGACCCGGGCACCGGCAAGTCGTACCTGCTTGAGAAGGTGAAGAGGGCGGCTCTGGAAAGGGGATTCTTCACCGAGACGTATTACTGTCCCATGCACCCCGAAAAGGTTGAGCATGTAGTAGTAGGAGAGCTGGGTTTGGCCTTCACCAAATCTATCGAACCCCACACCTATATTCCGGGCCCTGCCGATACCATTGTCGATATGAACGAGTGCAGAGACGAGGCGGTAGTGACCGATCACCAGGTCTACGCTGACAGGGCTCGCGATGAGTACGAGAGGCTCTTCAACCTTGCAGTGTTCTACATCAGCCAGGCAAAGCAGTACCATGACGCGATGGAGCGCTGCTATGCACCGAATATGGATTTTGCCGGCATTGATCGCCTGCGTGAGCGCATAACTCAGAAAATCGTCGGGTACGCGCAAGAAGCTGAAGGCTCCCTGGCAGCTGAAAACGGGCGCTAAGGGGCCTCCGGGCGCCGGTTCAGCGGAGCAAATATCCACGCGTGCCCGCTACCATGTGCCAGTAGATGAGCGCCGCCTGCAGTGTTGCGGGCGGCGCTCTGACATTGGCGCGGTGTTCCTCAGTTCTCAGACTTCGGCCAGCGCCTCACGAAGCGCCTCTATCATGGCTTCGTTTTCCTCGCGCGTACCTACGGTGATCCGCAGCCCGTGAGGCATATTCCAGGCCGTTGTGGGCCGTACAATGACCCCTTTTCGCAGCATTGCGCGGAATACTCTCTGGGCGTCTCGCCCCGTGTCAACCATGATGAAGTTGCCCCATGAAGGATAGGTCTTAAGTCCCATCCGTTCGAACTGGCCATAGAGGTAACGCTTGCCTTCAGCTACCAGATCAAGACTCTTCTTCACGTGCTCCTCATCTTCTAGAGCCGCGATGGCGGCCGCCTGCGCCAGGGCGTTTTGATTGAATGACAGGCGGACTCTGTTCACCAGAGCTGCGGCGTACTGCGGCATCAATCCAAACCCCACTCTCAGCCCGGCCAGGCCGTAGATCTTTGAGAAAGTGCGCAGTACCGCTACATTGCGGCCTTCCCTCAAGTGGGGGAGTAGATCGCCGTAGTCGGTGTCACCAACATACTCGGCATATGCTTGGTCGGCGACTACGAGCACCTGTGGGGGGACCGAGTCGAGGAGGCGCTTTACCTCGTCTAGAGTGTTCATCGTTCCGGTCGGGTTATTTGGATTGCAGAGGAACAAAAGCTTTGTTTTTGAGGTGACCGCTTCCGCCATAGCCTCAGTATCGAGGAATCCTTTGCGGAGAGGGACTTCAACCGGGATTCCGCCCATGTTTTGCGTCGATGTCTTGTATATGGGGAAGGTTTGAGAGCCCATGACCACTTCGTCTCCGGGAGCCACGAAAACCTGTCCTAAGAGCATGATTATCTCGTCCGAACCGTTTCCCAGTACGATCTGCTCCTCCGGAACGCCGAAGACTTCCGAAAGCCGGGCCTTCAGCGCGAAGCCCGCCGCATCAGGGTAGATGTGGGCAGATGCTGCCATCTCCTTCAGAACCTGAAGAGCCTTGGGCGAAGGCCCCAGAGGGTTCTCGTTGGAAGCGAGTTTCACCACCCTGTCCAGTCCAAACTCTCGCTTTACCTCCTCGGCCGGTTTTCCCGCAATGTACGGGGAAAGGGTGAGGACTTCTCTCCTGGGGCGGGTTTCATAGGGGGCGCTCACATCTTCCAGCATGTCAAAACCTCCTCAATTCGAGCTTATTGTGATTAGGAGGAGACCATGACGCTATTCTTCTGCGTTTACCGTTTCCCCTTCCGAGGGAACATAAGGGGGATGTTTCGCAGAAAGGGTGATCGCGGTGTCCGGGCCGTCCAAGAAGAGGGAGGACGGGGGGCGGAAGCGGACTCTGGAGGACACTCTTGCCAGGGTTTCGGACTCGTTGGAGAGGGCGAAGATCGCGGAGTACGTGACTCTCATGAGTCGTCCGCGGAGGCTCATCTGGCTGAATATCCTCGCAGGGTTGGCCAGGGGGGCAGGTTTGGCCGTTGGTTTCACGCTGCTCGGCGCCATGATCATCTATGTTCTGACCAGAAGCTACATCTTGAACCTACCTATTATCGGGAACTTTCTCGGCGAGATCGTGTGGATAATCCAACAGTATTTAAAGGGGAAGGGCTAAATGGACAGCAACCGCGGTGCACGAAGTCCCAGGAAAGATATTGACCTCTCAGAGTTCGAGACCATGCTGCTTAGACAGCGGTCGACAGTGAGAGACGCGTTTGAACGTATTAAGAGAAACACATTTTCCAAGGATTTGCGAGACGCGACCGGAGAGATGGCTGCCTACGACCAGCATTCTGCAGATTTGGCTACCGAGACCTTTGAGAGAGGAAAGGATCTCGGCCTCAAAGACGGCCTGGAGATCGACAGGGCCAAGATCGATCTAGCCCTGGACAGGATCCGCAGGGGCACCTACGGCTACTGTCTTTCTTGCGGCGGCCTCATCCCTGAGGGCAGGCTTAGGGCGGCACCTGAAGCAGAACTGTGCGTGAGGTGCGCCGAATCGCAAGAGGTAGTGCCGGCCAGCCGGAGGCCGGTTGAGGAAGAGGCACAGAGGCATTTCCCTCCGATGGGAGGCTTTGAGACCCTCACGGACGATATCTACACGCACGGGGAGAATGTGCCGGCGAGCCCTCACCGCCCGAGGCCGAGGAAGTAGACTCGTAGGTCCTTCAATGGAGCGCTTCCGGAACCGGACCCTCGGAGGCGGGCTTGCTTCGCGCCAGCGCAGTCGAGTATTCTAGTTTTGGCGTGAGTAAGGCCGGAATTGGGGGACGCTATGTGATTTTCTGGGCAGCATTTCTCCTCGTCGCAGCAAGCGATTACTTGAGTAAGAACTGGGTACGGGCAAACCTCGCTTTAGGCGAAACCAGGCAGGTAATCGGGAATTTCCTTAGGTTCACTCACTGGTCTAATTCCGGCGCTTCCTTCGGGATCCTCCAAGGAGCGTCTCCTTACTTGGCACTCGTGAGCGTGGGCTGCATCATTCTATCGATCCTCATCTACCCGAAGGTCAGGGGTTACGGCCCTTCGGCGCTCCTGTCGCTCGGGCTGATATCAGGCGGAGCCTTGGGCAACCTTATCGATCGCGTTCGTTTCGGAAGCGTCACAGACTTCATCAGCCTCAGGTTTTTCTCGCCTATATTCAACGTCGCGGACTCCGCTATCGTTGTAGGAGCGGTGATCATGGTGTTCTTCTTCCTCTTTGCACCTGAAGGAAGTTTTGGAGATTGAGGAGATCCGCTGAGGCCTCGGGAGAGACACTCAGGTTGACTGTCGGCGAATCACTTGCAGGTGAGCGCATAGACCTCTTCGCCTCCAAGGCCGCGGGCGACCGGGACATCTCCCGGTCACGAGTCCAGAGCCTCATCTCGGAAGGCCGTGTACTCCTGAACGGGCACGTTCCCAAAGCATCCAACAAGGTGAAAGCCGGTGACGTTGTCGAAATAACACTACCACCGCCTAGGAAATGGGATGTGGAGGCGGAGGACATCCCTATAGATGTCGTCCATGAGGATTCCGACATCCTGGTGATAAACAAAGCCAGGGGGATGGTCGTGCACCCGGCGGCAGGACACTGGGGAGGGACGCTGGTCAACGCGATTCTGGCCCGCTGCCCGGACCTTACGGGAATCGGCGGCGAGTTGCGCCCGGGGATCGTGCACCGGCTGGACAAGGATACGACGGGACTCTTGGTGGTGGCCAAGAACGAGCAGGCTCTCAAGTCCCTGCAAGGCCAGATCAAGGCCCGGACCGTCAAGCGTTGGTATTTGGCGCTGTTGAGAGGCCACCTCAAAGGGAACGTAAGCGAATATGCAGGTACCGTGGACGCGCCGATCGGCAGGCACCCTGTGCACCGCAAGAAGATGGCTGTGGTACCTACCGGGAGGCCCGCGGTGACCGACTATGAAGTGATAGCCCGGTTTGGGATGGATTACACGTTGGTCCTGGCGAAGCTGCGTACCGGGCGCACCCATCAGATAAGGGTGCACATGGCTCACCTCGGCCACCCTGTAGCAGGCGACCCTGTATATAAGAGGGCGAAGGATTCTCTGGGGCTCGAAGGGCAAGCGCTGCATGCGGGCAGGCTGGGATTCAATCACCCGGCCGGCGGGGAGTACGTGGAGTTTTCAGCCGGAGTCCCCGACGACTTCCGGAACGCTTTGAGTATGCTCCAAGAAAGATATGCTCTTACGGGAAGAGACAAGGAGGAATTGCATAAATGGCTCGGATAGCGGCTGAGGAACGCGCAGAGAAGATGGCACGCACACTCATACAGATAGGTGCCGTCGGCGCGAGACTCGATGAACCCTTCACCCTAACTTCAGGAACCAAAAGCCCCGTATACATAGACGTGAGACGCCTAATCTCCTTCGTGAACGAGAGGGAGGAGGCGGTCCACATGCTCGCCGACCTTGTCGAGGAGACCTTGAAGGACCCGGCGGAGGCGGTGGCGGGCGGCGAAACTGCAGGCATACCTTACGCTGCCTTCCTAAGCGCGAAGATGCGTCTCCCCATGCTATACGTACGCAAGAAGGCCAAGGGTTTTGGGCGAAATGCCCAGGTAGAAGGCTATATTGAGGAAGGCAAACGGACTATCCTCGTAGAGGACCTCATGTTTGACGGGGGCAGCAAAGTGAACTTCGTGCACGGCCTCCGCAACGCGGGCCTCAAGGTAGGCCACGTGTTTACCATAGCCTCCTACGGATTGGTCGAGGAGTACGAGAAGACTCTTGGCGCTATAGGCGTCCAAGCCAGGTGGCTTACTGACTGGCCGGCCATAGTTGACGCGGGGGAGAAGACGGGCTTCTTCGGAAAAGCTGCGGCGAACCACATACGTGACTTTCTGAAAGACCCTCATGCTTGGTCACAGGCCAGGGGTGGGAAATAGAAGGAGTCCACGGTTTGCAGATGCGTAAGACCGAGCTCTCAGTACCCCACGGTCTCTCGCGGCCGCTTACGGAAAGCGACAGCTTGAGCCTGTAATATTACGCTACTCGAAATATATGCGCAGCCCACTGCGAAACCCCTGCATGGCGGCGCCTATTGCGTCAAATCGCCTGCTAGAAGGCACGAAATGACCCCGTTCATCATAGTCCGCGTTACTGTATCAGTAACAGCGACACGCCGTATTCCGGATGCCTAGGGGTCCGCACGGGCCCGGCCGGACCTGCCGGATGCGTTGCGTTGAAGGCAGTGCGCGTTCCTCGAGCCCCAGGATCGCATAGGACAGATACACAGAACAATGTGTACAGCAGACCTAAGACTTAGCAGCACTCAGTGGCCGCATCAGCGCGAACATCACACAACACTCAACTCACGCGCTCAGCTTGCGCTCGATAAGGTTCTAGGAAGGTTCTAGGTCGCGTTGGTGTCAGTTATACGAAGCACACACCTTGCGATAACGAGTGTAGACACGAGCCCGGACGGCTCCAGACCACCCGCAAGCAGGCGGAAAGATCGTAGTTAACATAATAACTATTATAGGACGTTAGAGCGATCAAAGCGCGGACCCTCCCGGCACGGCCTTACGCCGCCCATCCTCCCCCGATGACGGGCTGACCGTGAGGCCTCTGCGTGGTCATGCAGTTCAATGGCCATCCAGTAAGGGTTCGGATTGTATGGAAATGCAATGAAGGATCGTTGTATTGGCTCCAGCGGGGCCCCTCGGGCTTACACGTGCGAGGCGAGGGTGGCGTAGGTGCTGTGAGCGGCTCCGCGGAGCCTGCTAAAGACTACCTCAAGAAAGGAGTTGCTCATCATCGATGAAGAATAGCTCATTCGGTAGCTCTACCTGCTGAAAGGCTGAGTAGTAAGGGGGTTCTTCATTAAATTCCGTGTATGCGCAAGGAGGAGATTCTTGCAAAAGCGTAGAATAGTACCGCGTCTCATCATTGGTGAATCTTGGATATGCGTTGGATTGAGTAGACATTCAGTGGTGGCCTCTCTAGCAACACGGGCGGGGGTGATGGCTCGGACAGGAACAGTGGAACGAACCGTTTATTAGGCAGCTGACAGAATGATCCCGCTTTGAATGAGAGCACTCTGTCAACCCCCATGAAGATACTATGAAAAGAGGATTGAGGATGAAGAGATTTTGCACCCTGTTGGTTGCCCTTCTCATGCTTGCGGTTATGGTTGCCGGCTGCGGCGGCGGCGGAGCCGAAGTCGAGGATCTGGGCGAGACCAGCAATGTGAATGAGAATCAAGTAGTGAAACTTCTATATTCCAGTGAGATCAGTGAGTGGAATTACCTTGTCCCGTCCGCTTCCGGTGACTGGGCGAACTACCTCGACCATCTGGTTGAGTACGACTACTACGGCATGGTTCAGCCCTGTCTGGCCGAGAGCTGGACTAGATCGGAAGACGGCCTTAAGTGGACCTTCAAGATCCGCGAGGGCGTCAAGTGGATGACGTATGATGGGAAGGAATACGGCGAGGATGTGAAGGCCGAAGACTTTGTCACCACCGCCAAGTACATCCTCGACTCGAAAAACGCGTGTCGCACGGCGGACCTCATGTTCGTTTTTGAGGGTGCCGAGAAGTTCTATGACGAGACGACTCGTGAAGGCGTCACTCCCGATTGGAGCAAGGTTGGCATCAAAGCTCTAGACGATTACACCCTAGAGTTCACGCTGACCAAGCCCCTACCCTACTTCCTGTCGATGCTTACCTATAACTGGGGTTATCCCACCAACGCCAAGTATTTGGCGGAGATGGGCGACCAGTTCGGAACCGGTCCAACGACGTTCCTGTATTGCGGAGCTTTCCTTTGCTCTGAGTACGAGCCCGAGTCCTTCCGCATCGATACCCGAAACCCAACCTATTGGGATGCAGAGGACATTTACGTTGAGCGCATAGAGCGCAGGTACAACGCTGAGGCATCCACGTTGGCTCCCGAGATGCTTCTTCGCGGCGAGGTTACATATGCTGACATACCTTCGTCGCAGCTCGACGAATGGATGAATGACCCTGAGAAGGCGAAGCTCATTCGCCCGCAGAGAGGTTCTTCCTACAGCTACTTCTACCTGTTCAACTTCTGGCCCAACTTCCCCGAGCAGTATGACAGGGACAACTGGATGATCGCAGTCAACAACCTGGCATTCCGCAAATCCCTCTACTACGCGCTCGACAGGATTGCAGGGATTACCTGCTACGACCCGTATACTCCGGAGAACTTCCTGATGCGCACAATAACGCCCACCGACTTTGTGGCGGCAGGCGGTAAGGACTACACGCAGCTCGGCAATCTGGCGGAGATCAGCAGCACAGACCAGCACAACCTGGAAAAGGCTCTTGAGTATAAGGCCACTGCCATGAAAGAGCTAAAAGAGGCCGGCGCGACGTTCCCGATTAAGATCTACATGCCTTACAACACCGGCTCGAACAACCAGATCCAGCTCGCTCAGGTCACTGAGCAGCAGTTGGAGCGAGATCTGGGAACCGACTATATCGACATCACGATCGAGGGTTACCCGAACACCGACTTCCTCAACACGACGCGGCGTGCGGGCAACTACTGCTTCATGATGTCCTACTGGGGTCCCGACTATGCCGACCCGGAGACCTACACCGACCCCTTTGCTATCGGACAGAAGTACGGGTACTGCTACATGGCCGAGGGCTACGGTGAGCAGACCACTGCCGATGACCCCGCGGGTCGCAAGGGCTTCGACGGCGGTTTCTGGAAGAACGTTACCTATGACGATATGGTCAACGAGGCGGCTAAAGAGGTTGTGGACCTAGAGAAGCGCTACACCGACCTCGCCAACGCCGAGGCCTGGCTAATCGACCAGGCGTTCGTGGTTCCGTTGGGCCGTTTGGGCGCCACGTACTACGTGTCGTCGTACATGAACCCGTTCGAGTCACAGTTTGCCCCCTTCGGCGCGTCCGGCTCGCGCTATAAGTACCAGAAGGTCATGGCGAAGCCCATGGACACTGAGGAGTTCATGAGGCAGCAGGAAATCTGGGTGACTGAACGTAATGCGGCTATTGCCAAAGCGCAGGCCGAAGGCAGAGACTACTAGAACCGGCTGTTTTGTTCCGTCGTAGAAAGAGGGAACCCCGGCCTTGGCGCCGGGGTTCCCCCCGAAAGTCTGCACTCTTGGCCAGACGCTGATCGGTCGAGGTCGTGCCGTCACTCCAACTCCGATTTCCGTGAGAAGGTGGTTTCATGGCGAAATATGTGCTCGGGCGTATGGTGCGCGCTCTCATCACCATGGTCATTGTCCTCTCAATTGTATTCCTCCTGATGAGGCTCTTGCCCGTGGAAACGTACTACGGTGGTCGCTCCGACACCATGAGCGAGGCAGTGAAGGAGCAGATCTTAAGGTCTCTGGGCCTTCTAGACCCGCTGCCTAAGCAACTCCTTAACTTCTGGAAAAACCTCCTGCGAGGAGACTTGGGCAAGTCCATCATCTATCGTAAGGGCGTTGATAACGTTGACATCATTTTGCCGAAAGCCGTTTATTCTTTCCGGTTCGGTATAGCATCCCTAGGCATCAGCCTGGTACTTGGCCTTTCCCTGGGTGTCTTGATGGCGACTTATAAAGGAAGACATATTGATAGGCTGGGTAACACTTACATCCTGCTTATCAACGCTCTACCTGCAGCGGTCTATTACTTGTTCATACAGCTCTTCATTACCAGTCTCTTCAAGATACCGATGCTGTATGACGCAAAAAATCCGGTAACTTGGATTCTCCCTACCATATCCATGTCCTTAGGCGGCATCGCGTCAAACGCTATGTGGATGAGGCGCTATATGGTCGATCAACTGAACCAAGATTATATACGGTTGGCATTGGCCAAGGGTATGAGTAGCAGGCAGGTGGCGTTTCGCCACATTCTGAGGAACGCGTTCATCCCCATGTCCCAGTCGCTGCCCACCTCTCTTCTGTTCACCATATCCGGCTCACTTTACATTGAATCCCTGTATTCCATCCCTGGAATGGGCGGCCTTCTGATTACGGCCATCCAGCGCCAGGATAACACGTTAGTGCAGGCAATGGTTCTTCTGTATTCTGCTCTCAGCGTCACCGGTATGCTTCTCGGTGACCTCGCGATGATGGTATGCGATCCGCGGATCAAGTTGGTCAAGGAAGGGGGCGTCCGGTAATGGAGCAGTCTAAGCGCCGTAAGAATAAGTTCGAACAGCTTTCCGAAGGCTTCGAGGCTGTTGATATCCGGAATCAGGACCCCACAGCCCCCTCCCCATCCGATTATGGCGATGATATGTTCGAGCGTGCACATCAAGACAAGAGCGAGGCCGAGAGAACCGGTTACTCCAACTACTCGTACTGGGGGAGCACGCTCAGGCTGTTCCTCAAGAACAAAGTCTCGGTGTTCCTGCTCATTTTCTTGTTCTCGCTCCTCCTCTTTACTTTCATCCAGCCTTTGCTTCCGAACCAACTGGACCCGACCACGATATACCAGAACCCTGAGACTGGCGTTCACTACAGGAATGTTCCGCCTAACGAGAAGTTCTGGTTTGGCACCAACAACATAGGCCAGGACCTCTGGAGCCGCATATGGAGCGGTACGCGGACATCTCTCTTCATCGGGCTGTGCGTGGCGGTTGTCACGAACATAGTAGGGATCTCGCTGGGATCCATCTGGGGATATGCCCGCAAGTACGATAAGCTGTTCACCGAGATCTACAACCTGTTTGACAATATACCTTACACGGTGCTGCGCATGCTGATCACGTTCATCATGCGCCCCAGCCTGTTCACCATGGTATTCGTCATGTGTCTCACCGGGTGGATACGCATGGCCAAGTACATCAGGAACCAGATCCTGATATACCGCGACCGCGAATATAACTTGGCGTCGCGCTGCCTGGGCACTCCAAGCTTGCGTATTGTGGTGAAGAACATACTGCCGCAGCTGATTTCCGTCATCATGCTTCAGACTGCGCTCTGCATACCTGATGCTATCGGTTCGGAAGTGTTCTTGACCTATATCGGCCTGGGGCTCCCCGTCTCCATCCCCTCACTTGGCAACCTTATTAACGAAGGCCGTATGGTCATGCTGGTTCCCGCGCAGCGGTACCAGTTGTACTTCCCGGTCATAGTGGTGTCCATCATCACGATTTCATTCTACGCGCTGGGCAATGCTTTCGCAGATGCCTCTGATCCCCGCAATCATCGAAGATAAGGAGGGTGTACATTTGTCTCAATCCGGAACTTCAGACAAGATTCTCAGCGTTGAGAATCTGGTAGTTAAGTTTGGGCTTCGTGGACAAGTGCTTACAGCACTCCGCGGGGTATCTTTGGACCTGAGCGTAGGCGAAAGCCTGGCTATCGTTGGCGAGTCCGGTGCCGGCAAGAGCGTCTTCACCAAGACCTTTCTCGGCATGCTCGACGCGAACGGATGGGTCGACTCCGGCTCCATCATGTTCGAGGGCATGGACTTGGCCAAATTCAAGACAGAGGCTGAGTGGCTCAAGATCCGCGGGAAAAAGATCGCGATGGTGTTCCAGGACCCTATGACGGCTTTGAACCCCTTAAGAACTGCGGGCAGCCAGATACAGGAAGTGCTTACGCTCCACCAAGGGCTTCGAGGCGAGGCCGCCAAGGCAAGAGCGATCGAAATACTCGATCAAGTAGGCATAACCGAACCTGCGTTGCGGTACGGGCAGTATCCTCACGAGCTTTCGGGAGGTATGAGGCAGCGCGTTGTCATTGCCATCGCGGTGGCGTGTAACCCGAGGATCTTGATCTGTGATGAGCCGACGACCGCTTTGGACGTGACTATCCAGGCTCAGATCCTCGCGCTCATCAAGAGGCTTCAAAAGCAGTTGGGCCTCACGATCATCTACATCACCCACGACTTAGGCGTTGTCGCCAACGTGGCTGACACCGTTGCGGTGATGTACGCCGGAGATATCATCGAGTACGGGACCGCCGAGGAAGTGTTCTATGACCCGCGCCACCCGTACACTTGGGCTCTTTTGTCGTCGCTCCCGCAGCTCGGGAAAAAGGGAGAGCCTCTGTACTCGATTATGGGTACTCCGCCGAACCTGTTCAAGGAGATCAAGGGCGATGCGTTCGCTCCCCGGAATCCCAACGCGCTGAAGATCGATTTCGTAGCACGTCCTCCCTATTTCCAGGTGACCCCTACGCACTACGCGCGCACATGGCTATTGGATCCGCGGGCAACGCGCATTGAGCCGCCTGAAGCCATCAAGGCGATGCGAGCGAAATACGAGAGGTATGCCAAATGACAACCGACGCGAGAGAAGTACTGATAGACATCGAGAACCTTAGGGTTGAGTTCAAAGTTCGCGGCAGCAGACCCTTTGTAGCCGTAAGGGACGTTTCGTTCCAGATCTACAAGGGGGAAACGTTCGGCCTGGTCGGCGAGACGGGCTCGGGAAAAACCACCATAGGCAGGGCGATCATCAGGATCAATGAGACTGCCGCCGGGACCATCAAGTTCCGCGGTCAGCAGATAAACGGCCTGGTCTCCAAGGAAGTCGACCGTATGGTGACCCAGAAAATCCAGATGATCTTCCAAGACCCCATGGCCTCTCTCAACGAGCGCGCCAAAGTGGACTACATCGTTTCCGAGGGCCTGTACAATACGAAGAACTACAAGGATGAGGCCGACCGCGTAGCCAAAGTGGAGAAAGCCCTACTGGAAGTGGGCCTGCTCCCCGAGTTCGCGTCGCGTTTCCCCCACGAGTTCTCAGGCGGACAGAGGCAGCGAATCGGGATAGCGAGAGCGCTCATCATGGAGCCCGAGTTTGTCATAGCCGACGAGCCCATATCGTCGCTGGACGTGTCCATCAGGGCCCAGGTGCTGAATCTGTTGTCAGCGCTGCAGAAAGAGAAAGGGCTTACCTACCTCTTCATCTCCCACGACCTCTCGGTGGTCCGGTTCATCGCCGACCGTGTAGCGGTAATCCACAAGGGCGTTATAGTGGAACTGGCGGAGACTGAAGAGCTGTTCAGGATGCCGCTTCACCCGTACACGCGGGCTCTCCTATCGGCGATTCCCACGCCTGACCCGAGAATTGAGCGGGAGAAGACGGTGTTGGTGTACGATCCCACGTGTCACGATTACTCGAAAGATAAGCCCAAGTGGGTGGAGATTCGAGAGGGACACTTCGTTATGGGCAATGACGCGGAACTGGCGCAGTACAGGGCGATGCTCCAATGACTAACCGTCAATAGAGAACGGTAGATAGTACCGCGAGCTGAAGGCCGGCCCCGGGATGCTTTGGGGTCGGCCTTCGATTGTCTCCAATCGTCTTTTGTCACCATCGGAAAGACTCCAATCGTCCGCCGCCCTACCCTATTTGCCTGTTGCCCGTTGGCCCGATTGCTCATCTTCGATGATGAGTAAGCCTCTTAACTGGTTCGAAAGTGATGAATAACCAGCATAAACCCAAAAATCCGATAAGTCCAAAAGGGATTCCTATAGTGTGCGTTGAATAGGCGATCCGATGCGGCGAGAAGCCGCGAGACATCATTTGAAAAGCCAATATCAACGAGGAGGGTAAGCATGAAGAGACTCATAGCTGCGGTGTTGCTTATGTTCATGGCGGCCAGTTTTGCCGCCTGCGGGCAACAGGCTGAGCCGCCGCCACCGGTTAGCAAGCTGAGAGAGTCGGAAGACTACAACGCTGTGTATTCCAGCGAGCTTACCGGCATCAACTACTTGGTGACCAGTACCACACTGGAATTCGGCGTAGCCGCCAACTGCGTCGACGGGCTGGTCGAACACAACCATCTCGGCATCATCCAACCCGCTCTTGCTGAGAGCTGGACCGTCAGCGACGACGGCCTTGTCTGGACCTTCAAGATCAGGCCGGGCGTCAAGTGGGTGACATGGGAAGGCGAGGAGTATGCCGAGGTTAAGGCGCAGGACTGGGTCGATGCCCACAAGTACGGCTTCAACCCGGCCAACGCCTCGAAAAACGCCAATGTGGTCTATGAAGCCGTGAAGAACGGCAAGGCGTATTACGACGGCGAGATCACCGATTGGAACGAGGTCGGTATCAAGGCGCTCGACGACTACACCCTGCAGTACACTCTGAACCGCCCCATCCCCTACTTCCTGACGATGCTTACTTACGTTTCTTTCCTTCCTGTTAACGGCCAGTTCCTGGCCGAAGTGGGAGACAAGTTTGGCACTGATCATAAGAACATACTCTACAACGGGGCATACATCATCTCAGAGTGGGAGCCTCAGAACTTCCGCACCATGGTAAAGAACGAGAAGTACTGGGATGCGGACAACATCCACATCAAGAGGATGAACTACCGGTACAACAAGGAAGCCTCCACCTTGGGTCCCGACCTGTTCTTGCAGGGCGAGATCAGCTCTACCGGTATTTCGACCGCCATCTTGAACGACTGGCTGAACGATCCGGTTAGGAAGGAAATGGTGACGCCTGTCCGTCCCAGCACCTACAGCTACTTCTACGCGTTCAACTTCGACCCGCAGTTCGATGCCGAGTACGAGCCTGAGAACTGGAAGATTGTCGTGAACAACAAGAACTTCCGGAAGTCTCTGTTCCACGGCCTCGATCGCATCTCGGCGATGCTCACGGCAGAACCCTTTGTCCCGGAGAACAAGATCATCAACACCGTAACCCCGAAGAACTTCGTGGCGTACGGCGGCAAGGACTTTACGCAGTACGGTCCGCTGAAGGACATTGTTGACAGGGACAGCTTTGACGAAGAAGAGGCCAAGAGATATCGCGACCTTGCCAAAGCCGAGCTCGAAGGCAAGGCTAAGTTCCCCGTGAAGGTAATGATGCCGTACAACGCTTCCGGCGCCGAGTGGACAAACCGCTGTGTTGTGGTTGAGCAGCAGCTGGAAGGGCTATTGGGAACGGATTACATCGATATCATCCCCGTTGGATTCCCGGGCACCAACTTCCTGGCAAACAGGAGGACAGGCAACTATGCCTTCCTGGAGTGCAACTGGGGCCCCGACTACGCCGACCCCGAGACCTATTCCGATCCGTTCTACCCGCCGGCCAAGATGAACTACAACTGGCCGGAGAAGGCCGAAGGTTACACCGATGAGAACGGAAAGTGCCGCTATCAGAACCTCGTAGAGGCGGCTAAGGCCGAGGTTACCGACCTCGCCAAGCGCTTCGAGTTGTTCGCGATTGCAGAGGCATGGCTCATCGAAGAAGCCTTCATCATTCCTTACGGATTGGGCGGCGGCGGCTATCAAGCCAGCAAGGTTGAGCCTTTCACGGCTCCGTACGCTCCCTTTGGCATGGATAGCCTGAAGTGGAAGGGCCAGATCATCATGGAGAAGCCCATGAACATGGAGCAGTACGCAGAGGCGCTTGCCAAGTGGGAAGCGGACCGTGCCGCGGCGCTTGCGGCGCAAGATCAGTAGACCGAAGATGCGGTAGAGAGAGAGAAGACCGCCCCCGTGGTGGTCTTCTCTTTCCTGCATAGCAATGCGAGGGGCTGCTTTGGATCATGCTGAGATATACTCTAAGACGTTTATGGCAATCAGCGGTGACCGTGTTCATCGTGATTACGGTCGTGTTCCTCTTAATGCGCCTTCTTCCCGTTGAAGGGTACTTTGAGGAGAACTATGACAAGCTGGACCCGGATCAGCGCGAGAACATCCTGCGGAGCTTAGGCCTCCTTGACCCGTGGTACGTTCAGCTTCGCACCTTCTACTCCAGCCTACTAAGGGGGGACCTGGGTAAATCCATTGTGTACCGCCCCAAAGTGGAGATTACCACCATTCTGGCAAGCAAAGTGCCTTACTCCGTGCGGTTTGGTCTTGCTGCCCTGTGCGTATCGCTAAGTCTGGGTTTGGCGATGGGAGTCGCCCAGGCACGGAACAAGGGGAAACTGGTGGACCGGTTGTTCACAGGTTACATAGTGTTCATCAACGCGGTACCCGCAGCAGTCTACCTGATCTTCATCCAGCTCTACGTATCCAGGAATTTGGGCCTGCCCATCCTGTTCAACCGGATATCGCCGATCAGTTGGGTCCTGCCGGCAGTATCCATGTCGTTGGGCGGCATAGCGGGCAACGCTATGTGGATGCGCCGGTATATGGTGGATGAACTCAACAAGGACTACATCAGGCTGGCGCGGGCCAAGGGCATGTCCGGCACCGCAATCATGGTTAAGCACGTAATGAGAAACGCCTTCGTGCCTATGGCGCAGTATCTGCCGGCATCCGTGCTGTTCACCATTTCCGGGTCCATCTACATCGAATCTCTCTACTCTATCCCGGGTATGGGCGGACTCTTGGTTGACGCCATTCAGCGGCAGGACAACACGCTGGTGCAGGCGCTCGTTCTCATATTCTCATCACTGGGGATAATCGGCCTGTTCCTCGGCGACGTGGCCATGGCTATCTTTGATCCCCGCATCAAACTCGAGAAACGAGGGGGGTCAAGGTAATGACTGCTAGGGAGCAAAGGACGCTGCAGGGCATCGAAGACTCCCTGTTCGACTTCGCAGAGTTCGATGCAAGTGCCGGCGAGCGCGGCGGCTACTCGAACTACTCGTACTGGGGCTCAACTCTCCGCATGTTTCTTAAGAACAAGACTGCGGTGATAGCGCTATGCACGATGATCGTACTCTTGGCCTTCACCTTCATCCAACCGTATTTGCCGAACCAGAAGGATCCGGTCAAAGTCTACCTCGACCCGGAGACGGGGCGGCAGATGATGAATCAGCCCCCGAACTGGGAGCACTGGTTCGGTACCAATTCCATCGGCCAGGACCTATGGTCTCGCATTTGGAGCGGTACGCGGACATCTCTCTTGATAGCCCTGGTCGTGGGGATATGGGAAGTCGGCTTCGGCATAGCTTTCGGGGCGCTTTGGGGCTATGTGAGGCAGCTGGACGTCCTCATAACCGAGATCTACAACGTAATCAACAATATCCCGACCAGCATCGTCATGACGCTCTTGGCTTACATCATGCGTCCAAGCCTGACAACCATGATCTTGACCATGTGCGCCACAGGCTGGCTTGGGATGGCGCGTTTTGTTAGGAACCAGATCGTTATCATCCGCGACCGCGAGTACAACCTGGCTTCGCGGTGCCTGGGGACTCCGACGTCGCGCATCATCTCGAGAAACCTCCTCCCCTACCTTGTTTCCGTCATTGTGCTGCGCATTGCGCTCTCAATCCCCGGAACCATCGGCTGGGAGGTGTTCCTCACGTACATTGGGCTGGGCCTCCCGATCAACACCCCGTCCTTGGGCAACCTGGTTAACGAGGGCCGGAGGATCATCATGTCGCCCAGCTTAAGATACCAGCTGGTCTTCCCCGCTGTGGTGCTGTCAATCATAACGATCTCATTTTACGTGATGGGCAACGCTTTCTCAGACGCTGCCGATCCTCGTAATCACTACTAGGAGGCGGAGCGATGAGCGAACCTATTCTTTCAGCAAGAGACGTGGTAGTGAAGTTCAGCCTCCGGGGCCAGGTGTTAACGGCCATCCGCCAAGCGTCTCTGGACCTCTACGAGGGCCAGACGCTTGCTATCGTAGGCGAATCCGGTTCCGGCAAGAGCGTCTTCACCAAGACCTTTCTCGGCATGCTCGACGCGAACGGATGGGTCGATTCCGGCTCGATCATGTTCGAGGGCATGGACCTCGCCAAGTTCAAGACAGAAGCTGAGTGGCTCAAGATCCGCGGGAAAAAGATCGCGATGGTGTTCCAGGACCCTATGACGGCTTTGAACCCCTTGAGGACCGTCGGCATGCAGATACGCGAGGTCATAGAACTCCACCAGGGGCTCCGGGGCGAGGAGGCCAAAGCCAAGACTCTTGAGATCCTGGACCAAGTAGGTATAGACAATCCCCCCATGAGATACCGGCAGTATCCTCATGAGTTTTCTGGAGGCATGAGGCAGCGCGTCGTCATCGCCATCGCGGTCGCGTGCAACCCGAGGATCTTGATCTGCGATGAGCCGACAACCGCTCTGGATGTCACCATTCAGGCCCAGATACTTGAGCTGATCCGCAACCTGCAAAAGCAGCTCAAACTGACGATTATCTACATCACCCACGACTTGGGCGTTGTGGCCAATGTGGCCGAGCATGTCGCAGTCATGTACGCCGGAGACATAATCGAATACGGGACGGTGGAGGAGATTTTCTATGACGCTCGCCACCCGTACACGTGGGCTCTCTTGTCGTCTCTCCCGCAGCTCGGGATAAAGGGAGAGCCGCTGTACTCCATTACGGGTACTCCGCCGAACTTGTTTATGGAGATCAAGGGCGACGCGTTTGCTCCGCGGAATCCGAAGGCACTGAAG
The DNA here is from genome assembly GCA_050952125.1 of Bacillota bacterium. Lineage (GTDB taxonomy): Bacteria > Bacillota > Sulfobacillia > Fermentithermobacillales > Fermentithermobacillaceae > UBA3951. Next base: position 129,888 of record JBMNKK010000003.1, read on the forward strand.
GTGGATCTTGTCCACCGCCCCCCGTTATTCAAGGTCTCGCCAACCCACTTCGCGCGCACATGGCTCTTGGACCCTCGTGCCCCTAAAGTTGAACCTCCCCAGACCATAAAGGCTCTGAGAGCCAAGTACGGGAGGGTTGCGACGTGACAACGGACGTCAAGAAAGAAGTACTGATAGACATCGAGAACCTTAGGGTTGAGTTCAAAGTTCGCGGCAGCAGACCCTTTGTAGCCGTAAGGGACGTTTCGTTCCAGATCTACAAGGGGGAAACGTTCGGCCTGGTCGGCGAGACGGGCTCGGGAAAAACCACCATAGGCAGGGCGATCATCAGGATCAATGAGACTGCCGCCGGGACCATCAAGTTCCGCGGTCAGCAGATAAACGGCCTGGTCTCCAAGGAAGTCGACCGTATGGTGACCCAGAAAATCCAGATGATCTTCCAAGACCCCATGGCCTCTCTCAACGAGCGCGCCAAAGTGGACTACATCGTTTCCGAGGGCCTGTACAATACGAAGAACTACAAGGATGAGGCCGACCGCGTAGCCAAAGTGGAGAAAGCCCTACTGGAAGTGGGCCTGCTCCCCGAGTTCGCGTCGCGTTTCCCCCACGAGTTCTCAGGCGGACAGAGGCAGCGAATCGGGATAGCGAGAGCGCTCATCATGGAGCCCGAGTTTGTCATAGCCGACGAGCCCATATCGTCGCTGGACGTGTCCATCAGGGCCCAGGTGCTGAATCTGCTGTCAGCGCTGCAGAAAGAGAAAGGGCTTACCTACCTCTTCATCTCCCACGACCTCTCGGTGGTCCGGTTCATCGCCGACCGTGTAGCGGTAATCCACAAGGGCGTTATAGTGGAACTGGCGGAGACTGAAGAGCTGTTCAGGATGCCGCTTCACCCGTACACGCGGGCTCTCCTATCGGCGATTCCCACGCCTGACCCGAGAATTGAGCGGGAGAAGACGGTGTTGGTGTACGATCCCACGTGTCACGATTACTCGAAAGATAAGCCCAAGTGGGTGGAGATTCGAGAGGGACACTTCGTTATGGGCAATGACGCGGAACTGGCGCAGTACAGGGCGATGCTCCAATGACTAACCGTCAATGGTACCTTGCGCCGATACCGAAAGCAGAATAGAGAACGGTAGCGAGTACCGCGAGCTGACAGGCCGACCACAAGAGAGCCGGGATGGGGTTCTTGAGGAGAGTCTCCACCCGGTTGTCTTGGAGGTCCGGCCTTCTCGGTACAAGACCGTACTTATCCCGGCGGCCGGTGAGTTCAGCTCCGGATACCTTATCTTCAGGGATATCGGTGGCAGCACCGGTCGTCTCCGGGTTGAACCCTCGAAAGGAGGTTTTCTTAAGGTAGACTAGCCAAGCCAGGAGAACGTAGAAGGCCATAAACACGGGGAGCATTACGGCGAGATAGTACATCCTGCCGAACCCCCACAGCGCGACGGCCAAGGACACCGCAGATGCTGCGACCGAAAGGATTAGTCCGTGTGCGAACGATTCGAAGCGCATCAAAGTCCGATCCCTCCCAGCGTGAATAGTCTACACAATTATGCGCCGAAAAGCGTGCTCTTGTACAGACAGGCAGTATGCGGCCCGCCGCCCAGGCTCTCTCGCAGGCGCGAGAACAGTTCTGTCGCTGCTCGTTACCCTGATCGTTATCCTGCCTGCGGCCTTAGGAGGATGCGCTCTCTTCGGAAGGCCGGCCGGAGACGAGGCCGCTATTGAGGAGCCCTCCGAAAACGCTCCGGCGTTGTCACCCGGCCAGATAAGCATCAAGGTACAGGTGGCTATTGACGCTCATGTCAATTCCGATGAGATAGACGACCGCGAGGTAGTGTTTACGGTGCAGGGCACCGTTTCACAAGGTATAGTCACGGTTGAGGGCGAATCGTCGGACGAGTCCCTGAAGCAGGCGCTTCTCGCGGACCTCCGAGCTATCCCCGGCGTCACTGTCGTTGACAATATTGATATCCTCCCTCCCGCTTCGTTGGGCGATATGACCTACGGCATTGTCAAGGTTCCGGTGGCTGACCTCGGCGACGGTCCAAAGAGCGCAGGCGGTTCCCATACGGTTACTCAGGCGAGGCTGGGTGACGTGTTGAGGCTCCTCAAGGAGCAGGACGGATGGTTTCTCGCCCAGATGGAAGACAAGTATCTGGGCTGGATTGGGCCTGAATCGATCCACCGCTGCGGTGAAAGCGAAGTGGATGCCTATCGAGCCGGCAGGGTAGCCCTCATTGTCAGCAAGACGGCCCCGATGTTGGATGCCCCCGGCGGCGGGCCGCTGTTCAGTCAGGAACTCGTGCAAGGCAGCATCCTTTCTATCCGCGACAAAGGGCCGGAGTGGGTTCGCCTTCAGGTTCCCGGCGGCACCGACGGATGGGTCGAGGTATCTCACATCGAAGAATACCCAAGCATTGAAGAGGCATTTGGCGAGGAGAAAGGGGCGGAAGCGGTTATCGCTACGGCCAAGCAATACTTGGGTCTGCCCTATCTTTGGGGAGGCACTACCGCCTACGGTTTCGACTGCTCCGGGCTGACGCAGTACGCCATGAAGATGAACGGCTACCGGATCCGCCGCGACTCGGACATGCAATACGAGCAGGGCGAGATAGTCGAAACGCGCGCCGATCTGCGTCCGGGCGACCTCGTCTTCTTCCAGACTTACAGAAAAGGTCCCTCCCATGTCGGCATATATATCGGCGACTCTCGCTACATTCAGTCAGGCGGCAACACCGGGGTGACCATCTGCAGTTTTGATCCGTCTCACCCGGAATACTCTGCGACACTTGACAAGGCCTATCTGGGTGCCCGCCGCATAATAAAGTAGCTACACGACGAGTGACCGTCCGAAGAAGCGGGTTTGGCCCGCCGCTGCCGGACGGTCGATCGTGAAGGCTGTTTGGCCCCCCACTCCCGTTCGATTCTCAGCTCTGTGGCTATCCTACCGCGCCTGGCGACGGGATGAAGATAACTTGCCCCTGCGTGAGAGAGTACGGCGGTGATAGCTGCGGATTGAAGGCCGTGAGTTCAGTCACGTTCATACCGAACTTCCTCGCGATGACCTCGATGGTTTCGCCCTCCATAACCACATATCTTCTGGCCGCTCCGCTGCCGCCGCCTCCCTGGTGTATGGGACCCATGTGGTGTCCGTCATGGTCGGGCCTCATATGCATTGTAGGGACGTGTACGACCTCGCCTGGGAAGATGAGCTCGGGGTTCCTGATCTGAGGATTGGCTCTGATGAGCGCGTCCAGAGATACTCCGTGCTTCTGCGCAATAAGGAACATCGTGTCGCCGGGCTGGACTACGTAATCCTGCACTCCGGCTACTGGCGGCCGCTCCGGACGTTCAGGCCGCTCCGGCCTGTGGTCAGGATGAGGCCTGATGATGATCGTAATGTTGCACATCTCCGCAATACGCCGGATAAGGCGAAGTTTCCTGTCCTGGCGTCCGGTTCCCCGGATGATGACTGCGCGCCCGGCTTCATCGCTGATCAACCGGTCTGCCCTCATCCACCCCATTTCCATAGCCTCGTTTTCACGGGACCAAATGATGGGCAGTAGGTCATGTAAGTCGTCAGAGTGCCGGATCTCACGGAAACTGCCCGGTATCTCCACACCTACGCACGCTAAGAGCTCGTGGCAATCGTCTACCTGTTTCCTGTGCAGTTCCAAAAGTTCTCGAATAAGATCCAGGCAGTCAAGCGATGCACCTATCCGCTCAAGTCTTTCGTACAAAGGGGAAAGCTCCCGGTTGCGCATCCAGACGTAAGTTGTGGCCTGAACGACCTCCTGGTCTGCCATGAATAACCCCCTCCACATCCTCGCTTATCGGTTATCTCTCCAATCTATGAGCCGGTAGGCCTTTTGGTGCGGAGGCGGCCGGAAGCGCAGGACAAACGAAAAGGCCCTCTCCGAAGAGAGGGCCGAAACACTCGCGAGACTTAAGTGGATTGGGCTAAGGTCAGCCCATTTTCGCTCCCCTTATGAGGGTTCAATGTCTTCAGGCGGCCTGGGTTCCGATCGCCTTCGCGGAGCCGGTTCAGGCCAAGGCCACATGCCTTGCTCGAGCCAGTAGTCGTCAGGTTCCCGCCAGTACCAGTCGTCCGGGTCCTGAACGCGGTCTGCATCCTCCTCAGAGCGGGGGGCTTCGAGCTGTTCAGCGAAGTAGGGGTCGAATTCTTCCTCGTAAAAAGGGCTTTCCAGCCTGTAGTCTCCTCGCCGTGGAGGATTCCTTTCTTTCTCGTCCAAAGGCGGGTTTTCATGCTCGCGTTCGTCTATCATCATGCCCCTCCTTTCAAGGATCGGGAATAGCGTTCCCGCAGCAAACGAGCGTATGTATCGGCAGATAGCAAACTGGCGTTTGCGTTCTTTGGGAATTCATGCTAAACTTTTGTTCGGGATCACGAAAGAAAGAGGAGGGTCCGGCATGGCGAAGCTAACGGAACAGCAGGCCAGAGTCCTTGAGGTGATCAGGGAGAGCATACGTGAGTTCGGTTACCCTCCGTCAGTCAGAGAACTTGGCGAAAAACTGGGCCTCAAGTCGACCGCTACCGTGCACACGCACCTCAGGAATCTCGAGCGTAAAGGATACCTCAAAAGAACCGCGCAGAAGTCCAGAGCGTTCAACATTATCGATTCTTTTGAAGTGAGCGAACCGGGCCCGGTAATCATGGTGCCGCTGGTGGGCATGGTCCGCGCCGGCACTCCCGTGCTCGCGGTAGAGAATATCGAGGATATGGTCCCGTTCCCACGGTCTTTTGTGAAGTCGGAAAACGTGTTTCTCCTCAGGGTCCAAGGCGACAGCATGATCGACGCGGGCATATACGACGGCGACTTCGTGCTGGTAAGGCAGCAGGACCACGCCGACAACGGCGACATCGTGGTAGCGCTTTTGGGCGACGAAGCCACGGTGAAGTCTTTCTACCGGGAGAAAGATGCCATACGTCTCCAGCCCCGCAATCCCCGCCTCGCTCCTATTGTGTCGCGAGATGTCCGGGTAATTGGCAAAGTTGTGGGGCTTTACCGCAGCGTCCGCTAATCGAAAAGGGTTTCGGCCGCTCTCCTTGCGGCGATCATCACGTGTTCCTTAGTGAGCCCGCCTTGCAGGTATGCCGTGTACGGAGGGATGAACGGGGCGTCGCACGACAACTCGATTGAAGATCCCTGCACAAATGTCCCGGCAGCCATGATAACCCGATGCTCGTAGCCGGGCATTTCCCAAGGTTCCGGAGCCGCGAACGAGTCTACCGGAGACGATGCTTGAATAGCTTGTGCAAAGGACTTGAGAGCCTCCGGCGTCTTCAGGATCACCGACTGAACTATGTCCGCCCGCTCATCGAGGGGTCCGGGGTCAACCTCGAATCCTAGAGCTCCAAGGAACGCCGCGGCGAATGCCGCCCCTTTAAGCGCCTCACCCACGATTTTCGGCGCCAGGAAGAGGCCCTGGTACAGATCCCTGTACCCCGATGCGTTGCTCCCAACCTCGCCGCCCAACCCCGGCGCGTACAGGCTCTCGGCAGTCAGTGACACGCACTCCGGATCACCTACCGCGTAAGCGCCCGTAGACGCAAGTCCGCCGCCCGGGTTTTTGATCAGGGAGCCTACAGTCAAAGATACCCCGAGTGAAGGGGGCTCCACCGTGCCTGTAAACTCGCAATAGCAGTTATCCACCATGGTGCAAAGATGTGGCCACCCTCTTCTCTTCACATCCATAAACGCTTCCAGAGTTCGCGCGGAGATGCTTTTCCTGGCCGAGTAACCCCTGGAGCGCTGAATGTATATGAGCGATGTGTTCGGGCGTATCTGTTCTGAGAGCAGGTTCTCGAGCTCGGAGAGGTCAATCCGCCCTTCCTGCAGATCCAAGAGGCAGCAGGTCTCTCGAAAGGACACGCCTTGTCCCTGTAGCCCTTTTTCGCCCACGACCGGTTTCAGCGTGTCATACGGAGGCCCGGTGACGCACAGGACGTCGTCGCCCGGCCTTGTGAGCGCGAAGAGCGCTGTCTTGAGCGCGTGAGTTCCCGACGTCCAGTGAGTTCTCACAAGGCCCGCCTCGCCGCCGAACACTCTCGCATAAAGCCTGTCCAGCGTATCGCGGCCGCTGTCTCCGTACCCGTAACCTGTGCTTCCCACCATGTGCGGCAGGGCCACGCGCGATTCGATGAAGGAGTCAAGGACGCGCTCCTGATTGGCCAGTACGGTCTCTTCTATCCGGTCCCAGGCCGGCCGGACTTCCTCGCAGGCTTGCCTGAAACACCGGCTCAGCTTGTCCCTTTGGCTATCTGTCACGGTTTCCTTATCCCCAATACTCTAGAGTAGCGTTCGGCGTCTTCGGGACGGAGGTCTATGGTGATGACCGCGCCCTCATCATCGTGAACCTCAGAGCGCAGCGTTCCCGCCCTCTTGAGTTCGAAGGCTATGTCCCACTTGGCGTAAGGAACCCATAGAGAGACGGTCTCCCTCTTTGTCGCGAGGCCCTCGACTACCGCATCGGCGATCTGCTCCAAACCTTCCTCAAAAACTGCCGATACAGCAATACTTCCTTTGTGCAGGCGAAGCATTGAGTCCAGTTCCTCCGCCATGACTTTGTCTTTCTTGTTGAAACACACGATCTTGGGGCGGTCCCCGACACCCAGATCCGACAAGACCCCGTCGACAGTGGCCATCTGCTGCGGCCAGGCGGGATTTGCGGCATCGACCACGTGAATGAGGAGGTCGGAATCTACCGATTCTTCGAGGGTGGCTCTAAATGCTGCGATCAGCTCGTGGGGTAGTCCTTGTATGAAGCCTACCGTGTCTACCAGTAGAGTTGTCTGGCCCGACGGCAGTACCCACTTTCTCGTCCACGGGTCCAGCGTAGCGAAGAGCTTGTCATCGGCATACGCCTCTTCCCCAGTGAGAGCATTGAACAAGGTTGATTTCCCGGCATTGGTGTACCCGACAAGCGATATGATGGGTATCCCGGACCTGCGGCGCTGTTTTGTCTGCTCCGCCCTTACCCTCAAGACTTTCTTTAGTCCCCTGTTGAGGTGGGCTATGCGGCTTCTTAGGGCGCGGCGGTCCATCTCGATCTTTGTTTCGCCGGGCCCCCGTGTCCCGATACCCCCTCCGGGGTTCGACATCTCTACTCCGAATCCGCTGAGAGAACTCAGAGCGTGTTTTTGGGCGGCGATCTCGACCTGAAGTTTTCCTTCGGCGGTGTTCGCGCGCGCAGCGAAGATGCGCAGTATCAGTTCGGCCCTGTCCATGACCGGTACGCCGGTAATCCTCTCAAGGTTTCTCGATTGTGTCGGCGTCAGCTTCCCGTCCACAATGACGCATGAAGCCTCTTCCCTCTCAACTAGCCGGGCAAGCTCCTGTGTCTTGCCTTTCCCCAGGTAAGTGGCCGGGTCAGGAGCCTCGCGCTCCTGAGAGACAACGCCTACAACCTCATAGTCCATGGTTTCGGCCAATCGCGAGGTCTCTTTGACAGATTCCTCCCAGGACAGCACCATGCCGGGTGTGGCGGGTCTGGAGATGTCGTCGCGCACGCCGGCCAGGATTACTCTGATCGGACCCTCACTTCCCGGCTCATAAGGTGTTCTTGGCACTTGATCCCTCCGCGGTCCCTGGCAAGATCGCCCTTTGGAACGCCGGGCGCTGCCTCATAGTGACGTTAGCCTCATAGGCAGGCCTAATTATACTACATCGAGAGAAGCTTCCAGAAGCTCCCTGGGTGTGAGCATCACCAAGTCTTGCCTGGTAAAGGTTCTATCCTTTATGAGCCGCACAGCCTGCCTGCGGATGGCCTTTTCGATGAGGTTTCTCACCATGCGGGCATTCGACGGGACAGGCTCCACGTCCCTCTTTTCGCGGATGATGCGTTCGAGCATCGAGGAGGCTTCCAAAGAGAGCCTGTATTCCCTCTTCCTCAGCATGACCTCGGCTATCTGCATAAGCTCTTCCGCGCTGTAATCGGGAAACTCCAGGTGGATCGGGAACCGGGAGCGCAGGCCCGGGTTTGACCTCAAAAACTGCTCCATCTCCATTGGATACCCCGCGAGGATGAACACCGTTTCCTTAGCGTTGTCCTCCATACCCTTCACGATGCAATCGATGCACTCTTTACCGAAATCCTTCTCGCCTCCCCTGGACAGCGAGTAAGCTTCGTCGATGAACAAGATGCCCCCCTGGGCTTTCTTGATCTGCTCCTTCGTGCGCTGCGCCGTGTGGCCGATATACTCACCCACCAGATCGGCCCGTTCGACCTCTATAACATGCCCCTTTTCCAGAAGTCCGGCATCAGCCAGAAGCCTCCCCAAGATCCGGGCAATAGTGGTCTTGCCTGTGCCGGGATTGCCTTTGAACACCATGTGAAGGACAACCTTGTCCGTCACAAGGCCGGCCCGTTCGCGCTTCTTCTGGATCTCAGCAAAAGCGTAGACCTCATATATCAGATCCTTCACCCGTTCCAGTCCGACCAGCGACCGGAGTTCCTCCAGGGCCCCCTCTTTTGATTGGAAGGGTGCCGGCAAGAGGTCTATGTCGGACGATCTCACTTGAGGTACTACGCGCAAGTACGGACTCTTGGCGGTTCTAAGCAAGTTCTGGCTCAATGGAAACGCTCCCCCCGGAGAAATGAGATACGCGGCGTCACAATATATGCTCTTCGCGGGGTTTAGGCGAGGGAAAAGGAAAACCGCCCGCTTTCCGGGCGGCTTTCGCGAGGCAGCGTCTTTGCCTTACGCTACCTCGGCCGGTTGTCGTTCCTTCTGTCTCTGTTGTCGCGATTATTGCGCAGGTTGCTGCGGTTGTCGTTCCTGTTCTGGTCGTTATTGTCACGGGTGAAGTTGTCGGGGTTCCTATCGAACTCCTGGCGGCACCTATCGGAGCAGAAGTAGTAATTCTGGCCTCTATGCTCCGACCTAAGGTTGTTGTTGCGGTTGTCGTCCCTTACGTTCATCCCGCAGACTGGATCACGAGCCACGCATCTCACCTCCCGGCAGCCGGAATCACACCAGCATCGGGAAGTTTGCCCAAGCCCTAGCAGTTGCATACTCGAAGGCTAAGAACTAGGAGTCCTTGGTTTCCGCGGGTTTCGGTTCGCTGAAATTGGTGTTCACCGGCTTCGAGGGGGTGATGGTGGACACGGCGTGCTTGTATATGAGCATCTGCCTTCCGTCGCTATCGAGGACAACGGTGAAATTGTCAAAGCCTTTGACTATGCCTTTCAGCTGGAATCCGTTGACCAAATACACAGTGGTCAATATGGCTTCTTTGCGAATCTGATTAAGGAATGCGTCTTGCAGGTTAATAGGGGTCTTTGCGCTCACTTCTGTTTCCCTCCAGCTCTCTCCACTATCGTGCGGGACTAGTATCAACCTCGAAATGGTTTCTGATAAGGTCGGAGGCTCTTTGCAGGACATCCGCCCAAGCAATATCCTGACCTCTCTCCAACCATATTATGCCTTCTTCTCTGGAAAACCATGTAAACTGTCTCTTGGCGAACCTCCTGGTATTACGCTTAATGAGAGCCTTCGTCTCTTCCAGGGTGCAGAGCCCGTCCAGGAAAAGCCCGATCTCTTTGTAACCGAGTCCCTGCATGCTGGCAAGGTCGCTCTTGTAGCCCATTTTCCGGAGGTCCATCACTTCTTCTACAAAGCCCTGCCGAAACTGCTCTTCTACCCTATTATCGATTCTCTCGCCCAGATCTTGACGATTCCACGACAATCCGAGTTTCAAAGCGTCATACGGGGAGTCCGCTTTTTCCTTTTGCCTCTCGGATATGGGGTGTCCGGTAGAGCGGAAGTACTCGAGGGCTCTTACGACCCGTTTGTGGTCATTTGGATGAAGGCGGGCCCACGACTCGGGATCGCGATCTTTGAGAAGGGCGTGAACGGCCTGATTCCCTTCCTTCTTGGCGAGGTTACGCATATCGCGCCTGAACCGAAGGTCGGGTGGGGCGTCTCTCAGCGGGTAATCTCTGAGGAGAGCCCGTACGTAGAGGCCGGTTCCCCCTACCACGCATGGGATATGCTTTCTATCCAGGATTTCCCGAATGGCTCTTGAAGCTCTCTCTTTGAACTCCTGGACGCTCCAAGGTTCATCCGGATCCTTGACATCCACCAGGTGATGTCGGACGAGCGCCATCTCTTCTTGCGTCGGTTTGGCGGTGCCTATGTTCATATATCGGTAGACTTGCATGGAGTCGGCGGAGATGATTTCCAGCGGGAAGAAGCGAGCCAATTCCATAGCGAGACCGGATTTGCCCGAAGCGGTCGGGCCTGTGATCACCAGAATCCTACTCAACGGCTGCCTCTCGCCCCCCCGACTTTCTGTCCTCAAGACATTATACCCGCGAGGAGGTCGCGTGGGAAGTTCTTCCAAAGAAGTCTCCCATATCTTTCATGGTGAGCTCCCGAACTACCGGCCTTCCGTGAGGACATGTTCGAGCGCCGGGCTCGGCATGGAGGGCCTGGATAAGCGCGCACGCTTCCTCTCTGGTAAGGGGTTCGCGAGCCCTCACGGAGGCGTGACAAGCGGCGGTCTCAATGCGAGCCGATTCCAGCAGCCTCTCAGGCGAGACTGAGGAGACGCGGCTGTTGGAGGGGGCTCGGCTTGCCTCTTTTCCCTCGAGAGACAGCTTCGCCAGGACCTCTTTGAGGGCGCCTGGATGCAGGGCTTTTCCCAAAACCATAGGCACCGAGGTCACCATTACCGTTTGATCTCCTACCAACCTGCATCCGAAACCGACGCTCTCCAAGACCTCTTCGAAGTCTTCATAAGCAGCGATCTCTTTGGGGTCGAGGCGTACCATCTCAGCCATAAGAAGATCCTGGCTGCCGCTCTCTCCGCAGAGCATCGCTCGATAGGTCAGGCTCTCCATGAGCGCGTGCTTGTCGATAATAAGCAGCGAGGAACCGGTGGAAGCGATGAGGTACGTATCTTCCACTGACCCCAGGTACTGCCATTTCGGCGGCGAATCTGGATAGTCGGCGTCTGCAGTGAGAAGGCCAAGTTCCTCGGGGCGGGAGGGCCCTATTCCCAGGGAATCTGCAGAAGCGAAAGGAAGCCCGAAGTGGCGATGAGGCCAGTGCGGTTGAACTCTCTCTCTCTCTTCCTTTCCCGGACTCGTGTCGCGGACTACTCCCCACTTGCCGCTCTCCACGCTCTCAACAAAGCTGCCCCCAAGGCTTTTCTGAAGCGCCAAGCTTACGGCGCGAGTTACGGCCCTCTTCACGGCCGTCTCGTTCCTGAACTTCACCTGGGACTTGGTAGGGTGAACGTTCACGTCCACCTCCTCAGGAGGGAGGTCGATGTTGAGTACGGCAGCCGGATATGTCTTGGGTGGGATAAGCCCGGCATATGCAGTGTCCAGGGCCCAGGCAAGATTCGTGTCTCTCACCGGGCGGCGGTTCACCGCGAACAGCTCTCTGTCTCTCAGTCTTCTATATACCGATGGAAGCCCGGCGAATCCTGAGATTGTAACGCCTTCTGACGAGCGAAATCCTACCTCAGCCCACGCTTCGTCCGGGCCAAAGATATCTTGAATCGCGTTCTTGAGCCCTTGTCCCCCGGTGGCGAAGATGGTCTTCCCGCCCGTCCTGAGGGTAAACGACACATCGGGCCATGCCAGAGCCAGGCGCATAACGGCGTCGACAATCGCTTGCCGTTCGCTGGCCTTGGATTTCACGAACTTGAGCCGTGCAGGCGTGTTGAAGAACAGGTCGCGGACTGTCACCGTCGTGCCCTGCGGCAACCCTTTTTCCGCCACTGCCAAGATTACTCCGCCGATAATCCGGACTTCGGTTCCCACCTTAAAGCCCTCTGCCCTGGTCTCGAGCGTCAGGCGGGAACATGAGGCAATCGAGGGGAGCGCTTCGCCGCGGAATCCCAAGGTCGCTATGCGCGAAAGGTCCTCGGTTGTTGAGAGTTTTGAGGTAGCGAAGCGTTCCACCGACAAGGGGGCGTCGTCAGGCGTCATTCCGGTACCGTTATCCGAGACCCTCAAGAGCGACAAGCCGCCATCCTCAAAGTCTATTATGATGCGGGTGGCCTTCGCGTCTAAGGAGTTTTCTATGAGTTCCTTCAATGCGGAAGCCGGGCGCTCGACGACTTCTCCGGCGGCTATTTGGCTTGATACAAGGGGGTCAAGTCGAGCAATGTTTGGCACGGCTTTATCTCTCCTCCTGCAGTCGCTTCTTTAGCGCGTACAGCTTCTCAAGTGCCTCAAGGGGACTCATCCGGTCCACATCCAACGCCTCGAGTTCTTCGACTATCTCGACGGCACCCGGGGATATTGAAGAACCGGCTGCCGCTTCAGAAGGCCCTCCAAACAAGGTTGCCTGGCCGGGCAGGGCATGGAACTCGACCGGCCCGCTGCTCCTCGATGCGACCTGGCCCAGTATTCCGGTGCGCCACTTTGAGCCCCGCCGGGCCTCTGCTTCCAAGCCGGCGAGGATTTCCCGCGCTCGCAGGACCACGTCTTCGGGCAGCCCGGCCATTCGCGATACGTCTATGCCGAAACTCCCTTCCGCCACGCCCTTCCCCACTCGCCTTAAGAACACGATTTCCTCTCCGGCCTTCTTCACAGCAACGCTGTAGTTGTGGATGTTGGGCTTCAGGTCGGAAAGAAGGGTTAATTCCCGGTAATGCGTGGCTACAAGAGCCCTCGTGCCCTTCCGCCCAGCCTCACCGGCCAAAAACTCAACAACAGCCCAGGCGACTGCCAGGCCGTCAAACGTGCTCGTGCCTCGCCCGATCTCATCGAGGATCACCAGGCTCTTATCGGTGGCGTTCCGCAGGATGCGAGATACTTCCGACATCTCCACCATGAACGTGGATTGGCCCAGGACCAGATCGTCGTACGCTCCGACTCTGGCAAAGACCTTGTCGACGCACCCAATCTTGGCGGATTTGGCAGGAACGTAGCAGCCCATTTGAGCCATGATCACGCACAGGGCCGCTTGCCGGCAGTAAGTGGACTTGCCGCCCATGTTGGGGCCCGTGATGATGAGGATGCGCTCCTTATCGTCTAGCTTTAGGTCGTTCGGCACGAATGAACCCGGCGGAATGACCTGCTCCAGAACGGGGTGCCGCCCATCCTTAACGATAATATCGCCTTCCTGGCTGACTTTTGGCCGGCAGTAGTTGTTGGCGACAGAGACTTCCGCGAAGGAAGCCAGCACGTCAAGTACCGCAATTGCCTGCGCGGTCGCCTGGATTCGGTGGGTACGCGACTCAACGAAGTCGCGGACTTCCGAGAATACGCGGTATTCCTCTCTGTTCAGTCTTTCCTCAGCGCCGAGAATGGCCGCCTCTTTCTCCCTGAGTTCCTGTGTGACGTATCTTTCGGCAGAAACCAGGGTCTGTTTGCGGATGTAGTTTTCGGGCACGCTTGACAGGTTGGCCTTTGTGACTTCTATGTAATACCCGAACACCCGGTTGTAACCCACTTTGAGGGATTTCACTCCTGTCCGTTCCCGCTCGCGAGCTTCCAGATCGAGCACCCATCTCTTACCGCCCGCCGCAAGGTCGCGCAGTTCGTCGATGGACGGGTCATACCCCTTCCGGACCACTCCGCCATCTGTAACCGAGAGCGGCGGGTCATCCACGATAGCCTTCCGGATGAGGTCTGATGCTTCAGGGACAGGGTCGAGGCTTCCGGCAATCCTCGCGAGGAAAGCACACGGGGAAACCGATGTCGCCTGCTCCAGCGCTCTCGCAAGGTCAGGGACCGCCTCGAGCGATGAGGCGATCGACACGAGATCCCTGGCGTTACAGGACTTATACGCGATCTTGGTTACGAGCCTCTCAAGATCCTTCACCCTTGAGAGCCCCTTGCGGATAGTCGCTCTCAGGCCGCTGTCAGAGAACAGCCTGTCCACAACTTGGAGACGCTCGTTTATCCTGTTCGAATCGCTGAGAGGCCGCTCGATCCAGTGCCTGAGGAGCCTTGAACCCATCGACGTACAAGTGCGGTCAAGCACGCGCATGAGCGAGCCTTCCTTGCCGCCTTGGAGTCTCTCGAGGAGCTCAAGGTTCCGCTTTGTAGACGGATCGATTTCGAGGTAACCATCCTCCAGGTAGAATACGGGCGCCTTGAGGTGCCCGAGGTCCACCATCTGGGTTTCCTTGAGATAGGTGAGCAGCATCGAGAGGGCCTTAAGAGCGCACGATCTCCCCCTGGCGGCGAGCTCTGAGGAAAAGTCCTGGCCGTAGATGGAACTTATCTCGTCGCCGTACTTCGCACTGCCTGCAAACGAAAAGGCGGAGATGCAGGCTCCGGAGCACCAGCGTGACACCTGATCTACGGTATCCTCCGGCATGTCCTCCGTGATGACGCACTCTTTGGGCGACAGCCGCCCGAGTTCCTCGAAAAGCTTCGTCCTCCCTGTCGACGCGCTTCCATACCCGCTCCCGGAGAGGCGCCCCTCGTGCGGACGCTCGGCCGTATCCGAACACCCCTCGAATTCGGCCAGCAGAACTTCTCCTGTGGACAGATCGCAAGCGCAAAAAGCGCTCTTGTCCTCTCGGCCTTCGCTGCCGAAGGCGATCGCCGCAATGTAGGAGGAACCGGATTCCTCGGAACCCTCCCAGTACGTCCCCGGCGTGATCACTCTCACAACATCGCGCCGTACAAGGCCTTTTGATAGAGCAGGGTCTTCCAGTTGCTCGCACAGGGCGACTTTGTAGCCTTTCTCGATCAGCACTTTTATGTAGTCGTGGACGGAATGGTGAGGCACGCCGCACATGGGCGCCCTCTTCCCTTCGCCGGCTCCCCTGCCGGTAAGGGCGATCCCGAGCTCTCTGGAACCGATTTCCGCGTCCTCGAAGAACATCTCGTAAAAGTCACCCAGCCTGAAGAACAAGAGCGCATCGCTGTATCTCGCCTTCAGGCTCCGGTATTGGGCCATCATCGGAGTTGTCTCTCTCATATCCCGGTCATCCCTCGATGGATCCTCTAAGGTACCAAACTCCGGCCTCCTTGACAGTCACTTGCACCAAGGAGCCGGGCTCAGGCAGCGGCGCCTGGCTTTCGGCCAGCACCATTTTGTTGGTCCGCGTCCTGCCGCGAACGATACGCTTGTCGTCAGCGTCGTGAGACTCTACTAGGACCTGGACGGCCTCACCTATCATAGCCAGGTTCCTCTCAAGCGTTATCTTGGATTGGACTTCCACCAAATGCTGCAGCCTTCTTGACTTCTCGTCTTTGGGCACCTGTCCCTTCATTTTGGCGGCAGGAGTGCCTTTTCTCGGTGAAAAAACGAATGTGAAAGCGCCGTCGAACTTCACGCGGCGCACGACGTCTAGTGTTTCCTGGAAATCATCCTCGGTCTCTCCCGGAAAACCCACGATGATGTCTGTAGTTATGGATGCCCCGGGAACGGTTTCCTCGATGTACCGGGCAAGGGACAGGTACTCTTCTTTCGTATAGCCCCGGTTCATTATCCTGAGGATGCGGTCTGAGCCTGACTGAAGCGGCAGGTGGAAATGCTCGCACACCTTGTCGCACTCGCGGGCGGCGTCCACCATTTCCTTGGTGAAATCGCGAGGGTGAGACGTGAAGTAACGGATGCGTTCCAGTCCGGCAACGGTGTTGATCTCCCTAAGGAGCGACGCGAAGTCGTAGGTAGTCCCGGCCTCATTCGGGGCCGGCTGGGCGAGGTATTTCCTGTCGAGCCCGAACGCATTCACGTTCTGGCCTAACAGCGTGATCTCCTTATACCCCCTATCCACCAGGCCGCGCACTTCCCTCAGGACGTCTCCGGGAAGCCTGGATATCTGCGGACCCCTGACGTACGGCACGATGCAGTAGGAGCAGAAATTGTCGCACCCGTACATTATGGTGACGTAAGCGGTCACCCCGGGGATGTTGCTTCTGGGAAGCCCTTCGGGAAGGATCTGTGTGGATTCATCCCTGTTCGCCGCAGTCCGGCCCGGAGATACCGCCGTGAGGAGCCCCCTTCGCGGACGATCCTCCATACAGGTGCCCGATTGTTCCCGGGCACGGACCGTCACTTGCCTCGCTTCCTTAACCAGCTCCGGGATCCGGTGGATATTGCCCGGACCTGCGAGGACCTTCACGAACGGCATTCTCTGCCTCACTCTGTCCAGCGTGCTCGGCAGCTGTGCCATGCAGCCCGCCAAGACGAAAACCGGCTCATCGCCCCGCCTCTCTGCGGCGAGTCTGCCTAGCCGGCTCCAGACCTTCGATTCTGCTGATTCGCGAACGGCGCACGTGTTGAGGATAATGACATCCGCCTCATTGGGGCTGTCAACCGGCACCATATCGTGGTCTGACAGAAGGGCCGAGATCGTTTCGGAGTCTCTCTCGTTCATCTGACAACCGAACGTCTCGACATAAAAAGTCGTGTCCGAACCCAAGTGGAACCACCTGTCTTTGGCGTCTATTCCCCGCAATTATACTTTGAGGCAGTACGGGCGCACAAATGCGGGTTCTAGACCAAATGACAGGCTGCGAAGTGCCCTGGACTTATCTCGCGCCACTCGGGACGAGACTCCCTGCACTGAGCCCTCGCCTTTGGGCACCTCGTATGGAAAGTACAGCCCGATGGCGGATTGAGCGGGCTGGGCACGTCGCCTTCCAGGAGGATCCGGGTCTTTCTCACGTCGGGATCCGGTACCGGAATGGCAGACAGGAGCGCAGCAGTGTAGGGGTGTCTTGGATTCGAATACAGTTCGTCCCTCGATGCCAGTTCCACCAACCTTCCCAGGTACATGACTCCTACCCTGTCCGATATATGCTGAACCACCGACAAGTTGTGGGCGATGAACAGGTAAGTAAGCCCGAACTGTTCCTGCAGGTCTTCGAGAAGGTTCAGGATCTGAGACTGGATCGATACGTCAAGAGCCGAGACAGGCTCGTCACACACGATGAGCTTGGGCTTCAGGGCAAGAGCGCGCGCGATGCCTATCCTCTGCCTCTGCCCTCCCGAAAACTCGTGAGGATACCGCTTCGCGTGATAGGGGCTGAGCCCCACCACCTCAAGGAGGTCATTTACCATTTCGGCGCGTTCCCTGCCCGAAGCGATCCCGTGTACGGTGAAGGCTTCGCCTATGATATCGCCAACGGTCATCCTGGCGTTCAGTGACCCGTAGGGATCCTGGAAAATGATCTGCATTTCCTTACGGAGGCGCCGCGTCTGGCGACGGTTGAGCCTCAAAATGTCCTGCCCTTGAAAGAGGACTTCGCCTCCTGTGGGCTCCAGGAGCCTTAGAATGCATCTGCCGGTGGTCGTCTTGCCGCAGCCGCTCTCGCCGACAAGGCCAAGCGTCTCGCCGGGATAGATGCCGAAGGATACGCCGTCGACGGCCTTGATCCAGGCTCTTACCTGGGAGAAAAAGCCCCCGCGTACCGGGAAGTATTTTTTCAGGTCGCGTACTTCAACTAGGTATTCAGACATCTATATCACCTGGCCCTTGGCGCTTACTGGATGGAAGCAGCTCACTTTGTGAGTTGACGTGACCCCGGATATCTCGGGTTCGGCCTCCCTGCATTCCTCAGTAACGTAGTCGCAGCGGTTGTTGAAGGGACACCCCTTAGGCATGAACATGGGGTTAGGAACGGTACCCTGTATGACGTGAAGCCGTGACTGCACCCTGTCCATCCTCGGTATTGAGTTCAAGAGGCCCAGAGTGTACGGGTGGAGCGGGTGGTGGAAGATATCCCTGGCCGTTCCCTCTTCGACGATTTTCCCGAGGTACATAACGGCCACGCGGTCGGCCATCTCGGCCACCACGCCCAGGTCGTGGGTGATAAGCATGATTGCGGTTCCGGTTCGCGCCTTCAGGTCCTTCATGAGTTCGAGTATCTGAGCTTGAATGGTGACGTCCAGAGCCGTTG
This sequence comes from Bacillota bacterium, assembly GCA_050952125.1. Taxonomy (GTDB): domain Bacteria; phylum Bacillota; class Sulfobacillia; order Fermentithermobacillales; family Fermentithermobacillaceae; genus UBA3951. The sequence continues at coordinate 147,744 of JBMNKK010000003.1, forward strand.
TTGGCTCATCGGCGATCAGGAGCGTAGGATCGCACGCCAGTGCCATGGCGATCATGACCCGCTGCCGCATACCGCCTGACATCTCGTGAGGGTACTGCTTAAGTCTCCGCTCGGGTTCCGGGATTCCCACAGAGTGAAGCAGCCGAGCCGCTTTCTCCATCCCTTGCTCGCGCGTGTATCCCATGTGGTGCTCCAGCACTTCAGAAATCTGGTCACCTATCGTAAACACAGGGTTCAGGCTGGTCATAGGTTCCTGGAAAATCATGCTCATCTTCGATCCGCGGATCTTGCGCATCTCGTCAGGCGTCTTTTTCCGGAGATCCTCGCCCTGGAACAGCACTTCGCCCGCCTCTATTCTCCCCGGCGGATACGGTATGAGGCCCATGACCGAGAAGGCCGTCACGCTTTTCCCACAGCCCGACTCGCCTACAACTCCCAGCGTCTCGCCAGGCATGATATCGAAGGAGACTCCTCGCACCGCGGGGTTCCTGCCGTCCGACGTGTAGAAGACTGTATGCAGATTCCTTACTGATAAGAGCGGAGTCATCGGACTCGCCTCCTTCTTGAACTTAGTCCTTCAGCCTCGGGTCAAGGGCGTCTCGCAGCCCGTCGCCCACATAGTTGAAGGCGAGAACGGTGAGGAAAATGAATATCCCCGGGAAGGTGGTAATCCACGGCGCCTGCAAGAGGTAAGTCCTGCCTGCGCTGAGGATGCTGCCCCAACTGGGGAAAGGTTCCGGAACGCCGAGGCCCAGGAAGCTTAGGCTCGATTCCGATAAGATGGCTCCGCCGATCCTGATAGTGGTCGATACGATCACCGGCGCCATGGCGTTGGGCAGAATGTGCCGGAAGATTATCCGCGCATCTGTCGCGCCGAGAGCCCGCGCCGCTTCCGTGAACTCCTGCTCGCGAAGGGATAAGATCTGCCCTCTAACCATCCTGGCCAAAGACGGCCATGACGTGAAGCCAATCACCAACATGATATTGAAAATGCTGCGCTCTACTATGGAGACGATCGTGAGCAGCAGAAAGAAGGTTGGAAACGCCATCACGATTTCGGTGAACCGCATCAGGATGTCGTCCACACGCCCTCCAAAATACGCCGCAGTCGATCCCACAAGGACTCCCAGGGCTACCGCCACCGCCGCCGCTACGAAGCCCACCGCGAGGCTTATCCTGCTGCCCCACACAACGCGAGAGAATACGTCCCGGCCTATGTTATCGGTACCCATAAGGTGCTCCCGCGAAGGAGGCAAGAGCTTGTTTGGCGGATCAACCACCTCGTACGATTGCGTGGCCAAGAAAGGTGCGAAGATCGCCAGGGTATACATGAACACAAGGATATAAAGGCCGGCCATGGCTAGCTTGTGTTTCTTGAACCGGCGCCAGACCATCTTGCCGTAGGATTCCGGTTCAGGCATCATGGCGTCCCCACCGGAGTTGGCACGGACGCGGTCATTGTCGGGTGCTGTTTGCGCCATCTCCTCGGCCCCCTTAGGAGTATTTGATCCGCGGATCAACCACTACGTAGAGGAGGTCCGCAAGGAAGTTGCCCAACACCATGAGCGTAGCGCCCATCATGTTGATGGCCATGACTATCTGGTAATCCCGCTGGAATATGGCCCGGATGGAAAGGAGGCCGATGCCCGGCCAGGAGAAAATCGATTCTATCACGACCATGCCGCCGAAGAGGAGAGGCAGCTCGGCTCCTAACAGAGTGACGATGGGCAGGAGCGCGTTTCTCATAGCGTGCTTCACTATGACGATCTTCTCCGGCAGCCCTTTAGCCCGGGCAGTCCTCACATAGTCCTGCCGGATCACTTCCAGCATGCTTGACCGCATATATCTGGCGACCCCCGTCATGCTTCCGAACGCGACCACAATGACAGGCATTACCACGTGAGCCGCTCTATCTATTACCGTTGGCCAAAATCCGGCAGTCCTGACGTTGAGTCCTATAGTGCCGATTCCCGAAATCGGCAGCCAGTCGAGTTTCAGCCCGAAAAAGTAGATGAGTATAAGGCCGATCCAAAACGAAGGCACCGCCTGGCCCAGGAACGCCATGCTGGTCATTATGTGGTCAAACTTGGAGTATTGTTTCAGCGCCGAAATGATGCCAACGGGAATGGCCACAATATAGATCACGATCATGATGAGAAAGTTCAGGTATAAAGTGTACGGCAACCTCTCCAAAATTGACTTCGTCACGGGTTGACCGTCAACGAACGACCGTCCAAAGTCTCCCTTCAAGACGTGCTGCATCCACCGGAGGTATTGGACATGGAGAGGGTCGTTGAGACCGTAAAGCTCCTTAATCCTCGCCCTTTCCTCGGCGGTCGCGTTGCGCTCTACCAGAAGGTCAACGGGGTCCCCCGGGGCGAGGTGCATGATGGCGAAATTCAGTATGGATATCCCTATGAGAAGCGGGATCATCTGGAGCAGTCTCCGGCCAATATAGTTAAGCATCTCAGCCCTCTCCCTCGGAATCCGGACCGGCCGGGCCTTAAGCCTTCAGACCCGAAACCGGTCCGGATCAACGTCTTCTCGCAGGCGGACATCCGCCTTGCTTGTCTTAAGTCACCAATAAGTAGATCTTATTGGCCGCCGCCCTCGATCCACCAGAGTTCGGGGAACATGGCTCCGGCGTAGCCCCAGGTAACGCCCTTTACCTTCTTATGCATGCAAGCGGGGCTGCTGTTCGCATACAGGAAGATGTACGGGAGCTCTTCGTTCACGATCTTCTGGGCTTCCACGTAGATCTCTTTGCGCGCGGCCTGATCCATCTCTGTCCGGCCCAGTTCAAGGAGTTCGTCCAGCCTCTCGTTCTTGAACTCCACGTCGTTGAACCCAACCAGCTGGCCGTTTTCGTCTACGGCGGCGTCAGAGTGGAAGAACAGGTAGAAGTCAGGGTCTACTCCCAGGCTCCACGCCAGAGCGTAGGACTGGAACTTGGCCACATCGAGGTACTGCTCGCAGAGCACCGCCCACTCGATGTATTCCACAGTTACGTTGACGCCGAGTTCCTTCCAGTTTTGCTGGGTGATGAGCAGCGCTGCCTCAAGGATCTTGTTTCCCGTTGAGGTTAGGAGCTTGACGTCCATCTTCTGGCCGTCCTTCTCGCGGATGCCATCGGCTCCAACCTTCCAGCCGGCCTGATCCAGGAGCTCCTTCGCTTTATCAGGGTTGTACTCATAAGGATTGAGTTGGTCGCCTGCATATGCCCAAGAGATCATCGAAATGTTGCCGTTCATGACCTCGCCATGGCCCATGAGCACGTCGTCAACGATCTGCCTGCGGTTGGTGCCGTACATGAGGGCCTGCCTTACGAGTTTGTCCTTGAAGATGGGGTCAGTCTGTTTCAGGCCGATGTAGGTGTATCCGTTCTGGGTGATAGGCTTAAACACGTGCGTATCGGAAAGGGCTTCCTGAATCCTTTCGACATCGTCAGGCGGAATCGCGCCCATGTAGTCGATGTCGCCCTTCTCCAAAGCGGCAAGCATAACCTGGTTATCGCCGTAGAACTTCCAGATAACCTTCTGGATGTACGGGCCTTCGCCGAAGTAGTTCTCGTTGGCTTCCAGCATGAGGTACTGGCCCTTTTCCCACTCGCCGAACTTGTAGGGGCCGGTTCCTATGGGGTCCATATTCGCCGGGTTTTCCTTCATCTTACCGATCTCGGTGGTTTCAAAGAGGTGCTTTGGTATGATCCCAATCACCAGTTTTGAGAGGATCGGCGCATAGGGCTTATCCAGGTGAAGCTCGATTGTGTAGTCATCGGGAGCTGCTATCTCGGTGATGGGCCTGAAGTCTGTAGCCCTGATGCCCAGGTAATCGGGATGCTTTATGGCATCATAGGTGTACTTGACGTCAGCCGACGTAAACTTGGTGCCGTCATGCCAGTAGACGTCATCTCTCAACTTGAACGTCCAGATTAGGCCGTCCTCGGTGACCGTCCATTCTCTGGCCAGGTCGCCAATGATCTCCATGTTCTCGTTGGCTCTCACGAGAGCGCTGTAGACCCTGGAGTTGATGGCGCCCGACGGGGTGTCAGTCGAGAGAATGGGGTTGAAGATAACCGGGTCGCCTGTCATCCCGAAAACAATTTGGCCTCCGGCGACAGGTTCATCTGAACCTCCGCCGTTTCCGCCTGTGGGGGGGGCCGGAGCCTTAGGTCCGCACGCGCCAAGGAGCAGCGTGAGGATCATGATTGAGGCAATGGCCGCAATGAAACTTTTTCGCATTGGGTTCCTCCTCTCAAAATGGTGCGCAGGGCATTTCAGTGAGTGTAGCACTTTCGCCCGATGATAGAAAGACTCATACAGACGTTTTTTTATTCGGCGGTCGGAGATGCCATTCCTTCTTGTGGAAAACACATGCAACACAGGATTTGAAGCAGAGGGCTAACAGCAGCGTCAGTTAGCTGATGAGGAGCGGGCTCCCTCCGAACGGGTGGTAGAAGCATAGTTGATCCCGCAGCATTCAGGAATGTATAAATATGTATCACTGCATGAGGCAAGCTGTCGCTACCTTATGATTTGTCAAAAGGTTCTGAATGACACGGGAATAAACTTGCGGAATAGATAGGCCCGGGAGTACTCCCGGGCTTCATCTCTCCTTCGAGTATTGTTTCCGAGCTAGGTGAGTGCAGCCTTCCGGCGATCTGAAGATCGCGCGTGCTCAGTTGCAGAGAACAAGCAGTCTTCGAGCGAGTCCACTGCTCTCCCGATTGTGAAATCCTGAGCTGTTGACAGCCCCGCGGCTGACAGCGCCTCGCACGCGCCAGGGTTACTTAGCAGAAATGCGATTCCCTTCGCCAGAGAGTCTGCATCGCCGGGATCGCCCAGCAGCGCGTTTTCTCCCGCGCGCGCGTATGCCCGAATGCCGCCGCAGTCGGTTGCCACCACAGGCGTGCCGGAGGCCATGGCTTCGAGGGGGGGCATCGCGAAACCTTCGTACCATGATGTGAAGAGAAAGAGACCGGAGGTGCGGTATATTTCCGCGAGAATATCCTGGCTCGGCTTGACAATGAACTCAAGCGGGTATTCGGTCCCCCCTATTTGGGGCCGGTTCTGACATACCCATTTGACCCGGAAACGAAACCCTGCCTTCCAAACACGCCATAGCGCGCGCAAGGCCACCTGAAAACCTTTGAATCGTAGCATAGGGTTGCCGACCAGGAGAATTGTGTCCGGATCGCGGTGTTTTCCGGGGCGGAAAAGCTCGAGATCCACACCATTTGGAACGATCATGGCTTTACGCCCGTACCTCGTATTTAGAATATCGGCTATCGTCGCAGAGGCAGCAGCGAGACAGCACGGTTGCGAATAACAGTGTTTGAGGTACTGACGATATGTCATCTCGTCGTACCTTCCCGTGAGCTCACCGAAAAGCCATTCGTTGCCCTGCTCCCAATAGACCACCGGAGGACGTGCTCGAACCAGATCCGGGAGCTGACCCATCCATCCGGCCATAACGACGTCGGAATCTTGTACATAGGGAGTAATGTCATCTTTTGCCGGTACCAGTACTTCCTTGTCAACTTTGACATCGTACCAATCGGGGAGTACGGGTCCCTCCGGCGGCGCTTTTCGTACTGCGACGATCCGGTGCCCGCGAGACTTCAGCTGCTTCATCTGCTCAAGCAGCATCTTGAGTCCGCCCGTTAGGTTTGTGTGGGGGATGACGTATGAAATCGTAAGGTGCCTTCGTTCGCTCTTATTCCGGACGGCCGCAGCCGCTTTGACGAAGTCATCCTGGCTATATGAGTGCTCCGGCACATGATCAGGCCATATCGTGATAATCTGTGCCCCGTTGTCTCCAAGGGGCAGTACCTGATAGGAGAAGTCGTGCTCTGCGAAGTCCATCGGCCCCCAGCGGCTCCGGTGACACTCATACTCGTTACCGAGATACGCCTCTTGTTCCGAAGGATGCAAAGGTGTGGATATTACAAGGCATTTTCTCGAATGAGACTTAAGTTCTCGGATGACGTCTAGCCCTTCCTCTTTTGTGAAGTGCTCTAGAACATCGACGAGAAGGACGACGTCGTAAGACGGGAGACCGTTCAGGACACCTGGGACTGCCCCGTAATAGACGTTGTCATACGCGTAGTCATGTATTGGATTCCGGTACTCCGGGAATGCCTCTACACCGTCAATTCGCACCGCCCAGGAGTCTCTCTCGTACCTGCCCAAGGAGATGTCAAGCGATTCCCTGAGCAGCATTCCGTACTTGCCGAAACCGATCCCGATGTCAAGGATAGTCTTGGGATTCTCTCTGCGGACTCTGCTTACGATCGACGGTATGGCCTCGTACCAACTTGCCGGCATTGTCTTCCATCTCCCCCCTGTTACGCTACCTATATCGGAATCTCGCATAGGACTTTAAGCCTAAACCTGCGTTCTCGCTTTTCCGATATCAAGAGCGGCAGGTTGAATCGGGGGGAGTCCTAAGAATGGAGCATACAACTTGCGATGGCCACATCGCAGACTACGCTAGATCCGCCGCTTACGAGAAGGCTCTTACGAGTAGCGAGATCATCAAGGCCGTCACGCACTTCAGGCACTTCAGGGACAAAAAGTATCGCAAGACTTGGCTTTCGCGTGCCCGAGCGTGCGACAAGATCGGTAGAGCGCGCTTGTCAGTGGGGCGAGTTGCAGATGCATACTGCGGCCGCCGCATTGTGTTTGTCGGCCCTGAGTTGGCGGGCAATGGACTTGCCGTTCCGGAGGCCGCGGTCTCCTTGGCACGCGATCTCAACGCTCTCGGGTGCACTGTGGATTTGGTCACGCGCGTCCTCCCCGAGTTTCTTCCTGCCGAGTTATTGGAGGTGGCAGGCGACGTACGGTTCGTTCGTCCGCTTCAGACCTACTCGTCGGCCATTGAGGATGATGCTCCAACGGTCATCGCCTTCTGGCTCCCGCTTTCCATACAACTCTGCGGCGCAGGCATCCGGCATGTTTGTATCTGGGATGCCCGTAGCAGCCGGCTCGTTGACGGCGACGCTGTGAGCGGACTTGACGCGGCTCTCATCGCGCATCTTGCTCCTTTACCTGATGTCGTGCTGGGAGCATCTAAACTCCCCTCCTCCGGCCGCAAGGTATTCCCGCCGGATGCTGCCACGCTCTCCGACTTGGTTGAAGCAGCATATCCTCCGCCTCCGCACTTTCCGCAACTTCCAACCGTTTCTGCCTGCATGATCGCCAAAGATGAGGAAGGAATAATCGAGGGCTGCTTTCAATCCCTCGTTTCCTGCGTGGACCAGGTAGTGCTTAACGACACGGGTTCGACGGACCTCACCTTTGAGATCGCCGAGGCCTACGGGGCTGAAGTTATCCGGACGGAGTGGAAAGATGACTTCTCGGTCGCGAGGAACGCCAGCCTCGAAATGGCCAAGTGCGACTGGATTCTGGCTATAGATGCCGATGAGCGGATAGCAGAGGGGTCTCAGGTAAAGCTGAGGGAAGCCGCCTTATCCGAAATGGATGCCCATTTGGTGACTGTTGCTAACAGGGTTGACGCCAGCGTCAAGACGGTTCCTGTCCTCAGGCTGTTCCGAAACCGGCCCTATCATAGATTTGTAGGAGCGATTCACGAGCAGGTTGCGCCGAGTATAAAAGGGCGCGTAGGAGTCGCTCAAGTGGTTCTGGATCACATCGGATACGGGAAGGCAGTCAGCCAAGTCAAGTTGAAGAGAGGGCGCAATGTTGCCCTACTGCTGAAAGAACTCGGCCGGGTGAAATCGCCGCAAGATCCGACGTACCCATACCTTGCCTATCAAGCGGGCGGCGAGCTGCTTCAGTCCGGGAGTCCGATAGAAGCTCTACCGTTGCTACGCCAAGCGGTTGAACTATCTGCTTCCGATGCGATCTACCGGCCTTCGGCACTGCTCTCGCTGTGTCAAGCGCTGATCCGTTTGGGTCGCATTTCTGAAGCTGAGTTGTGTGCGATAAACGCCCTTGAGACGTATCCCGGATTTCTAGATATCGCAGAAGTTGTTGCATCGGCCCTCCTAGACCACAATGAGCCGGAGCGTGCGGAAGACATTCTGAACAAAGCGTTGGCATCACCCCCAAGTCCGATAGTACGGAAAACCGATGGGGCTGATACGTACCTTCTGAGCACACTGAGAGCTAGGATCTCCCTGGGATTGGGTGATGCCGATTCCGCACTCACCTACATACAGAACGCGTTGACCCAGAATCCTGACTATGGGGATGCTCAGAGGCTCCTAGCGCTGAATTGGCCCAGCCGAGTCCGAGATTGTCTCAGAAGCGTTGGAGCCACTACGGTTCTCCCAGCAGCCCAAATACTGATGGTCCGCAATATGATTGAGGCAGCGCACGAGGCTGCCGCCGCGATCGGCGACCATAGCACCCTAGGTCTGATTTCGATTGTCATCAAGGATTTTGCTGCGGCTCGGGAACACTACGCAAAGTCGCGCGATCCTCGTGATAAGGACAAGGCGGCGATCTTGGAGCGGTGTGCTCTGCAGAGCGATTCTAGGGGCGATGCACGCGGCGATACTTACGAAACTCCTATCTCGCCTCTGGCCGCGAAGGTTCTTGCCGGCCAGCCCGTGAACTCGGGTGAAGTCGACGACTCCCTTCGAGTGCTCGAGTTCTTACTGGATATCGGACAGAAAGGCGTGTTCGCAACCGCCGTAGGCTGCCTCAGCGGGTTCCAGGCCGGTGAGATCCTTGCCGGGAGCCTTCTCTATCGGAAGGGGCTCATGGACGACGCCAGGGACTTCCTCGAGCGTAGGCAATACGACGCCCCTGAGTGCCTGAAGATGTTGGGAGACATCGAGTACCTGACGAAACGGTACGAAAAGGCCGCTTACTACTACAGAGAGCTGTCCGGTCCACGGCAACTGAGTCCGACCGAGTCCTTCAGGCTTGCCGACTCCTTATTGCGTCTAGGTGACATCAAAGCAGTAGCTGATGTCGTGCGAGAAGCGAGAACCCTCTACCCTGAAGACGGCAAACTGGAAAAGCTCGCAGAGATATTGCAGCGGAGCCCTTTGTTCAAGAACATCGCCATCGAGTAGGCTTAGAGCACCCGGATCTGCTAAGCAATAGTGGGCCTTGCAGGTAGGCGCAAAGTGAGAGAGCCCGGGAAACCCCGGGCTCTCTATCATCTGTTGACTATCTGTGCCGATTGCGCTTAGCCTAGCAGCTTCAGAACCGACTGGGTCTGAACGTTGGCCTGGGCGAGCATCGCCGTGCCAGCCTGCTGCAGGATCTGGTGCCTTGTGAAGTTCGCCATCTCGAGCGCCATGTCGACGTCTCTGATTCGGGACTCTGCAGCAGTCAAGTTCTCGTGGGCTGTCTGCAGGTTATTGATGGTATGCTCAAGCCTATTCTGATAGGCACCGAGCGTGGAGCGCTGAGACGAGACTGTCGAGATAGCCTTGTCTATGGCCGCCAGGTTGGCATCAAATGAAGCGATATCGGTGACATCTACGTCTTGGATGCCAAGCTTCTCGGAGCTCATGCTCTGGATCCTGAATCCGAGGCTCTGCCCGGCTCCGCTGTTGGCGCCAATCTGGAGCTTGACGTCGCCTTCAACGACGTCGAACGTGTTGTTGCTCGACAGTCCGGACAAGTCCTTGGTGGTGGTGCCCTCATCCCCATCGTCGGTGACGGCGAAGGTGATACCGAACTTGTCGAACTCGATGGTGGTCCCTTCGGCCAACGTCAGCGTGGTTCCCACGTCTACCGTCTGGCTCAGGCCGCCTTGCGTCAGAGTTATCGTGGCGTCCGACGCATTTACAGTAACCGTGTAGTCGGTGCCGACCCAAGCGCCGCTCGTGTCTACTATGCTCAGTAGTGAGGTTGCGGATCCGTCGACGTTGGAATCAGCAGTGATCGTCGCACCAAGAGTACCGTTCAGGAGTTTCATACCGTTGAACTCGGTACGATCGCTGATACCGTCAATCTCCTTGACTAGCTCGTTGATCTCTTCCTGGATCTTCATCCGGTCCTCTTCGGTGTTGGTTCCGTTGCCAGCCTGGACCATGAGCTCTCTCATGCGCTGCAGGATCGAGTGGGTCTCGTTGAGAGCGCCTTCTGCAGTCTGGATAAGAGAAATGCCGTCCTGCGCGTTCCTCGCTGCCTGGTTCAGACCACGGGTCTGCGATCTCATCTTCTCAGAGATTGCGAGACCTGCGGCATCGTCAGCAGCCTTGTTGATCCGGTAACCTGAAGACAGCTTTTCGAGGGACTTGGACATCAATCCGCCCGTGACCGCGAGGTTCTTCCATGCGTTAAGGGCGCTGATGTTGGTGTTGATCCTCACTTTTGATATACCTCCCTGTATCTGTCGCCCGCGTCCTTTGCAGGCCTAGTGGAGCTGTTCCTACTGCTCCGGGGCGCCGTCCGGCTTCTTGGGAACAGCCGTACTTCATCCTTGTTATCGAAACGCGATTGAGACGATACATAGCGGATATCAAAATGAGTCTCAAGTCCTAATGGCTTCGATAGACTCCACGCACTCTTTCACCAGGTCATCAACTGGAAGCGCCTGTTCAGCTTCCATAACCAGGTCTAGTCGCGGTTTGGTTACGGGATGTTTCGGCACGAACACAGTGCAGCAGTCTTCATACGGGAGGCATGAGACGTCGTAGGTTCCGATGCTTTCGGCGATCTTGACGATTTCGTTCTTATCAAAGCATAGAAGCGGGCGAAGTACGGGGAGCCCTGCAACTTCCTCGATGACCGCCATGCTCTCTAGAGTTTGGCTGGCAACCTGGGCCAGGTTTTCGCCGGTGAAGATGGCCAGAGCGCCCACCTTCTTGCCTAACTCGGTCGCGACTCTCATCATCATTCGCCTCATGATCGTCACCCGGTACTTCTCCGGACAAAGCTCGATGATGGCTGTCTGGATTTTCGTGAAGTGCGCGATGTAGAGGTTCATCGATGGATTATATTCTCTGAGCATGCGCCAGAGCCGCACAACTTTATCTCTTGCCTTCTCACCCGTCATGGGGAAACTCCAGAAGTGCAGGGCGTCGAGCGCAACCCCGCGTTTCATTGCCATATACGCCGCCACAGGACTATCGATGCCTCCCGACAGCAGGACCATTCCTTTTCCCGAGGAACCGAGAGGAAGTCCTCCCATTCCCCTGGTTTCTCCCCAATAGATGTATGTCCCGTCGTGCCGTACCTCAATGGAAATCGTGAAGGATGGGCTGTGGACATCGACTGAGAGCCCAAGGCCGGCGTCAAGCACCGCGGCGCCCACTTCAACGCATATCTCCGGCGAGGTTACCGGGAACGACTTGAGCGAGCGGCGAGCCTCGATCTTAAAGGTGGGGGGTGCCGCAGCGTGCCCCACGTGAGCCGTCCTATCGCCAAGAGCCCTCCGGGCTGCTTCGATAGCACCTTCCTTGATGAGCTCAAGGTCGTTCTCAACCTTAAGGGCTGCGCTGGCGGCCACGACACCGGGTACTTTGGCCATTCGCGCCATCAAGTCGCGACTCATCGGCATACCGTAGAGAAACATCCTGCCATAAGACCTCTGGAGTCTCGAGCCCGGGTACTCTCTCATGATGCTGCGTAAGTGGTCAACCAGGGCCCCTTCAAAGTCAGGGCGGTTCTTTCCCTTAAGGCTGATCTCACCGTATCTGACTAGCAGTACTTCCTCCATGGCTCTTCCTCCGAGCGGTGTTTTCTACTTTGCCCTCCAGGCCTTTAGTTCCCGGAGACCTTCCTCGAGTGCTTCCACTGCGCATGATATATCTTCTTGAGTAGTGTATCTCGACATGGAAAACCTGATGGCCGACAGTGCCTCGTCTTCGCTTCGCCCCAGAGCCATAATGACCGGGCTGGGACGCGTTTTGTGCGATGAGCAGGCTGAACCTGTCGATACGAAGACGTTCCTTCCTTCAAGAGCGTGAAGGACGCTTTCACCCTTGAATCCGGGGAACGAGAAGTGGACTATGTACGGCGCGACGTCTACTTCTTCGGGCCCGTGAAGGACGGCTTCAGGGAAGACTCCGCGTACGCCTTCTATGAGCTGCCGGCGGAGCATGGCGAGACGTGAGAGCACCTCTTCCCTGTCCTTGGCCCATATATCGCACGCGACGCCGAAGCCTCGTATTCCGGGCACGTTCTCAGTTCCCGAACGGTAGCCGCTTTCCTGTCCGCCTCCGAAAATGAGAGGTCCGAGGTTGATCCCTTTTCTTATGTAAAGCGCTCCTACACCTTTTGCCCCGTGGATCTTGTGGGCGCTCATGCTCATTAGGTCTACGCCCCAGTCCTTTACGTCGATAGGAAGGCGTGCGAATCCCTGAATCGCGTCTACATGAAACTTGGGACGTCTCGAGCCCAGAGAAGCGATCCTCCGGCCGATCTCCCGGCAAGGCTGAATGCTCCCTATCTCATTCTGGACGAGCATAACCGAAACGAGCGCCGTGTCGGAATCGATGGCGTCCATCACCTCATCGGGGTCTATGAAGCCTTGCTCGTCAACGCCGATGAGGTCGACTTCGTACCCTTCTTCGTGAAGGTGGTCGAGCATGGCGATTACTGAGGGATGCTCAACCGTTGTCGCGATCAGGCGCGCTCCCTTGCCCTTGGCCTTTGCTGCTCCCGCTATGGCCCAGTTGTTGGCCTCGGTTCCCCCGGAGGTGAAGTAGATCTCGCCTGCACTGGCACCAATCAGGCGGGCTACGCTCTCCCGGGCCTCTTCGATGATGCCCTCTGCCCGGGCTCCCAACCGGTGAAGCGATGAGGGGTTGCCAAAATCCTCCTCAAATACTTTGACGACGGCCTCGACAACACGCCTGTCAGGTTTCGTGGTTGATGAGTTGTCAAGATAAACGAGGTTTCCAGCTCCATTTGGTTTCAGCAATGAAACTCCCCCGCTCGTATTGGTACGGCATCTTTACCATCATAGCATGACGCCGTGCGCTCGGAACGATGTACAATATCAAGGTGCGGAGGTGGCTCGACTTGGCGAGAGACCAGGCCTGGTGGCTATACAAGCCTCTTGGGCAGGCGATAAGCGATTACAGCATGATACAGGCTGGCGATACCGTTCTCTTGGGTATCTCGGGAGGAAAAGACAGCCTCCTTATGGCCTATATGCTTGATAAACTGAGGAGGCGCTCGCCTCAGAAGTTCAGCCTTGCGGCGATCACGATAAACCCTGGGGACCCGTCAGGCTTCACAGATGATGAATTGGGCACGATCCGCGGCTTCATGGAATCTATGGATATACCGTATCATGTTGTGCCGACGGTCATTGCCAAAATAGTTGAGAACTACCCCTCGAAAAAGAATGCTTGCAGCCTATGCTCCAATCTGCGCCGGGGTGCGCTCCACAAAGCGGCAAATGAGCTCGGATACAAGAAGGTGGCGCTCGCACACCACCTCGACGATGCCATAGAGACACTCTTTCTGAACATGTTTTATCAATCGAGTTTGAGGTGCTTTGCCCCCTCGACTCACCTCACTAGGCGAGATGTGTATGCCATAAGGCCGCTCATATACATCTCTGAGAAAGACATAGCGAGGGCAACCCAGAGCCTCGGCTTGCCGGTGATCAAGACCAGATGTCCCGTTGCGGGAACCACTCGAAGGCAAAAGATGAAGAACCTTGTGACCTCTCTGTCTAGGGACATACCCCAGCTCAGAAATCATGTTAGGAGCGTCCTCGTGAAGAGCGTTTGGAACCGCGGGCCTCACCTCATCCAGAGAGAAGACGGCTAATAGCCTTTATCCCCTTCTTCCTGTCCTTTCGAGAAGACGCCAGGAGAAAGGCGTACCTCAAGTCGCGGACTTCGAGAGTCAGCCTCCGGACCTGCTGCATCAGGTGCAGCACCAACTCGCGCTCTGAGACAGCGCCGGTGGCGATCTCCCTCCTCAAGTCCAGCAAGATTTCCCGCAGCGTCGCCTCGGATAGGGACGGCAGGGCGTGCGGCGACTCCCTCACGGAGAACGCAGCATGTGCGTGGGATGCGGCAGGTGTGTACGATGAAGCAGGCTCAGAATCATTAGCCGGCGCTTCTTCATCCGGCTGCACTACCGGAGGCACGCATCTGGCCTCAGCGGTTTCGGTGGCTTCGGCTGCTGACGAGCGCGCTGTTTCGGCTGCCTGCTGCATGCGGGCGAGGACCTCGTCGGGCCAACCTGCTTCTTCGGTCAACTGTGACACGTTCTCGCGGATCATGTCGTCGGGTATCCCCTGCTGCCTCACGAACTGCACTCGCTCGAGCACGGGTACCATATCCGGGCTGACGCTAGGATGGGATACGTCCAACCCCAAGACATCGCTGAAAGTCTTCCTGAAGTCTCTGAGGGCATTCTTATCGAGGCCCAGGCGCTCGCCGATGTCTGCCCACAGGATCTTGTTCGCATCGGTATAGGTATTGCCAGACATGGCTGCCCCTCCCAAGAAACCCAGTAATTACATATTCTCGCCTCTTGGCCGAATTCCTTCACGTTCGGGAGTTGTACTACTCTGTGTTACCACAATTAGTGAATTGTGTTAGACTTACTCCTGGTGATCGTGCTTCGCTCCAAAACACCATAGGAAGGTGCGGACATTACGCATGAGTGACTTAAGATCGCTGATTCACCCCAAGTCAGTGGCCGTTATCGGCGCCTCTAAGACCCCCGGAAAGATTGGTTACGCGGTAATAGAGAATATTAAGGCTAGCGGATTTACCGGAGAGGTCTACCCCATCAACCCCAAGGAGCAGGAGATTGCAGGTTACAAGGCTTACCCCAACGTACGCGAAGTCGGCAAGCCCATCGACGTAGCGGTATTCTGCGTCCCCGCCGCGGCATCTGTGGCGGTTGCAGAGGACTGCGGAAAGGCCGGAGTAAAGCACCTCATCGTTATCACGGCCGGCTTCAAGGAAGTTGGAGGAGAAGGCAAGAAACTGGAGCAGGATCTCATCGCCGTAGCTAAGAAGTACGGTATGAGGATCACCGGCCCCAACAACCTTGGAGTAATGGATACGCATACGCCCATCAATGCGACATTCGCCAAGGATATGGCCCTTAAGGGCAACATCGCCTTCATATCCCAGTCGGGCGCCCTGTGCGTGGCGATTCTTGACTGGAGTCTGCAGCGCGGCCTTGGGTTCAGCCAGTTCATAAGCATCGGAAACAAGGCTGACCTCAACGAAGCAGACTTTATCGAAGCAGCTGCCGATGACCCCAACACCAAGGTAATCTGTCTCTATCTCGAAGATGTGGTTAACGGTGACAGGTTTATCGAGGCGGCCCGCAAGGCGACCAAGAAGGTTCCAGTAATTGTCTTCAAGTCAGGCATCACCGCTGCCGGAGCCAAAGCGGCGTCATCGCACACCGGAGCTCTTGCAGGTTCCAACACTGCTTATGATGCTGCTCTAAGGCATGCAGGCGTGATTCGCGCCGAGACCATGACAGAGCTCTTTGACCTGGCTATCGCATTTACAACGCAGCCGGTGCCGAAGGGTAAGAACGTTGTCGTGGTCACGAACTCAGGCGGACCGGGCATTGTAGCTTCCGACTCAGTTGAGACAAACGGCCTCAAGATGGCCAAGCTGAGCGACCACATAGTGAAGGAACTCGGCGAGAAGCTGCCTCCGGCAGCCAATATCCACAACCCGGTCGACGTGGTTGGTGACGCCAAGTCCGACAGGTACAAGATCGCTCTCGACATAGTTATGAAAGACCCGGCTGTCGATGCAGTTGTGGTCCTCTTGAGCCCCACCGCGCCCCTCAATATCGTTGAGGCCGCCCAGTACACCATAGATGCGGCGAAGGCCAACCCCGAGAAGGCAGTGGTTGCATCGTTCATCGGCGGTGCCAAGCTGGAGGCGGGCGTGAAACTACTTAATGAGAACGGCATACCCGTGTATCCCTTCCCCGAGCCCGCTGTAGCCACCCTTCGCGGCATGATAAGGTTTGGCGAGCTCCGCAGGGAAGTTGAGAAGAGCACCGAGTGGACCTTCTCCGACGTCCAGAAGGACAAAGTGGCGGCCATCTTCGAGAAGGTCCGTGCCGACGGCCGCGACCTCCTCCTTGGGCCCGAAGCGGCCGAAGTTGCCGAGCTGTACAAGATTCCCGCTGCTCCGTCCAGACTTGCAGGCGACGAGAACGCAGCGGCAGCTGCGGCTGAAGCTCTTGGCTTCCCCGTGGTCATGAAGATAGCCTCTCCCGACATCATGCACAAGACCGATGTCGGCGGAGTTAAGGTCGGCCTCAAGACGAAGGAAGAAGTCGTCGAGGCTTTCAAGGCCATCATGGAGAGTTCCAAGAAAGCCGTTCCCGACGCCAAGATCTACGGCGTGGAAGTTCAGAAAATGATGCCCAAGGGCGACGAGCTCATCATAGGTATGGCTATGGACCCGACGTTCGGGCCGATGATCGCCTTCGGTTCAGGCGGAATCCTGGTGAACCTCTTGCAGGATGCCTCCTTCAGACTGGCCAGAGGGCTGTCCAAGTCGGAGATTGAGGAAATGATAACGGAGACCAAGGCGTATACTCTCCTTAAGGGATTCCGCGGGGCTGCCCCCGACGATATCCCTGCCCTGGTCGAAGCTATCGGGCGTGTCGCTCAGCTTTGCAGGGACTTCCCTGAGATATCTGAGCTCGACGTGAACCCCGTCTTTGCTTACGCCAAAGGCCTCTCGGCTCTGGACGTCAAGATCAGGATCAAGTAGGGCCGCGGCCGACGGTTCAGCAATCGGTTGTAGCTCCAATGGACGGCTGCCTGCACTTTAGGCAGCCGTCCCTGCAACGACAGCGAAGGGGGCCTTTTGAGGCATGTTCAGGTATGAGGAAGACGCTGAAGAGGTCATCCGCGGCGAGCGCGAAGTCAAGGCGAGTCGCGCCGGGAGGAAAACGACTTTGCGGAAGGCAAAGGCTAGAACTGCGAGAACGGCTAAACCGAAAAACCCTCTCGGCACCGATGCCAAGAACTACAACGATGAGATACCGGACCCTGACCTCTTTATCCCCGAGTAAGCTCCGCGGCGAATTCCAGCTGGACTAAAACGGCTGCCTCGCCTCACTAGCGGCCGGCAGCGGATCTCAGCTGAGATACCACCTCGTAAGGCACGACAACACTTCCCAGGTCTGCTCCTTCGCTGGCGGCGAGGCCGTGGAAGTCGGAGCCGCCAGTGACTATGAGATCGTGTTCTTCTGCCATGGCCAAGCATCTCTGCCTCATCTTGGGTCCGTGTTCGGGGTGATAAGCTTCAATGCCCATGAGGCCGTTCTCGACCAGCACGGAGATCTGCCCAAGGGCTCTAGAGGTGCCCGGATGCGCCCAGACCGGTACTCCTCCCGCCTCGCGAAGCGTCCTTACCGATTGAACGGGCTCGAGGTGGAACCGCTCCACGTAGCCGGGTCTGCCTATCCCTAGGAAGCGGTCGAAAGCGTCTTTGACGGACGTGGCGTAACCTTGTTCAATCATTGCCTGAGCGATATGCGGCCGGCCCACGGACTCTCCCGAAGAGAATTCGAAGACCCTCTTTTCGTCCAGCGGCATTCCGATGGAGTTCAGTTTCTCAATGGTACGCGATACCCGCTCTTTACGCGAGTCTCTCAGCCGTGCCAGGAGGTCTTCCAGCGGGCTCGGGCCTAGGGGGATGAAGTACCCCAGGATGTGGAGTTCTCTCCCCTTCCATTCGCTGTTGATCTCTACCGCGGGCACAATCTCTACGCCTTCTATCACGTCAATGCCGCTAGGCGTCTTCTGCAAAGAGCGTACTCCCGCTGTGGTGTCGTGGTCGGCTATCGCAATGGCTCTGAGACCCCTGTCACGCGCAAGCGCGACAAGCTCCCAGGGTGATAATGACCCATCTGAGGCTGTGGAGTGGGTGTGAAGGTCACATGAGTCCCTTGTCTGTATGTTGCTGCTAATCTCTGGGGCCAACGATGAGCTTTATCGCCGTGCGTTCCTGGCCGTCAATTAAGATGTCGGTAAAGGCGGGAACACAGACCAAGTCGGTGCCACTGGGAGCTACAAAACCGCGCGCAATAGCCACTGCCTTTATGGCTTGGTTCACTGCGCCCGCGCCTATCCCTTGTATCTCCGCATAGCCTCGCTCTCTTATGACTCCCGCAAGAGCGCCCGCGACCGCATTGGGATTGGACCTAGACGAGACCTTGAGCACTTCGACCGCTGGTATTTCGTTACGGTCTACGTTGCTTACTCCCACGTTAATCCCCCCACATGGCTTCGTGACAGAAGTTGTATGAGACATCAGTTTATTGGCAGTTCATCCTCAATTCTAAAGGCGGCTGTTCTATTTGGCAAGGGGAATATTGTATTGCGAGCACAATGACGGTTTCCTACTCCTTGATCATAATACGCTCTATCGACTGGGCCGCGCCGCGGTTGTCTATCGCACAGAACACGCCGTTAAGCTGGCGCTTTCCCTTTGCCGGCTCATGCCGCACAGGCAGCTGCGTGAGAAAGTGCTTCAGGATGATTTCCTTCTTCACGCCTATCACGCCCTCACGGCTTCCGGTCATTCCGGCATCGGTGATGTAGGCGGTTCCGCCCGGAAGGATGGTCTCGTCGGCCGTCTGAACGTGAGTGTGCGTGCCGAAGAGCGCGCTCACGCGCCCGTCAACGTAGAATCCCGCGGAGATCTTTTCTGAAGTCGCCTCTGCGTGAAAATCTACGATCACGATGGGAGTGGTCATCTTGAGCTGGGCAATCTCGGAATCCAACGCCTTGAAGGGGCAGTCGAGATTCTGCGGTGAAAAAACCCGCCCGCAAACGCTGATGACGCCTACGAGCTGGCCGTTCTTCGCCTGAAAAACTCCGGAGCCTCTGCCGGGCACGCCAGCCGGGTAGTTCGACGGCCTGAGAACCCGCTTTTCCGAATCAAGGTAGGGGTAGATCTCCTTCTTGTCCCAGATATGATTTCCTGACGTCATGGCATCGACGCCTAAGCCGAACATCTCCTCAGCCACATCCGGAGTAAGCCCCGCCCCGCCTGCGGCGTTTTCGCAGTTGACCAAAACGAAATCGGCACTGTACTTCTCGATAATGCCGGGCAGGCAGAGAGCTAAGAACTCCCTGCCCGGCGATCCGAATACGTCTCCTATGAAAACAAGGTTCACTGCACGATCAGCCTCACTTGTCGAAAACCAAGACCCTTTCCCCTTCTCGAAGAGCCACGAGTTTGCGGGTGCTCTCCAGGTTCCGGACTTGGTTTATCATGTCCTGAAGGAAGACGCGAGCCGACATTCCCAGTTCTTCTGCAGCATCCGGGAACTCAGCGTCTTCGGATGCGTATATAACTTCCACTTTGTCCTCAATGAGCTCAACTGTCAGATTGAGTTCGCCGGGGGTCAGCGATGCCACATCGCGTTCGGCCACGAAGCTGTAGAAGTCATCCATCTTCTCCCACGAGCACTCCTTCACCGATGCCCTGTTACCGACGATATCGTGGTAGACGCTCAGGGACTCCAGGTACGATTTGCATATGCTGTCTCGTGCCCGTTTCCCGATGGGTCCCCGGCATAAGAAAGCCATGTTCAAAGCCTTCTTCTTCGGATCGAAAGTCACCCTGGAGATCTGAGGGTAAGCTACCAGGAGAGTAGCCAGAATCTCCACATCCTTGTGAGACGGCTTTATCATTCTTCCAGGGGGCTTTCCCCCATTTCCTGCGGGTGCTCTTTTGGCCAATCGGTATCTCTCCTTGTCTTTCCTCGGTTACTTGGCGTAACCAACCGCCCTTGTCTCTCTAACGACGATCACCTTTATCTGTCCGGGGTACTCGATGTCCTTCTCTATCTTCTTTACGATGTCCCTGGCGAGGCGCACGGCCCCAAGGTCGTCGATTTTCTCGGGCTTCACCATAATCCTAATCTCGCGGCCGGCTTGGATCGCGAAAGACTTGTCGACGCCCTCAAACGAGTTGGCGATCTCTTCTAGTTTCTCCAAGCGCTTCAGGTACATCTCCAGAGTCTCTCGGCGCGCGCCGGGCCTTGCGGCCGAAATGGCGTCTGCGGCCGCCACCAGGAATGCTTCGATTGACTGCGCTTCCACGTCGCCGTGGTGTGCCTCAACGGCCCTTATGATGTCGTGAGACTCGCGGTATCTCCTGAGCAGATTGACGCCGATGGCGACGTGCGATCCTTCTACCTCGTGATCGACAGCTTTGCCGATGTCGTGTAGAAGTCCCGCTCTCTTCGCTATCGCTACGTCGGAACCCAGTTCACTAGCCATGCTGGCAGCCAAGTGGGCTACTTCAATCGAGTGTTTCAGCACATTCTGGCCGTAGCTGGTTCTGAACTTGAGGCGGCCTATGAGTTTCACCAACTCAGGATGCAAGCCGTGCACGCCAAGGTTCAGAGCTGCCTGCTCGCCCTCCTGTTTGATGAGATTGTCCACGTCCTTCTGGGCCTTCTCCACCATTTCCTCAATGCGTGCCGGATGGATACGGCCGTCTGACACCAGGCGCTCCAGCGCCAGCCTCGCCACCTCGCGGCGGATGGGGTCGAACCCCGACAGGATGACCGCTTCGGGCGTATCGTCGATAATGAGGTCAATTCCCGTCAGTGTCTCAAGAGCCCTGATGTTCCTGCCCTCGCGCCCTATGATGCGTCCCTTCATCTCATCGTTAGGAAGCTCGACGACCGACACCGTATTCTCGGCCACGTGGTCTGCCGCGCATCTCTGGATGGCCAGGCTCACGATGCTTCTCGCCTTGCTGTCGGCTTCCTCTCTTGCCTGAGATTCGGCGTCGCGCACCATCCTCGCCGTTTCTTCCTTGAGCGCGTCTCTGACCTCTCCCAAGATGCGTTCCCTAGCTTCTTCCCTTGGGAGCCCGGAGATCCGCTCCAGCTCCTTCATGGCCTCTTCGCGCAAGGCATCCAAGGCTTTGGTCTTTTCGGACAGAGCCTTCTCTTGCCTTGAGAGGTTTTCTTCTTTCTGGCTGAACAGCTCTTGGCGCCTGTCCAGAGACTCTTCTTTGTTTATGAGGCGCCTCTCGGTGCGCTGCAGTTCCTGCCTGCGTTCTCGAACCTCGCGCTCCAGCTCGTCCCTCAGCCTCCCTGCTTCGTCTCTAGCCTCAAGCAGGATTTCACGCTTCTTCGTGTCAGCGGACTTGACTGCTTCCGCGACTATTCTTCTGGCCTCTTCTTCAGCCGACTTGATCTTTGCTTCTCCAACAGCCCTGCGGATAAGGTATCCGATCGCGAAACCTACCAGCAAAGCTGCTACAGGTGCTATCCACTGCATCAAGGTCACCTCCTCCAAGAAACGCGAAAAGCCAGATAGCCACCGGCGTATCTGGCCGCGGACGCTTATCTTCAGCCGAAATTGGACGCGAAACCGCGAGTTTCTTCCCTTGTGTTATGTCCTCATGTCAACAGTAAACCAAACCACAGGTCGGGCCGCCTTAGGAAGTGCGGCCTCAGCGAAGAATCTCGCAACGCTCCAATCGAAACGCCACTCGGCAACCCCTGGAGGTTGCCTATAGCGCGCACTGTTCTGGTTTCCAAAAACCAAGTTAGTTCGGTCATAGAAGGTATTCGTCTCTTATGCCAGAATGTCCGGCCGGCTATTCCCGGTCGCCCCATCTGTAGTTTCGAAGCACCGAGTATATGGACTCGGTTCCGAAACCTCTCCTCTGAAGCCACCGGTAGAGCCGCTCGCGTTCTTTTTCTCTTACGGGTCCGCTGCTCTTCCCGTTCAGATACTTCCTGGCGGCCAGAGAAGCCATTTCGGCTTCACTGGCGCTCTCAAACGTTTCGTTAACCACAGACTCGACTAGGTCTCTATCAAAGAGCCTCTTGGAGAGCTCGTACCGGGCCCTCCTTCTGCCGAGAGGACACTCCGCAATCATTGAGCGGAGTATATCTCTAGCATAACCTCGGTCATCAAGATATCCCCACTCGGTAAGCTTTTGGAGCACGTTCTCGACCTCATCCTCCGGGTAGCCCTTTCGGCGCATCGAGTCACGCATTTGACCCGTCGACACGCGCCGCCTTGACAGGACCCCCAGAGCGTAGCCTAAAGGACTACGCTTTTCGCCCTTGTCCGGCATTAGGCGTTATCCGCTTCCACCTGATCTGAAGCGCCTTCTGCTCTCAGCGCTCCGGCTCTTAGCGATTCACGGATCTTCTTCTCAGCTTCAGCAGCCACGTCGGAATGCTCCTTAAGGAACGTCCGAGCGGCTTCCTTTCCCTGCCCCAGCCTGGTATCACCGTACGAATACCATGTGCCGGTCTTCGTTATTACGTTGTGGGCGACACCCACATCGAGGAGACAGCCCTCTCGGGAAATCCCCTCGCCGAAGATGATGTCAAATTCGGCTTGCTTAAAGGGCGGAGCCAGCTTGTTTTTCACTACCCTCACGCGGGTCCTGGCTCCGATAGTGTCTTGACCTTGCTTGATGTTCTCAACTCTCCGGACGTCAAGTCGCACGGATGAATAGAACTTCAAGGCTCTCCCTCCAGGAGTGACTTCGGGGTTGCCGAACATGATCCCGACCTTCTCGCGGAGTTGGTTGATGAACACGGCCGTCGAATTTGACTTGGAAATGACTGCGGTGAGCTTCCTCAGCGCTTGCGACATGAGGCGTGCCTGAAGACCTACGTGGGCGTCTCCCATCTCGCCCTCGATCTCAGCTCTTGGCGCAAGTGCGGCGACCGAATCAACGACGATGCAGTCGACCGCGCCAGACCTCACAAGCGCATCGACTATCTCCAGAGCCTGCTCTCCGGTATCCGGTTGAGAGATGAGGAGGTTGTCGACGTCAACGCCTATGCGGCGCGCGTAGACCGGGTCCAGCGCGTGTTCGGCGTCAACGTATGCGGAAATACCCCCGGCCTTCTGCGATTCAGCGATAATGTGCAGCGCAACGGTGGTTTTTCCCGACCCTTCGGGGCCGTATATCTCTATGACTCTGCCCCTAGGAATGCCTCCTACACCTAAGGCGATATCCAGTGCCAGGGCGCCGGTGGGTATCACTTCGACGGCCATCTTGTGGGCCGCCTCGCCCCACCTCATAATGGATCCCTTACCAAACTGCTTTTCTATCTGCGCGACTGCAAGCTCGAGTGCCTTTTCCTTTTCGAGCATCTATTTAACCTCCTGATGTCGCCACGTCCCTGGCAGCACCTTCCTACTAGAGTATAGCACCACGCCCTCGCACCCACAATCAAATAGGGTACGCGTGTTCGCCATCTTTCTTAGGAGCGAGCTATTCTCTCAGTTCCACACGAGCTACCGGAGTGTACGCGGGTCCTTGCCGGTGGAGCACGCTCTCCATAAGCAGGACTTCACGCACTTCCCACTCGACCTGCCCTCTACTCACTTCGAGGAAGTGCATGTAAGAATCCTCCCATGAAGAACGGATATTCGTGGTGTTCTGGCCTCGCCCGGAAAAACCCTGCCTATTGCGGGCCCTGCCGAGAGTGACGTGGGGTACGAAGGGTTTCGGATCGGAGTATCCCAATGAACGGAAGTTTCTCCGGACTCTGTCTGCCAATGCGCGCAGGCTCTCTGCTCCCTGGGTTACCGCTATGTGCAGGATTCGGGGCGCTCCCCTTTCGGGGAATCCGCCGGCCCTCCGGCACCCCAAGCGAAAAGGGGGTACACCGCGGGCAGCGGAAGACACTGCTTCTTTGAGGGACGGCAACAAACTCCTAGGCACATCTCCAAGGAACTGCAGTGTTATGTGGAGGTTCTCGGACGCACCGAAGCGGTAATCCGGGAAAAGGTCTCCGGCGTGCGCAATGAAGGAATCTAGAAGGGCCTTGACCTCATCGGAAACCGGCACCGCTGCAAAGCACCGGAAGGTGTCGTCGAAAGCGTCCATTACCGTTCACCTAAGCTGCTGAGATATCTCCAGAGCGTGGCGAGTGCTCTCGCTGCCCCGTACTCCTTGACAGCTGTCCGGGAACCGCCGTACACGACCCGGTCAACTGAGGAACCGCCCTCGTACGCCACTGCAGTGTAGACAGTCCCTACGGGTTCGCGTTCGGTGCCTCCTGTAGGCCCGGCAAATCCGGTTGTCGCGACGCCGATCTTGGCTCCTGCAAGTTCCCTTACTCCCTGCGCCATCGCTACCGCCGCGTCCGCATTGACGGCTTCCTCCTCCAGGACCGCCTCTCTTGGGACTCCGAGGCAGGTTGCCTTGATAGCAGGGTGGTATGCCACTACGCCCATCTTGAAGTAGCGTGAGCTGCCGGCAACCGACGTTATCCTGTGCGCGAGCAGGCCGCCAGTGACCGACTCGGCTACCGCCAGAGTAAGGCCTCTCCGGGCCAAGAGCTGTCCGCACACGGATTCCAGTGTGTCGGAGTCGGCGCCGTAGATGTGATGGCCCAGGCGGCGCTTGACTTCAGTCTCGACTGAAGAAACCATACGCCTCGCTTCAGCAGGATCGGTGCTTCGGGCCGCGATCCTGAGCCGTATCTCCCCGCCGCCGGCGTACGGCGCGAGGGTTGGATTGGGACTATCCATGAGATCCTTGACGGCCTCCCCCACTTTCGATTCGGGAAGCCCGACCATCTTAAGGTTCTTAATGTGCAACGGAATGAGGTCGCCGAACGTGCGGCGGATGAGCGGCAGAAGGCTTTCTTCGAGCATCGGGCGCATTTCACGGGGCGGCCCGGGAAGTACCGCTGCCATCTTGCCGTCCAAGACGATAGCCTGACCCGGCGCGGTGCCGTTGCGGTTTATGAGAGGCACTCCGCCGCGGATGATCATGGCTTGCTTCTTGTCTGACTCCGAAGGCTGCCTGCCCCTTCGCTCGAACCACTCGAGCATGCTCTGCCAGGCGCCCTCGTGGAACTCGAGAGGAAGGCCTAGGGCTGCGCCTAAGCACTCGGCGGTTATGTCGTCCGTCGTCGGGCCTAAGCCCCCTGTTGCGATCACGAGAGAGGCGCGGCCGAGGGCTTCCTTGAATGCAGCCGTAAGCCGCGCCGGATTATCTCCTAATGTGACTCTTCTATATACGAATACCCCTGTTTCTTTGAGACGGGCCGATATCTCTTGAGCGTTGGTATCGGTGATCTCACCAAGCAGGAGTTCAGTACCCACCGACAGGATCTCTGCCTGCACGGGCATCACCCCCGCGCCGTAGTTTCTATCCTCGCCTTCAGTTTTCCTCTGTAAGAAGGCAGTTTACGCCATTTCCACGGGCGCGCTGCCGACTTCTCAACCAGCCTGCGGAGTTCATCTCCGGGCATGCTTTCGCTGTCCACGAGCACGTCTGCAACCCTCTCGATTTGCGCCCTATTCCTCTGAAGGATGGACGCTACCCGGTCCTGGCACCTCTGCAAGATCTCCCTCGTTGTCTTGGCAAGTGCCTCCGGGCTGGCAGTATCGCGGTCGACGACTCCCAGAGGCGACATCCCGTAAGAGACAATCCTCTTGGCGAGGTCGAGAGCTCTCTCGAAGTCGTTTGAGGCACCGGTGCTCCTTGAGCCCAGCACCGTATCTTCCGCCCCGGCGCCGGCTACGAGGATGCATATTTCCTCCTCCAGGGTCTCTCGCGGATAGATGTAGGTGTCGTCTTTGGGCGCGTGCCTCACGTATCCAAGCGCGTTCCCTCTGGGCGACACGGTCACCTGCGCGACCGAACCCGGCCGCAGGACTTCCGATACTATAGCGTGGCCGGCTTCGTGCACCGCGACTCTCCGGAGTTCATGCGGCGAAGGCCTCCTGTCGAGTTTTTCTCCCATAAGCACCTTGTCAAGGGCTTCACTCAGGTCGGATTTGGTGATGGCGTCCGCGCCCTTCCTGAGCGCCAGGATGGCCGCCTCATTACACAGGCTCTCCAGGTGCGCGCCTGACAGGCCGAAAGTCTCCTTCGCTATGCTCTCGATGTCCAGATCGGGCGCCACCGGCTTGTTTTTCATGTGCAGCTTGAGGATCTCCAGGCGCCCTTCCTTATCGGGAAGGTCTACGCGGACCATCCTATCGAAGCGGCCCGGACGCTGGATCGCAGAGTCAAGGAGATCCGGCCTGTTCGTAGCGCCGATCACCAAGATGCGTATGTCGTCATCCACCCTTAGGCCGTCCATCTCGACCAAGAGCTGGTTGAGCGTCTGGTCGTATTCGAGATGCCCTACCTGGGCGCCTCGCTTTCCGGCCAGGACCTCGATCTCGTCCACAAATATGATCGCTGCCGACTTCTTCTGTTCACGCGCCAGTTTCCTGGCTTTTTCGAACAGAGAGCGCACCCTTTGGGCGCCAAGTCCCGCATAGACTTCTATGAACTCGGAGCCGGAGGTTGCTATGAAGGCCGAGTCCGTGTAGTTCGCCGCTGCCTTTGCCAGGAGGGTCTTCCCCGTACCCGGAGGTCCCGACAGCAGAATCCCTTTGAGCGGCCTTATCCCGAGCCGCTTGGCATCGTCGTAGTTCTTGAGGAACTGCAGGGCCTCTCTGAGCTCGCGCTTCGCCACTTCCTGGCCGCCTACGTCGCCGAAAGTGATCTCGGGCCTCTGTCCCACTACCGCTCCGATTTTCTTGCGGCCGATATCGCCCAAGTGTCCCCTGGACGCGACCAAGAAGTACGTCAAGCCGCCGAGAAGGATCCAGGGCCAGACGTTAACTCCTCTAAACGTAAGGAAAGCCAGAACGCCGATACAGGAGCCGGCGATTATCTCGATGTGTTTCAAGCCCCTAGCCCTCCTTCCGTGAGCACGCGCTCAATCACTTCGTACAAGTAGCCTCCTGAGTTCGCTATCCGGACGTAGATCCGGTCCTTATCCACAGACAGCTTGTACTCGGAGAAGCCGGCCTCACGCAGGATGTTGGATGACTCTTCGATCATTGCTCCAAAAGTGCCCCTAACAGAGGCTTCCTCAACGTAGAAGTGGATAGCGTGATAAGCTTCCTCGAGTTCGGGGGTCCTTGAATCCCTAATCTCCATACGGAACGGAGAGTTGCCAATGTGTTGTCTCACGATTTCCTCAGCAGCACGGTAGCTCACTGCGAGATCAGGAACGCTTTTCATAGCGATCTCGACCACTGTAAGCGGACCATCCCGGCGCACGTCCACAGATTCAATGTCGCTGCTGACCAAGAGAGCTTTTGACAGAGGCTTTTTCACACCCAAATTTTCGTAGGAAGAGTAAGACAAGCTCAGCACAGCCAGAGTAACGGCCGCTGCCAGTGCTACCCATACCCATCTGAACCCTTTGATTGGCACTCCGTTGCCCTCCCCTTCCGCGTATTGGCGGGCATAGTGTCGCCCGGTAATAGACAAATAGTTGACATAATTATACCAAGCGTCGCCGCGGAGTCCTATGGGAAGGTGTGGCAGATGCCCGCTAAAGTGCCTGGTAGACAGAGGTTTCGTGTGCGAACAGCGTCAGGACGGATGACCTGGTAACGCGAGCGCGTACGAGGCTACGCTTCGATGGAGTCGAGTCGGGCGCTACCCGGACATAGGTTATGCCATCCACTTCGGGCGCCTGGTGAGGCCCGCGCCCGATCCAGTATCCTGGTCGCAGCGACGGCCTCTCCAACAGAACTTCTATTTCAGAGCCGACCATGGCTGCCCCGCTTTCTGCAGCGAGGCGGAGTCCGTGCCGCCTGATCCTCTCGGCCCTTTCGCGAGCTACTTCAGAGGGGATGATATCGGGCAGGTTGTACGCCGGAGTCCCTTCTTCGCGCGAGAAAGGAAACGCCCCCACTCTGTGGGCTCGGATCTCGCTCAGCAGGCTCAATGTCAGTTCAACGTCGTGATCGGTCTCGCCGGGAAAGCCGGCTATGACTGTCGTTCGTAAGTAGAGATTGGGAACCGAATCTCGCAGCAGCCGGACTGCCCTCAGGATATCGTCTACTCCGGGCCTTCCCATCCTGCGCAGGACTTGGGGCGAGCCGTGCTCGACAGGCAGGTCGATGTAGGGTGCCACATGCGGAAGAGCCATGGCTTCGGCCAGTTCCCTGTCTACACCGTCGGGCCTTACGTAAAGGAGCCTTATCCAGGAGATTCCGTCCACTTCGTTGAGTCTTCGAACGAGCCGCGCTAGACACCGGCGCCCCTCCCTATCCCACCCGTAGTCGGACAGGTCTTGGGCGATAAGGTTGATCTCGGCTACCCCGAGCGATGCCAGATGCCTCGCTTCCGCGATGATGTCATCCTCAGGTCGCGATACGAGGTCACCGCGTATCGACGGGATGGCACAGTATGTGCAATGGTGCCTGCAACCTTCGGCTACCCTTACGTACGCCCAGGGCGATGTTATGTGCTTATCGAAGCGCACGTTTGCTCCGGGAGCCCCGCGGCCCGGCGTTCCGACGTGCTTTAGGCGCTGCGAACTACTCCGGTCAGGACGCGCCGGCCCACCGATCGCCGAGCCGACTATCTCCACGATGTCTCGCGGAGCCGCTGTCCCTGCCACTCCTGCTATCTCAGGGATTTCCTCCAGCAGCTGGTCAGCGTAACGCTGGGATAGGCAGCCGGTGACAATGACGGGGGTCTTCCTCACAGATTCTTGATGTGTCGTGGCTGTGGCTGTATCTAGGCTGCCCGCGGACGTCGCCTCAAGCGCCTGAAAGATCCCTTCGATTGACTCGCGCTTGGCGTCCTCAATGAAGCCGCAGGTGTGGACTATGATGATATCGGCCTCGGAAGGGTTGCCTGTCACATCATAGCCTGCTCCCGCAAGCCTCGAAGCCATCTCCTCTGCGTCGACCTGGTTTTTCGCGCAGCCGTAGACTACTATGCAACATCGTTGAGCGTGTCTCATGATGCGTATATCTTAGCAGGTCGGCTGAGGGATTGCACGTGGTCAGCAGAGTTCTCCGGGAGTTGCACATAGTGAGCAGGTCTCTCAGGGAGTTGCACATATTGAGCAGGTTCGCCGGAGTATTGCACGTATGGGTGCAATGCACTCTAGTGTGCAATGGTTTGGAAGTATTGCTCATAGCGAGCAGGTCTGTCTGGGAACTGGACATATTGAGCAGGTTCGCCCGGGTATTGCACGTATGGGTGCAATGCACTCTAGTGTGCAATGGATTGGAAGTATTGCACATAGTGAGCAGGTCTGTCTGGGAACTGGACATATTGAGCAGGTTCGCCGGAGTATTGCACGTAGGGGTGCAATGCACTCTAGTGTGCAATGGATTGGAAGTATTGCACATAGTGAGCAGGTCTCTCGGGGAACTGCACATAGTGAGCAGGTCCGGCCGGAGCATTGCACATAGTGACGCAATACCTACTCCGGCCTATCCTGGGCAGCTTTGGCTGCGTATGCTGAGCAGAGTCTCATAAGTTCCTGGTAGTAAGGACCGTCGACATCGATGTAGGCCCGTCGCAGGTCAGGCCTGACCGCATCGAGTTTCGCCTCCAGAACTCCGGGCTTCAGATCGTCCGGGCTGACCTCGACAAAAGTGTAGCCATTCTTTTCGCACAAGCGCCCCTTCATGAGGTCTCTGGCTTGTTGCTCCCGGCTCTCTTTCTTGCTGAACATCCTGGTTGGTCCGTAGTGCTGCCAACCGTGGAACTCGACGTGAAGCTTAGCACGAGGGTGAATGCGGTCACACTCCATTGGCTCGTTGGATGTCGGATTAGTCATGAACTCAGGGCGGGCGTTATCCACATAGGTGTCATCGCGGATCCAGAGTTCCACCCGCTTTTTGCACAGGAATTCGCCCTTGTTCGGGGCCATTGAGTATTGGACCGTCAGTTCCTCGACCAGCGACTCCTGGACAACGTGCGGGATATGCGGTGCAGGCCGGACTTGTCTCTTATCCGGAATCAACTTCACCCAATCGAGATCTGCCAGGTTCCTGCAGACTCTGGCCACCACATTTCTGCTCATTCCAGCCAGCCGCGCCAGTTCGGACATGCTCTTAGGCTCGGCGGCGCATATGAGCAGGTACAGTGGCCTAGCATAGTGTCCGAGGCCTTCATCTCGCATTAGCGCCTCTATGACAACATCGGGTACTCTCATTGATCCAAGGCCTCCTAAGCTTTATGGAACTTCTTGACACATCCTATCACAAGATGGTAAATTATGGAAGGCCGGTGAGGTTGTGTCGCGCTTCTAGATCGCTCGGACCAGGATCTGGCTGCATAGGTCTAGGGAGACCGCCACCTTGCTCCCGCCCGCTTTGAGGATGACAGCGCAACGTGGGCCCGCGCTCCCTGTTTTTTCGATTACCTGTCCCGGGAATATGCCTAATTCGGCCAACCTGACGACGGTGTTGCGCCAGATGTTGTCTGGGGGAAGTGTGTTTTTGGGGGGATCGGACACGAACCCTGTCGCCTCGCGTTGGGAACCGCTGGACGACGGGGGGCTACGGCTCGGCTGCAGGATCCTGAGAACCCGATAAGCGCGTCCAAAGGATGCCCTGCTGAGAACTATGAGCGGTCCGGTATTCAGAGGAGAGGATCGGCGACGGCTCAATCCCACCCTGAGTCTCCCCCCTCGCTCATACTCATACGTCTCATGCTCATACTCTCACACCCATACTGCTTAGAGTTTCGATAGTAAGGTGAGCGTGCCGATTCCGCCCGCTCGCTCAGTCGCTCACTAAATTACCAGGTTGAGCGCCATCCCCCACGCCAGCGACAAACAAGCCGACGCCAAGAAAGTGAAGGCTGCCATCCGGAAACCCAACTCTCGCCACATTGTGACCATTGACGGAAGACATGGAAGCCCCAACACCACCATGGTCACGGCTATTGTGGCTTCTCTTGGCCCGATATGAAGATGGAGCAGGAACAGCGGAGCTAAGTACCTCTGAAACATAGTAAGCATGACTGCCCACAGTGCTTCCGGAGGGATCCCCAGGTAGTGCCGGGCGAAGTGAGCAAACGCCGGTCCTCCCGCTGCACCCGAACTTGAGGTGATAATCCGGACGCCGACATTCATCCCTACTACCAGAGGCAGCACGTGGGCGAAAAAGCCGGACAGCCTCATTTGCGTCTTCATGAGGACATTTTTGAGCATTGGAAGGCGCAGGGGTGGAATCTCCAGAACAAGCGGTTCGCTTACTCCACCCCACGTTAGGCGGAGAAATGGGCCAAGCAGCAGTAAGGTAGAGACAACCGCGATTCCGGGGATAAGCGGGCTCGCGCCGAACCTGGCCAGCGCCGTAAAGGCCAATGAGATGGTTGCTGTGCATGGAACGACCGTGGCGATCACGAGGCTCGCCGCTTTTCTTGACTTAGAGGAAGGCAGTATCCGAGCGGCCATCAGCGCCGGCACCCTGCACCCGAATGCAAGCACGAAGGGGATAAGCGCTTGTCCGGGGAGATTCAAAGCCCGTGTCACGGCATCTCCGAAGGCGGCGTAGCGTCCCAGGAGGCCCGAGTCCTCGAGCACTGCGATCAGCGTGTACGCGACTATCATGGCGGGCAGGACGGTCGCCAGAGGGAGCACAAAACCTTCAGGTACGGCGTCCGCCAGAATCTCTGCCAAGTGCCCATCGGGAAGAGTTGTCCGCAGGAGCCG
The DNA here is from genome assembly GCA_050952125.1 of Bacillota bacterium. Classification (GTDB taxonomy): domain Bacteria; phylum Bacillota; class Sulfobacillia; order Fermentithermobacillales; family Fermentithermobacillaceae; genus UBA3951. The sequence continues at coordinate 179,126 of JBMNKK010000003.1, forward strand.
CGCTAAGGTATCCGATACCGGTGCCAGCACGGCGCGAACTGTGACCTCCGCAAGAGGAAGAGCCCAAGCGATAAGTCTCCAACACGCGAGGAGAACGACGCCGAGCACAAGGATTGAGAACGCAGGACGGTCCAGGCGGTCGTCTAGTGTATCCCGGAGACCATCACAGAGACGCCCAAGATCCTTCCGCCTGCCCGTCGAGCCCGCGCCCGGACTCTCCGTCCTCGCAAGCACCGCCACCGCGGCGATGCGTTCGGCTTCACTCTGGTAGCGGCGGAGGTGCGCCTCTGTCACCACCGGGCAGCCGGCAGCTGAGGGCGCCGGCATAACTGCTTTGCCTGCACCCGCCGGTGAGCCTTGGCCTTTGATGGATGTGACTTTGATGGACCTGACTATGAGCTCACGTAGATCCTCAACTCCTTCTCCGGTCAGAGCTGAGGTCAGCACAGCTTGGACACCCATCTTTTCCTGCAGCGCGCCGAGATCGATCTCGAGTCCTTTGGATTTGAGCCGGTCTGAGGAGTTCAAGGCGACCAGGACGGGGACGCCGCACTCGATAAGTGAAAGAGTCAGAGACAGGTGCCTGGCAAGGTTTGTTGAGTCTACGACGTTGACTATGAGATCGGGCCGGGCGTCTTGAAGTACCGCCCGCGTGACCTCCTGCTCTTTAGATGAAGCGGCCAGTGAGTAGACACCCGGTGTGTCCAGAACCGTGATGTCACCCACGCCCAGAGGTGTTTTCAGTGTCCCCTTAAGGACCTCAACGGTAGTACCCGGGTAATTAGAGGTAACCACCCGGGCACCTGTCAGCCGAGACAAGAGGGCGCTTTTTCCCGAATTCGGCTGCCCCGCCAGCACAACCAGCATACTACCACCTGCGCTGCAGAGGACTTCACCGCCTCAGGCGCGCCAGATTATGTATGCGGTCAGCGGCCTAAATAGTCTATGATCCCCGCGGCTATCCCCTGGGCCGCCTTGTCCTGGAACGATTCCAACCGCAATCTGTATGTGTCGTCGCGGTTCGTCATGAATCCTACCTCTATCAGCGCCGCGGGCATGTACGTGCGGTTCAGCACATAGTAGGGGCCTTCCTGGACGTCTATCATCTTCAGGGCGGTTGTACCGTTGACTGCCCAGGCAATCTTTTCGGCGAGCTTGTAGGATTCGTATGAACCTTTCCTGTAGAATCCCATGACCCCCGATACTCCCGGGTCTTGCGGGTACGCGTTATTGTGGATGCTGACGAAAAGGTCAGCCGCGCGTGAATTGGCGATAGAGACCCTTGCTAGGAGGCTGTCAATTGGGTATCCCCAGTCGCTCCCGGGTTCGTAGTCTCCGTACCGCGTCAGGATGACGGTTGCCCCCTGGGCCTCAAGATATCTCTTTGTCTTCAGCGTAATCCCCAAAGTGAAGTTCTTCTCTTTGTCGCCCCACGGGGATATGGCGCCGGGTTCCGGGCCGCCGTGACCGGCGTCCAGGACGATCAGTTTTCCCCTCAAGGGACCTGTGAGGCCTCTCGACACTCGAGTTGCTCTCTTCAGCGCTTCCCAGGTAAGAGGGCCGACAATCCCGTCGGTCTCGAGGCCGGCCGATGCCTGGAAGTCGATGACCGCTTTTTCTGTCATCGGCCCGAAGTCTCCGTCTATCCATCCCGCGTAGTAGCCCAGGACCGCGAGCGATTGCTGGAGGTTCTCGACGTCCGGACCCACGGAACCCCTTCGGAGGAGTGGTGCCGCTTCTGCACGAATAGGTACGAGAAGCACCGTGAGACACACAAGGAGCAGTGCAATTCCCGGGGATATTGCCGACTTCAGCCAAGAATGGCAACTGCGCGCACGCATTGCCTTTCACCTTCTTCCTTTGCTAATAGATGGGGAATGTGTTTACATAGTATCGGAAGGTTGGCTGTGCAGGCACTTCTCAAGAATTGCGCTGACAAGCAGGCAGATTTAGCCGAAGCAGATTTCTCTCTGCGAGACTCGCTCGGAGACAGATTTAGAGGCATATTCCAGTCATCACCTAATTAGGCAGGTTGAGGAGTTGCCGGATCGAGAGCGCTTTAGTTCAGGCTTTGGAGAGGGGGCACGGCAAGCGCCGGACCACATGAAGAAAGACGCTGCTCAGATACTCTTGGAGATGAGATCCGATCCGCGGTTTCTATCGGGAATAACGGCGTGGCACAAGGTTGAGGCGTCTTCGGGCGATTACGCCCCAATGCCCGAGGGGATCCACCCGAGCCTTCAGGCTGCCCTTGCATCAAAAAGCATAAAGCAGCTGTACATACACCAGAGGCAGGCGTATGACCTGGTCTCGTCGGGAAAAAACGTCTGCGTGGTGACGCCTACGGCTTCCGGCAAAACACTCTGCTACAACTTGCCGGTGCTGGATACGGCGCTAAAGGACCGCGAGTCGCGTGCTCTTTACATCTTTCCTACCAAAGCGCTGGCTCAGGACCAGTTGGCAGAGGTGTCCGAACTGGCCAAGCTAGGGGATTTCAAGCTCGAGAGTTTCACCTTCGACGGCGACACTCCGGCCGCAAAGCGGAGGCTCGCTAAGGAAGTTGGGCAGGTAATCATCACAAACCCGGATATGCTTCACCAAGCCATTCTACCCCACCATCCTACATGGGTGAAGTTGTTCTCAGGCCTCAAGTACGTGATTATCGACGAGATGCACGGGTACCGGGGAGTTTTCGGTAGCCACGTCACCAACGTCCTAAGGCGCCTTTCCAGGGTGGCAGCGTTCTACGGAGCCCATCCCCAGTTCATTCTCACCTCAGCAACCATCGCGAATCCCGGCGAACTGGCCAGGATGATGGTGGACGCGCCCGTTGAAGTTGTAGACAAGAGCGGGGCTCCGTCATCCGAGAAAAACTTCATCTTTTGGAACCCTCCCGCGCTAACCCCGGACGGCTCAGTCCGGCAGTCGGCGATCGACGCGGCGGCCAAACTGGCTTCGAAGTTCATTGCAGGCGGCGTACAGACCATTGTCTTCGCGAGGTCGAGGATCGCGGTCGAACTCCTGGTTCAGTACCTCAGGGACTCCTACAGAGAGCGGTTGGACAAGGACAAAATTCGCGGATACCGCGGAGGCTACTTGCCCAACGAACGCCGTGAGATAGAGAAAGGACTTCGAGCAGGTAAAATCATTGGAGTTGCCGCCACCAACGCTCTTGAGCTCGGCATAGATATCGGGAATCTTGACTGCGCCATCATGGCGGGATATCCGGGCACAATAGCCAGTACGTGGCAGCAGGCCGGCCGCGCAGGCAGGCGGTCGGGCACGGCCGTGGCGATACTGGTCGCGGGCGCGGGACCGCTGGACCAATTCATAGTCAGGAATCCGGATTACTTCTTCGAGCAGTCTGCCGAGTACGGGCTCATAAACCCGGATAACCCGTACATCTTTGGCGAGCACGTCAAGTGCGCAGCTTACGAACTGCCTTTCAGGCAAGACGTAGAGGGATCCAAACTTGCCGGAAGAGACGTTACACCCTATCTCGAGCACCTCAAATATCAGGATATCCTGAATCCGTCCGGCGGAAGATGGCACTGGTCGTCGGATTCCTTCCCCGCGGCAGGAGTGAGCCTCCGATCCGCGTCATCCGACAACTTTGTTGTGATAGACCAGACAAACGGAGCCGAGGTGATCGGCGAGGTCGACTGGTTTGCTGCACCCATGCTCATCCACGATCAAGCCATATACATGCACCAGGGCCGGCAGTACCATGTGAACAAGCTCGACTACGCAGCTAAGAAGGCGTATGTGAAAAAGGTGAAGGTGGACTACTACACAGATGCCAACTTGGCTGTGGGGATCCGCGTGATGTCCGTGGATAAGGAGCAGGAGACGTTCTTCCGTCCCAAGTTTGGAGAGGTCTCGGTTACCGCGATAGCCACCATCTACAAGAAGATGAAGCTCTATACCAACGAAAACGTCGGTTGGGGACAGATAGCCATTCCCGAAATGAACTTGCACACCCAGGGAATGTGGTTCACGCTGCCCGACGATATCGTGGCGTCGATGAACCCCCGCCTCGTGGGAGGCACTCTCTCCGGATTGGCTAACGTGATCCTGAACATCGCTCCCCTGTTCCTCATGAGCGACAAGCGAGACTTGGGAGTGGCTGTTGAGGTCCGGTCGCCGTTTGACGGAAGACCGACGGTCTACCTATACGATTCGTATCCGGGCGGAGTCGGCCTTGCCGAGAAGGCTTTCGGGCTTCTGCCGGAGATACTCAAAGCGAGCCTTGAACTCATTTCGGCGTGCCAGTGCGCCGACGGCTGTCCGGGGTGCGTAGGGCCTGCAGGCGAATCGGGAGAAGGATCAAAGGAGCTCTGCCTGAAAATACTAAAGGCTGCGGGACTATGAATAGACCTGTTTGCATTTCCGGTATTTCCTGCGTTTGAGGTGACTTATACCGTTGCCTGACAAGGAAGTCATAGACAGGCTTAGAGAGATGATCAAGGGCCTTGAGTCGAGGGAACCTCATCTGCCCCCGCCTGCAGCAGCTCTTGAGGAGATGCTGCCCGGCGATACGGAAGGCGGACCGGACACTGGTTGCCGGGCCGGTTACCGCATCCCTTACGCATCCAAGGCCGCCGATATCCCGTTTCTCCGTACGGATACGCGGGAGGAAAAGGACTACTCCGTGATTACCACCGTATATGGAGAAGGAGCGACGCCGGAGCTGTTACCCCCTCCCGAAGGCTCGCTTCCCGGATTCCAATCGCTGGAGCCTTGCCTGGACACTCTAGAAAACTGGGTCTACCTTGACATTGAGACAACCGGCCTTATGGGGGCCGCAACAATAGCCTTCCTCATCGGCCTCGGCGAATGGACCGGAGAAGGTTTCCGCATCGACCAGTACTTCCTCACCGACAGGCAAGGCGAGGAAGCCATGCTTGAGGCGATAGGCAAAGTCCTTGAAGGCCGGCGCGTGCTGGTCACGTTCAACGGCAAGGCTTTCGACGTGCCGGTTATCCAGTCAAGGTACGTGATGGCAGCCATGAGGCCGCCTGTGCCTCTCGCGTCTCACCTGGATTTCCTCTCCCTCACCAGGAGGATGGGCAGGCGCACCAATTACGGCCAGAGTCTAAAGGAAGCCGTGCGGCGGTTCACAGGCGTCGTAAGGAGCGGCGACATTCCGGGCCACATGATCCCTGCTCTCTATTTCGTCTACGAGCGCGAGGGCGATCCTTCGATACTTCTCCCCGTCATCAAACACAACAGACTCGATGTGCTGGATATGGCATGTTTGACTTGGGTGTTCGGTCACATCCTGACCGCCGGCGCTCGGGCGGGTGACCCCGAGTCACTGGCGGGCGCAGGGAAGCTTCACCTTAAGCGCGGCAACCTTGAGCTCGCCCGAAAGTGCCTTGAGAGCGCATGCCGCGATGCCCCCGAACTCGGGAGGACGTCTGTGGATACGGAAGCTTCCAGGCTCAGGCTCTTAGGGCAAGTCCTCCGGAAGCAGTCGGATTGGGAAGGCGCAGTGTCCGCCTTGGAGGCTTTGGTATCGACCGGGTGCGCTAAGGACGAAGACTATTTGAGCCTTGCCAGGTGCTACGAATTGGGCAGCGGCGACCTAGAGAAGGCTATGGAAGTGGCCAGGCAGGCCCTCTTGAGGCACGAGATAGCCATGACCGAAGCGCCTGAATCTCTTAAGAGCCGCATCCGCAGGCTTGAGCGGAGGCTATCCAAGCTCTCGGGTTCGGCGTAGTTTACATAGAGATGCCGCGCGACTCCGTTGCGTTATATGCTCCCGTTTCTCCACATAAACATTAGGTATCCAGCGGGGCGAGGGCTTGCTCTTGCCCGACGCGTAAGGAGGGTGGAGAACCGGTGGTCATCTACCTTAGGCCGGCCACGCGGGTGCGGATCGTGGCCGTTCTTTCCGTGATCCTGGTCGTGCTTGGCGTAAGAGCAGGCATTTCCGTTCAGCCGGGTCCCGTTGAAGTATCCGCCAAAATCCTCCCCATCACCCACGTGGGCACCTCTCTGCCGGAAGTAGGGCTCGTTGTGGACGTCACCTCAGGCGGACCTGAGCAGGTGAACGCCTGCCTTGCAGCCCTCGATTCTCTTGGCGCCAAGGCAACATGGTTCGTGACGGCCACGTTCGCCGAAGCCGAGGAGGCGGTCGTCAAAGAAATCGAGGCAAAGGGCCATGAGCTGGGTGTGAAAGGAACCGGCGAGAAGCGGATCGACAACTTGCCGGAGGCCGAGATAAGAGACCGGCTGCAAAGGGCGAGGCAGGCTCTGCTTAAGGCCGGGATAGAGGCCGCGCCGTTCCTGTATCCGCCCGGGCAGCGCTACAGCGACAAGCTGGTTTCTCTCGCCTTTGAGAATGGCTACCAGGCAGTGAAGCCGGGCATTGACCTCACCCGAATGAAGGGCAAAGAAGACGGCGCGAGCCAGAAAATCGCCGGTGACTTGGCCGCGGGCGATATCCTACTGATGAGAGTCGAGAAAAAAGGCGTTGTCCCGGCCGAAAAGTACCTTGCCGCTCTCTCCGGAGTCATCAAGGAGAAGAACCTCACCGTGGTCACTCTTTCCGGCCTGTTCAGAGGAGTCCAGTAGCATCCGGATCGCTAAAACACCCGCAAGCGGACCAAGCTCTTTGTGAGCCAAGACGCGGCGCGTACGGCCAGTGATGCGGGGGTCTTGGAACTGACATAGGCCCCCGTCATCAACTCAGCGCGCCCAACCACGTCGCTTCCGAGGTAGACGTAAGCCCTTCCGATCACCGTACCACGACGGCACGGCGCTACCACTTTGTCGGGCAGGTCGAAACGAAGGTCGAGGCCCGATGCGAATATCGGTACGCACGCCAAGAGATCCGTCTTTGGCACGACGGCAACCTTGTCACGCATCGCTCCCTTGCACGGAACCTCAAGCAGAGTCTCACCTGCCTTCGCGAGACTGGCGACGCGGAAGTTGTTGAAGCCGTAGTCGAGGAGGGCCGTTGAATCAGACCAGCGGTCATGGCTGGCAAGGACGACCGACAACAGCCGTGTGTCTCCCCTCGTTGCGGATGCTACGAGGCACTGCCCCGCCGATTCGGTGGTACCGGTCTTGACGCCGTCGGCTCCCAGGTAGAGCCACAGCAGCCGGTTGGTGTTGCCGAGAGATATCTTGGTATCGCCTTCGGCATCGATAACGTCTTTCTCTTTAGTGGCGACCAGGCGTTTGAAGAACGGGTGTTTGAGGCACGTCCGCGCGATCAGGGCAAGATCGAATGCCGTGGTGTAGTGATTCGGATCGGTCAGTCCGTGCGGATTGCGGAACCGCGTATTCAGAGCGCCTATCTCTCTTGCCCGTTCATTCATCATATCGAAAAAGCGTTCCGCAGTCCCTCCCACGTGCTCGGCGATTGCCCAAGCCGCGTCGTTTCCGGAGTTCAGCATGAGGCCGTAGAGAAGGTTCTCAAGCGAGAAAACGTCGCCCGTCTTTAGGTACATACTGGAGCCGGGCTGAGAGGCGGCTTCTGCGCTTACGGTCACCAAGTCCTCCAGTCGCCCGTGTTCCAGGGCCAAGAGCGCCGTCATCATCTTGGTGATGCTCGCGGGATGCATCCTTGTGAAAGCGTTCTTGTCGTAGAGGAGCGCGCCCGTTTGCCACTCCATGAGAGCGGCAGCGTAACAGCTGACGCTCGGGCGATCGGGCCTCCGGTAAACGGCGGCGTGGGCCGACGGTACCCCGGCGGGCCAGGACAAGAACGTGATAAGGATAGCTAGAACGAGGGCGATCCTTCGCTTCATACAAAGATAGTATTGGCTGTTTGCCCGGGCTATGAACTTGAAGGGGCGCTCGGCGACCTCCTTGAGGAGGCGCCAAGCACCCCGAAACTTGTCTTTGACTTATTCCGTTTGGTCTATTGGGTCTACCTTATTCGGCCGTTATCGAGGACCTGAAGACGAGGTCCTTCACCGGGCCGAACTCTCCTGCCGGCCCCATATCCTGTCCGTTGACCAACAGGTTCATCACCCACGGCTTGCCCGCCCTTATCGTGATCTCCGAGTCGGCCGACAACTCCACTACCTCTTCAGGGCTGAGCGTGCGCTCAAACGCGAACTCTCCGTCGATTGTCACGCTGACCCAGCAGTATGCATCGCTTTCGGAAGCCAACTTGAGCACCAACTCTACGGGAGTCCTGTCTACTGACCATACGCTTTTCTCGGCAGTCGGATCTTCCCTCATTACCACGGGTGCGGGAGGCTCCACCGGTTCGGAACCCGGGTCAGGTTCTACGGGATCCGCTCCCGGGCCACCCGGTATGTTGTCTCCTGTCGCGGGAAGTCCTCCGGACGGGTCTTCCCCTAAAGACGGCGGGTTCTCGCCACTCGAAAGCCCGATCAGTTCCGGCCGGTAGACGACAACGTAATAAGCCGCACATGCCACGAGCACCAGCGCCAAGAACACCCAGACCGGGCTTCCCCTGCGGCGCCTTTCCGAGGGCATCCTACGCCTTCTCACGGCCGAGCGATCCGGCTTGTCCGCGCCAGAGTCAAGTGTCGCGGCTGCCGGAGTGTCGTCCAGTTCCACGCGCCTTACCCCGGAAGTCCCGGTTGCGGGAGTCTCCGGCGGCGCAGGCTTCGCGGCCGGCTGAGGCGTAGGCGCGGCGGGAGGCCGTGCGCGGAAGTCTTTGGGGCGGGCCGCTTCTTCCTCGGCTTCTCTCTCTATTTCGCCGTATCTGTTGGAGAACTCAGTCCCGTCGAGGCCGAGGAACGACGCGTAAGTCTTAAGGAAAGCTCGGAAATACGTCTTACCGGGAGATACTGAGTCGTCACCCTCTTCTACGGCGGTGAGATACTTCGTACGTATCTTGGTTCTGTCAGATACCTGCTCCAATGACATCCCCAACTCTTCGCGCCTTGCCCGGACGCGCGCTCCCAACTCGCGAAGCTTTCTTCTTCTCTCTTCTTCGCCGTTAGGCAACGCCATACACCTCCCTACGGTCGTATTCTGTTTATCATCCTGGGGAACGGAGAAGCTTCCCTCAGGTGGTCGAGATGACAGAGCCACGCCACAAAGCGTTCCACGCCGAGCCCGAAACCGCTGTGCGGGACGGTCCCAAACTTCCGGAGGTCAAGATACCAGTCGTATCCCTCCATCGGCAGGTTGTGTTCCTCAATCCTCTTCATCAAGAGGTCGTAGTCGTGAATCCTCTGACTTCCGCCGATGATCTCGCCGTATCCCTCAGGTGCCAAGAGGTCTGAAGCCAAGACGATCTCCGGACGGTCAGGGTACGGCTGCATATAGAATGCCTTCGCCTTAGTGGGGTACCCGGTAACGAAGGTCGGCTTCTTGCTCAGGCTGGCCAAGAATGTCTCGTGCGGCGACCCGAAGTCTTCACCCCACTCGATCTCGATCCCGTTCTCGTTTAGTACCTTAACAGCATCATCGTAAGTGATCCTCGGGAATGGAGGGGTTATGTCCTCAAGGTCTTTCGGGTCTCGCCCTACCTGCACAAGGTCTTTTGAGTTACGCTCGAGCACTCGCTGAACCACGAAGGAAACCATACGTTCCTCAAGGTCCAGAAGCTCTTCAAAGTCCATATAAGCTGCTTCCGGCTCGAGCATCCAAAACTCGGTCAGGTGGCGCCTGGTCTTGGATTTCTCTGCCCTAAAGGTCGGGCCGAAGCAGTAGACCTTACCCAGAGACATGATCGTCGCTTCGTTGTAAAGCTGCCCGCTTTGGGACAGGTAAGCTTTCTCACCGAAGTAGGGCGTGGAGAACAGCGTCGAAGTGCCTTCACATGCCGACGGCGTGAGGACAGGCGCGCTCACTTCGATAAAGCCGTCATTGTCCAGGAACTCCCTGCATGCCCTCATGACTTCGGCGCGAACGGCAAGTATCGCCCTCTGCGTAGGCGTCCTGATCCACAGGTGCCTTTGGTCCAGTAGGAACTCGGGGCCGTGCTCTTTGAGGGTGATTGGGTAATCGGGCCAAGCCTCGGAGACAATCTCGCACTTCTTGACTTGGATCTCGTAGCCGCCCGGCGATCTATCGTCTTTATGTACCAAGCCCTCTACAATGAGCGATGATTCCTGATTTAAGCCGTCGAGCCTCCTGAAGAGGTCTTCTCCCATCTCGTTCTTGGTCGCGACACATTGAATGGTCCCGGTGCCGTCCCGCAATATCATGAACAAGATCTTGCCCGACGACCTCTTGTTGTAGAGCCAGCCCTTCAGCCGAGCTATCTGTCCGTCAAGCGCGCTTACTGTCGATACTGTCGCGTCTCTTGCTACGCCCTCATCTGCCAAAATCTATCCCCCCGAGAATACTCGATATCCCTATTACTATCGATAGTTGCAGAGGTTATCCACAGTGTCAAGGCGCACCGGGCTCTACGGGAGGCGTTTCGAGAATAGACACCCCTGTAAGGCCCGAGAGCTCTGATAAAACTTGCCCCAGTTCGTCAATGGCGCGCCCGTAGCCGGCCCAGTCGCCCGCCTTAAGGGCTTCCTGTGCTTCAGACCAAAGCCGGTTGGCCGCGGCCACTAGTCCTGCCAAATCTGTCGGCTCTCCGCCTTCCCCGCCCGGACCCGGAGGCACAGCGGGGATATCCCCAAAGAGTTGAGACAGCGCATCGCCCGGAGAAGTTCCCATAACCACTCGCCCGCCGTAGTACATGAGCACGCGCTTGAGTTCGGGGATCTTCACTCGTTCGGCCTGCAGGTACAAAGGTTCGACGTAGAGCAGCGAATCTCCGACCGGTATGACAAGGAGATTGCCCCGGATGACCTGAGTTCCGACCTGGCCCCACAACGTGGTGGCTTCCGATATCATGGGGTTCTGGGAGAACAGGGATTCAACCTGCATTGGCCCCGCAACCAGCTGGTCTTTGGGTACCGTGTACAGCGTGGCTTTGCCGTAGTCTTCGTAGTCACACCTGATCCCTAACCACGCCGTCATGTTCTGTTTCCCGCGAGGCGTGAATGACGTCATTAGCATGTACTCAGGTTGAGGTTGGCCGGGGACGTCTATGACGACATAGTACGGGCTGACTGCCTGCTCGGCGTTGCCGTATATCTCTCTAGGCAGCTCCCAGTAGTCTTCTTTATTGTAGTAAACGCTAGGATCGGTCATGTGGTATGTGAGGAGCATCCTGGACTGGGCCGCAAAGAGCGCCTCAGGGTACCGCACGTGAGCCTTCAGTGAGTCCGGCATCTCCTCTATCGGCGTAAGGAGGTCCGGGAAGATCTTGGCGTAGGTGCGGATTATGGGGTCTTCCTCATCCGCTTGATAGAAGGTGACCGTACCGTCGTACGCGTCTATCACAACCTTCACGGAGTTGCGGATGTAGTTTACGCCCAAGATGGCGTCCGGCTGGCTGTAGGGGTAGTTGGCAGTCACTGTGTACGCGTCGATCATCCAGTACATACGTCCGTCAGCCGTGACGAGGTACGGGTCGGGGTCGTACATGAAGAACGGAGCTATTGTCTGCACTCTCTCCATAATGTTCCGGGTCATGATCAAGCGCGATTCCGGGGTTATGGCTCCCGAGACCAATATCTGGTAGTCGCGGAAGCGCAGCATGAAGGCCAGTCGATTGAGAATGGAGCCCACCGGAATTCCCGCCTTGCCCTGGTAAAACGTAGGCGCGATGGTCTCCGTGTCCGTCCGTGGGTAATCAAACTCGGGCTCCTTCGTGTTCACCACTATATAATGGTTGGACAGCTCGCCAAAGTAGAGCTCTGGTCTTTCCACCTTGATCTCCGTGGTAGACTTCGGCGGTATGTCCATCAGGTAGAAGGAAGGCATACCGTCTCTGGTGACCTCGGAGGCGGGGCTCATGACCATACCGTATCCGTGGGTGTATTTGAGGTGGAGGTTGACCCACGAAGTGGCCTCGGCCGGCAGCGACCGGATGTCCAGTTCCCGGGGAGACGACAGAACGAGCCTCGTCTGGCCGCCCACCTCGTACCTCTCAACATCCACATCGTGGAACGAGTAGTACATCCGGATCTCCTGCATCTGGGTATAGGTGTCCTTAAGCACCCTGTAGTCCCAGAGCCGGAAGTTTTGGATGGTGGCAGCGTTCTCGTTTAGATCCGCTTGAGTGATATCGTTCTCTGCTGCGAACGGCGAACTCTGTATATCGTCGATGTCGAAAGCTTCTCTCGTGAAGTTGATGTTGTGCTCAATGAAAGGGAGCTCGTAGGCCAACTCGTTGGGTGACACCGTAAACTGCTGCATAAATGCGGGATAAGCGTATCCGACAGCCAGAGAGAGAGCCACGAGGCCAAGGACCGAGTACCCGATAAAGCGGAAACTCCGGAGCGCCAGGCTGAACAACGAGATTCCCGCTCCCAACAGGGCTCCAAACATGAGTACCCGATAAGCAGGCGCTTGGGCGTGTATGTCGGCGTACGAAGCCCCGAACGCGACGCCTCGCGGCGAGTACATGAGGTTCCAGGTACTAATCTGGTAGCCCCAAGCTTTCAGCGCGAACAGGATAGCGGCGAGCACCGACAGGTGTATCCGGGCTCTCCTCTCAACGGCAATCCGCCTGGGAGCAAACCTGATGTCTCCCAATATGAAGTACACGAACGCCGACACCGCCAGGGACGACAGAAAGGCAACCCAGAGGTGCTGTTGCAGCAACCTGTAGAACGGCAGGGTGAAAATGTAGAAGCCTACGTCCTTGGCGAAGAACGGGTCGGCTGTGCCGAACGGGATTTGGTTGAGGTACGCGAGGACAACGTGCCACTGGCTATAGGCGGCTACTCCACCTAGAACGCCGACGACCAGGGCGGGAAGCGCCAAATACCGCCTGTAGGACCGAGGAATAGTGATCGGAATCGGCATCACGAGGCCGCCTACGACAGTGAAATCCCGCCTCCTCCACATGACGGCCACGAGGCTGAGCAGGGTGATGAGGAAAAAGAAGAGGCCGCCGAGCACGGCGATAGCCACCCTAGCCGAGATGATTTTCGTGAAGACCGAAAGAAAGCCGACTTCACGGAACCACAACATATTCGTATAGAAAGTGCTGATGGCGGTAGCACCGAGCCCGATGGCCACGACTATGCCAATAAGCACCCATAACCAGTTCCTTCTCTGCATGCAGCGTTGACCTCCCACCCGTGGCAACATCAACCATTTACTGTATAGAGTTTCCCCTTTTGGTGGCCATATCCTGCATGCACTATTTGGGGGCCGTCAGTTCGAAGATGAACCCGGTGAGGAAAGAAGAGACTATGGCAGATAGCAGCGTGTTATCGACCAGTTGGGAGACTACATCGCTGAACGCGGCACCGAACGCGCCGGTAACGATGTCTTGAGGCAAGGTGTCGAAAGCGCCTTCTTTGGGACAGGCGGCCGCCGCTCCAACCGTGAACGCTACCGCGGCGACCGCTCCTACGAGAGCAGCCTTGAGAACCGAACCGGTGTCAGGCGTTTTTTCTGATGCATCTGATGCAGCGCTCAATTCCAGAGCGGCGCCGGCTTCCATGGGCATCGCTCCTCCAATCCCAAATAGGAGCCTCAGTATCGTATTCGGGAAATGGAGTACCGGTGCGCTCGGTAGAGAGTGAACCCGCCTCACACTTGGTGAGGCGGGTAAGAGCCAAGGTCGCGATTATGGAGCTCCGGGTGAGTCTTACTTCAGCATCGGAAGGTTCAAGTTTTGGCGCCGGGCTGTTTCAACGGCTACCTCGTAGCCCGCGTCAGCGTGCCGCGCTACGCCGATGCCGGGGTCAGTATTGAGGACTCGCTCCAGGCGCCATTCGGCGTCTGCTGACCCGTCTGCCACACAGACCATTCCTGCGTGAATGGAAAGCCCTATACCCACGCCGCCTCCGTGGTGGACCGATACCCAGCTGGCTCCCGAAACAGCGTTCACGAGAGCGTTCAGTATGGGCCAGTCGGCGATGGCATCGGAGCCGTCCTTCATCCCCTCCGTCTCGCGGTAGGGAGACGCGACGGAACCGGTATCCAGGTGGTCTCGCCCGATCACTATGGGGGCCTTCAGGGTGCCGTCTCGAACCATCTCGTTGATCTTCAGCCCAAACTTACGCCGCTCGCCCAAGCCGAGCCAGCAAACTCTCGAAGGGAGCCCCTGCCACTTCACGTGTTCTTCAGCTTTGGTTATCCAGCGGGCCAGCGACTTGTTCTCGGGGAACAGCTCCAGCACTACCTTGTCGGTCTTGAGGATGTCTTCCGGCTCGCCCGAAAGAGCCGCCCACCGGAACGGCCCTCTTCCTTCGCAGAAGAGCGGCCTGATGTATGCGGGCACAAATCCCGGATAAGAGAAGGCTTCCCCAAGTCCGGCTGATTCGGCTTGACCCCGCAGGTTGTTGCCGTAGTCGAAAACGATGGAACCGCGCTCTTGCATCTCGACCATTGCCGCGCAGTGTTGTTTCATAGAGTCCATCGACCGCTCGACGTAAGCTTTCGGATCCTTCCTGCGGAGCTCTTTGGCTTCCTCAAAGGTAATGCCTCGCGGAACATACCCGTCCAGCGGGTCGTGGGCGGAGGTCTGGTCGGTTACGACATCGGGTATCACACCCATCTCGATGAGCTTGGGGTGCGTCTCTGCGGCGTTGCCCAGCACCGCAATGGATATAGCCCTTCCTTCGCTCTGGGCGGCTCTCGCCATAGAAACCGCCTCTTCCAGGCTATTCGCCAGGACATCGACGTATCCGGTGTCGAGGCGCCTCTGTATCCGGTGCGGGTCGACCTCGACAATTATCCCGACTCCGTCATTCATCGTTATCGCCAGAGGCTGAGCTCCACCCATGCCTCCCAAACCCGCTGTCAACACGAGTTTTCCTCGCAGGCTGCCGTTGAACTTTATGTTGGCGAGCGAGGCGAGAGTCTCGTAAGTGCCCTGAAGGATACCCTGCGTGCCTATGTATATCCAGCTGCCGGCGGTCATCTGCCCGTACATGGTGAGCCCCTTGCCTTCGAGCTCCCAGAAATTCTCCCAAGTAGCCCACTGGGGAACCAACATAGCGTTGGATATGAGCACTCTGGGTGCCAGACGATGGGTCGGGAACACAGCCACGGGTTTCCCTGATTGAACGAGCAGGGTCTCTTCGTCGCCTAGTTCGGTGAGGGCTTTCACGATGGCGTCATAGCAGTCCCAATTCCGAGCCGCTTTGCCCGTGCCGCCGTATACAATGAGCTCCTCCGGCTTCTCTGCTACCTCAAGGTTGTTCATGAGCATCCTGAGGGCGGCCTCCTGCTGCCAGCCCTTGCACGTCAGCTTTGGACCTCTCGGAGCCTTGATCACTCTTCCGACCATAGCGGGACCTCGCTTTCCCAAGGATTTCTATTGCAGATTACCTATGATTTTCTTTATGACCTCCAGGACTCCTTCAGCGTACAGGGCTTGTGAAACGTGGTCCGAAACGGCCCTTACCTCCGGGCAGGCGTTTCCAACACAAGCGCTGCACCCTGCCCAAACTAGCATATCCATGTCGTTGAGGCCGTCACCCACCGCTAGCACCTCACTGCGATGCACACCCAGGGAAGATGCGAGGTACTCGAGAGCCGACGCCTTGGAGACCCCGGAAGCCTGGAACTCGATGAGGTGAGGCAGACTCTTGATGATGCACGCCCGGCCTCCCCAGCGCTCCTTGAACATGCAGACCAAGGAGTCGGCAACCCCGGCAGGAACCCTGACGGCTATCTGTGTCGGGGATAAACCAAGCGGCGCCAGCGAGTCCACCACCCGGATGTCAAATGAGAGGTTTGCCGAATACTCAGCCGTTTCAGGTCCCTCCCACTCGGTCAGCATGTCTTTGCCTACAATGAAGTAGAACGGGAGTTTCAGAGCGCGTAGATGGTCTGCAATGACAGATGCCAAGCTGGCATCGATCGTCCGGTGATAGATAGGGTCTTTACCCAGGGCGGCAACCATTGCGCCGCCGTTGGTGATGACGCGGCCCACAAGGCCGAGGTGAGTCAGGTATTTCTCCACCGACCCGAACGCGCGCCCCGTCGCGATGGTGAACTCAAGGCCCAGTGCTCTGCACAGGTCGACGGCTTCTTTTGCCGCGTCTATACCGGTACCGCCGGGTCCGAGAAGCGTACCGTCGAGGTCGCAGGCCACCAGCTTTATGCGGGAAGCGGAGTTCTCAATATCGTCATGTTCTGAGCAGTTGTTGTACAGCTCGGGCATCGTTCTAATCTTGTGTCATCCTTATCTCATATTGAGGATCTTTGGGCCCAGTTTCTCGACCTGAGCGACCAGATCGTGTGCAATCGAGGCGAGATGCGCCGGGCAGCCCTGCTCGTGAAAAGGTTGCGGCGCGTGGTCTTGGCCCGTCTCTGCCGGGAAGACCACTTCGCACTCGCACCAGATGCAGTCTTGAGAGACCACAAAGCGGCCTGGCCCCTTCGGCGACGCGTTCCGGTCCTCCAAGTAAGCGAGCAGCCTCTCTCCGAACTTCTCATCCGGCCCTTCTCTGAGAACCGGTATTCTCAGCGTAACTGCCCGTGCATCGCCTGCGCCGCTTTCGATGCCTGCCGCCGGGAGCGGCAGCGAGACGTGGACTTCGCAATGGTCTTTGACCAAGCGAAGATAATCCGGGAACCTTCTCAGCGAAAAGCCCCGTTCGAGGAATGCATCTTCGTATTCTTTGAAGCCTACCGCCACCGTTCGCAGACCTCCGAATTTGAGGATCAACTGAGCCGCGCGCGAACTCGGCGGTGTCACCGCGGTGCGCGCCTGCCGGGAGGGCGTGCCGTTTGATGCGCCGCACCTCCTGACTGTATACTCTACACGGCGAGGAGGCGCGTTATGGACGGAATCACCCTTTATGCTATACGTTCTGAGATATCGGGATACCTGCCGCTAAAGGTGCAGAAGATCCGGCAGCCCGCTCAGAAGGAACTGGTGTTCTCGGTCTGGAGCGCGTCGCTGCGGGACCGGCTGGTGATTTCACTGGAAGGAAACCGCCCTTTCTTAGGGTTTTCCGATGAAAGGAAGGAAAACCCCTCCACCCCCCCTGGCTTCTGCCTTGGGCTTAGGAAACGCCTTGAAGGCGGCAGGCTTACCGGCATTCGCCAGCACCGGATGGACCGGGTTCTCTACCTCGATTTCGAGGGGCACGATGACTTCGGTAATCCGGCTCCCTTCGTGTTGGTCTTTGACCTCGCCGGCAGGGGAAAGAACATAGGCCTCTATCGCGACGGCCTGCTTGAGGCGGCTGCGGTGCCTCCCTCGGGTGACCGGTTTCTGCACGGCAGACCGTACAATCCGCCTGAGGGAGACCGGCTCGACCTCAGCGTACCGGTTGAGGCGGGAACCCTCGAGAAGCTGCTCGCCGGTGCGAGGGCTCGTCAGGCGGATGTCCCCGTCACGGCCCTAAGACTCCTCAATTCGTCCGTTGAGGGAATAGGCAAGGATCTGGCAGTTAGCATCCTGTTGAGCTCAGGGGTCGATCCGGATAGGCCTCTGGATGGCGGGGCGGAGTCTCGCCTCGCACAAGCGATTACGGAGGTATCTGCGAGGCTCGTTGCCCAAAGGTTCTACCCGGCCATATACAGAGGGGCGAAGGGCGAGCCGTTGTTCCACGTATTGCCCCTCTCGCAGTACGACTCACCCGATACTTTCGGCTCGGTCATGGAGGGGCTGCGGGAACTCAGGCGGCGTGAGACTGCAGGCGCGAATGAGTCTCTCTTCAGATCATACGTTGAAGGCCTGCACCGCAAGGTATCCAAGAAGGTGGAATCGCGATATCACGCTCAGAGCCAGGACTACGCCCGGTCGCAGGATTACGAGAAGTACAAGACCTGGGCACAGCTCCTCGACACAAGCGGGGTCCGAACACTGCCCGGCCTTAAGGAAGTAACCTGCCTCGATTACTATCAGGATCCGCCAACAGAGGTAGCGGTGCCCCTCGACCCGAGGTATTCGGCCAGGGACAACGCTAGGAACTACTGGAACCGGTACGCCAAATTGAACCGCGCGCGGAAAGTGCTGGAGGAATCTCTCGCGAAGACCGAGGGAGAACTGGAGCGCATTTCCCAAGCACGGGATGTGCTTGAGAGCGCCGACCGGGGATCCGGCGATACTCTGGCAAACCTAGCACGGGCCGCTTCTCTGCTCGAGTCAATCGCCCGAAGGAACGGAGTTACCTTCAGCAAGCCGCGGGGGCTTGAGGCCCTCGCGGTAGCACGAGCCGCGCCGAGTCCGTATCCGGGACAGCACCGAGGTTCGCGCCGTGTCTCACCCGGGAGCACGCGCCAGTCGCAATCAGGGGCTCAAATATCTCCCTCGGGATCGCCCCGGATTGAGACGGTTGAAGGATCTAGAGGCATTCTCTATTTTGTAGGCGGCAACGCCCGGCAGAACGATTATCTGTTGACCAAGGTAAGGAAACCGGGGGACATCTGGTTCCACGCCAAGAACGCCAAGGGGGCCCACGTCCTTCTGAGGCCCGGGCCGGATGCCGAACCTGCTGAAGAAGATATCCTCGTCGGTGCCAGGCTTGCCGCCGAGAGGTCGGAGGCAAGGGCCTCGGCCAAAGTTGACGTGGATGTTGTCGACGCCGCGCGCGTTAGAAAACCCCGGGGAGCGGCCCCAGGGTTCGTTACTTACACGGGTCAAAAAACCGTAGTCGTATCGCTACGATAAGCCCTTCCAAGCAGCGCCTATGAGAGTGCTCAAGTCCGCGATCCCTTCCGCGGCGCAGTACGCTGTTAGGTCCTCCAGGATGCGCTTGGGCAGGAGCGGGTCTGTCAGGAGGCCTGCGCCGATCCCCACCGCCGAGGCTCCGGCCATGATGAACTCGAGCACGTCAGAAAAGCCCGCCACCCCGCCCATTCCGATGATGGGTACGTTGACCGATTGAGCAACCTGGTACACGCAACGCAGGGCTACCGGCTTAATCGCGGGGCCTGACAGCCCTCCCGTGATATTCCCCAACACCGGACGGCGTGTCTTTATGTCGATAGCCATTCCGACCAAGGTATTGATAAGCGAGAGGATATCGGCGCCTCCCTCAACGGCCGCGCGGGCGACTGCCGCTATGTCCGGGGAATTGGGTGTCAGTTTGACGATCAGCGGGCCTTTCCACGCCCGCCTGGCCGACAAGGTTGCACGGTAGCAGGAGCGAGCATCCATACCGAAAGCCATCCCCCCTGCCGCCACGTTCGGGCAGGAGACGTTCAACTCGAGCGCGTCGACGCCGGGGGTTTCGGCAAATATGGAGGCCAATTGAGCGAACTCCTCATAGGAGTCACCTGATATGTTCACTATGATCGGCACACCGAACCCTTGCAGCCACGGGATCTTCTCTTTGGCGGCCACCTCGGCGCCGGGGTTCTCGAGGCCGATTGAGTTAAGCATGCCGGAAGGGGTTTCGCAGACGCGGGGAGGCGGATTACCTTCGCGGGGCTTAAGAGTAGTGCCCTTGACCGAGACAGCCCCGAACCACCTGATGTCGCCCACCCCGGCGTATTCTTCGCCGTAGCCGAAGGCGCCCGATGCCGCGACAAGCGGGTTCTTGAGGCTGAGGCCTGCAATCTTGGTTGAGAGGTCCATCAATTCTCGCCTCCCAGAAGTACGTCACCTGCTGAAAACACCGGGCCATCGCTACAGACGTGCAGGTAACCCGTCCTCGGCGGAGCTGCTTTGACAGCGCAGCCCTTGCACAGCCCCGTGCCGCATGCCATCCGGCTCTCAAGTGAAACGTAGAGGTCGATGCTCCCACGATAGGTATCAGTGGAGAGGTGGCTCTTCACCGCCTGGAGCATGGGAGTAGGTCCGCAGGCGACCGCCAGCACAGGATCACGATCAGGTTCAGGATCACGGACATCGCTGAGCAGCGCGCCAAGAGGCGCAGTGACGAACCCTCTCGTCCCTTCGCTCCCGTCTTCCGTAGCGATGCTTACTTTGCAGCCCATCTCTCTGAACAGCGACGTATCCATAAGCAGTCCCCGTGACTTCGCGCCGTATAAGAGGGTGACTTCGCAGCCGAGTTCCCTGCAGGACGATGCGAGCGGGTACAGGGGCGCGAGTCCCGTCCCGCCGGCGATGAGCCAGACTCGGCGGCTGCGATGGCTGTGACAGCCGGTGCCTTGCCGCGCGCTCTTAGCCAGATGCGCTCCGGGCTCAAACCCGTTCCCCAACGGTCCCAGCACAGTGACCGTGTCTCCGGCTTCCCACTCTGCCATCAGCGCTGTGCCTTTCCCTACTAACGCCCATGTGATGCCTATGAGGCCCGATTCCCTGTCGATGCGGGAAATGCCGAACGGGCGCCTAAGAAAAGGGTCGGTGCCCGTGCTCACTTTCACCTGGACGAACTGCATGGGCTTGGCGGCTCTCGCGATCTCGGGAGCCAGGAGCAGGGCGCTCCAAACTCCACCCTGCTCCTCTCCAACAGATACGATCCGCGCTTCAGTGTCGGCTATCTTCTTAACGCCTGAACCGGTGCCCTTCATGACACCAATTCCCTGCCCTTGGCTATGATCCGCCCGCCGATGATTGTGGCGTAGGGTGCGCCGTCCAGCCTCCAGCCCTCGAAGGGGGTATTCCTGCCCTTTGATTTGAACTCTCGGGGGTTAACCGACCACTCGCATTCCGGGTCGATAACCGTGATATCGGCAACCTCGCCCACAGCAAGCGAACCTCCCGGCACGCCGAGAATGCGCGCGGGGTTAAGGCTCATCACTTCGGCCATCCTCATCCACGACAGGATGCCCGGCCTGACCAGCCTGTCGATTACGAGGCCGACGGATGTCTCCAGGCCGACGATACCGTTTGCGGCGTAGTTGTACTCGACCCACTTGTCATCTAAGTGGTGAGGCGCGTGATCCGTGGCTACCGCGTCGATGGTACCGTCGGATAAGCCCTCTCGCAGCGCTTCTACGTCTTCCTGGCTTCTGAGCGGCGGGTTCACCTTGGTGTTCGTGTCGTATGAGGTCTCCAGAACCGCACTTTCGGTTAAAGTCAGATGGTGCGGAGTGCAGTCGCAGGTTACCGCGATTCCTTTCCTCTTTGCCTCTCTTACCAAGTCAACCGAGCCTTTGGTTGAAATGTGCGTGAGGTGCAGCCTCCCACCGGTCATCCCGGCTACGAGGATATCCCGGGCCACGATGATCTCCTCCGCCTCGTGCGGGATACCGCGGAAGCCGGCGATCGTCGAGGTAATGCCGCGGTTTATCTGGCCTCCCTCAGACAGCTCAAGGTCTTCCGGATGCTCCATGAGCACGCAGCCAAACGACTTCAGGTACTCGAGGGCACAGCGCAAAACCTCGGAGGTGGATACTGGATAACCGTCGTCCGAAAACGCTACGGCGCCTGCCGCCTTCATCTCGCCCATCTCCGCCAGTTCCTTGCCCGCGCTCCCTTTGGTGACGGCACCTACCGGATACACGCGGCAGAAGCCTGTCCTCATCGCCTTATTCAAAATGCTGGTCACGACAGCGTCATTGTCGGTCACAGGCTGTGTATTGGGCATGCACGCGACGGCCGTGAAGCCGCCGACCGCGGCGGCCGCGGTACCGCTAGCGATGTCCTCTTTCTCTTCGAAGCCGGGATCCCTCAAGTGCACGTGCATATCGATGAGGCCGGGCATCACGATCATCCCGGAGGCATCCAGGACTTCAGCATCCTCCGCGATGATGCCGGCCTCTATTCCGGCTATCTTTCCGTCGGCGACCAGTATGTCCGCGGTCTCATCCCGGTTGGTCGCGGGGTCGATCACTCTTCCGCCTTTTATGAGCAGGTCTTTGGCCATTATTCTCTCCCTCCCAGGATGAGGTATAGGATGGCCATGCGTACCGCTACGCCGGATACTACTTGGTCAAGGATCACAGACCTCGGAGAATCTGCCAGGTCTGTGGTGATCTCGACGCCGCGGTTCATGGGGCCGGGGTGCATGACTAGAGCATCTTCTTTCGCCAGGTTCAGGCGCTCTCGAGTCAGGCCGAAAAAGTCGTGGTACTCTCTCTTGGACGGGAAAAGGCTCTTGCTCTGCCTCTCCAACTGGAGTCTGAGCGAGTACACAACGTCGGCGCCCTCGATGGCTTCCTCCACCCTGTTGTAGGCTTTGACGCCGAGTTCCTCAACGTACGGAGGGATAAGTGTGGCAGGACCCGCAACGGCGACTTCGGCGCCCATCTTTGTGAGGCCGAAGATATTTGAGCGGGCTACTCTCGAGTGGAGAACATCGCCCAGGATGGCGACCTTTAGCCCGCGAATCTTGGGTTTGTACTCAAGGATGGTGAAAATGTCCAGGAGGCCCTGCGTGGGGTGCTCATGCATTCCGTCCCCGGCATTCACTACGGGCACATCCAGGATTTTGGCCAGGAAATGGCACGAGCCAGAGACGCCGTGACGCATGATGGCGACATCGATGCCCATGACCTCCAGATTCCTAGCGGTATCGGAAAGGGTCTCTCCCTTCTGCACAGATGATCCCGAAGGCGCGATTGAAACCGTGTCGGCCGACATATACCTGGCGGCCAGTTCAAACGACGTCCTTGTCCTGGTCGACGCCTCGTAGAACAAGGTACACACTACTTTTCCTCGCAGCGTGGGTACCTTCTTGATGGGACGCGACAGAATCTCCTTGAGAGACCGCGCGGTCGATAGAACCTGCTCCATGTCTCCCGCGCTCATCTCTTGCAGCGAGAGAAGGTCTTGACCTCTCAGTGTCACGTTAACCTTTCTCCTTCCTATCAACGTTGAGTGCTGCGTTCAGGCTATAAGCTTGTCACTCTTTGTCTTTCTCCTCGGCTATGACGACTTCGTCATGTCCGTCTATCTCGGCGACCTTTACGTGGATAACCTCCTTGCTCGACGTCGGCACGTTCTTGCCCACGTAATCGGCGCGGATGGGCAGCTCACGGTGCCCCCTGTCGATCATGACCGCGACCTGGATGTTCTGGGGCCTACCCATGTCGATGAGGGCGTCAAGCGCGGCTCGAATGGTGCGTCCGGTGTAGAGCACGTCGTCAACCAGGATGATCTTCTTTTGGGCTACATCCACCGGCATTCTCGTGGGGCCCACATGAGGCTGGGTGAAGCGGAGCGTCAGGTCATCGCGATAGAGAGTGATGTCCAGCTCGCCCACGGGCACCTCGAAGTTCTCCACGTCGTGAAGCGCCTTGGCCAGCCTTTCGGCCAGGGGTACTCCCCGCCTGTGGATTCCTACGATAACCACGTCTTCCAAGCCCTTGTTCCTCTCGACGATCTCGTGAGCTATACGGACCAAAGCCCGCCGCATAGCTTCCTGATCCATGATTTGGGCCTTTTCGATGAGTTCCATTGCACAAAAACCTCCCCTGGTATGTTGGACTTCCGGTGACACAAAAAAACTCCGCCCGGCTTTCGCCTACGGAGTCCTTTTCCATATTAGCTGCCTATTTAGGTTCATATGGTAGAGCGCCTCCTTCTCGCCTCGCAGGGCTGGAGTTAAAGGAATTGCTTAGGACGCTTGTCCGCATCCTGTGGGTGATCATATTCCAGAGGAGAAAGAGGAGTCAAGTTGATTTACTCTAGGTGAGACAACTACGATAAGCCAAGTAGAAGGTTCATTTGCCGCGCCCGACCCTCGCCCCGCGAGAAATAGCAGTCGAGCAGGTTTTTCAGGAGGCAGACATGATAGCCCTAAGACAAGTAATGCAGGCAAGAGACCGGATTTTCCGCAGTATCATCAGGACGCCCGCCGTGAAGTCCGATTTTCTCTCGGATATCACAGGCGCCAATGTCTACCTCAAACTGGAGTGCCTTCAGAAGCTGAACTCGTTCAAGATCAGGGGAGCGTTGAACAGAGGCCTGACGCTCTCTGAGAGCGCGCGGTCTGCCGGAATCGTCGCCGCCTCATCCGGCAATCACGGAGCGGCGGTGAGCTATGTGGCGAACATGCTGGGGATCGGAGCGGATGTTTTTGTCCCTCGCGGCACGCCGGAAGTCAAACTCGATAAGATCCGCCGTTACGGAGCCGTTCTGCACTTGGAGGGAAACAGCTACGACGAAGCACATGCGTTGGCTGTCTTGCATGCTAAGAGGTCCGGTAAGACCTATTTCGACCCCGCGTCTGATGAGGTCGCGGTTGCCGGGCACGGCACGATAGGGCTCGAACTGGTGGAGGATGTGCCGACGGTTGACGTCGTGCTTGTACCTGTCGGAGGCGGAGGGCTCATCACCGGGATAGGCGTCGCCGCGCGAGCAGTGAAGCCCTCCGTGAGCGTTATCGGCGTTCAGACGGAGGCGTGTCCGGCGATGTTGGCTGCCCTTAGGGACAAGGTCTTCTATGAGGAGTACCCTTCGGAGCCGTCGGTGTGCGATGCCGTGGTCGGCGGGATCGGGAAGATCGGATACGAATACGCCGAGAAGTGCATCCACTCCGTGGTAACCGCCTCGGAAGACCAAGTGAAAGAGGCAGTGATCGAGCTTATAAGGCGGGACAAGATTGTGGCGGAGCCGTCAGGGGCCCTCGGAGTCGCCTACCTCATGGGCAGCGGAGACCGCTTCCGGGGGATGAATGTGGTCGTGGTCATCTCCGGCGGCAATATCGATTTCGAGTTTCTAACGGCCGAGATTCGGGCGTGCGGAGATAGGAATTAGCCATCCCGAAGCCCGGCTGTCAGAGCTCAGTTTGTCAGTTTGCCGGATACTGCTTTCCAGCGCCTAGTTTCTGCGACTGGCGTCAGCCAGTGCGTTCGCGTACCAGGAGCCAGACCTCCAGGAGAGAGGCGATGCCAAACACCAGCACCACTGCGATGTCAATCCATGCTCCCGGGAACGGGACCTTCATGAACACGATGCGCGTCACGCCCGAAGCGAAGAGAGACAGGTAAAAAGCAAGCTTTACGCTTCTGTTCTCTTTGTACTTGGTGAGAAGCAGCAGACCGAAAACGACGGCCATCCCTGAGAACACTGCCGGCAACTTATCCACGCTTGGAGGCACCTCCTTGACTCAACTTGACTCAGCTTGACTTCCAGCTTCACTTAGGTTGACTCAAGTCTTAGGCGGCGGTTCAAGAAAGACCTTCAGGTCTCCCTCAATCTCTTCATATGAGCTTATACTGGGTTCCCCCGCTCCTTCCGCAAACGTTTCCGAGGATGATTCCTCGATATACGTCTGGCTGAGACTTGAAAGGGTCTCGAAATACGGTCCATCCTTGTCAAGGTAGTGGCGCGCGAGTCGAGGTACTGCCTTGGCCACTCTTTCATAGTAGCGGGTGCATTGAAGTCTCTCGTCAACAGGCATCCTCTGGAAACAGGGCGGGCCGGCATTAGCCACATAGTCATCGGTCTTGAGGCACCACTGAAGCCGCTTCCCTGCGAGGAAGTCACCCCTATCGAAGGCCATTTCGAAGCCCTCCTGAAGCCTTGTTGCCATGACTTCTTGGCACTGCGTGGGAACAAGCGCAGTTGGCCGCAACTTGCCCTGGAAACGAACCATCTTCATCCACCCCCGGCTCTCAAGCATGTCGCACGTTTTCGACACGACTCCCCGATCCATTAGGGACTTGCCGGAAAGCTCAAGGATACTGGCCGGTTCGTAGAACCAAGAAAGCAGGTAGATCGCCCGCGCACCTGTGGTGGGAATCCATCTCCACATTTCGTCGATAACCTCGGAGGGTATCCACACCTTTCCTTTGACCGCCTCCGCTTGTCAGAATTTGCCATAGTATAACATGAATTGCCACAAAATGGGAAGATGTTCGCGGAGAGACCTACAAAAACTCTGGATCGGTTGCGGATCGGTGAGAGTTGGAACCGAGCCAGGGTTGGAGCCAAAGTCGGACATCCTTTCGCTGAGTGCCATGGGGGGTCGTATGTTCTTCGAGCACTTCCTGCCTAGATATCAGATGCGCGGCGAGTGTTGCGGGTATTCTCAGCAGTCTTCAGACTTGACTGCTGGCCGGTGCACATCGCCCGCATTCCACCTGTTTCTCAGACCACACCTGTAGGTTCAAAGATGTGGAGCTGGACATCATGTGGAGAAACTCAACATGTCTCAGGGCGTGCTGATGTATGCGTAATCAGATTACCGGGCTAGGGTGCAGCAGTGAGTAGCATCCTGCCGACTGGACCTGCTCGGCAGAGCAACAAGTGTGGCAATCACTATGCTGCATCATGGGAGAACCGGAAATTGAGATACCCCCGCGGTGCGGCTCTATCGCCCTCTTCTACCGCCGGGCTCAACTGCTTGGTTCTGCCGCTCGGTTTCTGCCACCGGACTCTGCCCACTCTAGCGCCTGGGCCCGCCTCCTATTCCCTGGTCCAACGCTTGACCCTTTCCTTGATAGATTGCAGGCGGCGCAGCATGACGGCAAGACTTGACGTGGTGATGAAGGTAATCGTCTGGGCGGGCTCCTGCGCCAATAGGCCGGCAACCGGCAGCAAAGCACAAGCCAGGACTGCGCTGCGGTCGTGGTCTTTGAGAAGGAGGTAAGTTAGACCCCACAGTCCCAGTCCGAAGGCGGGCAGAGGCCATCCTGAGAGGGCTAGGCACCCCCCAACGAATGTGGCGAGTCCGCCTCCTCCGTGGAATCTGAGCCAAACAGGCCAGTTGTGACCGGCGATGGCGAATGCCGGCGTGAGATACTTGACAAGGGGGCTCGAGGAAAGGCTGCCGACTGCCGCCGCGAGGTAGCCCTTTCCCATGTCACCTGCCAGGGTCAAAAACCCGGGTAACCAGCCCACATTGAGGGTGACATTGGTGGCTCCCGCGTTGCGAGAACCCACCTCGCGGATATCCCCAGCTCCAAACCACCGGCTGAGCAGGTAGGCTGTGGGGATCGAGCCGATAAGATACGCAATCAGAAGAAACCCAAACAAGGCTCATCCTCCTCCCGCAGTCTGGTCTTATGTATGCTGAGGCAAGGAGTAGTGTATCCATTGCACGGGGCAGGGTTATTCTTCGATGTTTAGCGGTCGAAATCCTCCCCGCCTAGCACTCGGGCATGAACTGCTTCCGGTCGTGAGGGCGGGTGAATTCCTGGATCTCAAAGTCGTATCCTTCGGGGCCCTTAAAGAAGAAGGATTTGAGGCCGATTTCGGCATTCTCTTTGATGGCTGTGAGGTTACTGACACTCTCCTGATTGGAGGCGCCAAGGCGGGCTATCCTCGCGTGCCAGGTTTCAACATCGTCTACGTTGAGACTTATGAGGACTCCTCCTCGTGATGCTACCGAAACAGAGGCTTTGCGGGCGTCGCACGCTCCGAGGAAGCCGGTTTGGCCTGTCCGGTATATCGCAGCCCATCTCTGGTCAAGAACCTGCTCGAGTCCCAGCACCGACGAAAAGAACTCCTTGGCAGCGTGCAAATCCTCAAAGTACAGGAAAGTCACGCTTGAAGCGGGTCGTTGTTGTGTCACGGTAAGTCCCTCCATAGCGGCCTCCGGCGTCCGCCGCCGCAAGATCCGCTTTATGCTTCCGCAGCCTCCACCGCGGGCTTGTGTCGTACGAGCGACTTGCTCTTCCACGAGCCGCGCCGGTACCATAGATAGTTCGCGACGGCTCCCAGTATCCAGCTGGAGAGCAGCGAGAAGAAGATGGCCTCCGGCACCCCGTTGGGATTGGCCGGGCTCCTTGTCAGCCAAGCCAGGATATAGGCAACTGGTACGCGGATGACCACCGTAGTGAAGAGCGAAATCCACATCGAAGGCATTGTGTCTCCCGCGCCCCGCATGATACTTCCGAAAACCTGGCTGATCGCCATTGCCACATATCCTGCAGCAAGAATACGTATCTGCCTTGTGGCGAGGATGATAATGCTTTCGGTAGTGGTGAACATCCGCATCAGGTTGCCGCCGAACAGGAGCAGCAATGACACCAGTACTGCCGAAGTAGAAAGGCTTAGCCGAAGAACGTCTTTGGTTCCCTGGGCCACGCGGTCCATCCTGTTCGCCCCGATGTTCTGGCCAACAAAAGTAGCTATCGCCATTCCAAACGTGAAGTTAGGCATCATCGCAAAGCCGTCGATACGCATCACCGCCGTGGTGCAGGTAACCACCTGATATCCCATGCTGTTGGTCAGCGATTGAACGAAAACCTGCGACATGGAGAAGATCGCCTGCGTTATTCCTGCCGGCAGTCCCAGCCTCAGCATCTGCCCCGCGAATTTCTTGTCGGGGATCAGGATCGAGGGCTTCATTTCGACGATATCCCTCATCCGCCAAAGTTTGAGAAGGCACAGAGTTCCGGCAACACCCTGGGATATGACAGTCGCCACGGCTGCGCCTGCAACTCCCATGTTGAGGCTTGAGACCATCCATATGTCCAGCACCGTATTGAGCCCGGTTGACAGCAAGAGAGTGAGCAGCGGAAATGTTGAGTTGCCTAGCCCGCGCAGAATGCCCGAGATTATGTTGTACATACCCATGGCCAGTATCCCTGAAAAGATAATGGTGATGTAGGAACGTGCCATGTCGAAAGTTTCAACAGGTGTGTTGGTCAATTTGAGGAGCGGGCCGGCAAACGGGATTCCTATGGCCATGATGATTAGCGAAGAGATAATGATCAAGGTTATGGCGTTTCCAATAGATCGGGACAATGCTTCTTTGTCTTTCGCGCCGAAATACTGTGCCACCATTATGCCTACGCCTGTCGCTACTGCCATGAAAAGAACCAGTAGTAGGTTAACAACAGGTAGTGAAGTACCGACTGCCGATAGGGCCTTATCGCCTACGTACCGCCCGACGACGATCGAATCGACCGTAGCATACATTTGCTGAGCAAAGTTGCCGATGAGCAGGGGTACCGAGAATTTTAAGAGATTGACCATCGGCCTTCCCTGCGTCATATCTTGAGTTCCGAACAGCGATGAAATCTTCTTCAGCATTAAGTAATCCACCCTTGGCTTGGATCAGAACGCGCCCAAACATTCTGTACTATTTTGGGGGTGAAAGGCAAGATAATAGCTGCTCCTCGACGCGGGCCAGTTGGGCTACACTCTCAGCTGCATAGTAAAGAGCACGCCCCTCGTATTCAGCGCTCTGGGGGTTATAAAGAAGCTGTTGGAGCCACTCCGAAATATCCTCTAGGAGCCTGCGGTAAGCATAGAAGCGCAGCGCGCCGGTATCCAGGCGAACGGAGCCTGCCTCTTTCACGTACCGGGGCCAGAAGATGTTTTCAAACCGGGTATCCGGGGCGAACGAGAAGAGATCGTGCTCGCGAGGGGCAAGCATTGCATTCTCCCAGTCCAAGATGTGCAATCTACCGCCCGGATCTCTCAAGAGGTTACCCCCGTGCAGGTCCGTGTGGCATACTACTAGGCTTCGCGCCTCAGCTCTCATCTTGGCCTGCAACTCTTTGAGTCGTTCAAGGTAACCCAGTCAGCTCGGCCACGCCGAGGCAGAAGGAGTTCCTTAAAGCCTTTCACAGCGGGCCTCCCGCTCTTGATCCCATGAAGGGCATCCAGCCATTCCGGCAGCATTCTCTCAAACGTGATCCGGTAGTCATCGCTGAGCGAATCCTCCAGGTATAGTTGCCCGGTGCTGCGGTGGAGCCGTCCGACGAGAGTCGCCAGTTCTGCAAGGACGTCGTCCGGAAGGACGCCGAACCCTACTTCCTCTCCCTCCATGAAGCGGAAGACGATCGCCAGGTGCGACGACCTAATGTAGAACCTCCCGTCTGCGGTCTTTACCGGGCACGGTATCTGCGGAAGCAGGCCTTCTGTATACAACTGGTAGGTGAGCGGGAGATAGAAGTCGCGTGAACCGGCCACAAGAGGTTTCGGGTTTGACTCATCGTACAGCTTAAGCAGGTAGGATTCATTCGCTGCCTCAATCTTGAAGCACAGGGATGCCCAGCCTTTGGTAAGGAATGTCATCCTCTCGAAAGGCAGCGCGTAGGCCTCACGCAAGGTCTCGATAATGGCCTTCTTGTCGATGGCGCACTCGGCGAGACGGTCCAAAGTCATATCTTGTCACCCGGAAGCGGCTTGTCCGCAGGCCAGCTGTGGAGCCGAAAACGCCTTCCCAAGAACGATATCTCGGCTCTTGGTGGCGTCCGTCCGAAACTCTTGCGGAGTTCAATGGTGTTCAGAAGGTCGTAACCGTGACTCAGGAAGAAGTCCAGCGCCTCCAGGTTGGCGGGCACGACGTCAAGGTACAGAGCGTCGGCTCCCCTCGATTTCGCCCACTCTTCGGCCCACTTGAGGATACGTCCCCCAATGCCGCTTCCTCGCTTTTCTTCATGCACGATAAGGTCTTCAATCCAATAGGTACCGTGGTCCTCCCGGAAACGGATAAGTCCGAGCAACCGTCCTTCTTCTATGCAGCCGAACACGGGATTTTGCAGCCACTGTCCCCATGTCTTGAGCGCCTCTTCGTCGGCAACGATGCGAGGTGTCGAGACGCACCTGGAATGGTGCTCGAAGAACTGCCGGATCAGCACGATCGCCGATTCCCTGTCAGCTTCCGTCAGCTGGCGAATCACCTGTTGGACCTCCTACTTCCACAATCTGAGACCTGCGGCTGCGGGCTGTTTGCGAACCCGTCCGCCCTCTCTCACAAGCTTCTGCTCGCGCAAGCCGGGCGAACCTGCCACTTTCCTTTTTAGCCGTCTCGCGCCGTTCTTCCTTCAACCGGCCCGGCTTGTGTTTGGTCAGGCCTATATTGCTTGAAAGCGACCAGTTTCAACAGCTGTCATCCTCAGCCACTTCGTTCTCTCCGGAGTGAGGTCGCCGGCTTCCATGCGCCACGTCCAGTTGTCGTCCACGGTGCCGGGGGTGTTCATGCGGGCGTCGCTCCCTAGCCCGAGGATATCCTGTAACGGGATGATCACCCACTTGGCGTCGCTCTCGTAGATGCGCTGCAGGATGCGCCGGGCGAGTTTTTCCCGCGCTGCGCTAGAGAGGTCGGCAGCTCCCCGGCCATACCACCCCATCAACGTATCGTTGTCGTGCGTGCCGGAGTAGTAGACACACTCCGTGTCAGTCAAACGGATCGGGTGCCCGCGAACGTGTGCCTCATCGCTGGCTGACTCCTCAAACTGGTAGATCCTCATTCCGGGCAGACCGAGGATGTTCTTCAGGTTTCGCACTCCGGGAGTGATAAACCCGAGGTCTTCCGCTATGAAGGGCAGTTCCCCGAACTCTGCCTTGAGTGCCTCGAAAAATCTTTTTCCGGGACCTTTCAGCCACCTCCCTTTCTCGGCGGTGGCCTCGCTAGCGGGAACCTCCCAAAACGCCTCAAATCCCCGGAAATGGTCTAGCCGGACATAGTCGCAGAGCGTCAGCGCCTGGCGTATCCTCTTCTTCCACCAGGAGTAGCCGTCCTTTTCCATCTCGCGCCAGTTGTATACCGGGTTTCCCCAAAGCTGCCCGGTCTCGCTGAAGTAGTCCGGCGGGACGCCGGCCACTGCTTCAGGGTTGCCGAGCTCGTCAAGTTTGAACAGCCTTCTGCTCGCCCATGTGTCGGTGCTGTCGGCGTCCGCGTAGATGGGAATATCGCCGATGATCCTCACGCCTTTGCTGTTGGCGTAGTCTCTTAGCCGCATCCATTGGCGGAAGAAAATGTACTGCAGGAAGCAGCCGAAATGCACCTCCTTTGACAGCTGCCTCCTTAGGCGCGCCAGTGTTTCGGGGTCTCGCATTGCTGCACCGGCTTCCCATTTTGTCCAGGAGAGGCCGCCATAGCGCTCCTTGAGCGCCGTGAAGAGACAGCAGTCGCTGAGCCATGACCTGTTCTTCCGCATGAACGCCCGGAATGACGCGAGAGCGGGGCGGTCTGCTTTGATGCCCGCATTTGTTCCCCGCTCCTCTCGGAACCTTTCCCAGGCTTGGCGGAAAAGCCTCTCCTTCACTTCCCGCACCAGAGGGTAATCCACTCTTCTGGGGTTCCGGTAGCGTGCAGACAGCCGGCCCAGTTCCTTCCGCACCTCCTCCTGGGTCAGGAGGCCTTCCTCCAGCATTAAGTCAGGGCTGATGAGGAGCGGGTTGCCTGCCATCGCCGAGGGACTCCGGTAAGGGGAGTTTCCGGGGCCCACGGGGTTCAGGGGCAGGATCTGCCACAGCCTTTGCCCTGACTCCGCGAGGAAGTCCACGAAGCGATATGCGTCTTTGCCCATGTCACCGATCCCCCACCGAGAGGGCAGCGACGTGACGTGGAGCAGGATTCCGCAGCTGCGTTCAGAGAACGGTGTTGTGGCCGGCCTCGACTCGCGATGCAGGATGTAGAACACTTTGCCTTCCAGAGGCTTGAGAGTGCTCCTGATGACCTGCGAGTCCGGCGTCACCTTTTCGCCTGAGAGCAACTCTAGGACGAGGATCCCTGCTCTGCCGCCAGAGGGCTCGCTGCCCTTCACGTCAGTGACGCCGTCGGATGGTCTGTGAGAGCCGGCGCCCGGCACACGCACCGGCAGACCGATCTGGATATCCTCGAACCTGTTCCTATTCGCGCAAACAATGATCTCTTCGCGCGCCGTTCGAGTCCTGAAGCCCAGCACGTCGTCGCCGATGCTGAACGGGTCGAAGTCTCCTTCCCTTATGACGTCGTAATCCTTCCGCAGCCAGACGAGTTTCTTGTGCCAATCGAGGAGAGCCTTGTCCTCGCGGCCCCAAGGATAAGTGCCGCGGTTGTAAGGATCGGAGTAGCCCTCCAGACCGGCTTCATCTCCGTAGTAGATGCACGGCACTCCGGGGAGGGTCATCTGGAGGAGAGACAGCAGCTTCAGCCGCTTGACCGCCTTCTTGCGCGCCGGGCGAGAGAGTCGAAAGTCTTCTCTCTCGGCTGACGTCAGGCTTTCCTCAGGCGGAGCGTCGCCGAGCAGCGTTAGGATCCGTGCCCTGTCGTGGCTGCCGATGAGGTTCATCGATGCCTTGAAATTCTCAGGAGGGTAGTTTTCGTAGAGGCTCATGATCCTTGTGACCGCGCCCTTCGCGCTCCACATGCCGAGGACGTACTTGAGAAGGGCCTCCCTGAGAGGGTAGTTCATCGCCGAATCGAGCTCGTCGCCGAAAAGGTACTCTCGCCGTTTTCCGTAGCTTACCTTATTGGAGGCATCTTCCCAGACTTCGCCGATGAGCACGGCTTCGGGGTCGGTCTCCTTCACAGCAAGGCGGAGGCGCTTGATGAACTCGTCCGGCAGTTCATCCGCCACATCCAGGCGCCACCCCTTGGCCCCCTTATTCAGCCAAAAGCGCGCGACACCGTGCTCGCGCCCGAGGATGAAGTCCATGTAGGAGGGGTCCAGTTCATTCACGTTGGGAAGGTCTTCCTCCCCCCACCAGGACTCGTACTCGCCGCCAGGGCGGCTTAACTTGTACCAGGAGTAGTAAGGCGATATTTCTGCCTGGTAAGCCCCTAATTCGGGGTAATGCCCGTACTTATTGAAGTATCTGCTGTCGGCACCCGTGTGGCTGAAGACGCCGTCTAGGATGACGGAGATGCCTCTCTTTTCGGCCTCGCGTATCAGGCGGACGAACGTCGATAAGTCTCCGTACATCGGATCGATCTTGAGATAATCGCCTGTATCGTATTTGTGGTTGCTCGCCGCCTCGAAGATGGGGTTCAAGTAGATGATGCCGATCCCCAACTCCTCCAGGTACGGCAGCTTCGCGATTACTCCCTCAAGGTTTCCTCCGAAGAAGGTCCACCGCCTGACCCTCCCTTTTTCGTCCCTCACGTAGAAAGGCGTGTCATCCCAGTGAGCATGGAGCAGGGCTTTCTTCTTTGGGTTCAGCACCGCACCGCCGGGATTGCCGTTGAAGAACCGGTCCACGTAGATCTGGTACATGACTTCCTTCTTGAACCACGAAGGGACGATGGACGGCCTGTAGACAGTGATCTGGTAAGGGAGCCCTTCCTTTCCGGAGAGCATCCCTTCTCCGCCGAGCCTCTCGGAGTTGTTATGGTACCTGTAAGTCTTGCCGCCGGCCTTCATTTCAAAGGTGTACCACACCAATCCCGGTTCCTGCGGGAGGAGGACTGTAGCCTCGAAGATGGTGCCTATGGAGAATTCACGTGACAACGAGGAAAGGTCTTCACGGTGGACCGGCAGCATCGGCTGCAGAACCTTTCCGCCGCCGGTTTCAAGGCGTACGAAGCACTCGTCGACCGGCGCGTCGCTCCCGACCATCAGCCGTAGTGTCACTTTGTCGCCGCAGCGGCGAGCGCCGAATGGTGCCCGGTACCGCAGGTCCTGGGAGTCGTGATAGGCGCTGAGCGGCGGCCGCGAGTCTGCGTCTACACTGCACTCCTCGGCGTTTGAATGCTCTTGGATGTGAGTTTTTCTCATGGGGTTAGGGTGTGTCGGAAGCTCGCGCTAGATGCCTCATCGACCGGGCCGGCGCTTCACAGGTACGCGGGCACTGGTCGTAGAATACGGTAACTTAATGGAGATGCGTGGACTGTGAGAGATACGGGAGCATACCAAAAGGAATTCAGCGATTTCTGCCGCGCAGGCCGTCTTGTAGGCACAATTCATAACACAGAGGCGGCTGCGTTTCTAGAGCGTTCTCTCGAGGCCAGGGGTT
This sequence comes from Bacillota bacterium, assembly GCA_050952125.1. GTDB lineage: Bacteria > Bacillota > Sulfobacillia > Fermentithermobacillales > Fermentithermobacillaceae > UBA3951. Next base: position 213,522 of record JBMNKK010000003.1, read on the forward strand.
TCGTCGCCCACGCCTACGTGGACCGGCGAGCCTTGGCGAGACCTATCGCGATGGCGTTGGGGATTTTGGCATTCGCGATTCTCTACCTGCTCACCATGGACACGGTAGCCGCGCCCGCGTTCATGGTGATGATGCTTGGCCCTATCGCGAGGGGCGCTCACAGCATACGCAAAGGCGCTCCGCTCTGCGTGTTCGGCGTGCCGTCCTCCCCATCCTCTTCGCCGTCTGCGCCTACAATTGTGATAGGAGCGCACTTTGACTCGACATCCGCAATATTCTCCGGATCCCTGGTGGCGCAGTCACTGAAGCTGCTGGGCTATGGAGTTCTCTGCACTGCCCTCGCCGATTTGGTCTCCCCGTTGGCCGTGTGGGTTGCGGCGGCAGCCGGCGGTTACTTCATGTTCGGGAACGCGTCCAGGGGAGGAGATGACAACGCCTCCGGAGTGTTCGCCGTACTTGACTGTGTTGACCGGCTATCTGGCGTTGGCGGGGTCAACATTGTCCCCGTGTTCTTCAACTTCGAGGAAGTGGGCTTGTTCGGGTCGGCGGCGTTCTTCCGCCGCTACCTCTCGAAGCAGGGCGGAAGCCTTCACGGCATACCCGTTGATCACGAGAATGCCTACCTGCTCAACTTCGACTGCGTCGGCAGGGGCAAGAGGATCTTTGTATCCGGAAGCCGGGAACTCGTGGACGACATTCTCGCGACCAAGACAGCGCAGGATGCCAAAGCTTCGGCCACCGCCTTCTACGCCTCTGACCATCTGTCGTTCAAACGACCTTGGAAAGTAGCCTCCTTTGCGCGGGCGAACAGATTGTGGATGCTCGACCTCGCGTGGGTTCACAGCAAGGCGGATGTGCCCGACCAGGTGAATCTCGCTTACATCGACGAGGTAGCCGCGATAGCGGAGGAGTGCGTGCGAGAGATCGCGGCACGACCCTCATCGCGGCTTACTGCTTGCTCCTCATCCCCGTAACCAGAAGGCGGCCTCCTATGAAGAGACAGAAAGCCATCACCGGAACGAGCGGAAGAGCGAGTTCGCGCATGGTCGTCAACATTCTGCCGAAAAACACCGCAGATATGCCGAGCATACCGCCGGCCATGCCCAACTGCCGGTGACGCGGACAGTCGAAGTTGAGGAAGGTGCCGGTATGCCTCCAGTACAGCACCAAAGACGACAAGAACATGGCGTATATGATGGTGAATGCAACGATCCCCCAGGGAGAAAGGATCTTCACCGGTTCCCCCCGCGAGTATCTCAGCACGTTGTCGGCTATCCAGCCGCCGAAGACCAATAGACCGGTCACCGAAAGGGTGAAGACGGACGCCTTTTGATACACCGCTCTTGTCATTTCATCAGTCTCTACGGAGCCGCCCCTGCGGAGTACAATCGTGGTTCTGATCGCAACCGCTGCGATCCCCACGGCAAGGCCGCTCACGAAGCCCATGAAACCCCAGAAACTCATCGAGATCCCTCCCTACCTTCATACAGGAACACGTTGTCGACCGTGGTGTTGAAGAGGCGCGCCAGCTTAAATGCCAGTTCCAGCGTGGGATTGTACTTGTTGTTCTCAATGGCGTTTATCGTCTGGCGGGTCACTCCGACTCGCCTCGCCACTTCCTCCTGCGTAAGCCCCAGCGCCTCGCGAAGTGACTGGATGCGGTTGTTCATCGTCTTGCTGTCCGCCTTCCTGTGTCAAAAGTCTTTGACATCCCGATGATAGATCGGCGCGGCGACACATGTCAAACACTTTTTACATCAGGGGTATATCGCGGCGGATTAGTTACGGGGACGCAATTTAGTTGCAGCTGCTTGACGGCGGGCTGCAGCGATAGCTCGCGCGTGCCCCCTGAATCCTGCAGCGAGGTACTCAACGCTGTTCCTGGCCCTTTTTCCGATCTCGCCGCTCGCGAGGAGAGTGTCAGTCTTGCGGCAGTATTCCTCATCGCCTGTCAGGAGATATGCGCGCCGGTAGCAGTCGATAGCCAGCAAAGGGTTGCGCTCCACCTGCTCGGCTACGGTAGCGAGGAACTCCGCGTTTTCCATCACCGAGGTAAGGAATGCTCGCACGCCGTCGTCAAACCGCTTATCCCATTGGACGTACTCGGTTCTCACAAAGTCAGATGGAATCTTGGCCCCGGGTTCTTTGATGATGAGTGTGTCCTTTCCGAGTGCCTGCATCATGCCTATCTCATAGAACACGTTGCCGACAGTCCTTGTCGGCATTCCTTTGTAGATGAGAGCTATCCCTACCGGAACGCTCACGATAAGATCCCAGATCTTGCGAAGATAGTCCTTGCCCGTCGTCACGGCGCTGGCGTCAATGAGGCAGTAGTCAGCCTCGCCGAGAACAAGAGTGAGGCGCTTCCTCACCGCCGAGACGATAGGAGGAGCACCTTCCCCCAGCTTGCTCATGAAGAAGCATGTTCTGGGTCTGCACGCGGTTGGGGTAGTTACGACGCCGCCACTGGTGGGATCGTACAGAATCAACTGTCTTTGGGTTTGCGCGCTACAGGGATGTTCTTGTATGGACCGGGACTCTTCTTCTCCGCTAAGATACGGCCGGCGTCGCGATCTATCTTGACGTACCTGTCGGTTCTTGGATTGTGGACCTGGACAATGTCTTTAGCCAACCGAGGCTCACTCCATTCCGACGCTAGATTGTCAGTTCTGCTGCGCAGAATCCGGTAGATGATCTCTAGTCCGCCGATCGATGAGGTCCGCGTTTGTCTTCTTGCACCATGGCATATTATACCATGCCTGACTTTCAGAGTCCTCCACGACAACTCTCATATTCCGGCCTGCCGAGTATCTTGCGGAATTTGCAGGAACAGCCACATTGCGGCTGTAGGCCGTTATGATACAACTTTGATGAGCGTAACCCTGTGCTACGGGCACGGGGATGCCTGTCGAGAATGAGGAGGCTAAGGAACGGCGAATGAAGGAGATAACGTATTTCTACCTTGCCCAGTGCCCCCACTGTAAGCGTGCGGATAGGCTTATCGCGGAACTCACAGCGGAGAACCCGAGGTTCGCCGAGATCCCCATCAAGAAGATCGAGGAGAGCGAAAACCCGGAGATAGCAGGCAACTACGACTACTACTACGTGCCCTGCCTGTGGATCGGCAAAGATAAGCTGCACGAGGGAGTTCCCAGCAGGGACAAGATCCGCAGCGTGCTGGAGAAGGCGCTGGAAGAGTAGCATTGCGGATACGCCTACCTGTGTTGGTCAACGAGGATCGGGTTCCCATCGGGATCTAGGATCATGAAGCTGCCGGGTCCTTTGGTTGCCGGATCTACTTCGGCGGCGAACTCGATCCCCTTCTCCCTCAACTCCTCCTGAAGCACGCGCACGTCTTTGAACGGGTTCACTTCCCGCGCGCTATGGTCCCACCCCGGATTGAAGGTCAGTATGTTCCTCTCGAACATGCCCAAACTGACCGAAAATGCTCCGATGGTCATGGTAATCCACCCTTATCCTTTGGAGTACAGATTAATCGCTGGAATCCGGGTGACCTTCCACGCATACACGGGTCCGTAGCGCGTTCCACACCGACAAAGTCGGCTAAACCGGCGATCGCGGTACACAAAATCAGTCCTGCTTACGCTTGAGGCGTCACGCTCAAACCATGGATGCTCCTGCCATATTGGCGACCAGGGCACATTGGGCAGATCCGGGTCCCAGTTCGAGCCATCGGTCACTATAAGCCCGCCGTCTACGATCTTGTCGAGCAGTATATGAAATAGACGCGGCCCAAACCACCATGTGCCGCTGCCGCCCTCTCCTATACTGTCACCTCGATAGTAGAACACGCTGAGCCGTGGAAGTACGGAAAAAGCAGCCTCTCCATCCTCCATCTTGCAGTGCAGTTCGATGGTCCTATTGGGTGTCTGGTTCATAGCCCAAATGTGACGATGATAGGTTGGCGCACGCTCGATATGGATCTGCTGCACAACGAAGCTGACCTCACTCCCACTGTGCCTATCCATCTGCCTCCGGCGAGCACGATCTGCGGAAGGAATTCGCGGTATGAAATGTTTATCCACAAAGTGAAACTCAGAGATACCGTCGATGAAGAGCTGGATTGGTTCGAACGTATCATGGCCGCAACAGGGATAGAACAAGGGCCCATCTGGTACGTCAATGCCATATCGCTCTTTGAGTGTGCCTTGCAGAAGCAATGTCTGTTCCGTTCTGACACGACGGTGATTACCCGTAGTCACGTGGATGGAAGGAGGGTACCACCCAGGGCACGCTGCCTGAGCAATCTTGAAGAAGACATCCTGTGTGGCGCACAATATTGACGTATATATTGACAGCCTTCTTTGCTGGGGAAGCGCGGCCATGTCGGCCAGGGTCTTTGTTCCGTGGAAGATGTTGTTCCGGACCTGATATACGAACTGCAGGAGACCGCTCAGCCTCTCTGCAAAATGGCGAGGCTGTTGCCCGGAGCAAATCCCATGAAATGCTGCTCTGAAAGAGTCAACGTAAGGACCACTTCTTTCATCTATGGTCGATGTCTTGCAGCTCGCGTTCGGCTGTCTGAAGATCGAGATCCGCCCAGCTGCGAATGTAAAGACTCAGTTTACCGAGGAACTCCTTTGCAGCCTCTTCCTCATTCATCTGCTCAAAGAGTCTCGTGTAGTTTCCGATCTTTTCTCTCTCACGAATACTGCCCCAATCGGTCACTATTCTACGATAAAAAGCGTCCCGCCAGTTGATTGAGTAGGCGCTGTTGAACGTGAAGAAAGCATAGATGAACTTGGAGGGTGGGAAACCACGCCATCTCTGAGTTTCAGCGCGCACCACCGTGAGTCAGACGTATTGTGGCAATATGTAGCCTATATAGGTCATCTAGTTTTCGGTGGACCTCCATTATCCTGACCTCCCTTACTGGCGATCTTCAGCCGGACGTGATTCCACTTGGCGGCTCCGTTTTGCTGTAGAACACATACAGAAGAAAGGGTTCGCAGAGCTGCATATACCCTGCTTCTACCGCTATTTGGGATGTCTCGAGGATCCACGTCGGGAATCATCGTGGCCATGAGAGCGACTTCCTTTCAATGCTCACGTCGGCGCTCAAGATTATCTGGTTTTTGTCGGATTATTGAATCTTTCGACGCGACGGGTAGGCTAACCTGCCGGCTCGTCTTGGCTGGCAGCAGTTGAGCTCGGTTGTCTTCAACTCCGGACTGAACTCGCCAGAAGGCGACGCCGCATAGACGGCACCCATCCACTGAGCAACTGGTACGCATGGGTAGGGGTATCGAGAAGCGGTGGCTACTAGAACCCTCCCATGTCCGAAACCTAGAGCTTCCTGTAACGAATCGTGGTGTTCAGGTTGTTGTAGGGTAGGACTTCAAAAACAAACTCGTATTCATCGTCGCTCCGTTGAACCCAACAGCCGATGTTCGGTGACTCGCCCACAGGCCCATGAGCGCTGCTGCCTTGGTCTGAGCACCCCTAGCCGGTTTGCCGACCGTATACCTTCCTGGATTCCGGCAAGGTAGAACTGACTGCCTCGATAAGAAGCTAATCGGGCTAGTTCGCGAACCTTGCGCGCGTCATGCTTGAATGCATCTAGCCCGTTACTTCTCCGAAACTTGCATTCGATGATGGCGAGTACGCTTTCCACGCGATTAAGCACGTCATACTCATAGTCCATTTCGCTGAGGCGTTGCAGACGCACTATCGCAATGTCCGCCCGTTTTCCGTTGCCTAGTCCGTACTCAGTGAATAGTCGAACTCGGTTGCGTCTGCAGAATCCATCGCCACCGAGTCGCTCCAATATGTGAGAACGCAAAGCGGCCTTAAGAACGTCTTCTCGTAGCAGATGGTCAGCTGCATAATCCCTGTGAATATCTTCCTTCCAGGCTTTCTTTATGGCGCAGTCTAGTCTCCTCATCAGCTCCAAGGGAAGAACCTCCTGAGATCCTAGATTGCCAGATCAGACATTAGGGTTCTATGCGACCGAGAACCTTCGGGTTGTCGTTTCGCCTGTATAGTGACCTGTTCGCAGGGGGTGTCCTGTGCACTCCAGGTGATCTGCCCAGCGCCCGAAAGGTCACTTGCGGGATACAACATATCGAGATACTAGAATCTGTACCTAATATCCGGTATGTCTCTCTTTTCGGGTACATCGAACTCTCCTGGATCCACAGCGCAGAGCTGCTTCTTTATTATTCGTCTCATATCCAGTGCGGGCTCAAGACAGTACTTTATGAACTCACCAGGCAGGATATCCGACTTATGTCTTGCATGTGGGAAAATGAGTTTCGTGAAAGCGGTGCAGAGTCGCTGAACTGCCGCATAATCGCGTTTGCCGGCGTTGTGTGGGACATCAAGGCACTCGTCAACAATCGCTGAATACACGAGCTCACCTCTCATTTCGTGAAGAACTTCAGCGAAGTACTCAGTATTGAGTGCCCATCCATCGGCAATGAGATCCTGTCGAATCCCTGGTATCTTCCACCCCGGGATGAAACCGTGAAAGCGATCCAGGGTTGCAGACTCGCGAAAGATCGGGTTGATAGCATCAACCATGTTACGGTCGGTATTGAACTTTGAGGAGTCAACGTTGCCTAGGACGACGATCCCGGCATCCGCTGTCATTTGCGCGTCGAAACCTTTCACCTCTCCAAACTCCATGTAATCCTTAAGGGCCGCCTGTATCTGATTTGGCTGCTCGAAGGTCATTGACTGAATTTCGTCAAACCCAACGTAATCGAAACGTGTGGATGAGCCCGCCCTGCTTTTTGGCATTATCGTATATTAGAGTTGCTCGGGATACGGTACCTCCAGAAATGAGCCAGCGCACGCTTGCTGATCTTGTGATACACATAGCTCTTGCCGGTGCCTTTTGGCGCCAACTCGATAAGGTTGACGCGTCGCTCCACAAAGGGCAGAAGTCTTCTTAGGAAGTAGAGTTTCTGCTCCTCGTTGTCATAGCCTTTGGGGTTATAGTCAACCGCTGAGATAAGCACGTCAAGCCACTCTTGTGTAGAGAATTGCTTCTCGAGCTTCTCGATAGTACTCCAGGTCTATAGTATAGGGACAGAAAGGCTCATCTCGGACCAGTACGAATCAAACCTTTGGGGCTTCCGTGTCGAATAGTCCTTTCTCCATGTTAATTCGAGGATTCCCCAGTTCTCACTCTCTCGCGAAGGAGCACATCCTGCCAGTCCTCGACGACGTGCTTGTCAACTTCACCTGCGGCACCGGTTCTAGAGCCGCCAAAATCGGGCAGCTCGAAAGTCGTTTTGCCGGTCTTAATGTTAACCGTGACGCGGATGCGCGCTAAGAATCGAACGATCTCACCATTCACCATCTGATACTTGAACTGCTCAAAGTCTTCGCGCCCGGGTATGTATCGCTTAATGTACTCGTTGACCGAATCATGATTTATGTTGCCCAACTCGTCGGAGAATTTCATCACGAGCCAATCTCTCATGGTATGATGGCAGGCTCAGACTCGAGAAGAATTCTGTTCTCTTGGGATTTTTCAGTACGATCATTTCTGAGAATACAATCCTTTCATCTTGGCTTCCAGCATCCAAGACCCTCCTCGTGCCTATTACAGAAATAGGCTACAGCCTTGTTGCTCTGAATTCCTGGATCTCTGATCTCGAGATCCTCCGGGCTGCACTCCAGATAGTCTGCGAGACACCCGAGGCAGAAGAAATGATTGATGTTCTCTTCCCAGCATCTTGCGGGAGAGTGCCATTTCATCTTTCGATAGCACTCTATCACATTCATAGCAGCGGCTAGTCTTCATAAGCCTCCACCTACCTCGAATGGATCGGGATTTCGACCAATACCTTTCGCCTTCACCTCAAAGCTTGCATGTCGCGTGAGAAGTGTTCCGTTTGCGACGACTTCAAGATCATATGACCCCAGACCAATATTCGGAAAGAACACTGTCCACTGGTCATCCGTAACCATGGAGCAGGTTCCTTTCCCAACTTGGCAGGACACCTCGAGGCTCTTGATTGGCCTTGTGAACTGCAGTGAGAGCCTTGCCTGCCCCTTATCACGAAACTGAATCGCGATCCTCGATTCTATAGTCTAGAGGAGTCAGAGGGACGGATCTTCTCAACACCACTACTGGTACAAGATACTCCTCCGGAGTCATGCCTCCATGGATCTCGCCTGATCGGGCTTGGTCTTCAGAGTTGACTCCTGCGGCATTTCCCGATTGAGAATAGTGATCGTGGGTTGTCATTACCAGATACTCTGTATTATCGCTTCTGACGTGTCGAACACAAGGCATCCGATCTGTTTCTGACAGAGGGCCTGAAAGCTCACAGTAGCGACCATAGCTGCGCACGCGCGAACCAACTGGTGCGGACAAGCTTTCAGAAATGTGAAAAGACAGCGCTGCCATCCTACTGCTTCCATGGTCGGACGTGATGACAACGCAGTCAGATTCCTTGAGCAATAAAACTGCCCGCTCTGCTGCGGCCTCAATGACTTCGAATTGATAAGCAATGCAAGAATAATAGTCCTGGTCGTCGGGCATTCCTTTGTGTGCAAGGCTGTCTAGTCGGTTCCACTTCTCATATGGACATGCCAACTCCTCCCATTGGGCATTATCCTGAGTTTCGGTTGGTACGAGTGAAGTTGTTACGTGCCATTCCACTGTCGAATCAGGCTGCGCTCGTCTGATGCACCATAGCAGCAGCGGCATCCATTCAACACCCATTCCATCTATCCAAAGCATATAGCAGTCCTGGTGCGAATATTGGCTCAGCTTGCTGTATCGACTGTCATAGTTTTCCAAGTTCACCTTTGGTATCGGAGTCGTTCCAGGATACTCATTCCTTAGCTTTTGTTCTCTGTACCACCGAAAATAATCTGTGAGTTCAGTGGATTGGTATGAGTCGGTAGGCTCCAAGTACGCAGCCAACAGCGGGAACCTGTCTCGTATCGACTCCAGCACTGCAGGCAGAGAAGCTCCTTTTCTTAGCCAATATCCTACCGTCCTGATCGCAAAGGCTCGTTCTTCGTGCGTTCTTCCTGTCAGGAGTGCAAGCCTAGTTTCCGGTAGAGGTAGTGCATCTAGGTGATCAAAATACTCTCTATCAAAGCTTTGCACGCCAAGGGATTCAAGAGCTTCTAGGTATTGGGGTATCCACTCCGGTCGAGTTGATACCACCCTGAAGATCGCGTGACACATTTCCTTTTCAAGTGAGGAAAGCGACGTCAAATTACCGAACACGTACCCATAGTAGTCGCTAACTTCGTTCACTCGATACCACAACCAAGTGAGCCACCTCTTATTGGCGTCTGTGGAACGCCACTGTGCAAGCATAGCTCTTATATCGAAATGGAGTAAGTTCATGGCACTCAGGATGGTCCTGTTGAAGGGGGCGTTATTGACGACTTGACTCACAAGGCTTGCCCACTGTTGCTCAGTTCCCCATTCTCTCTTCAGCTTATGGCCATCGCTAACCATCCCAGATACGTAATCGAACGGGCTCTCGATGACCCGGACGCTGACGATTCCCGAAGTGTTCTGAGCATTGCCCCATAGCCCAGTCACGATCGAAAAGTTCTCGGTGTCTGCTTCGTCCCTCTCACAGTAAGTCAGCCATTTCTTCATCCCCACTATGGGCTTGAGCTCTTTGAGGGCATGTCTGAATATCGGAGCAAACACCGAAACTGTAAACCGCCGGTTTCCCGGCTCATCGCATTCCAATTCCCACAGATAATCCGCTTGCCTCTCATCGATACTAGGGATAAGTCCGTGGAAGATATCTTTGCAGGCGAACAGGGGAACAATGATGCGCCTCCTAGACTCTGCAGGTTGCTGAGATTCCCAGAGGGGACGCAGTTGACAGTGTTCCGGCGTATGCATCATCTCCGAACATAGCTTTTAGGCTTTGGCGAATAGTGATTTCCATCTCCATCATGAGCTGGGTCCCACTTCTCACATCCGTGCAACCGCTTCGCCATGCGACCAGATAATCGCCGCGCTTGCGGAGCGCAAGGAACCTTTCGCGATACGGGAGTAGTAGAGATCTAGAGAGAAATCCTTGAATCCTCTCTATTGGGTCCTCGAACAGGTGCTTAAGAACAATGGCTGCGTACGTCTTGCCTGTTCCATAGGCCCCATGGATCCAGAAGGAACGTCGAGAGTCTTTCTTCTCATTCTTGAGAGATTCGCAGATCTTTTCTATAGCTATCCTCATGTCTTGATGGACGATGTACTCCTGCCACAGATTTGGATTTCGCTCTTCTGAGTTGATGTCGACAACGGACTCATAATGAGGACTCAGTTCTATGTAAGCGCTATACTTAGCCATCGTGTCCGTCCTCCCTATGTAAGGGCTATATCTAGGATATCGAGCGAGCTAAACTCCGGGAACAATCTAACGTTATCGAGATCCGCTACGAAGGTGACACGTATGTATTGCCCAAGGTGGAGAGCGATTTCCTGAAGAATGCTCTTCAAAGCAGCTGGAGAGATGCCGAATATGGCTACCGGATCCATCGCGATTATCGATGAATCATTGCGAGCATTCTCAAGTTGTGAGAGGGTGAACGCATAGCGGTTAGTTTTCTCCGCCCACACGTAAAGCGCGTATAGTATTGCTACGGCTTCGGGAGTCTCCCAGCCCTGTTTTGCGTATTTATAGCTATTACCGATGGGTATGGGTATGCCTTGCCGCAGTGCGGCTCCAATAGGGCTATGTCGAAGGGTCTCGAACAGGGCTGTCACGGCGTTCTCTCGAGAAGAACGTGAATAACTGTCACCGAGCATAAGAACCAAATCACTCTTTTCGTAGACTTCGCCGGCACTCGCGTGGAGCATGAACCACCTTACGATCGTGGAACGGTAAGCGAGGTTTGTCCAAATAACGGCCCAGGTGATTGGGTTATGTGGACCCAGTGATCTGATCTTCTCAAAAAGGGGCGTAGGGGTTCCACTCTTATTCCCTTTATTACCCGGATGTAGTAGCCCTGCTTCTCTTAGCCAGACTCGAAGCGAGTCATATTGACGATTGCCGAGATGTCCCTTTGAGAAGCACTCGCTGCCGTACTCAAAGAAGTGCTCGAGCCATGAACTCCGTAGCCCGAAGTGCTGGTACCGATTCATGCCTTTCAGATCCATCCCATATCCCCCCGATGTCATCAATGACTTCGCTACGAGGCAGCCCTTGCCGCCAACGAAGCTTATGCATATACCACAATGAGTGCACTTGTCTTCCCTTACACGGATCTTGCCTTCTTCGATCACGAAGGCCCCGTTCGGACATTGGGCGACACATGTCTTGCACCCGACGCAGTAGGCAACCTTGCCTGCCACGCCCCGAAGCCGACTGACGAGAAAGCGATCCATGGCTGAGTATGGTGAATAGGACACTGTCAAGGTCTCATCGTCCGTGAATGTGAATCGGAACTGACGTCCATTGATGAGCTGTGTCCCTCCGTTCTCATCTACTCCAACGATCGGGCCTAACAGAGGTGCAACCGCCATCCAGGTCTGGGTCTTGGACAGGAAGGTTAACCTGATTGAGTTGTCTTCGATTGTCTCGGAGACCCTGTTCCCTCCGTTGCGTAAACCTCTGCCACCAATGCGACCCTTCCATCCTCCTTTGTCCACAAATCGACGAACTTCCTTAGGAGGGACTGTAGCAATGGCATACTCTTCAACCCTTCGCAGCAAAGGGGCCATCTCTTGCTTGTATCGGTGATTAGCTATGCCGTCCCACCAGGATGACGACAGAGGACATACCTTGCAGCCAACTCGAAATAAGCCAGACTTGTATGCGCTGTTAAAGAGAAGGTTGTTAGCTAGGAGGTACAGATACACCTCTGCGGTGTTCCATCTAAATATGGGACTGCAGTTAGTCTGACTTGCGCTCTTTTTGCCAATACTTATCTCATCGTACCCCGATCGCTGAACGCTTTCTTCTGCACGAATCCCATCAAAAACCACTGTTCGGAGGCAATCGTTGCCCGTGATCTCACGGAGCTGTAGTACTGCTGGAACGGACTTGTGGACATGGCAGCACCATCGTAGTCGTCTTCCTGGAGGGCCGAATGCTTCCCAGGTCGTGGCAGGAGGCAGGTGGCTCTCTACTTCAACAAATGCCACATTGTGCCAATGCTCCTTGGCTAGTCTAACTGAGTTCAGCGTGCATTCCAGCTCCATCCCGGTGTTGCTGAACACAACAAAAAACTCACCCGGTGGGAGAGCCTTGCTCACTAAGTCCATCAAAACCAGGGAGTCTTTACCTCCGCTGAAAGCCACAACAAAGGCGTACCCGAGCTCTCTGAACCTCTGGTAAGTCTCACGAATAAATCCTATCGCAGTCTGCTCTAAACCTTTCATGATCCCCTCGTTTTCCGACCAAAGCCTCGCTGTATCCACCGTCTTCAACTCAAGACCTGACTCCTGTGCCTCGAGTTGTGGACGGGTGTACATACCTCCGCCTTTCGCCTGCCCGATGCACCGGCCATTTAGGATGTAGCGACGGATTCCTTCGGCCCACAGGACTGGCTTGTCCGATTGCGGGTAGTGCCAGTACTTTGATGCTCCGAGGAAATCTAGTTCTTCGGGAAATACGGGTCGAATCTCTTTCTCGACCTTTGAAGTTATGCTTAGGCGGTAGATCCCATATTCTTCTGTCCATTCGTACCCGTACATTGATATCCACCTTTTCTTACGTAACGAAGTCTGTGAGTTGCCATAGTACTTGGTGGTAGAGCATGAGCAAGAGCAGCATGACTCCGCTCACTTCGAACGCCTCGGATCAGCCCGGGCTTATTGAGACGGCTCGCTTGTCATGACTCCAAACAAAACGGTGGTCATCTAAAGCACGGCTCGTGCTTGTCAAGAGCTTATTTGGCTCAATGATGCCTTCATCAACAAGAAGCCGGCGCAGTTCTTCATTCCCCATCCGACATGGAAGGGTCCTCCTCTTCGATAGAATGTCGTGCACGATGTCAGCAAAAGAACGATAGATTGAGTCACTTGGCACGAGAGCTGCATGGATTGTATCAAGTGATTGACCCCCTATGGCCGGAATAGTCCGATATCCGATATCGGGGAAGCACCGAAGTACCTCCTGGAGCAGGAGACGAGTCCAGGGCAGGCCCGTTGGCAAAGCCGGGAGTCTTTTGAACCAATGATCTTCTATGTCACTTGGGATGACATATTCGACTCCTCGAAAAAGGTCTCTCAGTGCGCCAGATATGCTCTCCTTCCATGCGGTGTCTACGCCAAGAGACTCTGCGAGGATGAAGCGATCCCCAGAGTGCTGCAGAAATGTTGAGTCTATGACAAGCTGCAGAGCCTGTTTGATGCTCGCCACTCGAAGTCTGATGCTATCAAGGAAGAACCTACATCCGCCTTCTGTGATCACCCCGCCGAATCGCTGAGCCTGATGTAGCAGAAGCCCTTTTACGTTCTTAGGGTAATCTGGCTCCTCCCTCCAGATGTGTAAATTCCCATAGAAAACAAAGTGATTGCCTCCATGGCACTCTTTTGCAAACAGGTGCTTTGCGAGATTATAGACAGTGTCACAGTCGCAGAAGCCATTATCGTTCAAGAACATGAACAGGTTATTCCTTGTTCCTTCGTACAGCAGCTGCTTGTTGCTGTATCCATTAAAGCGTCTAAAGTGTGCCCAAAGAATTCGCACAATCTCATCAGCTGCTCTATCGAGGTCGATGATGCATGCCCGGTGTATATAAGAATCCTCGGATATCTGCACTACCTCGTTTAGTTGCCCAATCAGCCTGGCAATTCTGCTGCGCATGTTCGGGCGTTGCCTAATGTCAGTCAGAATCTGGCTTAGGGAGGAGGCTTGCCTTCGATCTCTCAGTGCGCGCACAATCTGTTCCGCGATAATCTGTTCTCCAGAGTGCCCTGTGTTCCTATCTGGTACTGGATGTGTGGGTCTTGGGCGACGGGCTGAGGAGCTGCCATCTCTGAGCGATTGTGAGATCTCCTCAGCGATCTGTACGCCTGCTGTCGATGAATAGAGGCCCCGCAGATCCATGTACCGTACCAGATGAATGCGCTTTAGCTGCTCTATTGAGCTTATGCCATCCTTGCTCAATGCGTCGTAGAGGGACCCGTATTTGCCCAAGAGTCTCTTGAGCTCCGAGGAATTCTCCTTGGCGTGTCGCTTAAGCTGCCTGCCACGGCGTAGTTTGGAATTACGCCGCACGTATGCGCCAAATAAGTCAATGACCCAGAAGTAGACGTTGTTCTTGGCTTCGACGTTGAGTCTCATGAACTCGGGGTCTTGCCCCAGTACCTTCCTTACGCTACGGATTTCTTCCCACGTTGTTATCGAGGAGACGAGTTCTGACTGTCCGACCTTCTTGGCCGTAAAGGCGTCAATATCTCGAAGATACGCAAGAATCCTCCCGATCACCGAGTCTGAGTATCCTCTCTCCTCACGTAGCCACTGTGCAAAACCTGTCAAATTACGGTATGACGGCGCGACTGACAAGCCTTTAGCCTCCTCCTCGAAAAATCGACACGCCAGGTCGATGCTTCTCGCCCTACGGTCGCGATTCCTGCGCACGAGACGCCGGAGGGTACTGGGGTTCAGGCTCAGTGCCTTTAGCATTGCATCCTGGTTAAGTCTCGAAGTAGAATCGCGTTACATCGGGATATCGCTACGCACGACACCGCCCGATCTATGCTGTCAAACGACGTACTGAATTGCCTGACACAAGATTCACTTCCCAGTGCCGTTTCCGGAGAAATAACCTTCTCACCACCACTCTCAGTCCGAGGCATCATCCCTGTGCTCTTCACTCAAAAACCCTAACTGCGCTGGCCTCCTTACTCCTTCGACCGAAGTGTACCTCTCCAGGGAGGCCTCCAACTCCAACTCAATCCTCGCCCGCAAGTCCTCCGGCTCCACCACCCACGCGTGGCTCCCGAGGCTCATCACCCACCTCATGACCTCGCCCAGGCCTCCCACTGTGAGCGTCATCCGCAGTTGCCCATCCGGGAGTTCCTCAAGCACCTGGCTCTTGTGCCACCTCTTCCCCCTTATGTACGGCGCCTGTCCCTTGTCGAACTCGATGACGACCTTCCTCGGCTCGCCTCTCTCAATTGACCAGGATGCCTCCAGGTAGTCATCAATGGAGAAGTCTGCCGGAGTCTCAAAAGAATCCTCGGACAGATCAAGGTTCAGCATCCTATCCAGAGCGAACGTTCGGACTTGCCGGCGCTCGTGACAGTACCCGATGCAATACCACGCGCCGTCCGCGAGCCGCAGGTGGTAGGGGTCTATCTTCCTGTTCGAAACCGTTTGCCTGCTCGCGGTGAAGTAGTCGGTGGTGACGCTCTTCTGCTGTTCGATGGCGCGGGCAAGCGTGCCGTACCGCTCCGCGACCTCCATTTCCTCGCCGCGCAGAGGGTCCGTGTGGAACGAGACGGATCCAAGGACCTTCTCCAAGTTCACCTCAACACTCTGCGGGAGGAACATGCGGATCTTCGCCATCGCCTGTCTCACGAACTCCTCGAATGGAGTCCCTTTGCACTGCATGAGGAGTTTCTGCCCGAGAAACATGGCTATGGCTTCGCCTTCCCGGAGTTTCATCGGCGGGAGGTCAAAGGGTCCGGTGTAGTGATAGCCCTTGCGAGCCCTATCGTACTCGAGGGGCGCGCGGAACAGGTCGCGAAGGCGTTCGATATCCCGCTCGACCGTCCTTACCGTAGTCTCAAGGTGTTCGGCCAATCGCGGGCAGTTGGGATACGTACCTTGCGACACCAACCGGTGGATTTCATATAGTCGCCAGAAACCTGTCAGGTTAGGGGAAACCGCGTCCATCGACAAACCTCCCCAGCCTTCTCGGATGCCGCAAGGAAGGGATTCTCTGGATGACATGAGAGATCCTGCTTGGCTGGGCAGGCGGTGGAGTCTGCCCAGCCTGATGCGTATTCATGTAGGCGGCCGGTTCCAGGGTGTCCGTCGCGCGTTCATGCTTAAGACGCCAGTACCTTTACCCACACCCTCTCGTTGATGTCGTACTGCTCGCTCAACACCAGCTCCACTTTGGCGCGCAGCGCAGCGCCGCCTTTGATCCGGGCGACCAACTTGTGAGCGATGGGCCTTCTGATGAAGCCCAGGTCCTGCCCCTTCTGCGTGATAACCCGCAGGGCCTTGGGATCGTACGGGTTCTCTTGTTCCCAGATGAGGAGAACTTCGTCCCCCGCCGTGAGTTCATCAACGAGTTCACTGCGTCCCCCGTAGCGGAGCCCGACCACTCTGGTCAAGAACTCGCCTGCCTCTTCGTAGAATGAGGATATCTTGGCGGCGTTCTCTCCCAAGATCGCACCTGCGACAAACACTGGTAGGCCGTACGCGCCTTCGCCGCCGAACGCTCCGAAGTACTGCTCGGCAATAGCGTTGGTCAGCCTGTCAGGGGCAGCCAATTTCTTTGCGAGACCAATTTCGGACGCGCCCCATTTCGCGACTCTCCTCCATATCCGCAGGCCTTCAAGCAGGACACCTTGGTTTATGAGGTCAGCCCCGAAAACGAGGTTAAGAAGGCTGATCAGATCGGCGCCCCGCACGACACCTTGCCGCTTTAGGAAACCTGCGAGGAAACCGCCGACGCCCTCTTCCGGCAGGTCTGTAACCATGGTTTCCACGCTGTCTTCCACCTTTCCATGATTCTAGGACCATGGTAAGGGATGCACCCCGTCACACACTGTGGGGAACAAAGGTTTGGGTGGTGATCCAGGGTGACGGTCATGGATATTGATGTCGCGGCACCCGCTTTCGTGCCGATGATGCCCCAGTTTCTCACGCCCTGCATATGTTATGTAAAGTACTCTATTCAGGGGTGTGGAGAATATGGCGAAAGACAGCGAGCATGCGTGCAGGGACGATGAGTGTTGCATCGAGGTACGGCACATCAGGAATCCGTTTGGCAGGCTGGTCGATACTTGCTGCGACGGCCTCATCCACCAGCAATTCAGGCTATCAGTTAGAGCCGAAGCTTCTGATCAACCTACCGTGGTCTACGCTGCCCCACAGTTTGACATTCCGGACGCCAATGCGGCGGGAACAGTGGGAGAGGGTGCCCTTGGGAGCACGGCCATTCAGCAGGCAGGTCCGATCTTCCCCTTCGGGACTGTGGTCGCGACGAACCTTTCGGCTGCTGCGTTTACCTTCATAGTCGAGGGCGATGCGGAGGAAGACACACAGATAGTGGTTCCTCCCGGCTCTCAGGCAGCGATTACCGCGCCGCGAATCAGTTTGGTCCTTGTGGTGCATCCGACTGATCCCATTCGCGGAGTCTTTGACTTCGACATCTTTTATCCAACGGACCCGATTCACCCCGGAGACCCGGTGTAACGAGACCGGATCTCGCAGCCGGCAGGGCGACCGCAAGTTGACCCTGCCGGCTTTATGTCCCTTCAACATTCAGCCACATTGTCACTCTGCTTGAGTTGCGGTAACTTCTGCAGGAACTCCTCCCTGCCCCCTGGAAGTGTCATCCAGTCCATCAAATCGGCAGTAGATTAGTCCCGCATACCCGCATCCCATGACACCCAAGAAGGGAGACGTTTTACATGGCCATCGACGGCGATAAGGCAATGGAGTTCCTTAGGCGCATCGCTTTCCCGCGCCTTGGCGGTTCGGACGCAGAAAAGAAGGCCGCTGAGATGATCGCTGCCGAGCTCCGTGGCATGGGGCTCAAGCCGCAGATCGAGGAGTTCGAGATTTGGTCTTTTGCCAACCCGCAAGCGCGAGTGGAGGTAGTGGAGCCATACAAGGCCACCATTGAGGCTTCGGCGCTCGGTCTGAGCGGGACCACGCCCCCCGAAGGCATAGGGGCCCCACTCAAGTATGTGGAAACGGGCGCGGTTGAGTTCCTGCACGACATTGAGGGAACGATCACGCTGGCATCCGGCAACGGCGGAGCCAAGGGTTACGAGCGCTGCAAGAAGAAAGGGGTGCTCGGGCGCATCTTCATCGGCCGCCCGGGCGCGGACCTCTTCAATCTGGCGGTGAACTCGTTCCAGTTCGAGCGATTTGGCAAGCTGCCCGGCGCGTGGATTCGTTACCAGGATGGCCTCGACCTCATCAAGAAAGGTGCCTCCAAGGTGCGCTTGTTTGTCTCCCAGGATGAGTTCAAGGCCACGTCTCGTAATGTCGTTGTAGATATCCCGGGGACCTCCGAGCCTGACGACATCATCCTGATTGGAGCCCACTTCGACAGCGTGTACGACATCCAAGGAGCTCATGACAACGCCGCGGGTTCGGTGACCATTCTGGAGATGGCGAGGTATTTCGCCGAGCACCCGGCCAAGAGAACTCTCAGGTTTGTTTGGTTCGGCACCGAGGAACTCGGCCTCAAGGGCAGCTGGGCCTACATAGACGGGCATGCGGATGAACTCAAGAAGCACCTATTCATGGTGAACGTGGATGTCGCGGGGAGCATCGTCGGTTCCAACAATGCTTCCGTGATGGCTTCTGACAAGGTCGTGAACTACTTGGAGGTTATGGGCAAGGAGAAGGGCATCGGACTGGGCGCCAGGATGTCCATCTACAGCGGCGATTGTATCCCGCTGGGCCACAAGGGAGTTCCGTCGGTTACCTTTGCCAGAGGCGGCGGCGGACCGATCCATACCAAGGCCGACACCCTTGACGACGTCGACGCCGCCCACCTCGCCATGCTGGGAGATTTCGTCTTGGACTTCACGGAAAAGATGGCCAATGCGGCGGAGTTCCCGTTCCCGAGAGACATCCCCGAGACAATCAAGAAGCAGACCAGGGAATACATCGAGAACTCAGGGAAAGAGCTGGAGGAAACGAAGAGGTAGGCGGTCATTGCCTTTCTTCGTCCAGACCTTATAGGGCTTACTAGGCACCTTCCTGAGAGGTTGGGAGCTTGGGCCGGTTCCATGTGTGACGGCTCAAGCTCTGGCGCTTACCAACAGGAAGGTAGGCCTCTGACGCTCATTGGCAAGTTCTGGCCAGCCTGCGATCTGCTACTCTCCCACTCTCCCACTCTCGCACCATATCGCAGGCGACCAGCTCAGTCTCCTAGACCTGGTGATCATATTCCCTTGAACCGATTCACCCCCTCCGCAGCTCTACCGGTAAGGTTGCTGGCACAAGCCACGCGGAATACCGATCTCTGTGGGGAAAAACGGCAGGTTTCTGACAAGAGTGAGTCTACGACCACATAGACTCACTGGACGATGACGAGGGAAACCGCATGGGTCGCAATGTTGCCCTGAGAGCATCGCACGGTGAAGTACTGCGGAACTGTGCGGCAGAACTTAGCCAGGGTTGTGGGCCATGGCTACAACACTTGGGTGAGGTGTGTGCACAGGAACCGCACATCGGTGTAGGGAGTTGCTGAGGTTCCGATTCGACTCAAAAAGGGTACTCCTGCAGCTTCTCAACGTGAGCGCCACTGCAGATGCTCGACGAGTACGGCGGCGCCGGCTCATTGGCTGGCCGGGAGGGGGCCGGCGCGACGGCCGCCCCGAAGAATTCTACCTAGGAGTAGCCTCCTGCGGCCACACGTGGTAAAATCTCGACAATAATGTCCAAGAGGGCATCTAGGCAACAGGTTAAAGGCTTCGACGGGGACGAGTAAGGAGCATACCGGGCAAAGAGAGTCGACGGATGGTGCGAAGTCGATACCCAGGTTCTCCCGAATATCACCCCTGAGCCGGCAGCTGAATCGGCCATGAAGAGGCCGTGTAAGCCAGCCCGCCTTGCCGGCGTTATACGGCAGTAAAGTGAGTGCAGCGGCTCCGTTGAGTTGATGAGGCAGACAGCTACCGGGAACGCCGCCGCGCTAAGCTGGGTGGTACCGCGATAAGTCGCCCCGTGCAGGGCGATTTTTGTTTTGGGAGTGCTGCCGACATAAGACAGCGCAAACTGAGAACGTGTGGGTCAGCAAGGAGGGCTTAACATGGCAGTATTCAAAGAAGTCGATCCGAAGAGGCCGGTTAACGATACCGAAATCCGGATCCTCAACTACTGGAAAGACAACGACATTGCCAGCAAGAGTGTGGCGGTCCGTGAAGGCAGCCCGAGGTGGATTTTCTACGAAGGTCCGCCCACGGCCAACGGTAAGCCCGGGATCCACCACGTCATCTCTAGGACGCTTAAGGATATCGCTTGCCGCTACAAGACCATGCAAGGCTTCCAGGTCCACCGTAAGGCGGGCTGGGATACTCATGGCCTTCCGGTTGAGATCGAGGTTGAGAAGCAACTGGGCCTCACGTGCAAGCCGGACATCGAACAGTACGGCATCGAGCAGTTCAACCATCAATGCCGCCAATCCGTCCTTGCCTACGAGAAGCTGTGGCGGGAGTTTACCGAGCGCACCGCTTACTGGGTGGATATGGATCACCCGTATATCACGATGACCAACGACTACATTGAGACTGAGTGGTGGATACTCAAGAAGTACTTCGAGGAGGGCCTCATCTACGAGGGCCACAAGATACTCCCTTATTGCCCGAGATGCGGCACCCCTCTTGCATCCCACGAAGTCGCTCAGGGCTACAAGGATGAGACTATCGACTCCATCTACGTGCGGCTGAAGGTCAAGAAGAGTGCCGGCGATACCCCAGGCAATGAGTACCTTCTCATCTGGACGACGACTCCGTGGACCCTCCCGTCCAACGTCACCGTCACGGCGAACCCTGAGTCGACATATGTGAAGGCGCGCCTCGGCGATGACTTCTACTACGTCGTGAAGGAACGCGTAGAAGCGGTTCTCGGCAAGGACGCAGAGATAGTTGAGGAGTTCCCCGGCAAGAATCTGGAGTACATGGAGTACGAACAGCTCTTCCCCTTCGTGACGCAGGATCAGCTCGAAGGGAAGGCTTTCTTCGTGACGCTTGCCGACTACGTAATGACCACCGAAGGCACCGGCCTTGTCCATACCGCGCCGGCTTACGGTGAGGACGACTACAAGACGTGCCAGAAGTACGGCATCCCCCTGGTGCACCTAGTGGACGAACAGGGCAGGTTCGTGCCGGCAGTGACCGATTGGGCAGGTGAGTTCGTCAAGGAAGCCGATCCGAAGATCATCCGTAAACTTAAAGAAGAGGGTAAGCTGTGGAAACGGGAGCGCATGACCCACTCCTATCCTCACTGCTGGCGCTGCGACACGCCTCTCCTCTACTACGCGCGGAAATCGTGGTATATCGCCACCACCAAGTACCAGGATCGCCTGATCGCCGCCAACAACAGGGTAAAGTGGTACCCTGAGCACGTCGGCAAGGGTCGCTTCGGAGACTGGCTCGAGAATCTGGTCGACTGGTCACTCTCCCGGAACAGGTACTGGGGGACTCCCCTCAACATCTGGAAGTGCGAACAGTGCGGTAAGCTAGAGTCCATCGGTTCCCGTAAGGAGCTGGCCGAGAAGGCTGTCGAGAAGATCGATCCGGAGACGTTCGACCTGCACAGGCCGTTCGTAGACGATATCCACCTCACTTGCTCCTGCGGCGGTAGAATGACTCGCACGCCTGAAGTCATCGACTGTTGGTTCGACTCGGGGTCGATGCCGTTCGCGCAGTGGCACTATCCCTTTGAGCATAAGGACGACTTCCACAAGCTATTCCCGGCCGACTT
Source organism: Bacillota bacterium (assembly GCA_050952125.1). Classification (GTDB taxonomy): domain Bacteria; phylum Bacillota; class Sulfobacillia; order Fermentithermobacillales; family Fermentithermobacillaceae; genus UBA3951. Next base: position 235,109 of record JBMNKK010000003.1, read on the forward strand.
CATCTGCGAGGGCCTGGATCAGACCAGAGGCTGGTTCTATTCGCTCATGGCGATCTCGACTTTCCTCTTCGACACGTCGCCGTACAAGTCGGTGCTCGTGAACGACCTAGTCCTGGATAAGGACGGTCAGAAGATGTCCAAGTCGCGCGGCAACGTCGTCGATCCGTGGGACATGATCGATAAGTTCGGCGTGGATGCCCTGCGCTGGTACCTGATAGCGGTCTCGCCGCCCTGGGTGCCCACGAGGTTTGACGAGGACGGCGTCAGGGAAATCGCCTTGCGCTTCTTCGGCACGTTGCAGAACGTCTACGCTTTCTTCACTCTGTACGCCAACATCGACAATCTTGATCCGCGTGAGTTCGACATTCCGGTAAAGGACCGTCCCGAGATCGACCGCTGGGTCATCTCCAGAGTCAACTCGCTCGCCAAGACCGTGCGCGAGAATATGGAGAGCTACGAGCTGACCAAGGTCGTCCGCGCGATATCCTCGTTCCTTGTGGATGAGGTATCTAACTGGTATGTCCGCCGGAACCGCGAGCGTTTCTGGTCCAATGACTTCAACCTCGACAAGAAGGCTGCCTACCTCACTCTGTATGAGGTCCTGCTGGCGGTGGCCAAGATGATGGCGCCCTTCGCGCCGTACATCGCCGAGGACATCTACTTGAACCTTACGCACGGAAAAGCGCTGGAATCCGTGCACTTTGAGCTGTACCCCGACGCCGACCCTGCTCTCGTCGACAAGGCGCTTGAGGACAGGATGGGTCTCGTGATCGAACTCGTGTCTCTCGGCCGCGCGGTGAGGAACAAGGTCCAGATCAAGACTCGCCAGCCTCTCAGCAAAGTGCTAGTCAACGGAAAAACGCGCGAGGTTCTGCAGCCTGTCGAAGACCTCGTTAAGGAAGAACTTAACGTCAAGGCGGTAGAGTACGTTGACGACCTGGGTAAGTACGTCGACTACGAGGTTAAGCCCAATCTTCCGGTCGCGGGGCCCAAGTACGGGAAAAGGCTCCGCTCCATCATCGCTGCGCTGGCCTCGGGAGACGCCGCGGCCATGGCGTCTCAACTGGAGCGAGAGAACCGGATTGTGATCGAGGTGGACGCCGCCTCGGGTCAGGAGCAGGGTGAGGCTGCTCGCGAGCATATCTCACTTGCCCCGGAAGACATCCTCGTCCGCATCAGCGCTCGCGAGGGCTTCGCGGTTGAGGCAGCAGGCGATACATTCGCAATCCTCGACACGGAGATCACTCGAGATCTGATGTTGGAAGGCATGGCTCGCGAAATCGTGTCCAAGGTTCAGACAACTAGAAAGAACAGCGGTTTCAACGTAACCGATCACATCCGGATGTCCATTACTGGAGATGCGGAGGTCGGCGAGGCTATCCGCATGCATAGAGATTACATCACAGGAGACACGCTCTGCGACGACCTTAGGTTCACGGAGGGCGAGGTGACCTCAGCCGAGGCGTGGGACATCAACGGCCACCCTGTCCTTGTCAGGATTGAGAATCTGGGCCGGGTGAATCAGGGCTGACGGATCAACCCAACCAGGCTTCAGCAACGAAACGCTGGGAATAGTAGGACGTAATCGCCAATCCCGCCTCTCTCAGGGGCGGGATTCTTTATGGCCAACGAGATAGCATGCACTGGAAAAAGATCACCTGTTCTTCCACCCTATCCGACTTTGCGGAGTTGTATTAAGATTAATGGGATTGGATCCCATACAACGCACTTACGACAATAGAAGCAGCGCATCACGCGGAACAGCATGCACTCTGAACAGATCACCTGATAGGAGACGGATCCTTGTCGCTAGCGGCAGAGAAGTCGTTGCGGAAACGGATTTCTGATAACAAGGCAATCAGAGCAACTGTGATGCGCCTCGCTTGGCCGGTTATGGCCGAAAGCTTCCTCCAGACGTTCGCCCAAATCGTGAGTATGGCCCTGGTCGGGCACCTGGGCGCCTCCGCAGTCACATCCATTGGGTTATCCATGGCACCTCTCAACGTCTTCTACGGCTTGTTCACCGGACTTGGGGTAGCAGTAACAGCTATAGTTGCCCGGTTTATGGGAGCCGAAGAAGAAAGGAAAGCTGCCCACGCCGCCGCCCAGGGGGTGCTGCTGTCCGCAGTAATAGCCGTAGCAGGTGCCGTCGCCATTCTGGTCTTCGCCCGAGACCTGGTAGTTTGGATGGGAGCGGAGCCGGAAGTAGTCATACAGGGCACCCGCTACCTTCGTGCGATGACTCCGGGACTCTTCTTCATGTGGATGTCCACCGTGCTCACCGGGGCTCTTCGCGGCGCCGGAGATACGCGGACGCCCATGAAAGTGAACATAATGATCAGCGTGCTCAACTTCGTCCTGAATCTCATCCTGGTGTACGGATTCCTTGGAATACCAGCTATGGGCGTATTGGGGGCCGGGCTGGCGACCTCCATGGCCAGAATCACCGGAGGCGCGCTGATCTACGGCTTCTACCTCGCCGGGCACACGGTGATCCCGCCGAAGCTCAAGTATGATTTCTGTTGGGACAAGCCTGCCGTACTTAAGACTCTCCGGGTCGGCCTCCCTGCTGCCGGAGAACGCGTCCTCATGAGCAGCAGCTCGGTCCTGTATCAGAGGATGGTTGCGGGCCTCGGTACCGTTTCGTACGCGGCGCACACCATAGGGATTAACGCGGAATCCATATCATACATGCCCGGGCAGGCCTTCGCTGTCGCGGCCACAACCCTAGTAGGCCAGAGCCTGGGAGCCAAAGACCCCGAAAAAGCCGAGCGGAGCACCTATGAGTCGCTAAAACTGGCTTGCCTCCTCGTGTCGCTCATGGGCGCGGTCTTCTACTTCTGGCCGGACGTCCTCATGGGGGCTTATACCTCGGACCCGGACGTCATCCGGCTTGGCTCCGTATACCTCCGGATCATGGCCTTTTGTCAGATACACCAGGCATTCGGATTCGTTCTGACGGGCGGGCTTCGCGGAGCCGGCGACACGAAGTTCCCCATGATTGTCACTGCCGTCGCCGCTTGGCCGATACGCCTCGTAATGACGTACTACCTCATCAACGTAGTCCGCACCGGCGTTGAGGGCGCTTGGTGGGCGATGGCGGCGGACGGCCTGTTCAAAGGCGTGGCCAGCTTCATCTGGTTCAGAATGGGACGGTGGAAGAGAACAAAAGAGTAGGCGGCACAACCGCCATACGTTAACACCATTGCACCGGCTGCCCCGGTATCTCCTACCTCTTGAACTGATCGAACTTCGGTTTGTGATCCTTGGGAATGGCGCTGTAATAGGGGCGCCCCCCTGTCGCTCTCCTGAACTCCTCTTTTGCCTTCGCAAGCACCGCAGGGTTGGTCATCAGTTCAAAACCTGCCTCGGCCAGGATCTTCCCTGCCGCCAGCATCCCTTTGTGCCCGATGCTCATCCCCGCTTGCGCGGCGTACTGCCACGAGTGCCCCGGAGTCCCTAGTGCTTGGCACGCGGTCCTTATCTGCGCCGTCGGGCAGCACCAGCTAACGTCGCCGACATCGGTAGAGCCCTCCGTATCGGACGGTTCTTCGGGCCTTAACACCCATCTGTTGTTAAGTACCTGGCTGAATAGCTCGGCTGGAAGCCGTTCTTTCCGGAGGGACGCTTCTCTTTGACCGGGAACAAAGGTCTTGGATATCTCCTCGGCAAACGCGAGGTCATCCTCATCGAACTGCGGGGCCCCAACTCTCAGTGCACTCTCTTCAAGCACAGTCTCAAGCGTTGTGTTGGGGAGAACGTTCCAGATAGCCTTTATGAGTTCAACCTCACACCTTGTCTCGGTCATCATCGCCGCGCCTTCAGCGCACTTGATGACACGTGCGTAAAGGTCGTCTACCTCTTCCCTTCTGGGAGCTCTCACTAGGTACCAGGCACTGGCTACTGCCGGAACGACGTTAGGCTGGCCTCCCCCGTTAGTTATCACGTAGTGAACGCGGGCCCTGGGGGGCATATGCTCGCGGAGAAACTCTACCCCCATGTTCATGAGCTGCAGCGCATCCAGGGCGCTGCGGCCGTTGTAAGGATCTCCTGCAGCGTGGGCAGTCCGCCCGTGGAACGTCACGTTCACGGCATTATTGGCCAGAGATGAACCCGTCCATACCCGGTTGACCGAACCGGCATGCCAGGTAAGGCACGCGTCGCAATCGTTGAACAGGCCGTCCCGCGCCATGAAGGCCTTCCCGCTAAAATTCTCTTCAGCAGGACAACCGAAGTACTTCACTGTTCCGGGAAGGTTTCGTTTCTCGAGCTCGTGCTTAAGTCCAATGGCCGCCGCGAACGCGCCGGCACCCAGGAGGTTATGGCCGCAACCGTGTCCGGTGCCGCCCCTCTCAAGCTCCTTGCGGGTTGGAACTGCATCTTGGGACACTCCGGGAAGGGCATCATACTCGCCGAGGAAGCCGATAACCGGGCGGCCCGATCCCCAGGTCGCAGCAAACGCCGTTGGCATTCCTGCCACGCCTCGCTCTACCCGGAACCCCTCTGCCTCCAACGCGTCGGCGAGGCACTTGGCCGACTTTTCCTCGCGAAGTCCTACTTCCGCGTAACGCCAGATACTGTCGGATATCCCGGTTATCAGAGACCTTCTCTCGTCAATGTACCGCATAGCGTGCGAAGCTTTCGGAGGCATAACCCCATCTCCCCTCAAGGCTGGATTTCGCTTAGAAATTCCGTTCAGTACTTGGGAATCGCTTAAGTCTAGATTCACTACCGTTCATTCTAGTTATTGAACTTGTCATTTGATGGATGTATAGGATTTACAGATAGCGAAAAGAAAAACCTCTAAGTATCATGTCGCTCAGTCATTAGCATTAAGAGGTGAGTGTCTTGAACTCGAAAACTATCACCCTCACTATAATCATCAGTCTGATAATAGTCGGGATAACACCGTTAATTATCCCTGTGACAGTGACTGAACCTAGCCAACTTAACGATCTCCGTTTTGGCGCTCCACTATCTTTTGTTCAGCAAGAAAGTTGGCTGCAACCTCCAGAAGAATGGTTTCCGCACAAGCTTACGATTCTTAGCCCCTGGGAGAACCCTACGCGAATTTTATGGGGGAACTTTTTTGCTTCCGTTGTGATTATCAGCATGGGTCTTACCATAATTAGCGCAGTCCTTACTCGGATACGTAGTCATTCTAAGCTGTAACAACTTAGCAGCGGACTGCTGTGTCCGTATTGTTATCAAAAAGAGGTGCTGTAGATTACCACATGTGTCGTTTTAGGGAAGTCCCCCGCACACCTTGCAGTCCGGATTGCGTTTGGCCTCGTAGAACGCTACTTGGTTGGACCACACGTCCAGCCACAGCACCTTCCTCAGGACATCCTCCTTCCTGCCGGCGAGAACCTTGAGGGCTTCCGCTGCCTGCCAGCACCCTATCAAAGAGGCCAGCGCCCCCAGGATGCCCACCGTGCCGGCAGTGTAGGGCTGCTTCTTAGCGGAGGCGTCCGGCACCAGACAGTTGTAGCAGGCGGTCTCTCCGGGTATGACGGTATGTACCGTTCCATAGGTCGCGACGCAGGCCGCGTGAACCCAGGGGATCCCCAACCTAACGCACGCGCCGTTCACAACAGCCCTTCCCTTGGGGTTGTCGAGGCCGTCCACAACAACCGTCGCTCCGCCGATGAGCCTGTCAACGTTGGATTCGTCCACGCGCTCGACAAAAGCCTGGAGGTTAATCGACGAATTGATCCGGCTGAGACGGTTTTTTGCTGCCACTGCTTTGTGTATCTTCTTCGCAGCGTCATCTTCATCATAGAGGGTCTGCCGTTGCAGGTTGTGGGTTTCCACGATATCCGGGTCGATAAGTCTCAATGTCCCTACTCCTGCCCTGGCCAGGAGTCCGGCAACCGTGCTGCCAAGCCCGCCGAGGCCGATAACAACCGCCGTTCCTCGGCCGATGGACGCCTGTCCGTCAACACCTATGTTCTTCAGCAAAGCATGGCGGGAGTATCTATCAAACTGGTCCAATGAGGTCACCACCGCCCTCAGTATTCGACGGGAGGAGTCCTGACACCCTCCTACCTGTGGGAAGAAGGCCCCCTGAGCCTCTCGCCAGCTCAGGGGACCTCCGGAGTGGTGAAGGAGTCCGCGATAGCGTATCGTGGTGCTAGTACACGCAGTCACAAACTCTCAAGCCCACCATACCATTGTCAGTATAGCAAGACAATCCTTTACTGGGTTTCTATAGACAAACCGGGCGTTTATCATCAAACTCATAATGAGGATCAAAGATATCATGAAGACTGGAAGTGTCTCGATGAGCCAAGAGAAACGCAGCAATGACATCACTAGGATCGTGCTGGGAATCGGATTCACCGTCGCTATCGCGGTCACCGGTATTCAGGCGGCCAAACTGCCCTTTCTATCCCGCTTGGGGTCGATGGTGCTGTCCATTCTCATTGCTATCGTCTACAGGCAGGTCGCCGGATACCCGGAGTATCTGAAGAGCGGCATTCAGTTCTCGGCAAAGAAGCTCTTGAGGCTTGCCATCGTGCTGTTCGGTTTCCGGCTGAACCTTGTTACCGTGCTGAGTGAAGGTTTGGGGCTCCTTGTTAGGGATTTGGGGACGGTTGCAGGGGCCATTCTCCTCACGCTCCTGCTGGCCAAGTGGCTCAAAGCCGACCCCAAACTGTCTCTTTTGGTCGGTGTTGGCACGGGCGTCTGCGGGGCTGCGGCGATCGCGGCGGTCTCGCCCATCATCGATGCCAAAGAAGACGATACTGCCGTAAGCGTGGGGATGATCGCACTGACCGGCACGGTCTTCGCAGTAGCATACTCGCTCCTTCGCGGCATCCTGCCTCTTTCTGACGTACAGTACGGCACCTGGGTAGGCGTCAGCCTGCACGAGATAGCCCATGTCGCTGCAGCTGCTTCGCCGGCCGGAAGCGACGCCTTGGCCGTGGCTCTCCTGGCTAAACTAGGGCGCGTGCTGCTGCTTATTCCCCTGTGCTTCATCCTTGTGTACTTCACCCGCCGCGCAAGTGCAGGCAAGGGGCCGGTCAAAGTTGAGTTCCCGTGGTTCCTGGCAGGGTTCATTGCCTGCAGCGTGATCGAGTCATATGCGGGGGTGAGCTCCTCCCTACTCTCGGCGCTCACCAATCTTGGGACCTACATGCTTACGTCGGCCATGGTCGGGCTGGGGCTGAATGTCAGTCTTGAGGCTCTTGGCGGCGGGAGATTGCTCCGACCCTTCGCGGCCATGCTGGTCACGTCGGTCGCCCTTTCGGTCATCACCTATTTCACGATAGCGGGTTAGTGTTGCCATATACCTGTTGCGGGCTCCGATCTCTGTCAGGGAGGGCTGTGCTGTGAAGGAGTTTCTTGACTTGCTGGCGCGCACCAGCGCGAAGCCCCGCCTGTATGAGCCCGGTGAGCCCAAGTTCTGGGATGATCCGCACATATCCAAGAGCATGCTTGAGGCCCATCTTGACCCCACTCACGATGCTGCGAGCCGCCGTCCCCAGGCAATTGATGCTACGGTCGAGCACCTTCTTGCCTCAGGTCTTCTGAAGGCAGGTTCCAGAGTGCTTGACCTTGGGTGCGGACCGGGGCTATACGCTGAGGGGCTGGCCCGGCGCGGCGTTAGCGTAGTGGGAGTCGATATCTCTGAGCGGTCGTTGGAGTACGCCCGGAAGTCAGCAGAACAATCCGGCCTCGATATTGACTACCGGCACGTGAATTTCCTCGACATGGACTTTGAGGATGAGTTTGACGCTGCTATCCAGGTGTACGGCGAACTGACCGTGTTCTCGGACGAGGTGCGCGATGGGCTCTTGCGGTCGATTTGCCGCGCTCTCAAAGAGAACGGGCTCTTCATCTTCGATGTGACGACCAGGGCTCTCCGGAAGAAGAAGGGGCCCGCCAACAGGTGGTACCTTAGCGAAGGTGGCTTCTGGAGGCCGGGTAGGCACCTGGTGTTGGAACAAGGATTTGATTATCCCGAAGAAGACGTTTGGCTCGACCAGTATACCGTCGTTGACGAAGCCGGGTGTACGGTCTACCGGAACTGGTTCCACGACTATTCACTCGAATCACTTGAGCCCGTGCTCAAGGCAGCCGGATTTGCCGTCGAGAGGGTCTGGGACGATCTTGCCGGCACCCCGTATAGCGGAAGAGGAGACTGGTTGGCCGTAGCGGCGAGGCGAGTATAGGCCGCGGAAACCCAAAGGGAGGAGATCAGTGTTGGCGCGAAAAAGCAGCATTGAGATCCTCCGGGTAATCCTCCTCTTGATGGTTGTCTCTATCCATGTAAGCGGTCCTTACCTCTCTTCGCACTTCATCAGCGGCGTAGTGAACTGGCAGGTCGCCAACATCCTTGACGGCGGGTCTCGGGTCGCGGTCGGCTGCTTCGTAGTCATAACGGGGTACTTTCTGAGCTATTCCGGCAAGTCCCCCGGCATCAAGCCGCCGTCTCGACGGATAGCCAGGCTCCTTGCTCCACTGGGGTTCCACTTCCCTCTATACCTGTGCCCTCTACTGGTCGGCGAACCGGTCTAGTCTGGCCGGGTCATTGTGGGCCGCCGCTTACGACCTTGGCCGAAACGACGGCCTTTTCTACCACATGTGGTACGTGCAGGTCATTGCCGCAGTATACCTCCTATCGCCCTATCTGAACTCGCTCGTCGTGTCTCTGGAGCGAAGAGCCCTTCGCGACCTCATCATCATTCTCGGGTGTATCACCTCGGTATTGCCGACACTGGTCTATGTCACAGGTGTCCCCTTCCACGACACCCTTCTCCTCAACTCCAGGCTGGTCTTGTTTGTCACCCTTTACCTCACGGGCGGATACATCCGGGCCCACAAAGCTGATTCCGGAGGCGCCATGTTGCGCAGCAGGCGTGCCCTGGCACTGGCGTTTGTCCTAACCGAGGTCTTCATCATCGGGGTCACCTTTCTGTACAACTCCCGGTACAGCCCGCTTATCCACTTCGCGAGGCTGCGAGGCGTGAACCTGACGTATCCAATGGGTGGATTCTCGGGCGCCTTCTATGACTTCAACAGTGTCCCCGTGGTCGTTGGGTCTGTGCTCCTATTCCTTCTTTTCCTAGGCATCGATCTCGATTGCCGAGGCCGCCTGCACCGGCTTGCCAACAAGTTGGGTGCCTGTACGTACGGTGCATACCTAGGTCATGTCTTCTGGATACAGGTTGTCACCCGATTCATCGATCCTGCCGCATATGCGGACGGCCCCGCCTATCCGTTGGCTGCAGTAGGTGTGATCCTGTCCGTATCGGCATGCTCAATGGCGACCGAGGCACTGAGACAGGCCATGGGACGTTTCCTTACGTCGCTCAGGCGTGCAAAGGCTGAGAGCGGGACCGCGCGGGTCACTTGACTACAAGCACCGAGCACTTCGCGTAGTTGGCCACCTTATTGGCAACGCTGCCAAGTAGCAACTGCAGTGCTGCCGTCCGCCCGATATGGCCCACGACGATAAGGTCGATCCCATTCTCGCCCGCGTACTCGACGATGGCGTTCCCGGGACTTCCTCTCAGGATCTCCTGCTTGTAGAACAGTCCGGCGTTGTCAGCGAGTTCGCGGCACCTGTTCAGGACCAGTTCGAAAGACTTCTTCATGCCTTCGAGGACCTCGGGCATGATCACCACGCCGGCTTCGTCTATGTAAGTCATCACCGAATAATCGAGCACCGATACTGCAGTCAGGTTAGCCCCAAGCACCTTCGCGAGATCTACCGCCTGCTTCATTACCTTATCTGCAAACTCGGAGTTATCCAGTGCCACGAGTATGTTTTTCATCATGTATGTGCCCTCCAATTTCCCACAGGTTTGTCCGGTTGGTAAAGATCATACGGCGGAGTCCGCCCCGCTGCAATGCGGTGCCCTCGTTTACACGCCCGGACGCGCCTCTAGGGTTTCGCCTCCCGATTTCAACGTCTGAAGAGGTTAAGATGGAGGGCATTGGTTACATTGTGACGAATTACTCGACGATCAATATGACTCTGCGCCTGGCTGTGTTCTGCAATCGCAAGAAAGGTCGGGACCGAGACTTAGCAAGAGGAGCGTTCAACAGTGCTCGAGTACACCATGAACGCCAGCATAAGATGTATTCCGACGCGATCCCGAAGCAGCATCGGATGCTCAGCACGAGTGGCTGCCTAGTACTGCCGTTCTTCAAACACGTTGGCGATCTGCTGAAACCCAGGCAACTCAGTTCGCTCAACGCTTTAGCGGCGATATGGTGCTGTATCGAGAATATCTTGCTCGCTGCCACCGCTGAAGGCCTTGCTTGCGCCATTCGAATTCCCATGGGCGACGAAGGGAAATACGTAGCAGAGACCGTGGGTGCTCCGAAGGACTATGTAATGGCATGCTACATAGCCATCGGCTACCCTGCCGAAGATGCCGTTTTGCACGAGCAGGCGAAAGTGAATATTGACGACAAGCTCCATCTCAATCGCTGGTAGAGAGATCGGGCACTGCTGCTTATAGATCTCCCTGAAACTGTCTTACGATGGCGGGATATCCCACATGCTCGTTGAATCCCAGATCAGCCACGGGCTATCGGTGTCCTCACGCATGAGATAGATATACCGTGCCAACGTTCCCCCTCCGTAGGGAACCTTGGTGTTGTCATAATCGGCGGCATACTGCGCAAAGACAGCTACGATATCCATGGTCTGTTCGTCTGAATAGCCCCTCCTCTTCGCGAGCTCGCTTCCTGTGTACATTTCTCTGATCCGGTAGGTATGTTGAGCGGATACCTGAACCTTGTCGATGGACATCTTTATGACACTCGAGTCAACCCACGTCCAATCGTACTTCAGTGTGGACCTCCACGCCTCATAGTTGTTGTTCCTCGTGGCCTCTAGATACTTCCTAACTGTGTCTTCAGCGGCTTCTGAATCTCTGATATCGGCTAGAACCGCGCCTGGTTCGGGTTCGCTAACCTCAACCACGTAAGCGACGGACGAGTACCTCGGCCTGTAGAGGGTAAGCGAATAGGCCTTTGAAAAGGCCAGTCCTTGTTCCGTCAACGCAAGTCCGTTGTCGCCTACTACCTGCACCTTTACCTGAACTTTTTGACCCGGCGGAACAGTGCCGCCCGAAGCGTAGAGCACACTTTCTGTCCAAACAGTAGGCTTTGTCGATCTCATAATCCATAGGCCCGGTCCGGCGACGAGGTCCCCCCACTGGAGCGGCTGGGAGTAGTCTAGCCCCGCTAGGTCGAGGGTGAAGTTCCTTGCGGCGTAGGCTGCGTTGGAGCCCCAATCTGACTCGAGGCGGCGCTCCGGAACCGGATCCCGGCCGTAGCCTTCCCATGAGATGGCATAGACTGTCAGAAGGTTGGTATGAACCCATTCCCCGTTGTCGTAGTAGGCAAATCTGCTGGCAGTGAGGTAGATCAAGACGGCTGCTGCCACGGCCACCACGGCTGTGGCACCATACAGGATGATTCTTGCCCAAGTCCACTTGCGCAATTGCGACCCTCCCGTCAACTCCCTACTAGCCTCACAGGATCGGTCTCTATACTTGACGGGACTACGTAAGGTTGGTTCCAAACGAGGCGGCAGGTTGGACGTTGTCGCTTGAAGGGCATGAAACGACGACATTCGAAAGTAGATAGACTACCCACCGGCATTCTTCTCCAGCCATGCAGTTCTTGCTCGCGGAGCGCGCCTGGAAGAGGGGAAGTGCCACTCACCCCAAATACACATAAGCGGGAACGGCGACGGACGAGCTGCAACCACTGTGATCCTACTGTGTCCACACTCATGGAGGTGCGTTTGGTGAACAAAGAAGTCAAGATCGACTCTCAGCTGACGGCGATGGCAGGTGGATTCCTAACCGCCGGGAAGCTACTCAAGCGCGGTTATCATGTTTCGTTGACAATCCGTAATGGCAAAGCCGTAGACCTATTTGTCCACAATCCCAAGACTAATAGAGCCTTTAGCGTACGGGTAAAGAGTCTTATGAGAAAAAACTGCTTCCCCATCAAACGGGAAAGAATCGTAGACAGTTATGTCTATGTCTTTGTAGTTCTGAATCCCGATTCGCCAGTCGAGGACTACTTCATCTTGAAGGGACAGACGATTCTGGAAGACGTAGGTAAATTCTTCGGGGCCTCATACAAGAGGGCGAAACCGAGTCCAGTTCCCGCAATCAACTTGGGGCCGCTCAAGCCGTTTCGGGATGATTGGTCACTATTCGACGAGGCTTAAGCCAGTCACGAGCGGAGTAAGCCTCCTTCGTGTGAAACCATGACCAAGTGGGGTATCTGTCGCTTGTCTACATGAAATAGCTGCTTATACTGATGAACCCGTGCCCTGACTTGCTCAGCCGGCACCGGCATCCCATCATCTCTCACAAACAGTCTACGGGCGTTGATGATGTCGGCCACCTGTTGGTAGGTCATGGCCCGATTACCGAGCACCTGGGCAATAGCTTCGTGGAGGCTGACGGATCTTTTGGCAGCCATAATGTGTCTCCCCCTCTCCTATTAAGGAGCCTTCTCCATCAGTACCATACCACATCATCAAGCCCTTTATCGTACATGCCCAACCTGGTCCTATTGCAGGCGGAGCACTGACCGCACATCATTCGTAGGAGCTCATTCCGCGAACCTGGGCACCACTATTCCATATCTTAGCCAAGTTCTAGATCCCTCCTTCAACTCGAAGAGGTATCTCGACACCCAAACGTCCTCGCATCTCCCCCGAAAGCAAAAACGCCGTTCCGATCTCCTCGAAACGCCGTCTCATAATCTTTTCTGGTGTCGGGAGGGGGACTTGAACCCCCACGGTGTTCACCATACGCCCCTCAAACGTACGCGTCTGCCAATTCCGCCATCCCGACAGGAAAGCCAGCAACAACCACTATACTCGTCAGCGTCGCCCGTGTCAACACGCTATTTGCGCCAATTCTACCTGTAAGGCGGGCGTTCAGAGGGGCCCGCATGTGGCTCGCATACCACGCTTCGCCCCGCGATGGCACCGGCAGACTCTACAGCCCGCTGACCCTGGTAACCTCAATCCCCATCGACTCCAGCCTTTCAATGAACGGGCTGATACCCGCGAGGTCAGAGGCTATGTGCCCTGAGATGACCAAGTTCTTACCCTCCGGGAATTCCTGCTTCAGCTTACCGATTTCAGCCGCAGCAATGTGGATGTACACAACCGTGTCGGTTCCGTGCAGGTAGTAGAGCCTGGCCAGGCCGGCCCCTCCGTTGGTCCCGGCTCCGTGAGCCACGACGGTCCTCCCTGCCCTGTGTGTGCGGCTGCCCATCCTGAGCTCTACGTTAGTCGGGGCGTTCTTGATCTCAGGGATCGTGTTCAGGGCGGCTATGACGTCATCGACAGTCGCTTCGGGCCCGCACTGCCCGTCAATGGCTTCCTGCATCCTCTTGCGGCCAATCTCGTCCAGGGGGTTGTGAATGTTGAGGTAAGGCATGCCCAAGAGCCTCGCGAACGACGGCGCGTGGTCGTAATTGGCGGAGTGTCTGTTTAGCGCCTGCGCGTGCTTCATGCGATTCACGGCTTCACGCGCTTCCTTCTCCGGCACGCCGTACTTCACCGCGATGTCTACGTGCAGGTCCAACACTTCGGGAAAAGTGAGGACGCTGGGGTCGGGATGGTGCGCCATGACGCAGTCGTAACCCAACTGCTTTCCGACCAGAAGTTCCGCTACTCCCATATCGATTCCGAACAGGATCTTCTTGATGTTCTTGCCGGGGACATGGATTTTGGAGTCAGCCGGGAACTTTGTTTGCCCCGCCATCTCCATCGCTATCTGCATGAGCTGCTCCGTGGTGACCCCCGTACTGTTCTGTGCCATCTGCGTACCTCCGTGAGAGCGCTAATTCGTGAGACGGATCAGTATTGGCTGCCGCAGGCGCATATCCTCCTGATCGCCGGACTACTCACGATTGTTGTGCCCAAGATACGCGGAGTGGCTACACTCGGGGCAATACCAAGACTTGACTTAAGAGACTATCCTGCAGAGCCTTCCCAGGGCGCGTTCGGCGCACACTCTCCCGGCGCTGATAAGGTTGCGGACCTTTGCCCGGGATAAGAGGCCGGTGACCGACATCACATCGGGCTGCAGGGTCAGCGTAGCATATTCCTGCAGGTTTCGCTGGGTCGTTTCGCGAGCCGACAGCGAGAAACTGCGCGAGACTACCGACACAAGGCTTGACGGCTTGTGCGGCCGATCCACATGAAGCCCCAGGTCCACACCGACCGCCTCTGAAACGCCCATCCGGCGCACCTCGAATACGGGCACCATGTCGCGGATGCCGCCATCCACCAGGGTAAACTCACCGAACGGCTTCGGAGTGAAAACTCCCGGGATGGAGATGCTCGCTCTCGCCGCTTCCGATATCTTGGCATCCGTCACGTAGAGCCTTCCCATGGCAGCAAGGGATTCTACCATAGAGCGCTTCCTGGGAGGATCGTTGGTGAAGATGACCAATGAGCCCGTAACGACGTCCACTGACGTGATGGCAAGCGGGATGCGCGCGTCGCGCAGGTAGGCGCCCCCTGTCAGGCGGTCAACGGTGGATTCGATAAAGCCGCCCCGCACAAGTCCCGTAATCCCCATCTGAGTCACGTTCATAGACATGCTCACGGGCTGCACAGTCGCTTCGTAGGACTCATCCGCAAGGAGCGCTTCGGTGGTTTCAACCTCGATCCTAGTAAGATCCACGCCGGACGCCCAAAGGCCGGCCACCAAAGCTCCGGCGCTCGTACCGGCTATGGCGTCGGGGACCAGGCCGTATCGCTCCAGCACCTGCAATACGCCTATATGGGCAAGCCCGTAGACCCCGCCTCCTCCAAGAGCCAGTCCCCACTTTCTCAAAGCTCTCCCCCCTGAGGCAACTTCACGAATACGGTATGCAGGCGGTGAGAGATGTGTCAGTGCGGTAAGGATGCGGTGAGGATCTAGGGACTAGTCCTCTTCGCATACCCTAAACTCGCGCGAGTCGGGCATGCTCCATGCTACTACGCAGCCCATCACGGCGATGCCTGCCTCGAGCGCGAAGAGAAAGGTGTAACTGCTCCATGTGAGGATCCAGCCTCCCACTATGGTCAAGAGCGTGAGAGGAGCCGCGATGGTGTTGAAGAGGCCGATATACGTCCCGCGGACGTTCCCTGCTGAAATGTCCATGATGTAGTTGGTGAATCCGTTCCAGATGCCGGCCAGGGAGCCTCCCAAACAGAAATAAAGGAGGGAATAGACAACGTAGGCCAGAAGAGGCGCTCCTGCGAAATAGGCAGCTCTGGCCGCTAAAGCCAGGGCTCCCGTGCCGAAAACCATGACGGATACTAGCCTCACAATCCAATAGGCTCCGAAGTTGTCGCCGAGGTACCCCCAGAGGCGCCCTCCGGCGACCGTCCCCACCATCTGGGCCGAGACGAACAACCCGGCCGTAGCAGCCGAAAAGCCGAGGTCATTCTGGGCATGGATCGCGAAGAATGGTAGAGCGAGGTACATGCCGCCCAGGAGTATTCTGGTGTAGATGAGCTTCCGGAAAAGGGCGCTGGCTCGCCATGCTCCAGGTAGGCGCCGGAGGTATTCCGACATAGGGGTTGCTCGTGCCGGCGCTTTTCCGGGCGGTTCCTTAATGAAGTGCATGGAAATGAGCGAGCCGTACAACCCAAGCGCTCCCAGCCCCAGC
Source organism: Bacillota bacterium (assembly GCA_050952125.1). Taxonomy (GTDB): domain Bacteria; phylum Bacillota; class Sulfobacillia; order Fermentithermobacillales; family Fermentithermobacillaceae; genus UBA3951. Next base: position 250,769 of record JBMNKK010000003.1, read on the forward strand.
ACCGCGACGTAGTTGTAGGGATAGATGCCGTTTAGGTCAAGGATGTAACGTACAAGGAATCCCGCCCCAAAAGCCGCTATACCGCCGTATGTCTGCATAGTACCGAACAGCCCCGCGCGCCTCTCGGCTGGGATGGTCCTCGCGACCAAATCCATCCACGGGATTCCGCCGAGGCCGTCACTGAACGACAAGACTATGAGGCAGATGAAGAAAAGAGCCAGCGCGAGGCCCTTGTTGCTTGCGGCGAGTAGGGCCGAAGCTGCCATCCCCAGCGCCGCCGCTCTCATCACATGCCCTGCAGCCATCATGAACGGCTTCTTCTCGGAGAGCCTCTCCATATATCCCGCAACAAAGAGCTGCGGCAGTAGATACCCGAAGCCCCTGATAGTGCTCACCAGGCCTATCAAGAGAGGAGACGATGTAAGCGTGCTGGCGAAAGTAGGCAAGACGGTGTTGCCCTCTAGAAAAGCCGTACCGAGGTTGAAGAACATCCCGTCCCCGATGAACGCTTTTCTGTTGTGAGCCGCAAGTCGGGCTTTGTCACATGTCTCAGTTCTGTAACTCGGTTGAGGCAAGGATGGAAACCTCCAGGGGGCTGAACATTGTCCTAACTATGGTAGCTTACCATAAACCCTGGTTCCGGTCTCTCCCCGCGAAGCTTCCAATACCCTGTCCAGCGACGCGATGATGCCCTGCTTTCCGCCATGTTCCAGGAACCGGATTATCGCCTTGACCTTAGGTCCCATACTCCCCTTCTTGAAGTGGCCCTCAGCCTCATAGGTCTTGAGGTCCTTCAGCGATACCTCGCCCAACCACTTCTCCCTAGGCGTGCCGTAGTCAAGCGCCGCTCCGTTTACGTCCGTAAGGATAATGAGGGCATCGGCGCCCACCGCAACGGCCAACCTTTCAGCGCCGAGATCCTTGTCAATTACTGCCTCAACGCCCTGAAGGCGGCCGTCGCCGTCCTCAACGACCGGTATGCCGCCTCCACCTACGGAGATAACCACGTGTCCCGCATCTACAAGGGCCCTGATGGAAGCCGCCTCCACAATTGCCTTAGGGTCAGGTGACGGCACAACGCGCCGCCAGCCCCTTCCTGCATCTTCTATCCACTTCTCGCCGTAAGACTTCTGCCTCGTCTCGGCATAGGCGGCGTCCTTGAACGGCCCGACCGGCTTGGCCGGATTCTCGAAGGCCGGGTCTAGCTTGTCTACTAGGGTCTGAGTCACAACGGTGCAGACGGGCAGGTCAAGTCCTAAGCCGCAGAGCGCGTTCCGGAGCTGCGACTGCATCATATAGCCGATCATCCCTTGGCTTTCGGCGCCGCACACGTCCATCGGCATGGCCGGAACCCTTTTGCATCCCATCTCGTTCTGGATAAGGATATTGCCGACTTGGGGCCCGTTCCCGTGCGTGATCACCACCCGGTTTCCTTCCTTTATGAGGCAAGCTATCTGCGCTGCGGTTTTCCGGACGTTTTCACGCTGCTCGGCAGCTGTTCCCTGCTCCCCGCGTTGAAGAATGGCGTTTCCTCCGAGTGCTACGACGATCGTTCTCAATGAGATATCCCTCCACACCCAGTGTGCCCTTGCCGAAAGGTCACTCAGGGCTGACGCATCCCTGCAAATTCGATTGGACGGTGCGAGATCCCTTTAAGCAGATAGAGGGGTTCTCGGAGATATTAGCGAATAGGGTGTGCATGCTGCTAGATAGGCTTAAGATCTGCAGTTACATGCCGGGCGGCGCTGAGAAGCGCAACGCCAGAGTGAGCATGATAGACGGCATGCTCTTTGCCGTCATGTCAGGGCTCACGGCCCCTTTCTGGGGGGCGTTTGCGGTCAAATTGGGGGCTTCCGACTACACGTTGGCGCTTCTCTCTTCGCTCCCTGCCCTCGTATCACTCTTGGCTCAAATCCCCTCCGCCCTTATCGTCGAGAAGTATGAAAACAGGCTCCGGCCCACGGTGCTATCGGCCGCTGTGTCAAGGTCGTTTTACTTGTTGTTCGCAGTACTCATCCTTCTGCCTGTTCCGGGGCCTGCCAAGGCGCTGGTTTTTGTGCTGATGTACTCGCTCATGAACCTACCCGGGACTATGGCTGGCGTGGCGTGGACGTCCATGATGGGCGATATGTTCACCCCTTCTTTGCGAGGGCGCTTTTTCGGCGAAAGGAACATGATGTGCACCTTGGTCACCCTGGTTGCAACGTGTGCTGCCGGCCCTCTCCTTGACGCGATTCCTTGGCCGGCCAACTACATCCTTCTGTATCTGGTTTCGTTCGTGACGGTCATGGGGTCCCTCTATTTCTTGACGAAGCACGAAGACCCGCCGGCTGCCGCGGGTGACAGATCTGCGGCAAAGGGGCTCGGCATGTTTGCTGCCGCTTTGGCTGACAGGGGGTTCGTGAGGTTCCTGGGCGCCGTATTCGCTATCCATATGGGGTTCCATATCCCCGCGAGTCTCTGGACTATCCTATGGGTCAAGGAGATGAGTCTATCCAACGCGTGGCTCAGCGCGTTCTCAATCGCGTCGGGGCTTATGTCGTTTCTATCGTACCGCCGTTGGGGACGGTGGACGGAAAAGCGCGGAAACATCGCGACTTTGGTGCTTACAGCCCTGGCGCACCTGCCCTTCCCTCTTGTTTACGCCCACTTCCGTAATGCATATGTCTACCTCGGCCTCAACGCGCTGGCAGGACTATTCGGTGCCGGTATGACCCTGTCTCTCTTCAATGCCCTTCTTGACGTGTCACCTAAGACCGGGCGTCCCGCATATGTCGCGCTATACAACGTTGCCATCGGACTGTCAGGGTTTCTATGGCCGTTTGTCGGCGTATGGATGTACCGGACGATGGGCATGACTGCCGCCCTTGACTTCGCGACGGCATTCCGCGTCGTCGGAATGGCGACCGCGGCCTTCCTGGTCGGCATCCTCGGCAGCAAAAGATCCGGTCAAGAAACCTCTACTTCGAGAACGCCCTAGAGAATGCTCTGGCCAATCCGTCCCAGAGCACTCTGAAGATGTTGCCTCTGGGCACTTCAGTCTTGGCTACTATGGGCTCCCGGCCAACCTCGACTCCGTCCACGGTGAAGATGACCTCGCCTATCTTGCTCCCCCTGGCAACGGGCGCCTCCAGGTTCTTATCCAGCACCACGGTGGAAACCACCTTGCTCTCTTGCCCTTTGTCCACCGTAGCGCCGAGATCCTTGGGGGCCACGGCCTCGACCCAACCGCCTTTGCCTTTCCACACTCGGGCGGTGCCGACGACCTCATTTGCGGACGCAGTCTCGACGAAGGAGTAGCTGCTGTATGCCCAGTCCAGGAGCGAAGTGACTACCCTGGACCTCTCTTGCTCTCCGGCATCCGTTGAATACCCTTTGGCGGAACCCAGAACAATCGCTATGGTGTGAAACCCTGAGCGTTCAACCAAGGCGATCATGTTGTAGCCCGCTTTGGTGGTGAACCCGGTCTTTAGGCCGTACGTTCCGGGATACGACCAGAGCAAGCGGTTCCTGTTGAATTGAGGATCCTTTTCCCTTTCGCCGGGTGCCGTATACGCGAACTCTTTGATGGCGTGGAACTGCAAAGCTTCAGGATGCATAGTCACGTAAGACCGGACCAACGTCATCAGATCTCGCGCCGACACCTTATTGTTGTCGGAAAGCCCGTGCGGATCGACGAAGTGCGTCTTGGTCAGGCCAAGCTCCTGAGCCTTCGCGTTCATGCGGTCAACAAAAGACGTCACGCTGCCTGATACGTGTTCTGCCACGGCCACACAAGCGTCGTTGCCCGACATGACGGTAATCCCCTTGACTAGGTCAAGGAGCTTCACTTTGGTACCCACAAGGATGTACATCTTGGACCCGCCGGTCGCCCACGCTTTCTCCGAGACCGGCACCTCGTCGTCGAGAGACACCCTCCCTGCCGCGACCTCGTCAAACAGCACATACAGCGTCATGACTTTGGTTAGGCTTGCGGGGATGTGCTCGACGTCCTCGTCTTTCGCGGCGAGGATCCGGCCGGTCCGGAAATCGGCGATCAGGTAGTTGTCGACTTTGACTTCGGGCGGAGCTTCGGCGGCCAAGGCAGTTCCCGGAAATAACATAGGCAATACGCCTTGGAAAGCCACCGCGAATGCAAGTAATCCGATAACCAGTCTTGACCCGAATCTTCGCGACAACAACATGGCAACGACCTCCGACATCTGTGTATCATTGTGGTTGACAGACCCTTGGAAAGGGAGATACCCAATGTTTCTAGTTTCGTCATGCCTTATTGGTTTTCCCTGCAGGTATAACGCGGTAATCCAGACCTGCCCGTCCATCTCGGACGAACTTAGTTCTTCGGCGGTTCCAGTTTGCCCTGAAGTCTTGGGAGGGCTTGCGACCCCGCGCATGCCTTCGGAGATAAGCTCAGGCACAGGCGCGGATGTTCTCAAAGGCACTGCACGGGTACTCAACTCCTTGGGTGAGGATGTGACGATGGAATACGTCGACGGCGCTAGGAAAGCTCTCTCCATCGGGCTGCAGGCAGGTTGTTGGGCCGCGATCTTGAAGGCCAGAAGCCCTTCGTGCGGGGCCGGCTCGATCTACGATGGCACGTTCACACATACCCGGGTCTCCGGAGACGGCGTGTTCGCGGCTCTCTTGAAGGCCAACGGATTCCGGGTGTACACCGAGGAACAGCTGAGCGAAGCGATGAGGGATCCTGCAGTGTGCGGCATAAAGAGGCTTTGAAGAAAAAGAAATGGTGCCGAAGGAGGGATTTGAACCCTCACAGGCGTTCGCCTACGGCGCCCTGAACACCGCGTGTCTGCCAGTTCCACCACTTCGGCACTGCAGATGTCAGTTTAGCACAGGAGAACTGCACTTTCAAGCAGTGTCTGCACAAAACGCATACCCCGCCATGCCGTGAACCCGGAGGGTGTTGAACCTGCCTCAAGCAGGTGGGTGCCCTCCCGCAGCTTTGCATTTCTGCCTAACGAGGTGGCAGTCTACGCGCCGCTGACCGGAGTCCAGGCTCCCTCTCACACGGTGTTGGCTCAAACTCACCGTGACTCACGTACACAGCAGGGTGACAGCTTTTGCCGGACGAAGCCGCCGGCAAATCCATCTTATCACCGTGGATGAATCCATCGCAATATTCTAGCCGTGGCAAGAGTTGCCAAGAAGCGTGGGAATCGCTATTATCAAGAGGTTGTCTGAGCAGGCTATTAGAGAGTTCGTGAGGTGAAATGCCATATCTAAGACTCGTTCGCTGGCCATAACCGCAGTCCTCATCGCCATGTCGGTAGTTCTGACCAGGTTCGCTTCGCTGCGAATCGCCGTCGCGGGCGTGGAAGGCATCCGCATCGGGCTCGGAGGACTGCCCAACCTTCTGGCAGGAGTCGTCCTAGGACCCGCGTATGGAGCCCTCTCGGGAGCGGCGTCCGACATCATCGGCTTCATGTTGAGTCCGATGGGCGGCTACATGCCCCACTTCACTCTTTCGGCCGCTGTCTTCGGTGCACTCCCCGGACTTGTCCTTAGGGCTCGCCGGAACGTGAACCACCGTTCAGAGATCCCCGCCTGGCATCTCGCCCTGGCTATCCTGTCCGGGACCGTCTCGGCGTCTTGGATCCTTACTCCATACTTCCTCCAGACTTTGTTCGGCTTGGATTACCGGGTAATCCTTCCTCCGCGGATCCTGGCATCGCTCGTTGAGATCCCCGTATACACGGCGATCACGAGGAGCGTATGGAGAAACTACGCCCGCATGGAGAGGCCACCCGGCAAGGACTAGGGGTCTCAGAAAAGCGACAGCTGCTCTCCCTCGGGCATCCCTTCGAAGACTCCTTGGTTCTTCAGCACTTCCGTGACCTTCTTGCCGAGCTTCGTCCGGCGCCTGAAGTCTTCGATGGAGGAGAACTCGCCTTCCTGTCGTGCCCTAACGATGGAGAGCGCCGCCTGATTGCCTACGCCCGGGATAGAGACAAACGGAGGGATCAGGACTTCGCCGTTGGGGAGATACTTGTGGGAATCGGATAGATACAGCGACGGCCGTCCAAACTTGACTCCCCTCTTCGCCATCTCAACCGCGACCTCAAGCACGCTTGCGGTATCCTGCTCCTTAGCGGTGGCAGTCTGTAAAGAGGTTATCCTTTCGATCTGCTCGCGCCAGAGATCGACGTCGTTGTGCATATGCTCGGTGGTCATTGAAGACCCGTGGAACGTAAAGTACGCTGCTGCGAAGGCCAGCGGATGATGCACCTTGAAATACGCGATCCTAAACGCCATGGTCACATACGCTGCCGCGTGTGCCTTGGGGAACAGGTAAGATATCTTCTTGCACGATTCCAGATACCAATCAGGTACGGACACCGCTTTCATTGCCGCTATGTCGTCATCTGAAAGGGGCTTCCCTTTCCTAACCTTCTCCGCGATACCGAAGGCCACAGCCGAATCCATACCCAGTTTCATAAGAGTGAGGAAGATGTCTTCACGCGTTGCGATGACTTCGCCTAAAGTCGCTATCCCGTTCTTGATGATATCGCGGGCGTTGTTTGCCCACACGTCCGTCCCGTGTGAGAGGCCGGATATGCGGACAAGGTCGCCAAAGCTTGACGGCTTGGTCTCGACAAGCATGTTCCTCACAAATCTCGTGCCGAACTCCGGAATCCCTATGGCGTTATCCGGGTTGTCACCTGAGAAAAGGCTGAGGGTATCCGGGTCATCCATTGGAACCGTGAGCGGGTCTATGCCCGTTATCTCGTGGAGCATTTTGAGGACCGTGGGGTCGTCGTGGCCCAGAATGTCCACCTTAACCAGGTGCCCGGAAATGGAGTTGTAGTCGAAGTGGGTGGTTATCGCGCCGGATGTCCGGTCATCGGCCGGGTATTGGAGAGGCGTGAAATCCAATACGTCCATACCCTGCGGGATCACCATCACTCCGCCGGGGTGCTGGCCGGTGGTCCTCTTGACGCCCTCAATGCCCACCGACAGCCTGGTCTCCTCCGCCCTTCTGAGGACCCGGCCCCGATCTTCCGCGAAGTGCTTCACGAACCCAAAGGCTGTCTTGCGCGCGATGGTGCCTATCGTGCCGGCCCGGAACACATTCCCTTCCCCGAGCAGTTCGGACGCGAACTTGAACATCTCGCCCTGCTCCTCGCCGGAGAAGTTCAAGTCGATGTCAGGCACCTTCTCGCCGTGGAACCCCATAAAGGTTTCAAAGGGGATATCTTGTCCGTCCCTCAAAAGGTCGGCCCCGCACTGAGGACACTTTTTTGCCGGAAGGTCAAACCCGGATGTGTAAGAGTCTCCCGGATTGAAGTCACTCCACTTGCAGTCCGGACACACGTAATGCGGTTTCAGCGGGTTAACCTCGGTCACTCCGGTACAGGTAGCGACTAGCGATGAGCCTACGGAACCTCTTGAGCCAACAATGTAACCGTCCCTCAAGGACTTCTCTACCATGCGAATCGCGATGATGTAGAGTGAAGAAAACCCGTTCCCGATAATGGCCTTCAGTTCCTTCTCCAGCCGCTCCTTCACGATCTCCGGCAGATTCTCGCCGTAGGTGCGTTTGGCTCCGGCTTCGGCAAGTTCCCTCAACGTCTCATCGGCGTCCGGAAGCGACGGGAAGAACGAGCCTTCGGGCACAGGCTTAAGATCCTCAATATCAGAAGCGATCTTGACGGTATTCGTTACGACCACTTCCCGCGCGGCTTCCTCTCCCAGGTACTCCGAGGCCTCGGCCAAGAGTTCTGCGGTCGTGCGCAAGTAAAGCGGCACGCTGCGCTCTCCCTCTACCATACCTTTGCCCGACAGAAGGATGGTGCGGTAGATCTCGTCTTCGGGGTCAAGATAGTGCACGTCTCCGGTCATGACGCACGGGCGGCCGGTGGCTTTCGCCAGGTCGTAGACTCTCTTGTTCAGCGCCTTCAGTGCATCGACATCGGGAACATTCTCATGCCCAATCAGGAACTCGTTGTTGTCGAGCGGCTGAATCTCAAGGTAATCATAGAATTCGGCGATGCGTCGCAGTTCGTCGTCTCCCGCCCCTGCAAGGATAGCCCTCATGAGCTCTCCGGCTTCGCACGCCGAACCTATCAAGAGGCCTTCCCTTCTCTCAGCCAAAACGCGGCGCGGGATCCTAGGCGTGCGGTAAAAGTGTTTGAGATGGGCTTCGGTGATTATCTCGTAAAGGTGGCGGAGCCCCTTCTTGTTCCGGGCCAAGATGATCACGTGGTAAGCGGGGCCCTTCTCGTCTTCCTCCACAAGGTAGCCTTCTACCCCGTAGATGACCTTGATGCCTCGCTTCTTGCCTTCTGCCCACGCTTCCGGAAAAGCCTGGATCACCCCGTGATCGGTGATCGCGATGGCAGGATGGCCCCACTCCTTGGCGCGAGCGACCGCCCTCCTCACGTCCAGAACCGAATCCATCTGGCTCATCTTGGTGTGAAGGTGAAGCTCTACTCTCTTATCAGGAGACAAGTCCCTTCTCGGCTCGGGTTCGCAAGTCACTATATCGGGCGCGCTCACGAGCAACATGGGTTCGGAATCGAACCTGTCAATCCCTGACCTGCCTCTGGCCAAGACAAAGACTCCAGGCTCAAGTTGGTCCAGTTTGGCATCAAGGTTCGGTATGCGGAGTTTCAGGGAGTCTGTCCGGTCGGTGAGGATGAGCGTACCGTCTGTCTTGCCCCATTGGTTCTGGCGCCAGCTGACTTCTACAATCTCGCCCCAGACCGTAATCTTGCCTCTTTCACCGCCGCTTATTTCGGAAATGGGGATAGCTTCATTTCTGTTTGGAGGTTGGCTGCTGCGTGACCGCCCGCTCCGCCCTCCGCGCGCGTAGCCGTTACCGTTGAACTGCTTTCCGCCTCGATTGGAATCGCCGTTCGGGGCTTGTGGCGGAAGAGGGGGCTTGAAAACCGTCTGCAAATCCGGAGGCAGGAGCCACGTAACCTGGTCCAGTCCCACAGCCCGCTTGCGCAGTTCTTGTCTCACGTTGGCGAGCAGGATATCAAACTCATCTTTCTGGATCTGACAGGATGCTTTTGCCCACGCCTTTCTATCCGGCACATCGAGTGCCACACACCACAACCCTTCGCCCTGGTCGATCTCGATACAGCGTATTGACAAAAGGCTAAGCAGGTCTTTCCCTGTCCAGTCGCCTACCTCGATAATGTCGCACAGCCTGCAGTTCGGTGAAGACGGTTCAATTACGACGCGGGACAAATCTCTTTACCTCCGGCAGTTCATTGGCTACTTTTTGCGCCAGCCGGACGAGAGATTCCACCATCTCTCCTTCAGGGACTCTGCCCAAGACTTTGCCGTGAGCAAAGAGGATCCCGCCATCCCGGCCGCAAGCAACTCCGACATCCGCTTCTCTTGCTTCCCCCGGACCATTTACAGGGCAACCCATAATTGCCACTTTCAATGGGAAGCGCATGTCTCTAAGCCTCTCTGTTACTGCTTCGGCAACGGGTATGAGGTTTACCTGCGTGCGACCGCATGTTGGGCAGGATATTATCTCGGGACCGAACGCCGTCTCTTCTACAGCTTGAAGGATCTCGCGCCCGGCCTTCACTTCGTCGAGCGGCGACCCTGTAAGCGAGACCCTCAGAGTATCGCCCAGCCCTAGGGTCAAAAGGGACGAAATGCCTGCCGCTGATTTGACCATCCCTTTCAGGCCCGGACCGGCTTCGGTAATACCTATGTGAAACGGCCAAGACGTCTTTTCTGCCATAAGTGCGTAGGAGCGCACCGTATCCCTCACATTGGAGGATTTAAGAGAGATCACGATGTTGCCCATTCCAGCGTCTTCAAGGTGCCGGACAGCCCTTACCGCGCTCTCAACCAGAGCCTCCGGTGTAGGAGATCCGTGCTCGGCCAGTATATCCTTCTCGAGAGACCCGCCGTTGATGCCTATTCGGATAGCGGCGCCTCTCTCCTTGGCCTTTTGGGCGACCGCGAGCAGGCGCTCAAGGCCCCCGATGTTCCCGGGATTCACCCGGACTTTATCGGCGCCCATCTCAAGGGACAGGATAGCCAGACTGTAATCAAAGTGGATATCGGCCACGATGGGACAGCGAGCGGCTTTCCTGATCTCTTTCACTGCCAGCGCCGCTTCTCTGTCGATCACCGCAACGCGAACTATATCGGCTCCAGCATCCGCCGCGCGGTTAATCTGTTCCACGGTTTCCTTTACATCGCGGGTGTCCGTTTTTGTCATGGTCTGAACCGACACGGGGCTCGTCCCGCCAATGACCACGTCGCCGCAGCGGACAGGAGTGCTATCGCGCCTCTTGAAGAGGCGTTCCACCGGTATATTCATCTGATCAGCCTCAGTATGTCTTTGTACGTGATTACCGCGAACAGCGATATGAGCAGGAAAAAGCCTACGAAGTGCACGAGGCCTTCCTTCTCGGGGTCGATCGGCTTGCCTCTTATCGCTTCAAGTCCGGTAAACAGGAGTCTGCTGCCGTCCAGTGCAGGTATAGGCATCAGGTTCATGAGTCCTAAGTTGGCGGATAACGCGCCGAATAGGTAGACCAGTTCGCCTAAGCCCGTCTTAGCTGCCTCGCCGAGGATCTGGGTGATCCCCACCGGTCCCGTTACCTCGGGAGCGACCGTACCAGCGATCATGCCCAAGATACCCTGGAGCCAGAGCACACTCACCACCAGAGTTTCTTTGAATCCCTGATATAGACCCTGCAACGGGTTCATGCGGCTGATCACGAACGACGGGCGAATACCTATCATCCCCGTACCGCTCACTTCGATGGGCACGAGCGACACCTCAAGAATATCGGTCCCGCGCTGAAGCGTGAGAGAGGTCTCTTTGCCGGATCTCGGCTGGATAGCAGCGGTGAGGTCGTCCCACGAGTCCACTGTAAGCCCCTCTACCTTGAGCACTTTGTCTCCGGTCTGGATTCCCGCTTGCTCGGCAGGATAGCCCGGCATTATCTCGGCGAGAGTCGTCGTGGGAGTGTTTATGCCCACAAAAGAAAACACCAGGAAGAAGGCAACGCTCGCGATTATGAGGTTTGCAAGCGGACCGGAAAAAAGGATGAACGCCTTCTTCGCCGGGGGCTGCGCGCTTATCCGGCGTTCTTCAGGTACGTGCGACTCATCTTCGGAATCGCGGCCGTCTTCGCCTGCAAAGCGGTTGTAGCCACCCAAAGGTATAAGGCGGATGGAGAACTTAGTCTCTCCCTTCTGCCAGGAGAAAACGGTGGGGCCCATGCCGATGGCGAACTCATGCACATATACGCCAGATCGCCGCCCGGCCAGAAAGTGCCCGAGCTCATGGAAACTTACCAAAACGCCCAAAAGAAAGATAGCTAGGATGGCCTCCCGCACCTTGTCATCGTCTCCTTACTCTAGGAGTTCCCTGACTCTTGCCTCAGCCCATGCCTTCTCCCGTATTAGTACTTCTAGATCGGTCACCGGCTTGGGCTCATAGTCGTCGAGCACCCGGCTCAAGACTCTGTAGATGTCAAGAAACCCTATTCGCCCGTTTAGAAACTCTTTCACCAATATCTCATCTGCATACGAGAGCACACACGGCGCGGTACCCCCCATCCTCCCCGCCCTGTAGCCTAGAAGCAGGCTCGGAAACCTGCTCGTATCAGGTTCCTCAAAGGTGAGCGTGCCAACGTAGGGGGAAAGCGAAGGCGCCGCGGAAAATCTCCTCTCAGGGTACGTTATGCCGTAGGCAATGGCAAGCCTCATGTCCGGCACTGCGGCTTGGGCCTTCGTCGATCCGTCCGCAAACGTCACCATAGAGTGCACTATGCTCTGACGGTGGAGTACGACCTTTAGTTTCTCGTAGGGGACGTCAAAGAGATAGTGTGCCTCCATAACCTCCAAGGTCTTGTTGAAGAGCGTTGCGGAGTCCACAGTCACTTTCTTGCCCATTTTCCAGGTCGGATGGTTAAGAACCTCCTCGGGGGTTACGGCACGCATTTGATCGGAGGAGTAGTCCCTGAGCGCTCCGCCGGAGGCGGTAAGGACTATCTCTGAAACCGATTCCCTATTCTCACCCATTAGGCACTGGAAGATCGCCGAATGCTCGGAGTCAACAGGTACGAGAATCCCAGGGCGAGCCTTGAGAAGCGGGGCGATGAGCTCGCCGGCCGAAACCAGCGCTTCCTTTCCCGCGAAAGCTACCCGCTTGCCCTCTTGAAGCGACCGCATAAGCGGAAGCACGCCTGCAAAACCCGGAACGGCATGGAGGACGACCGTAGCTTCGGAAAGGGCCGCGCATTCTTCAATACCCCGGGGGCCGCTCAAGACCCTTAAGTGCCCCAGGCCGAAACCTTCTTTCTCGCGTTCGGCGGCCCCGGCGGCAACAGGATCTTCTAGAGCCAAGACTCGTGCTCCGAATTCGCGGGCCTGAGAAAGCGCCTGTTCCCACCGGGAGCAGGCTGCAAGAGCTACCACCTTTATGTCGGGATATCTTCTAGCCACATCAAGGGCCTGAAGCCCGATGGACCCGGTCGAACCCAGAACCGAAAGAAATATCAGCGGGTAGCACCACCTTCGTGGGGAATGATGCCGGACGTCCACAATCCCTGGATAACAATGGCGGTAAGCGGCCCGTAAACGATGCCGCCGGCTCCTAAGAGCCGTACCCCCGCGTATATGGATACTAGCGTCACGAGCGGGTGAAGCCCCAATTCGCGGCCCACCAGATGTGTCTGGGCTACCTGCCTAAACACCGAAACCCCTCCGTATAGAACCACCAAGCCGACGGCGAATCCGGCGTTCCCCCATACGAAGTGATACAGAATCCAGGGCAAATACACAAGGCCGGGCCCGATTATGGGGAGTATGTCCAAAAGAGCGAGCGCGAGTCCCATAGCCGCGGCGTAATTCGACCCCAAGAGCGAGAGTCCTATCACGTTAATCACGACCGTAATAGAGACCAAGAACGCCTGAGCCCTGATGAAGCCGGCGATGCCGCCCAGAATGCCCATCTCGATCTTCTTGAAAGTCCCGAAGGTCCTCTCGGGTACCATAGACCGCGCAAACGTCCCTATGGCAGCTCTATCCTTCATCACAAAATAGGTTGAAAGGAACATGAACAGAGTTGTCACGGCGAGTCCCGGCACTCCCCAGAATACGCCGCCTGCGCCCGTAACTATCACTGACAGCAGGCTGTAGATCCTGTTCCACTGCTCCTGAGCGACTCTGGCCAGGGGCTCCGGCAGCTGCGAGGATATGTCTCCCGCCACCTTCAAGATCTCGCCGAGAACCCTGTTGAAATCCACGTAGTATCTGGGCAGATCACGGTAAAGGTCCGTTAATTCATCCGCTACCCTGGTTATACCCCAGGACAACAGGAGAGCAAGGATGGCGACAAGGCCGAGAACCACGACAGAAGCAGCAACTGAACGCCGTAACTTAAGCCTCGAGGTGAAGAACCTGACGACGGGCTCCAAGAGAAAGGCGAGAAATGCGCCAATCACAAACGGCATGACGTACGCCATGACATACCGGAGGAACAGGTATATGGCTCCAAACAGGAACACCAGATATCCGACGGTCCTCGTTGTCAAAGCGAGCACTCCCTGCACTACTGGATGAATATCATTCTGTAGAGGCTTCTCAAGAGCAGGCCGCCAGCACCTGTGAAAAGAAGGCTGTCAAACCTGTCGAGAGCGCCCCCATGCCCTGGCATGACCTTGCCAGAATCCTTCACTTGAGCATATCGTTTCAAAAGCGATTCAACTAAATCTCCCAGTTCAGCCAACACGCTCAAGAGGAAACCCGCGAGCACCCCGAAGCCCATGGAAATGCCGAGATACCGGGATGTCAGGGCACCTGCCGCGGTAGACAACACAACACCCGATACCGCTCCTTCCCACGACTTGCCGGGACTGATCGAGGGTGCCATCTTATGGCGTCCGAAGGTTATGCCGCCGAGGTAAGCCCCCACATCGGTGGCCCAAGTCGCGGCAAGGACAATCAGGCTCCACGCCCTGCCGTCGTCCCCAGACCTGAGCGAAGTGAGGCAGCCGAGCAGTCCTCCTATGTACATCATGCCTGAAAGCGCGTACATGGCAGAAGGAAAGCTGCCCCTCCATATAGACAGCGACAATAGCACCAGAGCTCCGCCGGCAAGGGCAGTCACGAAATTGAAAGGCCCTGAGAAATGGCCCGAGACCGCGACCGCGGCGCACACGGCTGCGAAGAGCGGCTCAACTGTCACGCCTGTAGCCCTAATCAGCGCGGCGTACTCTCTCCCTGCCAGTATCGCCACCGCAGCGATCAGCGCCAAAAAATACCAGTCCCCAACGTAAAACGCTGACGCTACGAGGGGAGCAAAGACTAGGGCTGACAGAGTCCTCTCTTTGAACACTCATATCATCCCTTCCCTATGTCGCCGAAACGCCGGTTTCTACCTTGATACTCAATAACCGCTTTATATAGGTCTATGGGGCCGAAGTCGGGCCACAGCACATCCGTGAACACCAACTCGGCATAGGCTGCTTGCCACAATAGGAAGTTGGATATGCGCTCCTCACCGGAAGTCCGGATAATCAGATCCACATCCGGCGCAGCCGGCTCGTACAGGAACCGGCTGAAGTCTTCTTCGCCCATACGAGACAGTTCCTTCTCCCTACCCATATACGATAGCGCCATCGCTTTGGCTGCGTCGGTTATCTCCTGGCGGCCCCCGTAGTTCACTGCCAGAAGTACCGTCATGGCAGAGCCGCCTCGAGTGTCAGAAACTACTCGGGAGAGGGCTTGTACAACCGAAAACGGCAGGTCTCGCCAGCGGCCGATCGGGGCTATCCTAATGCCGCGCCGCACGAAGTCGCTCCGGTCTTCTTTGGCGTATTCGACTATCAGGTTCATGAGGAACTGGATCTCGTCTCTCGGCCTCTTCCAATTCTCTGTGGAGAACACGTAGAACGTGCAGTACTTAATCCCCAAATTGAGGAGGGCGGGAAGGCATCGCCTGATGCTCTCTACTCCTCTTCTGTGGCCCTCATTGCGCGGCATTCCCCGCGACGTAGCCCAGCGACCGTTGCCGTCCATAATGATGCCCACGTGAGCGGGAATATCGCCCGAAAGCGCCTTCTTAAGAAGGGACTCCTCACTCACTCGCGAGTCATCGTTAGGCCGTTCGCTTGAGGTCAAACCTCCATGACTTCCTTTTCCTTGGCGGCAACAGTTTCGTCAACGGCCTTTATGTACTTGTCCGTCAGCTTTTGAACCTTGTCCTGGATCTTCCGGGACTGGTCCTCGGAAACTTCTTTGTCTTTCTCGCCCTTCTTGATCGTCTCGATCATATCGCGGCGGATATTCCGGATAAGAACTTTCTCGCCCTCAGCCTGCTTGCGGATGCCCTTAACGATCTCTTGGCGACGTTCTCCCGAAAGCGCCGGCAGGCTGAGCCTCACCAGGTTTCCGTCGTTAACCGGCATAGCACCCAGATCGGCTTTTTGAAGGGCCTTCTCGATGGGCCCGAGCATCTTCTTGTCCCACGCCTGAATCACAAGAGTTCTCGGTGGATTTACTCCGATGGTCGCGACCTGATTTATCGGGGTAGGAACCCCGTAGTAGTCCACCATAACCTTCTCGAGAAGAGCGGGAGTCGCTCTCCCGGCCCTGGTGGTACCGAGAGTCTTCTTGAAGGCCTCGATGACCTTCTTCATCTTGTCTTCGGCCTCTTGAAGGATCGTCTTTTCGTCCATCTCATTCCCTCCCCACAAAAGTTCCGACTTTCTCGCCGCAAACGGCCCTTTCAATATTACCATAAACATCCAGGTCAAATACTATAAGCGGGATGCGGTTGTCCATGCACAGGGTGGTTGCGGTGGCGTCCATGACTTTGAGCCGGCGGCTTAAGACTTCCATGTAGTCCAACTGGTCAAATCGCCGGGCGTTGGGGTTCGCGTTCGGATCGGAATCGTATACTCCGTCGGTGCCTCTCTTGGCCATCAGAATCGCTTCAGCGCCAATCTCGGCCGCACGGAGGGCAGCGGTAGTATCGGTGGTAAAGTAGGGGTTGCCATTGCCCGCGCCAAAAAGGACTATGCGCCTTGAGGCTAAGTGATGCATGGCCTTCCTGCGGATGTAAGGCTCTGCAACTTCTCTCATGTCGATCGCCGTCATGAGCCTCGTTTCCGCGCCCAGCCGCTCCAGACTCACCTGCAGCGCCATGCAGTTCATGACAGTGGCCAGCATGCCCATGTAGTCGGAGGTAGCTCTGTCGAGGCCTTCAGACTCTCCCTTAACGCCTCTCCAGAAGTTGCCCCCTCCGACTACGACAGCTATCTCGACACCCATATCGTGCACACTTACCACCTGTTCGGCGACGCGATCGATCACCGAAAGGTCAAGACCGAATCCGGACGGACCCGCCATGGCTTCTCCTGAGAGTTTCAGTATCACCCGGCGATACTTCGGGGTTCTTTCACCCACGATAATCCCTCCGATTGCTTTGTCTTGTAGTGTGCCTTAGCTATTCTCCTATTGCTAGACGGGCGAACTTGCCTACAACGATGTTTTCGCCCAAGACTGCCACAGTACCTGCGATTACATCTTTAACCTTCTTTGAATCGTCGCGGATGAACGGCTGCTCAAGAAGGCAGACTCTCTCGTAGAACTTGGATAGGCGGCCCTGCACGATCTTGTCCAAAACCGCTTCGGGCTTTCCTTCCTGCCTGGCGCGGTCCTTTTCTACCTCTACTTCGCGGTCTATTTCCGCTTGAGGGATATCCTCTTTGGAAACATACTGCGGGTTGGCCCACGCCACGTGCATGGCAATGTCCGCACCCAGCTGTTTGAACTGATCTGTGCGCGCGACAAAATCGGACTCGCACTTCATCTCGACAAGCACTCCGACTTTGCCGTTGTGATGGATGTAAGACGCGATGGCGCCTTCTTCGGCTGCGCGGCCAGCCTTCTTGGCGGCAGAGGCCAGACCCTTCTTGCGAAGGAAGTCGATAGCCTTTTCCATGTCGCCGCCCATCTCCTGGAGAGCCTTCTTGCAGTCCATCATGCCTGCCCCGGTTCTCTCCCTGAGCTCCTTAATCATCTCGACTGTGATTTCGGGCATGCTCTATTCCTCCTGAACTTGGGTTCCCTGCTTGCCTTCAAGCACCGCGTCGGCCATCTTCGATGAGATGAGTTTGACCGAGCGGATAGCGTCATCGTTACCCGGGATAATGTGATCGACCTCATCGGGGTCGCAGTTAGTGTCCACGATAGCTACGACAGGAATCCCTAGCCGGCGAGCCTCCAGAGTGGCAATGTGCTCCTTCCGCGGGTCGACAACGAACATTACGTCGGGAAGTCCCTGCATACCCTTGATTCCGAGGAAATACTTCTCAAGCTTCGCTTTGTCTTTCATGAGCAGCGCGGCTTCTTTCTTGGGAAGCCTCTCGAGGTAACCGCCGGCCTCCCATTCCTCGAGCTCGATGAGGCGCTGGATGCGTTTCCTGATGGTAGAAAAGTTAGTAAGCGTGCCGCCCAGCCAACGCTGGTTGACGTAGAACTCCCCACACCGCTTGGCCTCGTTCTCGACCGCCTCTTGAGCCTGCTTCTTAGTGCCTACAAAGAGCACCCTTCCGCCGCCCTGGGCTACCGAGCGCATGAAATCGTAAGCGTCGTCGAGCATGCGCACAGTCTTCTGGAGATCGATGATGTAAATGCCGTTGCGTTCGATGAAAATGTAGGGCTTCATCTTGGGGTTCCAGCGCCGGGTCTGGTGACCAAAGTGGACTCCTGCTTCCAGGAGCTGCTTCATTGAGACTACGGACAAAATAACACCTCCATGGTTTTTCCGCCGCCGCCTTCAACAGCACCACCACTCGTAGGTGAGCACCGGTGGGAGCCTCCGGCTGCGTGTGTAGTCTTAAACCTGAGGTAGTATATCACAATGTCGAGGAATGGCGTAACAGATGAGTGGAAGCAGATCGGCAAAGCCTTTAGGAGTCGAGATCGCCCTTTATGTCAAGCACCTGGCCTTTTGAGGGATGCTGGTGTGAGGGCTCCTCTTTCTCGCCAGGACCCTGCTTCTTGCCGCCCCCGAAGCTGTAAGCCGTTCCGCCGCCCCCGGGGCTCTCAGCGTCCACCTTATTCTCCGTCACGGTCTTGACTGCCTCATTGACTGTCTGGTTTCTCTGAGACATCTCCTTTGTGAAACTCTGGAGCTGTCCTTGAACCTGAACCTCAGCATGCCTTCCCTGAGTCGCCACAAGCCTGGCGACGTCAGGAGACCTCGGTAGAGAGGTAAGCACATCTATAGGCTTCATGCATTTCTGACCCCCATGCTGATCCTATCGATGCTTGAGGTGAATTCGTGCACCTCGGTGCCCATGACAAGCCTAGTTCCGGGAAGCACCCTTTGTGCCTGGAAGTAGCCTTTCGGCATGCCTTCCAAGCGCTCTGTCAGTAGCTCCAGGCGCCTCCTTATGGCCTCTTCCTTTTCTTGAAGGTTCCTTCTCGCCCGCGCGATCCTCATGGAGTCCAGATCCGTCATATCCACGGTGCGGACTCCTCCCATCCTTTGGAGCCGGGCCAGGTCAGCAACTACCTTCTCCAGATCTCTCTCTAAGCGGGCAACCTCGCGCCTGATCTTAGGGCTGATACCTAGTTCGATGACTGTGGGGACTCCCATCGGGGTACCAACGGTAGGCGCTTTAAGGCTCACAGCCGCCCTCGTGAGGCCGCCGATGATCCGGCCCTTGGGGTCTATGACGTCTACGGCACTCTCGGTTTCAATAACGCTGTGAAGCGCCGCTTCCTGAATGGTAATGGGGCCTTGAGAACGGATAACCGAGTTCTCGCAGAACTTGCAGGAGATGCCGCCACCCGATTCCACGACTTCTCCCGGCGCGGTTATCCCCCCCGACACCACTATTCTGCCTCTTGCCGTGACCGAGCCCCACACGTGTCCCGATATGAGGAGGTCGCCTACAGCAAACGCGCTGAAGCCCGCCTCAACATTTCCTCGCACCGTCAAATCTCCGGGAAATGACAGGTTTCCGGTGAGGCTGCATACATCTCCTTCCACCGCCACATGCTCCAAAACGCCTGCGCCGTCTTTATCGACGTAAGGAATTCCCGCTCGCGTGGCGACAATCTTGAGCCCATCCGGAGAGAATGCCGTGTTCGGTCCCAGTCTGAACTCGTCTTTAGAAGGAACGAAGGGTACCTCCTCGCCCGTAACAGCCTTCGCTACCGGCAGCCCTGCCGTTGTTCTCACGCTGGCCAGGACTTCACCTCCGCTGACCGCTCCTCGAGCGAGCAAGCGCCGCCACTCGCTTTTGAAAGAAGAATCCACAACGTAGTGGTCGCGGGGCCGGCCCTTTGAATCTGCGTATGTGAATACCAGGCTTACTTGACTTGGAGAATGTCCTCTTCCCTTGGGAGGAATACCCCATGCTACCTGATAGATCATCCCTCTGGTCCCGGTTACCGCCTCCAGAAGAGCCTTAGGAGAAATGCCTGTCGTCACCCCTTCGCGCCGGAGGGCATCTCTTAAGTCCTCTGCTGTAACCTTGTAGTCTGGCGCAATCAAGATGAACGCCGCCATTTTGTTCTCTGAAACGACTACCTTAACCGGCTGCAAGAACAGAAATCACCTCGCCAAAGAACCCCGGAGCCGCATGACTGCCTTTGTATGCAGCTGCGACACTCTTGAAGGGGATACTTTGAGGACGTACGCTATCTCTTTCACCGTAAGCCCTTCGAAATAGTAGAGGGTGACAACCAGTCGTTCGCGCTCGGGTAGGCGTGTAATAGCGGCTGCCAGAGCGTCGCGCTTCGATGACCATTCTGCCTCGTCCAGCGGGTCGACCGCCTTCTCATCTCTTACCTCCGCCATGCGCGTCGGGGCTTCGCCTTCTTCCGGGTTTCCCCAGACGTCCTCAAGGGACAGTATGGCAGAGCCTGCCATGTCCTGTATCCGCTGGTGGTATTCGCTCGCCGAGATCCCCAACTCGTTTGCGACTTCCTCGTCGGTAGCCGACCTTCCCAAGCGGTTTTCCAGCTCTCTTACAACTTGCTCCATATGCCTGTTCCGGTGACGGACGGATACCGGAACCCAATCCATAGCCCTTAAGCCATCGATCATGGATCCCCTGATGCGGGCAATGGCATAGGTCTCAAACTTGACTCCGCGCTGGGGGTCAAACCTTTCAATAGCATCAATGAGGCCTAAGGTGCCGTACCCGATGAGATCCCCTTCGTCAACGCTCTTCGGTAGATTCACGGCTACCCTGCCTGACACATATTTCACAAGCGGGGCGTATCTCGTGATAAGAGCGTCGCGGGCGCTCCTGTCCGAACGTACTTTGTACTCGCGCCAAAGGTCTTCAGTGGCTCTGGCATCGGTTTCGGCCAAATAGCTCATGGTCTCCCCACCCCTTCGCTGAGGACAGCGCGCACTATTCTGTCCTTATCACGGGGTTCGATGGACGCGAACATGACTCCGGCGCACCAATAACCCCGCTCGTCCTGAAACACGCGGACTATTCTACCTATGGCGAACACCGGCGTTGGAGGGACAATCACCTGTATCTCCAAGAGATCTCCCGATTTTCTCTCTCGAGGAGGCACGTCGGGCAGGTCGAATGAAGCGCCGCCGCCCGAGAGGTCACGAGTCACCGCCCGCACCCACTCGCTACTCACCCCTCTGTCAGAGAAGTCTCTGTACCAAATAGGATAAGAGGTCTCCGTACGATAGTCGCTCCGTTTTTGGGCTTCGCTCTGATTAGTCAATTCTGATCACCTTTACTGCTTCAACGTTTGCTCTGTCATCAAGCTCCTCGTATGCAACCACAGCAATCTCAGGCACAATTCGTGATGCTATCTCGTACACCTGGCTTCTCGCGGCGGCCGAGGTCAAGAGCACGGGCCTCTTGGCCTTTGACGCGACATCGGCCATACCGACCGAGATAGCCTTCATCATCTCCGAAAGCCGCTCGGCTGAGAGAGCCACGTACGACCCCCGGTCACCTTTTTTTGTCGCCTCTATCACTTCGCGCTCGAACACGGGGTCGAGCGTAGCCACGGGGAACGGCCCTTTGTCGAGCCCTACCTCCTTCGTAATCATCCGGGACAGTCCCTCGCGCACCCGCATAGTGAGGTAATCTACATCCCGTGACACGCGAGCCGCGTCGGCCAAGCTTTCAAGGATCGTCACCAGATCCCTTATGGGGATCCCTTCTCTGACCAAGTTCTGAAGCACCTTCTGTACTTCACCTAAAGAAACAAGATTCGGAACGGCTTCTTCCACGCACGAGGCGTCTTCCTGCTTAGCGAGGTCGAGCAACCTCTGAACTTCCTGCCTTGTAAGCAGCAGGTGGGCGTGCTTTCGCAGCACCTCGGTCAGGTGCGTCGCGATGACGGCCGAAGATTCGATTACCGTATAGCCCGCGGCTTCGGCTTCATCTCTGTCGGCCTTGGGAATCCAAACCACGTCAAGCCCAAACGCAGGCTCTTTGCCCGGAATACCCTGAACCTTCCGGGATACCCCGGGGCCCTCCATCGCCATGAGCCGGTCCGGATATACCTCGCCGGAACCGATGTCCACTCCCCGAAGGTTGATACAGTAAGTGTTAGGGCCTATGCCCGCGAAGTTGTCGCGGACGCGCACGAAGGGTATCAGTATACCGAGTTCAGAGGCTATTTGCCGGCGGACCATGACGATCCGGTCCATGAGGTCGCCGCCCTGATTCGGGTCTGCCAGCGGCAACAGTGCCAGGCCGAACTCGATCTCGAGGGGATCGACCTTCACCAGGCTTTCTGCCGCTTCAGGCCTCTTCAGTTCCTCAGCCTCTCTGCGGTAGGCTTCCTCCCGCTTCTCCTTCTCTTGGGCCTCTCTGCTCCGAGACACTGCCAGCCCCGCCAAGGCCCATACGGCGCCCAGGGCCATCATCGGAGCCTTCGGCAGGCCGGGGATGAGTCCCAACGCAAACAGGGCTCCTCCGGTAGTCATCAAGACTTTCGGCGAGGCTCCCAGCTGGCCGCTGACGTCCGAGCCGAGGTTCTCCTTAGATGTAGTCCGGGTCACGATCATACCGGCCGCAGTGGATATGATGAGGGCCGGTAGCTGCGAGACAAGGCCGTTACCGACCGTGAGTAGAGCGTACCTGTGCCACGATTCGCCTGCCGACAAGCCGTGCTGGAGCATGCCTATGGCAAAGCCTCCGACGAGGTTCAGCACGGTGATTATCAAGGCTGCTACGGCGTCACCTTTCACGAACTTGGAGGCGCCGTCCATGGCTCCGTAAAAGTCGGCTTCGGTTTCGATGTCCTTACGCCTCTTCTTCGCTTCCTCTTCAGAGATAAGCCCTGCGTTTAGGTCGGCATCAATTGACATCTGCTTGCCGGGCATGGCGTCCAAAGTGAATCTCGCCGCGACCTCAGCGACTCTCTCGGCACCCTTCGTGATGACGACAAACTGGATTATGACCAGGATTATGAACACCACGAAGCCGACCACCTCGTTGCCGCCGACAACGAATTCACCGAATGCCTGAATGATGCGGCCCGGGTCGCCCGCGAGCAGAATGAGCCTAGTAGCCGATACGTTGAGCGCCAGCCGGAAAAGTGTCATGACCAAGAGTAGCGACGGGAACACCGAGAACTCCAGGGGCTCTTTGGTGTACATGGTAAGCAGCATCATACCGATGGAGATGCTGAAGTTTGCCGCCAAGAGAAGGTCCAGGAGGTACCACGGGAGCGGTACTACCAGCATGGCAACTATTAGAATGACGAAAACGGGGACCAGCCTCTCAGTAACCTTGCTCAAACCGCTCTACCCTCCCCCGGCACGGCACCCTTCAGCCTGTACACGTAAGCCAATACCTCAGCCACCGCCTTATAGAACTCACCCGGAACCATCTCGCCGATATCTGCTGCCTTAAACAGCGCTCTAGCCAACGGCGCGTTCTCCACTATTTCAACGCCGGCCTCCTTGGCGATCTGCCTTATCCGGAGAGCTATCTCGTCAACGCCTTTAGCGACTACCACCGGGGCAGGGCTCTCATCAGCGTCGTATTTCAGAGCCACCGCGTAGTGAGTGGGGTTCACAATCACTACATCCGCCTCCGGGACATCCTGCATCATCCGCCTTCTGGCTATCTGCCGTTGCCTCGCCCTCATGGCTTGCTTGACCTCGGGCTTGACTTCGCTGTCCCGTATCTCGTCGCGGACTTCCTTGATGGTCATCCTCAGGCTCTTTTCGTGCTCCCACCACTGGTAGACGTAGTCGACGACACCAGCCGTAACCAGAAAGACGGCGCAGTTGAGAATGAGAGACTCGATTGTCGTCTTGGTGAGTTCAAGCGAGTTCGCCAGATCCCGAACCGACAGTGACGCTATCTCGGGAAGCACTTTTCGGAGCGTGTTCCACGCCATTAGGCCGACAAGCGCTACCTTGAGGAGCGACTTCAGGCAGTCAACAAGAGCCCGCCGGGAGAACAGCCGCGCGGCGCCCGTAATCGGGTTCAGTTTTTCAAAGTTGGGCGCGAGGAGGTTGAGCCGGAAGTTTAGGCCGGTCTGGATTACGGAAGTACCCACTCCGAAGAAGAGACATGCTGCGACTACCGGCGCGCAT
Source organism: Bacillota bacterium (assembly GCA_050952125.1). GTDB lineage: Bacteria > Bacillota > Sulfobacillia > Fermentithermobacillales > Fermentithermobacillaceae > UBA3951. Next base: position 274,335 of record JBMNKK010000003.1, read on the forward strand.
CCCAACGCCGCAAAAAAGAACACGTTTCGGAGAACCTCCATCGCCCACCCGACGGTAGGCTCTGCCGGCAGCGAAGCGGACCAGATCAGGGCAGAACGAGCCATAAGAAACCTTGCCACGGGAGCCATTGCATACCTGAGCGCCATGGCGCCCGCGAAAAACCCGGCCGCGGAAACCAAGTCTTGACTGAGGGAGATCTGCCCCTTCTCCCTCGCTGTCTGCCTCCGCCTCGGTGAGGCCGGTTCGGTTTTGTCAGACGAGAACAGCTGTAAATCTATGTATTGTGTCATCTGGCAAAAGCTCCTAATAGGCTCTCCAGGATATTCCTCAGCGTAAGAGTGATTTCCTGCGTAAATATGCCGTAGAATCCGACAGATGCCGACAAGACAATGAATCCTACGAGAGATTTCACCGGCATGCCGACCAAGAACACGTTCATCTGAGGTACGCTCTTCGCCACCACACCCATGGCTACGTCGGTGATAAGGATGGCTGCCCAAACCGGACATGACAGGACCAGGCCGATGAGCAGCATCTTCCCTGCGGTTTCTATGCTCAGCGCCGCCCAGGCCGCGTTTATCGTAGCGCCGCCCGCGGGGATCAATGTAAACGATTCTGCCAGTCCCCGGATGAACAGGTGGTGCCCGTCAAGCATCATGAACATGACGGTGACGAGGAGATACTTGAATATGCCCATCAGGGGCGATGAAGAACCGCGAGCAGGGTCCACCACATTGGCAAGTCCGAACCCTATGCTCACGTCCACCATGTGGCCGGCGACCTCTATTGCGGCCATAAGCGCCGCCGCAACGAAGCCTACGAACAGCCCGAAGAATATCTCGCCAAGAAACGACTTCGCCATGCCCGCATATGAATCCGGCATCGGGATCGCGTTTGCGAAGCCCGCAAGAAAAAAGCTGGTCACAAGGCTGAGACCTACCTTCACCGCGGAAGGGATGTACCGCGCTGCGAGGACCGGGGCCGTGACGAATATGCCCGTCGTGCGCAGGAACACGCACATGAACGGGAACAGAACCGGAGTCAGTTCTCCCACGTCCTCACCTCCTCGCGATAGCGTACGGACACGCCTTTATCCCCCAATGGCCGGCAGCCTCTGGATCACGCGCTCGGCAAATGAGGCGAGAGTCCTCAGCATCCAGCCTCCAAACAAGAGCAAGCTCAGCACGACCCCAAGCACCTTGGGGACAAACGTGAGCGTCTGGTCGTGAATCTGCGTTGTAGCCTGAAACACCGAGATAAGGAACCCTATCGCCACCGAAACGCCGAGGCACGGTGCGGCGACGAGGAGCACCACCGTAAGGGCCTCGCGGCCGATGGCCAAAGCCTCATCGATTGTCATGACGCGAACCCCCCGATCAGAGACTTAGTGATTAGACTCCAGCCGTCTACCAGCACGAACAGCAGCAGTTTGAACGGCAGAGAGATCAAGACCGGAGGGAGCATCATCATGCCCATTGACATTAGAGTGGAGGCCACCACCATATCGATGACCAAAAAGGGCAAGTAGAGCATGAACCCCATCTCAAAAGCGGTCCTCAACTCGGAGATGGCAAAGGCGGGGACAACCTGGAAAAGCGACATCTCTTGCGGCGTGGCCGGCGCCTCTCTTCCGCCGAGGGTCGCGAACAAAGTCAAGTCCTTTTCGCGCGTCTCGCGGAGCATGAACTCCTTCATGGGCTCCGACGCGAGATTGAAGGCCTCTTGCCCGGTAATCGTCCCTGCTATGTAGGGATCTAGCGCAGTATCGTACACCGCTGTCCAAGTAGGTGCCATCACGAAGAACGTCAAGATCAGTGCGAGCCCGATTAGCACCTGGTTCGGAGGGGTTTGCTGGGTCCCTAGGCCCGACCTGAGGAACGAGAAGACGATGACCATTCTCGTAAACGAAGTGGTCAGCATCACGATGGCGGGCGCGAGCGACAGCACGGTGAGAAGGCCCAAAATGCCTAAGGACGTGCCCAGCCCGCCTTCCGGCGCCTTGCCGTCAATGGTTATGTCGATGTCGGGAATAGGCAGGTCGGCCGGCGCCCCTAGGCACATAGACGCCGGGAGCAGGGCCGAACCGAACGCGATGAGAATCGCCAGTACCAGCATCATGCGCCTACCGGATAGGCGCTTCTTCACTTTGCGGAATTCATCGGATAGAAAACGCGAAAACCCGAAAGACTCCGGACGCTCGGCTTCTGCCGCCTCTTCTTCAGTGGACAAAGCAAAACCGAGAGTGCCGCACGGGTCTTTCGGCGACATCTCTTTCAAGAGATTGACGCTATTGTCGGTCACTCCGAGAACAAGCTTGCTGCTGCCGGCTCGCACCAGGCATACTAACCTGGTCTTGCCGAGGCTCACGGTCTCAAGTACCTCCAGCGACTTGCCGACCTTGTTTAGGCTACCTTTCTGTCCCCACATCCTGGTGATGAGAACCGATCCGCCCACCAGGAACCCCATGAAACCTAAAATCTTGAGAAGTTCAGCGAGCAAATTAGAATCCATGCTGTCGCCGGAAATGCCGGCGGGCACCCCCCTTGTCTCTCTATCTCCCACCGTTTCCTGCGCCGTCCTAAGCGATAAAGGCTACTGAGTTATCTTTCTTGCTCCCTTATCGATGGCGCTCTTCGAGACTATGTCATGGACCCTCACGCCGAAGTTTTCGTCGACCACCACAACCTCGCCGTGGGCGAAAACTTTGCCGTTCACCAGGACGTCCACGCTTTCACCTGCGGCCTTGTCGAGTTCAACGACCGAACCCACTGTCAGGTTCAAGAGATCCTTCACAAAGCACCTGGCCCTACCTAGCTCAACGCTGATCTGGAGCGGCACGTCCAAGAGAACATCCATGCCGGCCACTGGCACTTCGACCGTGTCATCTTTTGAGAACTCGGCGAAGACAACCGGCTGAACTTCCGGCTTCTTGGCATCCGGCTCTTTCTGGCCCTTCTTTGGAGCCTCCATTTCCTTGGGCGCGGCTGACAGAGCCGCTTTGCGCTTTGCCGGCGCAGCAGGCACAGGCGCGTCCTCCTTCAGGGGCTCATCATTTACAGGGTCGCCTTTCAGCAAGGCGTCAATTTCTTCTTGGCTGAGATTCATCAGAATGGGTCCTCCTCTCCGTTCTCCGCCACGGCGACTATGCGAGCCGCAAGCCTGCTGCCTACGCGTCCAACTTTGGCCAGGAACTTCGGCTTGCCAAAGATGTAAATCGTGGCATACCCGTCTTTCGGAACGTTAAGCTCGATCGAGTCGCCCGGCTCAAGCGATAGGAGATCTTGAACCGAGAGAGCGGCATCTCCTAGCCTGCAACTTAGCGGAACTTCGATGTCCTCAATGGCGCTGGACATGAGTTCGCTCGTTCCCTTGTCCTCTTCGGCTCTACTCCCTCGCGAGAACCAACGACTGGCAGACAGCGCGGGGAGTATAGGTTCCAGGAGCGAGTACGGCATACAAAACTCGACCGTACCCGTCTGAGACCCGAACTTCACCGACACGCTCACCGATAACACCATTTCGTTCGGAGGCAGCGCCTGCTGAACGAACAACGGGTTGACTTCCAGAGACGATACAAGAAGGTTGTGCGCGTCAATGCGGTACTCCCGGACAGCATCCCGGAAGATATCCACTATGGACTGAACCACCCTTTTTGTCATGGCCAGCTCGATCTCTGTAAGAGTCCTGGAAATGCCCGGCGGGTTTCCGCCGCCGCCGCAGAGCCTGTCCAACATAGGAAGCACTACTCGCAGCCCCACGTTTACAAGCATGTTCGACGGAAGGTCACCCCAAGAAACAATCCCGACGCAGCACGGACTCGCCAGCCCCTTGGCGAACTCCGAATATGTAACCTGGTCCACCGAATTCACGTTCACGTGAATGGCCATCCTGAAAAGCCCCGAAAAATACGAAGTCAATTGCCGTGAGAAGTTGTCAAACAGCAACTGGGCACCCCTCAGGTGGTCCTTAGAGAACTTGTCGGGCCGCCTGAAATCGTATACCCGCAATCTGGGCTTCGCTAGTTGCGGTTTTTCCTCGGCTTCGCTCTGCTTCATCACCGAGTTTACAAGCGCTTCTATCTCTTGCTGTGTAAGCGCCAAGCCGCCCCCCCCTTTCCTTTCTCCGCTACTGGATTACGAATTCCGAGAAATACACGTCGTACACTGCATTCGGGCACTTTGCATCCATCCGGTCACGGATCTCTTTTTGAAGGTCTCTTAGCCCGTTCTCGCCGGATAGGTCTGCGTAGGTCTTCGAGCGAAGAAGCGCGTAGATATCCGTCTTGAGCTCACTTGCCTTGTTCGTGATTCCTTCGCTCCTCGCCATGTCGACCTCAAGATCGACCGAGACTCTGATGAAGCGCCCGCTGTCAGCCAGGTTGGTCATGAACTGCCCGAGGCTTATGACAACCAACTGAACCTCCGGCTCGGGCTTCGGTTTTGGCTGGCCCCCTCCAAACATAGGGAAACCCCATACCTTGGAGGCCGCCACATAGCCCACCCCTGCCGTCACGGCCAGAGCCAAGACTATGAGCAGGATCCTCTTCATCCACATCACCTCCGTCTACCCATCCGTTTCCTTCTATTGAATCGGGGGCTCGCCCCCGGCCAAGGAAGGCCTCAGTATCACCACGTCGACTCGCCTGTTTCGCTGGCGGCCTTTAGCAGTCTCGTTGGTGTCAATCGGTCGAAACTCCGCGTAACCGGCCACCTGGAGTTTTGTCTCGTCAATGCCGCTCTTTTCGATGAAAAAGCGCACCACGCTTCCGGCACGTCCCGTCGAGAGCTCCCAGTTTGACGGAAACCTCTCGGTGGCAATCGGCCAGTCGTCGGTGTGTCCCTCAACCCTTATGGGGTTCTCAAGATCCTTGATCATGGCTCCCACTTGAGTAAGTGCCGCTGCTGCCTCGGGCCTAATATCCGCGCTGCCCAAGTCAAACAGCACCGAATCGGCAAAGCGGAGGATGAGCCCTCGCTCGTCCATTTCCACCGAAACCTTCCCGGCGAACCCGGTGGCCTCAAGCTCGCGTGCGAATTGCTCGCCGGTCGCCCGGAGTTGCTCAAGCTCCATGGCCGCGACGGCCGCGGCAGGGTCTGGGAGCGCGCTCTGTCCGCCGTCTCCCGGAAGGACCGATGCGCCTCCGTCGAGCATGACGCCGGTCGCCCGCGAATAGGACTCGGTGATCGCTTTGAACTTGGCCGCGTCCAGAATTGACATCGAGTACAACATGATAAAAAACGTCATGAGCAGCGTAACCATGTCAGCATAGGAGTTCAGCCAGGGCTGACTCCTGGGAGCGTCGTCATTTCGGGTGTGTCTTGCCACCGCTCCTAGACCTCCCTTCTGGACGGCATTGCTACTCTTTCGCGTTCTTTAGGAGCCAAGAATGACTTCAGCTTCTCCTGCACTACACGAGGGTTGTCTCCCGCCTGAATGGAGAGCACGCCCTCAACGATCGCTTCCTTAACAAATACCTCTCGCGCGCTTCGGTTCTTTAGCTTGGTCGCGATGGGTAGGGCAAACATGTTTGCGAGAGCAGAACCGTAGAAAGTGGTTACCAGCGCCACTGCCATGCCGGCTCCGATCTCATCCGGACTGTTGAGTTTGAGGAGCATCTGGATCAAGCCGATGAGAGTACCCAGCATTCCAAATGCGGGGGCCATAGCGCCGATCGTCTCGAAAACGGCTTGTCCGGTCTTGTGCCGGTCAGAGACGAACGCGATCTCGGTCTCAAGTATGTTGCGCACCAGTTCTTGAGTAGTCCCGTCCACTACGAGACGGATGCCCTTCTGAAGAAACGGATCCTTGAGGTGGTTGGCATCTTCGTCCAAGGCCAACAGGCCCTCTCTGCGGGCCTTGTCGGCAAACTGAACCAGGGTGTTGATAGTCTCGCCTATGTCGGTCTCTTTGGAGAGATAGGCCTGCTTTGTGATCTTCATCACGTCCAGGAAGGTCTCTAGAGAGAAACTCATGAGCGTAGCGCACATGGTTCCGCCCAGAGTGATGAAGAGGGACGGCGGATCCCAGAACGGCCTCAAGGGGCCGCCCAACAGCATCCCTACAATCACTACTATGAACACTGCTATGGAGCCTATTAGGGTTGCAAGATCCATTTCAACACCCCGTTTTTGGAGAACCCGGCTCCGGCGCACCCATCTGCGGAGAAGCGCCGGAGCCTCTATCTACCGTTATCTCCTAAGGTTCACGAGTTCTTGGAGAAGCTCGTCCGAAACCGTGATGATCCTCGAGTTTGCCTGGAATCCGCGCTGCGTGATGATCATCTGCGTGAACTCCTCTGAAAGGTCCACGTTGGACATCTCAAGCGAGCTCGGCGCTATGCTGCCTCGCCCGGAAGTTCCGGCGTCACCGATGTCCGCGTCGCCTGAGTTGTTGGACTCGATATAGAGGCTCTTGCCGAGTTTCTGGAGGCCGCCCGGGTTGGCGAAGTTCGCCACCGCCAGCTGGCCAAGTACTCTAGTCTGTCCGTTTGAGTAGAACCCTGAAATCACACCCTTGGAGTCAAAGGTGTACGACTCGAGGGTGCCTGTGGCATGCCCGTCCACCACATCAGTGTCGATGGTCGTGGGACCGGCTACCTGGGTCACTCCAGTAAAGTCCAAGTCAACCGTTATTGGAGATACCGCACCCGGAGTTAAGACGAGCGCGTTTGTGACAGTTGTCGCCGCATGATGGCCGGTAACGTCGAACGTGATGGTGCCGTCACCAGCGTCGACCTCGGCGCCCGATGCGGTCCAACTCCATTCGTTATCGGCCGTCTTCTCGAAGGTCACGGTGATCGTGTGCGTGCCGCCCTGAGAGTCGTAGACCGTGAACGGGACCTCCTGCGTGTCGCCGATTGCCGCCTCAGAGTTGAGGTTCTTGTGCCAGGAAGCCTTGGTAGTCGCCTTTGCGTCCATGTTTGACCCGATGGCTATCTTGATCGCCTCAAGTCCGCTTTCGGTTCGCTGAGCCGGCAGCGTCCCGGTGAGAGGATCCAGCCCCCAGCCCAAGACTTTGCGGCCTTCCGCGTCTACCAATACGCCGTCTCCGTCGGTATCAAAGGCCCCGACGCGGGTATATGCTCTACCCTGGCCGTCTTGCACTACGAAAAACCCCTTACCCTCGATGGCCACATCAGACATTCTCGACGTGGGCTGAAGGTTGCCGGAGTTGTGGTTGGTGTTGATACTCGCCACGGTCACACCAAGGCCAACCTGCATAGGGTTCATGCCCCCGCGCTCAGTGGTGCTGGTGCCCGAAGGCGAACTGGCTCCGCGAAGCGTCTGGCTAAAGACCTCCTGAAAGTTGACGCTGGAGGACTTGAAGCCGGGCGTGTTCACGTTGGCCACGTTATTGCCGATTACGTCCATCCTAGTCTGGTGGGTCCTGAGACCCGATACAGCGCTGAACAACGAGCGCATCATGGTTCTTCACTAACCCCTTTCGAATTTCGGATTTCCCGGCTCTCCTTCACTCGTTCCGGAGAGCTTGGCCTCCCTCAAAAGGGTCCGGCCCGGGTACTGCATGAATCTCGATACCTGGTTCACTACCTGTCGACTACTACCGCGCTGTCGATGGAGGTGAACACGTTTTCCTTCATCCTCTCTTCGGGGATGACCGTGACCACCGTCCTGGTCTGCGGCGCCACAACAAAGGCCACTCCCTTCATGAGCACCAGTGTCGACCGCGCTCCCTTAGCCGAGGCCACGTCAACCGCATCTCCCAACTTGGCCAGCCTGTCTCCGTCCATTACCTGACCCCAGGATTGAAGCCTTTCCTCCGCGTGCTTTGAGAACGTCACTTGACCTTTCTGAGCCTCGCTGAGTACCTCTGCGAAGGACCTGCCTGCCGGCACCTTCGCCGTTCCCTGAGGCCGCCCCCCTCGTACCGGGACCGGCGACCGAACCTGTAGCCTCGGGTCAACTACCTTGACTTCCATCTACCTCTACCTCACATCCTGGATTAGCCTCCGGAAGTGGGACAACTTCCTCCTCCGCCGCCGGCTCGGGCCGAGCGCCGATGTACACCAAGTTCTCGATGGGGATTAGGCTGTCACCGGACTTCACCATGATCAGCCCTCCGTCGAAGCACACCGACTCGATTACGCCGTCTACGATCTCGTTATCGACGACTGCCTTGAAAGTGCTGCCGATGAGCCTCGCCGCCGACAGCAAGTTCTGGTTTGCCTGCGACACCATCATCCAGTGCAGGGCTTGGGTCACGGTGTTATTGAGTTCACCTATCTGGGACGCGCTGGAGAACTGAGCCATCTGCGTCAGGAACTCCTGCTCTTTCAGCGGCTCCATAGGGTCCTGGTATCTCAGCTGCGTCAGGAAGATCTGCATGAACTGATCCTGAAGCGCTTGTGTTTGGCCTGCTCCGAAAGCGCTTGACCCGTACGACGAACCGGCCCTGCCTACACCATCTATCGCCACAATGCTCACCTCCTTTCAGTTGCCTTAAGCGAAGTAGTCAAAGGAACCCGACATGTACGCTGCATTCACGGGCCCCGGTACTGACGCGGTCCGGCTCCCCGCCGCCCCGCGCGATGCTCTCGGCCGCGATGGTGAGAACATACCGCGGTCGTGGGCAAACGAGGCTGCGCCGTGCTGCCCTTGGTCAACCGAGAACCCTGCTAGAGTGAGTCCGTGTTCCGACAGAGCAGAAGACAGGTGCTCCGATGTCTCGGAAAGGGCCCTATGTGCTTCTCCACTTGCGGCGATGAACTTGACCGCCACATCCTGCCCCCTCGTTGAGAGGAGAACTGTGACACTCCCCAGTTCCGGCGGATCCAGGCGGAACTCGACACTCCTCGGGAGTCGCTTGAGAGCCTCCTCCCGGAGCTTCTCTGCCATATCTCTCACGTTGTCGAGGCTTATGGCTGGCACCGCCGTATTCCGGTCGCCCTTTTCGGGCCTAGCCGCCGCGATCGCCGTAGGAGCTACTTCCGGCGCTGCCCGCTCGAACCGAACCCCTTCCGGAAGCGCTTCGACCGCCTCAGTCTCCCGTTCAGGAGTAGCGTCATCGACGGATACTTCCGTATCACGCGCCTCAGATACCACGGACGCACGATCAACTTCTGCGCCGTCCTTCTTGGGTGCGGCAGAGAGTTCCGATCCCGAAACCAAATCACCCTGTCCCGGCATCTCCTCGCTGCGCTCAGGGCCGGTTGCAGTATCCTCAAGCAGTAGCCGCTTCGCCTGCTTGAGGACCTCACTGGCCTTCATGTGCACGGCTTTGGCGTCCACGTTCACCTTGGGAATCACGTCCTCGCCGGCCGCGATCGCGTCCGGAAGGCTAACGCCCGCCTCGCCGCTATGGATCTCTTCTGTTCCACTTGGCCGCCCATCCGACATTGCACCGAGGATTTCCCTTGGACCGTCCAACCTGCTGACTCGGGCACCCGGCTGCACTCCGGCGGTTACCGCTCGTGCCGTGAAGTCCTCGGCAGGTTCGGGAGAATCCTGCGCCGCAGCACGAAGACCCCCGACGCGAGCGAAGTCACCGCTTAGGCGCACGCCTGGTTCGGCGGAAAGTGACTCGAAAGGCTTGTCCGCCGGAGTCGCCGCAGGGCGGATCTCGCCTGACACGGCGCTGGCGGGAACCCAGTCCGTGTCGCAGGTTGAAGCTGCCTCTGTGCTCGAGATGGCAGTATCGGAAACCGGCGCGGTAATTCCAGCCGGGGCTCCATCTACGTGTGCAGGGGCTGCCACAGTCTCCATCCCCGGCACTTCCCCTCCTAGATCGGCTTCCGGAGTACCCGTCACGGTCCCAGGGATGACATTACCCTGGCCCATCGCGACTGCCATGAGCGACATGAACAAGTCCCCCAGCGAGTCGCGCCCCTTCGCAGGCCTCAGAAGTGCCGCTCCCTCTTTCCCGCTCGTAGTATGAAGTGATACTTCCAGTCCTAGAGACATGATTTTTCCTTGATCACCTCGCTTTCGCTCTCATGAATCTGTCGGTACCCATCTCGTCCAGTACCTTTGTCTGCTCCCACCAGAAGGCCGCCTTGTACTCGCGGAGCTTGTTCTCTTTGTGCCTTACAAGAGCTTTCTCCTCACGGGTTCTTGCCACGGCCACGTTTCTCGCCTTGGCAGTCAGGTCGCGCTTCACCCTGAGATCGGCCCTCTGCCGGAAGATTTCATCCTCGACCGATTCCTCGTACCTTACCAGGTGCTTCATCGTGTTGCAGTCGAGAGCACCTGACATGGCTTTCCTGAGGTCCCGGCACGCGGACTCTCTCTCCTCATAGGCAGCGTCAAGTCTGGACTTCACGAGGCTCTCATTTCTGAGGGCCTCTCCGAGTTTCTCCTCGGCTAAGAGCCGCTTGATCTGCCTTACCTCAAGCGCCTTCTCGAGAGGAAACTCGAATTTCTTCATATCCATCCCCGTCCTTTATCGGCAAACAGGCACTTTTGTGAAATACCTACTGAACTTCAAACAATTCGTTAAGCATCGACACGGTTTCCCCGAAGGAGAACTTCTCTTCGGTGCCCTGGCGCAAGAAGGCGTTGACCTTCTCTATATGGGCGAGGGCGTCGTCAATTCGCTCGTTCGAGCCCTTGACGTAGGCTCCGATGTTGATTAGATCCTCGGCCTTCCTGTAAGTGGCCAATACCGAGCGGAGCCGGGCAGCGGCCTCCTTCTGCTCTTCGCCGGTCACCTGCGTCATAAGCCGCGAAACCGAGGCCAGGACGTCTATTGACGGATAGTGGCCCATCTGCGCCAGGTCGCGTGAAAGCACTATATGGCCGTCCAGAATGCCTCGCGCTGCGTCGGCAATAGGCTCGTCCATGTCGTCGCCCTCAACGAGCACCGTATAGATGCCCGTGATGCTCCCGCGCGAGCTGCATCCCGCTCTCTCCAGTAGTCTGGGTAGGTTGGCGAACACTGAAGGGGTATACCCTCTTGTAGTCGGGGGCTCGCCGGTGGCAAGGCCCACTTCGCGGAGAGCCATGCACCACCTGGTCAAGGAATCCATCATCAACAGCACCGAGAGACCTTGGTCTCTGAAGTACTCCGCAATGGCGGTAGCTACCCATGCCGCCTTGATCCGCATGAGCGCCGGTTCATCCGAAGTGGCCACCACGACGACCGAGCGCTTCAAACCTTCAGGCCCCAAATCTTTCTCGATGAACTCTTTCACTTCTCGCCCGCGCTCGCCAATGAGAGCGATGACGTTTATGTCGCCCGATGTGTTGCGTGCAATCATACCCATGAGTGTGGACTTGCCGACCCCGGACCCCGAGAAAATGCCTATTCTCTGCCCTTCTCCAAGGGTTAGCATTCCGTCGATGGCCTTAACACCGGTGGCGAGCGGCGAGTCTATCCTGGCTCGCTCCAACGGGGCCGGAGGCTTCTCCATGGTCGGATAGTGTTTTTCCACTGCCCACCAGGGTTTTCTGTCCATCGGAAAACCTAAGGCGTCTACCACCCGCCCAAGCATGCCGGAGCCAACCGACACCCGGAGCTCCCGCCCGGTTGATTCCACGAGGGTACCCGGCGCAATGCCGTCAAGGTCCCCGTAAGGCATGAGCAGCACGCGACCGTTCTTGAACCCCACTGCCTCACCCAAGATGCGAACTCCTGAAGCAGGAAGGAGGTAACAGATCTCCCCCATCTTGACCTTGGGCCCCGAAGACTCCACCAAGAGTCCCACCACATCTCGAACGATGCCTCCGAACGTCACGGTCCGGGCGCTTCGAATTGCGTCTTCATAGACCTCGAATGACAACTCGGTCATTGCGTTTCAGCCCCTATTACCTTCTTGCGAGCTTCCGCCAGCGCGTGCGCTACGTTGCGGATCTGAGACTCTATCGTCACGTCGACGAACCCGTGGGGAGTGCGGACGACTGCCCCGCCGGACACTTCGGCATCGCCGACAACCTCGATTGACTTGGCTCCTACTTCTTGGCACAGCGCCTCTTTCTCGCCTTCGACAAGAGCGACAAGGCTGGGATCCACGCGCAGCTGGAACTCTCTCTCGTCTCTGACACTGGCCAGGCCCTTCCGGATAAGCTCAAGAACCACTGTTGAATCGGCCTCGAACGAGTCGTTCACTACGCGCCTGGCAACTTCAATAGCCAAGGCCAGGAGTTTGGGTTCCACTTCCGCCAGCATCGCCTTGTAGGCACCGCGCGCCGACTCCAACACCTCTTCTGCCTCTCTTATGATGCCTTCGGCCTCAGATAGGCCCTTGGAGTGGCCTTCGGCGTACCCTTCATCCCTGCCCGCTTCTCTCGCTTCGGCCAAAACGTCCTCACGCCGGGCAAGCGCCTCTTGCAGCAGTGACTCGGCTTCTTCTTTAGCTTTAGCCAAGAGCGCCTCAGCCTCTCTCTTCGCCTCGGCAGCCATCGCTTCCAGGTCCGGAAGCTGAACGGGATCTTCCTCGATCTTGGGCTGAACGGGAGGAGGAGGCAGTGCCCGCTGCAGGCGAGATCGCGTGCGAAACACCCTAGACAACGATCTCGTCTCCTCCTCCGCGCCCTACGACTATCTCGCCCTGGTCCTCAAGCCGCCTTATGATGGCGACGATCTTCTGCTGTGCGTCCTCTACGTCTCTCATGCGTACGGGGCCAAGGTAGTCGATGCTCTCCTTGAGCGTCTCGACCGCTCTGGACGAAAGGTTCTTGTAGACCTTTTCCTTGACTTCGTCCGACGCAGCCTTGAGGGCCATGGGCAGGTCCTTGGACATGTCAACGTCTCGCAGGAATCTCTGTACAGCCCTGTCGTCAAGGTAGATGATGTCCTCAAACAGGAACATGCGGCGCTTGATCTCCTCGGAAAGCTCAGGAGCCTCCACATCCAGCGCATTGAGGATCGTCTTCTCAGTCTGTCTGTCTACGTTGTTCAGGATGTCTACGATCGCGCTGACGCCGCCCGTGCGGGTGTAATCGTGTCCGACAACATTGACCAGCTTTCGCTCAAGTATCCTTTCGATCTCCTTGATCACTTCAGGACTGGTGGCCTCCATTGACGCGATCCTCCGCGATACCTCAACCTGGAGGTCAGGGCCGAGGGAGGCCAAGATGGAACCCGATTGATTCGGAGCCAGGTAGCTCAGTATCAGCGCGATGGTCTGAGGCGACTCCGACTCAAGGAAGTTGAGCAATTGGCTCGGCTCCGTCTTGCGTGCAAAGTCGAAGGGCCTGACCTGCAGCGAGGCCGTGAGGCGCCCCAGGACATCCACTGCCTTATCCTTTCCGACCGCCTTCTCAAGCAGGATCTTCGCGTACTCGATGCCGCCTTCGTCTATGTACTGCTGCGCTATGGCCATATCGGCGAACTCGCTCAGTACTTGGTCTCGAACTTCCTGGTCCACCCTTCGAGTACCGGCGATCTCCAGGGTGAGGACGTCGATATCCTCCTCTTTCATGCACTTCATGACTTGCGCTGAAAGATCGGGTCCCAGGCTGATCAGGAAGATCGCCGCCTTTTCCCTGCCGTTTAGCGCGCTCTTGTGTGCTGTAGCCATCATCGCTCATCCTCCAAGAGCCAAGTCTTCAGGAGATTTGCCATAGCTGCCGGGTTGACCCGTGCCATGCGCTCTATATCCTCACGAAGCCGCTGCTTATTGAGCACGTCAGGGCTAAGCGACGGCTGTTCCTCCTCAAGGAGAGGCAAGGGCTCGGGCTCGGCTTCAAGGGCCTTAGCCCTCCTCCGGCGCATCAGGTAGAGGATAACCGTGCCGACGATGAGAGCGGCTGCGACCGCAATTGCGTAGACATATACCCTCGGGAATTGGGTAGCCGGCGGAGTCATACTTGATTCCAGCTTCTCAGCCAGACTTGTGTCGAATGGCATCCCGATGACGCTGATCTTGTCTTGGCGGAGGGGGTCAAGGCCTAGCGCGGCAGTTACGGCTTCCGATATGACGGAGCGAGAGTCGTCGTCAAGGTCCTTATTTACCATCACGGCCACCGACAGGTTCTTGATAGAACCCGGAGTCACCAACGTCTCCGTGGTCCTGCGGTTTACTTCGTAGTTGGTGGTCGTCTCAGTTCTCTGATACTGTGACTGTCCCTGGCCGCCCGTCGCATACGTGGGTACGTCAAGGCCGCCCGCGACACCGCCTGCAGGTGTACCGGTTCCCTGGTAGCTCTCGGTCACCTGCTGAGTGCTGCGGAGAGCGCCCTGCGGTTCGGTGATGTATGCATCATCCACGATCCTCACTTGGTCCAAGTTCAGGACGGCGCTAACCTGGCACACTACATTTCCGGCACCCAAGACGGGTGACAGCATGGAAATGAGCCTTGCCTCCAGATTGCGCTCAACGGTGGTGGTGAGTTCGTAGGCAGCGTTCGAAATCTGGCTGCCCAGTTCGTCATCTGCAAAGTCTTGTGACAGGAGCCTCCCAGTCGTATCCATAACGGTAACGTCTTCGGGCGAGAGCCCCTCAACCGAGCGGGCAACCAAATTCATGATTCCCTTTACGGTTGGAGCAGGTAGGTTCAGCGCCGGCTGCAGTTTGAGGAGGACGGCGGCGGTAGCTGGGGTTCTCTGAGCCGCAAACACCGTATCTTCCGGTATCACAATGTGAACCCTTGCGTCTTCCACGCCGGAAATCGATTTCACCGTACGCGTGAGCTCACCGGACAAGGCTCTCGCGTACTGTACCTTCCGTTCAAAGTCGGTCGCCCAAAGCGAGTTGCCCTGAATGCTCTCGAAACCTACGATTCCCGATGAGGGCAATCCCTGCGACGCCAGCGAAAGCCTGGTTCTGTAAACCTGGTCCGCAGGGATCTTAACCGTCCGGCCTTGATCGGCCAGTTCGTACGGTATGGATTGCCGCTCCAGCTCGGTAACGATATTGCCTGCGTCCTGAGGATCCAGATTGGACCACAGCGTCTCGTACCGGGGCCCCTTTGAGAAGAGTGTCAGCGATAGCAGGAGTGCGACAAAAACCACGGCAATACTCGACATGATGACGATACGCTGGGTCTTCCCTAGTCTGGCCCAGGTGTCCCGCACTCCCTTTGTAATGACAGCGACGTTAGTCCCCATGTGACTCACCCGTTACAAAGGCATCCGCATGATTTCCTGGTAGGCTTCCAAAGCCTTGTTCCTTACGGAAATCACGAGGTCTAGCGCCAGGCTCGCCTTTTCTGCGCTGAGGACTGCGGTGTGCATATCGCGAGCGTTGCCGGTTACAAGGTCCAGCTGCGCCTGGCCAACCTCGCGGTTAAGAGACTCAAGAGTGGCTGACGCTTTCTCAAGGACGCTGGAAAAGGACCCTTCCTTGGCCACAGCCTCCTGGGGCCTGACAGCCGGCCTTTCAACGATGGGGCCCAAGTTGGGCATGGGTACAGCTCTCAGATACATCGGTTTTCCTCCCCCCGAGGATTCCAGCGCCGGTGACCGCCGGAATCAGGAACACATTTATGACTAGACTCGCAGGAGCTCGAGCGCCCGCTGAGCCATGGTTTTGGCGGCTTCAATCGCCGTCACGTTCGCCTCGTAGGCGCGTGTTGCGGCCATCATGTCCACCATCTCTGTGACAACATCAACGTTTGGGTATGTGACGTAGCCGTCTTCGTCCGCATCGGGATGCCCGGGCGCGTACACCCTTCGGAGAGGGCTCTGGTCTTCTTGAATTCCCGCAACCCGCACGCCTTGAGGCGCCCTCGAGTAGGACTTGGACAGGATATCCCGAAACGAGTACCTGGCTTCGTTAGGCGTGAATATCGCCACTTTGCGCCGGTAGGCGCTGCCGTTTTCAGTCCGTGTGCTTTCTGCGTTAGCCAAGTTGGAAGCTATGAGGTCGAGCCTCAGTCGTTCGGCTGTAAGGCCGGACGCACTTGCCTCAATGGCCGAGAACATCCTCATTCGTTTCAGCGCCTCCCTTCTGTTATTGCTTTTCTCAAGAGTGAAAGTCTCGCGTTGAGCTGGCTGGATACTGCCGCGTAGTAGAGCGCGTTTGTAGAGACTTCACCCATCTCCCGATCGATATCGACACTGTTGCCGTCGGGAGTGATACTGGATAGATCCTGCTGGATCGTCCACGTATTGCGTTGGGAAGTAGGAGAAAGGTGCCGGGAATCGGTCTTCAGCCAAGCCGGCTGCCGCGTCCCCGCTTTGGCCAACATGCTTCTAAAGTCGAGGTCCAGCCGTTTGAACCCGGGAGTCTCAGCGTTAGCCACGTTGTTCGCGAGAATTTCGTGCCTGGCCCACGCGCCATCCATAGCTCTTTGCATGATGTCCGACATAGTCTTCACGATCTCACCCCCCTAAGATCAGAGAAACCTCCCGGCGCCAATACCGAGAGGCAGACAAAACTAAAACCGCCCTCTTCGGAAACCCGGCTGTCATGGCGACCTCTCTCCATCCAGGTCGCTTTAGACCCGCAGCTTTGCGTCACTGCCTTTCGACAGTTTTGCCATTATCGGTGCGCGGTAACTGGACTCTATTTAGTTGTGGACGCACCCTATTCTACGCCGATCGCCAAATTCCTTCTTTTGCGTTCAAGATTTTCATATTTTTTGCGATCCGCCAAACAAGAACGGGCGGCGCCTTGGCGACCGCTAAGTTAAAACGGGCGGCGCCTTGGCGACCGCCAAATTAGAACGGGCGGCGCCTTGGCGACCGCCGAATTAAGACGGGCGGCGCCTTGCCGGCCCCGCCCGTTTTCCCAGCTCTTGAGCTTTTCTCTGCTGCTAGCGCAGTTTCTGAAGCTCTTCCAGCAACTTGTTGTTCAAGACTCGAATGAACGTGCCCTTCATACCGAGAGATCTTGACTCTATCACGCCCGCCGACTCGAACTTCCTGAGAGCGTTGACGATGACAGACCTGGTAATGCCAACTCTATCTGCTACCTTCGAGGCCACCAAGAAGCCCTCAGTGCCGCCGAGCTCCTCGAAGATGTGCCTCATCGCGTTGAGTTCGGAGAACGAGAGGGTTCCGAGAGCAACCTGAACCGCAGTCCTCTGTCTCGTCTCTTCCTCCACGGTCTCCTGATTGTAGCGGAGGATCTCCATGGCAGTTACAGTAGCAGCGTGCTCTGCCAAGATGAGATCGTCATCACCAAAAGCCCCGCCGGCGCGGGCAAGGACGAGAGTGCCCAATCGCTCCCCGGCTCCCATAATAGGCAGGATGGTCGTGAGCTTCTCCGCGTATATGCACGGCACGCCTTCCTTGAACACGCACACGCCCCGGTCATTCTTGAGATTCACCGCTGTCTCGCGGTACATGAACAAACGCTCGTTGTACTCAGACGGAAACTCCTCTGCCGTGAGCACCTCGTTTTTCATGACCTCGCAGTCGAAATCGTCGACCAACGCGTATCCAAGAACCTTGCCCATCTTGTCAAGGATGTACACGTTGCAGTCGATGGAATCGCGGATAACCTTGGCGCTCCCCGTAAAGTCGACTTCCGTGGCGGCGCGTGATAAGAGCTGGTTCATTCTTCGTGTTTTGTCTAGTAGCGTCTGCATCCGGTCTTCCTCCTTGTATCTTTCCCGCTCATAGGATGTAGCGGGAAATATCCCTGTTAGCTACAAGGTCCCCCAGCTTCGCCCGGACGTAGGCGGCATCAACCTTCACCTGTTTTTCGGCGAGGTCGGGACCTTCGTACAAGACGTCCTCCAGGAGCTTTTCCATCACAGTGTGAAGCCTTCTGGCGCCTATGTTCTCAGCCTCCTCGTTGACCTTAAACGCCATTTTGGCCAGCTCCCTAATTCCGCTTTCCTCAAACAAGACCTCAATTCCGTCAGTGGCTAGGAGCGCCTTATACTGCCTGGTGAGCGAATTCTCCGGCTCTTTCAGGATGCTGACAAAATCAGCTTCGGTAAGGGGATCCAGTTCGACCCTGATGGGGAACCGCCCCTGAAGCTCGGGGATAAGGTCTGCGGGCTTCGCCACGTGAAACGCTCCGGCACCAATGAACAAAATGTGGTCCGTTTTTACGGGTCCGTACTTGGTAACCACCGTAGTACCCTCGACAATGGGAAGCAGATCTCGCTGGACCCCTTCACGCGAAACATCCGGACCGGTTCCGTGCTCGCGCCCTGCAACTTTGTCGAGTTCATCCAAGAACACTATGCCAAGCCGCTCCGTCCTACGAATGGCCTCCGCGGTGACAGAGTCGGCGTCAACGAGCTTCCCCGCCTCTTCCTGAGCGAGAACCCGTCTTGCCTCGCTCAATTTTAGGCGGCGCACTTTCTTCCTCTTGGGCAAGATGCCGCCCAAAAGGTCCTGCATATTGATGCCCATCTCCTGCATGGAGCTGCCGTCAAAAAAGTTCAGCGTCGGGTTGGAGGTATCCTCAACCTCCACCTCAACCTCCTCGTCTTCAGCCTCACCTCTGGACAGTCGCTCTCTGAAAAGCCGGCGTTCGGCTCGAGCTCTTCTGAGTCTCTCCTCAAAGTCGTCTTCGTCATCCGGATCCTCGCGCGCGGCCGGATTGAAGAGCGCTTCAAACGGGTTGCGCGGGACCTCTCTTCGCTTGGGGAGTGGGCACACTATATCCACCAAACGGTCTTCGGCCAGCGCATCCGCTTTCGCCTTGACTCCCTCCAGCTCTTCGCTTCTCACCATTCTGACTGCCGACTCCACAAGGTCGCGTACTATTGAGTCAACATCGCGCCCGACGTAGCCGACTTCCGTGAACTTGGATGCCTCAACCTTGGTGAAAGGAGCGTTCACCAATTTGGCCAAGCGCCGGCACATCTCGGTCTTGCCTACCCCTGTAGGCCCAATCATCAGGATGTTCTTCGGCACGATGTCTTCCTGCAGGTCACCCTCAACTTTCTGTCTCCGGAGCCTGTTGCGTATAGCCACGGCCACGGCTCTCTTTGCCTTGTCCTGGCCGACTATGTACTTGTCGAGTTCCGCTACTATCTGCCTGGGCGTAAGATCCGCCATCCATGAGCCTCCTTCTGCTCTTGACACCTTCTACTCCAATTCTTCAACTATAACATTTTCATTCGTGTAGATGCATATAGAAGCAGCGATCTTTAGGGACTCCCGGGCGATCTCTGCGCCGTCCATATCTGTGAACTTCGAGAGCGCCTTGGCGGCCGCGGTAGCGTACGCAGCCCCTGAACCGATCGCCAGCACGTTGTCATCAGGCTCTATGACTTCGCCGGTTCCGCTCACCAGGAGAATGTGCTCCTTATCCATGCACAACAGCATAGCTTGGAGCTGGCGGAGGGCTCTGTCAGTCCTCCATTCCTTGGCCAAATCAACTGCAGCTCGCTGCAGGTCTCCCCGCGTCTCCTCCAAGTGGCGCTCGAGCTTCTCGAACAGGGTCAGGGCATCGCCCACGGACCCCGCAAAGCCGGCAAGTATCCGCCCTTTGTATATCTTGCGGACTTTCTTTGCTCCGGTTTTCAAGATTGTGTGATTAGCCTCTAGCGTGACCTGCCCGTCACCTGCCATCGCGGCCTTGCCGTTGGCCCTTACGGCGAGCACGGTCGTGCTTTTAAACTGAGGTTCCTGCCTTAATGTCATTTTTGGTTCTTCTGTGCCTCCTCGCTTTTCCCGGCTGCGGCCTCGATGCGTCCGCGCGCGCGGGGGTGAAAACTCCTGTAGACCTCGCGAAGATGCTCGGGCATTAGGTGAGTGTATATCTGCGTTGTCCTGACGCTGGCGTGACCGAGCATATCCTGGACAGACCTTAAGTCTGCCCCGCCCGAAAGAAGATGAGTCGCGAATGAATGCCTCAGCGTATGCGGCGAACACCTATCTGGGTCAACCCCTGCTTCCAGGAGGTGCTTTTCCAGTATCCGCCTAACGGAACGTGCCGAAAGACGCCTGCCGAAGCGGTTTAGGAATAGGGGTTTCCTCAGGGTCGTCACCAACGGACTGGCCTTGGACTTCCCCGCGCGCTCCAGTAAGGGGCGTCCCGATTCGAGGTAATCGCCCAGCGCGCTCAGCGCCATGGATCCTACCGGCACAAATCTCTCCTTCCCGCCCTTTCCCAACACTTGCACAAAGCCGAGCGAGTAGTCGATATCGCCCACGTTGAGACTGCAGAGTTCACTCACTCTGAGACCCGCGCCGTAGAGAAGCTCGAACATGGCCCTATCCCTCTTCCCAAGCGGCGTATCCGGATTAGGCGCTTCGATAAGGTTTCTTACTTCATTTTCAGCGAGCACTTTAGGGAGCGCGCGTTTGTGTCTCCGTGGAGGTACAGCCTTCGCCCCGCTCTCCGAAAGCACGCCGCGGCGCTCGAGGAACTTCATGAAGCTGCGAATACAGGACGTCTTTCTGGCGACAGACGACCCTTCGTAGCCTTCTTTGCCCAGATACTGGATGAAACGCCTTAGGTGGTCAGCGGTGAGATCTGAAGGCTTTGGAACTTCCTTCTTTCCTGCGTCTCTTGTGAGGAATGCGACGAACTGCCGCAGGTCGTTGGCGTATGCGTTCTGCGTGCTTGGACTCTGAGTCTTTGAGACACCGACTTCGACCAAAAACTCTTCCTGCAATTCCTCAAAACCGCGCCCCAATACCACACCTTCTCGCACTAGCGAATGTCACCAATCAGCAGTCAATTCGGAAGTAATCATACCATTACAGCTGCTGAGGAGCAACTCGTTCTCAATTTTCTAGTTTTTGTGTGCGATGACCACAAGATTGGTTTGAGCAGCGGTATCCTCGGCCTCGTCCCTGAAGCTCCAACATGAATGCGCCGCATTGGGGGCAACGGCTCCCCGGCACGGGCTTATCCCAACTCGTATAGTCGCACTCGGGATAAGTGGAGCAGCCGTAGAAGACCCTCCCTCTGCGTGAGCGCCTGGCAACGATGTCTCCTTTGCCGCACTTAGGGCATGAGACACCGGTCTTCTCCAGAATCGGCATCGTGTTTTTGCACTCGGGATATCCCGAGCAAGCTATGAACTTCCCGTATCTGCCGCGCTTGATCACCATGGGCTTACCGCACTTCTCGCAGTCTACGCCTGCAGGTTCATCCTCTACCTTAATCTGTCCAATCTTTTCCTCTGCACGGTCGAGCTGCTGCTTGAACGGCTCCCAGAACTCCTTCAGGATCTGCACCCAGTCCCCTTCGCCTTCTTCTACGGAGTCAAGCTTCTTTTCCATCACGGCAGTGAAGGCAAGGTCTACTATGGACGGGAAGTTGTTCTCGAGCAGGTTATCGACGGTGACGCCCAGTTCGGTTGGAAACAGCCTGCGCTGGTCGCGGCCGATATACTCCCGCTCGAAGAGGGTCGCGATGATGGGGGCGTAAGTTGACGGGCGGCCAATGCCGTTCTCCTCTAGAGCTCGAACCAACGTAGCTTCGGTGTACCGCGGAGGAGGCTCGGTGAAATGCTGGAGAGGCTCTGTTTTCTCCAGGCGTAGGACCTCACCCTCACTTAGGGCAATGATCTCGGCCTCTTCCTCGCCCGGGCTATCTTGGCCTTCCTCGTACACCTTCGTGAATCCGGCGAATCTCAGGCGCGAGCCTGTTGCCCTGAAGTTGTGATTTCCCGCCTTTATCTCCGCCGTAACCGTGTCGTACACGGCCGGCGCCATCTGTGACGCGACAAACCTGTCCCATATCAGTTTGTACAGCTTGAACTGATCCGGCTTGAGGAAGCGCTTCACATCGCGAGGGTGCCTCATAACGGAAGTCGGGCGGATCGCTTCATGGGCGCCCTGCTCTCCCGGCTTTTGCTTGGCCACCCTGCCCTTCCCTACATAATCGGGCCCATATATTTCTCCTATGTACGTTCGAGCTTCTCCGACTGCAACGGAGGAAACCTTGGTGGAATCCGTCCTCATATAGGTAATGAGCCCCGTGTATCCATCAGGCCCCAGTTCAACTCCCTCATAGAGTCCCTGGGCTACGGACATGGTCTTGCGCACCGGGAAGCCCAGCTTCCTTGAGGCTTCCTGCTGCAGTGTAGAGGTTGTGAAGGGAAACGGCGGGTTTTTCTTCCGTTCCTTGGGCTTGACCGCCTCTACCACAAAAGGCTTGCCGCGCACGCCCTCCAGCACTACGTCGATGTCGCTCTTTGTCGAGAGGCTCTTCTTCTGCCCGTTGTCACCATAGTACCGCGCCTTGACTTGTCCCGCCTCGCCGTCTAGATAGACGTCAAGAGTCCAGTATTCTTCGGACTTGAACGATGAGATCTCGTTCTCGCGCTTTACAATCAACCGTAGAGCGGCCGATTGAACCCTGCCGGCAGACAAGCCCGGCCTTATCTTGTGCCAGAGGAGAGGGCTCAGGCTGTATCCAACCAGCCTGTCCAGAATCCTTCTCGCTTGCTGGGCATCTACAAGCCTCAAATTGAGGGGCAGAGGCCGGGCAAAGGCTTCCTTAACCGCCTTCTCTGTGATCTCGTGGAACGTTACCCGTTTGGCTTTTTGGGGTTCAATGCCGAGTATGTGGCACAAGTGCCACGAAATCGCCTCCCCTTCCCGGTCGGGGTCGGTCGCGAGGTATACGGACGACGCTTTCTTGGCGGCATCTTTGAGTTCCCTGATGAGCTCGCCTTTTCCCCTGATGTTTATGTACTTGGGAGTGAAGTTGTCTTCCACGTCAACACCCAGGGTGCTCTTTGGAAGATCTCTTACGTGACCTAATGACGCCAGCACGCGATACCGGGATTTCATGAAACGGGATATGGTTTTGGCCTTAGTCGGTGATTCAACGATTATGAGTGGACGTTTGGTTTCCGCCGCCACAGTTCACTGCCCCTTCCCGATAGTAGCTTGCCCCGTGTTTGCCAGATACTTCCCTCCGGCCAGCCTGAGGACAATCCCATCAACCTCGAGCGATGAAAGAGCCGCGGCTACTCTACCGGGACTTAAATTTGTTAACCTCTCCGCTAAAGCGTCTAGCGAGAGCGCGTTTCCGTCGATCTCCGCCAACACCAGTGACTCCTCAAAGGAAAGCTGCCTTCTTTCGCCACCACCCAAGGGCGCGTCCGGCAGCGGGACATACTCGTTTTCTCGTCTGAGAAAGGATAGCACATCGAGTGCCGACGTTACCAGGTAGGCTCCCTCTTGTATGAGCTTGTTTGAGCCAGCACACCTCTTCGACTTCACGCTCCCCGGAACGGCCATTACGGGTATACCCAAGCTTAAGGCCAGTCTAGCCGTGATTAGAGCGCCCGAGTTCTCGCCGGCTTCTATCACCACCACACCCAGCGACAGCATAGCGATGATCCTGTTCCGCTGCGGGAAATGCCAAGCCCGAGGTCGCGTCCCCAGGCGGTACTCCGAAAGGAGCGCGCCCGATTCGGGGATCCGCTCATACAACGCTGAGTTCTCGGCGGGATACCTTACATCCGTCCCGCACCCCAGACAAGCCAGTGTGCGGCCCCCTGCTTTTAGGGCTCCTCTGTGCGCCGCGGCATCGATCCCTGCGGCCAGACCCGAGACAACGGTCACTCCCGCTCCCGCCATATCTCTGGAGAGTTCGTAGGAAACTCTCTTACCTACCTCAGTTGCATCCCGCGTACCCACAACCGCAACGGCTAAACGGTCTTCCGGCACGATACTTCCTTTCAAATACAAGATTTCGGGAGCGTCGGAGAAGCGGAGAAGGTTCTCCGGATAGCACTCGTGGCCGAGCGCAATTTGCATAGTCGAATCAAGTCACCTCCAGTTCTCCCATAGTTTGCCAATTGCTGTACTAATCTACCACATTTCGACCCGACGTGCACACCCTTTCGGCGCCATGCTCATAACCCCGTCGGGTAGAGGAGAAGATGAGAAAAGACTTTGAAGGAGCCGGGTGATATCTCTTGCGCGTACCGAATGTCTGGAGGAAGCTTTGGGACATACTGAGCCCCCCAAAAGGACACCCAGAGCGCACCAGATTTTCGCTGGGCCGAAGGCCGGTACCGGGCAAGAAGCCACCCAAACCGGACAAAGAAGGGGAGGCCGAAAACCAAACCGGCCTCACAAAGGATCTGCAGCAGAACACCGAACTGCTCAAAGAGGTCTTCCACGTACCTGAGTCGTCAGATGTGGTGTTCAGGGAAATCCGCTGCGCCGAACCCCGTCTGGATATCGTGGTAGCGTATGTCGAAGGAATGGCTGCTTCGACGAGAGTTGTATCCACAGTTCTGCAGCCGCTCATGCTCTTGTCTTCAATGCGAAATCAGGACGAAAAAGACAAGGTAACCTATCTTGAAAAAGCGCTCTTGCCCAGCGGACAGGTTGAACGGAAGACAACATTTGAACAGTGCGTGGAAAGCATGGTCATGGGCGACTCGATCGTGCTCGTCGACGGATCCGACGTTGCTCTCGTCGTTGAGACCAAGGGCTGGGAGCGGCGGATGGTAGGCGAGGCGGTCTCAGAGAGGATAGTCCGCGGCCCCCAAGCCGGCTTTGTGGAAGTTCTCCGTGCAAACACGGGACTCATCCGTTCGCTGGTCCAGAGTCCGGATTTGGTGGTTGAGAACATCGATGTAGGAGTGCGAGTCAAGACCAAGTGCGCGCTCTTGTACATGGCCGGGATAGCGAACAAGAAACTCGTAACCGAATGCAGGCGGCGCCTGGCCGGGATCGACACCGCCGATATCCTGTCGTCGGGACAGCTGGAGCAGTTCCTCGAAGATTCACACACGTTGCTTCCAACCATCTTGAGTACCGAACGCCCCGACAGAGTCGCCCATTTCATAATGGAGGGGATGTGCGCCGTAGTCGTAGCGGGCGATCCCTTCGTGCTCGTCATGCCCGTCTCTTTCTTTACCTTCACGCACAGCCCCGAAGACAACTACGTACGCTGGCCGTACGGGAACGTACTTCGCATCATCCGGTATATCAGCCTTTTCCTGACGATTTTCCTGCCCGGGCTGTACGTCGCCATCGTCAACTACCATCCCGAAATGGTGCCGACGAGCCTCATGATGGCGATCGCAGCGTCTAGAGAACCCATCCCGTTCCCGCTGTCAGTTGAGGTTCTGGTCATGTACTTCGGGTTTGAGCTGATCAGAGAGGCCGGGATCCGGATCCCGTCACCGATAGGTCCCACCATAGGCATTGTAGGTGCCCTGCTTGTCGGAGAGGCCGCCGTCAGCGCATCAATTGTCAGCCCCATTCTTGTCATCGTGATCGCAGTCACGGCCGTTTCCTCTTTCACGCTGCCCAACCTCGAGATCGCCATGTTCACACGCGTGGCCACTCTTGTGTTCATCATTGCAGGGGCTACCTTCGGGCTCCTAGGGATTGTCGCGTTGTCATACGTGCTGCTCATCCAGGCGTTCAACTTCAACAGCTTCGGCGTCCCATTCCTAACGCCGGTCGCGCCGCTTAGGCAGACCGCCGGGTACGGTCCCTTCGTGGCCCCGCCGTGGAGAATGAGTCAAAGGCCCGAGTACCTGAGGCAGCAAGACCGCCGCCGCCAAGGTCCTGAGTCAAGGGTTTGGGACTCCGGGGAGACCTTAGAGCCTGCAGCGTCCGGCAAAAAGGGAGGTGAGGCCGTTGGCAGAAAGCGGAAAGGAGCGGAAGTCACCTCCGAGTCAAAGCCAGAGAACTCCGTGCGAAGACAAGATAGAGGGACAGGACAGCGCTGAATCCCAATCACTGAGCCTGGGCCACATTTCAAAGAATCAAGTCACGGCTCTCATAGCTTTCGTGCTCGGAGTGAAGGCGTTGCTCATCACGCCAACATTTCTGATCCTTCAGTCTGCGACCGCTGCATGGATCGTGGTGGTCATATCCGTAGCGGTGGCTTCGGCAGGCCTGGCCGGGTGGGTCAAGTGGTCAAGGCTGACCCCCGGAACCCCCTTTTACGCCGCTCTCAAGAAGACGCTTGGGACGACTCTCGGAACCATCGTTTGCGCTTTGATGATGCTCTCCTTCACTATCGCCATATCTTTCAGCATGCGATTGTTTGCCGGAGGGGCCGCGATCGGGCTCCTGCCGGAGTTTCCTGTTGAGGCACTGCTACTGGTTCTCATTGCTGCCAGCGGTTACGCCGCGTGGCTCGGACCGGAGAGCATAGGCAGGGCATCAACATTTTTCTTGGTGCCCACTCTTGCCACTTTCTTCGTTGTCGCGCTGTCGGCTCTAAAGGGGCATGATGCTCGAAACCTCCTTCCTCTGCTCGGTCCAGGTCCGGGAGTCGTCGCCCTTCAGGGCGTACTGCGCTCAGGTTTATGGGGCATAATGGCCTCGTTTGCTGCGCTTAAGCCTTACGTGCGCTCGGAAGAAGATCTGGCCAGAGGCGCTCGCAACGGGCTCTATCTGGCGGGATTCGGATTGCTCGTAAGCGTGGTCGCAATACTCATGTTTTTCCCGTATCCGGCTAGCACACGCCTAAGCCACCCCATGGGGATGCTTGCCCGGGCGGTTTATTTGAACCGCTTCTTGCAGCGCATCGAAGCCGCCTTCGCATTCTCCTGGTTCTACGCTTCTGCTATCCAGGCCAGTTTCATTTACTTCGTCCTCCTGTCTATGCTCGCAGAGGTTTCGGGAACGCGGACCTACCGTCCTTTCCTTCCGGCCTTGGCAACTTTGACTTTCGGAATTGGAGCCCTCCCGGTAAGCCTCCTAAGGGCAGAGCAGCTCTTGGAGACCTACTTTTTCAACACCTTTGGGCTAGCCTTCGTGCCCTTTGGCTGGCTTCTGTATGCGGTAGCGAAACTTCGTGGAGTAAAGCCGGCCCCCCGGTCATCTCCCTCAGGAGGTGATGGCGTTGCAGGCAACACGCGGGAAGAAGGTAAGCCGTCAACTCAGGATTCCGGCTAGAACTATTCTTTTGGTGTGGGCTTCAGCCGTTTTTCTCGCTTTCCTCTCTTCCGGGTGTTGGGGCAAAAGGGAGATCGAAGAGAGGGCGTTCATCCACGTAATGGGGATCGACAAAGGCGAACTTGAGCGCATACACGTCACCGTCTTGATCGCTGTACCGCGCCAGACGGGTTCCGATTCCATGGAAGGAGGATCTGAGGCTGGTACCGGTATCATCCTGTCTGCCGAAGGCTGGGATATATTCGATGCCCTATCCAGAATCGAGTCTATAAGCTCCAGGGAGCTTACAGGCATGCACCTGTCGTGTGTGATCCTCGGAGAGGACTTCGCGAAGGACGACGTCGCTCTGGTAATGGATGTGTTCAGCCGCAGCATCGAGTTCCGACCGAATTCTTTTATCGCCGTGTGCAGGGGCAATGCAGGCGCCTTCATCAAGAAAGCCAAGACCCCGGAGGAAGTGGTACTCTCAGACTATCTGACCAAACTCATCACATCGACCCACGAGCACTTGGGTTTTTGCCCTATGGTTACCATCCACGATTTCGCCATGGCCTATCAAACCGTCGAGTCTTCTCCCTGGTCCCCGCTTATGGAGCTCGCGGCTACCACACCGGCGGAGACTACTGAAAGTGGAGAGGCTGCCCCGCACGCCGCAACTCCTGACGTGCAGCCTGTCCTTATCGCCGGCAGCGCGCTGTTCTCGCTTGACGGGGATAGATACAGGATGGCCGGCGAACTGACCCCGGAAGAAACGCGAGCTGCCCTCGTCATGTCCGGAGACTCAAAAGGTTGGTATGTGGATGTTCAGGCCCCGGGAGAACGAGAGGTTATGTCCCTCGTTATCCGCCATACGTCGACAATAACCCACATAGACAGGCAAGGGGACACCGTGACGGCTCACTTCAAGGTCAGCCTCAGCGGCACGATTGAAGAGTTCGTAGTAAACCCCGAAGCGCCCCAGACCACTAACCAGATGAGGCTGGCGATCGCTCAAACGGTTCAACAGCGAATTCAGGAGTTGTGCACGCGATCTCTCGACAAGATGAAGGCGCTTCGCTCGGACGCCATCGCCCTTGGCCGCTCCGTTCACGGGACGTTTCTCACCTTACCTGAATGGGAGGCGTTCGATTGGCCGTCGAAATTCCCGCACGTCGCCGCTACCTTCGATGTCAAGGTAGACATCTTTTCCACGGGCTTCAGATTCCAGAGAGCGTCTCCGCGGTAAAGGAAGTGTGCCTTCGGGGATAGAAGATCCCTGTCCGGAGGCTGATCCGATGCCCAGAATGCGAGAACGCAACTCTGATCTTGAGCGCGCCAGGCATTTGTACGATTGGGAAAGCTCAATGCGGCGCAAGTACAGATACATAGCAGGAGTAGACGAAGTGGGCAGGGGCCCGATGGCGGGGCCGGTAGTTGCTGCTGCAGTGATCCTCCCTGCGGAACCCGCGATTCCCGGTATCAATGACAGCAAGAGACTCACCCCGAAGAAGAGAGAAGAGGTTTTCGACCTCATCCTGGAACACTCCCTAGCCTACGGCATAGGGGTGAGATCATCCAAGTTCGTCGATGAAAAAGGAATAGTCGAGGCAACTTATTCCGCGATGCGGATGGCTGTGGCAGCGCTGACGTTGCACGGCGTGACGCCTGAATTAGTCCTGGTTGACGGCTATCCGATAAAGGGGCTCTCGCTCCGTCAGGAAGCCGTTGTACACGGCGATTCCACGTCTGCATCCGTAGCCGGGGCGTCAATTCTAGCTAAGGTGACCCGCGACCGGATCATGGCCGAGTATGAAGGGCTCTATCCGGGCTACGGATTTCGCGAACATAAAGGCTACTGCACAAGCTCTCACCGGTCGTTCCTTCAAGCGTTAGGGCCGTCACCGATTCATCGCAGGTCCTTCGCCCCTGTTTCAATGGAAATCGACGGCGCCGCGGATGATCTGGAAACGGACGAAGCCTAATCCCGGGACGGGAACGGCCTCGCCGCCTCTAGGAGTTGCCGGCGAACCAAGGCAAGCGTCGACCCTCACCGGCGTGGAATCCTTAACGCGACGGTGCATGAGGTAATGCCTCACGGCTCTACGCAGGCGTTCTAGTTTGCGCCACCCCAATGATTCGCCTGCCGACTCGCGCGAGTTGAGGCCTCTGTATCGCACTTCCACAAACACCAAGACCCCAGCCTCGAGAGCCACAATGTCGATCTCGCCAAATCTACAGGAGTAGTTGCGTTCCATGACTTCGTAGCCTAGCGACGACAAAAAACCGCACGCGGCAGCCTCCACTGCCGCACCCAGCTGTCTCGCATGAGAGCGGGGATCACACATGGAGAGTCGTCTGTCTGTACGACAGAGCCTCGGCGACGTGCTCTTCCTCTAT
This sequence comes from Bacillota bacterium, assembly GCA_050952125.1. Lineage (GTDB taxonomy): Bacteria > Bacillota > Sulfobacillia > Fermentithermobacillales > Fermentithermobacillaceae > UBA3951. The sequence goes on from JBMNKK010000003.1 coordinate 303,357, forward strand.
CCGAGGGGAATCTTCCAGGTCGGCAATTGTTGAAGCTACCCTCAACACGCGGTAGTAGCCCCTGGTCGACAGACCCATCTTCTTGACCGCGCCAAGGGCCAGCCTCCTCGCACTGGCTGAAAAGGAAACCAGAGTTCCCAGCTCTCTCGCTCCCATTTCGGCATTGCAGGTGATACGCGTCCCTTCCAGGCGCCTTTCTTGCCTCTTCCGCGCCGCCATCACCCTTTCCTTGACCGCCGAGGAACGCTCTCCCCCGGTCCTTACCAGGTCCGCGGGCGGGACACGGGACACGGACAGGTATATGTCTATCCTGTCCAAGAATGGGCCGCTCACCCTTGCGGCGTAGTTTCGGCGAGAGCGCGGAGTGCACGAGCAGTCCTGCTCCTCGCTTCCGAACCTACCGCATGGGCATAAGTTCATGGCGGATACCAGCACGAAGCGGCACGGAAACCGGTAGGTGCCCCGAGACCGGGTTATCGCGACGGACCCGTCCTCCAGAGGCTGCCTCATAGCGTTCAGCACCGCCGGAGCGAACTCCGGGAGTTCATCCAGAAACAACACGCCTCTGTGCGCCAAGGTGATCTCCCCCGGCCTGGGGACGCTCCCGCCTCCAATGAGTGCCGTAGCAGTCACAGTATGGTGAGGAGCTCTGAAAGGTCGCCTCCTTACCAACCCGGACCCCGGTAGGAGGTTTCCCGAAACGCTCTGGATCCGTGTAACCTCCAGAGCCTCTTCATGCGAGAGGTCGGGGAGAATGCCCGGAAGGGCACGGGCCAGCATGCTCTTCCCCACCCCGTGAGGCCCTGAAAGGAGCATGTTATGCCCTCCCGAAGCCGCGACCTCAAGAGCTCTCTTGGCGGCTGATTGTCCCCTTATGTCGAAAGTGTCGACGTAAGGCTCCGTTTGATATGCGTGCTCGGCGGAGCAGTCGACTCCGGGCAGATCTTCAGACCCCTGGATAAACCTGATGACGTCACTCAAAGAGCCAGCCGCTCTCAAGTCAAGCCCCCTTAGGAACGATACCTCGCCCCCGTTGTCCCGCGGGAGAACGACGCCGTCAACATCGGCTGCCTTCGAGATCACCATGGGGAGCACTCCCCTCACCGGTCTCAACGTCCCGTCCAAAGCCAGCTCTCCCAAGAGCATATACCTGCGGAGTCTCCCTTCGCTGGAGATCTGCCCTGAAGCCGCGAGAATGCCTGCGGCGACCGCTAAGTCCATTTGAGAACCCTCCTTATGGAGGTCTGCAGGAGATAAGTTCACAGTAATCCTGCTTGGAGGCACCTCAAACCCCGAGTTGCGTACCGCGGACCTCACGCGATGCCGGGATTCTCTCACGGCAGCGTCGGCCAAGCCCGCGATTTCCAGCCCCGGGAGACCTCCGGATACGTCAACCTCCACTCTCACAGGGACACCTTCGATTCCCGCTACTGTGGCGCTCCATACATAGGCAAACAATACCCCACTACCTCCACAGAAACTCGATTTGACCCGAATCGACACGGACATGCTGAGCATAACATGTATTGGCAATTTCTGCCATGTTCAGCGTGCGCACTTACGCTCCTGTTGCTCCCTTCGCTGTACCGATGCTAGAATGTTTGGTGTCCAGAAATATCAGCTTCCAAGAGAATGGAGACTAGGATGTGGCGGCTCAGAAATCGAAGGTTCATGAGGTAGAGCAGGTGAAGAGTGGGCCCTCGGATAATGCCATACCGGCTAACGGTTCCGATTCGCTGGAGGAAGAGGTTTCGATAACTCTGGATGGAGGCAGTTCTCCCGAGCAAGGGGCCGCACTGGTCGGCCCTCTTGACGGTGTTGTTACTGAGGCCCGCGAAGACCTCGCTGCGGAACCCCCGATCGAGTCAGGTTCCGAACTCAGGAAGAAGATCACCGACCTGGCAGTGCCGGCACTCATAGAGATGACACTGATGACTCTGGTCTCGATGGTCGACATGATTCAAGTCGGACGGCTCGGACCCTGGGCAATCACGTCGGTCGGGCTGTCAAATCAGCCGATGTTCATCGCTATGTCCGTCTTCATGTCTCTCAACGTTGGGGCTACGGCGCTCGTGGCAAGGTCCGTGGGCGCCAAGAAGATTGACGACGCCTTTGCGGGAGCAAGGCAGGCTCTCGTAATTGCGAGTCTCTTTGGCCTGGTCCTGGGCGCACTCGGCATCACATACGCAGGCCCCATTCTGCGTATTCTCGGAGCCGAAGCGGACGTGATTGGCCCGGGAACGGCTTACCTGCGGATCGTAAGCGCTGGACTCATCTTCCAGGGGGCAACTGTAAGCCTTAATGCCTCGCTGAGGGGCGCAGGCGACACCCGGACTCCCATGTCGGTGAACCTCATTGCAAACCTGGTCAACGTTGTCGGCAACTATCTACTCATCAACGGCGCGTTCGGGTTCCCCAGACTCGAGGTAGCCGGCGCGGCTTACGCGACGACCTTTTCGAGGCTGGTAGCTCTCGTGCTGGTCGTATCCAAAGTGTTCGGACACCGGGGCGCGATCAAGATGTCGATTACCGACTCCTTCCGTCCCGACCTGCCTATCCTCCGTAGGATCTTCAAAGTCGGTATCCCCGCAGCGCTTGAGCAGCTTGTAATGCGCTCCGGCCAGATGGTGTTCGCCCGGATAGTGGCCAGCTTTGGCACCCTGACGTACGCGGCACACCAGGTGGCACTCAACATAGAAGGTTTCTCATTCACAACTCCCCAGGCGTTCCAGACCGCGGCAACAACACTCGTAGGCCAAAGCCTCGGGGCGAAGCGGCCCAAGAGGGCCATTCGAGTTGGAGCCGAAGCCCAGAAGATCGCAATAGGGATAGGGCTTTTTATGGGCACGATACTGTTCCTCTTCGGGAAGTACGTCGCGGTGCTCTACACAGACGATCCGAGTGTGATATCGCTCAGCGCTGGGGTGCTGAAGATAATCGCGTTTGCCCAGCCCTTCATGGCAACCAACTTCGTGCTTGCCGGCGCGCTCCGCGGCGCGGGCGATACAAAGTGGACTATGTACATCACTATGGCCGGAGTGTGGGGAGTTAGAGTCGTGACTGCCTACTTCCTCTGCCTCCACACCGACCTGCACCTTTACGGCGCGTGGATAGCAATGGCCTTGGATATGACGACAAGGGCGATACTCGTAACCCTCCGGTTCCGAGCCGGCCACTGGACAAAGACCCGGGTGTGATAGGCGCTAATCCGTGCGGCGTACGCTATGCTTCCCGCAGGTGTTGGGAGGCAAACCCGGCCAAGGACACTACACCCAAGAGCGCCGCGAGCGCCAAGAGGACCGTCCGGCTTCCCACTGCGTCGAGAGCCAAGCCCGCGAGAGGTGTAGATATGGGAGAAAAGAGCGTGTTCGCCGTGAACCGCACCGCGAAGACGCGTCCCCTTATCTCGGCCGGCGTGATTTCCTGGTAGAGCGTGCTCATCGGTACCTGGATGAAGGGAGTCACCGCTCCGAAGAGAGCGAAGATAACGTAGACTTCCGCGATGCTACTTGACATGCCCATGAGAGCAAACGACATCGCCATAATGGCGACTCCTGTAGCCATGGTAAGTCCCAGGCGCGGCCATCTCTTCCTCATGGCCATGAAGTAAGAGGCGGCGAGGGAAGCCACGGCCGATACGCTGAACCCCACCCCGAGAAGCTCCGGGTCTACACGTAACGTCTTCAGAAGGTGAACCTGAAAAGCCAGACCGGCCGGGTTGGCGCAGAAATTGATGAAGATGGCCATGGCAAGAAGGCTCATGGCCAAAGGTACGGCTCTGTAGAACCTAAACCCCTCCATAGCTTCTGCAAGGCTCGGCCTCTTTGAGCTTAAGGCGGTTCTGTCCTCGTACGGGGGTTTGATGGCCAGCACCAAGAGAGCGGCCACGGCAAAGACGAGACCGGCCGCCAAGAGCGTAGAGGCATCTCCAAGTGCCGCCAAAGCGAACCCGGCTACCGCAGGGCCTAAGATCATCGCCGTATTCTTGCCCACCGTGTGCACCGCGTTAGCCTGTTGTATGGACTCGCGTTCAACCACTGCGGGGATGAGCGCGTTCGTCGCGGGGTCGTAGAAAGCGCGTACGATGCCGTTCAGGGCCCTCCACGCGTAGACATGCGCTAGGCTGAAAGTCCCGCTGGTGATGGCGTACGCGGAGAGCAAGATGCCGGAGGCCCTGGCTGCATCGGCCACGGCCATTACCCACTTCCGCTGAGTACGATCCAAGATCACGCCTGCGACAGGCCCCAGAAGTAAGGCAGGGAGCATCTGCAAGAGAAGTCCTACCGAAGCAGCGGTGGCGGAACCTGTCCTCTCCAGCACGATTATTGAGAGAGCAGTCGAAACAACATTGTCGGTCACTGCCGACAAGGTCTGCCCTGTCCACAGTTTCATGAATTCCCCCCCAAGGGTAAGGGGCTGCAGTAGGATCAATAGTCCTCTCATGAAACCGTCGCGAAGAGGCTTGGATCTACTCGCCACGCTGGATTCCTCCCGAAAACCGCAGGTAAATGCCCGATTGGGATTGGGAGTGCGAGGGCATGGTTTGATATTCCAACAACGCCATTCCGATTCCTCCCTCACATGGAACATCACCGGCAATCACAAGGCTCCCGGAGTTTCATAAAATGATGGGAACCGTGGGGGGCGTGTTTACGGTGGAGAGTCCTCTTCCCGAATGTGAATCGGGGCGTTACTGGGAAGTCAGGCCCGGTGATACGGTATACCTTATCGCGACAGAACTGGGCGTGTCGCCCGGTGAAATACTGCAGCTTAACCCCGGCATTGATCCTGACAATCTGCAGGTAGGCTCGATACTGTGCCTGCCGCGACCGGCCGGAATCCCCATAGGGCCGGTGCCTCCGTGCGCTTCCGGCCTTTACTGGGTAGTAGCCTCCGGTGATACCCTCTTTACCATAGCGGAGGCAACCTCTACCACGGTGCGCGTCTTGATGGAATTGAACCCTCACGTCGACCCGCTAAATCTGCAGGTCGGCATGAGCATCTGCCTTCCGGGAATATCCTAGGAACCTCTCAAATTAGCTGCAGAACCTCTTTTCGTCTGTGCTATATTTACTGACATAAATGCTGCGCATAGCAAAGAGAGCTGACGCATGATCGCTTTACGCGAAGGCCCGTCCGCGCGAATCCCGCCTGCATGAAAGGAAGGAGACTATGGCTTCACCCAAGGAAGCCCTCACCAAAGAAGACGTACTCCGCTTGGCAGAAGAGCAACGTGTGAGATTCATCCTGCTCCAGTTCACCGATATCCTGGGCGTCATGAAAAACGTGTCTATACCGGTGGAACAGTTACCGAAGGCTCTAGAGGGACAGATCCTCTTCGACGGGTCGTCGGTTCACGGGTTCGTGCGTATCGAGGAATCGGACATGCTTCTCAAACCCGACCCGGCTACGTACGTGTCCTTCCCGTGGCTGAACGGAGCGCGAGAGAACACAGCCAGGTTGATCTGCGACATATATACCCCCGACGGCGAGCCGTTCGCCGGGTGCCCAAGGCTCACTTTGAAGAAGGTGTTGCTCGAGGCGGCGGCAATGGGCTACAGCGTCAACATGGGCCCCGAAGCTGAGTTCTTTCTCTTTGAGCTGGACGAGCACGGCAGACCTACCGTCAGGACCTACGACCAAGGGAGCTACTTCGACCACTCGCCCGTCGACACAGGCGAGGCTGCACGGAGAGACATGGTCATCACCCTTCAAGACCTGGGTTTTGAGATTGAGGCTTCTCACCACGAGACCGCGCCGGCTCAACATGAGATAGACTTCCGCTACGCCGACGCCCTCTCTACCGCCGACAGGATGATCACGCTTAAACTCGTCGTCCACATAGTAGCGCAGAGGCACGGGCTGCATGCCACCTTCATGCCGAAACCCGTGTCCGGGATAGCGGGCTCGGGCATGCACGTACACCAGTCACTTTTCCGGGGCGGAGCCAACGCGTTCGACGACCCCACTGGACCTTACGGCCTAAGCCGGGATTGCCTTACGTACCTCGGCGGTCTCCTCGAGCACGCGCGTGGCCTTACTGCCATCACCAATCCGCTCGTCAACTCGTACAAACGTCTGGTCTCGGGCTACGAGGCGCCGGTCTACATCGCCTGGTCCGAGAAGAACCGCAGCCCTCTAGTCAGAGTACCTGCCAGAAGAGGTCTTAGCACCCGCCTTGAACTGCGGAGTCCTGACCCGTCGTGCAATCCCTATCTCGCCATGGCTGCCATGGTAGCCGCAGGCCTCGATGGGATCAGAAAGGGCATCCAGCCTCCGCCTCCGATCCAGCGGAACATCTATGAAATGGACCTTGAGGAACGCTCGCGCTTAGGGATTGGAAGCCTTCCGGCGAACATTGAAGAAGCGGTGGAAGAGCTCCTTCGTGACGAAGTGATTGCCTCGGCAATAGGCGATCATATCGTAGGCCGGTTCGTCGATGCGAAGCGGATCGAAGCGAACCTGTACCGCACTCAGGTTCACCAGTGGGAGCTCGACCAATACCTGTCTGTCTTCTGAGAGAGGTGCCTACTAATGCAGCAGTTGTGAGGCCGGCCCTGGAGCCGGCCTCGTTTCTTGCCGTGTGATATGATCACGAGCGGTTCATGCTCACAGCTTGGTTTCGACCGGATCTATGAAGAGCGATAGCCCCATCTTTTCTTTGGCGCGCTTCACGACTTCGGAAGACACTTCGTGAGCCCGCCTTGCCCCGCTTATGAGAATCTCCCGGTACTCTCCGGTTCGAAGGAGTTCGTCTCGGCGCCGCTGGATCGGCGCCAAGGTCTCCACGACCACCTCGGCCAATCCCTTCTTGAACTCGGCGTAACCCTTCCCCTCGTAAGACTCGACCACCTTGGAAATGGGCTCTCCTATGCATAGAGAGTAGATTGTAATGAGGTTGGCCAGCGCAGGGCGGTCCTCCGGGCTGTAAGCCACTTCCCTACCTGAATCGGTGACTGCCCTCTTCACTTTCCTGACAATCTCGTCTGGGGGATCTCCCAGAGATATGAACCCCGCGGGATTCGGGTCGGACTTAGACATCTTCCTGGCCGGATCTTGCAGCGACATAATCCTTGCCCCGGTTTCGGCTATGAGGGGCTCGGGAACCTTAAATGTCTTGCCGAAGCGAGAGTTGAAACGTATGGCAAGATCGCGGCAGAGCTCGACGTGCTGCTTCTGATCGTCTCCGACGGGGACCGCGTCGGAATCGTACAGGAGGATGTCCGCCGCCATCAAGGCCGGGTAGGTAAAAAGGCCTCCCGAAACCGACTCTCTCCCTTCGGATTTCTCTTTGAACTGGGTCATTCTCGAGAGCTCACCAAAGGCAGCGGTGCACTCCATTATCCAACCGAGTTGCGTATGTGCCGGTACATCTGACTGCACGAACAAAGTTACCTTCGAAGGATCCAGACCGGCAGACAGCATATACACGGCGGTATCGACGATCTGACTTCTCAGCGACGCCGGGTCCTGAGGCACGGTGATCGCGTGATAGTCCACGACGCTGTAAAAGCAGTCGTAGTCGTCCTGGATCTCCACGAAATGCTTGATAGCTCCCAGGTAATTTCCTAGGGTCAATATCCCGGTGGGCTGGACCCCTGAGAACACTCTTCTCTTCATCGCTTTGCGCCCCTAAACGGTGCGCGCACCTCCTTTCAAATCAAAAGCCCCGTCCCCGTAAGGGACGGAGCATCTCCGCGGTGCCACCCAATTTCGCCTGTAAGCGCTGCTCTTTGAAGGCGCCATCACGCCCTCCATCTACGGTAACGGAGATGAACCGGCTTTCGCAGGCTCCCAAGTCCATTCGCGCGCCGCAGACCACCGGATTCACACCCTCGCCGGCTCTCTTTGGCCCCGAAAGGCCGCGCTACTCTTCTTGTTCACAGCCCGAATATGGATTTTCAGAGATTATCCCACGAAAGAGGCACCTCTGCAACAGAGAACGTATCGGCATTCCTAGTCCTGCGGAACACTAAAGGCATGCATATTCTCATCGGTTGCGGAACAATACTGGTCTGCATCTATACGTTGGCGTGGGCATGGACATTGGGGAAGCGCGGAAATCGCGCGGGCGCGATATGGACCGTGCTCCTAGCGGCGTCTTCTACGGCCGTGACTCTCTATTACCTGATCCGCCATAGATTCTATCCATAATGCCGCTGTACCGGCAGATAGAAAAAAGGTGCCCGGACGTCTGCCCGGGCGCTCTCGCTGCTGCCATCGCATCTCGGGGGGAGATCTGCGATCGCATGACAACTTCTCATTGGTGTTCATCGATCTCGAAAAACACTTCTTGAGGGGCGTAAGGCCCATTTTTATGGGACGAAAGACCCTTGACAGCGAAGAGCGCGGCCTTAGTCCTGTCAGACACTCCTATTTTTCGGAAAACACTGTACAGATGATTCTTCACTGTCTTTTCGCTTATGTAGAGTTCCTTGGCAATGGCCTTGTTTGTGTACCCCTTCCCCACCAGACTCAAGACCTCTGCCTCACGCTCACTGAGCTCCTCCGGAGCGAGCCGCCCGATGCCTGAATCGTCGATATCTACGTCCTGCGTCTCGCTCTTCCGGATCACCGACGCCGCGACGTACAGATCTCCCCTCATCGCTGCTTCCAGCGAAGCCAAAATCTGGTCTGAGGTTGCCTGCTCGTCAAGCAGCGCGCATATGCCCATATGGTGTCCGAAGGAAAGGTTGCGGATGCCGATCTTCTCGAGGACGACAACAAGTCGGGACCTGGGGAATCGCCTTCTGATGACTGTCAGATGATCCCGCAGCCTGGCTTTATCCCGACCGGCCTCGAGAAAAACGACATCGTACTTAGACCCGGGCAGCTTTCTTCCGTTTCCTGAGAGCGGCGCGTAACACGCATTGATAAAGCTCTGCCGCGCCAGAAGAAGCTGGATCCCCTTTTGCCACGAGGGCTTTTCATAGGCAACAAGAACGTTCAGCAATGCCCCGCCTCCCTGCGAGGAGAATACAAAGCTATCATCGGAAAGTTACGGGGAGAGATAAGTGGTGCCGCTACTCTTTTGGGCAGGGAGTCTGGGCTTCTCCTTGTGTTGCGTCAGATTCGACGCGAAATCTGTCTATGTACTCTAGCACGCGGCGTTCCAAAACGCGCATCAGACGCGTACCCGCGAATTCTCGTCGACCTATTTGCTCAACCAGTGCCGTATAGCACCCGACAAGGTTGCCGCCCAACACATCGGTGAATATCTGGTCGCCTACGACACATGCTTCGGCGGGCGCCGCATCCACCGCTTTGAGAGCCCTCCAGAAAAACCTCTGGACAGGCTTGCGGGCTCCCACCACGAGTTTCGTCTGCAGCTTCTCAGACATTTTCTCGATTGTGGGAGAAGGCCTTGCGTTTGTCAGTATCACCGTCCGGAATCCCTCACTGTGAAGATCCCTGAACCACGACGCGAGTTCATCGGCGACGCGGTAGTCTCTCCATGGAACCAGCGTGTTGTCGAGATCGGTGAGGATGGCCGTAACGCACTTCTCTTTCAGCCAAGGTATTGGAAGATCGTATATGGTCTTCAAACGCAGTGTGGGGGTCAAGAGGCGCATGGGCCCGTAGCCCTTAAGCTCGCGTACGTTTCCCAACACAACACCCCCTCATATCTTACCAGATCATGAGGGGGCTTATATCAAGAGGGCGCTGTACGCCTCATTGGATGAAAAACTGGCACGCCTTAGCCAGCTTTGATAGAGCCCTCTTCTCGATACGGCTCACGTACGAGCGGGAAATACCCAGGAGTTTGGCTATCTCCCGTTGTGTTTTCTGGGGTTTCCCCGAGAGCCCGTACCGGAGCTCCAGCACCTCTCGTTCTTTCTCATCCAGAACGTTCATCCTCGCCAGCACGCTTTCCGCTTGAACCTTCGCGGTTACAGCCTCGGCGACATCCCCATCCTCATCCCTCACCAGATCGATATAGGATACCTCGCCGTCGTCATCTTCGGCTGAGAGTGGGTCGAAGAGGTGGAGTTCTGTCTTGTCGTTCTTGGTGGCCCGTAGGTGCATCAGAATCTCGTTCTCGATGCACTTTGAAGCGTATGTGGCAAGCCTCGTGCCCTTATCCTCTTGGTAGGTATTGATGGCCTTTACCAGTCCGATGCTGCCGATCGAAATCATGTCTTCAATGTCCTGGGGATTGGGGTCGAATTTCTTCACAATGTGGGCTACAAGTCGCAGGTTGTGCTCGACTAGCGTGTTTCGGAGCGACATGTCGCCCCGCCTGACTCCAGCCAGACACATTCTTTCTTCTTCTTCGGATAGCGGATGGGGAAAATGATTGTTGCTGACATAGCCGAGACAGGTCTCAAGAACTTTCAGGACCAGACGGCCGATTCCGAGAAGTGCGTTCACCACGCGGCTCTTCCCTCCGGATAAAGCGGTCTTAGCGACCTTACATCCTATTCCCGAGGGGATCTACCTGTGCGTGTCCTAGCGGGGAATTATGCGTTCAACTATGTCCCGGAAAATGGGGGCAGCCACGCCCGGCCCGTCTCCGCCCTCCTCTACGAAAACCGTGACTGCGTATTTTGGAGCTATGACAGGCGCCCACCCGCTGAACCAGGCGTGGGATGTCCCACTCGGGAGCCCGGTCTCGGCGGTACCCGTCTTACCGGCGCACCCGTATACCGGGACGTAGGCCTCCCGTCCGGTGCCCTGCCTGGCAGCGAGCAGTAGCGCCTCTTGAAGAACCTTTGCGGTACCCAGAGAGAACAAGCGGCACACCTCTTGTTCGGCGCCAACGATAAGCTCGGGACTCCTCCATTCACCCCCTGACGCTATTGCCCGGAAGAACGCTGCCACCTGCAAGGGGGTGACTGAAAGGTAACCCTGCCCTATGGAGAAGTTGGCGACGTCACCGGCGTACATAAGATAGGGATCGGGAAGGACGCCCGATACCTCTCCGGGCAGCTCGATACCGGTTGGCACACCGAAGAAGGTGGAGCGCGCGAACTCAACCAGGTCACGGCTCGAGAGCTTGAGGGCCAACTGGATCAGCGCAGAATTACACGAGTGGGCGACGGCTTCCTTAATAGTCACCTCGCCGTGGCCCTCCTCGCGTGACCCACACGATATTGTGCGGCCGCCGATCTCCACTTCTCCGTCGCACAAGAATGTGCTGTTCTCGTCAATCAACCCTTTTTCCAAAGCCAGAGCCACAACGACAGGCTTCCATGCGGAACCGGGAGGAAAGGCGGACACGGCTCTGTTGACAAAGGGCGAACTTGGGTCGTCAAGGGATCTCTCCGGATGGTTCTGGTCGAACTCTGGTCTTGATGCCATGGCGAGTATCTCGCCCGTGGCTACATCAAGCACGACGGCAGCCCCGCTCTCTACCCCTGCAGAATCCAACGCGTCCTCAACCGCCCGCTGAACGGAGGCATCCAGTGTCGTGAAGAGATCGTTGGGCATGTTCTGCGGAGGAGCTATCCTCACGCCGGAGCCGGGAAGGCCGCTGCCCTCTCCCGTAAGAACAATACCGGCCGACGCCGGGTAACCGCCTGCTAGAGTTGACTGAAACCACTTTTCCAGCCCGCTCTCTCCCACATTGTCAGACGGGCTGATGTACGCGTTAGCCCTGACATGGCCCACTACGTGCCGGGCTATTGAGAGAGGTCCGTAGCGCGTCTCCTCGGGAACGACCCACAACCCGTTATCCCGTCCGCCCCGGAGGATCTCGGTTATGTGGGCTTCATCCACATTGCGGGCAATCTTTCGAGGGAAGTCCAAAAGAGAGGTGCCGTTATCTGAAAACTGCACTATGGCGCTCGTCCAGGTAGGGTAATGGAGGGGTGTCCCGTGCCGGTCAACGATGTTGCCGCGCGACAACGCGATGGGCACCCCTCTGTACCGCTGGAAAAAGGCAGGTTCTACAAACCTGTCTATCTCATAGGCGCCAATGAGCTGGTACCGCACAAAAAGCCCGACAAAGGTCAGGAGAAGGAACGCGACAGCGGCCATCACTTGGCCAGCGCGGCGGTTGCATACGGCGCGGCCGTCGTCCCCTTCGCCACCTGACGTTCCCGTGCTACGCGTCACCCAAGTTCTCACGCAGATCTTCCAGAACGGCCAAGTCGCGCGCCATGAGATCGGAAAACTCTTTGAGACAAGACACCCTGTCCACCTGAGTCTTGAGCAACCACTCGCTCAGGTTACGGGAGTGGCTTTCGATCGCTTCCCGGACGGACCGCAGTTGTTCCTTGAGCCTGAAGACCTCTTCCCGGTGTCTCATGCTTTCCCGCGACAGCACTGCCATCCGAGAAAACCCCTTGATAAAGGGTACAATGTCCTGCCCGGATTCTTCCGTTGCCAGCACCAAGTCCCGCAAGTAACTGAGGAAATCGTCATCACGGACTGTCGAAAGCGGCGCGGCTTCAGAGGGAGCGGCCGCCGCCTCCGCGACTTCGGCTCGCTTGCCATCGCTCTTCTGGTTCCTGACCTGATAGTACTTCCACCTGGCGGTGAGCCATGACATACGGTTTTTCTGTCCGTATTCCTTCAGCGCTTGAGTGATAGAAACACCCTCTCGCACACGGCTGTCGACGTAGTCACGGAGGTGCATTTCGCGCTCTTCTTTCCACCGGTACCGAGGCGATTTTGCTGAGGTTCCCAAACAAATACAGCTCCTTTCAACATATGGCAGTATATGATTGCGATTGGTTCGCCCTTTTTATGCAGCCCTAGGATCGGTTTTTGCGTATATGCTATAGGTGACCAAAGTTGCAGTGACGGTCAGCCCTAAAGCATAATCAGACTAAAGGGACAATTGAGGGAAAAATCATGAAGATCGCGATGTTCACCGATAGTTACTTCCCATACATATCAGGCGTCACGCGCGCTGTTTCCACTCTCAGGTCGACACTTAAATCACTGGGCCACCAAGTCTCGCTTTTCTGCCCCTCCTATCCGGGAGCCGAGCCCGAGGAAGGAGTCTACAGGTTTCCATCGGTAAAGGCGCCCACGAACTCGACGTACTACGTAGCCGTTCCGCCGTTTGTCGGCCTTAGGCAAAGAGTTCTTGCCGTCCGGCCTGACATAATACACATCCACTCTCCCTTCAACCTGTGCAAGGCTGGATACATGGCTGCGAGAAGACTCGATATCCCGGTAGTCATGACGTACCATACCATGTACAACATGTACGCTCATTACGTTCCGGGAGTCGGTAAGAGGGTCTCCACAGTGGTGGAGAAAATGGCATTCAAGACCGCTATGCGGGTAGATGCGGTTATCACACCCTCAGGCGTGCTTGCAGACTATCTCAGGAATTCAGGTGTCACTAGCCCCGTGTTCCCCATTCCCAACGGAATTCCGATCGAGTCCTTTCAGGGCGGCGACAGGTCATACCTACGTGCCAAGTACAACATTCCCGAAGGCATTCCGGTGATCATTACGTGCGGAAGGCTCGGCGTGGAGAAGAATATCGAGACTCTGTTGGAGGCCTTCTCTCTCATAGTCAGGGAAAAGGATTCCGCGCTCGTTTTGGTTGGCGACGGGCCTCTCCGGGAACACCTCAAGGCAAAAGCCAAGAGCCTCGGAATTGAGAACAGGACGTACTTCGCCGGGACCGTTCCTCCGGACCTCATGCCGAGCATGTATGCAGGAGCGGACCTCTTCATGTTCGCGTCCCTAACGGACACCCAGGGGCTCGTGCTTGTGGAGGCTAAGGCGGCAGGAGTGCCGGCTGTGGCAGTCGGAGCGCTCGGCGTGAGAGATATGGTAATAGACGGCGACGACGGATTTCTGTGTGACAACGATGCCGGAGAGCTCGCCCAAAAGGCCATTCTGCTCTTGAAGAACCCGGCTATGCTTTCGCGAATGAAAGAGAGAGCGGCCGCCAACGCCGATGCTTTCTCGAAGGAGGCCGCTGCCCGCAGAATACTGTCATGCTATTCTACCGTGATGGCGGGAAAAAACCGCTAGCGCCCAAGGCTTAAGCCGGCCTTTCTACTCTACCTTTTCTTGCCATGGCTTCGAGGTAGAGTTCGGTGTAGAGCGCGGCGGACTTGTTCCAAGAAAAGTCCGACTCCATAGCCTGCCTCACGATCCGGTTCCATTTTCCGCGGTCAGAATAGGCATTTAGCGCTCGTTCAGCCGCTGTAGTGAGAGCCCGGGCCGAGTAGTCGCTAAAGAGGAACCCTGTCCCGGTCCCTGTTGCATCATCGTAGTCTCTAACCGTATCGCCGATGCCGCCTGTCTTCCTCGCCACGGGTATGGACCCGTATCGCATCGCGATAAGCTGTCCCAAACCGCAAGGCTCAAACCGCGAAGGCATCAGGAAGATATCCGAACCGGCATAGATCTTCTGCGCCAGCACACCGTTGAAGCCTATGGTCACGTACACCCGGCCTTTGTAGCGATCGGCCAGATCACGGAATTCCTGCTCATAGCGGGCGTCTCCGGATCCCAACAGCACAAACTGGATGGATTTTGACATTAGCTCCGGGAGAGCCCTAAGGAGTATGTCCAGACCCTTCTGGTCGACGAGGCGCGACACCATACCTAACAGCGGCTCTTCCGACACTGAGAGTCCAAGTTCCCTTTGAAGAGCGTACTTGTTCTGGAGTCTGGCGTCGTAGTTTTCTGAGTTGTACGGCGCATAGATCCTAGGGTCGGAAGCGGGGTTGAACTCATGGTAGTTGATACCGTTGACTATGCCGTACAGGTCGGCGGTGCGACTTCGGAGCACACCGTCGAGGCCTTCGCCAAACTCGGGGGTCTGGATTTCCTTCGCGTAAGTGTCGGATACGGTGTTGATGACGTCTGCGAACAAGAGCCCCGCCTTCATGAAGCTGACGTCTCCGTAGTACTCCACTCCGCCAGGCGTATAGTACTCCATGCCTAGACCCAAGAAGTTCAACACTTCCGGCGGGAAGCGACCTTGGTAGCGCAGGTTGTGCACCGTGAACACAGACGCGGTCTCACTCCACGCGGGATTCCTCCTGGAAGCGCATCTCACAAGAAGAGGCACGAAGCCGCTCTGCCAGTCGTTGGCATGGATTACATCCGGCACAAACCCGAGATTCCCGCAAAGAGGGATCACCGACTTGTTGAAAAACGCAAAGCGTTCGCCGTCATCATCGTAGTCGTAATACCGGTCGCGATCGAAGTACTGGTAGTTGTCGATGAAATAGACGGGTACGTGCGTAGAGCCATCTTTGGACTTGGCTTCTATGCGAGACTCCCGGACCACGCATGTTTCTTTTCTCTCACCCATCTGTACCGGGAAGTCGCCGATCGTCGAGTACCCTGATATGGAATGATACCGGGGGAGCACGACTCTCACATCGTTACCCTGCAGCGCCAGAGCCTTGGGCAGAGACCCGGCCACATCGGCCAGGCCGCCCGTCTTGGCAAAGGGCGCCACTTCACTCGACACCACCAGTATCTTTAGGCCAGTATCCAGCATTCTAGAATCCCCCTCAGGACCCTCCGGCCGCCGCAAACTCCTTCGTCGCGAGTTCCGGCGGAGTCGGATTTATGAACGTACCGCTGCCCAACTCCAAGCCGGCCTCGGTGTTAAGCCGCGGGTACACGTGGATGTGAGCGTGGTAAGGCCACCCGCGACTATCCCTTACCGAAGGCGGCAGGCTGTGAAACACCATGTTGTAGGGCAGATCTGTGAACATGCTCTCGTATGCGCCGAACAACCGAACCATGACCCCTGCGAGGTCCAAGAGCAGTTTATCCGAGAGGTCCGTAAAGCTTGAGGCGTGCACCGATGGCACGATCATGGTCTCGTAGGAATACCGTGACGCGAACGGCGAGATCACGCTGAAATGCTCCGTCTTCAGCACTACCCTCACGTCTTTCTCGATCTCCCTTTCCACTACGTCGCAAACGAGGCACCGTCGAGTCCGCGATTCATACTCCCGGTTACGTTGACCCTCCTGCGATACCAAAGAAGGCATGACGGGCAGCGCCATTATCTGAAAGTGAGGGTGCGCCAGAGAAGCGCCGGCCTTCTTCCCGCTGTTCTTGAACACCTGGACATAAGCTGTTTCCTTCCTGTCATACAGATCCAGGCAGCGCAGCTTCAGAGCATCCAAAATGGACTTCATATGCTCTCTGCCGTATGAACCGAGGGTGCCGTTATGCGAAGGAGACTCAACCACTACCTCGTGAGAGCCAAGGCCGGGGGTTTCCCAGTAGAGAGATGCCTCCGGAGAGTCGGGGAAAGGGGAAATCCTCCACCTCTCGTCTTCCTCTGCCCCTTCAGCCCGGTGCGACAGGGCAGGGAACTTGTTTGGAACCACGCGCACGGTCCAACCTTGCGTATCTTTCATCCCGGCTTCCCGGTTGGCCCAGATCTCAGGGGGAGTCTCTTTCTCATTACCCGGACAAAACGGGCACCTTTCATCTCTTTCAGGCAGTGCGGCTTCATTTGCCGCACCCAGTTTGAAGTCTGAGGGACGCTTGGAACGTTCGGTCGCTACTATGGTGAAGTTACCTGAAAGCGCATCAAACCGCATCTCAGGCATTGGCCTCGCCCCTTCCCGCCGCATCTCTCGGAACAAAAGGGGTAGGCAAGAGGCGCTACCCCTTTTCTCATATGAAACTCGCGATCTTCACTCGTCACCGTAATTCACGTAAGTGACCGCTTACCGGCTCCTTTGCCAGTTGCTTTGGCCACCCTGATTCCATGACTGCCCCTGGTGCTGGCCAAAGGAGCTGGTCTGCCAGCTCATCGGGCCCGAGGTTCCTAGGCTTGACGGCCCATAACCGCCTTGTCCTTCGCCGTACTGCGTCCCGGTCCAGCCTGAACTACTCGGACTCATTCTCCAAGGCTGGCCTGTGACTCCGCTTTGCTGTCCGCCAAAACCACTCTGTTGAGAACCGATTCCGCCTCGAGTCCAGCTGGGGAGGCTAGATGGCTGATTGCTGAACTGCTGTCCGCCGAAGCCGCCCATCCAGCTGGGCTCTCCGCCCCATCTGGCCCCTTGGCTCACGCTTGACGGGCCATAACCGCTCTGGCCCTCGCCGTACTGGGTGCCGGTCCAACCCTGAGACCCTAGCCCACTCTGCTGGGCTCCAAAACTCTGCTGCCCGGAGATCCCTCCGCGCGCCCAGCTCGGAAGGCTGGCAGACTGGTGCCCGAATTGCTGGCTTGACTGCTGGCCGCTGAAGCCTCCCATCCAGCTCGGCTCTCCGCCCCACCTGGCTCCTTGGCTCACGCTTGACGGCCCATACCCGCTTTGGCCCTCACCGTACTGGGTGCCGGTCCAGCCTTGGGACCCTATCCCGCTCTGCTGGGCACCGAAACTCTGCTGCCCCCCAATCCCTCCGCGTGTCCAGCTCGGAAGGCTGGTAGGCTGCTGCCCGAATTGGTGGCTTGACTGCTGGCCGCTGAAGCTGCCCATCCAGCTGGGCTCGCCGCCCCACTGCGCTCCCTGGCCCAAACTTGACTGGCCCATACCGCTTTGGCCCTCCATGCTTTGTGTCCCGGTCCAGCCTTGCTGCCCTTGGTTCATGCTCATTTGAACGCCTCCAGTGCTGCTTTCTTTGGATATTGCCCCTCTGGATTGGGTTACGGTATTCCGCAAGTCGGAAATGTCCTGCTCATCCGCAGCGCGTACCTGGTACCAACCCTTTGACTGCAAGTAGTCGAAGACATCTTTGGCGGCTGAGGCAGTTCCCTTGTGAATCTCCTGGAAAGACGACCGCAGTCCCGGGTCACCTGCCTCAAGGATCGCCGGAGCGTAGTAGTAGTTAGAAAGGTACTTCTGTCCAGCCAGAATGTCCTCGGCTATTTCCCGGTCGGACATACCGCCCCCACCGGAAGAACCAATCATCTCATTCACGTTCTAGACCACTCCTCACGCTTTCACCTGACGTGACCGGACAAGAGGCTTATGTGGCGCTCACACGTCCTCTCCAGGTTCTGGATGAGCGCTTTCAGTTGAGGATCTTGGGCCATTTGACCGTAGGCCGTAAGTTTTTGCGCCATACGAGCCTCTCCTTTGAGCGACTCTCCTAGATACCATGCCTCGGTTTGGGTGAGCGGCAACAAGGGTCACCTCCCTTCAACGCACGTTTAGAATGTCTCCCTCAGCCATCCGGTATTCCGCCGCTATACGGCCATAGCCCCTGACTCATCCTCGATCAGTTGGAGCACGACCTGTTCCTTGCCCGTCATCGCGTTCACGTAAACGAGGTATGTATCCGCACCTTGACGGACCTTGAACTCCCATGCCAAGGCCTCTGTGGTGGGAAGGATGGGGATAACGCAGAGCCGGGGACCGGGATCGACGGGAGAAAGGTCCGATTTCAATACGGCTCTGGCCTCCGCCGCCGATACCAGAGGGGCCTTCAGAACTCGCCCGGGATGGTCGTGAGTGACAAGGTAGTTAAGTTGATCGAAGGAGACAATAGCTCCGGTCGCGAGGTTCACCTCAACCTTCACCGTGTCGGGATACAGCCTTACCTTCAACTCGCCGTTTTCAGTGCGTAGTGAGGCATGGGGAACATACGCGAATACGACTCTCTGGCCGTCGGGTCCCGGCTTGCGCCACCCGGTCTCTTCGAGCGTTGTAAAGCCCTTAGACTTCAGGAACTCCAGGGCTTTGGCCCGAGCCGCATCCATATCGATGGCTCCGGGACCTCCGGACAACGCTGAGTCCGTCGACAGCACCACCGCTCCACCCTGCTTAGCGACTGTGGTCGCCACCTGGCTGCCGTCAGCGCGTGCGGCCGTTACGAGATATGAAGGTATGACCCCGTCGATGTTGCCGACCGATACCGACTGGAAAGCCTCTCCCGGAGTAAGGAAGGAAAGAGCAATGCTCCTGGCTTGTTCCTCGTCTATCATGGGGCCCGGATTCGCGAGAGCCTGTTGAGCCAGGTTTTTCTCGGAAAAGGGCCCGTCATACACGGGGGCGGGGATGCTTTGAGTCAGCGTATCGATCTCAGAAAAACCGTGGTTCAGAGAATCGGATGGCGCAGAGGCACCGAGGAAGGTACCGGCCAACTCAAGGAGGGCCGCTCTGGTACCAGGCCTCACCCCTGCCCGCGAGGACTCACGCGCGGTAGACGCGAGCACGCCGGCCAGGTCCTTTACGCCTTCCTCAAGCCGCTGCAGCTCGGCCCACTCATTGGGTGTCACCGGCTCTCCCCTAGCAAGCTTTTGCGACAAAACTGCAGCGTAGTCACCCACTGTGGCAATGAATCGCCTGGGCTTTGTAAGGTCGACACCGTCTACCCCGGCAAGGCTAAGGTCGCTCCTGGCTGCCTGAGCGTTCAGGTACGATGCCGTAAGGAAGTTGACCTGCTGCCCCATGGATGAGGCGGCCCTGGCTTTGGCCAGGTTGCTCTCGATGTTTTCAATGTGGCTGACCAGATTGTAGAGAGCTCTCTGGTGTGAAGCCTGTATCCTCAGGCGTGCATCTCTCGCATCCCGGTACTGGACCAGGCCGAACGCGAGCGCCGCCACGGTCGCCGCGCCGAGAACCCAGTTAAGCCATCTCCGATTGCGTGACCTCATCTATATCCCCCTTTTCCGGTCCAGACGACATCAGTAGGCAAAGACATGATTGCCGATTTGGATGACGATCGGCCTGGACCATATCCACGGGCTGACCGGCTTGTATGGGTTCCAGAAGAATGTGCATCCGTAGGTCGGGTCATAGCCGTTCAAAGCCAGCTCGGCTGCCCGGTACATCTCGTCGGTCGGTTCCATGCTCCATATGAGGCCATTTGTCACCGATTCGAAGGCATCGGGGTCGTAAATGACGCCGGACAGAGTGGGAGGAAAGGCCGGATCCTTTGTGCGGTTGATGATGACCGCCGCTACGGCGACCATTCCGGTGAACGGCTCCCCTGTAGCTTCACCCATTACCACGCGCGCGAGCAGATCCGACTCGTCACCCCAACCCTGGGGCGCTGCAACGCAGCGGCTCATATCGGCAGATAATGAAACAGCCATCGCGGCAGCGACCGCGAGGATAATGAGAGCGCGGAAGTTGTTCCTCAAGTGGCATCCCTTCCTCTAGGTAGGCGGCGCGCGATACCACACGCCATTTATCCTAGAATGCCTGCAAAAGGGATGCGGTTATTCAGTGGCCTTGATATAGGGCGCGGTTGGCATTGTGTTCGGACAAGGTACGGGCAAAAGCATGGGTGCCGTCATTTTTCGCGACAAAGTAGAGGAAGTCAACATCCTCAGGGTTCAGTACGGCCTCCAGACTTGCCTTGCCGAAATTCCCGATAGGTCCCGGAGGGAGACCAGGGTTTCTGTAGGTGTTGTAAGGAGAATCCACCTCTAGATCCTTCCATAGCACAAGGGCATCCGGAGGCTTTCCTAAGGCGTAGAGCACCGTGGGATCGGCATCGAGCTTCATGCCTATCTTTAGGCGGTTCAGGTACACCGCGGCGATGATCGGACGCTCATCGGGGGCTTGAGCCTCGCGCTCGACAATTGCAGAAAGCGTAGCAGCCTCATGAGGCGAAAGGCCCATTGACGCCGCTTTTTCCTGCAATTCTTCCGTGAAGACCTCAAGGAATCGCTGAGTCATCATCACCACAAGGTCTCTTTCCGTCATCCCTTTTCGGATGTAGTAGGTATCGGGAAAGAGATACCCTTCCAGGGGATACTTGGCCGACTTCAGGTAATCGTCCGGCACAAAGTCCGGGGCTAGAGACAGATCGGAGGCAGCCTCCAAGAACTTGTCCTTGCTTCCGAAACTCTTCTCCTCGACGAGTGCGGCGATATCCTCCAGCGCGAGCCCTTCCCTTACGGTAAAGGGGTGGTACACGACCTTTCCCTTGACGAGGATGTCAAGGGCATCCCGAACATTGATGCCCGGCTGGAAGACGTACTCCCCGGATTGGATGCGCCCGTCTGCTTTCATAAGCCGCGCCACCACTCTGAAGAGCAAGGGACTCCTAATCACCCCTGCAGAGGCGAGCAAATCGGCTACCTGTCCCGTAGAGGCTCCCGGTACGACTACCACAGGAGCGGGCTCAGAGCCTTCAGGGAGCGGAGAGGACGCCAGATACGCCAGCCCCGACACCCCGGTAAGGCATATGATAATAAAGACTCCGAAGCCGACCCTAACGAGAGTCTTCCCGGGCCTCTTACGCTCCACAGGTGGTTCCATTTTCCTCAAATCTCCGGTTCTTCTTCTTCGTCTTCCTGATCACCTTCGTCGACCACAAAATCGTAGTCGCCGAGCTGATCTTCAAGATCGAGTTCCTCAAAAGCTTTCAGGACTTCCTCCCACTCGTCGTCGCTATCTATAGTGGCGAGAACATCCTTACCGTCTTCGCCGGCGTCCACTCGCAGGATCACTATCTCCGGCTCCATGCTTTCTTCTTCATCGACGGGCATAAGCACCACATACTGCGTTTCACCAACAAACAGCGCGTCAAAAAGGATCTTGAAGCTGATTTCTTTGCCTTCGTCATCCTGCAGTACCACGAGATCTTCTTTCGCCACTCTAGATCACTGCCCTTCCGAGTTGAAGGTAGCTGCGGGCGATCTGAGATAGTTCTCAAGAATAAGCACCGCCGCCGCCTCATCTATGGCGCTTTTGCGTTGGCGCCGAGACCTTCCTAAGGCTATCATTTCCTTTTCAGCCTGAGAAGTGGTAAGTCTCTCATCCGATAGGAAGACAGGCCTCGAAGACGCCCTCTCCAGCTTCTTCGCGAACTTCTGCGACCTTCTGCCCGATTCACCCACCGAACCGTCCATGTTCTTGGGCAAGCCCACCACGAAAGACGTTGCTCCGTGGACATCGGCTAGATCGCTCAGTGCTCGGGCGAGTTTGTCCATACCTTCATAAGGCAAGACGCATAGAGGGTGGGCCATTAACCTCATTTCATCTGAGATAGCCACCCCTACTCTCTTCAAACCAAGATCTACTCCTATGATCCTTGCGGACTCTGAAAAACCCATCTAGACCACCTTAAGGCAGAAGTGAGGGCAGACCCGGGCGCAATACCCGCAAAGCATGCACTTTGAAGTGTCCACTTGAGCTGTTCCGTCACTTAAGGTCAAGGCTCCAAACCCGCACACCTTCACGCACTCCCCACATCCCTCGCACCAATCCTCGACGATGAGCCTGCGCTTGCTCTCCCCTTCAGAGGCGCTCTCGGTAGATGTTCTCTCGCCCGAAAAAACGCGCACAGCAAATTCTACCTCGGATCGGGTATGCAAACCAACAGCAACGCTGTCCTTGTGCGGGAAATCTCTCGCGTATTCCAGAGCCTTGCGGGCCTCTCGGTAGAGGTGTCCTCCTCCCAAAGCTTTCATTATGTAGACGCCTTTACCCATCTCGCGCGCGAATCTTAAGGCGTTCTCCATATCGGTTCGGGAGCCGCCGCGGATCCCGAGGCCGGCCACGTTCAGGATGGCAAATATCACATCGACCTCGTCGAGCATTGCGGCTGCACGGACACAGTCTACATAGTGAGTGGATACCGCGATCGCTTGAATCACACCTTTTTCGCGCTGCCTTACCAGGTACTCCAGCGCGTCCCGGTGTCCCTTGAGCGTCAGGCCTGATTCCTGTTCGTGCAACCCGAATATCTCGATTCTGTCACGCGAGAGCTCTTTCCGCGCGCGATCCAAACTCTCCCGCATTCCTCGTGAGTCAAACGCGAAGCTCCTGGACGCGATAATCGCGCCCTCCCTGGCGGCAATATCTTTGAGGAGACCGTAGGTTCCGTACAGTTCGGCGGTATCGTAAAACCTGACGCCAAGGTCCCATGCGAAGTCAAGGACTCCCTGCGCCGCCTTTGAGGTAAGGTTGTACTGGGCCGGTCCAACAGAGAGTGAGCCGAAGCACAACTCGGATACGTTGAGGCCGGTGGTACCCAGCTGGCGGTAATGCACTAAAGGTCACCATCTCCGTGGGTCCCCCCTTCTAGCCCGGAGGGACCCTGCGCGTCACTCTATCGGGATCAGCCTTCCAGCAAGCTTCTTCATCACGTCGGGCAAGGTCGTGTACTCGAGCTCTTCGAGTCCGAGGCGGTGGGGCTCGAAGGGACCCAGTCCACGCAGATAGTCGGCGATCTCGTTGGCCATCTGGCGGGCACGATCATATGCCACATCGGCGAAAAAGTCCTGCGGGCCTACAAGCTTTCCATTGCAGATCTGGAAGCCTAAAGCCATGACTCTGGGCGGGCCATCAAATCTGGTCGGAATCGCCTGCTCTACGCCGCACGGCATGAGCGGACCCTGATGCGAACCCCGCATCCAACCGGCAACCAAGTGAGGCCTGGAGAACGGCTCAAGAGCCTCTCCTACGGCAGGCATACCGCTTTGGCAGCGGACTATCAGTACGGGGTCATCCTTGCCCACGTACCGCCCTGCCATGAGGTTCAGGCGCTCGGTTGACGACACTGCGGCGATTTCGCCGTCAAGTGTTCTGGAGCGAACCGATTTTACACAATAGCGCCCCGGCGCGCCGATGAACACCAGGAGATCGTAGATCTCCTCCGGACAGTGGAAGACCACTTTCTTGTGCTCCATCAGGTCGTGGACCTCGAAGTCGAACCCCATGTGCATCTTCGGGTCGATGACCAGGCCGGCTGTGTTAAACGGGTCAGCGAACATCTTGTACAGAGGGTAATTCCATGCACCGGGCTCGGTCTTGTCGGCCATGAAGACAATGACCGGCTCAGACTTTCTTTCTTCGAACTCCATCTCGGCAACTCCGGGTCCCATTCCCTTGATGTTCCCGGAAAACGAGTCTGCCAGAAGATCCTGCCCCGCGCCGTAGAGCTTAAGCCTCTTAGCTTGTTCGGTCGCAGCCAGGAAAGCATCCCACGCGAGCTTATGGATCTTCTCGTTGTCCACGCCGAGCGAGTGAGTCATGATGAGTTCAATATCGTCTCCCACGTGGGTGACGTGGAAATCGGTAAGGAACCCCTTTCCCTCGGTCTCGAGATGGCCTCTGGCCGCGTCAAGCAGCTCGGAGTGCACGCTTGAGTGCCCCACAAAGCCCCCAACATCGGCCTTAATGACGGATAGCGTTACTTTTGTCAATTACTATCCCTCCGGCGAGTATTAGAAACAGGCTTACAATTCTAGTTAGACCCCAGGTTATCCTTCCAAACTCACACCCGTGATCGGCGCGGGCGCCGGAACACAAACGCGAGTACCATTCCCGCGACAAACCCGCCTATGTGGGCCCACCAAGCCACTCCGCCCTGCGCGGTGGCCCCCAAGGAAGCCACCCCCGAAAAGAGGTTGGTGATGAACCAAAGGAACAGAAACACGATTGACGGGACCTCTATCATCGGCAGGAAGAAACCGATGGGGATAAGAGCAAGCACTCTGGCACGAGGGAACATGACGAAGTACGCCCCCAGAACTCCCGCGATCGCGCCGCTGGCTCCCACGGTCGGGACAGTGGAGGAAGGCGAGGAAAAAACGTGAGCTAAGGAAGCGATAATCCCTGAGGTGAGATAAAAAGCCAGGTAACGGCCGTGTCCCATCCTATCCTCTACATTGTCGCCAAATATGAAGAGGTACATGAGGTTACCCAGCACGTGAACCCATCCAACGTGTACAAACAACGATGTCACAAGCGAAAACCAGCCTGAGGTCATCATCAGGGTTTCTCTCGTGAAAGAACCCGAGTCCGTCAAAACGGCCGGAATCACGCCGTATTTCACGGTGAACAGGTTCAGCGCTCTGTCGCTAAGGCCAAGCTCATAGATAAACACCAGGAGGTTCACCAGTATCAAGAGCCAGTTAACCACCGGGCGAGTGCGCGAGCGCTGAGTGTCGCGGATCGGGATCATGCTCGTATATTCCTCCCCTTCTGCGGCGGTACTCCCATAAAGCATTCCCTAGTAGACGTAGAGAAGCGAGTCTACCGGAGCATAGTCGTCTGTCAATACTACTGCCCCTTCTCTGGAAATGCTTTTGTCGTACAGCTCGGAAGCCAGATCGGAGAGGTGCTCCAGCAGTACCGTCCCACCCTCCAGCGCCTCCGCCTTCGCGATAATATCAGCCGCGGTCATTTTTGTCGCCCTCTCTTTGCCGGGCGCGACAGCGAAAACCTCTATGTTTCGCACGACAGTCTCGGTGCCACTAGAGAATCCCACTGGAAACACGTATGTCTCATGGAAAACCCTTTGCAGAGTCAAGAGCATCGATCTGAAGAGATCCGACTTAGGTCCCTCCAGCGCTCCTATGAAATTCGACGCGAGCACTCCCCCTGGCCTCAACTTGCTGAGAGCTAGCTCGTAAAACTCCACGGTCGCCAAGTGAAAAGGGATCGCGTCTGCGTAGTAAGCGTCAACGATGATGAGGTCGTACGTTTTCGCGGTATCACTGAGGAAAGTGCGCCCGTCCTTCGCGTGGACCTTGATGCGATCGTCACCGGGGAATCCAAAGTATTCCCTGGCGACGCTGATCACGGCGGGGTCCAACTCGACGCACTCGATGTTCATGCCCGGATAGTCCCTCAGAAACCTCTTGGGCACGGTACCGGCTCCCAGCCCGATCATCAAAACGTCTTCAATATCGGTTTTCAGAGTCAAAGCTAAGTGAAGATAGTCGGTATAGGCGAACACGGTCTCAAACGGATCGTCCAAACGGATGCCGCTCTGGATGGATCTATCGAACTTGAGTAGCCTGGTGTCGCCGTCATCTACAACGTAGATGTGATGGTAGAGCGACTGAGTCTCATAGATGACGCCCGCTTCGCCTCGGTCCCTGAGATGTCTCGCTCCAAAGAATGGGACGGCGATCACGACAGCCAACAGAAGGAGAACCGCCCGATTCTTACGCCCGGAGAAAACCGCCAGCAAGAGAGCCGCTGCTATCAGGAGGGATGCCATCCACATGAGGATCGCTTCGACTCCTATCCGCGGTACCAGGTAGAAGGAAGTCACGAACGTACCGGCGATGCTGCCTGCGTTGGAAACCGCATAGAGGATGCCGGCGGCCCTTCCCGCCCGCTCAAGGTTCTTGACGCAAAGGCGGACACACCAGGGTGACACGGTCGCGAGGAAAACCGAAGGGACAAAGAATAGGAAAAGAGAGGCTAGAAGCGGGCCCCGGCTTCCGGAGATGCCGGAGGCAACGCCCGGCAGCAGA
The DNA here is from genome assembly GCA_050952125.1 of Bacillota bacterium. Taxonomy (GTDB): domain Bacteria; phylum Bacillota; class Sulfobacillia; order Fermentithermobacillales; family Fermentithermobacillaceae; genus UBA3951. Next base: position 329,425 of record JBMNKK010000003.1, read on the forward strand.
GCATCGGATAGCACGGGGATCGCGCCAATCCAGAGCCCAGCGGCAAGTAGCACCCAAGAGATCGCGGAAAGTGCGGGATACCGGTCCGCGAGGTAACCCCCTATGTAGTACCCCAAGCTGAGAGCTGCTAAGACGATACCGATGAGGCTTCCCCATACGAAGATCGATGACCCGAAGAGTGGGGCCAGAACTCGTGACCCCACCATTTCCAGTCCCATGAGGACCGCTCCGGATAGGAGCGACACCGCGTAAACCGCGTAAAGCAAAGAAAGCGCCCCCGGACATGAACGGAGGGCCTCCCCGGCCCTCCCAAATGCTGCCTTTTAACCCTGCTAGATGGCTGTTCCTTCGTGGACGTAAGCCTTGATGAGCTCCTCCAGAATCTCGTCGCGTTCGACCTTCCGCACCAGACTTCTCGCGTTGTTGTGGCTTGTGATGTACGTGGGATCCCCTGACAGAAGGTAACCCGCGATCTGGCTCACAGGGTTATGGCCTTTCTCCTTCAAAGCCGTGTAGACCTTGAAGATAATCTCTCTCGTCTCTTCATCTCTGTCGGGCTTAACCTTGAAAAACCGTGTTTCGTCAAACTCAGCCATGCCCAGGATCCCCCCAATAGGATCACTCATTCGCCGCCTTCACGGGAATTCCTCGTTATTAGGCGTATCGCTTCCTCTTTTGCCGATGCAAGAGCCTTATCCAAAGCCTCGGGCACCTTGCCACCTGCTTGGGCCATCTCCGGCTTGCCTCCGCCGGAGCCTCCCATCACGCCGGCTCCCTTCCTTACGATGGCCACCGCGTCAACGCCCGAACTTGCCGCTTCCGCCGCCACCATTACCACCAGGGTAGGCCTGCCGCTACGGACCGAACCGAGGATTATCGCCCCGGCTCCGCCGGCCTTCAGTCGGTCACCCAGGGCCCGCATTTCGCCCACATCCATAGAATCCTGACGAGAAACAACAAGGCGCAGGTTCCCTCCTGAAGCGGAAACTTCTTCCGACCTCATAAGAAGGTCGCGGGCCAAGGCATCAATCTGGCCCATCCGCACCCTCTCCAACTCCCTTTCGAGCTCCAGGGCCGTCGCTCTCAACGTTTTGACCTTTTCCGATACACCCTCAAGGGTCGTGCCCAACTCGGATGCCAGCTCGGCCAGTATGCGCTCAAACTGCTTTGAGCGCTCGAGGGCAGCCAGACCGGCTACCGCCTCGATTCTCCGCACACCGGCAGATATGGCGCTTTCGGAAACGATCTGAACCTGTCCTATCTCACCCGTCCTCCGCACGTGGGTCCCGCCGCACAATTCCTTGGAGATGCCGCAGACCTCAACCACGCGGACCTTCTCTCCGTATCTCTCTCCGAAGAGCGCCACCGCGCCTTCTTCTTTCGCCTCATCCAACGACTTCTCGAAGGCGCTTACCGGAAGGTCAGACATGATGGCCCGATTTACCAGATCCTCCACCTTGTCCAGCTCTTCTTTAGTGAGCGCGGCAAAGTGGCTGAAGTCAAACCGCAATCTCCCTTCCTGAACCAGAGAACCGGCCTGCTCGGCATGCTCGCCGACTACGGTGCGGAGGGCTCTGTGAAGGAGGTGCGTAGCCGTATGATGCCTCTCGAGCCCTTTCCTGCGCTCGCAGTTCACCGTGCAAGTGACTGACTGCCCTACCATGATGCCGGGCTTCAGCGCCTTGACCCGGTGCAGATAGACGCCTGCATGCGTCTTGGAAACCGAAAGGACTTCGGCAACACGCTCGTTCCTACCGATCGACAGTGTTCCCGAATCGGATTCTTGTCCGCCTCCCGCGGCGTAAAACGGCGTCTCGTCAAGAACCACGAAGGCCTCTTCGCCAACCTCAAGTTCAGACGTGCGCGAATCCTGCTTTATGAGTGCGACAACTTTGGCGCTGCAAGACTCCATATCGTATCCTCGAAACACCGTGGCCGGAATGTCCTCAACAAGCCCCTCTATCTCGGACTCGCCGCCTCCTAAGCCAAGTTTCCCCCGGCTTCTCTTGCGCTGCTCGGCCATGGCTTCCTCAAAACCCTTCTCGTCCACGGTCAAGCCGGCGTCTCTGGCCATGTCTTTAGTGAGGTCGATAGGAAAACCAAAGGTGTCGTAAAGGAGGAACGCGTCCTTCCCGGGGAGTTCCCTCAAACCCTTTTCCTTAGCGGAGGCGATAAGCGAATCGACCCTCTTTTGGCCGTCTTCGAGTGTCGCCAGGAATCTCGACTCGTCCTCCGTGATTAGGCGTTGTATGAAATCCTGTTTCTCCTGAAGCTCCGGATAAGCATCCTTCATCACTTCTGCCACGACGGGCACCAACTTTGCCATGAAAGGCTCCCGCATACCCAGAGTTTGCCCGAACCGGACGGCCCTCCTGAGGATGCGGCGCAAGACATATCCTCTGCCTTCATTTGACGGGTGTACGCCGTCGGAAGCTAAGAACACACAGCTCCTGATGTGATCGGCGATAACCCTGAAGGGAAATACCGGAGCATCCTTTCCCGACTTTTTGCCCACGAGGCGCTCCATCGCCTCAATAATGGGCATAAAGAGGTCGGTGTCGTAGTTGCTGTCGCCGCCCTGCAGCACTGAAGATATGCGCTCCAACCCCATCCCGGTATCGATACTCGGCTTCGGAAGCGGGGCCAAATTGCCGTCTTCATCGCGCATGTACTGCATGAAAACAAGATTCCATATCTCCAGCCATCTGTCGCAATCGCACTTTCCGAGTCCGCAGTCGGATCCGCAGGCGTACTCTTCGCCCCTGTCCACAATGATTTCAGAATCGGGCCCGCAGGGACCGGTATCGCCCATTGCCCAGAAATTGTCTTCTTCGCCCAGCCGCACGATCCGGGACGCCGGCACGGCCGCGATCTTCTGCCAGAGAGAGTGGGATTCGTCATCGTCCTTGTATATGGTGATCCACAGCTTGTCTTTGGGTAGGCCGAGCGTTCCGGTAAGGAACTCCCACGCGTACGCTATTGCGGCTTCCTTAAAGTAGTCGCCGAACGAGAAGTTGCCCAGCATCTCAAAGAAAGTCTGGTGGCGGGCCGTAAAGCCCACATTGTCCAAGTCGTTGTGCTTGCCGCCTGCTCTCACGCATTTTTGGGAGGTGACCGCTCTGGTGTACGAGCGCTTTTCGTGTCCCAGGAACACGTCTTTGAACTGCACCATTCCCGCGTTAGTGAATAGAAGCGTCGGGTCGCCGTGAGGGACGGTCGACGAACTCGGCACGATCGTATGGCCTCTTTCCTCGAAGAACCTGAGGAAAGCGCTCCTTATCTCGGAACTTGTCATGTAGTTCCCGATTCTCTCGGCCATCAGTCTTCCTCCCCCGGGAGAATGCGGTCTATCTCTTCAGCGATCACCCGTCTTATCCTCGCGGCGAGGTCGTTGAGAGGGACTATCTCGCTCTCAGAAGCCCTTCGCAGCTTCACTTCGGCGCCGCCCCGCTTCAAACTGCGTTCAGATACGGTGACCCTAACCGGCATTCCCAAGAGATCCGCATCGTTGAACTTGACTCCTGCCGACTCATTCCTGTCGTCGTAGATCACCTCAATCCCCTGAGAGACCAGGTCCTCGTATACTGCTTCAGCCGCGCTCTTCGCGTCAGCCGACGTGCCGAGTCCCACAAGGTGAACGTGATACGGGGCCACAGTCATGGGCCACACAATACCCTTTTCATCGTGGTTCGCCTCTATGACGCAGGCCAGGAGCCTACCTACGCCCATACCGTAACACCCCATAACCAACGGCTGGAGCGCGCCGCTTTCGCTCTGGAAAAGAGCCTTCATGGGCGCTGAATACCTGACTCCAAGTTTGAAAGTGTTACCTACCTCCACGCCGCGTTTGATATCCAGAGCAGAGCCGCACACCGGGCAAGGGTCACCCTCGCGGGCAGCAGTGATGTCGGCCACTGCGTCGAATTTGAAATCCCTTCCGGGAACCACTCCGGTGAGGTGCGCGTCGGCTTCGTTCGCTCCGGCCACGTATGCCTTCCCTGCCCATAAGCTGTCATCTGCTACGGTGAATATGCCCGTCACACCAACGGGAGACATGTACCCCTGGTGTAACCCGAGCTTCTTCAGCTCGTCGGGTTCGGCCAGCCTCACTTCATCGACTTTGCGGAGATTGGCGAGCTTCTTCTCGTTTACGTCCAGATCTCCCCTGATAACCACCATCACCGGCTCTTCGCCGGCATAGTAGACCATGGTCTTGATGCTGTCTTTGGGGTCCTCACCGAGAAACTCGCAGACGGAAGCTATTGTGTCCTTCCCAGGTGTTGCCACTTTGGCCATCTCAGGCAGCGGCCCTTGCCCGCTTCCTTCGGAACCCGACCCGGGGGCTCCTTTCAGGATGGTTGCAGCCTCTCTGTTCGCTGCATACCCGCACCCGGGACACAGGATCAGTGTGTCTTCGCCCGCATCGGTAACATAGGTAAACTCGTGAGCGCCCGTGCCGCCCATCATTCCCACGTCTCCCAGCACCTGAGTAACGGGCACGCCGCAAGACTCGCAGATCCTGCGGTAAGCCCGGCACTGTCGGGGATAGTAGGCGTCAAGATCTTCCTGGGTCGCGTGGAAACTGTAGGCGTCCTTCATGATGAACTCGCGAACACGAACAAGCCCGCCCCGGGACCTCGGTTCGTCGCGGAACTTCGTCTGCAGGTGGTAGACCACCATCGGGAGCTGCTTGTACGAGTCGATGAAGCGCCTTGCCAGGTCGGTTACGGGCTCTTCATGAGTCATAGCCAACACCATGTTTCTACCGGAACGGTCCTTGAAGCGGACCATCTCCGGACCTACGGCCTGGAACCGGCCTGACTCTTCCCAGATATCGGCCGGGTGAACCACCGGCATATTGATCTCCTGGCCGCCTGCCGCGTCCATCTCCTTGCGCATTATGTCCTGAATCTTTCTCACGCTCCGCCAGGCAAGCGGCAGGTAGCTGTATATTCCCGCAGCAAGTTTGGCGATCATGCCCGTCCTCAAGAGGAGTTCGTGAGAGGGCATTTCAGCTTCGGCGGGCTTTTCTCTCTGGGTCCTGCCGAACCTTTGACTCATTCGCATGGTAAAGCCTCCAATGGCGGGGAAGTTCTCGCAGATTAGAACGATTATACCGACAGCCCTATAAGGGGTCAATTAAGCCCGATAGAGCCTCCGGCCTGAAGTATGACCCCTTCAGGTCAGGCAGCGCCTGACGCCAAAGCGCTGTCCCTCCGGTCCAGGCTCATGCTGTAGACCAGCGAAACTCCGGCTATGGCTGCGCCGGCTGCGAACACTATGCCCGGTCCGAACAGGTCCCACAGATACCCGCCCAACACCGGTACGGATACGCCGCTTAAGTGGTTCACGGTCTGCCCCATAGCGTAGGCGGAAGACAGCACTTCCTTCGGGGCTATTCTGCCCATATAGGTCGTAATGGCGGCGTCAAAACCCATGAGCCCGTGGTCCAGAACGTAGACGGTGAACAAAAGGAGAGGTTGCTTAAGCAAAGCGTAGCATGCAAAGAGACCTATCACCAGCCCATAGTTGACAATCAGGCTCTTCTGCTCGCCCCACCTGTCGATGGTCTTGCCCACGAGCGGCCTCGTCACTATCGCCACCATACTCGAGATTGCTGACAAGAGCACCATCGTGCTTACAGAAGTCCCGTACACCTCGACAAGGAGGTATCCGGCGAACGTTTGGGTGATGTGGCGCCTGGAGCCGCCCAGGAACGTAAGGATGTAATAGCTCATGTACCGCGGGTTGAAGTTCATCGCCGTCCGTCCCGACGGCTTACCTCCCATACTCCTCCTGAGAACCGCCAAGCCTCCCAATGCCGTGAAGGCAGCGGCCATGGTGTGCAGGAAAGCGTAGTCAGTCTTCCAATACCTCGTCATCACGATAACGATGGCTACGGACACCAACGCTCCTGCGGACCCCGCGCTGTTGAGCTGGCCTACCTTAGTAGCCCTTTCTTCGGGAAGGCAAGTCTTCATTACAATTGACGACTGAACCGGGTAGAACAGGTGAAAACCAGTGGACATCACGAGAGTTGCCAGGATGAGCAGAGGGAAATTGACGGCCATAGTATGCATGAACACGCCCAACGCCGTCGCGAGAAGGCAGACGGCCGCGTAGGTGTTCTCGCGGAAGAATCCTTGCACGGTGGCCAGTGGGGCCGTAAGCAGGCCGGGTATCTCCCTTATCCCTTGCACGAGTCCCAATTGCGCGGGCTCGATCCCTACAACCTCAACGACAAAGTTGTTGAAGATACCTCGCTGCAAACCCTGGCCAAGTTCCAGAGCGACAGTCGCCCCCAAGATGCTTTTGAATATCGACTTGCGCTCCTCGGCTCCCGGAACCGACTCCGTGTGCTTTGATTCTTCCATGCCCAACTGTGTTCACCGCTTTTCCTCTGGATGTGGGTGTTTCTTCGTCCGTGAATGCCTAGAAGAGCGACACCACCCAAGCTATGAGAGGGGTCACGAATACCGCAGGCAGCAAGTTGGCAACCTTCACCTTCTTCACTTCCAGGAGGCTCAAACCAATGGCGAACACCAAGAGCCCCCCTGTTGCCGTGAAGTTGTTGATGGCAGATTCCGTGAGAGCTCCCTCCAGCATCCTTGCACCGAGAGTCAATGCTCCCTGGTAGACCAATAGAGGTAGCGCGGAAAAGGCCACCCCGATGCCCAATGAGGACGCGAAGGCAAGTGACGCAAAGGCGTCGATGGTGGACTTCACCGTAAGAGTGCGGATATCGCCCAAGAGCCCATCCTGAAGCGACCCCATGATGGCCATGGGACCCACACAGAACATGAGTGAGGCCGCAACAAACCCCCGGGCGAACCGTCCCTGGCCGCTCTCTCTGGATGCCATTCCTCGAATCACCCAATGTTCCATCCGCTGACCCAGCAAGTTCACCAGAGCGTCTATGTCAAGAGCCTCGCCCACCAATGCTCCCACAACGACGCCGGCTAGTACATATGTGAAGTTTTCGGCCTGAAGCGCCATCTGGAGGCCGATCACCGTGGTAACCAATCCCAACCCGTCCAGAGTCGTGACTCTCACCTTGTCAGGCATCCGCTTTCCGATGCAAGTGCCGATCACGCTTGCCGCCACGACGGCCGCGGCATTGATGAGGGTTCCGGTCAATTGGCAGTTCCTCTCCAGTCTAAACCAATCGGATGGCGAACTCAGGGCACACAGGTGCGCAATATCCGCAGAGTATGCACTTGGATTTGTCGTTCCTGGCTTTGCCGTCCACTACCTCCATCGCAGCGTTGGGACATATCTCGACGCAGGAACCACAACCCCTGCAAAAGGCCTGGATGATAAGGCTTTTCGTCTTCAAGGTGCGGGACTTGAGGCTGTCCTCCACAGGCTTCTCCTCGAAGATCGCCAGGTTCATCTCGAGCTCGTCGGGATGGATCATGCCGACGGCAACCGATGAGATCCCCTCAAGGCCTCTCACATAGTTGATGGCCTCCTCTGCATCGGAAAGGAGATTGCCTCCCCCCAGCGCCTTCATCGCGAACAGGCCTTTGCCTGCCCTGTGAGCACCAGCTATAGCCTCAACCATGTCGTCCCGCGTCCCGTGGAGGATGCCGAGTCCCCTGATGTTTATGATAGGAAAGATCACATCGAGCCCGGCAACATCCTTGGCAGCACGTACTACGTCAACGGAGTGGGTAGAAATCCCGACAGCCTTCACGACTCCTTTGGCCTTCATATCTACGAGGCACTCGAAAGCCCCTTGCCTGTCGAGGAACACACTCCTGTCAACTCTGGCTGCGTGAAGGTGGAATATGTCGATAACATCCCGGTCCAGAGATGCCCTTGCCTCCTCCACTGCCGCCTTCATATCGTCGTACGATTTGGCCGCAGACTTGGTGGAGATGACTACCCCTTCCCCTTTGTCCGGCAGCCGATCGAAAGCCGCCTTGATATGCGGATAGGTTCTATAGGACTGCGCTGTATCAAAGAAATTGACACCTCGCTCGATGGCGGTCTTAATGAGGCTGCCGCCTGTTTCCGGGGATAAGCCGTACTGGTTGGGCCCCATAGGGAGCACGCCGAAACAGAGCTCAGTCACGCAGATTCCCGTATTACCCAAGTCACTCTTTCGCACACCTAACGCCTCCCGAGTATGCTCCAGCCGGGCTCCGCAGGAACGCCGGCACTCTTGATCGCAACACCTTCTACTGTATCAAATGGAACGCCCGTTGACGCCCTGATAGGAAATGGACTCTACCTTCGGTGAACACTACGTCCTCTTCAAGGGCCATCATCACCGTCTGCCCATCCCATTCGTCCACAGGAGCCTTGACGTTGAGTTCCATGGCATAGCAGGTGTTCTCGCGCAGCTCATAGTCCCCCCTCCCGGGGACACCTTCCTGTTGATCGTAGAGTCCTATAGTAGGGCCGGCACCGTGGCCGTGAAACCCGATTGGGTGCGAGTACACGCACGGGCAGAGCCCCTCGGCTCTTGCCTTCTCCAAGGTGGCGGCCAAGATCTCGTTGCCGGTTCTACCTGCGACATACTCTCCGGCGTGGATATCCTGGAGCCGGTTGCCTGCTGCCAAGACGGCCTTCAACCCAAACGGGGCATCTACCTCACCCCGCCTCAAGACATAAGCCATTTGCTGGACGTCCGTAGCAAGGCCAAGATAGTGAAAACCCATGTCGCAATGGAGCACGTCGCCCGGAAGAATAGGGTCATCCTGTCTAACCGAGGCTGCGCCCCTTCTCTGAACCATAACATCTGAATGAAACCACGCCCGGAGTCCCATATCGCTCATCCTCTGGCGCATCCACCAACCGACATCGGCCGCGGTGGTTATGCCGGGATGGACAACACGGCTCGAAAAAGCCTCTGCTACAATGCCATGCGCGATCTGGACTATGCCGGGGTATGCATTGAGCTCCGGCTCGGTGCGCTCCTCGAGCCACCCAATCGCCAACCTCTCAGCGCCCTTCGTCCTGGCCATGTATACGGGTCCCAGCGCGGCAGCCAGAAGACCGTGTTCAACATACGAGAGACCGTCACCAAAGGCGAAGGTCTCCGAGGTGTTAATGCCGATACACTTGGGATCGCGCTCCCGCACGACTCGTCGCAGAGCCTCCCACTGATCCTCGGCCTGCGAATCCCACACACCTTTATACAGACTGCCCCGGGTGGAGCCGGGGCGCGAAATGATAAGCCGCTCAACGCCGCCTTCAGGTAATAGCGAGAAAACGAGAATCGTCCTGCGCCTAGCAGACATTATTGTGGCAGGCAGGAGCGTGAGGAGAACGGGGTCCTCATTGTATTCCCTGCATACCACTATCCACATATCGAAGCCTTCTCGGCTCATCACCTTAGGAAGAACGGTATCAAGCCTCACGCTCAACCATTCATCCATGACCCTCGCTTGCTCTCTCAGGGGCAGTATCTTTGTCCCATAGTCGCAAGTCGCCGGGCAGCCGGTTAAGTCCGCCACTTGGTCAACCTCCCTTTGCGGAACGCTCACTGTCGACTACAGTTCAACAGGTTCGGATATACTCCCTTCACAGGCGTGAGCAGTTCTTGAGAGGAAGCGGGCCTTCACGCATATTCCTCAATGCGAATCACTTCATCCGCAAGGCCGATGATCTCCGGGTTATGCGTCACTGCAACAAAGGCCAGTCTGGCCTTGGATTCCCGGATATAGCCAATAAGGCGCGAACGGTGAGCGTCATCCAGGTGGCTTTCTGGCTCGTCAAGGATCATTAGGCGCGGACTTCGGATCACGGCTCTGGCCAACGCCACAGCTTTTCGCTCACCTCCGGATAGGGTGGCGATATCCGAGTCAAGGGGCAGGACAATGCCCAGCATCTTAAGGGCCTGAGTTCCCATGGCATCACTGTAAGCGGGATTTCCCAACCTCAAGTTCTCCCTGATTGTTGCCCCAATAATCCCCGCACACTGTACCGGATTTCCGGCCCTTCTCAGACTATCTCGAAGCCCTGTTCAGAGAAGTGTTCATCGAAGGTGAACGCCTTCCTTATACCCATCCTTCGCATCGTCCCGAAACTGGCACAATCCACGAGACTCAGCTGGCGGCGACCTGCCACGAGCATGGCGCTTACGGCTTCACGATGAGCGGTCTCATCCACCCAGTCGATGTGAAACAAAGGGAGCAAGTCCTCATCTAGCGCGCGCGTCGCTTCTACTCCCAATCGATGCTGAATTAGGGCATAAGTCTCAAGGACAACATAGTTGTTGCAGGCCAGCACCGCGCTGCCCTCGACCAATCGTATCCACCGGACCTTTGCAGCCTCATGCTGTTCGTCGCTGGCATCCAAAAGAGCGTAAAGAGCCGAAGTATCAACATATACGGTCATTTCCTAACGGCCTCCGCCAAGTACTTGTCATGATTGGTGGCGATATCTTTCTGACCGGATCGAAAGCGACCGACAACGTGAATCGCTCTTCGTATGCGTTCGGGGCGAGACTCGCGGCCATTGAATTCAAGCACGAGATCAACCCCTTGGCGGATCAATTCTGCCATAGACACTCCCATTGCAGCCGCCTTCATTTTGAGGGCACTTGCCTGCTTTTCCGTGAGCTGAACCTGAGTTCGAACCACCAGATATCACTCCGCATCATGATTAAGCATACTGCTTACATTATGGCATGGGCGAGGGTTCAGGCGCAAAGCATAATCTCTTCGAGAGCCATACAACAGACACGCCGGGTCACCCGGCGACCCATAGTCAAGATCTCGTCTCCGGGTGATCCGGCTTCTGACCGGTTAGCCTTGTCTATCGCCTGAGCAGCGCCTTGACTAGTCTCATGAGGACAACAGCGCCTTCGGCGCGGGTAGCCAGACCATCTCCATCAAAGACATTGCCCGGCTTGCCATCCATGATGCTCCAGAGCCTCATGAACTCGGCAGCGATGCCACCCTGCTCGCTAAGCTCATTGCCGTCGTCGAACTTGAGAGCGGTACCGGCTGAACGGAGGTTATGCCCCTCATAGACGATGTATCTATACAGCATAAGCGCCATCTGCTCGCGCGTTATGGGAGCATCGGGGGCGAACTCGGCCGAACTCACTCCGCCCACAATTCCGTTATCCTTTGCCCACTTAACGGCCGCTTCGTAATACGCGCCGGGCTTCACATCGTTGAAACCGGTGTTACCTTCTGAACCCTCGCTGACGCCGTCGAGCCTTGAAAGCACCGTCACGAACATGGCCCGCGTCATCTGCCCTTCAGGATCGAACAGCCCGCTGCCCACTCCACGCAGGATCTCACGGGCGGCGGCAAACCAGATGGCGTTCTGGGCCCAGTGCCCGATCGTATCGCCGAAACCCACGTCATTCACCATGTAACCGAACCTGCCGGTTACGGGCGCTTCGAACACCAATATACCGTCGATTACCGCGCTAACTTGAACAATGTGCCTCACCCCGTTCAGCATGTAGTAGGCTACTACATTGCTGCTCTGAGCCGCGACATCAGGCGGCAACGGTATCGATACTGTGCTGCCCTTGGCTGCGAAGTAATCCACACCTGCAGCGGCAGATTTCTCCCGGACACGAGGAGACGACACGTACTGGAACTGAGCGGTCACCGTGACATTCTGGGCAGGCATCACGAAGGTCGTTGTTGCGCAGCTACGATCTGCGAATGTGACGCCGGCCGGACCGCTCCAGCTAACGAAGCGATAGCCTGGATTAGGAGCAGCGGTCACGGTGACGGCCGTTCCGGGAGCGTATGATCCCTGGCCCGAGACAGTCCCGCCTATGGTGGCCCCGACATTGACGTTATAAGCGCCGTCGTACGTCTGGGAGAAGATACTCGCTCCGAAGGTCAGGGCTGCGGTCATCTCGCCGGCAAGCGACACCTCTTCTTGCGTCACTACATCCTTCGCCTTCGCACCGGCCTCTGCAACTCGATAGCTGCCTGTGACCATCCCGATGCTGCCTGGCTGGATGGTGAGCACCCCGCTTTGGGTTATGGTCGCCGACCCTTCCACCGCGTTTACGGTCCAAGTGACCAGATCGGGGTCATCAATCGCGAAGGAGGTCGGATTGGCGCCCTTTGTGGTAGCCATCAGTGAGAGAGTGGCATTGGTCACTTTCTCACCATCTACCTCGATATCCCTGCCGGTATAGAGAACGCCGCCGCTCATGATGTCCAGCTGCGCGATGTTGGAGAGTCCGCGGTTGAACACGGTAAAGGACTGCGGCGAAGACTGGTGACCCAGGCCGTCCGTTACCGAAACCTCGACTTTGTGAGACGCGACTCCGGGGTTGACAGGGATGACAATAGAGTACGCCCCACTCAGGCCATCGAACACGGGCACAGGCCTTATCTGGGACAAGAGCCGGGCGCCTATGGCATTTCCGTCGCCGTCCGTAGCTACTGCGCCGTCAACCTTTACGGTAAGGAGCGAATCGGAGCCTGTGACCGCGTTCAGGGTGAGAACCCCGTCCTCGTCGAAGAACCCGCTGGTCGACACGAGAACGGACGGGGGCAGAGTGTCGACCGCGAAGAGCCTCTTGTAGTTGACTCTGTCGCCGTCGGCGTCGACCCCTGTGAACGTTATGGTGTGATCGCCGTCGTACAACTTTGTGTTGATAGCCACCGAGGTTTCATCCACGGCGACGTCTTGAGGCGGGTCACTGTCGATGTACCACTCGCCGGATGCGACCGGCTCGTCGAAAGTAAGGGAGAACTTAACGTCAGGCGTGGTGAATGTGACTACGTCGAGCGACTGCGAGTTCACAGTCCGCTGCACCACCGCAAACGGCGCCACGCCTGGATCGGGTTTGACGAAGGTTACCTTGGGTGGACGCGGAGTGCGCAATGTCACAGCATCGGACAGCTTTTCGGGGCTGTACACGTCATACTCGTGCGCGCCTGACCCGCCAGAACTTGCCTTGGCCTTGAAAGATCTAACGCCTACCCTGTACTCCTTTCCGGCCTGCAGGCCGAAGATCACGGGCTTGCCTTGGGCGTCCACAACCGCTTGGCCGTCCTTGTCCAGTTTGGGATACGTCCCCCCTACCGCGATCTCCACTTTTCCGGCTTGGTCCTTCTCGAAGGTGATGTCGGTGAAGTCCGTATACAGGAGATACTCATCGGGACCCGGGCCCAACTCATAGGCGACATCGCGTTCCTGGCCAGGTTGCAGGGTATCAACGACTTCGTACACGTTGACCACGTAACCGTCGCAGTCAGCCGCAGGCTGGGGATCGGTGACACTGACACCCAACATTAGGTTTCCTGCGTTGGCGGCTGCCACAGCGGTGGGAGCCGCGGGTTCATCGGGATTCGTGTGAGTGAACGTGAAAGCTGTCCCATCCAAGGGCTTCGTAGCTACATGCATGGTCCTCATTTCTTCGGCCTTGGACGCCATCACGCGCACGTAGTATCTCCCGGAGGGCAGTTCCGGCGGGATCGCCACAGTCAGGTTGGATTTGCCCTTCGCATCGCCCGCACCACACGTGTAGGTCCCGAGCAGATACCCTGAGTCGCCGGTGGGATCTTCGGCGTTTCCCGTGTCGGTTGTCGCGAAGAAACTCATCTTCACGCCCTCAAGCATTGTGCCTGCCCAGCTGATCTCTAGGCTGTCATTTGCCGGAAGCGAAGGTTGGGTGGCGGTGACTGACGAGACTTCGGGAAGCGGCGCCACGTTGTAGAGGATGATGTCGGCCGCCGCGGTGGTCTTGATCTCCCATTCGCCCGCAATGTGCTCTGTTATTGAGATGCTTGCCGCGCTCTTGTCGGACTCCGCCTCGTCGTGTATTAGATTCGCGTTTGCGGCAGAAGCATCTGCTGTCGTGCCGCTTGCCCCGCTGTTTTCGACATCATAGAAGGTCAAGGTGTAGGGATCTCCGTTGGGTTTGAAAACCTTAATGGCTGCCTGGGCTGCGGCAACGGTCGTCGGCCCACCGGTGGAGAAGTCCACGTTGAACACGAAATCGTTGCCCTTGTCATCGCCGAGGTTAAGCCTGTGTTCTTTCTTATCGACGTGCGACCGCACAACGGGATCCCCCGCCGCCATCAGCACCGGCTGAGCCGCGGCCAGGTCATCCACGATCTCGGCAGCAGCCGCAGTCGTGATGTTGGTTACCCGCATGTAGAGGGTCTGGCCGGTTTCCGTGTCGTAGCCGACCGGGATATCCTTGACACCAAGTAGTTCCGGATATGTCGGGTTCACCATGGCGTCGTCTCCGGTGCCGAAGATAAAGTCGCCACCCCAGTAATAGCAGATCCCGCAACCCAGGCCGAGCAGCTTGACGACTCCCCAGATACGTTCCATGCTTGCCCCGAAGTCGGCCTGCAGCAGCTTCAGGCCGCCGAACAGCGGTACGGCCTTGGGGATCTTGAGGATGGCCCTGATGAAGAACTCGAAGAACTCCGCGTCAGCCACGAGGTAACAGCCGCCTTCGATGACTTCTAGAAGGTCCACGGACGCGGCAACCACCAGCGAGAATTCCGGGTACCACGCGATCCCGAACTGTGCGCTCTTGATCGCAACGATGTCGGTCTTCTTAATCTTAAGCTCATCGACCTTAACCCTGAACCCACGGAGGCTGAGTTCCATGTCGGCTCTGGCGCTGAGCACTTTGAGCACGTCGAACTCGATGCTGAGCAGAAGCGTTAACGGCGGCAACCCTGATTCGAAGATGGTATCGTAGAGCTCGTCAATGCCGCCTCCTCCGCCGGTAAGCCACAGAACGCCCACGCTGTCGATATTGATGCCCGGCTCAAAGCCGCCGATGAAGAAGAAGATCTTATCGGGCACAGGCGCTCCGGAGTCCGGGGCGCTCTTCACCACCAGTTCAAACTCTAGCTCGAATACCTCGGTCTTGGTCTTGCCCTCTACCTCAAAGTAGTACCCGCCAATGGTGTTAATGGCGAGCCGGCCACCCAGTTCAGGGAGGGCGTCGGTGTACTTGGGCAGCATAACCTCGGCCTCGGCGTTAAAGCCGATGTAGCCCTGGTTTAGCCCGTAGAGGATGTCCTTGATGTTGACCTTACCGACAGGCTCAGTCTTGTCTTCCTCGTTCTCGTCGTCGGCATCTTTCTCGGGGTTCTTAGATTTCCACTCAGCGACGCTCATTCCGGCGGCGCTAGCAGCTACGACTTGCTCGATCCTGGGCGGGGCCGGCAGAGAGTCGTCATCCTTGCCGCCCGGCATTAGGGCTGATATGTCCAGGCTCGCGCCGAACGAGAGGACATAGCTGGTGAACAGGTCGTCGTCATCGTACATGGCGCCGAACTGCCCGTAGCGAAGGTCGCACACCATGCCCGCAATGGTCTGAAGGATCTTGTACTCCGACGCCCACATGAGGTTGATATTGTTGTCAACAACCCACTTATGGCCATCGGACCGGTCACCCCTGTCGTCGTAAGCGATGAAGCCAAAATCGGTTCCGTCGAACAAAGGGGTTATGGCGGCATCGCCGGTCCAGACCGGGGTCCTGCTGTAGCTCGTGAGGAGTTCCCCTGTGATGCTAATGAAGACGCACCACTGGACACCGTCTTTGACTCTAGCTATGTTCACCTTCCCGTTGATGATGTCCAGCACACCGTTCAGGGTGACCGCCTTTGACTCATCGGAAGAGACAGCCGTTGCCGAGGTTATGACTCCACTGTCATCCTTCTGAAGAGTGAACTCGCCCCGTATTTCGAACAGGATCGTCTTGGCATCGTCATAGACCGTGTCATCTGCGGAGTCCTTCCTCACCTGCTTCTTAAATGCATCGTACTGCACTTCCCCCGGAAAGGCATGGATACTGTAACTGCAAGTACTAGCTGCCCCTGGGCGGGTTTTTAGCACTGCGACAATACCGTAGTAGTCGTTCTTGTACGACTTGTCGTCGGTTACGGTAAACCTGAGCGCAGGCGCCGTGAGCTTCTTCGGGACGCCGGCAGGAGGATTCATCCATTCGAAGACGAGATCGTACTCGCCGAGTTCGAAAGTGTCGGTCATCGTAACGTCGACTACAGTTCCCAGTTCCTGATCCACGCTGAAAAGGATGTTGGAGTGCGGTATTGTGTACGACGTGCCGGGAGCGTCCTTCTTCTGGGCCCTCAAGACATAGTTGCCCGCGGGCTCAAGCAGGCTGAGCTGGGTGCCCGTAAGGTAGAAGTGCCGGGTTCCCTCAAAGTAGAGCATTTGAGGTGCCGCAGAGGTAAACGTGATCTCGGGGAGCTTGCCGCCGCCGCCGGGACACAGCACATAGCAGGTGGCGTTGCCGATCACATTCTCCAAGAGGAGCGCGCCGTTTGCGCTCGCGGGCATGTCATACACACGGAAGTTAATCCGCCGGTAGCTTGCATTTGACGCAACGCTTGCCTTGAACCCCCACACCAATTGCTGGACTTCGCCGACTGAGAAATTGTCGATGGCGATGCTGTAGGGGCTGGAGAAGCTGCCGGCCGGGTTCCCTTGTGTATCTAGAGTAGTGATGCCGTTGTCGGGATACACCGCGACAACGATCCGGCTGTAGTCCTGTGCCCCCTCCTGAACGATGTTGCCCAGGTTGGTGGTCACCTTGAAGGTTCCGTCCGGCGCCGCGCCTCCGGTGGGACTATAGGTGCCGACGTAGTTCTTCTTGTCCGCCGTGAGAGAGAGGCTAGTCGGTGACGTGGTATTCACCGAGAACTTGTTCCCCTTCGCCACTCCCAGGTTAGAGTAGATGCCGTAGTAAGTATGGAACCCGGCGCTGCGACCGCTCTCCACGCGGCCCAATTTGTAGTAGAGGGCGTAGGCGCTGTCGGCCGTAAGGTACTCCGCATTGTACTTGTTGGTAAAAGTGAGTTCCGGGTGCGGCGTGTACTCAAACACAGTCGCCGCCAGGTTATTCCAGTGTGCAAATGTCACTTGGTGCGGCTTTATGCCGCCCTGTGAGGTATCGTTCACAGTGTAGGCTGTGATGGATGGGTTGTCGTAGTCGTCATACGCGAAAAAGTTCGCGGGAATCTCATCACCTGTTATCGTCCGCTCGCTCCAGATCCTCTCGTACGTCTGCCCTTGCGTGGTCGTGACTTCGTAGTACCCAAAGTCTTGGCCTCCAAGCGCGGTGTCAAGAAGAAGGCGGGCTTCAACGGTTACGTTTGCGCCGGTGTTGTTGAGAACCTCGTATTGAATGGCCACGGTGCCGTGCTCGTTCATCTCGGTCGCCCACACCGGCGCTATCGTTTGGATGAACGTCAACCGGTGGTCGGCGTCGGGCCCGACCGACCATCGCGACTCGATGGTCGTACCGGTATCGGTCGTAGTCACACCGGTCGACGACTCTCCCCGGTAGCTGTAATCGCCGCCGAAGATGTAGTACTTGGGAGCGCCGGAACCATAGGTTACTTTGAAACTCGTGAAAGACGTATCGTAGTCATCTCTGTGAAATAGGAGGACTTTGTTGTTGTCGTCCTTGTTGAAGACATCTCCGTCCACAGTCCTAATGACGAAGCCGCCGTTGACCTTCGACACTAAGGCGCTAACGTTGCCGTTTTCAAGCGATACTGTGTCTCCCAGCTGAGCCGCATATGCCACGCTTGGGGCGACGTACCCCGTGAGTACGCAGGCCACGAGCATAAGGGACATCGCGCGCGTGATCTTGGTCTTCATCTCAGCACCCCCTATTTCTGCACGTAGACATAAGTGATGTACTCGACTCTGCTCTGCGTGACCATGTATAGCGTGTAGAAGCCGCTGGATGCTACCGGCAGTTCCGCATCACCCAACAGCGGGTCGGCGGGGTTAACACTTACGGGAACCCGCTTGCCCAGGGACTTCATCTCTCCGATGGTTCTGTAGCCTAGGCCGTAGTAGAGTTTGAACGGTTCTTTGGGCCGCAGTCCTCCCGGGTCAGGCATGATGGCCGATAGTGAGACCGCATCTAGCCCGGCAGCATTTACAATTGTGGCTCCGCGAGACTCTGTCTTTATGCCTTGGACAAAGATCGCCGGAATGTTCGTGTCGTACACCAAGACAGTGCGTTCCACCGGGGGACTCACCGCGTTGCCCGTGTCATCGGTGGCCGTGTACTTCACGATGTATGCACCCGGCGTGTCTAGGTTCGCCTCTGTTAACGACTCAGATATTACAGGCGTTACGCTCTGGTCAATGTTATCGACAGCGTACACTTTGCGGTCGGATATCTCGCCCTCGAGTATGGCTCTAAGCGCTGCCTCGGTCGTCCCTTGCTTGACCTTGAGGGTGCCGGCACCGAGCACTATAGTTGGCGGTGACTTGTCTATGCAGTCCACAGTGTAGCTCTCGGTCGTCGTGTTGCCGGCGCTGTCGGTTGCTCGTATGGTGTAGCGGCCGTTCACCCCAATGCTGAATGTTGCCGACATCCCACTCTTGACTTCATCTCCCATGGAGATTGTCCCCGGCTCATTGGTTGTGACAGTCACGTTGAACGATGTATTGCGCATTACATGGGTCTTCTGATCGCTTTCGTCATGAGTACTGTTCCAGTGTTGAACCTCTGCGCGGGTATCAGGAAACCCGCCTACGGTGATCTTGGGTGCCGTGTTATCGATTCTGGTCACGCTGAAACCGGCGGCTCCAAGCGTCACGGTTCCTGCTTTATCCACGAAAGTGAAGGTGTCGGCGATGTTGCCTACTTCATCCGCGAACCGGTATCCGTAGTCTCCGTTCTCAGTGATGTTGAACGTGGCGGCGAAGTTGTTGGCAGCCGTCATCGCAAGACCGCTCCCGACCTCCCACGTAGCTTCGCTGGAGGTAACCGTCACCTTGACCGACCGTGTACTCCCCGACAGCGGCTCATCACTGGCCACAGTTACTTGCGGGGGACTCTTGTCTATGCGGAGGCCTGACCCGTCAAGGATGTACGTATTGGCCACGTAGTTCAGAGCTACGAAGTCTAACTTCACGATCGCCGCCGCCCTGAACGTCACAGTGGCATTCGTGCTGCCCCAAGTACACTCGAAGTAATCGGCGGGAATGCCCTCCGGCGATTGCAGCGTGGCGGTGCACGAACCGATCAGGAGCGGCTTACTGAACTCAACCCTGGCAACAACGTCGCTAGACAGCTTCCGGTCCGTGGGAGGCGCGGTGCTCACCGGTTGTCTATCCGTCCCAATGAAGGAGGGCGACCAGGTGGTCTTCTTGACCGTTGGCTGGGATACGTCTATCCCCTCTACCACGGCTTCTAGCGTCGCCCGGTTGCCCGCCCTATCTTCAATGGTGAATCTGAAGGTGCCGTTTCCTATGAACTCCTGATAGTAGGCTCCCGTGCCGCTATTGTATGAGGGGTCCCAGGAGACTCCCGCCGTGGGGCACACGGTAACCGGCGGGCTCAAAGCGTCGAAGAGGTTCACAGCATAGGCCCTAGTCTTGTAGAAATCGACTTTGACCAGGTCTATCTCGCCCTGCGGAGGCACGTTGTCGATCTTGGTGGTCGTGACAGGGATGAGTGTCATGTTGTCCTTGGCGTCGACGATCACGATGCAGATCTCCACGTTATCGGTGATGTCTACAGTGTCGCCGGACCATGACACGCCTTCTATGTTCTCTGTTGCCGGGTTTTCGTACCCGAATCCTGTTGTATCGGGGCTGAGGCCCTCCAGCACAAAGAGTTTTGTCGAGTTCACATCCGTCACCGAGAACTGAAGTCTCAGTGCTTTGGTCACGTGGTAAGGCTCATTGAACGGATTGCCGCCTGATATGAGCGCATCCGTATACTCGGCCTGCGTGTAATGGGCCGTCTTTACGAACGCTCCTCCGGGCATAGACTGCGACACCGCCATGTTGTACGTAGGAGCATCTCCATCGGCATCTATGAAGGTCTTCTCCACGATCCGGATGGCGCCCAAGGGTGTGTCGCCCAGGCTGACGGTTACCGGTTCGCCGAGGTTGCCGGCTTCGTCCTGGTACTCGAGGACGTAGTCGGCCTGGTCATTGAACGTGAAGCGATGAAAAGTCGCTTTGTTGTTCGCCCCATCTATGCTCTCGCCGGCAACGAGTGAAACGAGAGATGCTATGACCTCACCTTTCGTCTCGCCCTTGCCGGTCGCCGGGTTCACCACCACGGCATCGGCAAAGACCCAGGTAACACGTGCAGTGGGCGAGGTCCGGTCGATGTTGATTACAGGAATGGTGCGGGTTCGGGTGATGCCGCCCACCGTCACGCCGAATGTGACGTGCCGGTTCGAACTAACGGTTATCGTGGCTCCTTTGATCTTGGAGTCGACGGTAACCGGCACGATCGTCAGCGCCGGGTCAGACGGCAGTTCCAAGGTAGCGCCAGGGTTGGATCTCGCGTCGATGGTGATGACGACATCGTTTCGCGTAGGACCGGTTTCAGAAATCGAGATATCAACGTTGTAAGCGCCGTCGTAGGCATCAACGACGATGCTCTCTTTGCAGAACCGGCCGAATATGTCGGCATACTCGATGGTGTAGTTACCGCTCGCAAAGATAGGAACTGCCGACTTCTCTACTCCGTAGGCGGTATCGGCCGGACTTAAGGCCGGAGTCGTGAGCACCACCGGGCCGGTGAAAGTCAGTTTGAGTCCGCCTTCAGGATCCAGCGTATGGCCGCTATACTCAGTGGCGGTGTTGGTTGCCAAACAAGATACGGTCTTTCGGGCCTCGTTGCCGGCGGCGTCGGTGGCTATGAGCGTGAGCGTGCGGGGAATCGTCGCGCCGGGAGCTGACCTGGGATCGTATCTGAAGGCGCCCTGGACGCGGACATCGCCGGCGGCTGTCGTCGTCACCTGATAGATACCCGTCTCGCTAGGTCCGGAGGCCTGCCACGAACCTTTGCCCTCGCTACCGGGGATGGCTACCTGCGGCACGTCTTCCTGCGTCGGGACATCGGCCATCCCGAGTACGTTCTCCCAATAGTCTTCTTCATGCTGGAGCGCGAGCGAGACAGGGCTCGCGTCTTCCACTGTCACCGTGAAGTCAAATAGATTGCCTAATGAGTTGTTGTCTACGTCCAGAGTAGGAGCGCCGTCATCAATCCAGTCCACGCCCTTCTTGACGACGCTTACGTTGCCGAACCTATCAAAGGCGAAGAAGTAGTAGGTCCCGTTCTCATCGATAGTGATCCTGTCGCCAATCGCAAAGGGTGACAGCGTGCCTGCAGTGCCCTTCCTGTACTTCAGAACTATGGTATCGACCGGGGAAGCGGGACTGGTCAAGCTCTTGACTGTGGCAACGACCCCTTTGGAGCTCTTTACGGGTGTTAGGGGTTCCAATTGCATCTCCAAGGCCGGGGGAGCATCGCTCATCCTAACGATTACTGACTGAACGGGAGGACTGTATGGCGCCAGGGTGGTCACGGCTTTCTCACCGTCGGAGTCCCACTCTATCGCCGCCACTCCCGTCGTGGTCAACACCTCGTAGACAAGTTCGTCCCCATCCTGTAGTCCAAGCAGAGCCAGGGTGCCGGAATCGAAGGTGACCTCGCCATAGCCGTAGGGATCCCAGCTTCCGACGTAAGTATCATCATCGTGCGCCGCCGCGCTCATCCTTACCCAACCGGTCTCGGCACCGCTTTGCCTGTTCTTGAGGCGCATGTAGATACGGGTGAAGAAATTGTCCCCGGCCTCGCCGCGCTGCGGGTAGCGACAAGGCACAAACTCCGCACGGAATGTAAGCGCAGTGTCGCCTGACTTACTTAGGTACACCTCAAGGGCCGGAGACGAGTCGAGAGGGTAGTCGTATTCGAGCTGCGCAGTAGTACCGCCGGCATCAGCCACGGTGGTAGCCTTAACCACGCCATAGCTGCCTACGGTTGCCTTCTCGACGTATGCCCCGACTTCCCTCTCGATGAGGCTTTTGCCGGAACCTGCCCATTCCGCAAGAGATTGGGCGCGCATCACGATAGAATAGAGCCCTGATTTGTCTGAGACCCCGGCCGGGATCTCGAAGATCTGACTTGTCACCGCCGGAAGCCTGGTTGAGTAGACCTCATCGGATCCCGGGGAACCCCAGGTACCTTCGTAATAGATGTGGACATCGATGCCGGCCAGATCGGCGGTCCCCCAGTCCGGCATCTTGACGTTCTCAAGTTCGACCAGCATCTTGACTCCGTCCAGGCTTTGGACGCTGCCGAATTTCCCAGCGTCGCTGCCTACGGGCGGGCCCATATTCAGTGATCTCCCCACGGCTGTCTTGCCGGCGCCATAGGTAGTGAGATCTTCCTTGCTGCCGTCATCGAGAAGCGGAGCGATGTCGAACTTGTAGGCACAAGCGTCTCCCAAATAGCCGGCGTAGGCGGATTTCAGCGCGTACGCATAGTCGGCGGTAAGTGCGGTATCGGGAACCGTCACCGAGGTCTCTCCGGCAGTATCCACAACCGTGAGTTCCTCACTGTAAGCCGCTATCAGCCGCAGGTTGAGTTCGCCGTAATAGGTGTTCATGAGGTCTTGCAGAGCCCGGTGGGCGGCCGGCAATGGGTCACCCGATGAACCGCGCGTGCCGTAGAGATCGTTAACGCGGGCTATGACTATACCTCCACTACCGTCGAGGCTTACATCTGCCAGGTGCCAGTCTTCGAAGTATGAGGCATCGAGTCCCCACGAGTCGGGGATACCGAAGATCTCGGCCTGGGCATAGACAGCGCCGCTGACTCCGGGCATCAAAGCGCTCTTCACGTAGTGCAGATCGGTCTCGTGGCCTGTCTCGTCCGGCACCTTGAGCATGGCTATGGTTGTCGGCGTTCTCGTCTCGGGCACGCCGCCTATCTCAACTGTCTTAGGAGGCCCCGGCGTGAAGAGAACGCTGTGCTTCGCGTGATAGCCGTCGGGCGAAGTCATGAATGTGAGGTTATGCTCGGGCTTCTTCAGATCGTACTCGAAGTCGAACCTTGCCCGGCCAGGCAGTTCATCGCCGCTCTCATCCAGTGTCCTGACAAACAGAGAGTATTCGTGAACCTCATCGAGCCCAAGGTTCGTCAATGAGGCATCGAAAGTCTTGTAGAGGCTGCCGGGGCTTCCCGAGTAGGAAGGAAGGTCAGTAGCGGAATACCAAGTCGCTCCGGCGTCCGGGGGACCGCCGTCCGCCCACTCGACCCATAGGTATTCGATGCAGGCAACCTTCCCGGCAACATCTTTGACCCGGATCGATGCCTCAATCTCGCCGTGGTCGGTCACATACTCGGCAGCGTACGAATCCCGCGTCACTACCGGACCGATGGTATCAACGACTAGATCTACTGATCCAGGCGAAGAGCCCGTGCTAAAGCGATTGCCTGCCTTGTCGAATACCTCAACAGCTAGGGTGCTGCCTACGATGCTGTAGTCGCTGTCCGGCAGTAACCTGAAGTGGATATGTAGGCCATCGTCCGGCAGCTGAATGAGGCCGGGTTGAGTCTCATTCTCGCCAGCCTGCCAGTATGTTCGTAATCCCGCTTCCACCGAAGGAGAACTCACATAGGCGTACTCGTACTTGAAGCCCGGTATGCCCTCGCCCCCGTTGGTCCACCTGAACGTGCCGAACATACCTGTTGTCTCGCTTCTGAACTTCGCACCTTGACCGTTTAGATCTTCATTGCCGTCGATCGGGTCGTCGACACTGACCCGTACGTAGAAGTCAGATTCGCCCTCAGGACCGTACTCAACCTCGGCCACCGGGGGCAGAGTATCCAGCCAAAGTTCCCTCGTTGGAGCGAGAGCAGCGCCGGGTCCAGCAAGTAACACCGTGTCTGTGACATAAGGGTTTCCGCGGGAGTCGCAAAGACGATAGGGTGCGGCGGCGGCATCATCCACGGTAATCCTGTTGATGCTGAGCGCGTACGCCGTGCTGCCGTACACTATGGGGCGGGCTCCGGGCGGCACCGTGAGCTCAAAGATCACCTTGGCAACCTTGATGCCGTTGACACCCGTTGAAGAGGTTACCGCTCGCTTTCCGGTGACGACTATCGCATTGCCCAGGTCATCCCTTAAGTTCAACTCGGCCCGGATGAGTCCAACTCGGCAATGGTCATACCACGGGTCGGTAGGCTCGTTCGTCGCGATGTTGACGTACTTCCCTGTGGTAGCGTTGTAGAACTGCATCTCCTCACTGAATTCGGCTGTGATCTCGATCTTGTCGCCGGCGGTAATGAAGGTCTGTCCGATTCCCGTGAAATCGCTGTTTGCGTTCTTCTCTACGGCGACCGGGGTGACTGAGGCAACCGTCGGGGCAACATTGTCCATGTAACAGGGCTGACTGAGGTAGATTGGTACGGCAGACCGCAATATCGGGTTCCCCGCAAAGTCCGTGATCAGCGACGACGTCTTGGTGAGGGTGGGATTATCCGCAGGGTCTTTGGGCCCAAAACTATGTTTTCCGGCGTCGTCTTCATAAACGTAGGTTAGGTCGTACGCATCGCTATTGCTCGTAACCCAGCTCTGATCGCTCATTTTTACAGACGACAGGTAGTGATTGCTGGTGACAGGCTGCCCTAGGATGTCAATAGATGCGGGGACCACGCACTTGAACGTCATCGTATCGCTCTTGAGGCTCACGATATTGGCCGTGACCGGGGTTCCGCCAACTTCGGCGCCGGTCTTTGTATCGTTTATGGCCACCTTCAGCGTCAGGCCTGCCAAGTCGGCTGCGTTGTCTGTAGATAGCCTGATAGGCTCATCGAACCTGAGGTGGACATATATGGTCTCGCCCGCCTTAAACTTCTCGCACCTGTCAGAAGACGGATCGGCTCCGGCGGTCGTGTATATGGACTGTACTTTTGGTCCACCTAGGTCGGCGAGCATGACAGCGATATTGCCCGTGCTCGGCGCGCCGCACGCGTCGCCTGAGAGGCGGTGTTCAAGAGTCAGCCCCTGAGTTTGCCATGTGCTCGCTCCCGTGCTGGGAAACGCATTTGCCCCGGCATCAGTGTATTCGTAGGTACCTGATGAAGCGTGTTCTATTGAGTCATAACTGTGGAGAAGCTCCCCAAAACTCGAGTGGTGAGAATACAATCCTGAAGAAAGCCTCAGTACGTTGGCCGAGGTCTCCGTACTGAGTGCATGGTAGATGCTCCAGTGCTTGTCGTTGGTGATTTGGGCGTGGAGAGCGACTCCCAACTCGCCCGCGGCAGCGATGCGTTTCTCGACGTCGCTGAAACCCATCTGATAGTAACCGTAGTCGTTTTCTGTGAGCCTCGACGAGAAGGATAGCCTGTCCGGGTAATCGCCTAAGGCATAGACCTTAGTGAACCTACCGACCACGTTGAAGACCGAGTTGCCGTCGGTTTCGATGAACTGGTCAAGTTTGCTCTTCGCTTGGCCCGAGAAGATGGGGTACTGGTTGTAATCGGGCTGGTAAACCAGCTCATCCGCCGCAAACGCCACTTGCGGTATATCCAGGAGAACCATCACCGCAATCAGAAGAAGACTGAGTGCCCTCTTTGCCGTCCGCATAACGAACCTTCCTCCTTCAATCGGCGCTTATTGACGTCACTCCCTGATAGCGAAGAGGATAGTGTCAACAGTGAGCCTAACAGGCATAGGGGCTTGCCCCGGCACCTCTACGTCCTTCCAGCGGATTGCCTTCGGCTCGACGGTGAAATCTCGGAATCGCTCAGGGTCGTTAAGGCTGTAATAGGGCAGGGTCTTGATGAGTTCGCTCATGTTGAAAGTAACGCTGCTACCGCCCTCAAACTCGATGCGCAGTACATAACCTTGCTCTGGCGTTGCACGAGTGATCTTTGCCATTCACAAGTCCCCTTCCCAAGTGCGAGGGTGGATCCACTGTAAGTGTGAAGGGGATGGCGGGACCGGGGTATCTGTCAAAAGACGTATTTTTGCGGAGTTACCGGAAAATCTCTCCGGCCTTCTTGATAGCCGCGGTCTTACCGGATACCTCGAGCTTCTGGTAGATGTTCTGAAGGTGGGTACGCACGGTGCCTGTGGAAATGTGAAGCCGCTCGGCGATTTCATCCCGCTTAAGGCCGTCTCTAGCTAGGGCAAGCACTTCCTTTTCACGCTTTGAGAGCGATGGAGCATTGGCAGGCGCCGCAGAAAGGTTCTTCATGTACTGGAGGCACAGGGATAGGACCTTCTGCACATATTGGTCTTGAGGCGGCATTGCGAAGAGCATATCCACTATGTCCGGGGCATTCTCAGCGAAAGGCAAGACGATGTCGTCTGCCCTTCCCATATCAAGCGCGGACTTAAGCGCCTCCACTCCTTTATCCATGCCGTACAGATTCCGCTTCGCCACAGCCTCGAAGATACGGTTGTGTATGAGGCCGAGGTGGTTCTGGAATATTGCATAGTCCTGATCGAAGACCTCCGCTAACATCTCCAACTTGATATGATCTCCGGCAAGCGCGACCACCTTACCGCGCACTATGTCGGTAAAACCCATCCCCTGGAAGAGAAGGCGGCCCGGAACCGCGTCATCAGCGAGCAACCACAGGGGAATGCGCTCGGGCCTTCGCAAGCACGCATTCACATAACCCACGCAGAGGTCGACGGTGGTGTTATACACCGGCAAGGCAGCCTCTGCCGCTTCTTTCCGTATCTCGCCAAGAAGGGCAAGGCCTTCCTCAAATCGCCCCTCTGAGAGGCGTAACCTAATAAGGGTGAAGTATGCGCAAATCAGGATACCATACTGGTCTCTGGCTCTGGCTTTGTGTATTGCCTTTTGGACGTTGAGTTCCACGTCCTCCGGTCTCCACGTCTCGAGAGCGTATTCCGCTAAGGTGAGGTACTCGCAGCCTGTACCGCATCCATCGGCTATCTGTGGGAACAGGGGGAAGTCTCTAACTGCAACCTGGACGGTCTCCCTCAGGCTGCCCGCTTCTTTATAGTACTGGTAGAGGAAGTGCGGACATCCAAAAGTGAACTCGTCATTGCGCCTGACCATGTGACAGGAGGCGCCGCCAAGGAGCGCCATCGCCTTCTTCGTGTGGGAGATCATCCTATGCATGTCGTTGAAAGAGGCGAATATGCCCACTACTTCGATCTCCGCCAGAATTCGGTTGCGTGCAGGCTCGGGGATATCAAGTGACTGCTCGTAGAAAAGGCGAAGTGCCTCCAAGCGCGCTTTCGCTTCCATGGCTGCATCCGGCGGGCCGTTGACGATGACAAGCGCAATGTATTGCAGATAGGCTATGGGATACTTGTTGAGCATAGGCACCGGGAGCGACCGGAACATGTCGGCCCAGCCGGGGTAATCTGCCCAGAACACAAATACCGTGGCATCTAGCAGCGACAACACCTTCTCGGGCTCTCTCGCCCTCCAGTAGTAGGCGCAGCACAAAGCGCGCTCGCCGGCATCGAGATACCAGTCGCCTGCCCTCTTGCAGAGTTTTCTGATCTCACTGGGGTTGGTGAGTTTCATCCGGAGGAGATCAAGAAAGACGTTGTGGATCTTGTATACGCCCGTCGCCTCATCGAGGTACACAAACGCGTTTTCCCTGCGGAGCCGGGTGAGAAACTCTTCAGATCTAGCTTCACCGGTAATGAACTCCGCTTGGCGGGCAGAAAAGCTGTCGAGGACAGACAGTCCCGCCAGGAACCGCCTAATCCGTTCATCATAGGAGCTGTAAAGGTTCTTTTCGACCAGTTCATATATCGTGGTGTTCATGCCGACCTGCAATCGCTTATCCGCGCCGAGAAGAATGAGGTACACAAGAGAGATGCACCCACCCGTGTATTCCACGAGTCGCCGTAGATCTTCATCGGCAAGCCTCTTCCCGTTGATGGCACAATACTGGCGTGTCTCCAGTTCGGTGAACCGCAGAAATCGTTCGGTGAACAGCCGGCACGTGCCCCTAGATACCATCTCTCCAAAATCAAGGTTCGCGGTGTCGCGAGTCACAATAACAATGTGCAGGTTTTCGAGTTCCTCCTTAGCAATCTGGGAGAGCACCTCCCCTATCCGGGGATTCTTAGCCAAATGGAAGTCGTCGATCACGAAGACTGTTCGCTCTTTGCAGTGAAGCGTGTTAAGCACTGACAGAACTACGGCCGTCTCAGGAGAGTCCTGGGGAAACCCTAGGCTACATAGGCGCTCGCCCATGGCAGAGTCCAGTCTGCCAATCTCGTGGGAAAACTCCTGCCAGAAAAACGCGCCCGACTCATCGGGGGCTACGAAGGACAACCAAAGTACCTGGGAATCTCTACTGTCGAGAAACTGACGTACGGCCGTGGTTTTACCATACCCCATCGGCGCTGCTACAACCGTCATGGGGTATTCGAAAATGGCCTCGAGTTCGCGGTCTACGCGCCCCCGCAAGAGGGCTTTAGTGTTCTGCAAGTTGGCTCCTATATGGCAGAATCTGGGCAACTAATTCGCCGGCGGCATTGCGTATACCTTCAACAAAAGGATGTGATGATCTTCAAGAGCTGCCTCCTCCAGCACCGAGCCAATTGAATGCACGCGAGATATCATCCATAATGGACACGTGCTGGGACCTTGTGTCCCTGAATCGACTAGGCCGCATCCGAAGCGTACGCTAGACGAACTAAAGAGAACAGACTCAGGAGCCAGTGAAATGTCTATAGAAAAAGGGCGGGCGTTCTTCAGGAGATTCGGGATCGAAGATAGGATTATCGAGACCCCCGTGTCCAGCGCAACGGTCGATCTGGCCGCTAAGGCAGTAGGAGTAGAGCCTGCCAGAATAGCCAAAACCCTTTCACTCAAATCGAGCGAAGGGTGCATGCTCATAGTGAGTGCCGGCGATGTCAGAATCGACAATAGGAAGTTCAAAGACAGGTTCGGAATGAAGGCCCGGATGCTCACCGCAGAAGAAGTCTTGGAGATGGTGGGTTACCCTGTGGGCGGCGTCTGCCCTTTCGGTATCAACGAAGGCATCCCCGTCTACCTCGATGTCTCCCTGAAGCGATTCGACACCGTATTCCCTGCAGTCGGCAGCAGCAATAGCGCCATTGAATTGTCTTGTGACGAGCTGTTCAGGTACTCAAATGCACGGGAGTGGGTCGACGTGTGCAAATAGCTGCGGTTATCTCGGCAGGCTTTCTGAAGGGGGAGTTCCCTTGCTCAGAGCAACCAAAGCCCGATAATCGTCCACAAAGGTCTTGTGAGTGACGGTCGCTGGATCTATCCCTCCAATGCGGTAGGCGAGTTGTACCGCCGGACCGACCAGAACGGCCAGTATGACAGTGCCTACTCCTAGTCTTGCCCCCAGTGCTAGTCCCGCCAAGGCCACACAGATTTCTATGGCGGTCCGCGCCTTCCAGACCTTGGTCGAGAAGAGCCTTGACAATCCGAGCATGAGGCTGTCTCTTGGGCCCGCTCCCCATCCTGCATTAACATAAAAGAACGTTCCCCAGCTAACCACAAATATGCCGCAAAGAAGCATGACTATCCTGCCAAACAAGCTTTCTATATCGGGGATGAGCGAGTACTTTTCGATGAGGTCAATAAAGTAACCCACAAAGTACATGTTCAGTACCGTGCCTCTGCCCGGCACTTGCTTAATGGCAATGTCGATTATGATTATCGCAGCTCCGATGAGTTGAGACACCCGGCCCAAACTGAGCCCCGTAATACCGGCGAGTCCCACCTGAAACGTGTCCCACGGCGCCGCACCAAGTCGAGAATGGATGGCCAAAAGCAAGCCGACGCTGAACAAGAACAGGCCGAACATCAACCCCACGAGCTTCAAGAAAGATTTCATCCGGTTCCTCCACGTGCCCGGCCCGTTTAGCTATCCGGCGCACTCATCTCAGTATAGAGCACCGGTTGTCGTTTTCAAATCTCGGCAGCCACAAAACTGCAACCTTACCCTCTTGCTCTAGCCGCTCAAACTCACGATCGCCGGTCACCAGCACAGCTTCTTTCTCTTGAGCGAGCCCCGCACAAAAGCAGTCGGCTAAGGAGAGTCGCCCGTCAACCTTTATCTTCGCAGCATTTTTCACCCTTGGCCAGGTCGCGTCGATGACCTGCAATTTGGGCGTCTCAAGAACCTTGCTTTCAACTGCGGCGGCAGCTTGTTCCCCGGCCAGCCTATGCACAATGTACATAACCTCTCCCAAGTTTCTCCCAAGTTTACTGCGCTCATGAACACCTCCGCGTCTTCCTCTACCAGGATATCTTCGACCATCTGGGCACGGGGTTCGTCCCACAGGAACGCGATGAGGGCAGAGCTGCCCAACACGTACCTACCAGCTATGTTGGCCATCCTCCCTGATCCGGTCCTTCTCCCGCTCACGTAGGAGCAAGTCCGCCGCGCTCGCCCCTCAATTCAAGTAATGGGTGCAGGGGAAGTGGTTCCAATACTATCTTCCCTCCAACGTCTCTCACAAGGAATCGGTCTCCCTTGCGCAGATCGTACTTGTCTCTGATCTCGCTTGGAATTACCAGTTGTCCCTTGTTGGACAACTTCACTACGGTCACAGGAATCACCTCACGTCTTACACATACAAGTGTCCTACCGTCTTGAGTGTAAGACGTAACCGCTAGAGGTGATGGTTAATAGCAAACAACAGGGTGGGCATCTAAACAGTGACCAGCCGACGCCCCACAGATGAAACGTGCGGGCTTGTCAAGGCCGGGCGAATCCTCAGCCATTGGACGTCAAAAACACTCCGGCGTTGACACATTAGGTAGGCATGTGACCAAGGAGGACGTGATAACGGTCGCTGGAATCAGCCAACACCTACGAATCTGAAAACACAACGTGAGCGCACAGCTAAGGCTTGGTCAAGGCGTGCTTTTCCTGCAGATTTTGCCAAAAAGCAGTCTTCGAGAAACCATTGTAACAGCTAGACTCAAGAACCGGAGAACGCCCCACATACCCTATATGGGGCGCTCGTAACATACGGTAGATGTCACAACTTGTGTGTGGGTGCGAAAGACACGCCTCGCTACTTGAGGTACTCCCATACACTGTCATCGACCTCTATGGCAGTCCAGTGGAAGTATTCAGACCTGCGGTTTCCACGTTCATCTACCCAAGTGACTCTGGCCCAGACTTCCTGAAAGAACTCTCGAAAGCCATTGGGGTCAATCTCGGAGTTTGGCAGTAGAACAAAGCTGCGGCTCACGACCAACCCACGGGATCCGTCATTGCCCACGTCAATAGGTGCTTCTGCGAGCACACTGGTGAAAAACAGTGATGGGGCGTGTAGGAACTCTATCATTGCATCGTTGAGCAGGCCAGTTGCGGTAACATCCCTCATTTGCTCCTTGGGATTGTCTATAGTGATCGAGTATTGTAGGTAATAGCAAGATTCCTCCTGGTTGAGAAACACCTTAACCGCAGGTGAGGCATCGTAGTGTTCGCTACTGGTTAGAAATGCATCTTCGGAACATCTAAGTATAGCCTCGATATCCTCGTCGATCCGCTGTTGATCCCGATTACAGCCTGAGACAACCAAGGCGGAGATTATGCACAGTATGGCAGCAATGCGCCCAAGCCAACTCCCACTCATCAGTAACCGTACTCGATCTCCTTCGCCCAGCCGTAAGCCCAGATGTCTCTCGCGCGATTCATGATGTAGGTATTATCGTTGTAATGAGCGGCAAACTGAGTGTATACCGGTTCATAACCGTTGGGTCTTGTGTAGTCTATGGCTATCGTGTGGGTATATCCTTGGGTGTCATAGAACGATCCCCAAGTATGCTTGAAGACTTCTCGGCTACGACTCTCGAAGAACCAATCCCATTGCTCGTTCTCGGTGTAAACCAAGCCAGCCTTAGCTATATACCTAAAGGAATGATAGGTCTTGGCTTCTACACGTTGCGTTTGATCTAGGATGACACCAACTGCATCAGCGAGAGCAAATACGACTTGGCCTACAGTGGTTTTAACAAAGGAACCGAATACGCTCATGCTCACGCTCTTGATCAGATTGAATACTCCTTCCTTCTTGTCAGCCTCGATAAGACCGCCTCCCGAAGCCGCCCAGTACTCTATGTCTGTAGCCCCCACTTCTGGATCCCGGCCACCACCAATTGCTGAGAACCCTTCTTTTCGCAAGATAACCGGCTTGAGCTGGCGCGAATGAAGGAGTTCTTGCCAAGGCGTGATAATGGGGCTGTGGTCCCAACCACAGTAAGTACCATCGCCAGGAGATGCCGCCAATACCGGTGATATGATCATGGCACACAGTAAGCAAGCGATGACCATCGTACGTGAGATCTTCCTCAACATGGCTTCTCTGCCTCCTTATTGATCTGGAGTCGCTTTTCCCCTTCGACTCTCATAAGTAACGTGTCACGTCAGGAGCAAAACGGATCACCTAGGCGCCGAAAGTCCAGACTTCATAACGACACATTGGAAGCTGAGTCCAGCATGTCGGGTCGTCCAGACCTTGGCAAGACTACTATAATGTGTGTTGCTCCGACTCCTGCGAGAACCACCAACTCTTTGAAATGGAAGCCTTTACGTCGGGCTCGCTCGGGCCCCTTTTACCACTTTGTTCTCCTCACGACTGAGCCTTCCGAAGAAGTAAAGCACGGGATGCCCTGATCGAGCCCGGGTAGAAACCCGAGGAAGTGAGCTTCGATCTTGAAGCGGCACTCCACTCGGACTGTTGGTTCTTCCCGATCCGGAGCGTTGAAAACATGAGCGGAGACGAAAACCTCGCGGATGGCGCTTCCCAATGCTTCGATGTTTTCACGTGCCACTCGGACAGCCTTCGTCTCCCCTATTGCAGGGTCGATGCGCACATCTCCCGAGGCCAGAGCGTCCCAGTCCAGTTCGATTACTCCCGCCAACGCGCCAAGGTCGCACGCGCCCTGAACAGCTCTCCTGGCGAAGTACACAATGCCCAGGTCCAAGACCATGCCTACAGTGAGGACCGCAACAGGCAGGAACACGGCGACCAGGGCCAGGACCGCGCCGTCTTCGGATGTTGAGACAAGACGCCGTCCCGGCCGGAGACCTCCCCTCCGTTTCACGCTACCTCGGAACAAACTCACTTCTGGTCACCGCCTTGGATGTCAGAGGAATGGTGTTTCCGACTATGGCCCGGACGACCGGGCTTACCACTTTGTAGTCGTAATGCAGTTCCACCCGTATGGTGGTGCCGTAGATCGCCTGGCCGGGCAAAATGAGCGCCGTAACCTTGTCGGGATCAACGCCTCCTGCCGTAAGGCTGTCGCTAAGCCTTTGGAGGGCACCTGGCGTCCTCCCGCCCTCAACCGCACAGACCCTAGCCGTCTCTCGCGCTGCTGAAGTAAGGACCGTCTTTGCGTTCATGAGAAGCCCGCCTTCCAGGATTGAGAAGAGGATCGCCACCAGCAGGAACACCACAAGGCTGAACTCAACCAGGGCTTGACCGCCCGAGTCCCCCAGCAACCGGTAGACTCCTCTCATGGCGTAGGCAGTTTGTCTATTACATCCTGTATTCGGTTCCTCAACGCGTCTCCGAGTGTGGTCAAGACGCCGATGAGCGCTACCGCTACCAGAACCAAGACAAGGGCATAGGTCGGCTAACAGCGGTGGCAAGTCCCATAGTCATTGGTTGGCGAGACCTCGTAGCCATTGTGGCGTTGTTGTATGACGGGTATACTGGAGTGGGAATCTCCCACGAGGGAGGCGCTATGTATGAGCAGTTACCGGATGACGGCGAAAATGGACAACAAAGGCCGGCTCCTCCTGCCTCGGAAGCTGCGGGACAGTCTGCGCTTGAGTTCCGGGGACACGCTCTTTCTCCAGCGCTCCCGAAGACCCTATTTGCCGCCTCTGGCTTGCTTTTCGATGTACCGTTTCACTTCGTCGTGAAGATCGTGATGTCACAGAAGAAGCTGAGCATCTGTCCGCAGCAGGCAGGACATTCTTCGATGTCGCAGTTATGGTGGTGATAGTGGCCTTTCCTGCATCCGCAGTCAGGACACCTGTCGCCGAAATCGGATGTATCCATGTGCTCTCTTCCCCGTAGGGGATGAGGCGGTATCTTGTTGCCGCTCACGCTGTTTGTCGACGAAGCGCTTGAATTGCGTGGCGCTGACGGAACGCTCGGAATGGATGGCGGCTTGAAGGCCGGCGTACGAAGGAAAGGGAGGGCCCCTCATGGGAGCCCTCGTGGCGCTTTTGTGTCTTGAATCCTTGAATCTACTCTACAGCTGCTCGTAGTCCAACTGGACGCGCTGGACGTTTGCCATGTCGACAAGCCCCCCCTGCGCGATGACATCCAAGAGACACGCGGTGCAAAGGTTGTTGACCACTCGTGGGATTCCCCTGGATATGGAGTGGATATGGGCGATGGCGGACTCGCTGAACAGTGGTCTGGACGCTCCCGCCTGTTTGAGCGTATGTTCGATGTATGCCTTGGTCTCGTGTTCTTCAAGCCCTCCGAGGTGATACCGCGCGCTGATCCTCTGGCGCACCGGCTCCAAAGCCCGCAATCGCAATGTGGCCCGAAGCTCAGGCTGGCCGACGAGGATCAGTGCGAAGGGGCACAATGAATCGAACCGAAAATTCGTGAGGAATCTCACTTCCGCGAGCATGGACGCAGAGAGCAGGTGGGCTTCGTCAATGACCAACACGGGTTGTTTGCCTTGGTTTTCGTAGGCGTCCATGAGGATGCGGTCGAACTGGCGACGGGCGTCTCTCTGGTAGTAGGCCGGTGTGACCCCGAACTGGGAGAGCACCTCTCTGTAGAAACTCCGAGGCTCCAGCGCCGAATCGGCGATGTAGATGAACGGGTAGCGGATGGGGTCAAGCCTGTCGGAAAGGGCCCTTACCGCGGTCGACTTGCCCGCGCCCACTTCACCTGTGATGACGCCTAAGCCGCGGCTTTTGACTATGTGGTCCAACCGGGCGGAAAGCTCCTGCCACGCCTGACTCCGGTAGAGGTTGGCGGTGGGCACGTACTTGGTGAAAGGGGTCTCCTTGAGGCCGAAATAGTTCCTGATCACTTTGCCGTCTCCTCCTCTTTCGGGCATGGGAAACGCATTGCGCCGAGTCTCTTGCGCAACTCCTCGTCGTACTGACGTTTGGCGAGTTCAAGGAAGTTAAGGTTTATCGTGATTGTAGGTGTTCGGGATACCTGTCCCAGGTCCCGGTGGCGGGGCTTTCTCAAGTCAAGGGGCTCCGCGTCGGGATAGGCCTCTCCACCGTAGAACACCTGAATGACGCTTAGGTCGTAGGGGTCGTAACGAACAGTGATCTGCCGGCGGACGAGGGCGGCGCTGACTTCGTAAGTGTTGCCATCCAGAGTGAAACACCCGGTCTTGTCGACCCTGCGTTTCTCCTGCCAAAGGAAACTCTGGCGGACTCTCAGTGGGTCCAGTTTGCGTAGGGGCGTTTGGTCCTCCTCGAAGCGCTCCTTGGGTGTCTTCTTCAAAGACCCGTGAGGTTTCTGGTGATAGACCTCAAGCCACGCCCAGAAGTAGTTGTTGAGTTCTTCCAGGGTGTAGAGTTTTCCGGAGGCAATCAGGGCGTAAGCCTCGGGCTTGAAACTCCTGTCGACATACTGGAAGAACTTCTCTATCTTCCCACGACTCTGAGGCATTCCCGGCCGGGAGTGGATCAGGTGGAAACCCAGTTCCCCGGCGATTCTTTCGAGGTGCGGACCCGAGTAGATGGCTCCGTTGTCGCAATACAGACGGCTGGGAACCCCGAACTTCAGGATGGCCTTCTTGAGACAGTCTTCAAGTTTGGAACGCCGCTCCTCGAAGTAGTACTCCGCGTGGACAACGTACCTGGAGTAATCGTCTATGAAGGCGATCAAGTAGGCCTGGCAGTTCTTGCCCTTGTTTTCGGGGTCGGGCAGGTAAAGCGTGTGGTGGCAGTCTCCCTGCCATGTGTGATTCCGGTGCGGAGACTCGAAACGGCGGTGAGCTTTTGGACGGCGTGAGGAGGTTTTCTCCACCGGCCCCAAATGCCGTCGCAATGTGCTCTCTTTGAGCTGGCCCTTTTCCGCTTCTCCCGCCATCTCCAGCATGGTGATGATCTGAGGCACGCTGCGCTGGGGGACTTCCTTCTTGAGCGCCTTGGCTTTCTCCAACGCTGCTTCCGGCACTGTCCTTGAACTGCCGCTGTCAGCGCGTCGCTTGGGTCTGAGGGCTTCCAGGCCTCCTTTCCTGTAGGCGCAGAGCCACCGCTCCAGCGTTCGCTCGTGGATTCTGGTCGAGGCGCTGAAAGGGATGTTGTACTCTCGTCCCGCGAGTTCCCGGAGCATCCGAGCCTGCTCCCCCCGTGCCAGCGGTTGTACCACCATGGGAGCAATGACTCCGTAACGGAAGTTGGCGATGAGCGTTGACTGTTCCTCGGTCACTGTTTCTCCTAGAGTCTTTGAGTCTAGTGTCGCTGCCAAAGCGACAGGTAGGGAGTGACAAAGATTGTGGCGACTTGACGAGTGACACCCGCAAGAAGGCGCAGGCAGGCAAGGTTCAGGAGTCTTGAGGTCGCGAAAGCCCCTCAAAACCAGCGCTCATGCGCAATGACGGCGTGAGTCAGGGGACCGACAGGGAGGGAAAAGAGAGCCGCAGGAAAGCAAAAAGGGATGGGCGTCGAGCCTCCCACACCAGGTCCCGGTAAAATCCCCCTAACCAAAGCATCGCCCGAAGGCTTCCCCTCGGCATTCTCACCGGGGGAAAGAACGGAGTGAGGTCCGTTCCCGGTGACAAAGACAGTACACGTTCAGACAAGGAACCGAGAAGGTCACCTGCTCCGGCCTTCCACCCGCTCTGCCATCTCTGGATGGTCCTTCCCGACACTCCGCCCACCTGCGGCCCTTGGCAAAGGCGTTCCGCAATGGCATCCGGGCTCCTTCCCTGAACCAAAAGGCGAGCCACGGCCTCATGCACGGGTAAGGCGAATTGGCTGTACGGCCTTAGGAAACATGGACACAGGCTGAACGTGCGACGGCATCGCGGGCACAATCTGCGGTAGACCGGAACCAGATGGATCCCCAAACCAAGCACTACTCTTCGGTAGTAGCACCCGTGCCTGCGGAGTCGCCGCCCGCAGCATGGGCACTGGATCTCCATGTCCGGCGACTTGTCTCGATACGCTCTCAGATACTCCTTGATCGACACAAGGAGTGGCAGTACGATTACCATTAGTAAGCCCCCTTGGGGTTTGCAGGGAGCCTGTTCCTGGTCAGTCGCCAAACTAAACGCGGGAGCAGGCTTCGCCCTTTTCGCTCACAAAACAAAAACCCCGTTCCCGATTACGACACGGAACGCGGCTTTCCTGTCACCGACAAGCAATTCGGCTCTAAGGCCCTATTTCACCGACATTAAGATTGGGCCCAAACACTCAGTACTCGCCCGCATCCTGAAGCACCGCGGTAATCTGGTTCTAGGGGTATGTGATAAGGGCGAAACCGGGGCCGCCGTCGGTCAGATGGTCTAAAGCCATATGCACAAGCCGAGGAAGGTTCCCAACCATTTCGCTTCTCTGGAGAGAGACCTTATCGACCTCGACTATCCAAGGAACCTCATCCTCAGTTCGTCTGATGTTCCTTAGGTCTCCAACAGTGACAAAGCAGTAGACTTCATATGGTTCCTTATTCTCGCCCTTGCCTTCTATGCGAGCGAAAGGGCTCCAGCCACTGGACTCGGTCTGATAACCGGTCTCCTCGCTGAACTCCCGTACCATCGCGTCCGACGGAGTCTCTCCTGGCTCAACCTTGCCCCCAGGGGCGTTGAACTTGCCTTTCTGCCATTCAGGGCGGTCTTTCCTGATAAGGGCAACCTGGCGACGGTCCTCGGAAAACATGAAGCCCAGTACATACTGCATCTGTATCCTCCTCCAGCATTCAGGCCCGATCTCAGGTACTCAATACGCACCCCGTGGACTACCACTCCACCCTTCATCATCGGACGCCTCCGATACACGATGATCGCGGCGGCCCTCCCCGAGTCCGCCATGCCGACCAAGCACAGATCGCGCGGAAGCAACGATCTAACGATTACCATGGCAAGCCCTCGCCGATCGCTAGTTCCTCTGAGTCGCCTCAGTCAGCAATACCGGAGGACTCTCCCGGTGTTCTTCTCCGGACCAGCCAGTCGTTCCCTTCTCCCAGCATAGGCGAACAGCGATCAACAGGACCTCCGGCGAGCACGGAAAGCGTCCCTCCGCAAGATCTTCGTGCCGCGCCCACAGACGATGGGAGCTATCCAATGCAGTAAGCAAGAGAAACGATTCTGCTG
The DNA here is from genome assembly GCA_050952125.1 of Bacillota bacterium. GTDB lineage: Bacteria > Bacillota > Sulfobacillia > Fermentithermobacillales > Fermentithermobacillaceae > UBA3951. The sequence goes on from JBMNKK010000003.1 coordinate 367,435, forward strand.
TGCCCTCAAGGTACAGTACAGCTGCTTGTCTAGACACCTCGACTGCCGGACGAACCATGGGTCATCTCCCGCCGGGACTCTGACGGCTCATGAATATCCCATCTGCTTTAACCTTGCATCCACCACTACGATGGCCTTGTGAGCAAGTTCGATAGCACGCTCGGTCTCTGCAGCATCCGGTACATACCATTCATCCGGATAACGAATCTCGACCGCATAGTCAGTCAGATCAACAACTGGAGTAAGCGTATCCAGCATGTCGGGGAAATCCTTGGAAATCAAGGCTACAAGAGCTCGAATGTCATGTGTCTTTGGAGGGCGTACCTCGAGAGCAATCAAGAGCGCCTTTAGAGCTTTTTCGGCAGCTTGCTGGCAGTGGAAGCAGATCTTGTCGTTGAACTGTTCGCCAAGTTCAAGGCTTTTCTGTGCATACGCCAAGTCCCCGCAAGCGAGGCTAATCCACCTTGTGACAAGCTTATCCTTTTCGAGATTCTCGCTCATAAACTACCCGTCCTTGACGGGACGCCTCATACGGCAGCGAACCCACCACATTGCGCAACTGCTCGTACTCCTGAGGAGTCCTAACGAAAACGTCGATGGGGTGCGTGATTCCCGCCAGAAGCTGGCGGACCTGCCGATTGCGTTCTACAGACCGGCGAGAGTCGCATTTCAGAATGAGTAGGTCGACATCGCTGTCTTCACCGGCGGTACCCTGCGCCTGAGAACCAAAGAGGATAATCGCTTCAGGGTCATACCCCTTCACGATTCTGTCAACTATGTCCCTGATATCGTGTCGGCCAATCATTTGCACACCCCGCGACCATTCTAATGGTAGCTCCCAGACGCTTGCAAGGCTGTGTACTAGTTCAGATCATGCAAGACACTCTGCCTTCTCCAGCTTTTCCGGGTACTCGATGGGGTCAGGTATCCTAGTTTGTGGTGTGGTCTGACTTTCGCGAGGTGGAGCTGTGGAGAATAACCTGGATTCGAAATGAGACCGGAAGGTGTCCGTAGCCCCACAATACCGTCCTTGACTGGTCAGCTGCTGCGTTCCCCTCCCGGCAGCCACAGGACTGCAACCTTACCTTGTTGCTCCAGCCGCTCAAACTCGCGATCGCAGGTCACCAGCACGGCTTCTTTCTCTTGAGCGAGCCCCACGCAGAAGCAGTCGGCAAAGGAGAGTCTTCCGTCCACTTTGATCCCCGCGGCATGTTTCACCCTTGGCCAGGTCGCGTCAATGACCCGCAATTTGGGCGTCTCAAAAACCTTGGTTTCAACTGCGGCGGCAGTCTGTTCGCCGGCCAGCCTGTGCACGATGTATATAACCTCTCCCAAGTTGACCACGCTCATGAACACTTCCGCGTCTTCCTCTACCAGGATGTCTTCGACCGTCTGGGCGCCGGCTTCGTCCCAGAGGAACGCGATGAGGGCAGAGCTGTCGAGCACGTACCTACCAGCTATGTTTGCCATCCTCCCTGATCCGGTCCTCCTCCCGCTCACGTAGGAGCAAGTCCACCGCGCTCGCTCTCGATTTGAAAGCGCCTCTCAATTCCAGCAACGGGTGCCGCGGAAGTGGTTCCAACACTATCTTCCCTCCTATGTCTCTCACCAAGAATCTGTCTCCCTTGGAGAGGTTGTACTTGTCCCTGATCTCGCTTGGAATCACCAGTTGTCCCTTGTTCGATAACTTCACTACGGTCACCGGAATCACCTCGCGTCTTACACATACGAGCGTACTACCGTCTTGAGTGTAAGACAGCACATGATCGGAATCAAGTTCCCTGTCGGGTCCGGCCAGAGCCATTATCCTACCACTCCTCCTACCATTTCGTTCTCCTCACGACTGAGCCTTCTGAAGAAACGGAGCACGAGATGCCCTCACCGAGCCCGGGAAGAAACCCAAGGAAGTGAGCTCTGACCTTGAAGCAGCATTCCACTCGCACTGTGGGTTCTTCCCGGTCCGGTGCGTTGAGAACATGAGCCGAAATGGAAGCCTCGCGGATGACGCCTCCCAAGGCGTAGACGTTCTCACTTGCGACTTGAACTGCCTTCGCCTGTCCCATGGTGGGGTCAATGCGCACATCTCCCAAGGCCAACGCGTCCCAATCGAGTTCGATGACTCCCGCCAGAGCACCTAGGTCGCATGCTCCTTGAACAGCCCTCTTGGCGAAGTACACTATACCCAGGTCCAGTACCATACCCACGGTGAGGACCGCAACAGGCAGGAAGACGGCGACCAGGGCCAGGACCGCGCCGTCCTCGGATGTCGAGAGCAAGCGCAGTCCCGGCCGGAAACCTCCTCTCCGCTTTACGCTACCTCGGAACGAACTCACTTCTGGTCACCGCCTTGGATGTCAGGGGAATCGAGGTCCCCACAATCGCCCTCACGACAGGGCTCACCACTTTGTAGTCGTACTGGAGTTCCACACGTATGGTGGTGCCGTAGATGGCCTGGCCTGGCGAAATAAGGGCCGTCACCTCATCGGGATCAATGCCTCCCGCCGTAAGGCTGTCGCTAAGCCTTTGGAGGGCACCTGGCGTCCTCCCGCCCTCAACCGCACAGACCCTAGCCGTCTCTCGCGCTGCTGAAGTAAGGACCGTCTTTGCGTTCATGAGAAGCCCGCCTTCCAGGATTGAGAAGAGGATCGCCACCAGCAGGAACACCACAAGGCTGAACTCAACCAGGGCTTGACCGCCCGAGTCCCCCAGCAACCGGTAGACTCCTCTCATGGCGTAGGCAGTTTGTCTATTACATCCTGTATTCGGTTCCTCAACGCGTCTCCGAGTGTGGTCAAGACGCCGATGAGCGCTACCGCTACCAGAACCAAGACAAGGGCGTACTCGGCAACTGTTGCTCCTCGGTCATTTCCCAGGAGTCTCCTGAGCCAGTTAACCAGACGGCTAAACTGCAGTTGAACGATGCCACTCAATTCCACCACGATTGATCTCACCTCCTCACCAACTCGATTCCAGAAAGGCAAGTATGTGGGGTAGTACCGAAACGGCCAGAACGGGAGGCAGCAGAAAAAACACCGTGATCGCTGACAGCTGGAGCGGAAGGGCATTGAACCTTTCTTCCATAGCTTGACGCTCCGCTTCATACCCCTCATCGGACAGCGATTTCAGCATGCCGGCCACAGGAGTGCCGAGGATTTCGCTTTGAGCCAGCACAGAGCGCAGACGCTTGACTTCAGGGATCCATGAGTCGTCCATCACACTGAGGGCCCTGCTGAGGCTAGCACCGCTCATCAATCGAAGCACGACCTTGTCGGTCTCCGCCCGGAGGATTCCCCGCGTCCTCCTGGCAGCAGCCTGGAAAGCCGAAGCCGTATCTAGCCCTGACAGAGCGGCAACAGCCATACTCTCGATCAGAAAAGGCCATTCGCGCCTGATTTCCCGTACGCGCCGCTTCCGACGGGCGTTCTGCACAAGCACCCTTGCAGCCAAAGCCGCCGCAGCCATAAGGATCGCGGGGCGAACTCTTGGCGCCGTAATCATGAGTACTGCCGCGGCAAGTGCGGCCAAGCCAGCGATCAAGCGGCGGGCTTTTTTCCCCGGGAAGGAAGGCGAGGGAGAATGGGGCTTCTCAAAACCCATCCGCCGCGAATCCGAGAAGACAATCCAAAGCCCAAATGTAAACCCTGCACAGCCGAACAGGATGGGACCAGCAGTAACTTCCACCCTTCCACCTCGCTTCACTAGGGATTTCACTTGAGGTTGCTGATGTTGATCGAAGACAGAGTCAGAAAGATAGCCCCGTTCCCCAACACCCACAGCCCTATCGAGCCCCAGAGAACCGATAAGCCTAACGGAGTGGACAGGGCCTGCGTCAGAAGTGAAGGATCGTGCCAGTAGGTTATCGCACCAATGAGCCAAGGCATTGCGGATAGTAGGAAAGCCGTGAGCCGCGACTCGGTCATCTTCGCCTTTGCTGCTCTGTGCATGGCGCGCTTTCTTGTTAGGTTTTCCGCCGTGTGGCACAGGAGGGAAGGCAAATCACTTCCCGCGACAAGCCCGATTTCAACCGCTTCTACCAGCCTGCGTGACTCGAATGAACCTTCCGAACCTGACCGCAGCGCTTGAAGAATCGGGGCCCCCCCTTCGTACGCCCGAGTTGCCCCTCTCAACAACTCATAGGGCCCTCCGGAGCCCTCCTCAGCCACGCCCCTTACGGCTTGCTGCAAAGTCTCTCCTGCTCTCAGGTGGAACGCGATCGAATAGAACACGTCTTCCCAAATGCCTGGAGCTGCGGAACCCTTCAGTCGGTTTCGGAACTTTGCCAGCAACTTTACGAGGTGCAGACTTGCGGACTTGCCCGGAACCGGCGGTACAGCCCAATAGGGTGTTCGCAAGAAACCGACGTACAGGGTTGCGGCATATACGGTCAGTGCAGTCAAGACTCCTGCTCCGATACGCATTCGCACCCTCCTCTCAGTTTCCTCGCGGCCTCTCTAAGTCTGGCGGCCACGCGATCGTCCACCTTCTCAACAAAGAACTGCGGCAGTTCGCCCGCTCCGGAAGAGCGCTCTCGGGGATAGACAGAGATTGACCGCAGTTCGCCACATTCCAACCCAGCCAACGCTATCTCGACTACTCGCCGCTCACCGCCCTCAACGCGAGCTTGCTGCACAATGACATCTACGGCAGAGCCTATCCACGATTGGAGTACGTTCAGAGGGACGGCGTCTTCAGACATCAGGGCCATGGCAGTGAGCCGGGCCAGGCAATCTTTGGGAGAGTTGGCGTGCACGGTACTCAAGCACCCTTCATGGCCTGTATTCATGGCGGCAATCAGGTCGAGAGTCTCCTTACCTCTGCACTCACCGATTATCAGGCGGTCCGGTCTCATACGAAGTGCGTTTCTCAGCAAGTCGCGCACCGTGACCTCTCCCTTGCCCTCCAGGCTCTCCGGGCGCGTCTCCAGGTACAAAGCGTGGTGGTTTGACAGACGGATCTCGGAGGAGTCTTCAATCACGATTATCCGCTCCCCCTCCATCACGGCGTTTGCCAGCACATTGAGGGTAGTCGTCTTGCCGGTGCCGCTTCCGCCCGAAACAACGATGTCGAGCCTCGCTTCCACACAAGCTTTAAGGAAGTCTGCCGACTCCGGCGTGAGAGTCCCGAGGCTCACCAACTCGTCGAAGGTACTGAGCCGCTTCGGAAAACGCCTTATCGTGAGAACCGGACCTGAAAGAGATAGTGGCGGAATTACGGCGTTGACTCTCGAGCCGTCGGAGAGTCTCGCGTCAACGTACGGTGAGGAGCGATCAACTCGCCTCCCGACGCTGCCTACGATGCGGTTTATGAGGTCGAGCACGTGCTTGTCGTCGGTAAATGCAGCCTCTGTCTTGTACAGCCGGCCCGCTCGTTCGACGTAGATCTCGTGAGGTCCGTTGACCATGATCTCGGTGACCTCGGGGTCGTCCAGGAACTCGTCGATCGGTCCAAGGCCGCAGAGTTCCTGGACTATCCGCTCCGCTAGATCCCGTCTCGTAAGCCGCCCTACATACAGATCCTGGGAGACGATGAGGTCCGTGACGAGAGCTGTCACTTCTCGCCGCTTGTCCCTCGATAGCCGCGCCTCCATCACAAGAGCGGCGTGGGTCTCAATTGCCTTCTCGCGGATCGAGTTTATGACATCTTCAAAAGACTTCTCCCTCGCGGTCCTCACGCCGCTCACAGCCCGGTAAGGAGAAGACTCAAGTTTCTTGATCAGACTCACCAAAACAGCCCCTTTCGTCGGGATATCCTGCTTCCTTTGGGGGTTCTGCCGAGACCTGGCGAAAGTCGATTCAGAACGCTCCAAATCGCTTCAGATACCTCGTTCTTGGAGGAGAGGGCGAGGGGTCTGCCCTCGAAAACGGAGCGTTCCGCCAGCTTGCGATCGTCCGGAACGGCGCCCGCCAGGTCGACGCCGAGGAACTCTTCTACCTTGTTAAGCGGCATGAGAGAATCCTTGCTTGCTCGGTTAACTACAACAGCCATGGATGATGCCGGTATGCCCAATTTGGTGAATATCTCAATAGCCGAACGGCATTGCTTAAGTGCTGCAACATCCTGTGTCGCCACCAACACCACTTTTGAAGCAGCGTCGACACACTCGCCGACAATATCAGATGTCATGTCCGGCGCAGTATCCACGTACGTGAGGCCCCACCTCTTGGAGGCGAGAGACAGAACCGACTTCACGACTTCAGGTGTGACGAGGTCACACAGTTCAACCTGGCGTGGTCCGCATATGACGTTTAGACCTGAAGGGCCGTGACGCTGGGCAAACTTATCGAGCCCCTCCGGGCGCGTGTCTGGCAGAACCGGTATGAGCTCGGTGATAGTAGGTCCATCCAAGAGGTCCAGGTGAACCGCAACGTCACCCGAACACAAGTCCATATCGATGAGTACCGCGTTGCCGCGGGTGGCAATCGCGGCGGCGCAGGCGAGATTCGTCGCCAGGAAGGTCTTCCCCACTCCTCCCTTCGGGCTCCAAACCACAACCGTCTGAGAGGTGAGCACCTTCGCCCCTTCGCCGGTGTCCATAGCGCCCTCATCGCGTGTGCCTTTGGATGTGGAGCCGTCGAACACGATCACCGACACGGACGGGAACGTGCCTCTGAAACGGTCAGCCCAGGCCTCGAGGCTCTCTCCTCTCGGAGACAGGGACGGGTCTATAACCACCAAGTCCGGGCGCATTCCGGCCGCCACGTACTCCAGCAGTGAAAGGTCCCTGAAGGTACCTCCAACCCTGGCGCCGGGCCATTTGGAGAGCACCGCTCTTTCGGTATCGGCACCGCCGGCAATAAGGAGAGTGGGAGTCTCATTCATCGCGGAAGCCACACCTCCGGCTCAGAGGGGACCCACGGGTCTCTTGGCGCGAGGAGGAGGCTCACCGCGCATGACTCGATGTTATGGGCGATCGCCTCCGCGTCCCTAGCGTCAGTCAGCACGACGACTCCTGCGAGAGCACGCGACGATGGCTCCGTACACACTTCAAGAACTCTGACTCCGCGCACAGTGGCCGGCGCGGCTGCCCCGCCGGGGCCGGCGTATCCCCCTGCTCTGGGTGTGAAAACTATGTCCACCAATTCGCCGGGCTTGACGAAACCTCCAACGCCCCTCTCCGGTCCGGCCGGTACGAAGATGCACCTCATCTCATAGGGCAAGTTGAGCGAAAGACCGGCTTCACTTTCACCTTGAACGACGTGGCCGCGGAGCAGTATCTGACCTTCTACGATGCGCGACGCGGCGTATGCTCCCAGAATCTCCTGTTCCGACGAGAACCGCCCTTTAGGAAGAGCCTTCATCGGAACCTGCTGTACCCTGACGTCGGCCGCTTCCACACGCTGGAACTGCTCTATGTCTCGCCCTGCCACCACTACCGGACCGGTAGCAACGTAGGGAGATATGGCGGCGTTTGTCGCCACCGCGGCAGAGATCCCGAACAAGGCCGCGGCCAAGAGGAGTCTGTGTTTCCGGAACGCGGTCTTCAGGTGCCATCACCTCACACTGTACTCAGAGACTGGCCGCGCCCGGGCGGGAAGGGCTTGCGAAGGGCGCCGGTGACGCTATGGGACCGAGGCAAGGCCGCAGACCATCCACCTCCCTTCATCTGCGGTAACGTGACTCGTTTCGCCGGACGCGGCCTCTGGTAGAACTTACCAGCATCAAGAGGTTACAGGATTTTCCAGAAAGTGTCAACGGGGGCGCTCACTTTTCCCATCAACTTCCATTTGTCTGTCGCCATGTGTTACTGTGTGTCGGGGCCGGTGAACCGGAGGTATGTCTATTGCGAAAAACCTTGGTTCTTGTGCTTCTTGGGCTCGGTCTGTCTCTAGGAGCAATCTTGGCGTTCGCTACTCCTGCTCTCTGCGCAGATGATTGGTGGTACGCCGATGTGAACGGACACTGGGCTTCCGACTACATTTACCTGCTCTGGAGCGAGGGAGTCACCGACGGCGAGCGCGCTGCCACAGGTTACCGGCTCTACTACAGGCCGGACGTGAGCATCACCCGCTCGCATTTCGCGGTCTTCCTGTTTAAGGTCTTCCAACTCCCTCCCGCCTCACCCGAGACTCCTTCATATCCGGATGTCCCGAAAGACTACGTGTACTTCAGGGATAAGCCTTGGTGGGAGTTTATTGAAGGCGCCCTGGCAGGCGGCATTTCGTTCGTGCCTGCCGGTCAAAAGTTCAACCCGGGCAAATACACCACCCGGGAAGACGCGGTAGAGTTCCTGATAAACGCCCTCGATCTTGGGCCCTACGCAGAAACGTTGACTCCCGACGAAATCCGACAGGCTCTTAGCGTGTTCTCCGACTGGGAAGAAGTCTCCGAAGACCGGCGCGCGTCAATGGCATGTGCAGTTAAGCTGGGGATCATCGACGGATATGAGAACTGGACTCTGCGTCCCAAGCGGCACATGACGAGAGCTGAAGCCGCTGCCGTCATATGTAGGTCATGCCTCATACGGGTGAACGCCGAGAGCGATTGGTTCTCACCTGACGGTGACGGTATTGACGATACAGTTGGCTTTGACGTCACGTACTTGAAGAACAGAGGGATAGCGAGGTGGCAAATCATCATAGCCACAGCGTCCGGGACTCCCGTGTACCATTTCAACTGGAACGAGGGCGCTGGTGAACCTCCCCTCTATCTCGTGTGGGATGGAACAGGAAAAAACGGAAGTACAGTTCCGAGGGGGTTGTACTACTACCACGCCTGGGTAGAAGACAGTGTAGGCCGGGTCTTCTCGTCGGTAGCCAAGCCGCTCTTTGTTGAAGACCACCGGCTGAGTGCTTGGTTCGATCCATCCACGTGCACTGACGGAAGCCCTTTTGAGGTGAACGCCCAAACGCTGCCCGCCGCGTCTTCGGTCGTAGCCTCAATACCTGGCGCCGGAAATGTGTCTCTGACCTCGCCGGACGGCACCCACTGGCTGGCAAGCCTCATCATGGCTCCGCCCATACCCCTTGGCCGCCATCTGGCAACGGTCACAGCGTACTTCCCGAGGGCGATGAGGTCGATCGATGTGCCGTTCGAGCGCGCGAGGGATCTCTGGCTGTTGGCATCGGTTGAACCCAACCCGGCCGCATGGAATCAGACGCTCACGCTGTCGTGCAGGGCTTCGCCCGCCATTTCTCGTGTTTCTGCGGTTATCTTCGGAACCGGGCTCGACCTTGCGCAAAGCCAGGAAGGGACGTGGTATGCCCAGACTCAGGTTCCTTGTGACATTCCCGCAGGCACCTACCACGCCGTGTTCACGGGCTTCGCACAGGGCGACGAGATAGTCGCTGCGGTCCCGGTGGATATACGCAGCCCTATGTCTCAGGAGGTGATCTATGTGCTGTCGAAGTGAGGCGGGACTCGGCGGGGGCGGTTCTGCCGCCAAACGGGATCTCTCCCGCTTCACACAGGGTTGAGACGATCTCTGCATACGGCACGAGGCGCGCTTGGTCATCGACGGGGCGGGAGTCTAGAGCCGATTGCAGGAGCTTCCTTGCGTCCTCAGGACGGTCTTGCACTGCCGCCACTTTGCCGGCCAGATACAGGACATCCGAGTTGGATGGGGCAAGCCTGAGCGTCTCATCGACTTGCTCGGCAGCAGCGGCATCCCGGCCAAGCGCAAGATACGCTTTGGCGAGACCAACCCTGGCGTGAACCAGGTCGGGTTTCCTGGAAATAACTTTTTGATATGCGGAAGCGGCCGACAGCATGTCTGCCTTAGCGGCCAGGGCGTCACCTAGAGCCAGGTCTCCCAAGACGCCGCCGGCTCTTAGCTCTCGAACTCGAATGGCTTCCGCCACGGCTTCTTCGTGCCGCCCCTGCTTTGATAACACCCTGGACAGCAAATAGTGTAGGTGGGGATCGGAAGGAAGGCTGTGAGACGCTTCCTCCAAGAGCCGAGCCGCTTCTCCTAGGTCGCCTTCCGCGTAGGCCAGGCTCGCGAGGGCACAATGTGCTTCAGGCGTCGCCTTCTTGGTGTTCACGGCCCTCCGGTAGCGCTCATGCGCCTTCTGATAGTCGTGAAAAACCCACCTGTCTAGAAACCCGAGGTGCTCTTGGATGAGGGCGGGAACAAGAAAGATCGCCAGGATGAGCCACAAGACAATGGCCCCTAGCACGAGTCTGCCGTCTACAAGGCCTGCTGCCCACACTGCGACCCCCAGGCCCAGGAGAGCGAGAGTTACGAAGTTCCACCAGTGCCTGCCGGAAAAGCGCTTCGGCTCGTGAAGCATGCAAGTCCCCTCCGAGGTTAGTGCTACCGCTTTGATAGAGGCGCCATCCTGTAGTATTCCCTCTTCGGAAAAGATGAGGCTCCGCCGTGAGGGCGGAGCCTATCGCTACTGAAATTCGCCTTTAATTCACGAGGCTGCCCGACTCCAGGAGCTTAGCCTTCTCATTGAGAAGCTCGGTGTACTTCATGCCCGCTCCGGTGTTCAGGACCAACACCGACTCGTCGGCGGAGATGACGCCCATCTCCTTGATCTTCTTCGCAGCCAACACGGCAGCGGCACCTTCGGGGCAGATCAAGGCACCTTCGGTCTTCGCCAGGTGGCTCCAGGTCGCCAGGAGTTCCTCATCGGTAACGGTCAGGGCCGTGCCGCCTGATTCGCGCACGGCTTCGAGCACCAAGAAGTCACCGAGAGCCGAAGGTACTCGAATCCCTGCCGCCAGAGTGTGCGCGCCCTGGAAGAACTCGGCTTTGTCTTTGCCCTCTTTGTAGGCCTTCACGATTGGGGCGCACCCTTCGGCCTGCACCGCGACCATCTTGGGCAAAGGACCCTGCAGCCATCCCATGTCCTTCAGCTCGTTGAAAGCCTTCCACATACCGATTATGCCGACGCCTCCGCCGGTCGGGTAGATGATCGCCCCCGGCATCTTGCCGCCGAACTGCTCCCATATCTCCAGACCCATGGTTTTCTTGCCCTCAATGCGGTAGGGCTCCTTCAGTGTGGCAACCTCAAACCAACCGAACTTGGCGCACGCTTCTTTCACAGCCTTGCCCGCATCGGAAATAAGACCATTTACGAGATAGGTCTCCGCACCATAGGCCACACACTCAGCCTGGGTGGTAAGAGGAGCATCTGCCGGCATGACGACCACCATCTTGATGCCCGCGCGCGAAGTATAGGCTGACCAAGCGGCGCCTGCGTTTCCTGCTGTCGGCATTGCCAGAGCCTTGAGACCCAGTTCCTTGGCGCGGCCTACTCCAACCGCCGCCCCGCGAGCCTTGAACGTGCCTGTGGGGTTCACGCCTTCATCTTTGAGGTATAGATCTTTGAGGCCGTACTCCGCCGCGATCTTCTTGAGCGGAAGAACGGGCGTGCCGCCCTCTCCAAGAGAGAGCATGTTCTCTTCGTTGACTACCGGCAAAAGCTCCCTGTACCTCCAGAGTCCCTGGGGACGCTCCTGCCAAGTCTTAGGGCTGACTTCCTTGGCAATGGCCTGAAGATCGTACCTAACCAGGAGAGGAGTTCCGCAGTCGCATAGATTTTGAGGTCGAAAAGCATCGTAAGTCTTGTTGCACTTGGGGCAGTACAGCTCTTTCAGGTATGTTTTCATCTCCGGCGTCCGTTTCGGACGCCATATCTCCCCTTTCCCTTATGTATTTGTATTGATGTCTGGAAACTCGGAAGGAGTCTCGAGGGTGAAACGCCCTAAGGTCCCTTCGCGAAAGTCCCGGATGAAGGCTTTGCACGCTCTCTCCAAGTCTACTATACCTCCTTGCTGCAAGAGACCTCTAGACCTTCCGTAATCCTCCAACTGCCGGGCAGGATCCGAACCTTCGGGCGAAGTCTTCTCTGCAAGCCAGTAAGCCACCTCTTCAGGATCGTACCTGTTCTCAGGAAGGGACCACGCCGCGGCCAGTTTCAACTGCGCCTCGCCCTTGACCAGCGAGGTGTCTACCACGCCCGGGGTGTCGAGAATCTCGAGGAAGCCTCGGCCCTTCAGCCAGTTGCTGGACCTTGTAAGGCCCGGTTTGGCTCCGAACGGGGCTTTTGTAGTCCCAAGCAGCCGGTTGGCCAGAGATGACTTTCCTACGTTGGGAGGGCCGAACAGCATGAGTCTCAGCGGCCTGTGAAGGAGCACCCTCGGCCTCTTGGCGTCCAAGCGCGCTTTCTCGCTCCTAAGGCGTACCAGGAGATCCTCGATCCCCGTACCCCTCTTGCAGTCCACGGCAAAGGCGAGGTCGCCCCTTTGTTCGAACACCGAGAGCCATTCGCGTGTGAGTTCAGGGTCAGCCAGGTCGGACTTAGCCAGTATATACACCCTGCGCTTCTTCGTAAGGTAGGGTCCGGCCAGTTCCACCGATGTCCACGGTATGCGGGCGTCGGCCAAGAAAAGAAACACATCCACGAGCTCCAGGTTCTTTTGGTCCGGGAGTCCGGGATGTGTTTTTCTTTTCGCTACGACAGCTTTTCGCTGGCCTACTCTATTGCGCCCATGTCTTTTGGGGGCCATATCACAAACACGGCCTTTCCCTTAATGAGGTCCATCTTCACGGGCCCGAACATACGCGAATCCTCGCTGTTCGTCCTGTGGTCTCCCATCACAAAGATGGAACCCTGAGGCACCGTGATCGCCTTCATCTCCGTAAGCCCCGGAAATCTCACGTACGGCTCTTCCACGAGCTGCCCGTTGACATATACCCTGCCCACTCTCATCTCAATGGTGTCGCCGCCCACAGCCACGCACCGCTTCACGTAATCCCTGCCAGGGTCCAGGGGATATCTGAAGACCACTACATCGCCTCTCTTGGGCTGCCCGAACCGGTATGCCAACTTGTAGACAAGGAGAGACTGTCCGTTCCACAAGGTCGGTTCCATTGAAGGGCCGTCCACAAGGAATCTCTCAACCACGAATGCCCTCACCAAAATCGCTATGAGGAGGGCTATGAGCACGGTCTCTAGGATATCCCTCAGAGTGTTCATACTTACCTTTTCTGCTCAGCTATCCTGGCCGACTTGCCGGAAAGGCCCCGGAGGTAGAACAACTTGGCTCTCCGCACGCGGCCGCGGCGCACGACCTCGATCTTCGCGATCCTGGGCGAATGCACCGGGAAAGTGCGCTCCACGCCTATGCCGTATGAGACGCGCCTGACCAGAAAGGTCTCTCTCGCGCCGCCCCGCTGCCTAGCTATGACGACGCCGTCAAATACCTGAATCCTCTCGCGCCCGCCCTCTACCACTTTGTAGTGGACCTTTACGCGGTCGCCCGGCGCGAATGCCGGTATGTCCTTCTTCAACTGCGATTCCTCAATCAGCTTCAGAACGTCCACGTTTGTCACTCCTTAACACAGTTCCTAACGTCCTACTTCCTCGCGCAATACTTCCGCCAAAAGCCGCCTGTCCTCATAGGAGAGAATGGCTTTCTCCAGCAGATCGGGCCGTCTTTGGTGGGTACGCCTTAGCGATTCCCTCCGCCGCCACCTGTTGATGGCTGCCCGGTCACCGGAGAGCAGAACTTCAGGCACCTTCATTCCCCTGAATTCTGCCGGCCTGGTGTACTGCGGACCCTCCAGCAGCCCGTCCGAGTACGAATCTCTCAGGGCAGACGACTCATCGCCCAGCACACCGGGGATGAAACGCGCCACGGCATCGATCACCGCCATGGCCGGTATTTCGCCCCCTGTAAGCACAAAGTCTCCAATTGAAATCTCTTCGTCGCACAGGGCACGGACTCTTTCGTCGAAGCCTTCGTAGTGGCCGGCTATCAAGACAAGTCCTTTCAAGCACGCCAGTCTCTTGGCAGTTTCGGTTGTGAACTGCCTGCCCTGGGGACTGAGCATCGCCACGAACGGCTTCTCGCCAAAGTCAGCCTCCGCCCACTCAACGGCCTCATACAGAGGTTCCGGCTTCATCACCATCCCCGGACCGCCTCCGTAAGGATAGTCATCTACGGTACCGTGACTATCTCGGGCGAAGTCCCTGACGTTCACCGTGCTCACCTGAAGGCACCCTGCATCCCGAGCCCTCTTAAGAATGCTTGAGTCCAGCACCGGCCCAAACATCTCAGGAAAGAGCGTAAGGATGTACACCTTCATCTCCTAGACTCCCTTTGAGCGGTCATCGGCTTTGACATCCAACGTGATTGCAGAACCCTCACGGATGGCAACAACCTTGCCGTCTTCCAGAACGATGTCGCATGACTGCAGCGAAGGCCACATATCGCCGACTTTGACATGGCAGAAGCCTTGAATTTGACCTCTCGTCACTTCCTGGCCCTCCTGGAGCTTCGCGATATCCTTCATCTTGGCAGAAAGAGCATCTCTCCTCGCGGAAAGATCTTGGATCTTCTTATCAAGAGCCGTCGCTTCTCCGGCTCTGCCAAGCGCGCGCAGCCCCTCACACTCAGCGCTTACCCGCTCAATCTCGGCTTCTGTATCTCGGATAGCTTTTTGCATCTCAGACCCAAGCTGAGCCTTAAGAGCGGGAGTGACTCGCGATTTCACCGTCACGGCCCTGGAAACGAGCAACGGCAGCACCGCCTTTACTCCAAGATCTCGATTGTCGCCCTCTTGCCTTCCTTTGCTGCAGCGGCCTGGACAAGTGCTCTAACAGCATGGATGACTCTGCCCTTCCGGCCGATGATCTTCCCCATGTCGTTCTTCGAGACACGCAGTTCGAATACTACTGCCCTCTCGCCTTCAACTTCGTTCACTTCCACTTTGTCGGGCTCGTCAACGATAGCCTGTGCAATGAAAGATACCAGGTCACGTAGCATATTAGCCCTCCTCGTGCCTGTCTTACTTCTGTTTCTCCGCTGCCCACTTCTCCAGAACCCCGGCCCTCGTCAGGATTGTCTTGGCCGTGGGTGTAGGAACGGCGCCGCGCTGTAGCCACATGAGCGCCTTGTCTTCGTGGACCTTGAATACCGCGGGATCTTTCGTGGGATCGTAGTACCCAATTTCTTCTATGGGCCTGCCGTCCCTCTGGATCCTGGAGTCGGCCACAACAATGCGATATGCCGGTGCCTTCTTTGCTCCTATCCGCTTTAGCCGGATCTTGACCGCCAACTACTACATCTCCTTTCCATTTCCACTCTCAAGTTCGCTTACGGCAGGCGAAACCTACCGAGTTTTTCGGGCGACATCTGGAAAAGCATCTTTCTCGCCTGGAAAAACTGTTTAAGCAACCTGTTGACTTCCTGAACCTGCGTGCCGCTGCCCTTTGCTATCCTGCGCTTGCGCGAGCCGTCGATGATCTCGGGCCTACGGCGCTCTAGAGGAGTCATGGAGCTGATCATTGCCTCCAGCCTCCCCCATTCCTTGGGGTCGACCTCCACGTCAATACCCTTCATCCTGTTGAAGCCGGGTATCATGCGTAGGATGTCACCGAACGACCCCATCTTCCTGACTTCCTTCATCTGTTCGACAAAGTCGTCGAGGGTGAATTCCTTCTTGCGGAGCTTGCGCTCCATCTCCTCGGCCTTCTTCATGTCGAAAGAGGCCTCGGCCTTTTCAATGAGGGTGAGCACATCGCCCATCCCGAGTATTCTTGACGCCATCCGGTCGGGGTAAAAGACTTGGAAGTCCTCAAGCTTCTCGCCGGTTGATACAAACTTTATGGGTTTGCTCGTAACCTTTGCGATGGACAGCGCCGCTCCGCCTCTGGCGTCCGAATCGATCTTGGTCAAGATCACGCCTGAAATCGCCACGGTCTTGTCAAAGGACTCGGCGACGCGGCAAGCTTCCTGCCCGGTCATTGAGTCGACGACTAAGATACTCTCTCTGGGGGATACAGCATCTCTGATCCGGCGGGCCTCATCCATCATCTGATCGTCAAGCTGGGTGCGTCCTGCGGTGTCGATGATGACGATGTCGTGGGCCGACGTCCGTGCCCTCTCGTATCCCTCTCTGGCTATGACCGCGGGGTCGGTGCCTTTATCGAGCGTGAAAAACGAGGCTCCGGCCTTCTCAGCGAGGATCTCCAGCTGCCTCTGAGCGGCCGGCCGGTACACGTCGCACGATACCAACATGACCTTGCGCCCGCTTTTCCTCTGCATCAGCGCGAGTTTCCCCGCTGTAGTGGTTTTTCCCGAACCTTGGAGGCCAAACAACGCTACCACCGCGGGCGGGTTTCCGGACAGATCGAGAGGCTTGGCGCGGCCGCCCAAAAGCTCGACCAGCTCTTGATTGACGATCTTCACAACTTGCTGAGCGGGAGTGAGACTTTCCAGAACCTCCGCCGACAAGCTCTTCTCCTTGACGGCCCCCACGAACTCCTTGACTACTCGGAAGTTCACATCCGCTTCGAGAAGAGACAGCCTTACCTCGCGAAGAGCTTCCTCCACATCTTTTTCCGAGAGCTTTCCTTTGCCTCGAAGCTTTTTGAACACGCCTGCCAAGCGCGATGACAGTCCCTCAAACTCCATCTTCTGTCTCACCACCGTTCGCAATGGGAATCAGCATCTTCAGGCAGGTGTCTCTCACTTCCTGCCAATTGTCGCACCGCATACCGGAAAGCCGCTCAGAGATAACCCTTGCTCTCGCGACCTCCTGCTCAATACGAGTAAGGAAACCTATCTTGCCTTCCAGCCTGAGCAGCGCTCGTTCGCCCCGCTTGAGGGCGTCTTCGCACGCCTGTCTCGAAATGCCGAGCCTCTCGGAGATCTCAAACAGAGAGAGATCTTCATGCAGCTTAAGAGCCAGGACCTCTCGCTGTCTCGGAGGCAACACGCCTTCATAGAGATCATAAAGGACCGAGAGTTCGTGGACCCTTTCCGGTGAGTAAGACACGGCTAACCCTCACTGTATTGGTCTTGACCTTGACACACCCAAGAATATTACACCCGGGAGAGCGCGGGGTCAAGCCGAATCCCGGCGGCGCGTCCAGTTGGGTGCAGGGTTTTGCGGAAGCTGCGGGCCTACTCGGCTCTGCCGAACAGCGCCTTGGCAAACGCCCTCGGGTCGAAATCGCGAAGGTCTTCAGCGGCCTCGCCTATCCCCACAAGCTTCACGGGGAGGCGCATCTCGGACGCGATCGCGACGGCAATACCGCCCTTTGACGACCCGTCCAGCTTCGTGATGCAGATCCCGGTTACCCCGGCAGCCTCGGCAAACACCTTTGCCTGGTGAAGCCCGTTCTGGCCGGTGGTGCCGTCAATGACGAGGATGACCTCGTGAGGAGCCTCGGGGATCTCCCTTCCGATAACCCTGATGATTTTCTTCAGCTCTTCAATCAGGTTGCGCTGGGTATGAAGCCTTCCGGCGGTATCCACAAGCACAAGATCCGCGTTGCGGGCGAGCGCTGAGCGTACGGCGTCAAAGGCGACCGCGCCCGGGTCGGAGCCCGGCTGGTGCGCTATCATGGTTGAGCCGGTACGCTTTGCCCAAACCTCTAGCTGGTCTTCTGCCGCCGCCCTGAAAGTATCGGCAGCTGCCATAATCACGCTCTTCCCTTGGTCCCGCCACCTCTTCGCCAGTTTGGCAATTGTCGTGGTCTTTCCGGATCCGTTCACGCCGACCAAGGTATACACTGTGGGACCGGATTCCGCCACCCGGAGGGGCTCGGCAACTTCCTCGAATATGCCGGTGACCAGTTCCTCCATCACGCCGAAGAGCTCGTCGGGAGTCTTCAGGTTACGCTTCTTGTTCTCTTCTTGTATGCGGTCGCGAAGAGCCATCGCGGCCTGCACACCGACATCGGACTGTATCAGCACTTCCTCAAGGTCATCCAGGAATTCGGGAGTAACCTTGCCGGAGCCGAATATCCCCGACACGGCTTCCCGCAAGTTTGCGGAAGTCTTCTTCAGTCCTTGACGAAATCTCTCGAAAAGGCTCATGGAATCGCTCCTTAAGATGACGCGTGTTGTTCGAGCCGCATCCCGAAGATTCTGGAGACCCCGGGCTCCTGCATGGTAACCCCGTAGATCAGGTCGGCAGCTTCCATCGTTGCCTTCTGATGGGTGATCACCATGAACTGCGTATCACGGGAGTACCTCTTTAGGAACTGCCCGAATCTCACGACATTTGACTCGTCTAGCGCCGTGTCGACCTCGTCCAGGACGATAAGCGGCGAGGCCTTCACCGAGAGTATAGCGAAAATGAGCGCGATGCCGCATAGGGATCTTTCCCCTCCCGATAGGAGGTTTAAGTGCTTTTGCCGGCGCCCCGGCGGCTCGGCCGAAACCTCGACTCCCAGAGTGTCCTCTATCAAAGTGAGATCGCCCGAACCCCCTCCGAAGAGGTCCCTGAAGATCTCTCTGAAACTGGAGCGCACGAGATTGAAAGTCTCCAGGAACCGTTTCTCCATCTCGCGCTCAACAAGTTCCCTGGCACGCCGTATCTCGAGGATAGCTTCCTCAACGTCTGCTTTCTCGGCCGTGATAAGCTCTATCCTGTCGCTGACTTCCTTGTACTCCTCTTCCGCCTTGAGGTTCACGCTGCCCAGTTCCCTCATGAGCGCGTCCAGTTCCTCAGTCTGTGAGAGAGCCTCTGCTCGGGCAATCCGCTCAAAGGCGACTGTAGCGAGATCCTCTACTCCAAACTCGGACGCTATGAAGTCTCGTGTGTCTTTCAGAGCACCCTTCTGCGCCTCTATCTCGGCGTGCGTCTCGTCGATACGGATCGCGAGGCTCACGGTTTCTCTCTCAATGCGGGCGATCTCTGCCTGGCACTCGGAAATGGAGCTCGATATCTCCTCGCGCTCGCGCACCTTCTCCTCGAGTCCGGCAGCGAGCTGTGCCGACTTCTCCTCTAGAGCGGATATCTCGTTGCCCAACTCTTCAACGAGGTTTTCGACGTGCCTTAGGCGCTCGGACTGCTTCCGTATCTCGCTGTCTTCTTCAGACAGAGTCCTTTCGTGTGATGACCGCTCGCCGAGGATGCCTTCCAGACGCCTTACAACGTTGGAAAGGTCCCTCTCCAACATCTCCTTCTCGGCCGCGAGGCGCCTTAAGTCGGCCGACATCTGCAGGTCCTCTTCCGAGCTCGACTTCAGTCGAGACTCGAGGGCGGAAAGCTCTTGGCCCTTTTGAGACATGGCGGAAGACAGCTCCCGTTCCCTCGCGACAGCGGCCTCAAGCTCGCCGCGCAGAGTCTTCTCCCGCTCCCTAAGCACCTCGGCTTCAGGTTCACGCTGCCTAATCTCGCCCTCAAGAGATCTCACCGAAGCTTCGGCCCTGGTCTTGGAGTCCTCCAACTTGGATATCTCTGCCGAGATCTTCGCCAGTTCAGACCTCTCTCTATCTCGCTGATCCGACTTCTGCTCTACTTCCCTCTCCAATGACCTACGCCTGGCGAGCACTGCATCGAGTTCGCCGGCAACTTCCTTCTCGGCATAAGTCACGTCTGTAAGCTCTTGCTTCCTCCTGAAGAGCGCTTCGCTCCTAGGAGCCTCGCCGCCCGAAATGGCGCCTCCCGGCTCGATGGTGTCTCCTGATAGGGTGACCACCCGCGTCACCCAACCAGACTCCTTCATGAAGCGAAGTCCGGTGTCCATGTCATCGCCCAACACAACTCGACCGAGCAGGTACTCGGCTATCTTTCTTATCGGCTCGGGAAACGAGACGACGGAAATGAGCGGCCTTACGCCCTTCATCCTGGAGACAACCTGTTCAGCCCTGGGGTGCATCTGCCTCGGCCTTATGAGGCTGAGCGGCAAAAAGGTTGCCCTTCCCGACCTGGCTCCGCGCAGCATCGATATGGCTGCCTTAGCTGACTCTTCGCCTTCGACCACAATATTCTCTGCGTTTCCGCCGATGGCAGCCGAGAGAGCCGGAATGTGCTTCGCATCGCACGAGATAAGCTCGCTCACTGAACCGATGATCCCGGTAAGGGCTCCTCTGACCCGGGCCTCCAACACCGATCGGGGGCCCTTGCTGTAGCCCTCGAATGCCCGCTCCATATCTTCCAGGAGCTTCTTACGGGCCCTTAAGGCCGACAGCCTCGCGCCAAGGTTCTTCTCTGCTGAAAGCTCTTTCTCAAGTGCCGACTTTAGCTCTGATAAGCGGGCGTCCAACGAAGATATGGACTCCTGAATGCCGGCTCGCCGGTCGCGTGCGTCCTTAAGGCGGGAAGACAGAGAGGCGGCTTCGCTCTTTTCCGACTCAACTCTCGAACGAGACTCCTGAAGCCATTTGGCGAGGTCGGTTTCTGCCCGGAGGTTATCGTCCAGACGCCTCCTAAGGTCATCTCGCATCCGCTGGCAGGAGTTCAGCTCACCTGTCAACGCCACTACCTCGGTGCGGATTGCGATTGCCTTTTCGCTGTATTCCTTTCGCAGCGCTTCTTGCTCTTCTCTACGCGCCTCGGCTTCCTTCAATCTCGCTCCAGCGACGCTCAGCCTCTCGGAGACTCCCTGCCTCTCGGCCTCTAGCCGGCTTTCCTCCTCGGAAAGATTGGATAGGTCTCTGGTCAGCGCGGCCTTACGGGCCGATCTGGTCTCGAGTTCGCGCTTTAGAACGGCCGTTTCTCCTCGTGCGGAATCGCGGCGTTTCTCTAGAGCCAAGAGCGCCGCGGCGGCCTCTTCACGATCGCTTGATAGGTCGGCAATGGCCCGGTCGAGAGGGAGTTTCCTCTCAGCCAACGCAGCCTCTTGCTCTCTTAGTCGGGGAAGCGAAAGTTCCATATCCCTGCGGTCCGATTGGTGCTTATCGAGTCGCTTCACGAGAACCGACAACCTGCGCGCTTCATCGTCCGCTTGAGAGATCCACATCGCGAGCTCGATCTCCTGCTTCTGCCGGGACAGTTCCCTGTACTTGCGGGCGGCGTCGCGGTCACCTTCCAGGCGCTCTCTACGAGCAACCAGTTCCACCATGAGGTCATCCAATCGCTTGAGGTCGGCCCCTGCGTTCTGCAGCCTTATCTCCATATCTCTCTTGTCAAGCCTTACTTTTGCCACGCCCGAGGCTTCCTCTATCCACGCCCTCCTGTCTTCGGGTCTACCCGAGGCCAGTTCCTGGATGGTTCCCTGGCCGATAACCACGTAGCCGGTGTGTGAGAGGCCTGTCCCGGCCAGCGTCTCCACAACGTCTTTCCACCGGCACACTTTCCCGTTCAAACGGTACTCGCCCGAGCCGTCGCGGCTGACGCGCCTTATGATCTCGGTCTCGGTGTCTTCGGTGACGGAGTCAAACAGCAGGCGCACCTCGCAAGAACCCATTGCTCTTCTGGTCGCGGTGCCTGAAAAGATGAAATCCTGTTGCCTGGCTGAACGCAATATGCGGGGATTCTGCTCCCCCAAAACCCACCTCAAAGCGTCAGCCAGATTTGATTTGCCGCATCCGTTCGGCCCTACTATGGCGGTTATGCCCGAACCCAACGTAACTTCTGTCCTGTCACAAAACGACTTAAACCCGTGAAGAGTGAGCTTCTTGAGCAAGTGCCGGGTCCTCCTATACCTGACTTCTGTATGTACGTTTACACGTGCGGGGTAAAGGGATCTCCCCTAGTAGGTATAAGTTTCTACCCGTCTTGGGAATTTCCCTGGGAGTGAACGCGGTTTGTCCATCATCGACGATATGGTCCATCTAGTCATGCAAGACCCGAACGTGACAGCCAAAGAGATCGCCGCGCATCTCGGATACGCTGAGGAGAAATCGGTCTACTACTGGCTTCACAAGGCAGGCTTTCAGGGTCTTCGAGACTTTCGCTTAGCCGTGCTTCGCCGGAGGTTTCCTCCGCCTCCCGAGATACAGAGTCCCTCTAAGGCGCGGGATTCGGGGAGCGTATCCATTCCTCTCTACCCGGACGGAGACCGCAAAGCGCGCCCGACCGGTATCTGGCAGTATATCCACAGCCACGCGGGACCTTCCAGCTTCGGGATCATATTTGAGCGGTCGGATTATCCTCCGGTGGTATCACGAGGAGACGTCCTTGTAGTTGACCCGGACGCCCCATGCTTCCAGGGAGATCTGGTGTGGGTAAGCGTGAAGGGCGCCAAGCGCCTGGCGAGGCACTACGGGAGTGACTGTGACAAAGGGGTATTTGTCGATGCCGCCAAGCCCGGAACGGTCTTCACACCCGATGCCGTCGAAGGCAAAGTGGTCCTGATCCTCAAGTCTTCCTGACGCCGTCAAGAAAAGCAGCCGCGGCGCTTTCCTCCGCTTCCTTCTTCGACGAGCCCTCGCCCAAGGAGACGTCTCTACCGTTTACCACGCATGCCACAGTATAGGTGCGTTTGTGATCCGGGCCCTCAATCTCGACCACCCGGTAATCGAGAGTTGCTCCGGGTATTCTCTGAACCATCTCTTGCGCAAGTGTCTTGGCGTCAACAGGTACGCCCTCAAACTCGTGGCCTTTATACAGCTCGCCCACAAAGCGAAACGCCGAGTGCCACCCCTTTTCAAGGTAGATCGCGCCTATCACTGCTTCAAGCGCGCTTCCCAGAATCCTGGTACGCTGCCTGCCCCCGGAAGCTTCTTCGCCTCTTCCAAGGTAGATGAGCCGGCCAAGGTCGACCTTCCGGGCTATCTCGGCGAGACTCGCGCCTGAAACCATTGAAGCCCGCATGCGGGTCAAGTCGCCTTCGGATAGGGACGGGTATTCCAGGAAAAGCATGGCGCCCACTGCGAGGTAGAGCACGGCGTCACCGAGGAACTCCAGCCTCTCGTTATCTCTGCTTAGCCCCTTCTCATTGGCATAGGAAACGTGTGTCAAAGCCTCTTTCCGCAGAGAAGCCGAAAGGCTTGATAAGGCCCTCTCGAAGGCTTCCTTCATTGAGGAAACCTCTTCAGAAGGAGGCACGCGTTTTGCCCGCCGAATCCGAAGGAGTTCTTGAGAGCTATCTCAACCGCGGCCTTCCTGGAGGTGTTCGGCACGTAGTCAAGGTCACATTCAGGATCCGGGTTCACATAGTTGATGGTGGGCGGGATCACCTGGTTCTCCAAAGTGAGAAGAGTCGCGGCGGTCTCAACGGCTCCCGCTGCCCCCAAGAGGTGCCCCAACATCGACTTCACCGAGGAAATTGCCGCTTCGCGTGCCTTGTCTCCGAGCACTGCCTTGATGGCCTGTGTCTCGTGAAGGTCGTTGGCGGGAGTGGAAGTTCCGTGAGCATTCACGTAGTCCACCTCGTCCGGCGATACTCCCGCGGAGGATAGTGCCGCCTTCATCGCCCTGGCAGCGCCTTCTCCACCCGGGCTAGGTGCCGTTATGTGATAGGCATCTGAACTCATCCCGTAGCCGATTATCTCGCCGTAGATGTGGGCGTCTCTCTTTTGCGCGCTCTCGAGACTTTCCAACACCAGCACGGCGGCGCCCTCGCCCATGATGAAGCCGTCACGGTCGCGGTCGAACGGGCTGCAGGCCTTTCCCACGAGTTCATTCCTGGTTGACAGCGCTTTTAGCGCGCAGAACCCGGCAAGAGAGGTTGGAGTGATCGGCGCTTCGGTGCCTCCGGTCACCATCACGTCGGCGTCGCCCCGCGCCACTATGGAGTAAGCGTCGCCAATGGCGTTCGTCCCTGAAGCACATGCCGTGACCACAGTATTGATCGGCCCCTTCAGCCCCAACTGGATAGATACCTGCCCGGCAGCCATGTTGGCGATCATCATAGGGATGAAGAATGGGCTGACCCTGCCGGGACCCCGCTCGGCAAGAGTCCTGCTCTCTCGCTCAAACGTCTCCATACCGCCAATCCCGGTGCCTATCACCACTCCGGCGCGTTCAAGGTGGATTGAGCCGTCTAGGCCGGCATCGGAACAAGCCATACGAGCCGCTGCTACGGCGAACTGCGAGAACCGGTCCATCTTTCTGGACTCGCGCTTATCTATGAAGTTTGATACATCGAAGTCTACCTCGGCGGCCAACTGGCACGGATAGTCATCTACCGGAAAGCGGGTTATCCTGCGGATGCCCGATTTCCCTCTCAGGAGGTTGTCCCAGAAATCCTTGAGGCCTATCCCTATAGGGGAGATGACGCTCATCCCCGTCACTACAACGCGCCTTCTAGTCAAAGTCCGGCCACATCCTCTCGAGAACCAGGTCCCGCGGATGCTCTCCGCGGGACCTGCTGTGTCTATCACTCTTTTGTGCTCTTGCGCAGGTATTCCACTGCATCCCTGACGGTTGATAGATTCTCGGCATCCTCATCGGGGATCGTGATACCGAACTCGCCTTCAAAAGCCATGATAAGGTCAACTATCTCAAGAGAATCGGCGCCTAGGTCATCAATGAACGAAGCGTCCACGCTGACCAGAGACTCCTCCACACCGAGCTGGTCGATGATGATCTTCTTCACTCTCTCAAAGATCTCGTCGGAAGCCACCTCAAAGTCACCTCCTTGTCACTAGCACTATGTTAGGGCACCCATGGACATACCACCGTCTACCGGCAAGACCTGCCCCGTTATGTAAGCGGCATCGTCTGACGCGAGGAACGCCACTGCCTTCGCCACATCATCTGCCGTGCCCCCGCGCCCTAGCGGGATGGCGCGGGAAAGGCGTTCCTTAGCCTCTTCGGGCAGGGCTTTGGTCATATCGGTATCGATATATCCCGGTGCCACGACGTTTGCTGTGATTCCATACCTGCAAAGCTCGCGGGCAGCCGCCCGCATTAGACCAATGACTCCTGCTTTGGAGGCGCAGTAGTTGGCCTGTCCTGCATTGCCGGTAAGGGCAACAACCGAGGATATTGCCACCACTTTGCCGGCCCTTCTCCGCATCATGGGCCGCGCGCCCCACTTCAGGACGTTATACACCCCCTTGAGATTGACATCGATGACGCGGTCCCAGTCCTCTTCGGACATCCGCATGAGAAGCGCGTCTTTGGTGATACCAGCGTTCAGCACCAAGGCCTCCACGGGTCCCAAGCTGGCCTCGACATCGTCGACCAGCTTTCGCGCACCCTCATGCGAAGACACATCGGCCGCAAAAAGGCCGGCCGCTCCGCCCTCATCGACTATCTGTGAAACGGTTCCCGTGGCGCCCTCTTCGTCTCTAGCGTAATTGACCGCCACAGCGAAGCCGCGCCTCGCGAGTTCAAGCGCCGTTGCCCGCCCGATACCCCTGGACGCTCCAGTAACCAGGGCCACCTTCGAACCTTGCATCATCTTAGCAGCGCCTCCTTTGAGAACGCAAGAACGGCTTCCAGCTCTCCGGGCACCGAGAACTGGGCGTAAGGGATCTCCGGGTGAGTCCGCTTGCCGAATCCGGTAAGCGTTTTCCCTACCCCTACTTCGATAAATGCTCCTGCGCCGTCCCGAACCATAGATTCTATGCACTTCTGCCAAAGGACAGGGGCCGTGACCTGCAATATAAGCGCTTCTCTCGCTGCGGCGGCGTCAGGAATCGGCTCTCCCGTTACGTTGGAGTACACAGTAATGCCGGGGTCGCCGACCTGCATCGTATCCAAATCAGCCTTTAGCCGCCGTGCAGCGGGAATCATGAGGGGAGAATGGAAAGGAGCGCTCACGTTCAAGGGTATGACCCGTTTGCCCCTCTTCTTAGCCGCGGAAACTACGGCGTCTACCGCTTCCTTCGCACCCGATACGACGATCTGGCCGGGACAGTTGAAGTTGGCGCCTGCCACCTCTCCTACTGACCGCGCCTGCGTGCACAATTCCTCAACGTCCTCCGGAGACATACCCAAGAGAGCAGTCATTGCCCCTTGGCCCTGAGGGCATGCTTCCTGCATGTAGAGGCCGCGGTTGTGAGTCAGGATCACCGCGTCGCTGAATGAGAGAGAACCTGAGATCACCAAAGCGGTGTACTCGCCAAGGCTAAGCCCCGCCACCATGTCCGGCCTTAAGCCTTCATCTCTCAACACCGCTGCACATGCCACACTCACGGTGAGCAGTGCCGGTTGAGCGTACTCGGTCAGCGTGAGTCTCTCTTCCGGGCCCTCAAAAATCACCCTGGAAAGTGAGAAACCCAATGCCTCATCTGCGAGATCGAAGACTTCTCTCGCCTGCGGATACTCATCATATATGTCCTTTCCCATGCCAACAGCCTGGGAGCCCTGGCCGGGAAACACCCACGCTACTTTCGTCAACTAAAGCTCCTCCGCGCCCTTCTATTCCGGGATGGCCTGCACACAGATGGTGCCGGGGCCAACATGCGTCCCGATAATGGCTCCAATCTCCGACTCGTACAACCGGCCTAGCTTGTACTGGCTCTGAATTGCCTCCTTCACCTTGAGGGCCTCTTCGGGCGCGTCGGAGTGAGAAATGCTTACGGCTAGAAGTCTTTTCGACGGGATACGCTCGGCAAGGATCTCCATCACTCTCGACAGCACTTTGCCCTTGCCCCTGACACGCTCTATAGCGGTGACGTAGCCGTCCTTGTCGAGGCTGAGAATGGGCTTAAGGTTAAGAAGTCCTCCCAAGAAATGCTGGGCCTTGCCGATCCTGCCGTTCTTAGCCAGGTAGTCGAGGGTATCGACTGAAAACACGGTTACCGTGCGCTCGGCCATTTCTGTAACCTTAGAGACTATCTCCGACGGGCCTGCACCCTTATCGGCCATCTCTGCCGCCAGCCTCGCCAGAACGCCGTATGCGCAGGAAGCGAGCTTTGAGTTCACAATCTCAATGTTGCGGTCAGGAAGCATGTCCCTTGCCAGCACAGCAGACTGGTATGTACCGCTCAGCACCTGCGACAGCAAAATGGCAACCACAGGAGAGCCGTCTTTGGTAAGTTCGTCAAACTTCGCCCGGAACGCTTCAGGCGACGGCTGAGATGTGTGCGGGTGGTGCGGCGACGTGCGGAGCTTGTCATAGAAAGCCTTACCCCTGATCTCGTAGCCGTCCAAGAACGCTTCATCGCCGAAAAACACTGTCAAAGGGACAACCGAGATGCCTTCTTTCTCGAGCAACTCGGGCGGAAAGTCTTGTGCGCTGTCGGTTACGATTTTGACCTTTGGCATTCCACTTTTCTCCTTTTCACCAAATAATGGCTGCAGAGCCGTAGGAAAGACCGGCCCCGAACGCTACCAAGACAACGAGGTCGCCTTTCTTCAGGCGTCCTTCATTTCGGGCCTCACACATCGCGATAGGCACAGATGCGGAGGATGTGTTTCCGTACTTGTCGATGTTGACCATAACCTTCTCTTTCGAGATCTTGAACCTGTTGCACGCGGAGTCGATTATCCTCAAGTTCGCTTGATGCGGAATGAGCACGTCTATCTCATCCGCAGTCATACCGACTTTCTCAAGCACCTTGGTGACTGCCGAGTCAATTATCTTCACCGCGAACTTGAAGACGGCCTTGCCATCCATGTGTATGAAGTGAGATCCTTGTTCAACCGTCTCAAGTGATGCCGGGAGCTTGGCGCCGCCCGCAGGGAGCGTCAAGAGGTCTGCCGAACTGCCGTCAACCCCAAGGTGAAACCCGATTAGCCCTTCGCCTTCCGTACCTACCTCGAGAAGGACAGCTCCCGCCCCGTCGCCAAAGAGGCAGCACGTGCTCCTGTCACCCCAGTTGACAAACCTCGAGAGCGCTTCGGCGCCGATGACCAGGACCTTCTCATACATGCCCGACGCCACGAACTGGGCGCCCGTCGCCAAGGCATATATAAACCCGGTGCACCCTATTTCCATGTCGAAACCCGCCGCCTTCGACGCCCCTATGGCGCTCTGCACCACACAGGCCGTAGCGGGAAAAAGGTTATCCGGTGTAGCAGACGCGAGTATGATGAGGTCTATGTCTTCAGCCTTAACGCCGGCATCTTTCAGGCAGGCGACAGCCGCTTCTTTGGCCAGGTCCGAAGTTGACACGCCTCGCTTGGCAATGTGCCTCTCTCTTATGCCGGTGCGTTCCACAATCCACGAGTCGGACGTATCGACCATCTTCTCAAGATCGAAGTTACTGAGAATGTCCGGGGGCACGTAGTAACCCATGCCGGTTATCTTCACAGGCCTCGCTGATACCACATCATTCACCTTCCAGGCTCATCTCGGATAAGGTTCCGGATATCACTTCAGATACATTATTGACCACAAAACGATGGGCCTGGCCTATTCCGTTTGCCACAGCGGTGGGGCCTGACGAACCGTGGCACTTCACAACGCATCCTCGAAGTCCAAGCAGAGGCGCGCCGCCGTAACGGGAGTAGTCCAAAACATCGCGGAGATTGCGGAATGCCGACTTCAAAGCCAGCGCTGCCATTTTGCTTAGAAACCCGGACGAGATCTCGTTCTTGAGTCCCTCCAGGAGAAACGCGGAAGTGCCTTCACAGGTCTTGAGGAACACGTTGCCGCTAAACCCGTCTGCTACGATAACGTCGGCGGTACCGGAAAAGACGTCGCGCGCCTCGATATTGCCGGAGAATTTGACCGGGCTTTCTTTCAGAAGCTCGAAAGCCCTCTTTGTTACCGCATTTCCCTTCTCCGGCTCCACGCCGTTGTTCAGCAAGAACACCTTCGGCGATTCCCAGCCCAGCACTCGTTCGGCATAGGCGTTTCCCATGATGGCAAACTGCACCAGAGTCTGAGGCCTCACATCTGCCGAGGCACCAAGGTCGAGAAACAATACGCCGCGGGGGTTCTTTGACGGCAGCACCATCGCCAAGCAAGGTTTGTCCACACCTTTGGCCCTGCCAAGGATTATTGCCCCCCCGGCTACCAGGGCTCCGGTAGAACCTCCGGACACAAATGCTTTCGTCGTCCCTGCTTTTACGGACTCGATGCCGCGCCGGATAGAAGAGTCGGGCTTGCGGCGTATGGCCTGGAGAGGTAGTTCCTCCACGAGCACCTTCTCGCTGCACACTACCGTGTCGAGGTTGCGGGAAGACGTCTGCGATCTGAGGCAAGACACCGCTTCTTCATCGCCGAAAGCGGTAATGGCGTAGCCCTGTTCAAGAGCCATGAGGCAGCCCCGGATGTTGGATTCAGGTGCTCTGTCGCCGCCCATAAGGTCGACGCCTATTGAAAAAGAAGACCGTTCAGGCATTGCTATGCCTCCACTTCACTCGAGGGCGAACACGAGGAACTTCCCCCGGAAGACTTCCTCACCGCCGGCACGCGTCTCAACCAATACAACGGATTTGTTGCCTTTCTCTCTCACGACCTGGGCTTTGGCTATCAGCTTTTCGCCGACCGTGACGGGTCTCTTGAACTTCAGGTTGGCAATTCCGGTAACTACATTCTTAGCGTCAATTACGGCTATGGCAAGCGAATCCGCTTGCGCGAAGATGTAGTGCCCACGAGTGACGCCGGTACGCTGAAAGGCCATCTCAGGCGTGACTTCCAGTGACGATATAGCCGACTTCCCTAGCTCAACGTCAATCAGTTCGCCGACAATCTCCCGTTGTCCGAGAGACCTGACTCTCCCATAGGCCCGCTCAGCGACCTCTTTGGTCCGCGTCCGCTGGTCCGGTATCCCGAGGGCCATGCGGTCAAGCCTGATGGTCTGGACACTTACTCCGAAATGCCTTGCGAGCCGCCCGTCAGAGAGAAATGGATTCGATTCCAACACTGCCCGAAGACGCTGTCTACGGTCTTTTGGGCCTGGCGGCATCAGGATCATCTCCCGTGGAATTGTGGGCTGGTACTAATACCTTGATATTAGTGGCAAGTATATTATGTTTGTCCATTGTTGGCAACAGTGAGGAAGCAAAAACTCCGGCCAATAAACCGGAGTCTTTCCGCTGCTGGTGTGTAGGTTGGTAAGTTATGGGTGCTCTACTTCGTTTCCACCTTCACAACTTCCTTGCCGCCGTAGTAGCCGCAGGACGGGCACACGCGGTGAGGCAGGATCAAGGCGTGACAATGCGGGCACTCCACCATAGACGGCGCCTTGAGCTTCCAATTGGCCTTGCGCATATCGCGGCGAGACGCCGAGTGTCTTTTCTTAGGAACGGCCATGTTTCTTTCCCCTTTCGTTTACAGCCTCAAGAAGCTTCTTGCCGAACGCTGTCTCTTGAGACTCAGGTGCTTCACACCCGCAGTCCCCCTCGTTCAGGTTCTTGCCGCAGACGGCGCAGATGCCCTTGCAGCCGGTGGAGCACAGAGGCTTCATGGGATGAGAGAGCACTATCTCGTGTCTCAACATCTCGTCAAGGTCGCAAAACTCGCCGTCAAGCGGAAACACTTCGACTTCGTCGTCGGTCTCGCGAGATTGGGCGTCCTCAACGAACTTTCCTTCACAATTCAGAGCCACGGTCTTGGTGAATGGAACAAGGCAGCGTGAGCAAACAAGGTTCACTTTGCCTTCGGCATGGGCTTCCACATACACGCCGTCGCCGATCGAGGTTGCCACGCCGCGAGCAGAAAAAGGACCCGAAGCCTCAAAAAGGCCGGCGGATTCATCTTTGCCCAGATCTCCCTCTACCTCAAACGGGATGCTGGCGCCTGGCACCTTCAGGATTTCCGAAACGTCAATCTTCAAGGAAAGACCTCCATCCAAGACACAATAGGGATTATACTCAGGGGAAAAAAGAAGTGTCAAGGAATAGACCTTGTCGCCTCCCTAACAGCCTGTATCGCCTCATCCAGCGACTCCACCCCTATCACGCAGAGGTCCTCTGCAACGCTCACGGCTTCTTCGAGGTTAGCCTTCGGCACGATAAAGAGATCGATACCGCCGTCCCGGCACGACGCCGCTTTATGAGATATTCCGCCTACGGCCGACACCTTACCGGATTCGTCCAGCACCCCCGTCGCGGCGACCGCTGCTCCCCCCGCCAGATCCTCATCCCTAAGTATGCTCGATAGCTGCAGGGCGAACGCCAAAGACCCCGAGGGGCCGAGAACCTCACCGTTCTCTATAGATACGAGAGACAAAGCCTCATCGGTGTCCGGCATCCCGGCGTGCTTGAACGCCAGCTTTGCGGCGATGATTCTGGTCTCCTCCATCAGCCGCTCCATCTCTTCTTGATACTGCTGAAGGCTCTTGCCGCCGGTTAGCTCTTTCTTATCCCATAAGCTGACACGGGGATCTACCGCTGCGCTCAGAGCCCGGTACCAATTGGCTTCTTCCGCCGCTACGGTAACCATGTGGAAGGGGGTTGCCGGGTCTCTTCGCCCACTGACCTCGACCATCTCAGTCAAGGAGAAGACAGGGCCCGGAGATACGGCGACAAACCCGCTTGGAAGGAAACCGGCGCACAGCACCAGAGCGAACACGGCCAAGGCTAGCGCACGCCTTCTCGGAGCGCCGCCCGCGATACCCCGCTCTAACCTCCTCACGGTCGTAATCCCCTTTCCTTCCGGCATATAGATTAGAGCGGGCGAAGGAGGCCGGTTGGATGAAACTCATGCCGCTCTTGTTGGTGGTCGGTATAATCGCAATCCTCTTCTTGCGAAGTAGAGTCAGAAAAGATGCGATCTTAACCCTAGGTCTCGCGTGCCTCGTGATCCTGGTAGCAGCCTCTATGATACTCTACCCTGAGCCGTCATTCCAGGGAGCCGAACGAGGACTCACCGTTTGGTGGGAAGTTGTCCTCCCCGCGCTACTGCCTTTCTTCATAGCTGCCGAACTCCTTATGGGTATGGGAGTCGTCCACTTCATGGGTGTTTTATGCGAGCCCTTCATGAGGCCCCTCTTTAACGTGCCCGGGTCTGGATCCTTCACGATGGCGATGGGCATAGCTTCGGGTTACCCCTTGGGAGCGGCTCTTTCAGCGCGCCTCAAGGACGACGGGCTGGCTACCAAAGCCGAGGCCGAGCGGCTCATGTGCTTCTGCAACACTTCCGATCCGTTGTTCATGACAGGAGCGGTGGCGGTGGGCATGTTCAAAAGGGCTGACCTCGCCGGCATCATTATCGCCGCTCACTATTTTTCCGCGATCGCTGTCGGGCTGGCTATGCGGTTCTGGCGACGGAGGGACCCCGCGAGCCCTCCCATCGCATCCGACGGGTCCTTCATCGTCACCAGGGCCTACCGGGCCATGCGGCGGGCGCAGACCGCAAACCCGCGGCCGTTCGGTAAACTCCTCGGAGACTCTGTGACGAGGTCCGTCAATACCCTTCTCTCCATTCTCGGCTTCATGGTCTTGTTTTCGGTAATCTTCGAACTTCTGAGGATCGCGGGTATCACCGCGGCCATTTCAACAGGGATTTCCAAAGTTATCCCCGACTTCCTGATTCCCAAGGGCATACACGAATCTCTCGTTAGCGGTTTTTTCGAGATAACCATCGGCACTTCCATGGCTTCGCAAGCTGAGGCGTCTCTCTTCGCGAAAGTGGCGGCTTGCAGCGCCATCATAGCGTGGAGCGGATTATCCGTACATGCTCAGGTAGCAGCTGTGATCCAGCCGTCGGGGTTGTCGGTTCTGCCTTACACGCTGGCCAGGTTCATTCAGGGCATTCTCGCCGCAGTCCTCACTGTGGCATTCATGAAACCGGGCGCAGCACGATGGCACCTGCCGACTTTCGAACCCCATACGGTGACAGGCTCGCTAGTCTGGCTCCAAAATGTAGGCGCGGCGACAAAAACCTGCGCCGCGTGCGTCCTTGCAGTCGCACTCATGTCAACAGGACTGGCTGCCTTCGATCTCCTAAGGCGAAGTCTGAAAAGGTGATCTGCTATATCGAGCAGACCTTCTCTTGGTCTCCGGAACGGGTTCTCAGGTGCCTTCTACTTCTTCCGGCGCCTCTTGCCCCTTGAGTCCTCCTCATCATCGTCCAAGCCTTCGAAGAAAGAATCGTCATCCTCGTCATCTTCTGCCGCCTCTGTATCGACCTCTTCAACAGGCTTGGTCGCGGCCGCTTCTCTTTCAACCGAGAGTTCGCGTCTGCCTTGCCTGACACGCTCCAGTACGTCGGTTATGGCGTCCTCAACGGCCTTCATGAGTTCATCTGCGTACTCGCGAGCTCCAAGGTTTATCTCTTTGGCAACATCTCTAGCCCTGGCCATCAGTTCCTCAGCCTGAGCACGAGCTTCCTTCGTGATCACGGACTCGCTCGCCAGAGTGGCTATCTGGCCCTGAGCATCCCTTACGATACCTTCAGATTCTTTCCTGGCCTCCTGCAGAATCCTGTCGCGTTCCTTCAACAACCATTTGGCCTGCTCCAACTCCTGAGGGAGTTGCGCACGAAGGTCGTCAATGATGGAGAACACCTCATCTTCATCGACAAGGAGTTTCCCCACCAGGGGTAACCTAGAGCACTCGGAAAGATAAGCATCAAGTTTGTCCAAGAGAGCCAAAACGTCCACGTTAAGCACCTCGCCTCGCTAGATGTTGCCTTGCGGTTTCTTCTGCCCAAGCCTTTCGAAGACTTTATCCTCAACGGCCGGCGGCACCAAGTCTCTTATGCAGCCGCCATACGAAGCTACCTCCTTGACCAGAGCGGAACTGAGATACAGATACTTAAGCGATGTCATCATGAAGAAGGTCTCTATGTCAGGACACAGTTTCTTGTTCATGAGGGCCATCTTAAACTCATAGTCGAAGTCAGAAACAGCCCTCAAACCCTTCACAATGACCCCCGCCCCAACTTTCTTGGCATATTCGACAAGAAGGCCGGAAGACGCGTCAACAGTTACGTTTGGAATGTCTTTGCAGGCATCCTTCAAGAAGGACATCCGTTCTTCCACGGTGAACATGGTTTTTTTCGCCGAGTTGTCGAAGACGACGACGAATACTCTATCAAACGACCTTGCGGCGCGCTTGATTATGTCAAAGTGGCCGTTGGTCAGCGGGTCAAAACTGCCTGGATACACAGCTATCAACCGAAATCCTTCTTTCTCGCGAGATTCTTTGAGCGCCTCGCATAAAAACCGCCAAAGGTGTCAATATTACCAACCGAGAGTCAGGGTTCGATCGTGAGATCGTCCCTATCAGGCTCTTCCTCCGGTTTCTCCTCTCCCAATGCCGCTTCCACAAGAAGCGGCGTTTTTTTCTACCAAGATTATCGCCTTCTACGAGAAGACCTGGAAAACCTTCTTTACGATGCGCCTTCAAGCCGCCCTCAGTGACCGTCTTTGAGTAGAAGGTAAACGCCGGCGATAAGGAGAAGAGCGCCCACCACCTTCATCCACCCGATAGTGACTTTCACGCCGGTAATCCCTAGACAGTCCAGTACGAGTGCCATAGCTATTTGCGAAGCGACTATCGCCGTATTTGCATTGGAGACGCCTACCTTGCCGACCGAAGTGAGCACTCCCCAGATGATGAGAACACTCAGAGGGCCTCCAAGGTAGCTCCACCATGGAGCTTCCTGAGCCTTGCGGAGATCGCCTGTCCCCATCCCCAAGAGAAGGATGGCTCCCAAGAGGACTGCGCCGATGACATGCACGATAAATGAGGCCTCAAACGAGCCCGTCTTCTTCCCCAAAACGGCGTTCAAGGAGCCTTGAACGGCCATAGATGCGCCTGCCAGAGCGGCCACCAGCAGCGGTCCTATCTCCAACGCAATCACTCCGTAGTTTTGCGTCATATCTTGCCGAGTCCTTTGGGTAGTATAGCACTGGGATGTCGAACGAAATCCCAAATGCGATCATCTGGGGGGACTTTAGTTTGTTCCTAAGCCATAACGAAAGAACCGACCTTGCCTTAGAACGCGCTACGATCGCCACGGGAAGGGCCGGGCAGAGCATCCCCGGCATGAATGTGCAGGAAGAGGACCTGGACGGCATCAAGATCACCCGTGTATCCGTCATGAACCCGCAAGCTGCTGCACAGATAGGCAAACCGCCCGGGCGATATTTCACCCTTGAGTGCCCGGCTCTCAGATACCGCAGCAGGGACCTGCTTAAGGAAGTGGCGGGGATTGTGTCCAGAGAGCTGGCGGAGTTGGCCGGCCTTCCCAGGACGAACGATGTCCTTATCGTCGGCCTCGGCAACTGGCAGGCAACTCCGGACGCTTTGGGCCCCAGAGTCGTCTCTCAACTCATGATAACGAGACACATACGCGAGCATCTGCCGCAGGAGCTGGGCGGAAGGCTGAACCCTGTAGCGGCCATTTCTCCCGGAGTATTGGGCATCACGGGCATGGAGACCATCGACATAGTCAAAGGAATTGTCCGGGAAGTAAAGCCCGACCTGGTCATCACTGTAGACGCCTTGGCGGCAAGGGCCCCCTCGCGGCTCCTGACTACGATCCAAATCGCGGATACAGGGATCCAGCCCGGGTCCGGCGTCGGAAACAAGCGCCCTGGGATCAACCAACAAACCCTGGGCATCCCCGTAATCGCAATGGGAGTCCCTACGGTTGTTTCAGGCGCCGCGATCGCGTCCGACGTTCTGGAGTCTTACTTCCAAAGGTTCAACCCCCATGGTAGAGCGACCCTTGATTCGGTGAACGATTTTCTGAGCCAGGAGATCCGGGACCTGATGGTAACCACCAAGGATATCGACGTAGAGATCCTGGAAATGTCGAAACTCCTTGCAGCTTCCATCAATCACGCGACGCAGCCCGCGATAACCGAGGAGGAAATGCTGGATTACCTGCAATAGGCTTCATGCCCTCTCTACTCAGGCAGGTGCCGGAGGAAAGACAGGCTCTGAAGTATCGGTTTCAGCCGTACCTCCCGGCCTGACATGGCTTGCTCGATTAGTTCAACGGAGATGCGCACATGCGCCTCTAGCATCGCTTCTCCTGCAGCCCTTGATGCCAGCGCCGGAGCACCCATGTAAGGCCTAAAGTCCCGCTCGCCGGTCCAGGCCAGTGCCTGCGCGAGGTGCCTCAGGTCGGGACCGGCGCGGCTCGCGCCCAGGCTCTCGATGGTTCTGCCGAGAGCGTCCACTGCTCTTGCCGCGCCTGTCAGCTGAGGAGGCAGTGAAGCAGCGATACCTGAGAAATCTTTACCTGCGTAATCGTCTGAGACGGCCATCACAAGAGATGTTTCGTTGGTGCCCGCGTGGTTGTCCGCATCGTCTCCACAAGCGCCTGGCTCCAGCCCTGTTTGGGACAAGAGTTCACTATCGTGCATGACCATCCGCCGGTAGATGTCGATAAAAGGATCTACCAGGTAGAAACGGTGCCTTGACCAAGCCTTTTCGCTGGCCGCAGCTATACCGAGGTGGTGCCGGGGACCTCCGTGGTTGTCGAAAATGAAGAGATACTTGAACCCCTGCCGGGCGAGGCCTTTGGAGTAGTCGTAGAGGACACCGCTCAAAGACGCCGCGCTGACCGATAGTGAACCTGGATACGGGAGGGCATCTGAGCCGCAATACAGAGGCGGCAGGTTGACAAACGTGACGTCGGGATCCTTTTGGCTTACACGAGATTGAACCCTGTCTCTCACAGCAGTCGCGATCAGTATGTCCGTCCCGAGCGGGAGGTGCGGCCCGTGCACCTCAATGGGACTCACAGCCATCGTAAACACGGTCTTCTCTGCCTTTTCGGCGAGAGACTTGAGTTCCTCGAGAGTAAGGTCAACATACTCCAAAACCGCCATCTTATCTCACCCCGGAGGTGATATACCCCACACTTTCTCTTTGCTCCTCCTGTGATGTCGAAAATACAGAAGGGGCAGCCGAAGCTGCCCCCGCACTGCGTATTCGTTGAACCCTACCTAGAACTGCTTTTGCTGCCCGGTGCTTCCCGCTGCGGGGAAACGACCGTTCGAAAGGCTCTGCTCCGCGAGCTCGATCATCCGCCTTACCATGTGTCCGCCGACTGCGCCACAGGTGCGGGACGGGATATCACCCCAGTAGCCGCCCGGAGGCTGGATACCCAGCTCATTGGCGACCTCGTTCCGGAATGAGTCAAGAGCCGCACGAGCCTGAGGCACCACCGCGATGTTCCTTTTCTGTCCGGTTCCCATTCATGTCACCTCCTGTCGTGACTTATTATGTTCACTTCAGGAGGCTTCATGCTGGGATGTTGTGGATTTTTTATGTCAAGTAAACTTTTGGCGAAGCACGCTGTGCACACAACTGAATCCGCGCTACCTGGACCTGCCGTGCTCCAGTAGGTTGCCAAACCTCTCTTTGACTGCGGCACCAAGTCTTTGGCTTTCGGGCGAAGGAGATCCTTCGCTCAGTGCCTCCACGACAAGTTTTGCTTCTTCGCGAGCTCGAGTGATTATGTCCAGAGTCAACCCCAACTCGGTAGCCCTGATATCGGGCATTCCATGTTGGGCAGTGCCGAAAAACTGGCCCGGGCCGCGCTCCTGCAGGTCCATCTCCGCCACCTGGAATCCGTCGGCCATCTTCTCCAATTGCTTCAGCCTGTTTTCGTTTCCGCCTTTCGAGCCGATAAGGAAACAGGATGAAGCGAAGTCTCCTCTGCCTACTCGCCCTCTCAACTGGTGCAGAGTTGCCAGTCCGAAGGAACCTGCATCCTCGATCACCATGACGGTCGCGTTAGGCACGTCGATCCCAACCTCAATAACAGTTGTAGACACAAGCACCTGGATCTCGCCTCTGGCAAATGATTCCATCGTTTGTTCAATTTCTTTCTTGGACAAGCTGCCGTGGACAAGCGCAGTCTTGAGTCCTCTCAAGTATGATTTGTCGAGTTCCTCTTTGACTTTCACGGCGGCTTTTTTGTCTGTCTGACTTTCATTGATGGCGGGACACACCACGAAAGCCTGCCGGCCTTTATCGACCTCGCTTCTCACAGTTTGATAGGCAAACTTACGCCTACTCTCAGGAAGATATGTGGTATGTACCGGAGTCCGACCGGGAGGCACCGAGTCGATCACTGTGACGTCCAGATCCCCGTACAGGGTGAGGGCTAGTGATCGAGGGATGGGCGTCGCACTCATCACCAAGACGTGAGGGGCGCATCTATCGGCAGTCGGCAACCTTAGCCTCTGTTTGACCCCGAACCGGTGCTGTTCGTCGGTGACGACAAAGCCGAGATTGCGCCACCGGATATCCGGTCCAAGCAAGGCATGAGTGCCGATCAGTATGTCGATATCTCCGGCAGACAACTCTTCCAGCAAAGACTCTCTTTCCCGCTTCGGCGTCGCTCCCGACAAAAATCCGACCCTGGCCAGATCCGGAGCCAGCTTCTCAAACGTCTTCCTATGCTGCGTAGCCAGGATCTCGGTTGGCGCTAAAAGGGCGCCCTGCCACCCATTCTCCACGGCTGCAAGCAGCCCGTACATCGCCACTACCGTCTTTCCGCTGCCGACGTCGCCCTGCAAGAGCCGGTTCATCGTTTTTCCGGAGGAGAGATCATCAGCGAGGTGAGATACGGCTCTCTCTTGCGCGGGCGTCAGGCGGAAAGGCAAAGAGTCCAGGAACCTCTTGGACAGTCGAAACCTTTCAAAGGGCGCGGGTCCTCTCGAATGTTCTGCTTCGCGCTTCATGCTGATGAGCGCTGTCTGGAGAAGCAGCATTTCTCGGAAAGCCAGGGTCTTTCGCGCCTTTTCCCATTGGTCGGCCGAATCCGGGCTGTGTATCCAACGGTAGGCTTGTCCTTCCGGTATTAAATCGTGTTTTTTGAGGATTGACGCCGGCACCAAAGGTTTCAATGCCATAAGGCAGGACGGCAGAGCCTCCTTGATGATGGAGTGCAAAGATTGGGAAGTAAGGCCCTGCGTAACGTGGTAGACAGGCACCACGGGGCCGCTGCCGCCGTCCTCTCCTCCCGCGTGCCACATGGGATGGGCGATCTCCAAGCCTCCGCGCCGCCACTCAACCCTGCCTGAGGCCGACACGAACTGACCTGCATCGAACCGCTGCTGCATGTACGGCATGTTGTACCAGACCAGATACACAACCCCGGTTCCGTCGGTAATGCCTACCCTGAAGGCTCCGCCTCGGCGGCTGCCCACAAACTGACCTGAGATGACCCGGCCGCGGACGGTCACTTCTTCGCCCGGCACCAAGCTATCCATCCGCGCTACCCGCGAGAAATCGTCGATCCGGAAGGGGAAATACTCAATAAGGTCTCCCAAAGAGAGAATGCCCAGCTCCCTTAAAAGGAGCGCTTTCTTAGGCCCGACACCTTTGACATATCTAACCGAGTCGCTGAGTGAAGGCCCCATGGCGGCGTCATTCCACCGAGACTATATAGTAGTAGAGCGGTTGGCCTCCTTCGTGGAACTCAACCTCCACGGAGTCGCTTAAGCCCGCCCGAAGGGTCTCCTCTGCCGTGGCAGCGCTGTCGGAATCCACATCGGCACCCCAGTATACGGTAACGATCTCGTCGCTGTCGCGAACCATCTTCCTCACGACCGCGTAGAGCATCTCCGTAGGATCTTTCCCTACCATCTCAACCTTTCCGTCTATCAGGCCCAGGATATCTCCCTTGTTCATGGCGTGCCGGCCGAACTTCCCGGTGCGGGCTGCAAAGGTGATCTCGCCCGTCCTCACCTTCTTGAGCGCCTTAGAGGCCCGCTTGAGGTTGTGTCCCATGTCCTCATCGAGGTTCAGGGATAAGAGAGCGGATATGCCCTGGGGTATGGTCTTTGACGGAACGATGTACATGTTGCGGCCGGTCAGCTTCTTCGCCTGCTTGGCTGCTAGGAAGATATTTCCGTTATTCGGAAGGAAGATGATTTTCTTCGCTCGAACGGTCTTCACGGCCGCCGCTAGTTCGGCTGTGGACGGGTTCATAGTCGGCCCGCCGTCGATGACCAAATCGCAGCCCAGACTAGTCATTATATCCTTAAGCCCTTGGCCGGTAGCGACAGACACAATGCCGGTGTCCTTAACCTCTTCAGGAACCACCGTACCGACACCGAACGGCGAGGCGCTTCCGTGAGGCGCCGGGAACGACACCGCTCCCACTGCCATGCGGCCGCTAGCCTCGTTGCCGGCCATCGCACTTGACTGCTCCACCATATTGTCGATGGTCACATTGGACAAAGTTCCAAACTCGAGGCAGAGAGTGAGCACGTCACCGGGGCGATCGGTATGGATGTGAACCCGAACCAGTTCTTCAGAACCGACCACCAAGAGTGAATCGCCGAGCGGCTCCAGCCTTTCCCGCATCGCGGAAAGAGACATGCCTTTACCGGCGACAAGGAGCTGAGTATCGTAGGGATAGCGAATATCGGCCGTCTCCAGTTCCTCAACTCGAAACTTGCCCGGCGCAGGCGCCTTGGCCTGATCAGTCACAGCGTCGCCGACCGCGACCTCTCTGGCACCATCGTGAGACAAGGCCTCGAGAAAACCTTCCACGATAAAAACCAGTCCCTTACCTCCCGCATCCACCACGCCTGCCTGTTTCAGCACAGGCAGCATCTCGGGAGTGCTGTCGAGAGCGGTTTTGGCTTCTCTTAGACCCAGCCGCAGTATGGAGCCGAGATCAGACTCCTTGGCAGCTGCAGCCGCGGCGCCGTCCCTGAGACCCCGGAGCACCGTGAGGATCGTACCCTCTACCGGCTTCATTACGGCCTTGTAGGCTGTAGTTACGGCCTCATCCAAAGCGGACGCGATTTCGTTACTCGACACGCTGTCCTTGCCGCTAAAGTACCTGGCAAATCCTCGCAGGATCTGAGACAGGATCACGCCGGAGTTGCCCCGGGCACCCATGAGCGCGCCGTGGCTCACCATTTCGGATGCTTGAGACAACGTGAGGCCTGAGCGATCGGCCACTGCGTCGGCTGCAGATGATAAAGTGAGATACATGTTGGTTCCCGTGTCTCCATCGGGAACCGGAAAGACATTGAGAGAATCAACTTCCTTCTTACGTGCGCCGAGATACGATCTCGCGCTTAAGACGAGATCTCTGAAGACCTCGCCATCAAGGACCATATGGACCATGTTCAACTCCCCGAGCTCCCTTGTAGCCTGATTCCTTGCACGTTCACTGTAACTTTTTTGACTTTGAGCCCCGTTACGTTCTCTACTGTGTATCTGACCTTTTCCACAATCATGCGCGCCACTTCGGAAATCCTGACCCCGTATCCGACAACGACGGCCAGATCGATGTACACTTCATCGCCCTCAATGGAAACGGAGACGCCCTTGGAGAGGTTCTCCTTTCCCAAAAGCTCCGCGATGCCGTCGGTCATTTTTCTACCCGCCATACCTACTACCCCATAGCACTCGGTGGCTGCGGCGCCGGCGATGGTGGCTATGGCTTCTTCCGACAATACCAGCCGGCCCAAGCCAGTCTCAACTTCTTTTCCAGTCAAGTGCGGCAAGACCATCCTTCCTTCGCATATGAGGTCACTCCCACTTCTAGATGATTCTCCGCTTTTCCTCCCTATTCACCTTGTGCTACAATGCTAAGGTCATACGGAAGACCCGCAAGGAGGTTTTTTTTGTGCCCAGGTGCGAAGTCTGCGGCAAAGCCGCGTCGGTCGGCAACCGCGTTAGCCACTCCCAGATCAAAACGAAAAGGACTTGGTCACCCAACATTCAGAGGGTTCATGCGATAGTTAACGGACATTCCAGGCGAATCTACGCCTGTACCTCTTGCCTGCGTTCAGGCAAGGTAAAGAGAGCCGTAGTCGCGAGGGCCGTCTCTCAAGAGTAAGTCCCGGCATATCGCTCCCTTAAGAGAAGAACACCTCTCAAACCTGCAAAGGAGAGAGGTGTCTTGACTTGGGTACGACTTCTATCTGTAGCCGAACAGGCCCAGGATGGCTCTTACCAGGCCTGTCAGCATCTTCGGGACCTTCATGACGCGCACTTTCATCTACCAGTCCTCCCCCTAGAGCCCGCTCTTACATCCGAGCCACGCGCCTAACATGAGGCCGGTTCCGACGATAGCGAGGAGAACCCATGACGGCAGCGACAAAATGAGGATGACCACCCCGGCCAGCCCCATCAGAATCCAAATAGGCATCCTCTCTCTGGCAGCCCGAGACCGCAGCCGCATGCCAATCCCCGCTTCTCGCAATGGAAAGTCAAGACAGTATATTCAGCGGGATGAAAGGGTGCCTTCTCTCAGGCGAAACACGGCATCTTGTCTGTCGGGGGCGCCGAACAGGTAGCTGCCGGACACAAGTATTGTGGCACCGGCTTCGACAAAGGCCGGGGCGGTTTCCGCGGTAATACCTCCGTCAACCTCGAGCTCGAACCGTCTTTTGCACGACCGGCCGATATCTCTCACCTCTGCTACTTTGCGCACCATATCCGTGATGCACTTTTGCCCGCCCCATCCGGGGTTCACGGTCATTATGAGCACGAGGTCGACAAGGTCGGCGACATACGGGAGCATGTCCGGCGGAGTAGCGGGGTTTAGCGCCACGCCAGCCTTTATGCCCTTAGCTTTGATGCTCTGAAGCACTCTGTGCAGGTGCTTGGTAGCTTCAGCGTGGACAGTGAGGTATGAAGCCGACCCGGCAAAGAGGGGCACGGCGACATCGAGGCAGTCAACCATCAGATGAATGTCCAGAGGTAATCCCAAAGACACCAGCCTTTCAGCCACATCCGAGCCGTACGTAATACTCGGGA
This sequence comes from Bacillota bacterium, assembly GCA_050952125.1. Taxonomy (GTDB): domain Bacteria; phylum Bacillota; class Sulfobacillia; order Fermentithermobacillales; family Fermentithermobacillaceae; genus UBA3951. The sequence goes on from JBMNKK010000003.1 coordinate 409,553, forward strand.
CAAAGTGCCCGTCCATAACATCCAGGTGAATGAGGTCGGCCCCCGCGGCTTTCATGGAGAGCACTTCGCGTTCAAGGTTAAGAGGGTCGGCCGAAAGCAGCGACGGAGCGACTTGTACTCTAGTCATATCTGCGTTTCTCCTTCTCAAGGCATTCGTCTAGGAGGGCCAGGTAAGTCTCATATCTCTCGGGAGCGATCTTCCCTTCGTCCAGGGCGAACCTCACCGCGCACTGCTCCTCTGTCTTGTGAAGACACCTTGGAAAGTGGCAGAAGGGAACGAGTTCGGTCATCTCCCTGTAGTAGTAGGCCAGATCGAAGGGTTCGCAGTCAATGATGTCCAGCCTCGAAAACCCGGGGGTATCGGCAAGGTAGGCCGACCTGCCGATCTTGTAAAGGGTGACACCCTTGGTTGTATGGCGCCCGCGCCTCAGCTTGGAGAGGCCGCCGGTATCGATCTCCAGGTCCATAAGAGCAGAAATGATCTTTGACTTGCCAACGCCGCTGGCTCCTGCCAGTACGACGTTCTTGCCGCCCATTAGGCCGACAAGATCTGAAAGGCCGTCGCCTGTCACCGCAGATGTAATCGCCACGGGGTAACCCGCCTTCTCATACACCGAGGCTAAACGTTGCATCTCTTTTGGATCTTCGAGGTCCTTCTTGTTGAGGCATATGACCGCCTCAATATCTCTGGACTCTAGGTGCACCAAAACCCGGTCAAGGTACACGCGGTCAATCGGAGGGCGAGTCACGGCGGTCACAACAACCACCTGGTCGATGTTGGCTACTTGAGGACGGATGAGGAAGTTCTTTCGAGGCAGCACTTCCTCAATGAGATTTTCATCCCCGGTTTGGCTAAGCCTCACCAAGTCCCCGGGAATGACCTGCACGCTGCCGTGACGAAGCCGTCCTCTAAACGCGCACCTGAGTGTCTTATCCCCGGTGGACACCAGGCAATACGACGAATGTACGGCGGTTACCCTGCCCTCCAAATGCCTTCCAACACCCCGCTTTAAGGCCGGATTTGCTCGTAAGTTCTCTTGCCGCCCATATCGGTTATGACGGTTGCCTGGGTACCTTCCCACATAAACTGCACCGTCTGCTCGATCTCGGGCTGAACTAGCCTGTCGTAGACTACCCTTTCACCCTTGGCATCCTTAACCGTGATCACAACGTGCACCAAGTTGTTGGTTCCCCCGGCAAGTTCGCTGGGAACGTAGAACTTCTTCACGTACTGGTGCCCGCCCGAAGACCTCCTGCCGCTCACGATAAGGCTGACTTTATACTGGAAGGGCACCTCCGTGCCCGCCGGCGGGTTCTGACCAATGACAACACCTTCAGGCTGGCTGGAATTCATATACTCCACGCTGCCGTAATCAAGCAGCACCTCGGATAGAGCCGCCTTGGCCTGATCCAGCGTCATCCCAATCACATTCGGAACATTCACCGACTGCGGCTCGGGCCCGTCAGACACAACCAGGTCCACCACCGTATTCCTGGGAACCTCAAGGCCGGCTTTGGGATTCTGGCTGATAACTTTATCCTTTTCGATTGTCTCGTGATAGGTTCTGCTTACGTTTCCCACGCTTATTCCGGCGTTCTCGATATCTATCGAGGCCTCTTTGTAGGTCTTCCCCTCTACTTGCGGCACTGTGGCGAGATCCTGTCCCTTAGACACCACACAGTGAATTTCGCGGCCCTGCTTCACCTGTTCTCCGGGTAACGGGCTCTGCGAGATTATCACGTTGGCGGGCACTTCAGGGTGATTCTGCTGCGCTGCTATGACAAGCACGAGGCCCGAGTTCTTGAGGATCGACTGAGCCTCGACCACTGTCTTCCCAGCAACCTCAGGCACCTCAATAACCGGAACATTGATCCAGCGGGTAAACAGCGTGAAGGCATAGGCGCCCATGGCAAGCGCCAATAAGGCGATAACCAGAAATACCTTCGTTCCCAACGTAAGCCCGCGTCTCTTACTCTTGGGGCGGCTCACCTCGTCATCCTCCTCATACGAGCCCGCCGGCGCCTCCCGCCGCGGGCCATCCTGTCCCTTTGCTGCGTCAGAAAGGCCGCTCGCAAGAACAAGGTTCATTTCCCGGCGCATCTCGTCGACAGACGAGAATCTCTCCTCAGGGTCCTTTCTTAGCGCTTTTGCCACCAGGTTTGAAACTGACTCGGGTATAGCGGGATTCAGCTTCTTAAGTGACGGCGCTTCAGTCTGTACGTGCTGAAGCGCGACTGCCACGGGGCTCTCACCGGCAAAAGGCTGCCTGCCCGCAAGCATCTCGAAGAGGACGACGCCGAGCGAGTAGATGTCCGACCTGGTCGAAACCACACCGTTCCTCGCTTGTTCGGGGCTGACGTACGGAGCGGAACCGACCACTAAATCACGGGATGTCGTCGATATCGCGCCAAGAGCCCTGGCAATACCGAAGTCTGCCACTTTGACGTGGCCGCTCTTTGTAAGGAGGATGTTCTGGGGCTTAATGTCTCTGTGGATGATCCTCCTGGCATGAGCATGTGAAAGCGCTTCGCAAATCTCTGACGCTATCTCAAGCGCCTCAGCCGGCGCGATAGGACCTTCCCTTTTCATCTTGTCGCGGAGGGTCTCGCCCTCAATCAGTTCCATAACTATGAAGTAGAGCCCCCGGTCTTCGCCCACGTCATAGATGTTGACGATATTGGCGTGAGAAAGAGAAGCCACAGACTGGGCCTCTCTCCGGAAGCGCCTTATGAATTCTTCATCTTCACTCATCTCCGGCCGGAGTACCTTCAGAGCCACATTGCGATCAAGGACCAGGTCGTATGCTTTCCATACGACACTCATCCCGCCGCCGCCGATCTTCTCGACGATCTTGTACCTGTTCAGTACCTTCCTGCCTGTGATGTCTGCCGGTGCCAACGGGTTCACCTCTCTAGCCGCAGGCGGCTCCCTTTATGTCGGGCCAAAGCAAGACCACCGTAACATTATCGTAGCCGCCTCGCTGGTTTGCCGTATCGACGAACCTCTGAGCGACTTCCTTTCTAGAAACCATAGCCGCCATTTCGCTGATCTCTCGTGAGTTGACCAGCCCGGTAAGTCCATCTGTACATAATACCACAACGTCTCCGGGCGACAGGTCTTCCTCGTAGAGGGCAACGGGAACAGATATTTCCGTTCCAAGCGCAGCTGTAAGCGCGTTTCTGGCAGGATGCCGCATGGCGTCCTCTTCGGTTATCGCGCCGTTGCGGACCAACTCTCCGGCGACCGAGTGGTCTTCGGTTATCTGGCGGATGTCTCCCCTCGAAAGCACATACATGCGGCTGTCGCCCACGTGCCCAGCGTAGAGCTTGCCTTCATCCTCACGGATAAAGGCCATGGTAAGGGTTGTCCCCATGCCGGATGCTCCCCTTTCAGCTGCCGCCTGCAGCACTTTCCGGTTGCCGTGGCGGATCGCTTTGAAGAGCAGGTCACGCGGAGCCTCTTTCTCGTAGTTGTTCAACACAAACTCGCCGCAGTGCTTGATGGCAAGCGAGGAGGCTACCTCCCCGGCCTCGCAACCTCCTATACCGTCAGCCACCATGGCCAGCCAAATGTGGTCGGAAAACGCCTGCACCATCCACGAATCTTCGTTATCGGGCCTTACAAGCCCGCGTGAGGTTCTAGCGCTCCACTGCAACTCCGTCCCTCCCAAACGCGCCCGTCCGCCCCCGCCGGGTTATCTGTCTCTCAATCTGCGGCGGAGCTGTCCACACGCAGCCTCAATGCTCCCTCCGAGACTACGACGTAAAGTGACCTTTATACGGTTCCGTTCCAATATCTCTCTAAAGGCCGAAGTGGCACTCGCGCCGGGGCGTTTCCAGGGAAACCCCGGCACAGGGTTCCATGGAATAAGGTTTACCAGACAATCTATGCCTTCTACAAGAGCGGAAAGCGTCCGGGCATCGGAAGGCTGGTCGTTCACCCCCGCGAGAAGCATGTACTCTATCGTAACACGCTGGCCTGTCTTGTCGGCGTACCGCTTTAGGGCCGGTATTACGCGGCCGATGGGATAAGTCCTGTTCAGCGGTATCAACTCGTCTCTCACGCGGTCGCTCACCGCGTGAAGCGAGAGGGCGAGCCTCACCCCTCGTGAATCCCTTGCGAAGGCTTCGATGGCATCCGGAATGCCTACTGTCGATACGGTAACCTTCCGCCTTGACAGATCGTAGTTTCGGGAATCGCACAGCATCTCGATTGCTGCCAGGACATTGTCATAGTTCAGGAAAGGTTCACCCGTACCCATGAACACCAAGTGTCCGAGCCGCTCTCCTTCTTCCCTGCACATGCCGAGGAATTCCTCGACAATCTCTCCCTTCGACAGCCCCCTCTCGTACCCGAGGGCTTTGGAAGCGCAGAAGGCGCAGCCTGCCGGACATCCCACCTGCGTAGATACGCATCCGGTGAGCCCGTATCTGTACTTGAGAAGGACCGATTCGACGAGAGGCCTTTTGTCTTTGCCCCAAAGGAACTTTTTCGCCCAGTCTCCTCCGCCCTCCTCTTTTCCGACTAGCTCAAGGCTACTAAAATCCAACGCTTTTTCCAGGGCTTGCCTTAAGGATGTTGGAAGGTCGGTCATCTCCTCGAAAGAGCCGGCGAACTTCTGGTAAACCCAGGAAAGAATCTGCCTCGCGCGATAACGCTTGTGCCCAAGCTTGGCTAAGAGAGCGCTTAGTTCTTCTTCAGTCAGGTCCAGAAGGGCCGTTCTCTCTCCTTCTTGCATCGTCCTATCCCCTTCACTCACGATTCACGTCTGGCTCTCGCGATGAAAAAGCCGTCAGTTCCCGCATCCTGCGGCAAGAGGTAACGGTACCCCGGCCCGGCGAACGGCTCGCCCGAGAACAGCGCGGCGACGCCTTCCGGGACTGCAGATGCAGGATCCTCAGGGACCATATCATGGGCGGTGTGTAGAAACTCCGCCCAGACAAGCTCGTTCTCCTCCGCGGTTAAGGTGCAGGTGCTGTACACGATGACTCCGCCCGGCTTAAGGTGCCGCACAGCAGCCTTGAGAAGCTCCTTCTGCCTCGAAGCCATGCCCGGTATGTCCGCCTCCCTCCGGTTCCACCTGAGGTCGGCGTTACGTCGAATCACGCCCAAACCTGAGCACGGCGCATCAACCAGGATACGGTCGAAGAGAAGGTCGCCGCCGCCGGCAAGAGAGTGGCCCGGACCTCGCGCGGCGTCAGCGTGAAGAACCGTGACAAACGGAAATCCCATCCGCCCGACCGTCTCACGCACCATCTTCACCCGGTCTTGGGAGATGTCTGTGGCGACAAGTATCCCTTTCCCATCCATCATCTCTGCAAGATGCTCGGTTTTTCCTCCCGGCGCCGCACAGGCGTCCCACACGGCCTCGTAAGGTCTCGCCGCGACCACCATAGACACAATCTGTGCGGCCTCGTCTTGCACCAGGAACTCACCCTCTGCGAAACCCGGCAGCCCGGATACCTCATGGCCTCGCGTGAGCACCACGGAACCGGGAATTCGCCCGGGCCGTGCGCCGATGCCCGCGCGTTCCAGCCGGGCAATGAAAGACTCTACGGAGGTTAGGGATCTGTTCGCCCGGAGCACTAAAGGAGGCGCTTCATTGCCGAAGTCGCACAACCTGAAAGCAGCCTCAAGGCCGAACTTCTCGATGAAAACGCGGGATATCCATTCGGGGTACGAGAAGCGAATGGAGGCGTATGAAACCGGATTGTCGTCGGGAGAAGGCAATTCCACGTGACCGAGGCTGCGAGATACAGAGCGAAGGACCGCGTTAACGAACGCCCTCTCTCCTCTGCTCTTAAGGCAGTCAACGGCCGTCGACACGGAGGCATAGGGCGGCGCGCCCATTAGGAGCATCTGGTACGCTCCGATGCGCAGCGCAGCGAGCACGCGGGGAGTCAGGGTATTCACGCTCCGGCTCGAAAACGACTCCAGATAGTAGTCCAGCAGCCCCTGCCACTTCGTGGTGCCGTTTACCAGGCGTTCGGCTAAGGCTCGATCGCTCGCTTTGGAGAGCTTGGAAAGGTAAAAGCCCCGGGAACTCCCCCTCTTATCGGTCAGGATCCTAAGGGCAGCTTCCCGGGGCAACAAGTCAGCGTCTGTTCCTTCCCCTCAGAAGTAGGAGGCGGAGGAACTGAGCGACTGCAACGGCTGTGCCCGCCACATACGTTAGGGCCGCCGCATTCAGCATGTTTCCCATGGGAACCACTTCAGCCGGAGCTACAGCCCCTGAAACCTGCAGCATGTCGAGGGCACGCTTGGATGCGTTGAACTCGACCGGCAAGGTAATGGCTTGGAACAGAACGGCTCCCAAGAAGAACAGGAGGCCGATATCCATGAGGAGCCCTGACTGGAAGACGAGCCCTATGAAAAAGAGCGGGATCGCGGCCTGCGAGGTGAAACTCGCCACCGGGACCAGGCCGTTGCGGATCGCCAGGGGAGCGTATCCTACCGAGTGCTGCACCGCGTGGCCCACCTCATGCGCCGCGACAGCGATCGCCGCGACTGAAGGGCTGGAAAATGTGGAGTCCGACAACCGAAGGGTTCTTGTGCGCGGGTCATAGTGGTCGGTCAGCTCTCCGCGCTGCCTTTCTATCCTCACATCGCCGAGTCCCGCATCGCTGAGAAGCGAAGCGGCAACTTCGTAAGCCGGCCTGCCGGCACTTGACAACTGGCGGGAATAGGTGTTGAACGCCGACCTAACCTTAGCCTGCGCCCACATGGCAAAGATAATTGCCGGAAGGACGAAGAGAAGGTAGCCTTCATCGAACCAGAACATACTTACTCCCCCCCATTAGAAAAACTACTGACTGAACTTCTACCTATCAAGAAGGCCTTGGCGCTCATGGGTTTTCGCCCTTCAGGCTGCACCAGAAGTACAGCTAGAGGGCCGTCGCCGCACTGCACCAGGGCATGGTCGCCTTCTATCCCGATTATGCTTCCGTACCTTGCGGAATGTGCGGTCGAAACGGGAGGAATGCGGGTCTCCCAAATCTTAATACGCTCTTTATCCACAAAAGTCACCGCGCCTGGCCTCGGCGAAAGCGCCCTTACCAGGTTATGAACAGACTCGCGGGACTTCGACCAATCGATTATTTCCTCGCCCCTCCTAAGGTGCCTTGCCGTAGTCGCAAGGGCTTCGTCTTGGGGAGTCCTGCGGTCCGAACCTGCAGCCACAAGGCAGCATGCTTGGATGAGCGCATGAGCACCGAGCGAAGCCAACCTCTTCAGAAGCGTGCCAAATGTCTCGTTAGGTCCTATCTCTACTGTCTTCTGCAGCACAATATCTCCCGCATCCATCTTCTCACTCAGGTGGATGATCGTGACTCCGGTTGCCTTGTCGCCGTTCATGATCGCTCTCTGTATAGGGTTGCCGCCTCTATACTTCGGTAACAAAGACGGGTGGACGTTCAAGCACGCGAGGGCGGGCGCGTCAAGCACCGCTGTGGGCAGCTTCTGCCCAAAAGCGGCCACCACGACAAAGTCGGGCGCAATTTCACGTATCTTTGCCACCACACCCGGGTCTCCGACGTCCTCGCAAGTGAGCACCGGCAGATCCAGCTCAATGGCTCGCTCCTTCACAGGAGTCGCACGGAGCTCCCGCTTTCGCCCAAAGGGACGGTCAGGTTGAGTCACCACGAGCTCGACTTTGACGCCCGCGTTCACCAGTTCGTCCAGGCTGGGAACAGCGAACTCAGGGCTGCCCATAAACACCGCCTTAAGAGGGCTGGGCGAAAGCGCCTCCGCGCCGGACTCACCGTCTGTCTGCTCTTCCGGTTCTTTCTTGACCTCGGAAATGGTGGTAGCACGGTCCACATAGAGAACGCCGTCCAGGTGGTCGATCTCGTGCAGGAGAGCTCTCGCCAAGTATCCCTCTCCCTCAATCCATACATCGTGACCGTCCCTGTCGAGCGCCTTGACAGTCACTCTCAAAGGCCTCTCTACCTCTCCAACATAACCCGGCCAGCTTAAGCACCCTTCAATTCCGGTCTGTGTTTCCTCAGAGGCGGAAACCACCTCGGGATTAACCAGGAAGTACGGGCCTTCTCCTATGTCAACGACAACCATGCGCTTAGAGATGCCCACCTGAGGAGCGGCCAACCCCGCCCCCGACGCCGCGCGCATGGTTTCCAACATATCATCCAGAGTCTTTCTTATGGAATTATTAACCCTCGGCACGGCCTTGCATTTCTTCCGCAAGACCGGGTCTCCGAACTGTCTTATCTCGAGATTCGCCAATCCTTATCACCTTTCGTCGCCGGTGTATATACGATCAGCACATTCTATGAGCCCAGCGAGGGAGCGAGTCAAGCGCTACTCCATGTCTACCGGCTCTACGTCGATGACCACTCGAACCGCACTTGTTCTGGGCAAGAGCGACACGGCCCGGCGGCAAAGAGCCGCCATAGCTTCGTGGTCCTCACCGCGAAGCGCAATCTGCCACCAATGAACCCCGCGGACTCTAGGCTTTGGCGCGGGAACAGGGCCCAAAACCCTCACGCTATCGTCGCTCTCGGCAAGACGCGCGAACATAGACGCGGTGTCCTTCACTCTCTCAAACGTCTTGCCCCCAAAACGGACCTTGAAAATCTCCCTAAACGGAGGATACCCGAGCATCCGCCTGTGCTGCAACTCGGTCTCGTAAAAGAGAAACCTGTCCGTCACTCCCCTTACGGCGTGATGGTCCGGATTGCGTGTCTGGATCATGTAAGTCCCTCTGAAATCCTCAGTAGAGACAACAAGGTCGCCCAGCCGCGCCAGGATCTGGTATGCCCTCTCCGACGCTCGGAAGTCCGGAAGGCTAAGTGCCGTATCCGCAGAGAGAACTCCCACAAAACCTATATCGCCGGGAAGCCTCATCCCTAGCACCATCTGGGTGGCCAAGAGGCAGGACGGAGAACTCCGGCCGAACCGCCTCACGGTCTCATCAGGGCTCACCGTTTTCGAAGCGTCAACGTCGAGTCTGAAGACCTCGGTTCCCGGGAACTTCTTCTTGAACTCGGCCTCCGCCTTTTCGATGCCGGCTCCCGACATGCGCCAACGGTGCCCGCCGCAAGTGGGGCAGACTACCGGCGCCTCCTCCCTGTACCCGCAAGTGTGGCAGACCATCTGCCCCTCCTTCGCGTGGTGAGAAAGGGGTACGCCGCACTTTGGACATATAATCGCGCTGCCGCAATCGCGGCACGAGACCTGCGATGAATCGCCGCGCCTGTTCAGGAACAACACGGCTCTCTTGCCGCTGGAGAAGGCTCTCTCGAGCTCACTTTTCATGGGCTCGGATATTACCTCGCGGCTCGGCCGCGCATCCCTCATGTCCAGAAAGACCACTTCGCGGGTCAAAGACTCGTGAGGAGGTTCCTCCTCCGTGAAAGAGGCCCACCCCTCTTCATGGGCACGCCAAAACGTGTCTACGCTTGGATGCGATGCTCCAAATAGAACTCTTGCGCCTGAACGCGCCCTGTAACGCGCCACTGTCTGGGCGCTGTAGAAGGGGCGTTCCAACGACTTGTACGAAGTTGACGGCTCATCGTCGACGACAATCAGACCCAGATCCCGCACCGGAGCAAAGACTGCCGATCTGGTGCCGACGGCCACTCGCTTTTCTCCCTTGGCAAGAGACAACCACGCGCCTCTCCTGGTAACCCCGGTCATCTCCGAATGGAGCGAGCAGACTTCGCCCGGTGCCTCTCTTGCCAGCCTCTCCAGGGCCTCCCCCAGGTTCCTCACCTCAGGCGTGAGGAAAATAACGCCTTTGCCCGAACTAAGCGCCTCCCGTACTGCTGCCAAGTACCGTTTCCACCGAAATGAGGGTCTTCCCCAGACCAGCTCGGGAACGGGCTTAAGGGCTATGGGCGTGGGACTCGCCTGCGATTCACCAGAGCGGAAAGGAGGTGCTGCCTCGCTGAAGCCCCCCTCCTTCATGATCCGCGCCACGCTCTTCTTGGGCGCGACCGGCGGCCAGAGGCAAGACCAGAGCGACGCAATGGAGTCACAGTAGTGCGCGGCAAGCCGCTCTCCTAGATCCAGAAGGTCAGCATCAGGGAGGAAATCGAGGTCGTAGACGTACTCAACGCTTTTTACGCCCATGTGAGCGTGGTGGGCCGCATCGCCGACAACATATCCGTCCACATGGCTTCTGGCAAACGGAACGCGCACTCTAGCACCGCGCGGAAGGGCGATTTCTTCCGGTAAAGAATAAGTGAACTCCCGGTCACCTACTGCGGGGACGTCAACAATGACGTCTATGTATCTCTCGCTCATTCGCTTCCGGGACACGGGGGGTGTCCCCTCCACCTCACAGGAGCGGCTCTGCTTCTTGAGTCTCTGCGGTTTCTTCGGCTGCGGCAGGTTCGTCAGCCTTTATCACAATCTTGATTTTCCCGCGAGTGACCTCGTCCAACGCGATACTCACCGGTTTGCGCGACGATGAAGTAGCATGTTCTCGCCGGTTGACAATATCTCTAGCCCTCTTGGCCACCGCTATCACCAGGCTGTACTTTGATTCCAGGATGGCCCGGTCATCTCGGGGTTCTGACATCATTCAAGCGTCCTCCTCTTGGAAACGGGCCCGCTCTCCCGCAACGATCGCCAGCAATCTTTCCACAGCACGGTCAAGGTCAGAATTGATAATAACATAGTCGTAATCTTTGAGATCGGACATTTCTTCAGTGGCACTGCGGAGCCTGATCTCGAGCTGGTCGGGCGTCTCGGTTCCCCGGCCGCAGATCCTCCGCCTAAGCTCCTCAACAGACGGAGGCAGGACAAACACAAAAACACCCTCCGGGTATGCCTCCCGCAAGGTCCTGGCTCCCTGAACGTCCTTTTCGAGGATTACGTCCCTTCCGCTCTCCAAGGCATCGTCAATCGCCTTCCCGGGCGTGCCGTACAGATTTCCGTATACCTCCGCCCACTCTGCCAGCCCGCCTTGGTCCTTCATGGATAGGAATTCTTCCCTGGACACAAAGAAATAATCCACTCCGTCAGCTTCTCCGGCCCGTGGGGCCCGAGTAGTAACGGAGGGACAGAAGGTAAGCATTCCGTCTTTCGCCATAAGGGCGCGGCGCAGGGATCCCTTGCCGCACCCAGACGGAGCAGTTATGACAAAAAGCCTTCCTCTTGACATCGGTACCTATTATCTATCTCTAGTTACCGGTTCTCGTCAAGCCTGGAAACAACGGTTTCAGGGTTCACAGCGCTGAGTACCACATGACCGGAATCAACCACGATAACCGCGCGAGTGCGCCGGCCATGAGTCGCGTCAACGAGCATCCCGCGGTCTCGCGCTTCTCCGATTATCCTTCGGATGGGAGCGCTTTCAGGCGACACCATTGCCACGATTCTGTCTGCCGAAACGATGTTGCCGAATCCAATGTTGACCATGCGGGTGCCCATCGGAACCTCCCGATTACTTCTCCAGGAACCGGGCGAGCAAGGCCTCTTTCTGCCTCTTGCCGAGACCCTGGACACGACGGGACTCGTCGATGCCCACTTCTTCCATGATCTTCTCGGCCTTGACTTTGCCTACTCTGGGCAGAGACTTAAGAAGGTAGGACACCTTCATCCTCTGAATAACCGCGTCATTCTTGTCGGAAAGGATGTCGGCGAATTTGACCGTACCCTTCTTCAGTTTCGCCCTGAGTTCTGCCCTGGCCCTGCGCATTGACTGAGCCTTTTCCAGCGCCTTCTTCTTTTCTGCCGGAGTCAAACTAGGAAGCGCCACGAATTCTCCCTCCTCACAGTTTATCCCTACGGAAACGAGTCTTTTCTCTGTCTACGCCCACTTTGGGCGGTATTCGCTCCAACTGGCAAAATTCCTCTTTTTGCGCAGTGATTTGAGCCGAAACACCTACTAGAGACCGTTCGACAGGGTTTTTGGGAGGTTTCGGCATCGCCTCCACCCGCATAAAACGGCCCCGTACTCCTCATATTTACTAGAGTCAAATGACTTACCCTGTGGTCTTTCGGATTTTAGCCTTCTGGGAGGAATCCTATTCGTGACTTGGCTCTTCGTACTTATAGCGGTCGTGGTGGCCTTATCGCTCGCGTTCTACATAAATCGACGAACCCGTTCACCCCTCCCCAATAGATCGTCCGGGCGGCGAGAGATGGAAGCGTCTACCGAAATAGGCATCCCTCCCGAAGAAATCGACCCGGAAGAATCGCTTAAGAGAGACCGGCTGGCAGGGGTAGAGAGGCCCAAAGTCGGAGGTTCGAGAGCTTTGGGCGCGCTCAAACAGCGGAATCTCCGGAAAGACAATCTGTCCAAAGAAGTGGAACTGGCATGGGAAGCCTCGGAGACCATCGAATTTCAGCCCGGCGCCTACGCTTGGCCGCGCGATTTCATTGGCGAGGATAGGACGCCTACCGGCAGAGGTGAAAGGATTAAGCCGCGAAGCCCCAAAGCGTTCAGAGAGGAAGATTACTTCCTGCCAAAGAGGTACGGCGTTGACCGGCTCGTCCTCTTGGCTCGAGACCCTCAATGGGTGTACGCCTATTGGGAAATCACCCATGAAAAGTATCGCAACCTCGTTGGAAAGCGTCTTGCCGAATGGGGGTTCTCGAAACCCGCCCTTCGCCTGTACGATGTGACCTACGGGCTGCCTCCTGCCGCTCACATGGACGTTATTGTCGGCGAAAATGCGGACAACTGGTACATACATGTAGACCGGCCACGCCACACCATAGTGGCGGAGTACGGCCGCCTCTTTGAGGGGGAGTTCGTGCCTTTCCTGAGGTCGAACCCGATAACGCTGCCGCCAAGGAATTTCTCAATGGAAGCCGCCGATGAATGGGCGATCTTCGACTGGGCAAAGCTCTACGGGCGCTACTCAACTCGCCATGAGGTAAGTTCACCAATGCTCTGGAGGCAGTGACTTGGACTCTAAACCCCGGGGCTACCTGTGCATGATCCTGCACGCGCACTTGCCTTTCGTGCGCCATCCGGAGCATGAGGACACCCTTCAGGAACGCTGGCTTTTCCAGGCTATGACCGAGTCGTACATACCGATCCTCGCGGCCTTAAGCAGGCTATCTCTGGAGGGTACGCCCTTCAGGATCACCTTTTCCCTATCCCCTCCGCTCTTGGAGATGCTCCACGACGACCTGCTCATAGGCCGCTACAAGCGCTACCTCCTAAACCTGCTGGACCTATGTGACAAAGAGGTGGAGCGGCTCCGGAACGTTCCCCGCATGTCCGATTTGGCTGTCATGTACAGGTCGAGGCTTGAAGAGATCCTGAGGCTGTTTCTCGAGGAATTTGATGAAGACCTGCCGGCGGCATGGCGGAGACTGCGACGCCAAGGAGCGGTCGAACTCATGACAACGTCGGCGACTCACGCCTACCTTCCTCTCTTGTTGCACGAAAAAGCGGTAGCCGCCCAAATAAAAGTGGGTATCCGCTGCTTTAGGGAAAGGGTCGGAGTCGAGCCCGACGGCTTCTGGCTCCCCGAGTGCGCCTATTCTCCGGAAATCGAAGATCCCCTCGCCGAAGCAGGAGCGAGATACTTTATATTGGAGACGCACGGAGTCCTGTGCGCGCATCCCCGGCCTACCTTTGGATTTCACGCTCCGATAAAGACTCCTTCCGGACTCTATGCCTTTGGCAGAGACCCGGAGTGCAGCAACCAGGTGTGGAGCGCTGATGAAGGTTACCCCGGCGACGGGGCCTATCGTGAATTCCATCGCGATATCGGCTATGACCTCCCTGTTGATTATCTCGGCGCGGCGCTCCCCGACGGCGTACGCGGGCCGACAGGCATCAAATACCACCGGGTGACCAACAGGAAGAGCGACTACAAGGACATTTACGACCCTGAGAAAGCCGGGGCCAAGGCTAGGGTAGATGCGGGGAATTTCGTGTTTTGGCGGAACAAAGAAGCCGAGTACTGGGGAAACGCGACCGGGAGGCCTCCGGTCATGGTAGCCCCCTACGACGCTGAGCTGTTCGGGCATTGGTGGTACGAGGGCCCCCTCTGGCTTGAGGAAACACTGAGGCTCCTCTCTAGGCGGGCCCAGGGGGTAAGGACTACCACTCCAGGTGAGTATCTGGACCGCCACGGCGACGCAGAGGTAGTCAGGCCGGCACCCTCGAGTTGGGGGCGCAACGGCTACAGCGAGGTTTGGCTGGAGGGAAGCAGCAGCTGGGTATATAGGCACTTGCACGCGTGCCAGGAAGAGATGGCGGCGGCATGCGTGAAGTACCGGGAGAGGGGTGGCATAACCCGGCGGGTCATGAACCAAGCCCTCCGCGAGCTCCTGCTTGCCCAATCATCAGACTGGCCTTTTATCATTGCCTCGGGAACAATGCCGGACTATGCCGGAAAGCGGCTCCGCCTCCATATAGGGCGCTTCCGCGCCCTCCTGTCTCAGTTGGACCGGGGCGAGGTCGATGCCGAGTTCCTCGCCGAAATCGAAGCCAGAGACAACATCTTCCCCAAGATTGAGTTCGAGGTCTTCGCCGGCAACAGCGAAAGTGCTGTGTCCGGCCTTTTGGCAGGCGGCAGTCCATCGTAATAGTGGCGACCACAGATGAGGAGGATGTGATTCGTGTTGGGTCAAGGAGAAACAGGGCGCGACAGAGCAGATAACCTCAAAGAACTCGGTGTTCAGAACTTACCCGAGCAGAAGAGCAGCATCTTTTGTCTCCCGATAATCGGGCAAATCGAGGGACACATCGTGCTGCCTTCGCAGAACAAGACGACCAAGTACGAGCACGTGCTCCCACAACTCGTGGCCGTGGAGGAAAACCCCGATGTATCGGCTCTCCTCATACTTCTCAACACCGTGGGCGGAGACGTCGAAGCGGGACTGGCAATAGCCGAGCTCATCAAGAGCCTGTCCAAACCAACTGTCTCGTTGGTACTGGGCGGCGGGCACAGCATCGGAGTCCCGGTGGCAGTCGCGTCCAGGCACTCTTTCATCACCGACTCGGCTACCATGACCATCCATCCCATCCGCCTGGCAGGGACAGTGTTGGGGGTGCCGCAGACCTATGAGTACCTCGAGAAAATGCAGGACAGGGTGATAAGGTTCGTTGTGGCCAACTCTAAGTGCAGCGAGGGCAAGTTTCGCGACCTGATGTTCCGCACCGGCGAACTGGCAAGAGACATCGGAACCGTCTTGGTTGGGGAAGAAGCAGTCAAGGCGGGACTGATCGATGAAGTGGGAGGGCTAAGCCAAGCAGTCGCCAAACTGAGGGAGATGTCTCAGGCACACAAAGATAAGAAGGCCCCGGCCGCTCCCGCCTTGTCCCAAAACCCTAAGTCCGAGCCTCCAAAGCCCTACGGGCCAGAGCCGGATACACCGGAAGCCGCGAGCGGACTTAAGGAAGAGGCGGGTGGCCCCAAGTGGTGATCTACACCATCTACCCCTTCGAACAGGTAATGCAGGAGTCCGACCCAAAGGCACCCCATTACTTCACTATTGAGATGGACGGCAGGACTTTCGTGATGGAACTCCTAAACGGCAACGCCCGCATCGTAAGGTTGGTTTCGGCAAACCCCAGCGACTACCTCAATCCGCAATGGCAGCCGGGCAGCCAGGTGGGATTCACGATTCCCGGAAACCAGCCTCCCAAGTTCTGATACCTCCCTCCCGCCCCTGCGTAGTAGGTATCAGTGATGCCGCTGGAAGTGGAGGGCAGTCCTATGAGAATCGGTTGCTTGGGAATAATCCTGCTTGTCCTTGGCGCGTTTTTACTCTTTGGGGGACTTATTGGCGGAATTTTAGGATTGGGGTTCGGACTCGTCGGAGCCGTCATTCACGCAGTGTTCGGCACAATCGGAGCCATATTCCGCGCGATCTTCCGCTGAAGATACGCCCCGTGCTCGAGAACCTTGGTATAATGCACCAAGGAGGGGACGAAAGTGGAGAGAGCTCGAGTAGGAGACCTTAAGATTCATCTCAGAGAGGAAACCGACGGCACCGGAGTGCTCGTGGTAAATGCTCAAGCGGCCCTTTTCCTTGATAGGGTGGCGGTCACCTATTTCCGTGCCTTTCTCGATGAATGGAAGTCTATCTGCGGCACGGGGAAGGATACGGGCGACCCGTCCACCGCGGCCTCGGCAGCTGCTCCGGTCGTAGTGAGGCGAGTCACCAAGAGGTTCAAAGTGTCGCCCGCGCGGGCTAATGAAGACTGGCAGAGACTCTGGGGTACTGTCTTGTCGGTGGCATCGGGCGGTACTTGTCCCTTCTCCGACTTTGAGGTCAAGAGAATCGACCCCTTGTCTGTCGAGCTTGCCGCACCTTACCGCTGCGATCTGATACTCACGTACAGGTGCCAAAACGACTGCGGACACTGCTACGCGGGAGGACCCCATGAAACGGCCGAGATGGATACCGCGTCGTGGAGCTCAATCATAGAGAATCTATCCGACTGGGGAGTGCCTACCCTCACTTTCACCGGCGGTGAACCTCTCTTGCGCCCCGACCTTGACGAGCTGGTTCAGACCGCCGAAACCCTAGGGTGCGTGACCGGAGTCATCACAAACGGGCGCCTCCTGACTAAGGACCGAGCCTCGTCGCTGGAAGCGGCGGGCCTTGATTTCGCCCAGGTCACTCTTGAATCATCCGATGAAGAAGTCCACGACACTATGGTCGGGGCGCCGGGAGCTTGGGCAGAAACCGTCGAGGGCATACGGAACGGCAGTGAGAGGTTCTACGTTACGACCAATACGACCGTAACCCCGCATAACAAACACACTATCCTGGACACCATACGCTTCCTCAATGACCTGGGTGTGCAGAAATTCGGGATAAACGCGCTCATCCGCTCCGGTCGCGGCACGCATACGGGCGGACTTGAGCCCGCTGAGCTCCTCAAACTGCTGGAAGAAGTCGTGAATCTCAGCTCACATCTGAGATTTCCGTTCATCTGGTACACGCCTAGCTGTTACAAGGAACTAAACCCCGTGAACTTGGGCCTAGGAGTGAAGACATGCTCGGCAGCCAGTACGGTGTTGGCAGTAGAGCCGGACGGCAATGTGATGCCTTGCCAATCGTACTACAGGTCCTTGGGGAACGCCTTAAGAGACGATTTCAAGTCAATATGGAAACACCCGCTCGCCGTGGCACTCAGAGCCCGAAGGACCGAAGGCAAAGCGGGACATCCCGATCTCCCGGCTATGCCGGCTGAGTGCTACTCGTGTGCCGAGCTTGCACTCTGCGGCGGCGGGTGCCCTCTGGAAAGACGGCAAGAGTGAATGTGCCGGCTCCAAGACCCGAGATTCACGCCCGCCTGAGCTTCCGCCTGGCGGCGTTTTTCTCTTGTACCGCCTGCCACCAGTACTGCCCTTCCCAGGTCACCGGGTATGCGCCGGATATGGTCACGGGAGTACCTATGACAACGAGAGGATATATGACCTCGACGTCCCAGTTGTGCATCCGGATACACCCGTTGGATACATAGCCGCCTATGCTCCAATCGGCGTTCGTGCCGTGAATGCCGTACGAACCGTAGGGTATGTTAAGACCTATCCACCGGCTGCCGAGGACTTCCCACCAAGGAGCAGGGTCCTTCTCGGCCACCTTCCAGTTTCCCTGCGGTGTAGGCGTAGAAGGTTTTCCCAAACCCAAAGGGTACGGCCCATATTGCCTGCCCGCATATACGAAGATGAGGGTCCTCGAAGGAATGTCGATGTAGATGTGACCTAGGTCTGCCGCATAGGACCAATACTGCGGTCGATACATTTAGATCCCCCGCTTAAATGTTATGAGGGATCGTCACGGCAAGGTGCCAACAAAAGCGCAAAACCCCGCCGGATTACCGGCGGGATGACACGCTGAAGGTAGACGGAGTATCTAGCGCTTCAGAATAAGCCAGGCTAGAGATATGGCTCCGACCGCCCAACAGTAGTAGGCAAAGCGCGAAAGCTCTCCTTTCCTCACAACACGGAAGACTGCCGAGAGCGCGAACATACCGGAGAAGAGCGCCACGGCCGCTCCAAGGAGCCCCATCCCACTTACGCCTACCTCGCCAAGGAGAGATGCGTCGCGATAGTCCAAGAGCGCGCCGCCCAGTACAGCCGGGAGAGCCAGGAGAAAGGAGAACCGCGCGGCGTCCTCACGGCTCATGCCCGTGATGAGCCCAGAGGTGATGGTAGTTCCCGACCTCGATATTCCGGGGATTATGGCCACGGCCTGGCACACGCCCACGATGAGAGCTCTTCCCAGACTCACCGTAGAGAGAGGTTCCAAAGGCACGTCTCTCGACACCCGAACAGGATGCGATCCGTTTGCCGGTGCCTCCGCAGTCCGCCTTGCCCCAAACCAAAGGATGAAACCTGTGATGATAAGCCCCGCTGCAGCGACCATGCCCGAACCGAAAACGGCGTCCAAAAAGTCGCCGAAGGCGATTCCCACAACAGCGCCGGGAATCGACGCTGCCGCCACGAACCCGACGATGGCCAGCGCCCTTGCACGCTGGCCGTCCCTTCTCGGCGCCAGCACCGAAGATATGAGGTACGAGATCTCTTTCCACAGCATCACACAAGTAGCCAATGCTGTGCCCAGGTGGAAGAGCACGCTTAAGGAAAGGCCGGGGGCTGGCAAGTTGAGCGCTATTGAGCCTAAGAGTAGGTGCCCCGAACTGGACACCGGCAAGAACTCAGTCAGGCCCTGAATGAGTCCGAGGACGATGGATTGGTATGCGTTCAATAGCGTCTCCTCCCCTCAGTCTCTATGCAGGCCCTTTCCGAAAACAGGCTACATATCCGAAAGCAAGCGCGAAAGCCTCTTGACGCCGGGGCCGAACAGGAAAGCCGTGAGGCCTGTCGCGATGAGCCCAATGAGTGCATAAGACGACACCCGCAGTACGGACATACTCAGGCCGAGAGATCCAAGCGGCCTCTCAAGGATCAGGGGCAGAGAAAGCGCGACTCCCAAGAGCGCCACCATACCAAGGGAGCCAAACGTCGCCAGAAGAATCTTGCCTGTCCCCTTACCTCCGGCACTCGCGCCCATCTCCACTTTCAGAGTGAAGTCCGGAAAGTAGACATCCATCAGCAACAAGAGCGATCCGAGGCTCAAGATAAAGAAAATGCCCAGTGTCAGGTTCAACGGGAGCGGGAAGTGGGGCACCTTGGAGAACTCGAGATACGTGTCAAAAGCTCCGACGAATATGGCTTGCGGCAAGAGGGCGTAGGCGAACTTGGCAAGCATCAGTTTACGCGGGTTTACAGGCGCGCACCGGACCATCCAAAAAGCCTTGCCCTCGCGTGAGATGGACACACCACCGGTCTGCGACGAAGATATGGAGCCCATGAGCGCCGGCATCACGACCATCATTGTGGCTACGATACCCGCTTCGGAAGGCCCTTCTAGATCCGGAGCCGACGCGAATGAAGATGACATATTGTAGACAAAAAAGCCGAGCCCGATGGCTCCGACCACCAGGGTGTACCACACCACCGGATCGCGCCAGAGTGTCTTCATATCCTTTCGCAGAATTGACCAGAAAGGTCCTTGCATCCTACGGCGGGGAACGGTTCTCTCGCGCACCGTGCGGGGCTTCTTGCGAACCTTGCCGGCGCCGAGCTCCTCGCTCCTGCCCGACCAGCCGTGGAGATACCAGCGTCCGGACAAAACCAGGGCCAGATACGCTCCTCCAAGGGCCGTCCCTGTCAAAGCGAGCCAGCCTGACGTCCCGTTTATACCGAACTCGGGCAGCGTTCCCAATATCCCGTCTGCCATCCAGCTGGTCGGAAGGTACCACATTCGGGACAACTGCCCCTTCCCCAGCTGTTCGATCATGGCCATGGGGTCGCCCGACCGGGACATGCGGGCACTTAACATCTGGCTTGCGAGCACAAAGAGGATACCCAGGATCGCCGAAAGAGCTACGAACAACTGCTTCATCTTCCGCCCCGGCAGGAACCGCATTGCCGTTATCAAGAGAAGGGTCACGAGAGCGTGCGCGGCAAGAAGAAGCAGAGCGAAGCCAATGGCTGTAACCAAGTAGAAGCCGGCTCCCAAACCGCGGGAATAGCCGAACGCCAACCAGACCGGCAGTCCGTAACACAGGGTCATGGCGACGAGAACAGCGTACGAAGTCAGGAACTTCGCGCCGAATACGGCCCATTCCGGTACCGGCTGGGACAGCAGGAAACCCACGTCGTCAGATTCATAGACGGTTTTGTATGTCGTCTGAATCCCTATCAGGATCACCATGGCAAGAACCACAAGGGCGGATGCGTTCAGGATGTTCACCTCCGCTGCCCTCCGGAGTTCGGGAAGCGGGCCCAACATGATCGCGAGAAACTGAAACAACTTGAATGCCCCGTACCCGAGCCCCGCGGCAACGAGAAGTGAGACCAGGCTTCCGGCTGCAGCCCCCAGCCGCTGCTTCCAGGTGGCTTTTCCGCTCGGGGTCAGAATCGACTTTATATCTCTTCTAAGGATGATGGCGATGTAGTTCAGTTTCGCCGCCCCCTATCTCGACGACTCGTCGGAGGACAGGTGCTTGATGAGATCTTTGTGTTCCTCGCCGCCCGTCAGCTTGAGGAACAGATCCTCCAGCGAAGCGTCTTCTCCCGCCTTACCCGGAACTGCTTTGGCGCGCAGTTCCTCCACGGTGCCCTCGGCAATGAGGCGGCCCCTTTGGATAATGCCGACCCGGTCGCACATCCTCTCCGCTATCTCAAGGACATGTGTAGATACGAACACCGCGCCCCCATCGTCGGCAACTCTCCTCAGAATGTCCTTGACCAGCCTCGCGCTCTTGGGATCAAGGCCTACCGTAGGTTCATCCAGGAACAGAACGTCGGGCTCGCCGATAAGAGCAGACGCGATACACACCTTCTGGCGCATACCGTGGGAATAGCCTCCCAGAAGCTCATACTGGCGATCGGTGAGTTCAAAAAGAGCCATTAGTTCGTCGATCTTGGCCTCCGCCTTAGCCGCAGGTAACCTCCGG
Organism: Bacillota bacterium; assembly: GCA_050952125.1. GTDB lineage: Bacteria > Bacillota > Sulfobacillia > Fermentithermobacillales > Fermentithermobacillaceae > UBA3951. The sequence continues at coordinate 430,465 of JBMNKK010000003.1, forward strand.
AGGTCCGCCACGAACCGGAGTAGCTCCCTCGCCGTAAGCCTCTCGTAGACATCGGGAGTATCAGGTACAAATCCAATCTTCGATTTGGCTTCTACGGGGTTCTTGGCTACATCAATTCCGCATATCTCGGCGCTCCCCGCAGTGGGCGTGAGCAGTCCAATGAGCATTTTGATGGTAGTCGTCTTGCCCGCGCCGTTGGGGCCAAGGAAACCGAATATATCTCCAGACTTCACGCTAAGGTTGAGGTTGTCCACCGCCGTCAATGAACCGTACTTCTTCGTGAGGCCGGTAGCCCTGATCATTGGTCTCTCCCCCGGAAATCTTTCTCTATGAACTGGAATCGAGCCTCGCGGCGACGGCCGCTTGGTCATCCTCACTCTCCATACGAGTTGGCTCGTTATTGGTATCGGGGGCCCTATCCCAAGATGCCCCGGCACCCAGCACCTCATCATATACCGCAACGGTTTTCCCTGCAATGTCCTTCCAGGAGTAGTTCTCTGAAGAGACGGCCTTTGCCCTTAGCGCCATTTCTTCCGCTACTTTGGGGTTCCTGAGGAGGTAAAGCACAGAGTCTGCCAGGGCACGAGGATTGTCGGGCTCCACCGTGAGGCCGGTCACGCCGTGGGAGATAATCTCACGCAGCCCACCCGCATTGCCGGCGATGCATGGAACGCCCGTTGCCATCGCCTCAAGCGCCACGATGCCGAACGGCTCGTACGCGCTGGGGAAGCAGGCGATCCAAGCCCGGGAGTACAGATCTCTGAGCCCCCGGTCGTCAAGATGTCCGACCAGCTTCACCCGGTCTCCCAGTTGCCCGTGGTAAGCGCGCGTTCGGATGTCGTGTTCCATCGGCCCTGCGCCTGCGATCACAAGTTCGGCGTCGGGGAACTCGCGCACCACGTCGTGCATGGCATCGACAAGCACGTGCGCTCCCTTCTCCGGCACGAGCCTGCCTACAAATATCACCAGCGGGTGGCTTGCCGTCTTCCTTTGTACCGCGAACCAGGAACCGTCGATACCGTTGGGTATTACCCTGACTTTATCTCGGGGAACCCTGAATAGGCCCTGGACTTCTCTCCTCATGTGCCGGCTGCAGGTGATCACGCGGCAAGCCTCGTAGCAGAGCCACCACTCGGTCTCCGAGATGTGTGCCTGTGAGGGATTGTGGAGCCCCCGCTGCCGGCCGAACTCGGTCGCGTGGATGGTCGCAACAAGGGGCAGGTTCCACGAATGCTTCAGTGCCCTCGCCGCGTAGGCTACGACCCAGTCGTGGGCATGGATGACATCAAAGTCTTCCGCCTGAAGGAGCCTGTAAGCCGACTCGAGAAGGCTCACGTTCAGCTGTGTCGCCCAAGTGATGAAATCGGGCGGGTGCAGTTCGTAAGGGGCAACCGAAAGCACCTTGACCCCCTCATCATCCCAAACACGGGTGCCGCCCGCCGCGGACCTGGTCAGGACGGTTACCTCTGCGCCCCTCTCCAAGAGTGAACTGCTGATATGGCGCACGTGCCTCCCCAATCCTCCAACGTGGTTAGGCGGATACTCCCAAGACAACATCAATACGCGCCAAGTCACTTTGCATCCCTCCGCTCCAGATATGCTTTGCCCCTGAATCGCGCGGCGTATGCGGACCACCGGAAGGCCCTCCACATAACCTGAGATGAAAGGGGGAGTAGTATGAGTGTTTCCCCGTGCTTTGACGCTGGCTCCCGTTTCTGCCCCTGCGAACTGGCCGAGCTTGGCCATTGCGTCGCCTGCTCCCTGCTGCGGGGCGAAACCGTCTGCACGTGTAGTTGGAGCGGCCTGTGTATATACTCGGAATTCATCCGGAACAAGAAGAAGCCCCGTCCGCGCAGGATCCACGCGGCTGGCGCGGTAGTCTCGAGATCCGATATTGGGGATAGGTCCTTAAGAGACGCCTTCATCGTGGAGATCGAAGTCCCGCCTGAGATCTCCCTGTGGTGTGTATTCCCCGGAAGCTTCGTCCTCCTTCGTCCCAAAGGGTCTCCTGAGAGGTTCAACGTGCCCCTGACCGTAATGCAGGCGGGAACTAGTACAGTGACGACGGCCGTGGAAGTGGTCGGCCCGAAGACCGGCGCTTTAGCCCGCAAAGCGAATGTGGGGAACCAAGTTACCGTAAGCGGCCCGTTCTGGTCGGGCCTTCAGGGATTCTGGAACCTAAAGAAATGTGCCGGAGGGCGCGCCCTGATCGTCGCCAAGGGCATTGCCCAGGGCTGCGCGGTCCACACCGCCAAGTATGTGGTGGACCGGGGGGGCTTTGCCAAGGTACTTCTGGGCCCCGGCCCCATAGGGCAGGTCTTCGCTGAAGGTGCGGTGAGGTCGGTGGGGGCATCGGTCGAGGTACTGCCCAAGACAAAGGACCACAACCTGGCCGCAATCTTCTCGGAGCTTACCGACGGGGAGTATGACGTGCTCGTAAGCCAAGGATCAAATCTCCAGCACGGCGCCTTACAAGAGCTGCTGAACGGCATGGAGAACCCGCCCAAGTTCGCTTGGTCCTCAAACCTTCCGATGACTTGCGCCGAAGGCATCTGCGGGTCGTGCCTCGTTCAAGGTTTCAGAGGATGCAAAGCAAATCTCCCCGGCGGCGCCGGGTTTAGCTCATAGGATGCTAGGAGGTCAAACGCGTGAAGAGGCATCATGAAGTTCTGGTTGTCGGCGGAGGTTGGGCCGGCGTGTCGGCCGCCCTCTCAGCCAGGAACAGCGGGTGCGATGTTGCTGTCTGCGAAAGGACCGACATGCTGCTTGGTGCAGGCCTCGTCGGCGGCATCATGAGAAACAACGGCAGGTTCACGGCAGCCGAAGAAGCCATCGCTATGGGCTTCGGCGACCTATTCTTGCTGCTGGACAGCATCTCAAGACACAGAGGCATCCGGTTCCCGGGCCACCGGCACGCGAACCTGTACGACGTATTCACGGTTGAGCCCGCGGTGCGTCAGCTTCTCGCCCAAAAAGGCATCACTGTCTACTCAAACAAGCGAATAACTGGACTCGCCAAGGAAGGCTCTGCAATCGTCAGAGTGTCGTCTGAGGACGGCGATACCTTCCATGCGTCAGCCTTCGTAGATGCCACAGGGTCTTCGGGCCCCCCTGGGCACTGCATGAGGTTCGGAAACGGGTGCGCGGCCTGCATCCAGAGGTGCCCGGCGTACGGTCCACGGGTGAGCCTTACTTCCCTAATGGGTTTGCCCGAGTTCATGTCGACGCGCCGCAAAGGCTCATACGGAGCCATGTCGGGGTCGTGCAAGATCCATAAGGAAACGCTGTCGAAAGAGATCCGCGACCGGCTCGACAAGCACGGCGTCGCGGTGATCCCTCTCCCTGAAGCGCTGAGAAGCCCGAAGAAGCTTGAGACAAAAGTATGCCAGCAGTACGCTCTGCCGGAGTACGCCAACTCGATAGTCCTTCTTGACACCGGCCATGCCAAACTGATGTCCCCTTATTTCCCTCTTGACGCCTTAAGAACGCTGGAGGGTTTTGAGGAGGCCCGGTATGCCGATCCCCTGGCAGGCGGCAGAGGCAACTCTATCAGGCTAACGGCAGTGTCGCCCCGTGACGCGAACCTCCGGGTGATCGGCGCAGATAACCTGTTCGTCGGCGGCGAACGCGTAGGCGTCTGTGTTGGCCACACCGAGGCAATAGTGACCGGCGCTCTTGCCGGGCGCAACGCGGCTCTCTTGGCGTCAGGGCGGCCGCTGACGGTCATTCCCGAGACCCTCGCCACAGGCGACTTCATCATCCGGTCAGGCGTAGACTCGAACGGCGCGCCTGCGGTCGCGGACGGTTACGGTTTGTCTGCATCCCACACCTTTGCCGGTTCAGTGTTCTTCGACCGCATGAAAGCCCTTAACCTGTACTCGGATGACGCTCAGGTCTGCCGTAATCGCGTTAAGGAATCAGGAGCCGAAATGCTGTTTCTTGCGTAGGAAAGCAGACCGGTAAAGGTCAGGGAACACCGAGGCCAAGAAGACGACGCTCCACTGTGCAAAGCTAAGTGGAACGGTCCGGAAAAGCATGCTGACCGGCCGGTAATGTATGGTCACAAAGAGCATCAACCATGAAAGCACGGATGCGCCAACGAGGAGCGGGTTGCCGAAGATACCTATCTCCGTTACGGCCCTCGTTTCACTGCGGCAGTCGAAGGCGGCGACCAGTTGGACGGTCACCAAAGTGGCGTAAGCCATGGTGGAAGCCAGCTGGACGTCGCCGCTCCTCATCATGTAGAGGAATATGAGGAGGGTGACCGTGCCGACGTAGACCCCCCGCGACACAATGAGCCGGAGGAGGCCCCTGGAAAAGACCCCTTCTGACGGATCTCGGGGAGGACGGTCCATTATGTCCGGCAGCGGCGGATCCATCCCCAAAGCCAGTGCGGGCAACCCGTCTGTGATGAGGTTCATCCAGAGAAGCTCCGTAGGGCTAAGCGGCATGGGCAGCCTGAGCACCGTAGCGCCCAACATGGTGATGACCTCTCCGATGTTGCACGACAGAAGATACCTTATGAACTTGCGGACGTTGTCGTATATCGCCCGCCCCTCTTCGACGGCTTTGACGACTGTGGAGAAATTGTCGTCCGTGAGGACCACCGAACTGGCTTCGCGGGCAACATCGGTTCCGCCAAGGCCCATAGATACCCCAACTGCCGCTTCTTTCAGAGCCGGAGCGTCGTTCACGCCATCGCCGGTCATGGCTACCACTTCACCGGCTCTCTTTAGACACTTAACGATCCTTATTTTCTGAGCCGGAGATACTCTGGCAAAGACCGAGCACCGCGACACCAACGACTGCAGCGCAAAGTCAGATAGGCCGTCAATCGAGTCCCCGGTCGTCCCCCTCTCGCCGGGAGACAGGATCCCTGCTTGCCGGGCGACGCTCTCCGCGGTCGTCAAGTGGTCTCCTGTAACTAAGATGGGCCTTATACCCGCTCTCTTGGAGATTAGGACCGCCCGCGGCCCCTCCTCGCGCAGGGTGTCGGCCATGGCCAGACACCCGTACAGGCTGAGCGGACCTTCGCTGAACTCTGCCCCGGCCAGCATCCCGTTGGTCTCTTCCCTGCCTGCTACCGCGAGAACCCGCATGCCCCGCCCAGCCGCTTCCTCTACCCACGCCTCCCAAGCTCTCCTCTGTTCCCCGGTGAGCGGGCGCTTTTTCCCGTCCCGTACCTCTGTGGTACAGGCCGGGATAATTCTGCCCGGCGCTCCCTTTGTGCACACTAAAGCCCCCTTTTGGGTCTTCACGAGAACGCTCATCATCCGCTTTTCGGGCGAAAAGGGGTGTTCCGCCAGCCTAGGATACCGCGTGTCCAGTGACTGAACGTGGATACCCGCTCGGACCGCCCCTAAGACAATAGCCTGTTCGGTCGGGTCTTCCCCTGCAGACGCGTCCTTACCCGGCGTGTGCCTGGCATCAGACGCCAAGAGCGCTACCTCAAGTATGTCCCGCACCTCATGATCGTTTGCTTCTGAGAATACCGTCTTGACGTCGGGTCCCTGCCTTGCCGGGATCCCGATCTCGCTCACCTCAAGTCTGTTCTTGGTGAGCGTCCCTGTCTTGTCGGTCACGATCACGGTGACCGAGCCCAGTGTCTCAATGGCCTCGAGTTTCCTGACGATGGCTCCCCTCTTTGCCATCCGCTGCACACCCAGGGCAAAGGAAAGCGTAACGACAGCCGGCAAGCCTTCCGGTACTGCCGCAACGGCAAGGCTGACACCGGTGAGAAAGACCTCGTGAAACGGACGGCCCCACCACAGCCCGAGGACCACGAGCAAAGCACAGACGCCGAGGCAGCCCACGATAATGATCCTGCCGAGCGACTCCAGCCTGCGTTCAAGCGGAGTCTCCTGACTCGTGGCGCCGGCCACAAGCCTGGCTATCTTCCCCATCTCGGTTCTCATGCCTGTGGAGACAACAAGCGCCCTGCCTTCGCCTCTCACAACGAGGGTCCCGCCGAAGACCATGTTCTTGCGGTCGGAAAGCGAGGTTTTCGCGGGACATATGAGATCTCGCTCTTTGGAAACAGGGAGCGACTCTCCGGTGAGAGCGGCTTCTTCAACCTGAAGTGACTTACATTGAACCACGCGGGCGTCCGCAGGAACCCGCATGCCCGGGAAGATCTCTATGAGGTCGCCCGGCACCACCGATTCTCTGGGTACCTCTTCTCTCCTGCCGCTGCGGATAACCCGAGCTGTTGGCGGAGCGTAGTTCTCGAGCGCCTCCAGGGATTTTTCCGCGCGATATTCCTGTACCGTGCCCAAGACGGCGTTGAGGCACACGATAATCGCGATGACCGCGGCATCGATGGCTTCGCCCATTGCGGCAGAAATGAAGGTGGCACCTAGCAGCGTCAGTACCATAGGATCCCGGAACTGCGAAAGCAAGATGGACGCGAGGCCGGTCCTCGTATAGGTGGAGATCCTGTTCGGGCCGGTTACAGCGAGGCGCTTTTTGGCCTCTCTAGAGCTTAGCCCTCGTGAAGGATCCGTTTCCAGTTCTCGCGCTGCATCCTCAGGTGACAGTGAGTGCCAAGGTAGTGCCAAATGAACCCCCCTTCGAACATTCTTATGAAGGGCTTTGCCGCGTAAGTCCACACCCGAACTGGGGAGCCCGGCCGAATAGGCAAAGGTGCATGAGGGATATATAGACTCAAGGTCCATCGTGGCTGAGCCAAGACTCTCTAGAGGGTTTTTCTGTCCGTGAGGGTCGGGCAAAGGTAGTCCTGCCCGCCGAGAGGCAGCACTGCCGGAGCGAAGGTCATGATGGACCCGATGGCTACTTGTATCCCAGGATGCGCAGACCGTTCAAGGTGACCAAAACCGAGGCGCCCGAGTCGGCTAGCACCGCTGCCCACAGCGGGAGCCGCCCTGCCATGACGAACGCCAGAGCTGCCACCTTGATGATAACGGAGAATCCTACATTTTCCGCTATGAGCCGCCGCGCAGCCCTCCCGAGGCCGATTGACCATGGGATGCGGCAGAGGTCGTTTGTGAGAAGGGCAACATCGGCTGTCTCCAGCGCTACGTCGGCCCCTGCGCCCATCGCGATGCCCACATCCGAACTCGCCAGTGAAGGCGCGTCGTTGACCCCGTCTCCCACCATCGCGACAGTACCGTATTCTGCCTTCAAGGCAGCGATGGCTTCCTGCTTGCCGCCGGGGAGAAGACCGGCTTTGTACGACGAAATACCCGTCCTCATAGCCACAGCCCTGGCAGTTGCCTCTTCGTCGCCGGTCAGCATCACCACTTGCAGGCCCCGTCCGGCAAGCCGGCCAAGGGCATCCTTCGATTCTTCCCGCACCTCATCTGCCAATCCGATGACGCCGAGCACATCGGTGCTGTTACCCACAAAGACAGCGGTCTGCCCATCATCACGCATCTCGGCCGCGGCGCTCAACAAGTCCGGGGGGATCTCGACGTTCATATCAGAAAACAGCCGCGGGCTGCCGACGTACACTGTGCGCCCGTTCACCCGCGCCTTGGCGCCGCGGCCTCGAATAGTGGCAAAATGCTCTCCCGCATCGAATTCAAGGCCTTTTTCACGAGCATGGGACAAAACCGCCTTTGCCAACGGGTGTTCGGAACGAGACTCAACTGCCGCAGCCGCCGCGAGGATATCGTCAGGACCAACTTCGGCCGATTTCGCGGTCACCACCCGTTCAACGGCTATCCGGCCCTTGGTTATCGTGCCGGTCTTGTCGAAAGCCACCGCTTTCACTTTTCCGAGGTCTTCCAGGTGAATACCGCCTTTTATCAAGACTCCGAATCGCGCCGCTCTGGCGATGGCGGCCACGACGGTAACCGGCGTCGAGATAACCAGTGAACAGGGGCAGGCGACTATCAGGGCTGTAAGTCCGCGGTAAACCCACGGGCGGAAAGGCTGTCCGAACGCCAGGGGGACAAAGAGAGCAACTGCAAGCGACAACAGGATCATGCCCGGCGTCCAGTACCTGGCGAAGGCATCGACGAGTCTCTGGGACTTTGCTCTTTTCGACTGAGCGTCTTCAACCATGGCAACTATCCGCGCGACGGTTGTGTCTTCAGCGGTTCTGGTGGCTTTGAACTCCATAGGTCCTTCACCGTTGACGCTTCCCGCAAACACTTGGCTGCCAGGTCGTTTATCAACGGGCACCGACTCGCCCGTGATTGGCGCCTCGTTCACGCTTGACTCACCGGCTAGAACAATTCCGTCTGCCGCCAGCCGCTCTCCGGGGAGCACGATGACGATATCGCCCGGGCTTACGTCGCCCGCGCCTACCTCAACCGTTACGTCGCCTCGCCGTATCCGGGCGGTTGCGGGAGACAGATCCATAACGTCGGCTATTGATTTCCTCGCCCGCTCACTTGCCTTCTCCTCGAGAAACTCGCCGACCGAGAACAAGGTGAGCACTGACGCGGCTTCACCCCACTGCCCAAGGAAAATGGCGCCGATGCCTGCGATAGCGGTCAGCAGGTTTATGTCCGCTCCTGCGCCAGCGCTGAGCGCACGAATTCCGGCTCTAGCCACGGGGAAACCCGCCGCACCCGCGGCCGCGGCATACGGCACCCAAAACCAAGGCACCCCTGCTCGCTCAGCGGCGAATCCGGCCGCGATGCCCAGCGCTCCGGCAAGCGGCGCCCACATAGCCCCTCCGTGCTCGTGAGCGTGGCCGTGGTGATGAGTGCGTTCATTGGCATGGCTATGCGTATGGTCATAAGCATGCTCATGGGCATGCTCGTGCTCGTCGTCGCGGCCGTGTTCGTGGGTGTGCCCGCCATGGTGCCCGCTTTCGGATCGCGGTGCCGCTCCCGGGCCTGCTTTCACTCTGTATCCCAAACGCCGGACGCCTTCCGGAATGGCCTCAGGATCGACCTCGCTCGCCTTGTACTCTGCCTTCAGCGACCCCGACGGAAAGGCGACTGTGGCTCTCACCACCCCCGGAACTTTGGAAACAACCCGTTCGATCCTGGCTGCACAATCCGGGCAGTCAAGCCCCTCAAGCAGCCAAGTGCTTTCTGTCACATCACCTTGATACTTATCCTCAAGCTCTCCTCTTGCCGCAGTCTCCCCCATGGTACGCTCCCCCGTCCTTCTCTCTTCCCGGCACTTGCCCTTGGCCGGGCAGTCTCTAGCGCTAGTTTCAGCTGTCGTTACACGTGATCCGCGTGCTTGAAAGCCTCTCTCAACAGCGTTTCCACGTGCTCGTCGTCAAGCGAGTAGACTACACGGCGCCCGTGCTTCTTCGACTTTACAAGCCTCATAGCCCGGAGCAGCCGCAGGTGGTGGGATACGTTTGAGACCGAGGTATCCAGGATGGCCGCCAGATCGTGAACGCACCATTCCCTTTGCTGCAGCAAGTAGAGGATCGAGAGGCGATTTCCGTCTCCCATGACTTTGAAGAGCGAGGAGACAAAGGTCACGTCGGGCAACTCGGCCTTGGCCGAACTCACGGAGTCCATATCAACCTCGTGAGATTCACAAGAGTCCTCGCCGCCAGGAAACTCAGGCTGCATAATACCCCTCCTCTCCACCGAACAATACTTGATCACATATTCAAGTATAACTCAGTCGGGCCTTCGTGGGGAGACGCGTGGAACCGAAGTGCGAGAGGCAATAGTTGACCTGAGATCAATAATAGGCAGCGGCACAACCAGGGTGCTGCTGCCTCACTCTTGGGCGGCTGACATCACTTGGTCTTGGCGGTGGCCTCTGCGATGACGGCCCCCGACGAACAAGCCTTGTAGACATGGTCGGCTATTCTCTCAAGGTAGTTCACCACGTCGAGGAAAATGAGTCCCGATTCCACGCTGCATCGTCCTTCTTTCAGCCTTCGGGCGTGACCTGCCTGCATCTGCCTGCTCAGTTCGTCAATGGTGTCTTCCAGCGCCTGCACATCGCGAAGGTGCGAACTGTCGGTCTCTCGCAAGGCCTCGGTGGTCATGTCAAACATGGTCCCCAATGTCTTCTCGATCTTCTGAAGATCCTGAAGCGCTTCCCGGCTGAAGATCAGCGATTTCTCGATCTTCTCCTGGGCAAGCCCTGCAAGGCTAAGAGCGTGATCGCCTATCCGCTCGGCGTTGTTGATGCCCGATATCATCGCGGGAATAGCCTTTGACTGCGTTTCGGAAAGCGGGCGCTTGGACATATCGACAATGTACATTGTCACCTGTCTCTGCAGCGTGTTTAATGTCTCCTCGTCTTTACGGGCGCGCTCCAACATCCGGTCGTCGTTGCTGTAGAAACCGTTCATGACTTCCCGCAGCATGCGCCTGGATATATCTATCACGCGCGCCATCTCGGATGCCACAGCCTTTATGGCGGCAGCCGGAGTGTCAAGAAGCAGGTTATCCAGGTAAACCGGTGTGTCCTCTCCTACTTCTTCCTTGCTTCTGATGATAACCTCGAGGAATCTGACATACAGCTTGGTGAACGGCAGGAAGATAACCGCGCTCAACACGTTGAACAGGGTGTGTGAGTTGGCGATCTGAGCCGCGATGCCCCCGTTGGGCTGAAGGCTGTTGGTCACGACGACAATTGACTCCAGGAAGAAAGGCAGAAGGAGGGCGGCCAAAATCACGCCGATGATGTTGTACAGAGTATGAGCCCAGGCGGTGCGGCGGGCATGTATGTTTCCCGTGAGCGAGGCCATCTGGGCGGTGATGCATGTACCGATGTTGTCGCCCAGCATTATGCAGACGGCGGCTCTGAGATCGATGAGGCCCGCCTGCCCCAGGACCATCACAAGGCCAACGGTGGCGGCGCTGCTGTGAACCATCGCGGTCGCCACAGCCCCAAGGACAATGGCGACAATCGGAATCGAAGCATACCTCTCGAAGAAGAGCCGGAGTGTCTCGCTTGTCTGCATTATGGGGATCCCGCCGTTCAGAATCTTAAGGCCCAAGAACATAACGCCGAACCCCATAACGGCATCTCCGATGTAGCGTACCTTCCTCTTGCCGAAGTAGCTTATGGCAAAGCCCAAACCCAGAACCGGCAGAGCTATATCGGTGAGCTTGAAGTGGAAACTGAAAGCCATGAGCTGAGCGGTAATGGTCGTGCCAATGTTGGCTCCGTATATGATCCCCACAGCCTGAGGGAGCTTCATGAGTCCGGCGTTGACGAAGCCAACCGTCAGAACCGTTATCGCCGTGCTGCTTTGAACGAGAGCAGTCAGAAACGTGCCGACAAGGAAGGCGCTCCAAACCCTCGCAGTGAGAACCGAGAGAATCTTCCGCATCATATCTCCGGAAGCCTTCTCCAGGCCCTCGCCCATCTTGTCGACGCCGTACATGAGTAGGGCAGTTCCGCCAATAAGACCGAATATCAGTTCCTGCATCTCCGCCTCCAGGCTCCGCGGTGAAGCCGCTCTCGCCCCATATCCTCTATACCACATCCGCGTTGGTTTTCCTCCGGATTTTGACGGTATGGGTGAAGGTTTGCAGAAAGCACACAACGAAACCCAGATGAGTCAACTGCATTCGTGACAATAAGGAGGAAGCCCTTTGGACAAACGACCGCTGGCGCCGCAGGACATATTCGCCATAAAAACCTTCGGCGATGCGCGAATATCGCCTGACGGACGTCATGTTGCTTACGTTCGGCAATACCATGACTGGCAGAAAGAGAAGTCGTTTACCGACATCTACCTGTACAACGTGAGTTCGCGCGAGACGCGAAAACTAACCAACTCGGGCAAAGACCGGTCTCCAAGGTGGTCGCCTGACAGCACGAGGATAGCGTTCACATCGGACCGATCGGGCAAGTCTCAGGTCTGGGTGATCGACATCGCAGGCGGAGAAGCCTGGCGTATTCCGACCAAGGAAGCGGTACAAGGAGATGTAGTCTGGAGCCCGGATGGCAAACGTATCTACTTTACCTCCAACGCCTTCTTAAAGGCTGAAGACTGGCAGCCTTATCCCGGAGCTCCGGAAGACGACAGGGCAAGAGCAGTTGACCAAGCCGCGAGAGCCGTGAAGGGTAAAGAGGAAAAACCGAAGCCGGAGAACGGGAAACCCAACGACATAAAGGTCATAACGAGGCTCCGCTACCGGCTGGACGGAACCGGGTATTTCGGGGATCTCCGGCGGCAGGTTTACTCGGTGGGAGTGCCGGCCGAGCCGCCCAAAGACGAGGAAGAATCCGCTGTCCCTCTTACCTCGGGTGATTTTGACCACAGCCTTCCCAGCCTGACACCTGACGGGAAATACGCGCTGCTCTCGTCCATGAGGTCTGAAGACGCAGACTACCAGACCAAGTCCGATCTCTGGCTCTTTGAGGTAGTCTCCGGTAAAGCGGTTATGCTCTACGATGCCCCCGGCCCGACCTATGGCCCCCAGATATCGCCCGACGGCAAGTATGTCGCCTTCCTCGGCCATGACCGGTCTAGAAACGTGTCGACCAGGACCGACGTCTATGTGCTCCCAATCAGCGATTTCGTGCAGGCAATCGGTAGAGGCGAGGAGCCGGAGCCACTCGAGCATAAGGATGCCTTGAACCTCACGGCATCCCTTGACAGAGCGGCCGGGGCGGCACCCGGTCCGGAGCCGAGGTACGGCGGTATGAGCGGCCCTATCTGGGACAACTCCGCTCTCTACTTCCTGCTTGGGGACCACGGCGAAGGTTTTGTCTACACGGCTTCGCCCAAGTCTGCCACAGGCACGGAGTGGTCGGTGGAGAAAGTCCACGGCACCGTCGGGAAGAGCCTGGGCGGCCTCGACGTGAAAAACGGCACGCTGGCCTATGGATCATCGACGCCAACGGAGCCGGAAAACGTGTTCCTCTTCAAGGAAGGTGCTGAGACCCGCCTTACATCTGAGAATGACGAGTTTGTCCGGAGCCTTGCCCTGGGAGCAAGCGAGAAATTCCAGTACCGCGCAGCCGACGGGCAGGAACTCGACGGGTGGCTTATCTACCCCTACGGATATGAAAAGGGCAAGAAATATCCTCTGGTCCTCCTCGTCCACGGGGGACCGCACGGCGCCTACGGGTCGACCTTCATGTTCTCGGCTCAGTTCTTCGCTTCCAACGGGTACGCGGTAGCCTACTGCAATCCCCGGGGAAGCACCTCTTACGGTCAGGAATTCATGGCAGTCATTGACGGCGATTGGGGCAAGAAGGACTACGGCGATGTCATGTCGTGCGTTGATGCCGTTATCGAGCGCGGCGTGGCAGATCCAAATAACCTGTTCATTCACGGCTGGTCCTACGGCGGGTACATGACGGTCTGGACGGTAACCCAGACCGGCAGGTTTAGCGCGGCGTGCGCAGGCGCGTGCGTAGCCAACATGCACAGCGACTACGGCACCAGCGACATCATGTGGGCAGACGAACACGAGTACGGCGGAAAGCCGTGGGAAAATGCCGAGCTTCTCCTCGACCGCTCCGCGTTAAGCCACGTGGAAAATGTCACGACGCCGGTTTTGCTGCTCCACGGCGAAAACGACTTGCGCTGCCCCATCTCCCAGTCAGAGCAGTTCTATATCGGGCTAAAGAGGCTGGGAAAGACCGCTGTTTTCGTGAGATATCCCGGGGAGCCTCACGGGCTCAGGAGGCACCTGCACCGGATCGACAGGTTCAAGAGGATGCTTGCCTGGTTCGAGTACTACAAGAAACCTTGAGTAGAACATCGGGTCCGGATGTTGCCTTTTCCGGGAACATTCGGACCCGATGTTGCTGTCTGCCGGGAACTTCCGGACCCGATGTTCCCGGCAGACGGGAAGGACTAGGCTCGGCTGACAATGAGGCTCATGCCCATGCCGCCGCCGATGCACAAGGTGGCCAGACCGAATTTTGATCCCCGCTTCTCCATCTCGTGAAGCAGAGTCACCAGTATGCGGGCTCCGGAAGCTCCAATGGGGTGGCCCAGGCTGATAGCGCCGCCGTTGACGTTCACGATATCCGGGTTCCAGCCAAGCTCCTTCTGAACCGCCAGACTCGTCGCGGCGAAAGCCTCGTTAGCCTCAATGAGGTCGATGTCGGAGAGGCTCAGCCCTGCTCGAGCCAGGACCTTCTTGGTCGCCGGAACCGGGCCCGTGCCCATATAAAGGGGGTCGACGCCACAAGATGCGTAGGCAACGACCGAAGCTAGGGGAGTTATTCCCAATTCAGCAGCTTTTTCCTCGCTCATAACCACCAAAGCGGCAGCGCCGTTGTTGATGCCCGAAGCGTTACCCGCGGTCACGGTGCCATCTTTCTTGAACGCCGGTCGTAGGCCCGCTAGTTTCTCCTTTGTCGTCCCGGGCCTGGGGTGCTCGTCCTTTGAGAACAAGACAGGTGGCCCTTTACGCTGAGGAACTTCGACCGGCACGATCTCGTCGGAAAACCGCCCGGCATTCATGGCAGCCTCTGCCTTGGCTTGGCTGGAAGCCGCAAATTCATCTTGCATTTCGCGGGTGATCCCCCACTTCTCAGCCACCGCCTCAGCGGTTAGCCCCATGTGTTGGCCGGTCAAAGCGCACCAGAGTCCGTCCCTAATCATCGCGTCTACAAGCTCTCCGTTCCCCATCCTGTAGCCGTACCGGGCTTTCTCCAAGAGGTAAGGAGCCCTATCCATGCTCTCCGTGCCGCCGGCCACGACAATGCCGGCATCGCCGGCCCGGATAGCCTGAGCGGCCATGGCCACCGCCTTGAGCCCCGAACCGCACACTTTGTTAACGGTAGTGCAGGGAGTCTCCTGCGATAGCCCTGCTTTCAGGCTCACCTGCCTCGCCACGTTTTGGCCCAGGCCCGCCTGAAGAACGTTCCCCATGATCACTTCGCCAACTTCCGGGAGCGGAACCCGGGCGCGCTCCAGAGCCGCTTTCACCGCCACGGCGCCCAGGTCTACGGCGCTCACCCCCGCAATGGCGCCTCCCATCGTTCCGATGGGCGTCCTAACCGCACTCACGATCACAGCCTTATGCATGTCCGCCGCTCCTCCCTAGACGGCCTCCCGGCCTATGATGTACTTCATTGGGTCTACCTCTTCTCGCAACAGGCGAAGTTCCTCCTGCAAAGGCTCGCCGCTGATAGTCAAATGGTCGGGCCAAATGAGCGGAAAGCCCGTTGCGGCGACCACATCTTCTTTCGAAACACCCGGATGAATGCTTTCCACCCGCATCCTGCATGTTTCCGGGTCAAAGCCCAATACGCACAGATTTGTGATTATCTTGTAGGGACCGGTCCCGGGCGGCAGCCCCGCCGCCTCTCTCGCGCCCTTGCCCGATATATAGCCGGGACTGGTAATGAAGTCGACCTTGGGCACGAACCTCCTCGAGTCGTGAGGGGTGATCACCATGGTCCTCCAAGTGAGGGATGCCAGGTCATTTGCTCCCCCTGACCCTGGCAGGCGGACCTTCGGCTTGGTGAAGTCCCCAATCACCGTCGAGTTGATGTTCCCGTACATATCGATCTGCGCTCCGCCCAGGAAACAGTAATCTACAATTCCCCTTTGGCAGGCGTCCATGATATCGATCATGCTCGAAGCCATGATGGCTTTGTGAAACGTGCGGGAATCGCCGACGGATATCGGCATGGTCGGCAGAATCGGGCCCACCCCGCCTGCCTCGAAGAAGATGGTCAGGTTAGGGGCATGGGTCTTCTGGGCAAGCATAGCTGCCGCGCAAGGCGCCCCCGTGCCTACCACGACGGTGCGGCCGTCCTCCAAGAACCTCGCTGCCAGACATATCATGAGTTCCATAGCGTTATGCCCTGACACCGCTCTCGCCCCCTTCAACGGTACTCTCCAAGAACTCCTGCCGCCGCAAGGCGGCCATCTTCTCTTCTCCGCCGCAGAGCGCCAAGTATTCCTCGAAATTCCTCGTTCCGTAGATGTACTTCGCGAGGAAAGGCTGCAACGTTTCTGGTTTGGCGTCATTGGCCAGCCACTCTTTGAGGTGAGCCTCGTCTGAGAAGTATTCGTAGGGCATGTTGCCGGGATAGCTTCCGTAGCGGACCTCGCACACGGCGTCCACACAGAAATGAGTGATGATTGTCTTTCCTGAGTCTTCTCGAATCAGATCGGTAGGAACGATCCTCTCGGTCGAAAGGATGACTCTTTTGGCCGCTCTGGCTACATCAAAGTCGGCCACGGTGATTCCGTCTATCTGGGCGTTGCCGTAGATATCGCACCTGTGGACGTGGATGATTGCCACATCGGGATACAGCGCCGGGAGCGCGGCCAGCTTCATGCCGGTGTACGGACATTCCACCATTTTCGCCGCACTTTTCACGAACGTATCGGAGCCAAGCATGACCCGTGTAGGGATGTAAGGGATGCCCATCACCGCTGCCTTGTAGCGCCAGGCAAGCGCCCCGTTAGTCCACTCGCAGACCTCTATCTTTGCCTCCTCGAACAACCGCCTCGCCGCCTTCGACAGCCCCCGGGCTTCCAGGCCCACCACGTACGCGACGTCGACCCGGTCAATGACCCCGCCCGCGGCAAGGATCTGGAAGTCGTGAGTCGCGGTATGCCCTGAGATCCCCAGAGATCGCCTGCCTTGCCGCAAGATCTCGTGCAAGAGGGCAGTGGGGATTCTGTTGGTGCCAAACCCGCCGACGGCAATGTAATCGCCGTCCTTCACGAATCTCGAGACAGCCTCCTCAACCGTCATGGTCTTGTCAGTCATCGAGCGGCTCTTGGTGCGAAAGAACTCCCTCGCTTTGTCCGGATGAGGGTCCATGAAGAGCCTGCCCTCTCCCTCAAGAGGAAATCGGAATTCGTCCAAGGTCTCCCCTCCTTCGGGACCGGCTGCGCCTGGGCGCAACTTCCCGCATTTGTCTGAAGAGACTTATTTCACAGACGCCGGACGAATCCCTACAACTCCGCAGCCAATCTCCTGATGATTCCCGGCACGGGTTCGAGGCTGCAGGCTACCGCGTCGGCTTCCGGGACATCCGCGAGACAAGAGCCCCGGTCGATGAGGATGGCTCTCATACCGAGACGCTTGGGCGCGCGGACGTCCTCTATCACGCGGTCGCCGATAAACACGGCTTCCTCGGCTCTGACTCCCGCTTCGGCCAATGCAAACGCGTAGATGGCAGGGTGGGGTTTGCGCCAGCCGGCGGAAGAACTGTAGATCCTGAAGTCGAACTGCGCTAAGAGGCGCCATTCCTCAAGGAAGTGGTCAATCACTTCCGGTTGTATCACCGTGTTGGACACGAGCCCGATGCGCGCACCGGGGAATAGCGCCTTTACCTCAAGGAGCACGCGAAGGGACTCAGGGTAGGCACGCGAGTGCTCGGTCAAGGCTCGCCCGAACTCATGCGCGCAGCCCGGGTCATCGAGGTCAGAACCCCAGACTGCGCGGAAAGCCAGGTTTACCATTTCCTGAACGGGGAGTTCGGCGAAGGAAGGGTGAGAGAATTCCCCACGCTCCAGGGCTTCCTCGCGGCCGTGGTTTGGAGCCGAGATCAATCTGACGAGTTCCGACGAGAACCGCCCTCGCAGATCACCTGACACTTTGCCCTCAAACAGATTCGCGGGAAGGCGCTCGGCCGCCAGGGCTGCCGCAGACGCCACAACTTCATCTCTGGTGAAGCTGCCGAACGGTTCCCAGAGAGTCCCGCCCAAATCGAATAGAACGGCCCTAACCATGGTCTCCCACGTCTCGAGGAAGGTTGACGTCTCCTTCCAGGTGACGGCAATCGTTCATTTTGACCGTGCGCCACCCGTCGTCGTCACGCTCCAATACGGTCACCGAACAGTTATCAACCGTGAATCCGGGCCAATCCACTCCCGCTTTGGCTATGTTCAGGATGGCGTTGATGACGCCCCCGTGGGATACTATCGCGACGCAGGCGCCCTCTTTCGCTTTATTCCACTCATATATGTCGTCAAGCGCGCTGGCGACGCGCTCCCTCAAGTCCATGCGCGATTCTCCGCCGCCGGGGCGCCTAGTGTAGTAGGGATCTTTGGCCAGCCTGGCGTGATACTCGGGAAAGCGCTCCCGGGCCTCTTCTCCGGTCAACCCCGACAGACTGCCTAGATTGATTTCCCGGAGCCGCCTATCAAGGACTAGTTCGCACTGCCTTCCTTCCAGAATCGCGCGGGCTGTCTCTCGCGCTCGGCAAAGGTCGCTCGAGTAGACGGCATCGAACTCCACACCAGCAAGGGCCCGGCCGGCGGCTCTCGCCTGCCTCAATCCTTCGCCGGAGAGCGGTACATCCAAGTGTCCTTGAAGGACCCCGTTTCTGTTGGCTTCAGTTTCTCCGTGTCGTACAACATAGAAGGTCACCATATGCTGATTGCGGCCCTGTGCGGCCTGCACTCCCTCCCTGTCACAAGCGTCATATCGTCAATCATTCGTCGGAGTTGGAAAGACCACCTGCCAACGGGCGTGGAGGATATGGACAGTCTTTCAATGAATCTAATTAGTCGGATATTTGAAAGGAGGTCGCCCGTTACTTGAAACCCGTTGCTATTGTAGACGCACGGATCCTCACATGCAGCGCTTCGCCCTCGGTGCCCGCCGTGATAGACAAAGGCACGGTGGTGTTCGAAAACGGCAAGATAACCGCGGTGGGCGCTGACGCCAAAATCCCTGGCGGAGCCCTCATCATAGACGCAAAGGGCAAGGTTGTGGCCCCAGGCTTCATCGACGCTCACTGCCACATAGGTCTTTCCGAAGACGGGCCCGGTTGGGCAGGCGAAGATACCAACGAACGCACCGACCCGGTGACCGCCGAAATGAGAGCCCTTGACGGAATAAACCCCAAAGACGTCGCGTTCAGAGACGCCGTGGCGGCAGGCATCACTTGTGTCCAGGTCGACCCGGGCAGCGCCAACATCATTGGCGGCGAAACCCTGGTCATGAAGACGTGGGGCACGGTAGTGGATGACATGATCCTGGAGAGGCCCTCGGGCCTAAAAGCCGCTCTCGGCGAAAATCCGAAGAGGGTATACGGCACCCAGCGGAAGGCCCCGGCAACAAGGATGGGCAATGCCGCGGTAATGCGAAAAGCGCTTGCAGCGGCTCGAGACTATTTGAGGAAGAAAGAAGAGGCAAAGGACCCCGAGAAAAAGCCCGATCTCAATCTGCGCCACGAGATGATAGGTCAGGTCCTGCAAAAAAAGATCCCCTTGAGGGTGCATTGCCACAGAGCCGATGACATCATGACCGCCATCCGCATTGCCCGCGAGTTCGACATCGACATTTCCCTTGAACACTGCACCGAGGGAGACAAAGTCGGCAAGTGGGTCCTGGAAAGCGGATTCCCCGTGACAGTGGGCCCTTCACTCACCGACAAGAGCAAGCTGGAAGTAAAGGATATCGGCTTTGCCGCTCCTGTGGCGCTGTCCGGCCTGGGAGTTAAGCTCGCGATTATCACCGACCACCCGGTTCTGCCCATTCAATACCTAAGGATCTGCGCCGGCCTGTGCGTGCGCGAGGGCATGGCCGAGGAGGCCGCGCTTCTCGGCATCACCAGGTACGCCGCGGAAGTTGCGGGCGTGGCAGACAGAGTAGGCTCCATCGAGCCGGGCAAAGATGCAGACCTTGTCGTCTGGTCCAAAGACCCGCTTGAGTACGACGCCAAGGCGGAACACACGTTCATAGACGGCGTTGAAATCGACCACAGAAGAGAGCGAGGTGGCCTCTTGTGAGTACCCGCGCCTACGTAAACGCTAAGATATATCCCATTTCCCGGCCCCCGGTTGATAACGGCATGCTGGTAGTGAAGGACGGGAAGATCCTCTTTGCCGGAAGCGGAAGAGAGATCCCGGCAGGCGCAGAGGTCATTGACTGTGCGGGAAAACTCATCCTCCCCGGATTTGTGGACGGACACTCGCACTTAGGCCTCTGGGGTGAGTGGTACGGCCAGCCGCAGCAGGACGGCAACGAGGCCACCAACCCGGTGACTCCGGAGGTAAGGGCAATCGACTCGATATGGCCGGCGCACTCTGCCTTTGAGGACGCGCGCAGCGGAGGCGTCACCACCGCTCAAGTTACGCCGGGGTCGGGCAACATCATCGGCGGCGAAGCGGTAGTCGTGAAGACCAGAGGTACCGTGGTCGAAGATATGATCCTCAAGAACCCGTCCGGCATGAAGGCAGCTCTGGGCGAGAACCCGAAGGGGCTCTACGGCCGTAACGGCAAGATGCCGGCAACAAGAATGGGCAACGCTGCGGTCTTGAGGTCGGCCCTCTTCAAGGCGCGCGACTACGAGAAGAAGCTGAAGAACGGCGAGAAGGACCCGTCAAAGGCTCCTGACACCGACCTCGGAATGCTCGGACTCATAAAGGTCCTTAACCGCGAAATGCCTCTTCGCATTCACGCCCACAGGGCCGATGACATAGTCACCGCCGTCAGAATCGCAGAGGAGTTCGATATCGACTTCTCCATCGAACACTGTACGGACGGAGCGACGGTCGCGGAATTCCTGGGGAAAAGGAAAGCCAAGGTGAACGTCGGGCCGAGCATGTGGCACCGGGCGAAGGTTGAGACCTGGAACATCTCGCTTGAGACCGCCGGCATTCTGGCCAAAGCCGGATGCAAAGTGAGCATCATCACAGACCACCCGTTCCACCCAATCCAGTTCCTCTCGACTGCTGCGGCGATGTGCTGGGCCAACGGCATGTCCGAAGAGGACGCGCTGAGAGCGGTCACCCTCACGCCCGCTGAAACGTTGGGGGTACAAAACCGGGTGGGAAGCCTGGATGCCGGAAAGGATGCGGACTTCGTCATCTGGTCCGGTCACCCGTTCCAAATCAGGTCCAAGGTTCAAGAGGTATTCATCGAAGGAGAGAAAGTGTTCTAGGCGTAAGAAAAGCAAGAGGGGCGTTCTTCGAGGTTGGGTACATCGATGCTGTCTCGCAAGAACGCCCCGTTTCTATGATGCACAGCCGCCGGAGCAGCTATTCATCCCTTAGGGAACCAGTTCAACACTCTTTTCGGCATATCCGCCCCTGGGGCAACCGGCTCGCACCGTGACGGTTGCCGGCCTGCCTTCAGTCTTCACAATCCACTGGACCAGTTCAGGCGACACTCCTGAACCGAAGAAGGCCCTCCCTACTGCCAGCCTTCCTTCAAGATGGCCTATTTCGATCTCGGATTTGCCGCCTACGACGGCCGCACCCTCAGGGACTTTGATTTCAGCCTTCACCTTCTCGGCGGTCCGGTTCTTTATCCCGGCGTCAGTTACGTTGCTGGGCAGGTATCCCATGTTGCGAACCGCCGCTCTTACGTTGTAGACACCTTCGGCCACCTTTTCGGCCTCAAGTTTCGTAATCCTGATTTCAGGGGTAACGGATGCAGTGGCAATGGCAAACATCGCGTTCTTGTGGCATTCCTGCTTGAGGAACTTGGGAGGTGGGTTCTGGAGCACGTACTTGTGCTTCCATCCGCCGAGTTCGACGGGTCCCAGCTGCGGGTGGTTGAAGGGGCGCCAGTTGATGAAACCTTCTCCGCGCAGATTTTCGTCGTTCCACTTCTGCATCAGTATCTGTTCATCCTCGGACCAATCCATCAGTGTCTTGTACGTATCGAGCCGGCCGATAGCCCGGTTCGTAAAGTCCCACACCTCGGTGCTGTAAGCCACGACCCCTCCGTGCTCCAACATCCACTCAAGGGCCGAACCCCACAGGGGGCGCTTCCCTACGATGTCTTTGCTCAGGGCGAAGTCTTCATACACGCCCACGCAGGGGTACCCCGTAAGCTCTTGGCCGATGGCGCCGATCTCCTTCAGCGCCTTCAGATCCTTGGGAGAAATATCCTTGTCGGCCTTGGAGGCCGGCGGTCGCAACACAGCGCCCGTAAATGTGTGAAACGATTGGGCAACCGTGATATTCTTATGCTTCTCGAAAAACTCGGCTACGGCTCGGGCTTCAGGCTCGGAGAAGGGATAGGGCCCTGCACCCGGCTGAACGTGCTGCTGCTGCCAGTTCGCGGCGTAGTTGCGGTTTACGTCGAGGCCCCACTTGGAGGGCGCTACCTTCACCTCTACACCGTTCCAATTGCGAATGAGCCCCTCCTGGAAGATGGTGTAGTACTTTCCGCCCACTTCATGGGGCTTCCTTCGCACCATTACCCTGGGATCTTTCTCGGAGACGCGCCAGTCGCCGTTTTCGTCCTCGATCCTCATCTGGGCGATCACACCGTCACCATCGATGTCGTACGGGTGAAGGCCGTCCTTTTCTTCCTCAAAGGGCCAGGGCCTGATGCTCGACCTCGGTATATACGGCTCGGTGAGGTAGAGCTCCGCTCCGTCTGCCGATAGGCGCGGGATGATGTAGAAGGTCCTCTTGTCCACGATCTCTCTTACCTTCGGGTCGGAAGCATAGTTACCGGTCAGATACCACGCGATGTAGAGCGAGATCATCGAACCTGTTACCTCGCCCGCGTGGGTATTGCCGTCGACGTAGAGAGCCGGTTTTTCCGCACCCTTACCGGTCCTCTTGTTGGTTACCTCGATGCACCAGATGTCGCGCCCCTGCCATGTCTTGCCCACCGAGTACATCTCGCAGAGGTCCGGATACCTCTCGGTGAGCTCCTTCAGGAATTGCGTCATCTCACCGTATTTGAGGTAGGAATCCCATGCAAAAGAATCTATCAACTCCGCATCTCCTTTCCCTTCCGTCTATTCGGGGATGATAGGGAGCCATCTCCCTAAGAGGAACTGAAGCCTAGCCACAAGATATGAGAGCCTGGACATAACAACGTACCCGTACGACGACCCAAAGGCGATCATCATGGTTGCCCTGCCCGCAGTTGAGAGTATTTCGAGAACTCGCGGCCGCTCCCTGCCGCCTTGGGCAGCTTTGCCGAACGGGATGAAGAGGAAAAACGCTACCGTAGAGACCGTGCCTAGAACCATGATTACGTTATTCAGGCTGGTAAGAGGCATGATGGTTGCCCTAACCTGCTTTACGAACTGCGCCTCAATGGCACCGGTGATTGTCACGCCGGCCGCGGCGCCCATCATGAACGCCATGGGGAGGCGTGCGAGATGATGGTAGCCGTTCACGTGCCTGGCGAACAGCATGACTCCCAGTACGAGGGGCACCAGGTACTCCCATCGTCCCGCAAAGAGCGGCGTCACTGCCCCGTCGCTGATGTTCCGATATCCGAGGATAAGAGCCTGCGCAGCTCCGAAGCCCACATAGATGTGCTCGGTGTAGGTGTAGAACTTGTTCTCCTTAAATAGGTAGCTGAAGCAGGCAAGTATGAACAGGCCCGACAAGAAAACGCCTACCTTGTCTGCCATTTACGCTCCCCCCTTTACGGCTTCCAGTCTCTTCTGAAAGAAGAACCCGATGTTGCCAAGGAGGACGAGGCCCACAATGAGGAGGTGTCCCATCGCCTGGGCATCCATCGCGCCGGTAGCCTTCCCCGGCACACCGGCCAGAACCTCGTACTCTGCGGCGCCCGAAAGGCCTATAACCGCGCCTTTGATCTGGCCGGACGCCAAATACGGTCCGGCTACCGGAAGCACCGGCGCCGTGCCGCATACAATGATCGGCGTCTTGAAGGCCGACTCGATGTACTTCACAAACTGCACGAAATCATCGCCCCCGGTTACAGGGATCGCAGCCGCGACATCGGCCATGCCGCCAAACTCGGAAAACACGGGGAGGTCTTTCAGCGGCGTCCCATACGCGTCAACCGCGAATTGCGAGTAGAAGTCTTTAAGGCCCGCTATCGCGGTCTCGCCGCCTGCCTTAAAGGGCAGGATCGCGAAGTCTATCCCGTACTCGTATCCGTACTCGGGAGCGATAGAGTCTCTCACCCGCTGGGCGTACATGCCGCCCTCCTGAAAAGTCGGGAAGTAAATGACCCGCAACCCCTTCTCCATGTAGTGCCTGCTGATGGCCGCCATCTGAGGCCAAGTCTCCGCGTCGACAGCCGGGTTGAACCCAATCGTGTGGAAAACGTAGGAGCCCGAGGGTATCGCGTCGATGATCTCGTACGCCTTCCTGGTGTTGTCTGAAACATTGAGCGGCAGCCCTAAAGGCCTCACCAAGGGGATGACAAACACCGCCACCAGCACAAGGTAGATCGCGGGTTTCCCTATGTTCTGAGCTCTCATGTACCAGGCATCCTTGACTCTCATTGGCGATCACCCCCCATGTAGCCGCGCTCTAGCCCGAGCAAGACGCGGAGGCTCAGGGCTATCGCTCCGAGCGCTCCCCCTATGGTGATGCCCCTCATCCCGGCCGTGTTCGGGATAGCCATGGTCCAAGCGGATAAGGCCGGCATCCCCTTGTAGAGGAAGCTCCCCACGCCTACCTGGCCGAGCATCACAATGACTGCGGTGGCCATCAGGATCGCCGACTGCCAGTCCTTAACCTTGAACGCGCGGTAGGAAGCCGACGTGATCATGAACGCCAGAAGCGAGGAAATCCCTGAGTAAATGGGCTGGTACAGATACTCGAAACCCCACGTGTAGAGAGGGGAATCGGTGCCCTTCCAGATACCGACGACGGTGAACAACACGAGAGACGAGAGAAGCATAAGGCTGGCTTCCCAGTTCGGGGCCCTTCGCGACAGCTTGCGGGCATGAGCCTGAACCAGATTCACGGCGCCCAGACCGAGAGCGAAGGCGGCTACAAGATTGCGCCACATTACAACAGTGCTTCCCCAGGAATCCAGGATTTCCGACGGGCTGAAATACCGGGCAATTACCACAAAGCCGGCGAGAAACCCAATTACAAGAGGCAGAGTCTTCTTCACGGCCGCCACCTCCTTACTTGAGCCCCGCCAAGGCCTTTACGGCCGGCGAAGTGAGAGTGAGGTAGAGGCTGCCAAGAACCATCGCGCCTATGCTGATGTACTTGCCCACTTCCTGGGCCACGAGGCTCCCGACTTGCGCGCCGTTTCGGGTTAAGTAAGTCCCCGCGGCGTAAATCTCTTCTCCTATGAGGGTGTAGTCGCACGCGGCAACCAGAAAAGGCAGTTGGTGCGTGTTCGCCGTCCCGGCGACTTGGATGGCTCCGGTCCTTTGGCCGGCTTCGGCCAAAGTCAGGCTTTCGAAGTAGAACGAACCGAAGAGGAAGTTGGCTCCTATCTTTTCCCTCTCGTAGATCCCCAGTACGCCGGCGGTGAATCCGCCTGAGAGGAATTGCAGCATGTCGTCACTGTACTTGTCTTCTTTGCCTTCAGATAAGTATGCCTGCCGGACGACCTCTTGAGATATGGCGTGGGATTCAGGAAGCGCGTTCACCACCATCATCCTGGTGTCGTACTTGGCAGCCTGTCTCGCCACATGGCTCAAGATGTCGAAAGCGGCGAAAGCCTGGGCGTCAAACGCGCCTCCGGGTATCACGAACAGAGAAGAGCGTCCCATCTCCGTTGAGCGCCCTATGGCTTCCTCAATAGCGTCCAGTCCCGGTACTCTGCGTATGGGGATCGCCGATTTCCCCGAGTTCCGTCTCATGCCGTAGAGACTTGCGGCAGCGAATACCGCGAGAAAAACCAGTGCAAGGGTTTTGTCCATATCGTTCAGCCTCCCAAATCTTACATAGGGGTCAAAATCGTACTGATTAACCTAACAGCCGCATTGGCACCCAAAGTATGGCGGACTAAAGCCTTATGCATCGGAACGCACGGCTGTCGTATAGGGTTTGAGAGGTAGGCGAAGATGGAGGGAGGATTTGTGCAGCCTCGCCGGCAGCCTCGATGGAGTTTCGCGGCCGAGGAAACTGCTGTGAGAAAGGGTTCTCGGTAACGTCAGTTGCTAAGCTAACCTTTACGTCGGACCTAGAACCGTGCTCTCCCCCGATCCTTCGCCTTCTTAACGATACCTAGAAGACCCAAGGGATTGACGATAATCCCGGTGATCCCCACTTCTATCACCTCCCTTCGCGGACTGTCTCTTCCTTGCGCGGTGTTAATGAAAAACCCGCGCCGGAAAGTCGCTAGGAACTTCCCGCACGGGTCTTTTATCCCCACGGTGTACTTTGGAGTGCCAAAGTCTGTACCGCTCGGTCCAGCCCGCCGCTGTCACCCAAGACTCGGCGCGGAACCCTAGGTACACTTCCCCCGAACCCGGCAGGCTTACGCCTCCGGGTTATTGGACTGTACTCTAGCAGAAGAGAGATATTGGCGCAACAGGTTTTTTCACACAGGTTTTTTGCCCTATCTTCGAGTATTTGTGCCAGTGGGATTTGTTGCTGATGAGCGTCAGTGCCGGGGGAGGAATATCATTGCTGTTCACCACTATGAAAGACACGCCGGTAGGTCCCTTGACCTTGGCGGCTGAAAGCGGCATCATCACCAAACTGGAGTTCAGAGCCCTTAATGACCGGGACATCGGAGATACCGCGCCATCTCAGGATGACATCAGCGTCCTTGAACGGGCAGTGAGCGAACTCACACTGTATTTCCAAGGTGGCCTCCAGGAATTCACCGTTCCGGTGCGCATCGACGGTCCACCGTTCCACAAGAAGGTCTGGCAGCATCTTTGCACGATCCCGTACGGGCGTACGGAGAGCTACGGAGATATCGCCCGGTCTCTCGGATGCCCGAGCGGAGCCCGGGCAGTGGGTAACGCCTGCGCGCGAAATCCGGTCGCCATCATCGTTCCGTGTCACAGGGTGCTCTCTCGCGGCCATTTGGGAGGGTTCGGAGGCGGCCTGGACGCAAAGATCTGGCTCCTCAAACACGAAGGCTGCCGCATCTAGGGGAATACGGCTCTCGCCGCTCAGAGATACTGAGCGGGGGGCGTTTCGATGCAGGCAGTTAACCTACTGGATGAGCCGCGCTGCAAAGACATCACAGCGCAGATAGAAAGCTGCATGAACACACTGACGCAAGACTCAGGCCCGGTTCACCCGATCCTGAGCTACCTTGTATCTACCGGGGGAAAGCGCCTGCGACCCCTGCTGCTCATATGGACGGCAGAGGCCTCTGCCGAAGATTCGGGAGCTTCGCCGGACGAAAGCGATGTTCTTGAGGTGGCGAGCGCCTTCGAGCTGGTGCACTTGGCATCGCTTGTGCACGACGACATCATCGACGGAGCGACAGAGCGCAGGGGCCTGCCCGCCGCTCACACCGTATGGGGGATCCACTCTGCCGTCCTGGCTGGAGACTACCTTTTCACGCGTGCGAACCGGGTCGTACTTCAGCACGCGGGCCGGGGGATAGCCTCGCTCCTGAATCAAGCGATAGAGCTTACATGTGAGGGCGAGATCGCGCAGGACAGCCGCCTTTTTGACCTGGACGTAACCGAACGGGAATACCTGTCCCACATCTGCAAGAAGACGGCGTCGCTGGTAGGTGCAGCGTGTCAGGCAGGAGCAATCCTTGGCGGCGCCGCGGCGGAGGTTGAGGAAGCCATGCTCCGCTTCGGCGTCGAACTCGGCTGCGCCTTTCAGATAGCCGATGACGTAATAGATCTGATATCGCCTTCCCCGGTCTCGGGCAAACCGCCCTACAACGACATCCGCCGGGGGGTCTTGACACTCCCCCTGATACTGGCCAAGGAGTCTTCGGCCAAGGAAACGCTGTCGAAAGTGTTCGCGGAGAAATCCGTCAGTGATGAGGAAATACTGTCAATCAAACGTGCGTGCATAGAAGAAGGCTGCGTGGATCGGGCAAGACAGAGCGCCGAACTCCTTGCCAAACTCGCCGAATCGAGGCTGTCCTGCCTTAAGCCTTCCGAATCAAAAGCGCTGCTCGTATCGGCAGCGAGAAGCGTGGCTCACCGCCTATCTTGAGTCGACAAAGCCTCTTTACCTCGCTCGTGACTGCGCGTTTATCGCTCCCATCAGCGCTATTTGCAGATCGTCAACCGTTCGAATCGGCGCTCCGCAGGTCTGCCGCTGACAGATGGTGAGCACGGGCCGGTCCGGATCACTATCAGACTCTTCCAGCAGGATCTGGGCGTTGGGCAGGTAGACTCTCCTTACGTACTCGACCATAGCCTGAACAGTCGCATCGCGGAGCGACCCCTTTATCCGGATGTCTTGCGCCCCTCCGGCGTAGTAGTCCAGAGCAGACAGCAAGTGCGCGTGGGCCATGGGATTCTTGCGGAGCGAAGGCAGCATTGCCCGGATCGCTTCTTCTGCCAGTTCCGCGAACTCGCCGTCTTCCAGAAGGTGCGACAGCCTCAGAAGGTCCATGACGGCAACCGAGTTGCCTGAAGGCACCGCCCCGTCATAAGTGTCCTTAGGCCTCACTATAAGTTCCTCGGCCCCTCCCGAGGTAAGAAAGAACCCCTTACCGCCTTCATCCCAGAACTCACGCACCATCTCGCGGCAGAGGCGCTCGGCACGATCGAGATACTCTCTATCCAGCGTGGTCTGGTGCATCTCTATGAGCGCCCATATGAGGTAAGCGTAGTCGTCAAGGTATGCCCGGTACGACACGTCTTTGTCGCGGTAACGGGCATAGAGCACTCCATCTTTCACAAGAGTCTCCGTAAGGAAATTCAAACAGTCTCGCGCCATATCCAGGTAATCGGGGTCGCCAAAAGCTCTGGCGGCTTTGGCAAATGCGGCCACAGCCAGGGCGTTCCACGACGTGAGGATCTTGTCATCGACTCCCGGCTTCGTGCGTCTTTCGCGCGCCTCCAAGAGTTTCTTCCGGTTTTTCTCGATTGCGCCTTTCCGGGGAGGCATGGCAGACTCGACATCGTCCCGTTCTCGCGAGTACGCGAGGTTGGGTATGGAGCTCCCGTTGAAGTTGCCTTTCTCCGTTATGCCGTACCTCTGCATGAACTCCTTGTCGGGTGACCCGAGAGCATCCGTTACTTCGGCCGGGGTCCATACGTAAAACTTCCCTTCGACGCCCTCAGATTCCGCATCTATGGCCGTGTAAAAAGCGTTTTCGGGGGACTTCATCTCGCGGTCCAAGAACGACGCGATTTCCCACACAATCTCCCGGTGACAGGCCTTCTGGGTTGCCTCCGCCATGTCGGTGAAAACCAACATTAGCATTGCGTTATCGTAGAGCATCTTCTCGAAATGCGGGACTATCCACTTGTCGTCGGTCGAGTACCGGAAAAACCCGAATCCTATATGGTCATAGATGCCTCCCGAATACGCTCCTTTGAGCGTCTCATCAACCATTTCAAAGGCCTTCCTGTCGCCGGTGCGCCTCCAATACCTCAAGAGAAACAGCAAGTTATGGGACGAGAGGAATTTCGGCGAGCCACCGAACCCTCCGTACTCTTCATCGAAAGCTTCGCGAAACCGTTCGTACGCGCGGTCAAGGACGATATCGAGCACCTCCGGATCCTCGCCGGTTTCGAGATGAGCCGGCTCAAACGATCCGGAATCCATGTTCCCGCGAAGCGCGATCGTCACTTTCTCGGCTTGCTCCAGAAGTGTCTCCCTGTCTTCCGACCACGCCTGCGCAAGCACTTCCAATACGTCGATGAGGCCCGGGAGGCCAAACCGCCGTCGCCGCGGAAGGTATGTGCCGGCCCAAAACGGCTTCTTATCCGGGGTCATAACAATGGTCAGGGGCCAGCCTCCGCTGCCCGTGAGCATCTGGCAGACCGTCATGTAGACGTGATCGACGTCCGGGCGCTCTTCTCTGTCTACCTTGACGCACACGAAGTTGTCATTCAGATAAGATGCTACTTCCGTATCCTCAAAGGACTCGCGCGCCATGACGTGACACCAGTGGCAGGTGCTGTACCCTATGCTCAAGAAGACCGGCTTTTCTTCCTCTTTGGCGCGACGGAAAGCCTCTTCTCCCCAGGGATACCAATCCACCGGGTTACGGGCGTGCTGAAGAAGATACGGGCTCTTCTCGCGGCCCAGCCTGTTCTCGCGGTCGGTCACGAAATATCCCCTCCTCCGGATCAGATTCTAGTCTTCCCCGAAGGAGGGGTAACACGTCACTCACGAGCCACTCTCTCTTGCGCTACTTGAAGAATTCATCAAGCGGCAGCTTCCGGCCCTTCGGGAACGGGCACTTGTACGGAGAGTCCTTTGTCTTTTCGTCGAACTCGGCTTTAGCTTTATCAATCACTTCCGGGTGCTCCACAAGTTCGAGCCCGCAGAGGGCCATGGTTTTCGCGGCCACGAGCATACCCTTCTTGCCAATGGAACTGCCGGAAGAAGCCGTGTGCTGCCATGAGTGGCCCGGACAACCCAACGGAACCGTGGCGGCGGACATCTGGACCGTCGGGACTATCCAGCTGACATCACCGACGTCGGTGGAACCGCCGCCGGACCGTCCTTTACCTCTGGGAGGAATCAAGATGGTGTTCAGAGCCTTACCCTCAAGTTCCTTGAACTCCGCCAAGTCGCCGCTCCTGAACAAGTTCTCGACAGTCGCCTTATCGAATGTCGCGGCAAGCTTTTTGGCGAACTCGTGGTCGGCATCATCAAACTCAGGCGGCCCCACCTTCTGAAGGCTGCGCCACATTACGTCCGCCAACACTTCATTCAGGAGTACCTCGTAGCACCCGGTAAGGAAGTTCACGTCATACGTGGTTCCGGTCATGAGCGCGGCACCCTTGGCTACATCCAAGAGTCTCTCGTAGATCTCCTCCACCTGATTTCTGTGAGGCGCTCGGACGAAGTACCAAACTTCGGCCTCGGCGGGGACTACATTGGGCTGGCCGCCTCCCTCGGTAATCACGTAGTGGATCCTCGCGCTGGGGATCACGTGCTCGCGCAAGTAGTTCGCTCCGACGTTCATGAGTTCGACAGCGTCCAGAGCCGATCTCCCGTTGTGCGGGTCACCGGCCGCGTGCGCCGTCTTGCCGTGGAACCTGAACTTCACCGAACTCATCGCGTTGCCGCTGCCCAAGCGTACCGTAGTCGCCGAGCCGGGATGCCAGGTGATGGCCGCATCCAGATCATCGAAGACGCCCGCTCTCGCCATGTACACTTTGCCGGCAAGGAGCTCCTCGGCGGGACACCCGTAGTACCTTACGGTTGCCGGGACACCTTTTTCCTGAAGCTCGTTCTTAAGCGCCAGAGCGGCTCCCAAAGCCGCCGTACCCAGCAGGTTATGGCCGCAGCCGTGTCCCGGGGCTCCCGGCACCACGGGTTTCCTCTCTGCAGAAACCTCTTGAGAAACACCTGCCAGAGCATCAAACTCTCCCAAGAAGCCAATGATCGGCCTGCCGCTCCCCCACTCGGCGATGAAGGCCGTGGGTACATCGGCTACGCCTCTCGTGACTGCGAATCCGTTGGCTTCAAGGTAATCCGCTTGAACCTTGGAGGATTTGTACTCCCGGAATCCAATCTCAGATGCTGCCCAAACTTCATCGGCAATCTTGAAGAGCTCCGGGGCTTTCCGGTCTAGGAAAGTTAGGATGTCAGACAATCTTAAAACGCCTCCTCTCAGGTATGGGAATTCCATAGGGTGGCGAAAGATCCCTTCACGCGAGAGGGAGCGATACGGTGAAAGTAGAGCCCTTCCCCACCTGGCTTTGGACAGTAACAGTCCCTCCGTGGGCTTCGGCGGTGACTTTCACAGTGTATAGGCCGAGACCGAGGCCACGGGTGTTCCTGTAGTCCGCCCTGTAAAAGCGGTCAAAGACTCTAGGTAGGTGCTCAGAGCCTATACCCGAACCCAAATCGCTCACCCGGATAGCTGCATAGCCATCATTGGAGGCAAGTGATACCGTTACCGGAGATCCGGGAGGGGAGTATTGGAACGCGTTTGAGATGAGGTTTTCTATGGCGCGCTCCACTTTATCGGGGTCAACAATAGCCCAACAAGGATCTTCCGGAAGCGAAAGAGCCAGTCTATCATCGCCGGATATGGCGCGGTACCGGCCGGTGACCTCACTTACCAGCGCGCGGAGGTCCACCTTCTCAGGGCTTAGGTTACCCAACCCGGCATCCAGCCGAAAGGACTCGACCAGGCCGTCAAGCATGGTGTTTATCCTCCGCCCGTTACTCAAAATCACCTGAGCCGCCTTATTCACTTGGGCCATTCCGCTCTGCCGGGTCTCCATCTCAAGAAGCTGCGCTTGGGCGAGAAGCGCGGCCAGAGGGTTGCGTATGTCGTGCGATACCGCCCTCACATAGTCCTGCTGAGCATCCTGGTACCGCCTGATGTCGGTAACGTCGGTGTATGTCAGCACGGCTATATAAGGTTTTTGATTGTCAGAGATCACCGTGCCGCTGAACTGGGCGATTCTCGTGCTGCCATCCCGCCGCTCTATCATATACTCCTCTCGCTGAACGGTCTCACCCCTAATAAGCTTGGCAAGCGGGTAGTTCGCCATAGGGACTTCTGCACCGTCACGAGTTCTCAGCTTAATCTGACACTCTGTGGGCTCGCCCTCACCAGGCGGACCATCAAGCATCATCAGTTCTCGCGCGGTCCTGTTGCGGAGTAGAATATTCCCCCGGCTGTCCGCTACGGTTACCGCCTCGGCGAGGTTCTCAAGGATGATCCCCATCCAGCCAAACAGAAGCCCAACGCCGGCTCCCGTAGATACGGCACCTGCCAACGCTTTTCCCCCTCTGTGCGGAAGAGTATGCAGCAGTGGTGGTAATTTCGACCAATTGGCAAGGAATTCCTGCCGGATTCGATTAATCTTGCAGAGGAATAGATTCTTATGTGCGATAGGGTCTGGAGTACCTGACCCTCCGGGTTACTCCCGTCCGGAGTGCCACCGCCAAGCCGTCTCCACTATCTCTCTAAGTGAGGAATGCGAAGGGATCCAACCCAGAACTTCCTTTGCTTTGGAAGGATCCGCCACAAGAGCAGCCGGGTCGCCTGGCCTGCGAGCGCCAACCGAATATGGCACCTTTCGCCCTGAGACCTCCTCTACAGCCCGGATGATCTCCATGTTCGAGTAGCCACGGCCGGTGCCGATGTTGAGTGCGGCGGTCTCTTTCCCTTCAGACAGCGCCTGAAGAGCCAGCACGTGGGCGGAAGCCAGATCGGTCACGTGAACGTAATCCCTGATGCAAGTACCGTCAGGCGTGGGGTAGTCATCGCCGAACAGCGTAAGCGGAGCCCCGGTGAGTACGGCCTTCATCACAAGGGGGATAAGGTGGGTTTCGGGGTCGTGATCTTCACCCATCTTCCCTGAAGGGTCGGCCCCGGCGGCGTTAAAGTAGCGGAGCGACATCGACTTGAGGCCGTACGCTGTATCGTACCAACCCAGGGCCTTCTCGATGAAGAGTTTGCCCTCGCCGTACGGGCTCATCGGCCTCTTGGGTGCGGTCTCGGGGATCGGGATGGAATCAGGGTCTCCGTAAACTGATGCCGATGACGAAAACACCATTTTCTTGACTCCCGCTTTGGACATGGCCGACATGAGCGAAAGCCCTCCGGCCACGTTTCTCCTGAAGTACTTATCGGGGTTCCTGACCGATTCTCCCACCAGGCTCTCTGAGGCAAAGTGAATGACAGCATCGAAATTCTTCTCAGAAAAGAGGTCCTTGAGGGCTCCGTCATCAGGTAATTCCCCTATGACCAGCGACACGCCCGGTATCTGCTCGGGGTGTCCGCGGGACAGATCGTCGAACACGGTAACGTCGTACCCGGCCTCAAGAAGCGCCTTCACCGTATGAGATCCAATGTAGCCCGCGCCTCCGGTGACCAGCACGCTCGAGTTCGAAGACTTTGCCACGTCAATCCACCCCTCGATATCATTGGAGTTGCCTTGCGCGTATATCATATCCGACGCATGTCCGAGACGCCATACACGGTGCTATAATGGGCTTGACCGAGGTTTTCTCCGAGCCCTAGCTCCAAAGGGCCTCTGCTACAGAATCGGCGGCGCCCATAGGTTTAGGGCCAAGAAGCCTTCTCTGCCGGGAGGTACCTGTTCTCCTATGGAAGACTTCTTTGATGTGAAATCGGTTTCAGATGCCAGAGAGACACTCGTTTCAGAGTGGCTCCGGCACTCCCTATTGCTGCAAAAGGCTCCTGCGGAAGAAGTGGAGCTCTGTGAATCTCTTGGTAGAATCCTCGCGCTCGACGTCACGTCACAGGAAGACGTCCCGGCCTATCCTCGCTCGACAGTCGACGGCTACGCCGTGCGCTCAAAAGACACATTCGGAGCCTCGGAGCACCTCCCTGCGATCCTGAATATCGCAGAGGACATACAGATGGGATCTTTGCCGCAAGTCGGCCTAAGTGCCGGCCAGGCATCGAGGATACCTACCGGAGGAGCCCTGCCGGACGGCGCGGATGCGTGCGTGATGGTAGAACATACCGAGTTGCTCGACCGTGATACCGTGCTGGTTCAAAGGCCGTCGTTCCCGGGGGAAAACGTAGTTCAAAGAGGCGAGGACGTCGCCAGGGGTGAGACGGTAATATGCGCCGGCACGGCCTTGCGACCCTTTGACATAGGAGCGCTGGCCGCGGTGGGGGTCACGTCGGCTAAAGTGCTCAGGAAGCCGCGAGTCGCGATAATATCGACCGGCGATGAGATTATCGAACCCTCTTCAACGCCCCAACCGGGAGAAATGCGCGATGTCAACACATACTCCCTGTGCGCAGCCGTGTCACAGGCAAAAGCCATCCCGGTTGTGCTGGGAATCTCTCGAGATGACTACGGCTCTTTAAGAACTCTGGTCGAACGAGGCCTCGCCGAAGCCGACATGGTCATAGTATCCGGCGGGAGCTCGGTAGGCACCAGAGACATGACGGTAAATGTCTTCAGGGATCTGGGGCCGCCCGGAGTCCTGGTCCATGGAGTGGCCGTGAAACCGGGCAAGCCTATGATCATCGGCATTTGCAGAGGCAAACCGGTATTCGGTCTTCCCGGCCACCCTGTTTCGGCGCTTACAGCCTTTGACCTGTTCGTGAGGTTCGCTATGAACGTTATTGTGTCGATGCCAAGGTGGGCGAAAAAAGCGGTTGCGGACGGAGCAGATCCTCCGTCCAACCCGGTCGAACGAGCCATCGCTGCAGCAAATGCACTATCCGCCGCCCAAGAGATCTGGACTGAAGCATATCTTTCAAGGAACGTTTCTTCAGCACCCGGCCGGCTGGACTTTGTTCGGGTGCGGCTTTGTGAACGAGACGGCAAGAAGGTAGCAGAACCCGTTCTCGGCAAGTCAGGCCTCATATCGGTGCTTTCCGGCGCCGACGGAGAGATAGTGGTTCCGTTCGACAGCGAGGGCCTCATCGGGGGTACCCTTGTCAGAGTCAGGTTGTTTCCCGGGAGGGCATAGACCACATGAGTTCTGCACAGAGAGACAAAGATGGCCGCACAGTGTACCTTCGCAATATCCCTTACTCCGAAGCGCGGGAGACCTTCCTGAAATCCCTTGGCGGACTGATGACCGATGAAGAATGCATCGCCGTGACGGAATCCCTCGGCAGGGTTACTTCCAGGGCCGTGTTTGCCAAGATATCTTCTCCGCACTACCACGCTTCCGCTATGGACGGGGTCGCGGTAAATGCGGATGTGACCTTCGGAGCGCGCGAGACGGCACCTAGAACCTTGCTCATTGGACGCGATGCCTTCTGGGTTGATACAGGAGACCCGCTCCCGCCCGGCACCAATGCCGTCATCATGGTGGAAGAACTCCATGATAGAGGCGACGGCAATCTGGAAATAGTGACGCCTGTCGCGCCGTGGGAACATGTCAGGGTATACGGCGAAGACATGGTGGAATCGGAACTCATCCTTCCCGCTCACTGGCGCATCCGCCCCGTCGACATGGGCGCGTGTCTGGCAGGCGGCAGAAGCGAGATATGGGTGCGGAAGATGCCTGTGATCTCGATTATCCCGACAGGAAGCGAGCTCGTGCCTCCAGGCGAAAAACTGGAACCGGGACAGATCTGCGAGTTCAATTCAACCATTTTTGCAGGGCTTGTGCGCGAGTGGGGCGGTGTCCCCAGGATCTCCCCTATCGTCCCTGATGACCTTCACGCCATCCTCGAGGCGGTCAGGCGGGCATCGGAAAACTCCGATATAGTCCTCATTGGAGCCGGTTCATCTCACGGATCTGAGGATTACACCGCAGAAGTCATGTCGCGTCTTGGCGAAGTATTCGTGCACGGAATAGCTACGCGACCCGGAAAACCTGTAGTGCTAGGCCGTGTAGCCGGCAAGATTGCGGTTGGCGTCCCCGGATATCCTGTGTCGGCAGTTCTGGCGATGGATCTGTTCGTGAAGCCCGCCATCCAGCAACTTCTCGGACTCCCTCTTTCGGAACCTGAAAAAACCAAGGCCGTGCTCTCTCGCAGCCTGACCTCTCCCATGGGAGTAGACGAGTTTGTCAGGGTAAAACTCGGCCGGGTAGGCGGAAGGCTCGTGGCGAGCCCGGTCACGAGAGGCGCCGCTCTCACAACATCCCTTGTCCGGGCAGACGGAACGGTCATCATCCCCAGAGGACGCGAGGGACTGACCGGTGGGCGCGAAGTCGAGGTCATCCTGCACAAGCCCATCCAGGAGATTCTGGGCCAGGTAGTGGCAATCGGAAGTCACGACCTAACGCTGGATATCATAGCTAACCTTTTGCGTTCCATATACCCCGAGTTCACGCTGTCATCGGCGAACCAAGGAAGCCTGGGAGGCCTTATGGCCTTGCGGCGCGGCGAAGCTCATTTGGCCGGCACTCACCTTCTAGATGAGGAGACCGGCGAATACAACGTCTCTTACGTAAGTAAGTACCTTGACGGGCACGACATCCGCCTGATCACCCTCGTATACCGCATGCAGGGGTTTATGGTGCGCCCCGGCAATCCCAAAGACATTCGCGATGTGGAGGACCTGGTAAGATCCGACGTCCAGTTCATCAACAGGCAGAAGGGCTCAGGAACCCGGGTCCTCCTTGATTACGCCCTACGCGAAAAAGGCGTGGACGCTTCTTCGATCAAAGGTTACGAGCGCGAGGAGTACACCCACACCCAGATCGCTGCCGCCGTGAAAAGCGGCGCGGCAGACGTCGGCCTGGGCGTGCTTTCGGCTGCCAGAGCGCTGGGGCTGGACTTTATCCCCTGGCGTGAGGAACGGTACGACCTGGCGATTCCAGCAATGTACATGGATCACCCGGGAGTAGTATCCGTGCTGAAAGTCATAGAGAGCGACCGGTTTAAAAAGGAAGTGCAGGCACTGGGCGGGTACGACACGAGAGATACGGGCAAGGCGAGGATGTAGCCTCAAGAGGCCAAAAGCGGCGATTTCCTGCGGGAGAGTGAAAGCGATGGGTGAGGTAGATAGGCGGAACCGGATTGCCGTGCTCACGGTCAGTGACAAAGGCTCCAGGGGTGAGCGCAAAGACATAAGCGGCGAGCTCGTCAAGGAACTGGTGAAAGACTTGGGCGTGATATCGGAGTACATTGTGGTGCCCGACGACTTTGAGGCGATAACCGGCACTCTGAAAACTCTCGCCGACGATTCGGGGATCGATCTGGTCCTCACCACGGGCGGCACCGGCTTTGGCCCGAGAGACGTCACTCCAGACGCCACGCTGGCCGTGATAGACAAAGAAGTGCCGGGGCTTCCTGAGGCGATGCGGGCAGAAGGCCTCAAACACACTCCCCGGGCAATGCTTTCGAGGGCGGTCGCGGGCATCCGCGGCAGGACCCTTATCGTGAACCTCCCCGGGAGTCCAAAGGGAGTATCGGAGAACCTCTCCGCGATAATGCCGGCCCTCCCCCACGCTTTGGAGATCTTGCGCGGCGTGAGCGGCGAGTGCGCCGCACCAAATCCTTCCCGAGAGGAGTGATGGCTCAGATTGGACTGACCATTATCTTTTCTGACGAGACCATTCGGAAGGATTCCTGCCACCCATAGTAGAAGCAGCCAAGTGGTACAATGAGCTTGTACGTGTGCTTGCACCCAACAAAGGAGGCATCTGCGATGTATCCAGTACGCCATGAGAAGCTGAACCAGTGGGTTCGCGAAGTGGCGGAGCTTTGTGAGCCGGCAAACATCTACTGGTGTGACGGCAGCAAGGCCGAGTACGACACACTCATGTCTCAAATGGTCAAGAGCGGGATGGCGACTCCTCTGAAGAAGAGGCCAAATTGTCACCTGTTCAGATCCGATCCCAACGACGTTGCCAGAGTTGAGTCCAGGACTTTCATCGGTACCGCCGAGAAAGACGAAGCCGGTCCCACCAACAACTGGGTCAACGCCGACGAACTGAAGAAGACCATGACCGGCCTCTACAAAGGCTGCATGCATGGCAGGACGCTCTACGTCATCCCCTTCTCAATGGGGCCCATCGGTTCGCCCATCTCCAGGCTGGGCGTTGAGATAACCGACAGCCCTTATGTAGTCTGCAACATGCACATTATGACCCGCGTGGGAACCAAGGTCATCGAGGCCTTAGGAACCGACGGGGACTTCGTGAAGTGCCTCCACTCGGTCGGCGCTCCCCTTGAGCCCGGTGAGAAGGACAGCGTGTGGCCCTGCGCTCCCCTGGATCAGAAGTACATCAGCCACTTCCCTGAGTCGGACACCATATGGTCTTACGGCTCCGGTTACGGCGGAAATGCCCTCCTCGGGAAGAAGTGCTTCGCGCTTCGCATCGCTTCAACCATCGCCCGCAGGGAAGGCTGGATGGCCGAGCACATGCTCATCTTGAGGCTGACCAGCCCCGAGGGCAAGCAGTATCACATCTGCGGCGCGTTCCCGTCGGCCTGCGGCAAGACCAATCTGGCCATGATCCACCCGACGATTCCCGGCTGGAAGGCTGAATGCCTCGGCGACGACATTTCGTGGATGAAGATCGGCCCCGACGGAAGGCTGTACGCGATTAACCCCGAAGCCGGCTTCTTCGGAGTAGCTCCGGGGACCTCGTACAAGACCAACCCGTCGGCAATGGATACATTGAAGGAGAACACCATCTTCACCAACTGCGCGCTCACCGATGACGGTGACGTGTGGTGGGAGGGCATGGGACCCGCTCCCGAGCACGCTATTGACTGGAAGGGCAGAGATTGGGATCCCGGCAAGAACGAGCCCGCGGCTCATCCCAACGCCAGGTTCACCGCGCCCGCCAGGCAGTGCCCGGTCATCTGTCCGGATTGGGAGAAGCCCGAAGGCGTGCCCATCGACATCTTCATCTTCGGCGGCCGCCGCGCCAAGAACATCCCCTTGGTGACCGAGGCGTTCGACTGGGATCACGGCGTATTCCTAGGTGCCACCGCTTCATCCGAGACCACCGCGGCCAACCTCGGCGCCGTGGGCAATGTCAGGCGTGACCCGTTCGCCATGAAGCCGTTCTGCGGCTACAACATGGGCGATTACTTCGCGCACTGGCTCAAGATGGGCGACAGGCTCGGGAAGAATGCCCCCAAGATCTTCTATGTCAACTGGTTCAGAAAGAGCCCCGAGGGCAAGTTCCTTTGGCCCGGCTTCGGCGAGAACAGCCGCGTCCTAAAGTGGATGTGCGAGCGCGTCGACGGAAAGGCCAAGGCACAGGAGACGCCCATCGGCCTCCTTCCCACTCCGGATGCGCTGGATCTGTCCGGTCTCGACATCTCGCCTGAGAACATGGAGGAACTCCTCCGCGTTGATACTGAGGCTTGGAAGACCGAGATCGCGGATCTGGATGACCACTTCGGTCAGTTCGGCGACAGGCTGCCCAAGAGAATGGCGGAGCAGCTCGACGCCCTGAAGAAGAGGTTGGGAGATAAGTAGGCCATAGAAATCCGAACTTGAGTACGAAACAGGAGGTCCCCGTCCCCCACCTGGAGCGCGGGGGCCTCTTTGTCGGGTCACTTGTCCTGAGCCTGAAACCTCACGCACAGATATGGGGTCTATTCCTAGGGAAGACGTTAGTCTGGCCTTGAGGCGGATGTGGAGGTGTTACGGTGGAACGTGGCAAGATCGTGTTTGCAGGGTTATTGATTCTAAGCGTCTGCCTGAACCTGTATGGTCTCGGCAGGATCAATGCCTTAACGGAAGAGATCCGGCAGTCCCGGCATGAAGTATCTCGCCTACAGCACTACATCGACTCCGGATTGGCTAGCGTGAGGAGTACTGTCGAAGGTATCCGTGAAGAAGAGCGATGGATGTCAAGGGTATCGGTCAGCCGGGGAGAGCCTTCAGGCAACTTGATGCCGGTGACGCTGACGTGGCAGCTCAAAGAGTGCCCTGTAAACGCCTCGGTGACGCTGTTCCTCAAGGGCCGCGATGAACCTGACTTTACCCCTTACCCTGCCGAGAGTACCGGCGGAGGGGGTTTTAAGGTACAACTGGAGCACCCGATCCAGCCTGAACCGCAGGTGTCATTTACCTTCAGCACAGCAGGCACCTCCGGTTCAAACAAGCATGAGTCAGTCCTACCCGAGTCGGCGGCGGCGTACGTGACAGGCGGGTACGAGTACTATGTGACCATGACAGATGGGCGCGAGATGCGAACTACAGGCGTCTCGTCACTGAGCATCGACCAACTGGGCTCAAACGTGGCGCCACCCGTTTCAGTGGACATTCAAGCAGACGAGGCCTACTCCTCATTCCTGGTTGGGGTCCACGAAACTCCAAAGCCTGACTCATATTTCTACCACCTGCAAGGGGTCTCTATCCGAGTGCTTTACGGCGGCGAAATCATCAAAGAAGTCGTCCTGGCGTCAGAGCGGACTATTGAGTCTCCGACGCCCGGGGGTAAGGTTCCGGTGTTTGAAGGCGTGCTGGAAGACTACCGGACACCCTCCGAGGTCTTGTTGGTACTCGATTACGGCTCCGGTGTGGCCACCGAAGTCCCTGTGAAATACCTGATGGATCCCGGGCGATTCTTCTAACCAAGCGTACATCTCCTCATGATACTGATCGGACGCGGAGTCAACCCTACGCGGCCCCAATAGTATTGTTTGCAGTGCTATACTGGGAAGAAAAAAGGCCGCGAGGGACAATAACATGGCTGACTTGAACTCGAACCAAACATCGCTGCAGGAAACCCGTCCGGCTGCGCGGCGCGATCTATTCACAACGATCCGCTTGGTAGCGTTCGCTGCCCTCTTGACCGTGATCGCCCTTATCCAATACACCCCTAACCAGACTCTCGTGACACTTGCCGGCCTACTGTCTTTTGGAGCCTTTCTGGCAGCAATTACGGGCTCCGACAAGACTTCCGTCATGTTGTCCTTTGGGCTGGTGGCGATCGGTTCGGTTCTGTTCGCAGTTGCCGGGGTCGATCCCCTGACCGCGGTCATGAGCTTCAAAGAAAACGCGGGAGTGCTCTTGTTCATGGTACTGGTACCCCTGGTAGGGACCGTCATTGAACTGGGCGGCTACACCGAGGCTCTGGGCGAGATCTCCAGAAATGTCCGAAAGCCGGCATACCTCTACGCCATCTCTCTATTTCTCGCATACTCTATCGGAGCAGTCCTGCTTAACGCCGCGATTGCCCTGATCTGGCCTGTGATGGCTCCCATAGTCAAGCGCATCGGAAAAGACCCCGCCGATTTTCTGGCATCAAGCCTGCCCAGAGGCTACGATGCGTCTCTCCCGTGGACCCCCTCCAGCCCGGCAATGGCCACGGCCTTGGTCCTGACCGGAGCTCCATGGCCCTCCATATTCTGGCCCGGCATTCTGCTAAGTCTTGTGTTTCTTGCCTTCGCTGTAATAACCGAGTTGGGAGGCCCTTTGCTGAAGCAACCGGTCCACTTCGCCCCGGTCACACAAGGTTCCAGAGCAGAAGCCGAGACGGTCGAGGGTAAATTGACTACCCGCCAAGCTTGGAAGAAAGTTGCGGAGCTTGCCGTCGGCCTCGGTTCATTCATAGTAGCGATAGTCTTGCTGCAGACATGGGGGTGGACGGTGTTCCAGGCAATGGTGCCTTGCGTGTCGGTCACGGTGCTCTTGTGGGGCCTCCTGATCAGGAAACCCGGGGAAACGTGGGCAGCGGCGCGCACTTACTTTTCACAAAAGATGCCCGGGCTATCAAGCCAGTTCCTGCTCATGACTACTGCAGGGTTCATCGGTACCGCGCTCCGGGTGGCGCTGAAAGACGGCATCCCTGGCGTAAGCCTGACCTTTACTCCGAGCATCTGGGTCATAACCTTTGCTGCGTCCTTTATCGTCTGGGCGCTTTCGGCGGCGGGCATCCACTCCATCATAGGCATGACGATAGTATGCTCGATCATCGCTCCCTTCGCTCACGGAATAAGCCCGGTGCACCTGTGCCTCACATTGCTCTTGGGGTCGTCGCTTGGGTTCAACATATCCCCCGTCTCAGCCACGATACTCGTGACTTCATCCTGCGCAGGACGCAACTGCGTCGAGGTAGGGATCAAGAAACAGTGGAAGTTCGTCCTGGCCACATGGGTGGGCGGATCGATCTTGCTCAGCCTCCTCGGACTCTAGGGCTCTGCCAAAGGATACCCGCGCTTCCGTATCGAATACTGCGCCTGAATCGAAACGATATGACAGCCCCGTAGGGCAGTTGAAAGGAAGTGCATGTATGGACGTTTTCGAAGCCATCGCGAACCGCAGGTCGATCCGCGCGTATAAGAACGAACCGGTGCCCGCTGAGTCTCTGGAGAGAATCCTGGAGGCCGCTCGCGTGGCTCCGACGGCCGCCAACCGCCAGGAGTTCAAATTCGTGGTCGTTACCGATGAAGGGATGCGAAAAGCCCTGGCCTCAGCCTGCAACAATCAGACTTTCGTAGGGGATGCCGGGGTCGTTATCGCCGCTTGCGCGATCAATCCAGAAAGGCGGTTCCACGCGGTTGACGTCGCTATCGCGGTCGATCACATGACGCTCGCCGCTCACGCCCTGGGACTCGGTACATGCTGGATAGGAGCGTTCTCCGAAGAAAAGGTCAAGGAACTTCTCGGTATCCCCGAAGGCGTCAAGGTAGTGTGCGTGCTGCCGGTCGGCGTCCCCGCGAAGGAAGGCGTGATGAGAAGCCGCAAGGCAAAAGAGGACTTGTTCGTCAGCGACAAGTGGCAGTAGAACGGCGGCCAGAGCGCCAGCAGTTGCTGCTCAAGCGTCGTGGGTTTGGGGCAACTCAAGAAAGAGCGGTCCAGACCCTGAACAGGTTCTCCCTGTGAACCTCCTCATAGAACTCTCTGTCCCGGGGGCGCATGGATGATAGAGAATTCATGACCTCCGGGAACGACTTCTTAAGCGAATATTCCGAGCCGAGCCTTTCGGGCGCTAAACCCTTCGACGCCGCGTCCTTTATGAGGCCCATGACCGTGCGGAGGTATTTGGCATTCCTCTTTAGGAGTTCAGGACCTGAGACTGCTCCGTGTCCCGGGATCACGGTCCTTGCCCGCGCTCCCCATTCCCTAAGACCTGATATCCAAGCGTTCAGCGAGCGCGGATCGCCTATTGAGGGAAAAGGATCTTCCACAGCATCGCCCGCGGCCAATACTCCGGTCGCGACATCATAACAGACGCAAGAGTCGGCTGTATGGCCGGGAAGGTGGTGAATCTCAATCCTGCGTTTGGAGGGCTCTCCGGTAAGCACGTGCTGCACGGGCTTGGTCGGCGGGCGCCTGGCGCCGCCGTTCACACGCCTTGAATCGCAGCCGGGGATGCAGTCGAGATCAACACCCATAGAGTTCGTGAAGGTAAGGCCGGGCAACACGTACTGTCCGCCGCTGACAAGTTGAGGAGCTTTCCTCCTCACGTTGTCGAGTTCGGGGTGGGTTGCAGCCAGGAGCCTTCCGCGCGTGAACTCGTGAGCCACAACCACGGGAGTCTCGAAGGCCGTTGTCCCCAAGCAGTGGTCCCAGTCACCGTGCGTGTAAAAGACGAGCACTTTTCTGTCGCCTGCCATCTTCGAGAAAAGAGACATGTCCTCGGGATTGCACAATGTGTCCGCGACCAGTACGCTCCCGGGCGCGATGAACAGCACGCTGGTGACGCTGGGTCCGAAATGGCCCAAAGGACGTGAATAAACGAAAACACCCTCTTCAAGGCGCCGAAACGTAGGGTCGGATGCGGACATCTGCAGGCCCCCTTGCGCGGATCTGAAAAGATCACATTCTCTGTAAGGTTCGCTTCACTTGTCTTGACTTCAGTAAATATCGGGTTTCTTATCGAGGCGGTGAACGGCTTCGATGAACCTGACAGTTCCTGTGGTACCGCGCATCACCAGAGAGTGAGTGCGAGCTATGGGTCCGGAGTAGTGGACGCCTTTCAACAGCTCGCCGTCAGTGACCCCCGTTGCTGCAAAGAGCACATCATCGCCTTTGACGAGGTCGTCCATGGTGAGCTTTTGCTTGATATCCCTTATACCCATTCGAGACGCCCGGCTGGTTTCCTCCGGCCTGGTCGGCCAAAGCCGGCCCTGCATTTCACCGCCGGCGCATCGAAGCGCCGCGGCAGACAATACGCCTTCCGGAGCGCCGCCTATCCCGGCCAGCACGTCAACTCCGGAATCCTCAAATGCCACCGACAGAGCAGGGCTCAGGTCTCCATCAGGGATGAGCTTTATGCGGGCGCCCGCTTTTCGGACAGCGCCAATAAGGTCCTCGTTTCGAGGGCGCTCAAGGATCACCACAACCAAGTCCTTGACGTTCTTCCCGAGGGACTTCGCTACTTCCTTAAGGTTCTCTTCGATTGGCAGGTCGAGGTCTATGCGGCCTGCCGCCTTGGGGCCGACTGCCAGTTTCTCCATGTACATATCCGGAGCATGAAGGAGACACCCTTCTTCAGCTACGGCAAGAACCGAGAGCGCCCGGGGCAAGCCCCTGGCCAGCACGTTAGTACCTTCCAACGGATCCACCGCGACATCCACAGTAGGTCCTCTGCCCGTTCCAACTCTCTCGCCTATGTACAGCATAGGCGCTTCGTCCATCTCGCCCTCGCCTATGACAATGGTGCCGTCAATCTCCACCGTGTTGAGTACCCCGCGCATTGCCCTGACCGCGGCGGCATCACAGCCCTCTTTCTCGCCGGTGCCCATAAGACGCCCCGAAGCAAGAGCGGCAGCTTCCGTCACCCTCACAAACTCAAGAG
Source organism: Bacillota bacterium (assembly GCA_050952125.1). GTDB lineage: Bacteria > Bacillota > Sulfobacillia > Fermentithermobacillales > Fermentithermobacillaceae > UBA3951. Next base: position 475,181 of record JBMNKK010000003.1, read on the forward strand.
CCAGTTGTCGTTCAATCTGCTCCCTCAACGGTACACCTCCGGCGAAAGGCGAAAATCGCGTGAATCAATAGTAACACCTGCCTAGAACTGGGCGTCAAGGGCAAAAAGACTCCTATTAGAGAGATTTTGGCGTCTCTTGCCCAAAGTGCCGTTTACTTGGGCACGTATTCAGTGAGTTCCGATACTGTCTTCGCAGCTTCATTCTCAAACCGCAAAATCTGGTGAGGAGAGTCCTTAGCTATCCAGACTGCTTGCGAAAAACCTACAAGCTCAACGACATAACACTTGAGCTCGCCGAGCACGGTTGTTATCGTTTCCTCGCGAGTTACTTTGACGTCCACTGAAGCTACCGTGCCGGTTCGCGTGACGACATCCGTAAGGGTCGCCCTAAGGCCTTTCTTTAGGGGTAAGGCGCGCAGGATCATTACCAGGGACTCGTTTTCAAAGTGCGGCCCCTCAGGAATATCTATCCTCGTGACCGGTACGTCGGGACTGCCCGCGGGCGGCTCAGGAGTAACTATGGCCTCATCCATGGTATAGGTCGCGGTATAACCCGCCTTTGTGAGTTCTGTCTCCTGCAGAAACGAAACCGCTTCGGGCAGGAGGCTCCTGGGATCCACCTTAACCCGGGCGATCTCACTGAAGCCTTCACCTCGGAGTTCAGAGACCAGAGCTATACCCGCCTCATCGGGATCAACCCGCATCTCCCACGTGGCCAAAACCGTTCCATCCTGTGTTACTTGAAAGACGCTTTTCTCTCCGATTTCCCAAGGCGGCGTGACCGCAACTTCCTTCTTTGCGCAAGAAGTACCCAGAAGCGCCAGCGCTAAGAGGGCGCCAACGCACAGCAAGGTGCAGCGCCTTGTGATTCTTTTCATGGAAAGACCCCCAATCGGAGATGCCGTCACGCACATTCTAGCACACGAAAGCGGGCCGGATTTCACCTGTGAGAGAGGTGATTCGCCGGAAGCCGTCAGGGGGAGCCCAAACCCCATCTACGAAAATTCAATATTACCCTTTACATTTTCAAGTTCACGCTAGATAATGTTCAACGATGGCTAGACTTCATAGCGAAAGAGGTATTATCGTGGATACTTCTACAGCCTCCAAACCGGGACTCAGGGAGATCATGAAGACGATGAACCCAACGATGAAGCTGCTATTGGCCATCGTGTTCATCGAGATGATGGCGGTCAACTTCTACGTTTCCGTCCTGATGCCCTATTACAAGAGCCTGGGATATGAATCGGATGCCGCAGGCATAGTCACATCGGTCGTTCAGGTTGTCTCGGCTTTAGTCCTCTTCGGAGCCGGCTTTGCCGCAGACAAGATCGGCAGGAGACAACTCTACCTTACAGGCCAGGTTATGCGTTGCCTCGCTGCCGCCTCGCTACTCCTTACCAGGAGCTATGCCGGACTTCTGTTGGTTTCGTGCTTCCGCGGGCTATCCGCCATCCAAAGCCCGGCTCAAAACGCGATCATTGCAGGCTACACTCATAAGGGGAGCCGCGCGACTACACTTGCCCTGTCACAGACGTTCGGCCAGCTGGCCTCTTTTCTGGTGCCCGTAGCCGCGGGAACCTTGGCCGACAGGGTAGGAGTAAAGGTACCGTTTTCGTTGGGCCTCGCCTTGGCAGTGTTGGCCGTGATGCTCGGGCTTCGCGTAAGGGAGGCTGGCGGAGCCGAGGCCACCGCGGACCGAGCCGCCGCTCACGAAGCCCCTAAAGAGGAGGCAGAAAACCCTTTGCCGCCGCCTCGCGAGTCGTATTACGCGAGGGTCAAGAGCATGTTTACTGAGAACAACGGAAGGGTTCTCTGGACTGTCCTTGCAGCCGAGTTGGCCAACGGCCTTGCCAACGGGGCAACCAATATCCTCCTGCCTTACACCATAATGGACAGGTTCTCGCCTGAATACAGCGCCGTGTCCGGGATGCAGGCGGCAGGGGCACTTGGGACAATGCTCGTTCTCTTGATTGGAGGACGCATTGCCGACACGTACGGTAGAAAAGGCATCGTCGCCGTCTCGTCGATGGTGTTTCCGACCGCCCTTATCAGCATCTTCTTCATCACATCATTATGGCAGATGTACGCGATGCTGATGGTGGTCGTCATGCTCGGCAACATCAGCTCGCCTGCGATCTCGGCGATTCACCTGGAAGTGGTGAGAGAGAAAGACAGGGCTTCCTTCTCCGGTTTGTCTGGAGGGGTGAATGCGGCCAGCATAGCCTTGGGTTCTGCAATTGCGGGATTCGTATACAGCGCGAACGCCGATCTCGCCTGGGCTTCGGTGATAGCCCTCTTCTTGGCGGGCGGCCTCATGTACTGGCGCGCCGTTTACCGCCAGGAGAAGGACGCAGGGGTTTTACACGCTTCGCCTTAGGAAACACAGGACAAGTCTGGTATACTAAGCCCAAGATGGAATTTCCAAAGAGGTGAAATTAATGGAACTAAAGGGCAGCCAGACGGAAAAGAACCTAGCGATTGCCTTTGCCGGCGAGTCAGAGGCAAGGAACAAGTACACCTACTTTGCCAGCGTTGCAAAAAAGGAAGGGTATGAGCAGATAGCGGCCATCTTCCTGGAGACCGCCGAAAACGAAAAGGAGCACGCAAAACTCTGGGCGAGGAAACTGGGCCTAATCGGCGATACCAAAGCCAATCTTCAGGCTGCAGCCGAAGGTGAAAACTATGAGTGGACCAACATGTACAAAGAGTTTGCCGAAGTGGCCAAGAAGGAAGGCTTCGACGAGATAGCCGCCCTCTTTACGGAAGTGGGTGAAGTTGAAGAAGCTCACGAGCGCCGCTACCGGGCGTTGCTCGAAAGGGTAGCCTCCGGAACCGTGTTCTCGCGACCTGAAGAAGTAAAGTGGCACTGCAGGAACTGCGGATACATACACAAAGGTAAGGAAGCTCCCGAGGTATGCCCGGCCTGCGCCCATCCGAGGTCTTTCTACCAGATTCTCGCCGAGAACTACTGAAAAGACCGCTAACGGATTCTGCCCCGGCAGCACACTGGCTCCGGGGCAGAATTGTCTGTATTTCCCCAACGTAGCCTCGTTTTTTGCAGAAGTCCGGCACATCGGCGCTGAAAATCCCTAGAAAGCGTTGGAAATAGAAGAGAACCTTCTCCCTTATCTATTACGCTCGGCTTACGATAAAACACTTGGTGCTCGCTTTGCACAAGACCTGTTGAACAACAATGCCGAGGGGGAGCGCGATGTCAGGGCTCGATATGACTTCGATCTTACCGAGCATCGTGCTCTTCTCGATCGTTACCTGCGTGTTCTTTTACATGTGGCTCGAAACCCGCAGGAAGCACCTCCTGTATTGGGCTGTAGCGCTCCTTAATAATCTTCTGGTTCTGGTAGCCAGTTCCATGAGGATAACCTTCCCCCACCTAGACCCTCTATGGAGGATTATCACCGACGCCCTGGCTAGCACAGCCGGCGTACACACTGCCATGGGTGCCTGCCACATAGCGAAAAAGCCAGACTGCCACAAGCGAACTCTCGCCATCTTTCCGATACTCGGCACCACCTGGAGCCTCTTCGCGAACCTGGTTCTAGGAAACCCGCTTCTGGCATCGATACCAGTATTCATCGGCGTGAGTATCGCCATTGTCGGAGCGGGATTCGTGTTCATCAAAGTTGAGTATCTCTCCAAGTTCCCGGCAAGCAAGCTTACGGGATGGACTCTGGTAGTTTGGGGCGTCCTCAATGTCACTTACCCCATGGCCCATAGCCTGGAAGTAGTGAGCCCGCTTGCTCACTACTTTGCGGACGCGTTGGCGCTCCTCATGTCCTTTGCCATGCTCTTGGTCTCTGTTCAAGAGATGAGGTCCCAGATGGAGAAGGAACAGGAACGCCTCAGCGTAACCCTGTCCAGCATTGGCGACGCGGTAATAGCGGTCGATAGGGACTCGAGGATCACAGTCCTAAACCCTATTGCCGAGGCTCTCACCGGATGGAAGCAGGAAGAAGCCGTCGGGCGACCTCTGGAAGATGTCTTCAAAGTCATCAACGAGCAGACCCGGAAGCCTGCGTTGAATCTGGTTGAGCGAGTGTTGGTGGAAGGCAAGATAATCGGCCTCGCGAATCACACCGTCCTGATTTCACGGGACGGAGTTGAACGTTCTATCGCTGACAGTGCAGCTCCGATTCATGACGAAAGCGGAGCCGTAAACGGTGTCATTTTGGTCTTCCGAGATGTGACGGAGGAACGACTTAGCGAGCGCAAGCTGCGAGACAGTGAAGAGCGGTTCAGGGCGATCGCCGAAAACACGAACGACGTCATCTTCAGGATCAAGCTGGTGCCCGAAGCCACATTCGAGTATTTGAGCCCGGCAGTAGTCTCCGTCACCGGATACTCGGCCTCTGAGATGTGCGCCGACTTCGGCCTGGCTCTGTCGTGCATTCATCCTGACGACCTCATCATGCTCAAACAAATGGGCAACGGAGACCATCTGGATCGCCCCACGGTTCTCAGGTGGAACAACCGTAACGGCAACACGGTCTGGACGGAACAGAGGTTCTCCCCCATATACGACAGTGAAGGCGGTCTCATAGGCTTGGACGGTATAGCCAGAGATGTGACCGAGCGGAAACTGATGGAGGCCCGGGTTAGGTACATGAGCCTTCACGATCCGCTGACGGGCATCTACAACCGCGCGTACTTTGAGGAAGAGATGAAGAGGTTGGACGGCGCGGCTGCCCGCGATGCCAGGCCCGTCACTATCCTCAGTACCGACGTGGACGGAGTCAAACTCGTGAACGACACCAAAGGCCACAAGGAAGGCGACGATCTCTTGAAGGCCTATGCCGACCTCCTTCGCGCTACGTTCACAGGGAAAGGGCTTTTCGCCAGGATCGGCGGGGATGAATTCGCGGTGCTGCTCCGCAACACCGATGCCCAAGAGGGAATCGAATGCATGCGTCTTCTGGAAGAGGCCATAGCGGCGTACAACCTGAAGGAGCCATCAACACCCCTGTCGGTATCCATGGGAAGCGCTACGTCCGACGGCCATGAACCTCTTGAGGAAGTTCTCAGCCGGGCGGACAGGAGTCTCTTTAACGCCAAGCTTCACGCGAGTCCCAGCAATAAGTCAGGATTGGTGAAGTCCCTCCTCACGGCACTCGCCGCAAAAGACTTCGTAGCCGAGGGCCACGTGAGCCGGGTGACCGAAGTTGCCTGCCGCCTGGGAGAAGCGGTCGGCCTAACCAAGAAAGAGCTCCTCGACTTGGAGCTTCTGGCCGAAGTGCATGACCTGGGGAAAGTCGGCATCCCGGACCGGATCTTGTTCAAACCCGGCCCACTGAACGCTGAAGAAAGGGCCGAGATGCAGAAGCACCCCGAGATCGGGTACCGTATCGCCAAATCATCTCTGGAGCTATCGCACATCGCTACCCTCATTCTCCACCACCACGAATGGTGGAACGGCGAAGGTTATCCGTCAAAGCTGAAAGGCGAGAGTATACCCATCGCGTGCAGGATAATCACCATTGCTGACGCCTACGATGCCATCAGAAGCGCTCGCCCGTACAAAGAGGCGAGGACTCATGCCGAGGCCATGGCCGAACTCAAGAGGTGCGCGGGCACTCAGTTCGATCCGCACCTCATAGAGGTTTTCGAGTCTATCGCCGATGAGGTGGCCGAAGGAGCGGCAAGGAGTGAGGCGGCAGCGACGGCCAGTCTTGTCGCCGCCCAACCCGGCAGTTCCAGGTAAGGTGTGTCACTCAGGGTCAGGCTCAATCACTCTTGATTCGTCGACCTTCTTCCGGCTCATCCTGCGAACCAACTTACGGTCATCCTTTGACATAAGGACGATGTTGAGATCGTAGTTTTCGAAGTCCGGATACAGGTCTTCCCTCTTCACCAAGAGCCGGAGCCGCTTCCAGTTGACTTTGAGCCGCTCGCCCTTCACAAGAACTATCAGGTCGCCCTTGGAATCGGCAGCTCTGGCAACTACGCCGTGGTAGTTCACCGAGGAGACGAATACGGAGTCGCCTACACGGAACTGCGCCGCTTGGGACGCACCCTTATCCTTGTTGCCGGATCCCTCCTCACGCTCCTCAGGGAGACACTCCTCAACATACGGGACGGCGGGCGACATCTCAGGTTCGACCGGCAGCGGGAGACCCCCCATGTACTCTCTAGCCCAACTGATGACTTCGTGCGGCAATCCTAACCGCATGGCAATGTTTATACCCTGGCTCTCGCCCGATTGGCCTATGGAGAGCCTATACGTGGGCTTCAAAGTATCACGATCGAATTCCATGCACCCGTTGACAAACCCGGGCTTTGATTCAGAGAAAGCCTTCACATCACCGTAGTGAGTGGTAGCTAGCGTGACGCAACCTTTGCCATATAGATAGTTCAAGATTGCCGCGGCTAGTGCCGCTCCTTCTCGCGGGTCCGTTCCGGTCCCTATCTCATCGAGCATGACGAGAGTCCGGGGCCCTGCGAGTTTCAGTATCACGGCGATGTTCTCCATGTGAGATGAAAAAGTCGACAGTGACTGCTGGATGCTTTGGCGGTCACCGATATCGGCGAGGATCTCATCGAATACGGGGAGCACCGAACCCGGACCGGCGGGTATGTGAAGGCCCGATTGGGCCATGAGACACAGAAGGCCGACGCTCTTGAGAAGCACGGTCTTGCCGCCTGTATTCGGGCCCGTAATCACTAAAGTGCGATAGCCGGAGCCCAGACTCAAGTCCAGAGGCACTACCTCACCCTTAAGCAAAGGATGTCTCGCTCCCTCCAGCCGCAGGTAGGTGCCCCGGCTGATTTCGGGAGCCGTGCCCCCGGCATCAAGGCTGTACTTGCCTTTCGCGAAGGCAAAATCCAGAGCTGCCATAGCTTCAACCGTCACGCATATGTCCCGCAAGTGGTCAACGACCATCTGAGTAAGGCGGCACAGGACCCTGTAGACGAGCTCCTCTTCCTCAGCCTTAAGCCTCACAAGCTCGTCAACGAGAGGTTGAATTGAGGCGGGCTCAATGAAAACGGTCTGCCCTGTCGAAGAAGCCGCTACGACAGACCCGGGCACGCGCTGCCGGTGGGATGCCCTTACCGGCACCACGTAGCGCCCGTTCTTCACGGTGACGTAGCCTTCCTGGATAGCGTCACGCAGAGCATTTGAAGCCATTAGCGAACTAAGCTTGGTCTGAATACGCGCCTCGACTTGGCCTATCAGTTTCCTGACTTTGCGGAGGTCCTCGTCAGCGCTGTCACTGACCCTGTCGCCGTCGATAGACAGATCTATGGTTTCAGAGAAACCGGGCATCTCAACTATAGACTCTGCATATGAGGAGAGCAGCGGTGCTTCGACCTTCCTCGCGCGCATGGCCTTCTTGAACTTGGCCGCTCCCCTGATGACCGACGCTATCTTTGTGAGGTCGCCGGGCGTGATCACACCGCCCGTCTCCGCGACTTTCAAAGGAGCCGATATGTCGTGAAGGCCGTCTATCCTGGCTCCTCGCTGAACCAGCAAAGCTGCCTCGGTAGTCTCCTGAAGAAGAATCCTGACACGTGAGGTTTCAGACGAAGGCTGCATCCGGTCGCAAAGAGCCTTGCCCAAATTGCTCGCGCAGCGTTCTCTTACCTGTTCCTTGATGAGGTAAAACTCAAGCATCTCAAATGAAGCGCTATTCAACGCCGGTCCCTCCAAGTCTGGGATTGTGGAATTACGATCAGCGCGCCGCCCCCAGAATCGGAAAAGGATCCGAACCGGAGCTACGCAGCTCTCCCGAGGTTATTGAAGTTGTGGACCGACATTAACACGCCTCCGTTCGCATATTACACGCTGACATACAGCTTAGTCAACGAAGATCATACCAAGTACTGGATATAACCATCCGGGACGTACTTGGGGATCAACGCGGAGAAAAAGGCCTCAATCTCACGCATGGTCTCCTTCGGGTAGACGTGCTTCGTGTAGCCGAACTGCCCGAAAACCAGACGGCGCTCGCTCTCGTCCATAGGAAGCCTCGTGTTCGGGAATACAGACAGGATGTTGTCCTTCGCCCTCTTCGTAAACCGGTGCGTGATGAGTTCAAACGGGATCCCTTGCGCTTGAGCGGCGCTTCGCGGTAGCGCCTTCCCGAGACCCGCAAGGACTGCTTCGTACTCGTCGCGCCATCCATCGAACGTAATGATAGGGCCTACCATCACGCCTATCGGATAGCCCGACGAAAAAGCCCTGGAAACCGCCTGGATGCGGGCGTTCAAACTTGACGTGAGGTGCTCGAACGTTTTGATCACGTAAGCCGCGTTGACGCTCACGCGTACCGTCGTGTGCCCCCCGTGTCGAGCGTCGAGGATAGGGTCGATGTCTGCAAACTTAGTTACGAACCGGAAGCGGCCGCGCTTAGAGTTACCGAAGAACTCAATAGTTCTCTTGAGTGCACCTGTGAGCCATTCCACCGCTACGGGATCCGAGGTTGCAGCCCCTTCAAACACGGTCGTCTCTGGCTCGCGACCAACGATAAGCTTTCGGGCTTCATCCAAGATCTCCTCGATGTTGGCGTAAACGCGCACATACGGCCGTGGACCTAACCTGGTCTGCAGATAGCAGTATTCGCACAGTCCGGGACATGAAGTAACCAGGGGGAGCTGGTAGTGAGCTGAAGGCTTGCAGGTTTCGAAAGTCTTTCTCCGGCGCACTCGTACGACCAGGGTGTTCTTGGCCTCTTCGTAGACCCGTGTAGCCCCTCGGCCAGGGATAGCCGGCCGCTGCCCGCGCTCCAACACACTTACGGGGATCCGGAGGTCCCGCATCTTCTCTGCTACTAGCTGGCCAAGCGGGTACTGAAGCGCCCCCTCTTCGATAAAGGCTCTCCTAGGCACAAATCGCAGAGTCTTGCCGGTCATTTTCATCACCCGGGGTTAGGATCTCCCGGAAGGTGCCGAAAACGCCGGTTACTTCAACTCGTCGGCGAAGACCTCCATGTAGATTTCGTCCTCATAGTGTCCGTTCTTGAGAATATGCGCCCTAAGTCTGCCCACTTCCTCAAAACCCAACTTGGCGTAAGCTTTCTGGGCACGTATGTTGCTCCCGAAAACTTTGAGGATGACCTTCCGAAGCCCAAGTTCCCGGAATGCGAACTTAAGGAGCGATCTCATGGCATCGGGACCGTAGCCCTTCCCCCAGTACTCCTTCTTGCCGATCGCTATCCCGATCTCAGCAACGCCAGAAATGTAGTCAATGTGATGGAGACCGATGTTACCCAAGTACTCCCCATCCAGAGTTTCCACAGCAAGCACCTTCTCAGTACTGCTCTCGCCGGCCATAGCTCTTTGGAGCCACATCTCCTCCTGTTTCCTGGATATGGGCATTCTCATCATCAGGAATTTCGTCACCTCAGAATCGTTCACCCAGGCCATGCAGTTGTCCAGATCCGACTCTCTTAAGCACCTAAGTCGAGTTTTCTCTCCCAGAAACACTGCAGCCACTCCCTTCGTTTCCGAAGAGTCTATTCCAGATGTTGGGCTCGCGTCAACGCAGTATGGAACAGAGCAGCCTCAGTTAACATAAGATGGTCTGATTCCGTACCCAGAAAAGGAGGGTGTGAGTATGCGTAGGAGTTTTTCTCGGGGCGACGGAACGGGTAAAGGAGCCGGGCCGGCGAGCCCGCTCCCTCCGACCAGAGCCCCAGTGGAAGCCCTGTCAGACAAGACCGCGGCTGAGTCGCCTGCCGATCAAGCGACAAATCTGAGACTGCGCAGGCGCTGGCCGCCTTGGTGCCCGCCGGAACGCGAGGAACCCTGTCCTCCGCCTTGTCCGCCGCGGGACCCCTGTCCGTTCCCGCCGCGAGACCCGTGCCCGGGAGGTCCTTGCCCGCCCGGCGGCTCGCCGCGCCTGCCATGGGACCCGTGTCCCGGAGATCCTTGTCCGCCGCGGGAGCCCTGTCCGGGCGATCCTTGCCCGCCCGGCCGCTCGCCGTGTCCGCCATGGGACCCGTGTCCCGGAGACCCCTGTCCGCCGAGAGAACCGCACAGACCCGGACGGAGCTGCCAGGATGTCGACCTCGCTGAAGCCTTTGTGCCGTGGCAGGAGTACAACGGCTACTGCCCGCCCGGGCATTTGGAGGGACCGGGCACAATTTTCCCCGAACTCCTGAGGACCCCGCCGCTGTACGCATGGCCGCCCGGAACCGACCGGAGGAGGGGATAGACATGGACAGCCGATATTGCGAGATGCTTCACAGAATCATGGAGCTGCAGTTCATCACTGTAGAGCTCAATCTTTTCCTTGATACACATCCTGGCGACGAGAGGGCTCTATGCGATTTCATAGCCGCCTCGGAAGAGCTCATGGAAGCCAAGCATGAGTTCGAGGCAGCCTTTCATCCGCTCCTCAACTTCGGTCTGGGCCGCGCTTCAAATGGCTGGAACTGGATATGCGATCCGTGGCCTTGGGAAATCAACTGGAAGAGGAGGATGTGAAGATATGTGGGTCTACCAGAAGATGCTTCAGTACCCGGCCGGCGTAACCACTACTTGCCCGCGCCTGGCCAAGGACATCATAACCCAGTACGGCGGCCCGGACGGTGAGCTGGCCGCTTCAATGCGCTACCTAACGCAGAGATACTCCATGCCCATCCCTCAAGCCAAGGCCGTCCTTACCGACATCGGAACCGAAGAACTCGCGCACATGGAGATCGTGGCGACTCTGGTCTACCAGCTTGTAAGAGACGCCTCCGTCGAGGAGATAATTGAAGCCGGCCTTGACGGCTACTACTCAGATCACGATAAGGGCCTGTATTTTGTCAACGCCGAAGGGGTTCCGTGGACTGCCGCGTACATTCAGTCAAAGGGCTGCCCAATAACTGACATTCACGAAGACATGGCGGCCGAGCAGAAGGCCCGCTCGACTTACGAGTATCTCATACAGATCTCAGAAGCATTCGGCGACCACGCGGTAACCGACACGCTGAGGTTTCTCTGGCAGAGGGAAATCGTGCACTTCCAGAGGTTCGGCGAAGTCCTCAACTTGCTTCATGAGTACTATGAACGCCCTCACTGCTTCGATATGAAGGGCTGGAACCCGTACGAGGTCCCGGATAAAACCGAGTAGGCTCGAGTTCCTTCGTCGGAGAGGCGGAAGGCCCGGTGCCGAAAGATGCCTCTTGCGAGCAAACCGTCGAAAGGGCGGGACCGATCCCGCCCTTCCCTTACTGCTGTTCGCTATCTGCGGTCGCGGCTATCGCGGCCAGGATCGCGACCTCTATGGCCGCTCTGCATTTGTCCTTCCTGAAGCCGCCCGTGGCATACCTCTGTGCGCCGCCATCCGCCCCTAAGGTAAAGCCAATGATCTCGCGGCACTGAGTCGTGCCGATTTCATCTCTGAAGCGCCGGACGATCTCCTGGCCAAATCTGTAGCAGAGGCCCTTCTTCTCCTCGTCTTCGGGCTCCGTCCTCCCAACTTTCAACCCCAAAGCCACGATGGCCCCCGTGAGAGCGCCGCAGGTTTCGCCCGACCTGGCGACTCCGCCGCCCAATCCCGTCACGTATGAAGTGCTGCAGTGCAGCTGCCAGTATTTTGCCAACGCCCACAATGCTGTCTCGGCACAGTTGTAACCTCTAGTGTGTATAGATTGAGCCTCTTCCAGCAGCGTGCCTATATTGTCAGGTCTTCCGTTCACTAAACCCATTCCTCTCTTTCTATCTCCTATTCATGGAGTCAAGAAACCTGTCCACAAACCTGGCGACCGCCCCCAAATGCAGGCTTATCGCTCCCGACGGGCACATCTCGTGACAGCAATAGCATCTTATGCACCGGCCGTCTGCGATCACTGCTTTCTTCTCAGGCGATATCGAGATCACCTGAGGCGGGCACGACCTCTGACACTGTGCGCAACCCGTGCACTTGGACTCATCGACCACCGGCTTCGCCGTAACGGATCTCCTGGCAGCCCCGGCAAAGCGCAGGACAGACCGGGACGGCCCGCCCGCGGGAAGCCGGAAATCGCTAACCCCTATCGACTCGATGGAATCTCCAAGGATTGTGATGTCCTCTCGCCTGACGGCTCCAATCCCAAGTTCTGAAGCAGCCGCAAGATAGGGCACTCTCATCGGATCCACTCCGGCCGTCAACAAAGCCACGGCGTCGACCGCCACGGGGTCGCAAGAAGCTATGATGGCGCCGAATTGGCGGGGCCTGCCGTGGGACGGTCCGTCGCCGTCCATGGCAACAACCGCGTCAAGAACTGATACAGCCGGCCGGACGGCCGCTATGAGGTCGAGAAGCATCAGGGAAAACTCTTCTGCACTCTGAAAGCGCAGGTGCATCCTTGCCTTCAGGGTACCGGGTATGCAGCCGAAGAGGTTCTTCACGGCTCCGGTATACGTCATTAAGCCGTGCGTCTTCATCTTGGGGATGTTGATTATGTGTGACGATTCCACAACCTGCCGGGCCAAGATGAACTCTTTGCAGACCCGGCCGTTTGGATGGCTCACCGGCACTTCGTCATCGAAGGAGACCACTTCAACGGAACACTCTTTACAAGCTGCAGCGATACCCGAGACCTCGGCCGCTCTTCTCGTGTCGCCTCGCCCCGGGCTGTCTCCCGCGATTACCTCTACAGCAACGTCCTTCGCCGCGTGGGCAATCGCCCTCACCACTTCAGGGTGGGTCGTAATGGAGGCCTCCGGCGTCGATGGCGATAGGATGTTAGGTTTCAGAAGGCATGTCCCGCCTCCGGACAAAATGCTATCCAGCCCGCCTAGAAGGTGAAGCGCTTCAAAGACCGCACTCTCAACAGCACTGCGGTCGTAGGACTGACACCTTACTAGCGCCACACGGGAATTGCCCACTTTGCGGCACCCCACTTTCGAAATCCGTCTCATCATATCATCTAGATCCTGAAGGGAAAATCCAAAGAAGGCACGAACACTTCACACTGGAGCGACTAGTTGCGCATGTGCAACATTGGTCGCCCTGACCCGAGGGCGATCGCGACACCGGCATCGTAGTGGTTGGTCACAGTCCGTTAGACAGCAGGAAACCAGAATCGCCGAGAAGTTGTGATCTCCTTTCAGTTGCCTCAGCTGTCGGACTATCCCCACCGCTACCTCCATAGGCCGGTGCCGTGCCGGAACTTTCATGTGGAGGTGATTGCCGGGCACATTCCGTTCTAATCCTGCTATTTCACACTTATGCTTTCTCGAGAGTCAAAACGGAGGTGAACCCAAGAGTGTCTCTATTATTGGCAGCTGCCGCTGAGGCGCCAAAAGTGCCTAGGTGGGGTATCTTTGTGGACGTTGAAGGAGCCGTCTCAGGCGTCATAACGGCTCTCGTCCTCATGGTTCTTACCTGGTACTTCGTCACTGCGGCCCGTGCGGGGCGTCCGATGCCCGAGATAAGGAAGCTGGCGGGCCTAGATGCCATCGACGAGGCCATCGGGAGAGCCACCGAAATGGGGCGTCCCGTGTTTCTCGCTAACAGGACTGCAGGAGTCGGAAGTGTTCACTCGTTTGCCCTATGGGGATATATGGGTTACGTCGCCAAACTCTGCGCCCAATATGACACGAACTTCGTCAACATCGCCGGCGACTACCTGGCCGCCGCCGTGAACGAAGAGGTCATCAAGCAATCATACCTCGAAGCCGGCCGCCCGGACGCTTTCAAACCCGACACGGTACGTTACGTCCCCGGAGACCAGTGGGCGTGGACTTCCGCGACATCGGGAATGTTGAAGCGCGAACGTCCCGCGACCACGATGTGGATCGGTTACTTCTACGCCGAATCGATGACCCTATCTGAGGTCGGCGCACAGATCGGCGCTATTCAGATCGCTGCTACCACCAACACGGCTCAGCTGCCCTTCTTCATCGCCGCCTGCGACTACACGCTGATCGGAGAAGAAGAGTACGCTGCCAGCGCCTACCTATCCAAGGAACCCATGCTTACAGGCACCCTTGTTGCCGAAGACGTGGGCAAAGTCATTGTGGCTGCAGTGGTTGTCCTTGGCGTGATCGCCCAACTTGCGTCGCCTGAAGCCAACTTTGTCTCCAAAATGCTGAAATTCTAGGCGGAGGAGGTGCGAAAGAGTTGAAAAGACAGGTACCGGCTATCATAACGACCGTTACGGGAACCATAGTGTTCCTGTCGATCATATTGTTCAAAACCGATGCGGCAGGTTGGCCGGGGCAATTTGACCGCATGCGCCAGTTCATGGCCGCCGTCATGATGTTCATGGGCATGGCAAACATGATGAGAGTGCACGGCAGCGCCATCCGGAAAAAGGATAGGAACTGGATGTTCTCCGCGTGGCTCCTCGTGATCATGTTCGCCTACGCTATTTTCGGAATGGCCGTCGGGAACAAGAACGAGACCTACAGATGGTTTTACAACGCATTCATTCCTCCGATCAACTCGACAATGTACGCTATGGTAGCCTTTTATCTCACATCGGCATCCTACAAAGCCTTCAGGGCCAAGACACTTGACGCAGCCCTCATGATGGCATGCGCCGTATGGGTAATGCTCTCAAACGTACCGGTAGGCGACATGCTGTGGAGTTCGGAGTCGTGGTTGGGCGGCATGGCCGGAGTTAGAGACTGGATCGTATCGGTGCCCAATTCGGCAGTATCCCGAGGAATCGCCGTGGGCAGCTTCCTGGGTGGTTTCGCGACTCAGCTTAGGGTTTTCCTGGGCATTGAGCGGCGCCACCTGGGCCAGGGTTAGGAAGGGGGGCCAAACACAATGCTGGAGAAACTCAACAATCTCGACTCAAGATGGATGTATCTTGCTCTGGTAATCGTGCTGGTCATCCCTATTGTGAAACCCATCGGGATGTCCATCTCGATCAATAAGGACCTCACTCAGAGGATGTACGACTTCATTGAGAACCTGCCGTCCGGCAGCCTCATAATGTTCGATATCGCTTCCAGTTCCTCTTCGGACACCGAGATCACGCCCATGATATATGCCGTTATGGAGCATATGGCGCAAAAAGGGCACAAACTCCTGGTAGCGGGCCAGTGGGAGTCCGGACTGACTTACTGGAGCCCCAAAATCGATGCCAGAGCTGCCGAGTATGGCTGGACCTACGGTGTCGACTACGTCAACATCGGTTTCAAAGCGGGCGGTACCGCCACCTGGCGAGCCATCGGACAGGATTTCTGGAAAGGCGCCGTGGGCGTGGATATCAACGGAACCCCGTTTGAGGATCTCCCGATCATGTCGCGCATCAAGAAAATCGACGCCGACACGATCGACCTTATCGTTATCTACGAGTCCGGTTCACCCGGCATGGAGACGTGGATCACCTATTTCCCGACCGTCGCTCTATGCAAGGGCTCAGTGGCCGCGGAGATCTCCAGTTCGGTAAGGTACATTCCCACCGGACAGCTTAAGGGGCTTATCCCAGGAATGAGGGGTGCCGCCGAGTACGAGAAACTCGTCAACAGGGCCGGCGTCGCAACCCAGCTCATGGACGCTCAGAGCATGTCTCACATTCTGGTGGTCTTGCTCATCGCTCTGGGCAACATCGCCTACTTCGGATCCAAGAAGAAATCGGCCAGGGGCCGCTAAAGGAGGGAGAGAAAAGTGACACCGGAAGTTCAAACGTGGATAGGGGTCATCGCGACCCTCGGTATTTTCTCCTTCCTTATCAAGGAGAATCCGTTCTACCGCTTCTTCGAGTACACCGTCATCGGGTTGTCCGCAGCACACACCGTAGTCATGACCTGGGACAACTACACCAAGCCTTTCTGGACCAACGGCATCATGAAAGGCGAGTACTACCTCCTGATACCGGGAGCCGTCGCGGTGCTGTACTACTTCAGGTACGCGCCCGCCAAGTATCAATGGCTCTACAGGTATCCTCTGGCTCTTATCATGGGGTACGACATAGGTTACAACCTTGCATACGATCCCCGTCCTTTCATGGTTCAGTTAAGAGGTACATTTGAAGGCCTGAAGGACTTCAACAGCTTCATATACCTCGCCATATTCTTCGGTGTCGTCGTGTACTTCATATTCACGTTCGGCAACAAGAACAAGGGGATAGAGGGTACGCGAAGCCTCGCTCGCTACGCCATGATGATGTACTTCGGCGTCGCGTTCGGGAATACAGTCCAAGGGCGTTTCTCGCTCCTCCTCGGTAGGCTCCTGTTCCTCCTGGGAGACTGGCTCGGATTGGTCAAACTGGGTTGAGCATCGGGTAGTTTGGTTCGCGGAGCCTACACCCTGAAGTAGGAGGAGATCCGCGCTATGGCGAATAGCCCCGGGGACGGAAGATCCCGGGGCTCTCCATTGGAGTGTCCGGCTCGGTCTATTCATGGAGAGATTGCCGGTATGTTCGATGCCGGAACGATGCGGAGGAATCACATGAATGCCGATTGGACTCAAAAAGACTTGCACCGCAGGATGGCCCAACTCGGCGCATTGATGGCCGGACTGCCTCGCGTACGCCTGGGCTTCTTCCCCACTCCCCTAACCCGGCTTGACAGCATTGGCGCCCTTCTCGGACACGATCGCCTCTATATGAAGCGAGACGACCTTACCGGGGTGTCGCTGGGCGGGAACAAGGTCAGAGGACTTGAGTTTCTTCTCGGAGAGGCACTGGAACTCGGCGCAACCACCGTTATCACGGGTGGCGGGCTTCAATCAAATCTTTGCTCCCTTACTGCCGCGGCGTGCGCCAAAGTTGGCCTGGAATGCGTGCTCGTCCACAACGATAGCGAACCCGTCCGCCCCGGCGGCATTCGAGGCAACATGCTTCTGAATCACCTGTTCGGAGCGAAGGAAGTGTTCTTGGGTCCCGTATCTGAAGATGAACGGGCCCGAGCGATGGAATGTCTGGCAAGAGATATCCGGCGCTCCGGGTCGATACCGTACGTGATCCACAACGGGGCATCGACGCCCACCGGATCCTTGGGGTATCTTGGCGCCTCGCTTGAGGTACTTGAGCAGTCTCGGAGAGCAGGAACAGCCCTCAAACACGTCGTAATTGTTGGGGCCATGGGCGGGACGGCAGCAGGGTTTGTGTTCGGCGCTGCAATGCTGGGAAGGCCGTTCCATGTGCACGTCATCAGTGTGGAGTATCCCGAGAGCGAGCTCCGGCGGCGTATGGGCGACCTCTTCTCGGGGCTTGAATCGCTCCTTGGGGTCACCGCGCCTGCGCCACCTGAGGAGACCATGACGATTCATGACCGCTACCTGGGAGAGGGTTACGGTATACCGACACCCGAATCCGCGACAGCTGCGCGCGCCTTCGCCCAACGCGAAGGCATCATCCTCGAAAATGTCTACACATCTAAGACCGCTGCAGGCTTCCTCGACTTGGTCGAGAGCGGAGTCATTCCCCGTACCGAACCGGCCGCCTGCTTCCACACTGGCGGTATAGGAGCGCTGTTCAGCCAAGACTGACCGTTGCCACGCTCACCCAAGTTTACGTTTCTCATATTATGTAGAGACACTTCTTGGGGAGTGATGAACATGAACAGCCAGTACAGAGACTATGTCGAGGGCGTGCAACGTGCCATTCAAGACGAGTGCAACACGAGCAGGTTCTATCGGCGGCTCGCGGAACAGGTACCGGGGACGCTATGCGGCGACATTTTCGCAACCGCATCGGCCGACGAGTACCGTCACGCGCAGATGCTGGCGGCCTTATTGAGCTGCCCCACGCCGTACCTCGCAGAAGATGAGACGCTTTCTGCGGCCGCGATATGCCCGGGAGATCTCCATAAGGCAATAAGCGGCGAGCTGGACGCCATATGCGAATACGCCGGCCTGGCAGCCATTGCCCCGTCCGCCGAGGCCCGCTCCGTCTTGATGAGCATACT
This sequence comes from Bacillota bacterium, assembly GCA_050952125.1. GTDB lineage: Bacteria > Bacillota > Sulfobacillia > Fermentithermobacillales > Fermentithermobacillaceae > UBA3951. Next base: position 492,974 of record JBMNKK010000003.1, read on the forward strand.
CGGAGATGAGTACGGGCACGCCAGATTGTTCATGCTGCTGCAAGAGACGGGTCTGTGCTGCACTTGGTGAGGTCAGGGCGTCTCCTTAGCTGAACGGTCAGGCGCCTTTTCGGCGATCTCTATCAACTCTCTTGAACTGAAGGAATACGACTCATTGCAGAAGGGGCACCTCACGTCAGTCACTTCCTGCTCTCCGGAGAGGTTACGCAGATCTTGCTTGCCAAGCCCCATGAGGGTGGCTTCCGCCCGCTCCCGAGAGCACCTGCATGAAAACGTGAGGTTCAGGCGGCTCATGATTTCCACGTCCGCTACTCCGAAAAGCGCGGCTTGTATGAGCCCTTCAGGCTCCGCGCCCTGCTGAATCCTGAGGCTTATCGAACCCAATTCGGCAAGGTTCTTCTGAATCGAGTCGATGGCATCGCCGCTTTCCTCGGGGCTCCTTCCGGGCATCACCTGTACCATCAGCCCGCCGGCGGCCGTGACCCAGCGGCCCCTCCCGGAGCCTGCTCTCGTCCCGCCAAGTCGCACTCCAAGCGCCATAGCGGTAGGCAGCTGCTCAGACACCGTGTAATAATAGGCCAAGTCAATGGCTATTTCACCTGACTGGAGCTTGGCGCTGCCGGTATAGGGCCTGCCAAGCCCGAAATCCTTGAGTACGTGAACGTACCCGTCCGTCCCAATAAGCCCGCCCACATCCAGTTTTCCCTCGGAAGCCGGCGGGAGGTCGGCATCAGGATCTCCCATATACCCGCGCACACGCACCTCTTTCCCGGCGTTTGCCGCTTCGGCAATGATCCCGCCTGAAGGTCCGTCTGCAAGTATCCGGAGCGTAACCGACTGGTCATCATCTAGCGTAGCAGCCATAAGAGCCGCTCCGGTCATGACACGCCCGAGGGCGGCGGTCGCTGTCCTAGAGGTCTTGTGCCTGCGTCTCCCCTCTTCCACAGTCAAGGTTGACCTGGCCGCCAGCACCCGGAACAAGCCGTCAGAAGTCATAGCGGTAACGATGTAGTCCTCATTCATCTCTTATCGAGCACCCCATTTCCCTGGAACATTCTATAATTGTCCAGTCGCAGTGGAAAGCGTCAGACAGCGGTGTGCGGAACTCATTTTTCGCCCGCAGTCGAGGGCGCGGTGGGCGCCGTTGACTCAAGGCTACCCATTGTGATACAGTTCTGTGCGTTCGTCTTCGCAGTCGTGACTCACGCGGTCCCCAGAACCCTTTATCGCGGAGGTACTGTCATGCATTGGTCGAGAATGCGGAAGTACCGGGTACTCGCATCCAAGGGGTTTATCCAGAACTTGCAGTACACGGCGTCGCACCTGGTGAACTCAGTTGCCAGCGCGATTTTCGGCGTGTTGGAAGTATTCCTCTGGCTTAGCGTCACCCCTGTCGAGGGGTTCGGCGTATATACCCCTCAGATAATGGTCTATTACGCTACAGTCAACCAGGTCTTCATTTGGTTCACCCAGTTTGGCGTGAAGATACACGCGAAAATACGGGACGCCGTGCGCTCCGGCAACATCGCTACAGAGCTCATGCGTCCTGTGGACTTTTTCACTTATCGCGCGGCCACAGAATACGGCTGGATGATTTATGGCCTCTTGTTCAGGGGAGTCCCGGTAGGTCTCATGCTGTCATCGCTGGGCTTCTACTTTCCGAGGCAGCCCGTCACCTGGATGTGGACCCTCCTGGCTCTTTTGTTCGGGGCATACATCACCATCACGAACATGTACTTGGTCGGGCTAACCGCGTTCTGGACCACCGAAATCAGGACTGCGTACTGGGTGATGAGTTCGCTCAGCCTGGGCCTCGGAGGAGCCGCTGTTCCCCTCGAAGTACTGCCCGAAGCGCTGGCAAGGATTGCCCGGTGGTCACCTTTCGCGTGCCTGAACTACAACCCGGCACGGATCTACCTTGAACTCTCTGGACCAGAGCTAATTTTGCCGGGAGTGGTGTGGGCTGTCATCCTCACCGCGGTCGCGCAGGCAGCCACCGCTATCGCAAGGCGCAAACTGGAGGTGCAGGGCGGATGATGCAGGGCTCCGGGACGGAACAAATCCGCGCTCGCAAAACGCGCCTGTCGGCAGGCCTGAAGCTGTATTGGCTCCTCATATCGTCCAGCATGAGAGCTAAGATGCAGTACAAATTCGATTTCGTGACGTCCAACATCATCCAGGCGTTCATGGGCACGTATGATTACATGGTTACTCTGGCCATCCTCTGGAGATTCAAGACCGTCGCCGGGTGGAACATCTATGAAGTCGGTATCCTCTATGCGATCTCAAAGATTGGCTGGGGACTCTACCGCGCCTTTCTTGAGGAAGTAGACCGCTTTGAGGGGTACATTGTACGCGGCGAGTTCGACTCCATCCTTATTCGCCCCTGGCCCAGCCTGTTCACCTTGATATCGCGGAACTTCGAGATCAACAGGCTGTCCTTCGTCATGCAGGGTTCGGTCATCATGGCGATCTCCGTAAGGCCGCTCCTGGCAACGGGGGCGCTGACCTGGGCAGAGGTGGGCCATCTAGTTCTAGCGTGCCTGTGGACGGCGCTAATCTTCTGTGCCGTAGGAATCGCCACGTCAGCGGCTGCCTTCGTTATCGTGAGAGTGGAAGAACTGCAAGTCTTCACTCAGAACGCGACGCAGACCGCTTCTCTGTATCCCCTGGAGATATACCCGAATTGGCTGAAGTACATGCTCCTCACAGTGATCCCCCTGAGCGTGGGGAATTACGTGCCGGTCAGGTACCTCCTTGATAAAGGCGGAACGTGGTTCAGTCTCGCGGCGCCGCCGGCTGCCGCCGCAGTGACCATGGCTGTCGCGGTGAAGCTCTGGCACTTGGGCGAAACAAGGTACCACAGCACAGGCTCGTAAATGCGACGGAAGGGAGACGGGAAAATGAGCGCTCGCGATGCTCGCCTTGCAGTGAAGTGCAGAGATCTATGCAAGTCATACTTCGTGCAAGTGCGTAAATCCGGGTTTCTGGGCGGACTGCGAACTCTGGTCTCGCAAGAAACCAGGGAAGTAAGGGCTGTGAAGGACGTTTCCTTCGACATCAGGCCGGGCGAGTTCGTGGGGTACATCGGACCCAATGGCGCCGGGAAGTCAACCACGGTAAAGATGCTGACGGGCATTCTGCACCCAACTTCTGGTGATGTATCGGTCAACGGCCTCTCGCCGCAGCGCCAGAGACAGCAGTTAGCCTACCAGATCGGAGTGGTCTTCGGCCAAAGGACTCAGCTTTGGTGGGACCTCCCCACAATTGACTCCTTCGATATCCTGTCGGCGATGTATGACGTGGATCGAACCGTCTACCAGGACTTCCTTAAGCAGTTTGATGACCTTCTCGGTCTCGGCGAGTTCCTCGATACGCCTGTCAGGCGCCTGTCTCTTGGACAGCGGATGCGCGCTGAATTGGCGGCGTCGCTCATCCATAGTCCCAACGTGCTGTTTCTCGATGAGCCTACCATTGGCCTTGACGTGGTCGCCAAGGGCCGCATCAGGGACTTTTTGAAGAAACTGAGCAGCGAGACAGGTGTGACAATCCTCCTCACCACGCACGACCTAAGGGACATAGAGGAACTATGTGATCGGGTAATCATGATAAACCACGGGTCGCTTATCTACGACGGCACGCTGCAGTCGCTGCGCTCCCACGCCGGGCTGCCCACGATCCTTGAGGTCAAGTACGCGAGTCTCCCAGCTGGACTCGAAGCAGGCGGATATGTCGGTCCCGGCGGCGAGCTCCTTGACGCCCCGGCGAACGGGTGTTGGGAGATTGTCTCGGTCAACAGCGACTCGCGTTCGGTCAGAGTGCAATTCGACAGGGGCCAGTCGCCGGCGCCGGTGGTAATAATGGCGATGCAGTCTTTGGGCGAAATAAGAGACGTGTCACTGGAAGAGCCGATCATCGACGACATCATCAAGAGAGTCTTGGAGACCCAGTAGCTAAAGCCTTTATCAGCATCGTAGCGTACGACCCGGCAGGAAGCGTGAAGGTGATGACTACCTCGCTCTCCTTGGGATTCAGCGTGTCCACCCTCGCCGCGCGGAGCCCTAAACCTTCCGGAATGACAAACGCATTACGGTTGAACGATTTGAAGTAACGGCTGCGGAGGCCCCTGATGTTGAAGTTGGAAAACTTGAGGCCCCTATCCATGAGAGATTCCTCGATGAGAGACTTGATCTCCTGGCGGCACGGCAAGAGAGACGCGGCTACCGTTGGAATCTGGACCGCCGTCAGATCCCGCGCGATACCCTCAGATGCAGGCGAAACCATCACATAGGGCCCAGCTTTTCCGGGGACCGCAGTCCCTGCGATGCCTCTCATTGTCATAAGTCGCCTGAGCACGTCATTCCAGATAAAGGCCTGGTACGCCGATATGTACCTTGCCATCACCTCATGAGGAATGGCGTTTAGAGCAAGAAGCAGGTTCTTCTTGGAGGCGCCGCCGGTCAAAGGGGCGGCAACTGCCCGGTCTTCATCGCTCTCGCAGAGCGTAAGCACCTCATCCCACTTGCCCCATACTTCGGCCACTTTCGCCCGCCTGTCTCTCTCCGGCTTCTTCTGATTGGGAAACACCGCCGACAGATGGATCTTTAGGGCACCCTTGATATGCCCCCGCGCCAATCGCTCGGCAAAGAAATCTCCCTCAGGAGTGACACTGCCAAACCGCTGGTCGTCAAAGTAGTTTGGGAAACCTGCGCGTCGAATCTCATTCGCTTTTTGGCTCATGCTCTCGATCTCGTCGGGCGTGAGACCTTGCATACGAATCCGGAAACGATTGCCCAGGAGCACCTTGGTTGAGATGAAGTCGTCTGACAACCCGAGGAAGGTGAGGCGGATGTCTCCGCGCCTGGATATGAGCTCGCGTTCGGCTGGCACCGAGATATGCTGTGACGTCCGCGCGTGCCGGTCCTTGAGCCCTGCGTAACCGATCAGGCGGGCGTCCACACCACTGGCGTCCGCAATCGAGGATATCGCATCCAATGTGTTCCACCCGGTCTTTTCCAGGAGGTAGATGCGGTATCTCCCGGAACCCCGGAGGCGCACGTCCACTATCTCGTTCACTACGAAGTCGTCGGGCGTTACCTTGATCTTCAAGTCATCACCACGGATAGACTAACCTCTGAATAATGCAGAGGCAAGGGCGCGGATCGCCTGCGAGGCGGCAGGAATTCGGCGCAAAGCAGGGAATCTCCACCATTGCACTCTAGCGTGCAATGGTTCCGGACTACTGCACATAGTGAGCAGGTCGGCCGGAGTATTGCTCGTAGTGAGCAGATCGCCCGCGCTATTGCACATAGTGGTGCGTTGCACTCTAGCGTGCAATGGTTCCGGACTACTGCACATAGTGAGCAGGTCGGCCGGAGTATTGCTCATAGTGAGCAGATCGCCCGCGCTATTGCACATAGTGGTGCGTTGCACTCTAGCGTGCAATGGTTCTGAGCTATTGCACATAGTGAGCAGGTCTGCCGGAGTATTGCTCACAGTGAGCAGATCGCCCGCGCTATTGCACATAGTGGTGCGTTGCACTCTAGCGTGCAATGGTTCTGAGCTATTGCACATAGTAAGCAGGTCTGCCGGAGCATTGCTCATAGTGAGCAATACTCGCGCGTTGAAGCGATCAATAGTGACTGGAGGCTAAACATCATGACAAGACCAAACACCGCCATAGTCATCGGCCAGGGAGCGGCCGGGCTGGCAGCAGCTCTCGCTCTGGCTAGGCAGGGCGTTCAGGTGATATCGCTCTCGAAGGTGAGACCGGGGAACGCGACGTGCACGATCTACGCCGGCGCAGGCTTCACGCTCGGAGTGGGAGGCATGAGCGCAGAAGAACACAAAGACCTCACATACCGGACAGGCCGGCGCCTAAGCATCCCTGAGCTTCTCGATGTCTTCTCATCCGAGGCCCCCACGATCGTCGACTTCATGCAGGAAGCCGGCGTGCCCCTGACAGTCCGGCGCGGTGGAATCGCCATCCACGGAGACCCGGATTTTCCCGTGCTCGGCGGCAAGCCGCTCACCGACGCTTTGAGCAAAGCCTGCGCTGACCTCGGGGTATCGTTTATCCACAACACTGCGGCGATGCGGCTTCTCCAGGGCGACAATGGAGTTGAGGCAGTCGAGTGCCTGGACCTCTCGTCCGGTGAAATCCTGACACTGGAAGCAGGCGCCGTGGTACTCGCGACCGGCGGCGGCGGAACTCTATTCGAGAGAACTGACAACCCGCAGCGCATCACGGGCGACGGCTACCGCCTGGCTCTGGACGCCTCGTGCCATCTTCTGGATATGGAGTTTGTGCAGTTCTACCCCATCGGAATAGACGTCCCCGGAGGCGCTCATTGGTTCCTCGACCTTGGGATAATCGACAGTGCGAGGCTCACCGGCCCAGGAGGCAACGAGTTCCTCAAAGAGATGATACATAGAGAAGGCATCACGTCGGGCCGGCAGGCAAACCTGTTGGCAAGGGACAAGTGCACCGTCGCTATTGCACTGGAAAGCCGGAAGGGTCCGGTGCTCCTGCACCTCGAGGATATCCCAAGAGAAGTCTGGGAGACAGATCGCTATTTGGGCAGCATCGGAAGGATGTTCCCGAAGGCGACTCCTCCATGGTCCGGTCCCGTGGTTGTGCACCCCATAGAACACTACTTCCCGGGCGGCGTAGCCATCGGGACTTCGAGCGAGACCGAACTTCCCGGGCTTTTCGCCTGCGGAGAAGTTACGGGCGGCGTAGACGGGGCAAACCGCGTAGGCGGGAACGCGCTCACAAACTGCCTGCTGTTTGGCAAGAAAGCCGGCGAAACAGCGGCGGCTCATGTGAAGGGCGAGAACTCCGGAGCGCTTAACATTCGGACAGTCTGGGACTCAACCTCTCAGCCGCTGGTTCTGAACATTCCCCTTACGCAGACGCTGAGCGCGTCCGAATGGGTCAGGAGCTGGAGCAACGATAAAGATGCTGCGGTCTCCCCCGAGGATCTCCGGCGCTCTCTACGACAATACTCGACCGAATGTCTCCTTCCCATGAGGGAAGCGGCGGCACTTGAGTCCGGCAGAGAACGCCTCAACGAGATGCGAGAGCTGCTCACAATGCAAAAGGTGAGAACCTCAAGGGATCTGCTTGTTGCCGTAGAGAACCTTGGGCTCTGGCAGACGGCAACCGCTGTCACGGAAGCGGCGCTCAGCCGAACCGAGTCGAGAGGAGCGCACTTCCGGACAGACTACCCGGCTGAAGACAGTAGATGGGAAAAACACATCTACCTGTCCGGAACAGGCCAGGTAGGGCGCTAGTCGGCTCTACTGGGCGCGGAACCTGACCTGGCTCTTGCCTCAAGCCTTCGCCTCGTACAGGGCCTCGGTGTAACAATGTTGGTGAGAGGTGATCAGTTGCTTCCGTCCGATGTCTCGTGGGCCAACTGGGATAAGCTCTATCTCGACACATCACTCTGGGAAGCTCCGGTCCGGCGCGTGCTCTCGGAAGTCGGCTTCCGCTTGATCTCGATCGAGGCGGGATTTCCCGGGACCAGCGCGGTGTTTAGAGCCAATTGCGCCCTTCGCGGCGGCGGAAAGGAACAGGCTCCAGGGAGGCCTTTGTCCTGCCACGACAGCGGGCAGCAACAGACCGTCACCCTAATTGTGAAGTTCTACCCTCCGATGGTTCGCAGAGATTTCCTGGCCGAGCAGAGTGTCTATCGAGCTCTGTCGCCCGACCCTCCCTTCCCCATCCCGCAGGTGGTGGCAACAGGCGTACTGCAAGACACCATTGAATGGCCGTACGTCATTCTGGAAGAGAGCCGCGGCACAGCCTTGCGCGAGTTAAGGGAGGCACTCGCGCCGGCGGACTTATGCGATATCGCCGCGCAGGTAGGCACTCACCTCCGCGCCCTGCACGGGACCGATAGGAACCGGGTACCGGAACTCCAACGCGACATCAGCCAATGGAAGGCATGGGCTCGTTCACGCCTTAAGGCCGCTCCCCTCGAACTATCGAGAGTATTCGCTGGGCAGGAAACAGTGCTTTCGATGGCCGACTTTCAGCTGCCAGCCTTCCTTCAATCGGCGGGCATGTCTGTGGTCGAATCGCTGGCCGAGGACGACCTCTCACTCATCCACGCCGACCTCACCGAAGACCACGTGCTGCTCGTACCGAAAGGTTCTTCAGATAGGCCTCCCACGCCACAAACGGGACAACTCGATTCGCACGGCCCATCCCGGTGGCAGGTGGAAGCGCTATTCGACTTCGGCGATGCAGAGGTAGCCCCGCCGTACTATGAGTGGATCCCTGTGTGGTACAGCCTGCTGCGCCAATCCAGGGAAGCTTTCACCGCGCTGCTTTTTAACTACCGGAATGCACATAACCCCAGGGCTCGCGGGCTCCCGACTGGGCGTGCAGGACACAGCCTCAGAGACATCATGCTGACGTTCACTTTCATCCACCGGTTCGGGGCGCAGACGGTAAAAGAAACGCTCGAGCGAAAGAACGTCACCCCTGAAGAGCTAGTGTCTTTCGCCGAGCTCGCTCGTGTGCTGTTCCCTACAGACTAGGACGCTTTCGTGCGCCGCTATCCCACCGGCGCATTGTCGAGTGCCTGCCGGAAGTCCTCTTCTATGTCGATGTAGTCCTCTATTCCCACCGAGACTCGAATCAAGTCGTCACCGACTCCGTAGGCCTCTCTCTCGGCGACCGGAATCCCCCTGTGCGACGTCTTCCCGGGATGCGACACCGTGGTTGAGACTCCTGCCAGACTGGGGACCAGTTCGACCATCTTCAGCGAGTCTATGACCGAGCGGGCGCCGTCCAACGGGTGCTTAAATCCTGCCCCGCTTTTCAGGGCGAAGCTCAGCATGCCACCGCAACCCCCATCAAGGTACTTCTCTGCAAGCCCATGATAGGGAGACGACTCAAGGCCGGGATAGTTCACAACACCTACCTTGGGGTGCTTCTCTAGGAATCTCGCGAGTCTAGCGGCGTTCTCTGAACACTTGCGAACCCGCAATTCCACAGTCCTTATTCCGCGAATCAAGAGCCAGGCGTCAAACGGTGACGGTGTGGGACCGTACAGAGACGCCAGAGACCTCACCTTTGCCGCGATGTCGGCAGGCATCATGCCGCGCCGGAAGGCCGCGACACCTCCGGTCACGTCACTGTGGCCGTTCAAATACTTCGTGCCGCTGTTCACCGAAATGTCTGCACCGTGTTCCAACGGCCTGCAGAGCACCGGCGAAGCGAATGTGTTGTCAACAACTAAGGAAGCTCCGCGAGAGTGTGCGATCTCGGCCAGAGCTGCAAGGTCAGCCACTTCCATAAGCGGGTTGGATATCGTCTCGCAGTAGAGGACCTTGGTGTTGTCTCGCAGGGCGGAGCGCACTTCGTCAGGGTTGTTTACGTCCACAAAAGTGGTCTCAACGCCTCGCCTGGGCAGTTCTGCACTAAAGAAAGTGTGCGTGCCCCCGTACAGCACTTTGGCTGCGACAACGTGATCCCCCGCGCTCACCAAACTCAAGATCGAAGAGGTAATCGCCGCCATGCCCGAAGCGAAAGCCACCGCCTCCGCACCGTCTTCGAGGCTGGCGACGGCCTCCTCCAATAGATCGATCCCCGGATTTCGCTGCCGCGAGTAGACGTACCCGGGCTTCCTGCCCTCGTAAACCTCGTCGATCTGGTCAAGATAGTCGAACGAGAACACCGACGACGCGTAGATGGGCGGAACCTTCGGAACCGTGGAGGACTGCGGAGGCTTGCCTCCGGCATGGACCGCGCGGGTAGCTATGGACGTCGACTTCTTCCTCACAGACACACCTTCCTTGAAATCTAAATGTGTATGTTAAGCACCATGCGCACCGCCGCAATCGCCGTCTGCGAGGGGAGCCTGGCTCTAGGCCTCTTCAAACAGGGCAGTGCTAAGGTATTTCTCTCCTCCGTCGGGGATCAGAGTGACGACACGATGCCCTGATTCCCGGTGCTCGCCTCTACAATAGTGGCGCCCGGTCGTATCTCTCCGCTAGCTTCAGCTTCTTCTATCATCCTGCGTGCAGGCCTGGCCTTGATGCTGCCGCCGAGATTCAGAGACTCAAGTTTGACACAACCTCCGCGCTGCCTTCCTCTGGAAGCCTGTTCAAGCGAGCCATGGGGGTCTGTCCGATAGCATTGAGAACGGAATCATATGGGCACCCGTCTACACCTCCTGGGCTGGGATTTCGACGGCAGATGATGGAGTCCCTGCAGGAGGCCGCGGAGCCGTGGTCGAATGTAACATGATGTAGCCATGCTGTACTTAAGACGCAGTCGCCGGGAGATGGTTCACTTGAGGAAACTTTCCGATGCATCCACCTTAGGACACCTACTTCAAGAACAATCGACTTGGGCGAGTGTATGCACCGAGCCAGCGATGGTTGCCCTGGCGGCGGCTAAGGCTGCCCGGGTTCTCGGCGAGCCGCCGCAGTCTATCGAGGTTCACCTCAGTAGCGGAATACTGAAGAACGCTCTCTCGGCAGGCTTGCCTAATACTGCCGAGAAAGGTCCTGAAGTTGCCGCAGCGCTCGGAGCCCTTTCGGCCGATCCTGACAAAGGGCTGACTATTCTTGGCAGCGCTACAGATGACCTGCTTGACTTAGCTCTGGAAATGGTCGCGTCAGGCAAGGTTGCAGTCTACTGGGCTAGGGAACGCCAGGGCGTCTATGGGAAGTGCGTGGTCCGCGGCGCGCACCACACTGCCGAAGCCGTTATTGAGAACTCCCACACCAACTTCACTGAGGTGCTGCTGGACGGGGAGTCCGCGCAAACCTGTGCAACAGAGGCGCGTACAAGCGATCTCACTGTTCTCCGAGGCTGGAATATACCGCGGCTCCTCGAAGCCGTGTTCTCCATCGAGACTTCCTGGGCGGAATGGCTTCTCCAAGGCGCCCGGTCATGCGTGAAACTGGCGGAGAGCTCCAAAGATCCCTCTTCACCGGACACAATAAGCCCCGCCTGGGTATGCTCTTCACCGTCGTGCGAGACATCCATAATTGACGTAGTAGACTCCGTATCCCGCGCGATATCTGCCAGAATGGGAGGCGTCTCCTGGCCGGTGGTAACCTCCGGCGGAAGCGGCAACCAAGGCATCATGGTCAGCGTACCTGTAATGCTGCTCGCGCGGCAGTTCTCGCTCGATGATGACCGCGTCATAAGGGCGCTTCTCATCGCTCACTCGGTCAACCTGTTCATAAAAGCGTATATGGGAGAAGTCTCGTGTTCGTGCGGCGGGGTAAGTGCAGCGGCAGGCGTAGCGGCCGCGACCTGCTGGATGCGCGGGGGCAGTCCTATACAGATTGAGGAAGCCATAAGCCAGGTCATCGCGTCGCTGTTCGGGATGATTTGCGACGGTGCCAAAGCCACTTGCGCGCTCAAGGGTACAACTTCGGTCCTCACCGGAATGCTTACGGGAGCAGGTGCCTCGCAGTATGAAGGGTCCGTGCGCGACCAGGGCGTTCTAGGAAGGACGCTGGAGGAGACTCTCAATCGCGTGGCGGTTCTCAACTCTCAGGTTATCAACCGGAGCGATGAGCTGATGCTGGAAACCATAAGGCCGGGCAAGTAAGCCCGGCCTTTCCTCTTCATATGCCCTATTCGTACCTTAAGCAGTATATCGCGTCGAGATTTGCCGCTCTCGATGCGGGGTACAGCCCGAAGAACAGCCCAACTCCTACCGAAAACCCCACTGCCAGGAGGATAGCGGAAGGCGATACAGTTGCTGCCCAGCCCCCATACTTGGCCAGCACGTTGGTAATGGTCGAGCCAACGCCTATGCCGACAATTCCCCCCGCACCGCTCAGAATAGACGCCTCAATGAGGAACTGGAACATGATATCTCTCTTTTTGGCGCCCACTGCCTTCCGAAGGCCGATTTCACGGGTGCGCTCAGTTACGGACACCAACATGATGTTCATGATGCCTATGCCGCCCACCAGTAGAGATATCCCCGCTATCCCCGCAAGCAGCACGGTGAATGTCTGAGTGACTGTAGACACGATGTCAAGAATCTGCTTTTGGCTTGTTACCCTTACAGTATCCGACCTGCGGAACTTGGAATTGAAAGCGTTCTCAATGGAAGACACGGCAGAATCGGTCCAGTCTTTGTCGGCTACCTGGGCGTAGATCATGCTCACATACCTCGTGCCGGCGATCCGCTGCAGGGTCGTAAGGGGCACCAGCACGACATTGTCGTCATCCGACATCATGGATTCGCCCTTTTCCTCCAGCACGCCCACGACCGTGAACGGCTGACCCCGGACAGTGAGAATCTCTCCTATCGGATCTTGACCTTCGAACAACTCTTCTACAACGGTACTGCCGATAACTGCTACCCTCCGGCGAAGCGTAACGTCGGAACCAATGATGAAGCGTCCTCTGCCGGTCCGGTACGACCTGATCTCCGGAAAATCCTCGGTCACGCCCTGAACAGATACTTCCGAGGAGTTCGATCCGTAAGACACCTCGGCATTGCTCTGAATAGTAGGCATGGCCTTCGCGAGAGTTTTTACGCGTCCGAGGAGGTAGTCGGCGTCCTCAGCCTCCAGGTTGAAGCCGGAGGCGGGCATCACCAGGATGAGGTTGCTGCCCATAGACTCAATCTCGTCGGAAACCGTCTTCTGGGCGCCCTGCCCGGCGGAGACCAGAGCTATAACCGCTCCTATGCCGATGATGATTCCCAGCATCGTGAGGACCGTTCTCATGCGGTTGGCGGCAAGGGACCGCAGTGCGACTACAAGGCTCTCCCCCAGTTTCAACTCACGTTCACCTCCGAGACGTGTGCCTTAAGCATCCCGCACCCGTCGAGCTCTATCTAGGTGATCCAACCCGCACACCGGGCGTGCCGCCGGGTCTTAACATCATGAGGCCGCCCATCCCGCCGCTTGAGGGAAGCCCGCCGACAATGACCGTATCTCCCTCGCTAAGCCCGGACGCTACTTCCGCATAGAGGTCGCCTTGAACGCCGATCGCCACTCGAGTCTGTACGGGAAGCCCGCCCTCAATCTTGTACACGTACGCCTGGTCTTCTTGCCAAGTCACTGCTTCGACGGGAACCGTCAGCACTCCGGCTTTTGCAGCTACTGCTATGGTGGCGGTGGCCGACATTCCCAGCATGGGCTCATCAGACCTCACTTCAACGGTGACATCGTAGTTCGTGATGCCCTGCTGAACCGTACCTTCCTGAGCGATCTTGGCGACGGTGCCGTCAAATACCCTTCCCGGGAAGGCGTCGACCTCTACCTTCGCAGCCTGCCCTACCGCCACGTTCGTCACATCGAGCTCGTCTACGGGGATGACGACGGTGAGAGAATCCGAAGCTATCTGGATAAGGACGTCATTTGCGGATACGTCGTCGCCCTCGTCGACCGAAATCGAAACCACCTTGCCGTCAATGGGGCTCTTAACAGTGAGTTTGGCAGCCGCTCTCGCCTTATCGTCGGCGGTTATGCGAGCTTGCTCCACTTTGAGCCGCTGCTCGTCGATATCGTTCTGGTAGGAGGCCAGCGATTGCCTGGCACTCTCAACATCGTTCTCTGCCTTGTCATAGGCCACCATGACGGAGCTATTCTCAAGGATGAGGATCAATTGGCCCCTCTCAATGATTTCGCCTTCGGCCGCCAGAACACGGGCTACTGTCCCATCGACTTCCGCGGTTACCTCCCGCCTGTCTTTGGCCTCAACAGTGCCTGACATGGACACCAATGCGCCATTCTTGAGGTGGCAGTCTACTTGCACCGACATACCCGCCCTGAGGTGGGGACCGGGATCGGAGATCGAAATCTCAACCGGGAACTCGATGCCTTTCGACCCTGAGACGCCCTCACTGGCAATGGATTCGATACGGCCCGAGACCGGCTTCATATCTCCACCCGGCTTAACCGTAACCTTGAGTCCGGTAGAAACCTTGCGGTAATCCGCTTGCCTTAGTCTCCCGGTAACATAGTACTCGGACGTATCGGCCACAGTCGCGACTACTTGGCCGGCCTTGACGCTATCACCCGCCTTGACCGCGATATCCCACAGGTCACCGCCAATAGGCGATTCTATGCTCAGGTTATCGAGGTCTTCCCGGGCCGCAGTGAGGTCCAGTTCGGCTTGCCTGAGGCTCAACTCCGCCTTAGCCTTGCTACCGGCGGGCCCTGTGAGCCTTGCCAGCTCCTGTTCGGCCAACGCGAGGTCTAGGCGAGCCTTTTCGGCTTCATATTCAACGGCCTCGTTGGATAGCCTCACGAGGGGCGTTCCTTGCGAAACCCGGTCGCCCTCATCCACCAGTACCTGAGAGACGGTGCCGGACACCCCTGGCTGAAGATCCTTTCTGAGGTCGGCCTGGATCGTTCCCTTACCGGTGACGATCACTTCCAGATCGCGGCGCTGAGCGGTCGCGGTGCTAAGATTTTGCGCCGCGTTCTTGGCGGCCGATATAAGTGCTCGCGTGCGCTGGAATCTCCAGATGAAGAAGCCGCCCCCTACAACCAGGACTATGATAATGCCCCAAGTAATCCACTTTTTCATGGTCTTCCTCCTCTGTGGACGCCGTCGCTGGAGTACTTCTCGTAGTAAAGAGTAATACGCTCTCTGTAAGCCCAGGGCTGCCTCTCTTCGTTAAGTCTTTGTTAACTAGAAGGCTGGGAGAGCCTCAATCTCACAAACAGATAGGGAGCGCCGAGGCTCACCCAGAGCCCCGCCACGGCGTAGCGCGCGATATCGCAAATCGCCGACTCGGGCAGCACAACCTTCATTCCGTATCTTATCCCAAAGAGGCCCGCCATCCCGAGCGCGAACTTCAACACTTGACTTAGGGGAGCAGCCCTCTCTGACCACGGGACGCGCTTCTCGGCGATCAGGCTACCCAGCGGAAGGCCGATCAAGAAACCCAAGACCGTACAGCTGTATTGATCGCGGTACACCAAAACCAAGACCGCAGGTATCCCAATGATGAGCGCCACCCTAAGCCACGTCGGCGGACGCATATTCTCCCATCCGATAGAGAGGACATTGAAAGCGCGGAGGATGACGAGGCCGATAAGGATCCCGCCGATGACGTCGACAGGCCAATGAACGTTGAGGTAGATGCGTGACAGCGAGATGAGCGCGATCATCACGACGGAGAAAGCCCTCATTGCCTCTCGCTTTACCTGGATAGCGGTCTGTCCCCAAAACACCGTGCTGCCCTGAGCGTGGCCGCTCGGAAAAGAGTACCCCGGACCGGTCTCAGGGTGTATTACTCTGGCGCAGTCGGTCGGTACGGGTCTCTGTGTGTGAAACGCTGCTTTGAGAAGGCCGTTCAAGTACACTGAACCCAGGTAGACTATGCCAATCCTGTAGCCCGCCCGTTTGCTCCAAAGCCAGTAAATCCCCGGCAGGACCAAGATATAGAACATCTCGGAACCCATATTGGTGACAGCAAGCATCAAGGCGTCCAGCCAAGGAGTGCTGAATCGCTGAAGAAAGCATGCCCAGGAATCCGTCACCGGCGTCACTCCTTCTTGATTCGATCATCGGCAGAGATCCAGCGATTCCGCGGGACTCTAGACCGCCGCCTCTCTGCGCCGTGAATCCGCCGCCTGCCCCTTTTCAACGTCTTTGCCGAATCTCACCATGGAAACGCCGGCAAGAATGATGGCGGCGCCCGCAAATTTCACCGGCGTCCATCCTTCCTTCAAGATCAACCACCCGAACACCCCTGTCCATACGGGGGTGAGATTCCCGAAGATCGCGGTACTCGCCGGGCCACTCTCCTTGACCCCTTTATTCCAGAGGATATACGAGAACACAAGCGCAAATGACGCGGAAAAGACGAGCTCAGCCCAGTTAAGAGCGGAGGGAGCTCCCCAGTCAGCCAACTTGAGTTCGCCAATCGCGAGCGGAACCATGAGGGCGGCTCCGGCAACCATTGTCCACGCGGTGTATGCAGTAGGACTCATCCGCTTGACCAGGTCCGCGGCGAATATGGTGCTGACGCACCAGCCGAGCGTGCCGGCCAAAGTTATGAGGTCACCTCTCGCGGTCTCCGATGTGAAAGAGATGGAGCCTGACCCCGCGACAGCCACCAGCGACACTCCGACAACGGTGAGCAGCACTCCCGCGACCATTCGTCTTGTCATCTTCTGTTTTCCAAACAAGTGACTCAATACTGCCGTCGTGGCGGGCATCGTTGCAAGCACAAATGAGGTGTTGCTCGCGCTGGACATCGCTATGCCCTTGATGAAAGCGTATTGGTAAAGCGTATTCCCGAAGAAACCCGACAAGATGACGATGGGCCAGTCCTTCCGCGCCGGGTATTCCATCTTCCCGGTAAACGCCATGAGGGCCACCAAGAGAGATCCCGCAAGGCTAAGCCTTATCACGTTGAACTGCAACGGCAAGAACACGCCTACCGCGTCTTTGACCGCAATTGAATTGAATCCCCAGATAATTGTCACCAGCAGAAGTTCCAGATTGCCGCCACCCAAAGAATCACCCGCTTTTCCGACCTCTGTGCAAAGCCCACTTGATGAGCCTGCCGTCCTTTCCGTGCCGCTTCATACCCAACTTCTCAAGAATGCGAATGGAACCCTCGTTGCTCTCGTCACAACTTGCGGTAACGAGACGCACGTCGGGATGTGCGAAAGCCCACGCTACCAAGGCCCCGGCTGCCTCAAAGGTGTAGCCTTTCAAGCGCATCTCGGGGACGATCCCGTAGCCTAAGTCAACCGCGCCCTCTCTGTCAGGCGGCCCTTTGTAGCCAAGATCGCCGATGACGACCGGCCTCCTGCGCTCTCTTTTCAGCAGCATAAGCCAGATGCCCCACAAGAACTCCTCGGGATGAGCGCGGAGCCTCATAACCTGGAACGGAAGAAATCCCAGCGTATCATCGCCCGGCCATTCGCAGTGCAAGTCTGCGTTCAGGAAGCATTCCGCTCTAGACTTGTCTTCCAGGATCGCTGCTGTAAGGTCCGCATCGCAAGCCATCAGCCTGAGCCGGGGAGTCTCGATCACCGCACGCCTGGCCTTTGCCAGCTTGTCCATCCGCTTCGCCTCCAACCTAGAGTATACTGTGAACGGAGTGTTCGACATAGAACTTCCGGAAGAGCTTCGAGCGGCCATTGACGACTTGGCATTCCCGTCGAAGGAGATCACGAAAAGTGCAATGGAGATGTCGAACCGCTACCGGTCCGGCGGCGGAACCCTTCTTCAGTCCGGCAGTGACGCCGCCGCTTACGCCGCATACAGGATGCCCGCTTCGTACGCTGCAGTGCACTCGGCTCTCGAGCAGACCCGGATCCTCCTTCCCGGGTAGAGCCCATGTAGTCTCCTGGACGTCGGCGCCGGACCGGGAACCTCCATGTGGGCCGCACTCAGTATCTGGCCGGAGATAGCAGAGGTTGATCTGATAGAGCGCGACGATAGGATGCTCGAGCTGGGCAAGAAACTGGCACTAAGATCGCCTCATCGCGCCATCCGGAACGCAAAGTGGATCAAGGCGGACGCCGCGAGTGGTTGGCTGCCCGACATAACCTACGATCTAGTGATCATGGCCTACGTCTTGGGAGAGCTGCAGGGTGAACGTAATGCCGTGGTTGAACGCCTTTGGAGATCGACAGGCGGAATGCTTGTCATTGTCGAACCGGGTACACCGGCCGCATTTGGGCGCCTGAGGCAAGTGAGAGACGAACTCATCGTTCAGGGAGCCAAGACCGTGGCGCCGTGCCCTCACAACGCGGCTTGCCCTATGAACGAAGACGATTGGTGCCACTTCTCTGAGCGGGTCTCCAGGTCGCGTATCCACAGGCAATTGAAGTCGGGCGAACTCGGATACGAAGATGAGAAGTTCTCGTTCATAGCCGTTGCCCGATCACCGGCACTGATTGAACAACTCCGAGCCTCAAAAGCAGCGTCGGGCAGGATCCTCAGGCACCCGCAATTCCGCCACGGTCACGTCAAATTCCAGGTCTGTACTCCTGACGGCATCCGCCAAGCGGTAGTCACGAGGAAGAATAAGGAACTCTACAGAAAAGCCCGCGACGCCAAGTGGGGAGCGCTCTTGCCCGGCTAGCCCTGCATACCTACGGCGTGACCACCAAAAACGATGTCGCGACGAGTGTCTGAATGCCCAGGGCAAGTACGATCAGCGTGAAGTAAGGCAGGCACCTCTTCAGGAGATCATCCTCCCTACCCGTCAAACCTGACGTGCTGGAGCCAAGCAGAACCTTAGTGGGTGCAATGGACGACGCCAAGGACGCGCCGGCCGTCTGCGAACCGGCAATGAGGGTTTGACTAAGGCCCAGCGTTGCCGCCGTCGCCATCTGAAATGAGCCGAAGAGAACGTTCGCGTTGGTGTTGCTCCCGGTCATGAAGCACCCCAGCGCGCCGATGAAAGGCGAGACAACCGGGAAAACCGGTCCCGCCACGCTTGCGACCCCGGCAGCCATCTCACGCGTCATTCCGGTATCGTTCATGACAAGCGCCATCATCACCATAGTGAGGACGCCCAGCGTGGTACCCCACGACTGCTTAGCGGTAGCTCTGGCTGCCTTCCTCAAGTTGTCTGCGGTGAGGAGTCCTCTTCTCCTGTAAACCGCGAAACCGATAAGGCTCGCCAAGGCGATAATGGGCGCAGGATGCGAGAACAAACCTATCGCCGCGAAGGACTTCTCAGCCGAAACAACATAGCCCAAAGAAGTGGTCATCGAAGGGTAGTCAATCCCAAACCTGTAGGGCTTGAAGAAAGCTTTCACCGGGCCGATCTGAGAGGTCAGGGTCAGGGCCAAAAGAACATAGTACGGGAAAAGAGCCAGGTGAATAGAGAGAGGTTTGGAGTCCTGTCCGCCGCTATGTGGCGGGATTCCGGACGCGGTCGCTTCCGGCTCCGCGCTGTCTCCCTCCTTCTTTGCCCTAGGCGACAAAAACGCTGCCAATCCCACTCCTGACAATGATCCCAGCAAAGCTGCAACCTGGGCCGACCCGATCCTCGCTACAAACCACTGTACAAGGCTCATGGTGACGCCTATGGCCACGACTCGCGCGAACCCCTTTCTAACCCCTGCCCATCCCTCGATGATGTGCGCAACCGCCAAGCCGGTGAGCACGGTGGGTATGACGAAGGTGAGTCCAACCCAGTTACCGAGGATCTCAGGGGGTATCTTGGTCGCAAGAGTCAAAGTGTAGTAGGAGGAGCCCATCGACCCGAAGGTGATCGCCCAAGCATGTCCCACGAGCGCGGCAACCGCGGCAGTCACCGGCTCAAAGCCCGCCGCGATCATAAGAGGAGCGCAGATGGCTACCGGCACGCCGTACCCCGCGACAGCCTGAATAACTCCTGTGAGACACCAAGCAAGGATAAGGCCCAGCATCAACCGGTCTGTGGACAAGGTAGCGGTCGACTTCGAGATGACAGGCAAGGAACCGGTTTCGCTCACCATCTGATACATGAAGCCGGAGGTCCAGATGATGAGAACCACAAACAGGGTAAGGCTGGCCCCCTTTGCGCATGCCGCCGCCAGGAGCGGCGCCGGCCCGCCGAAAGCCATACCTCCAACCGCCAGAGCCACTGCAAGGGCGGCCGCTCCGGCGTTCCGGGCTTTCCACTTGAGCTTCAAGAGAGCAAACAGCAGCACGAACAACGGGGAACTCGCAAGAATCCACCGGAGCATTCGATGACCCTCCTAGCTAAGCGATACTTCTTTCACGGAACCGGGCTCTTTGTCATCCTAACGCCAAAGCAGCCAGGCCTGCCACCATTGCCGCAGTCCCTATCACCCTCGATTTGGCGTTCTCCTCAGAGAGGAACTTGGCGCCAATTACGGCACCTATCAGGATGCTGATCTCCCTGGCCGGCGCGATGTAACTTACAGGCGTAAACGTCATCGCGAACAGCACAAGTATGTACGCGAGCGAACTCAAGACAGCGACGCCGGCCGCGTGGCCTCTGTGAAGTTCCCACTCCTTCTTGAGCTTCTCCTTGTCTCGAAGGGCAAAGGGGGTCATCATCAGGAATCTCCCCAGATTAGTGCCCCAATCAAGCACCAAAGGAGGCGTGCGGAGTACACTGACCGATACTTTGTCCATCACTGTGTACGTGGAAATGGCTGCCCCGCACGCCAAGGCGACCAGCGCCGCCTTGCCGGCGCTCGGGGCTCGCCTTCTGAACCTGAATCCCGATACCGCGAAAATCCCAACCGCCATAAGGATGATGCCCGCTCCGGCAACCGCGGACGGTTTTTCGTTAAGGAACAAGATCCCTATGACGGCCGAGATCAGGGGCGCGGTCCCCCTGGCGATCGGGTAGACCAAAGAGAGGTCACCTATCCGGTACCCGTGGCCGAGCAGGGTAAAATAGATGGAATGGACGACCGCGCTGGCCAATATCATGGCGACGTTGACCCATCCCAGAGAAGGCTTGTCAACAACGAGGATCCGGATGGCTAAGGGCGCGTAAAGGACGGAAGCGAAGGCACCGAACAGCCAGATAAACTCAACGCCTCCGCCTGCTCTCTTGGCGAGGTAATTCCACGTCGCGTGCGCAGCCGCCGCCGCCAGTACCAGTCCCAGCGCGAGGCCGGTCACTTACCGGGCCATCCTCTTCTTTAGGTAAGGCACTAACCTCTCCAGTGCGGCCTCCACCATTTCCTTGCCGATCTCAGGCGTTGCCTTCCTGGCATCTCCCAGGCATCCGTTGATCGTCACGTCGTCAAAGTAGCTCCCTCGCTTCACCGGAAGACTGTCCTTCATGGCCTCCACGTGCTTCGGGTTGAGCTCGGCCGCTGAAAGAGCCGAGGTACGGACGGCATCGGGCTTCAGATACATCATGATGGATACTTCGCCTTCACATGAATGGCCACTCGTAGGCGATTTCACGTACTTCTGGCTGATGTCGCCAACTACGTCGTAGGGCAGAGTCGCCCACATGGCTTCGCAGTCGAAATCCTGCCTCAGGCGATTGACGACAATGGTGAGCGCGGGCGTGTTCCCTCCGTGGCCGTTGACGAAGAGGAACTCTTTGATTCCGTGCCTCATCAAAGACTTGGCCATGTCGGTAAGCACCTGGATAAGGGTCTCGGGCTGCAGAGTGATCGTCCCGGGAAAGTTCATGTGGTGAGTTGAGATGCCTACCGGTACTCCGGGCGCGACCACAACCTCAGGGTACAACCTCTCTCCGAGAAGCAGTGAGAACTCCGTTGAACAAGCGGTATCGAACTGGAAAGTTCCGTGAGGGCCGTGCTGCTCGTGAGAGCCTACAGGGATGATGGCCATTTTGACTTTCGGTAGCGCGTCCTTGAGCTCCGGCCAAGTCATCTCGGGAAGGTACAAACGCTTCTTCGTTTCCGCCATCTTTGATACTCTCCTCTCCTCCATTTGACAGCGCCCCATAAGGCCCAAACCGCTCTAGGTGCCTCTTCGGACCTTAATGAGCTCTTTGTCGATTTCGACCGCCATATCCTGCTGTTCTTTCCACCAGCCGGGGCTCTTCTGGGCGTTCAGTTCCTGAACGGTCTTCCCCTGCTGCTCAACCCACGTAAAGTACTTGAGGTTGAACCACCTGTCCCGATTATCCACGGTGCCTTCCTGGATATAGTCGGTCCTTGCACCGAGGAAGATGGCGTGATGTCTCTCGCGCGCCATCTCGCTCGTGAGGGCCCCAAACCCATCGGTTATCTGGGACATTACGGAATGGTACCTGTCTATCCCGTCAGTAAGCACGGTCACAATGGTGTCCTCCGGACCCATGCGGTAGTACTTGGCCGCCTTGATCGCCCCAATGACGTTGCATACTCCGGAGATCCCGAACATTGTGGACATGTCTCGCGCCTTTTCCTCTCGGATCCCAAGCTGGCCGACCAGGTAATCGATTCCGGCGTGCTCGGAAAGCACCTGAAGCATGAGTTTGCACTCCATGTCATCCACACACATCAGTGCATCCATGTTCAAGACGTTGTGTATCCAGGTGACGTGTTTGTCGCCTATGCCCTGTATGTCATGGTCGCCGTACCCGTTGGCGTACAGAGTAGGACACTGGATGGGCTCCAATCCCACGACCTTCGTTTCAGGGAACACCTGCTTTAGCCTATCGCCTGCCGCGATGGTTCCGCCCGAACCCATGGCGGATACAAACGCGGAACACCGGCCCTTTCCGATGCCCTTTGACTTCAATGACTCCAGGAGCTCCGCTATCGTGTTGCCGGTCACGTAATAGTGCCACCTGTAGTTGGCCCAGGCTTCAAACTGGTTCAGTACTCTAGTGTTGCTGTCCTTGGCCATCTCTCTACACTTGTCGAAAATCTCTTTGACGCTCGACTCACATCCCGGAGTTTTCACGAACCTGGCTCCGTAGCTCTCAATTAGGTCGAACCTTTCCTTACTCATGAGTTCAGGCAATACAACCACGGTATCGTACCCCATTCGGGGGCCAACCCAAGCGCCGCCTATCCCGTAGTTGCCCGTGGAAGGAAACACCAGAGCAGTCCGTCCGGGAAGTGCTTGTCCGGATAGCTGCGCTTCCACCGTAACGGAGTAGGTAGCGCCCACCTTGTGCGATCCGGAAGGCATGTCTCGCCCGTACAACGCCACAATGTTGGCATCCACGCCTGTAAGTTCCTTTGGGAGCACTATGTAAAACGGCTCTCCGCCCGGCTTCTTCCACGTGATGCCAGAGAGCCCTTCGCGGCCTCTGCTCCCGGGGTGCAGCATCTCCTCGTAGGTGGGTCCCCAGACGAGTTCCACTACGCCTACCTCCTTGTTTCCGAAGTTCCTTCTCTTTTAAATGGCCTGATTCCTCCCTCAACTTCCCTCGCTGAACCGTCTCCACATCGCCAGATACTCATCTTTGGTGTAGGCCGGCGTGAAGGTGCTCTTGATGCTCCGGCCCAGCGAAGCGTCATCCCACAGGAGGTCAACAGCGGTCATGGCCAGGATCTTCGCAGGGATGACCGTCACCATATCCAAGTCAGCCACTTTGAAAGTACGGGCGTGCGCCGAACCCGATATCCCGCCTACATAAGGGTGTATTGACGGGATGAGGTGGCTTAAGTCTCCCATATCGGTGGATCCGCCCGAGAAACCGGTGCGCTTCACGCTGTCTGCACCGAGCAGTTCCTCAGTGTTGGCTGCAAAGACGTCGGCCAAAGGAGCATAGGGAGCGAGCGGCAAATACCCGGGGATTTCCGTGATAACGCACTCGGCGCCGACCGCCATTCCGCCCGCCAACAGGGCACGGTTAACCTTCTTGTTGGCCTCGAAAATGGCCTCGGTGCGAGCTCCTCGAACGTAAGTCTCCATCCGGACATCCGCCGGCACGATGTTAACCAAGTCTCCACCACGGGTAATAATGGGGTGTACACGGATGAGGTCTTCATCGCGGAATGTCTCCCGCTGCGCGTGAATCCCCATGAGGCCGAGCATCGCGGCATTGAGCGCGTTCACTCCGAGGTGAGGAGTCGCCCCTGCATGAGCTTCCTTTCCCAGATAACGTACTGTCTTCCCGACAAACCCGTTGCTGCCGGAGCTTAGGTGCACGCGCCTACCCGGAGAGTCCGCCTGAACGTGAATCATCTCCGCGATATCAATGTCATCGAAAAGCCCGAGGCGGACGAACTCCTGCTTTCCGCCGAAGAACTCGATCTCGCCCTGTTCCCGCAGGCCTTGACGGTATTCCAGCTCCACAAACTCTTCGGCAGGCACGCCGAAAAAGACGACGTTGCCGGCCAAGTGGTCTGCCGCGCCCGAGTCCGCGAGGCCAATAGCTGCCCCAAGCATAGCGGCTACCTGGGCATCGTGTCCGCAAGCGTGAACAGCGCCGGTCTTCCTGTCCGAATTCTCGTGGTCCCAACACAGCACGGCGTCCAGCTCACCCAGTATGGCTACTTTGAACGGGTGAGCTGTCTCCCTTGTTCCCTCCAGTTCAGCCCTGACGCCGGTCAAAGCGTGCCCGGTGGAATACGGCAACCCAATCCGCTGAAAAGCTTCCGCGACTTTTTCCGCCGTCCTGTGCTCCTTGTAGCCCAGTTCCGGATTGGCCCATATGTCCAGCTTTATCCTGCGAATCTCTTCGGCCCTGTCATCTATGGCCGAACACACCTTTTTCTTAAGCGCGACCTTGTCCACAGACTTCTCCTCCTCTTAGGGTTCACCTTGAGTATCTTTGCCAGCGGCCGGAAAACCCCTTCCGGGAGAAGCCGCTTCAGTGGCGCAATGACTTCCGTGACGTCCGACTGAGCAGACTAGGAAGGGTATCCACAAATCCAGGTGAACGGAGTGATTCGTCTGTGGCACAACTGACTCAGAAGGAGCGCATGCTCCTTCAGGATCAACTGAACCACGAACAGATCTGCATCACAAAGTACTCGGGGTACGCCTCGCGAGCGAGGAACCCGCAGGTGAGGAAGATGTTTAACGAGTTCGCCAGCGAAGAGCAGCAGCACTACGACACCATCAACAACCTGCTCCAAGGCGGACAGACAGCTACTCAAGGATCCTCGCAGCCGCAGGGACAAGGACAAGGAGCTATGTCCAATCGGGTCATCTTCGGCGGGCAGATGACCGACAACCAGATGGAGTTCGTGTCTCAGGCGAACTCGGGGGGAGCCGACGGCACGCAGAGTGGGAGCCATCACGCACAAAGCCGCAGGGGCTCAACCAACTTCGAGGCGGGAGCAGAGTTCAACCTTTCAACGAGTGATGATAAGTCAATGCTCGAAGACATGCTGATGACCGAGAAGTACATCTCGGGCGCGTATGATACCGCCGTCTTCGAGTCCTCCAACGCTCAGGTCCGCCAGGCCCTCCAGCATATTCAGAAGGATGAGCAGAAGCACGGCGAGGAGATCTTCAAGTACATGCAGCAGCAAGGAATGTATCAGACGCAGTAGCCAATGAAGGATGGTTAAGAGGGGCCCACTCTCAGCCGGGCCTCTCTTCCATTCACACGCTACTTTTTTGGGATCCGGTGAGCGATTATCTACTGAGGAACTCACGGCGTCGAGCGTTCAGCGCCTCTATCCTACCTTCCAGAGACTTGGCACGGCCGTCAAGGGACCTCACCAATGACCTTATTCTGCCTATCTGCTCGCGGGTGCGGTCAACACTCGTGTTGATTTTCGATTGAACCATCCAGTCGACAAACAGCCCGTCAAAAAAGTAGTCGGCGAACCTCTCAAAACCGCCTATGGAAAACCCTTCGGCAACGCTGCCGATGTCGCCCAACTCTCGCTGGAACCGCCTCATGTCAGATTGGGCTCTATGAACGTTCTCACGTGCTTTGTCGAGGTTTGAGTGCTTCGCCGCAGTGGCCAAGAGCCCTCCGCCCAAAAGATCCCACATGCCCCAATCCTGGGCGCTTTCAAGAGACCGCAATACCTCGTTCAGTGAAGACTCGACCCTGTGCCCGGCATCCCTCGCCTCAAGTACCTCTCTCCTCTCAGCCAGGAGTCGCCCGCGCTCTTCGTCCAGCGCGAGAAGTTCTCTTGCCTTCGCGCCTCCTTCGGCCATAACCAGCTCTTCCTTTTTCTCCAGCAAGCGTTCCAGCTGGATCTCAGGATTGCCCATCTTGGCGAGCCTGGACGTCAACGCTTCCAAGTCCTCTTCCAGGGCCTTGACCGATGCGGCCGCTTCATCGCGGCGCAGTTTCGCAGTAAGGAACTCCTGCTTCTCCTTGTCTAAGGCCGCCGGCTTGTTGCCCATGACAGTGTAGAACAGACCTGCCAAACTTAGCCCCTCCAGGCGGGCGACATCCTTCTGTTCGCGCTCCATCGCGGCTTGCAGCTGGGCCAGGCGGCTTCTTTCGCTTGCGAGAGATTCGCGAGCCTGCTTGAGCTTCCGAGCTACCGCCTTCTTTTCCTCCACCGCGAGAACGGTTGTCGATAGGATCTTGTCGATGTCCGCTATTGACTGCGGAATGAATGTGCCGGAACCGGTCATCTACATACCCTCCCTGCCGTGTACGGACGCAAATTACTGCCGCCGGTTCCACAGTGAGGTACAATCATGTGGACCGGAGAACGAAATAGGGTGATGCAATGCACCGAGGTATACCATCCTGCGCGGCAGGTGTGCCCGTCTTCAAAATGCTGCCCGCTTCCGAGCTTGTGAAGCTCGGAGCCGCTATGGAGCACAGGGACTACCGCAAGGGCGAAATCGTTGCAGCCAGCGGTTATCCGCTTGACCACCTGATCGTCGTCGCTCACGGGCGGCTTAACCTAGTTTACTCCACGGCCAGCGGCCGCGAACAGACGGTGAGGTCTCTTGGCCCGGGCGAGTTCCTTGGCGAGATGGCTCTCTTCTACGATGCGGTTCTCGAGGGCGACGTGATCGCGGCGGAAGACAGCGCTGTGTGCGTACTCCCTCGGAAGGCCGTGAAGGAAGTGCTAAATCATCCTGCGGCGCTGCTGCGCCTTGTGGAAGAAATGGCGAGGCGCCTGTCACAAGCCGAGCAGCTTATCGCGGATATCGGGCTAAAGGAAGTCGGCCAAAGGCTCGCTGCCGAGCTTGTCCGGCTCGCTCAGGCTTCGCCGGGCAACCTCAGCATCACGGTTCCCATGCCTTGGTCGCAGCTCGCTGCGAGGCTCGGAACAACCCCGGAGACTCTAAGCAGGCGTTTGGGAAGTCTGGCCGACCAAGGGATCATCCGGCAGACTGGAGGAAGGACGGTACTCATCCTCGATCTTGAGAGACTCAGAAAGATAGCTGCAGGATAGAAAGGATTACTCCTCGACCGCATAACCAAGACCCGCACCGGCTCGCTCCGCGTTAACTCCGCCCGGTGGCCGCGCCACCGTGCCACTATTGACCTGCGTCAAGGATTCTCTACCTCCCGCCGTGGGATGATGGTCTCGACAAACAAGGAGAGACTCAAGTCTCTACAGAGGAGGTTCACATCAATGAAAGCACAGACTTACATGCTGACCAGCCTTAACTGCCCCAACTGCGCCGCGAAGCTCGAGAAAGCTGTGGCGGCAATGGAGGGCGTCAAGGAAGCACGGGTGGGTTTCGGAACCGGTACGCTAAACGTTCAGTACGACGAGACCAAGCTGGGTGAAAAGGAGATCAAAGATACCATCCGCAGGTTCAACCTGGACGTAACAGCGGTACTCCCAGGAAGGGTTAAGTAGCGCGGATAGAGAGTGCAGCGGCAGAACCAATGCGCAAAGGAGGAGGCTTCAATGAACTACACCCGCTCTCATACCCATTCCTCGGCTTCCGCTGTTGTCACGGAAGTCTTGTCGCGGATATCGCGTAACCGCGAGATCCTGACGGTGGCCGTGTCCGGGGCACTTATCGTGCTGGCTTGGAGCCTCCGTGCTTTAGGCCTGGAGGCGGACACGCGCGGAGGCTTCCGCCTCCTGTCGAGCTTCAACGTACTCATGACTGCGGCCGCCATTGTAGCGGGCATCCCGGTGGCGCGAGAAGCCGTCGGACGCCTCTCAGCCAAGCAGTTCAGCATTCCCCTGCTTGTGACCATCGCCACGGTAGGGGCCCTGTGGATAGGGGAAACCTGGGAAGGAGCGGCCGTGACGTTTCTCTACGTGCTCGGCGGATACCTCGAGAGCCTGACGTTATCGCGAACTCGAGCTGCTCTTAGGTCTCTGATCGACCTCTCGCCGAAAACGGCGCGCGTCAAGAGGGATTCCGGGGTCGATATCGTTGCCGCAGCGGAAGTGCAAGCAGGTGAGACGGTGGTCGTCCTGCCCGGCGATCGCGTGCCTGTAGACGGAGTTGTCTTGGACGGCCGGGCTTCGCTTGACACATCTCCCCTAACGGGCGAGCCCTTGCCTGCTGAAGTGGGAATAGGCGATAGAGTTATGGGAGGCAGCGTAAGCCAGAGCGGTTTCCTCGAGGTAAGAGCCGAAAGAGTCGGGCCCGATACCACTTTCAGCCGCATCGTGTTCCTTGTGGCCGAAGCTCAGGAACAGAGGCCAAAAGTCCAGAAGATGCTCGACCGGTTCGCCTCGTGGTACACACCGCTCATCATCGCGCTTGCAGGCGCGCTCTACGTTACCACCCGGGATGTCCATTTCGCCCTGACCTTCTTGGTCATCGGGTGCCCCGGAGCCCTTGTGGTGGCCGCTCCGGTGGCGGTCGTGGCAGGCCTCGGAAGCGCCGCCAAGAAGGGCATCCTCATTAAGGGCGGCGAGCGGCTTGAGCGTATAGGCAAGGTCGACGTCATGGCGTTTGACAAGACGGGCACCCTTACTCTTGGGAAACCAAAGGTCACCGCAGTAGAAGTCTTTTCGGACTTAGGCAGTGAGGCTCTGCATGAGGATAGCGATTCCTCGAACATCTCTGCCGCGTTGGAGCATCGCCTCATATCGCTGGCGGCCGGCGCGGAGCTGCGGTCAGAACACCACCTGGCCAAAGCCATTCTTGACTACGCGGGCGAGAAGGGAATCGACCCGGCGAGCGTCCGGAACTGGTCTCTGCTTCCCGGACTTGGAGCCGTAGCCGAAAGCGAAGAAGGTATCGTGCTTGTGGGCAACCGCCGCCTCTTGCAGTCGAACGGCGTCGAGCTGTCCGAGCATCATGAAAAAGTAGCGTCTGCCCACGAGGCCCAGGGCCGCACGCTTGCATTTGTAGCCGCCGGCGGCTCCGCTATCGGCCTCATGGCCATTGCCGACCCGCCGCGACCCGGTGCAGACCGCCTGGTTGGCGACTTAAAGAAGGCCGGCGTTCTCAAGACAGTGATGTTGACAGGCGACAATGAATCGGCAGCTCGCCATGTAGCCGCCGGCCTCGGCGTGGACGAGGTGAGAGCAGGCCTCCTCCCTGAGGAGAAGGTCGCGGCTATCCGCGAGATGCAGAAAGCAGGGCACATCGTGGCCATGGTTGGCGACGGGGTCAACGATGCTCCCGCCCTGGCGGTAGCGGATGTCAGCATCGCCATGGGCGCGTCTGGAACTGAGGCAGCCATTGAGACGGCGGATATCGCGCTCATGGCGGATAGACTCGACAGAGTGCCCGAAGCCATTGACCTCAGCAGGCGGATTCTTAAGGTTGTGCGCCAGAACGTCGCGTTTGCGGTGGCAACAGTAGTCCTGCTGCTAGTGGGAGTGATAGGCCGGGTAGTCTTTCTCTCAGGCGGCATGCTAATCCACGAAGCCAGTGTGCTCTTGGTGATCTTAAGCGGGATGCGGCTCTTACGAGGGCGCGAAAAGCAGCACACCACTCCTCCCTCTTAGTGGGGGCCCCGGGCAAACCGGTTTCTCTTTGACGGCTAATGCGCACACTATCAGAAATGCCGATACGAGGAGTGACCGGTTTGACCGATCTCAGCGGTAGGACCCTTAAGATGCTCGAAGAGCAGCTGGGTATGGAGGAAAGGATCGCAGACACCTACTCCTACTACTCGTCGCAAGCGGGGAACCCCGCGCTCAGCACCATGCTCAATCAGTTCGTGCGCGAGAAAGCGCGCGAAATGGAAGCCCTGCGCGGTCTCATCGGAGAGAGAGGCAAGAGGACCGATGCATTCGAAGAGCAGGTCTATCAGAACCAAGCAGGCGGGCCAAACCCGGGTGGATACCGGCCGGGAGGTACCGCGGGCACGGAGACCATTGGGCCGCGCGCTCGCGGCAGGCGGGCCGGCGACAACCTCGGCTTCGAAGCCGCACAGCTGGAGTTCGGCTGGTATGAACCTGTTCGAGGGCCGGAGTCGACAGTCAAGGGCCAACCTCAGGCCGACGCCGTCAACGGCCACATCCCGTGGGTGACTTCAGACGACCATGCCATCATCCACGACGTCATGGCCAAGGAACGCCAGCTGGACGTTGGGTACTCCTCAATTGCCTGCGCGCTGCCGGAAGGAACCGCGCGGGACACCGTTCTCAAAATTAGGGAAGACATCCGCCACCGGATCGAAAGGATGGGCGAGGCAGCGCGCGGATAGGCCTG
Source organism: Bacillota bacterium (assembly GCA_050952125.1). Lineage (GTDB taxonomy): Bacteria > Bacillota > Sulfobacillia > Fermentithermobacillales > Fermentithermobacillaceae > UBA3951. Next base: position 522,846 of record JBMNKK010000003.1, read on the forward strand.
CCTTAAGTAAGGGGCTGCTCGGAAGCACTCTTATCCGGGTCGACTTCCAGTTCCATTATGTATCTGTCCCGGCCCTGGCCGTACAGATTCCGGCGTTCGTCAACGATCTTGAAGCCGTGCTTCTTGTAGAGGCCGATGGCAGGGGCGTTACTTGTGTCAACGGTAAGGCTCATCCTGCTGAAACCGTCTTCCCTAACCAATTCCAGTACCTTTTTCAGAAAGCGGGAACCCAGGCCTTTGCCCCGGTAATCAGCGCGGATCCCGAAGTCGGCCAGGTAGCATTTGTCGACCTCATCCCAGTCACGCATCAAGATGGCCAGGCCCGCCGAATGCCTCTTCTGGGCGTCCACTAGAATCATCACGTTGCCGTGGTGGATGTGAGAGACCATGTACCACTCGCCCGCGGCTTCGCTTCCGAAAATGTCGCCTTCCAGCTGCATGAGGCGGTTCAGCCCGTCAAGACTGGCCTCCTCAAGCCGGAACACCGGAAAGCCCGGAAGGACCTCGATCACATGCTCGCCGTGAAGTCCGGGAACAGGACGCAGTTCAGTCCGCTCACGCATTTGAACGCCACCTTTCGGCACTTACCGATCGCGATCATCAATGGTTATCATGGCTCGGTTTCTTCCCGCCAAACCGGTGGTGTTTCTTCATTCGCCTTTGGCGCGTCCAAAATCGCAGCGGGCGGCTTGCCGCCGCCCGCCTCCCCTGCTTTCTGGTGATCCCCGAGTTCCTCGCCCAGCCAGCTACTGCTTCCAGTTGATTTCCGCCTGATAGGTCCGCTTATCCATATCGAAGAACCAGAAGGTGTACATGCCCGGCGCGCTGTCGTCCTTGAACCACAGGAAATTCGATTCCTTGAGAACAGCCTCCCTCGGGCTGAACGGCGTGGTTTTCTCGCCGTTGAACGAGACGACCGCGCTTCTTAGGTTCTTGGTGCTTAAGTCTACCGGGTTTCCGTCGACCCTAAGTTCATATTTCTGGTATCCTCCGGATGGGTCGTCCACCGCGACAAGCTCCCCTTGGATTGGAGTGCCCACACAGGCCTGAGCGGCTTCACTCTCGTCAAATCGCAGGACATACATAACCTTCTTCACCCACGCCTCGAAGAACTGGTCTGCGGGGTAAAGGCGCCGCACTTCCTCATTGTTGGCGGCCGCAGGATCGTTGACGATGACGTACTCGCTACCGTCCTTCCAGGTAAAGCCTCGTACGAGGACCAGATGCCCCGCCGTGTAGTTGATCGGGACTCCCTCAACCTCGGGCTCAGTGCGGCCTTCATAGCCCGGTTTCCTGTACTTGACGCTCACGACTACCGGATTGCCGTTGTTGATCTCGTGCTTTACGGCATACCAAGGGTCCCCGCCCTCTGCGGGAGTGCCGTATTCGACATACGCGGTGAGGCCGTGAGCCGCGGCGTACGCCGTGTTGAAAGGCCAATTCCCGAACATATCCGCCTGGTAGTCGCGCACGCCCCAGGCAGCCTCTTCCGGCGAAATGTCTATCCCGTGGTACCCGAGCACCATCGCGATACTTGTGGGGCTACAGATTGAGCTCGCGATCTTCGCATACCGCACCTGCTGAGAATATGTGGGGACATCCAGATCCTTATCCAGCTTCGAGAGATTCGGTGCCCCTTCGGCATAGATCTTCGGTATCTCCTGCCCGGGCAGCGTGTTCCTGATCGTCGATGCTACCAGGAGGACTCTAGGACCTGCCTCGGGAGTCACGGACCCTCCCTCGGGGGCGTGAAGGGTGATCCTGTATTGGAACTTATCGGCTGTCTCTCCCGAATTCCCAATGACGATGAGCTCATCCGTCGCGACTTTGGCAATGCCGTCCGATGTCTCGGCAGATAGGCCGGATCCGGCAAGCTTCTTCACCCCGTCTTGCCCGACGAATGTCGACGTGCTCCACCTGCCCCACGAGAGCCAGTTCGACCACTGTTTGCTCTCAGTTCCGGCGTGGATCCGCCCCTCGATCTCAATGTACGTACCCTGAGGCGTATCCGCATTCCAGGAGAGGATCATGTATTCAAACGGCTTGGTGTTCACTACCGGCGACGTATAAGTGCCGGAACCTACACCTTCTTGGAGGGCGAGCGCCCCGTTGCCGAATGAAACCGCACGAGTCCCGTCATGAGTACCGAGCTCGAAATCGCTCACACTGGTGAATATGGCTGTGTTGCTCTCCACAGAAACTGCATCCTCCTTCGGCGGATCTCCTACCGTCGCCGCGGAGGGGTCCGGAACGCCAGGTTCGGCTGAACATCCCGACAGCAGAATCGCGAACCAGAGTACAGCCCAGAGAGCTACTATCCCTACTCCCCGGCGCAGCGAAACCTTGACTTCACCTCTCACGGCCACAGCACTCCTCTCGACATCCCCCCGACCGGACAGGGCGGAGCTATTCACACACTATTCGGGCTTGCGTTTCGCATTTCCTACTGCCGGTGGCGGCGCAGCAACGGTGACACAGAGCAATCGAGGAGCTAGTTGCCTACTCCATACTGCTTGCTCACGATATCCCACAGGCCTATTCGCCTGAGGATTGATCCCGGGACCAGCATACTGATCTGAACGACGCCGGGAAGGCGCCCTATCTCCACCTGCCCGGTGATAGTGCAGCGATTCCGCACTTCAGGCAGGGGCAAATCGGTGATCTTTGCCATTCGCTGAAGCCCGTTCTCTGTAGCCGCATTGATGTTTCTGCCGGTACCGATGACCTGGATAGGAAGAGACCTCTCCTCCAAAGGAAACCCGTGCTCTGCAGCAATAGCTTCAGCTCTTGTCAAAACCTCAAGTGTCCTCGGCTTAACTATTGCCGGAAGGTCGCCGGAAACGGGCAAGAGGATCGGTCCGTCCAGGTTAAGGTCCGTTTCCGAGCGTTTCAGGAGCTGAACCTCAAAGACCACTTCCGCCGAGACATCGGCCGTGTGGCCTGCAAGCTCCCCGTCTCCCATCATTGCGTGGACGTCCCCTACGTATATTCCCGCTCCCTTCACTTTCACCGGTGCGATGATTACGGCTCCCTCAACGACTTCGTTGACGTCCATATGGCCGTCGGTTAACGCTGGAAGATCCATGGCTTCAATGGCATATCTATGAGGAGCGCCCACAAGCGAAACTGCAGAATCGCCCGCGTTGCTCGATGAAGGCACGGCGACAGCCGGGCACGTGCCGATGTTGCCGATCATTGGACGCAGCGGCGTAACTACTCCGGGCATCTCGCCCCGGGCGAAGACGTTCGCCGAGTATTGCCGTGAGCGGGGAGGCAGCGCGCTGTACTCGGCCGCCTTACCTGCTATCTCTGCGGCAACCTCGGGCGGAACGGTTACAGCCACGGTCCGGGCATCATCCATCAGGACGGTGTACGTGCTGCCAAAGCGAAACGGCTTGACTACAGTCCCGCATTTATCGCATATGATCGCATCTTCCCCTACACCCTCAAGGTGCGTAGCGGGATTCACCGTGCCGCACCCCGGACACGTCGCTGCAATGGACGCGCTTCCGATATAGTGGCCTTCCTGAGGCTCGTCAGTCCCTGAGGTTGTTGCTCGCGACAGGACGGTTATCTTCTTTATGCTAATGACGACAGCGTCGCCAACCTCAGCCCCCTCAACGGCTACGGGCTTGGTCACCTCATGGCCACTGGGGTAGTCCGGAGTCATCATCGGGCCCCAGCACCCGGGACTCACTGTAGCAATAACGGTTCCGCCGTTCTTGACGGGGCCGGCAAAGGGCTCCGACGGATCGAGTACCCAAACCATATCCGAAGTACGATGGATATCACTTGCTGCCGTGCGGCCGGCTGCCCTTCTTTCGGGCGCCTTTCTCTCAGGAGTTCTTCTCACTGTGATTCCTCCCGCTTGCGGTTTGGAGTCACTTCGATACGGTCATGGAAGATCCTTCCTGGGCTCCTCAACCTGCTCGCTTTCTCGCGTGGCTTCGATAAGGCGACGGCGATGTCTTGTAGCAATCAATGAAAAGGCAATGAGCAAAGCCGCCCCAACCCAAATAGCCGTGAGGAATGCCGGCCTCTCTGACTCCACCTTCTCGGCTTCGTGAGCCAAACGCTCCAGCAAGACCGGAACAAAGTCGGTGAACCTAGAGTAATCGTCTCTGTTGGCTGCGTAGTCCTCGAGCTGCTCAACGACGAAGGAAGTCAAGTAGAAGTGTCTCGCCTCATCGCGCTCAATCGAAGCTCTCTTGTGTTCCTCGCTGTACAGCTCTCCCTCCGCAATGGCTTGAACTGCCCTGATGACCTGCTCGTTAAGGAATGTCTCGACCGACGTGTACGCCATCTGCTTCATCTCAGATTCCACTTTCCGGAATAAGGGCTGTACTTGCGACAACTCGGAAGCGAACGGCGCAAAGGCCGGGTTAATAAACGAATGCCCGATCTCGTGTATGGACAGCCGCTCAAGGTTGCCCGGGGGACCAAAACTCGGTTCTCCCGTCGTCGGGTAGGCAGACGCGACGTTATAGGAGACCTTCCTGCCGGTCGCGGGGTCAAGTATGCCGGGCCCGTAGTTGTGATAAAAGGTTCCGGGGCAGAGAATTATGTGATACTCGTCGCCGGCCGCCATTCCGGTGAAGTCTTCCCACCATGTCACCACTTTCGCGAGGTCTGTTGACTCCTCCAGCCCGGCGATCCACTCTTCATACTTGGGCTTCCACTCTTCAAAGAAGCTCAGGAAATCCGACTCGGCAGCCAGATCCTTAAGCGCCAACCTGAAGGCCTCAAGTTTCTCCCTTCCCCGCGCTCTGCCGGTGAGGTAATCGCAGTATTCCAGCTCCAGTTCGAGTTCCGGCAAGGGTCCCAGGTGAAGCGCAAAACGCGCCGGAGCATCGTACGCAAAGCCCAGGTCAAGGAGCTCCTGACAGACCTTCACCGCGCGGTGCTCCTTGTACGGCTTCATGAACTCCAGAACTGCGTGGTAGTAATAGTTGCCTTCGGAATCGCGAGGTGCGGTTTGCTTAAGCCAACTGGTCTGTGTCTGCACGGCGACTAAGAGCTCCATCTGAGGCAGGATGGTGATACTGTATCGCTCGCGGTCGGCCGCGGAAGCCTCACCGCCACAAGGCGCATAGGCGCCCGCAAAGCCGACCAGAATCGCCAGTGCGAGGAACATAGCTTTCCTTCCTGCACGCTCTCTCACCTCAACACCGCGTCTCATGATCATGCCCCATTTCTCAAGAAGGAAGAACCGGGTGAACCGGCAAACTGTCTTGCAGAGACGGTATTTGTCCGACGCGGCAGCAATTCCTCCTCACGATCGGCACGCAGACGTGTAGCAGTTGAAAAGAACAAGGGCTATTCTGCCGTCAGCAGGATAGCCCTTGTTTCACGCGTTGTTGCTTTACCTTATCCCTTTAGCGGGTTGAAGGCTCTAAGCTGGGCCTTCTTCTCAGGCGTGAGAGCGAGTATGTTCTCTAGAGTGCCGAGAGCCACGTGGCCGTAGCTGAAGGTCTCATTGGTGAACTCCTTCATCTCTCTGCCGGACTTCCGGTACAGCTCCTCTATGAAACGCATTCCGGTGTAGTAGGAAATCCCGTCTGCCGGCCTCATCATGTGAGCCCGCGTCTGCGCCACCGCGCTGTACTCGGTGCAGTTGAGGTTGGTGATGTAATTGTCGATAACCTCTTGCACGGGTTTCCGGTGGTAGTAAAGGTCGACCTCAACCTTGACCCGCGTCGAGCAGTACCAGCCTCTCTTGGCCGCTTCGAGCCGCGAAACGGGATCCTTAAAGTACGGCATCATGAGGTACTCTGACCTGTGCGCGAGGCCTTCGTCCAGACTGCGCGACATAAACAGCCCCAGCTTGAACGTATTGGGCAGCTGAGACTGGCCGGATTTCACTCCGTGCGCGTGGTGTCCCGGGTACACCTCGTGAGCGAGAGTCTCTTCGATCATCGCTCTCGTGAAGGCAGGTATGTTCTCAGGGTTAATGCAGACCACTCCGCCCATGTACATGAAGGTCGGGCATACCATCCTCCAGGTCTCCGGAATGTCCCCAACATCGCACATTTCGTCATCGGGAAGGTCAATGAAGTTAAGAGACGCCGTCCTCACGTCCTTGAGTATCCGCCGCATGTCGGCGTAGATCTCATCGGCTGTGGAGTAGCCCGGCGTCCCGTTGTTCAAGAGGTCGTAAGCATCCCTGCTCGGATCTATCTCCTTAGCGACCTTGAAGAACTCCTTCTTCCTCATCTCCACGTCGTCCTGATACCAGGAGAGGATGTAGTCGAGCGGGGCCTGCATACCCTTCTCAACCGAGAAGTCAAATGGGATATCCACAGGCTGCAGTGTGGCCAGCGGTAGCGACTTCACCATACCTTCGATTTCGTGAGCGGCAGCCGTGGCCATGGCACCGTTCTTTTCGGCGTCGCTCTTCATGCCCTCGCTGTCGCCGTGCTCTTTGATGAAGGCCACTACCTTGGCGATGTTCCCGAACGTGGGAGGCAGGAGGTCGGCCACCTGGCTTCGCCCAAGGTCTGTGCAGCGCTCAAGTATCCCTTTGACCCCTGCCAACACGGCAGGCGCCTTCGCCAAGCGAGACGCGAGAAGAGCCGCTCTCTCCTGTTTGGGCCGCGGGTCAAACGCCCGGGTCAGGCTGTCGAAGCTGGCAGATAGCCTAGTGATGTACTCGTACGGCATCTTGGAGTTGCACTCTATCGAGAACTCCAGAGACTCGAGTACCGCGGTAAAGTGGTCGCGCCAGAATGCATCGGCGATGCGAGCGACTTCGCCCTTCTTCGCCGCCACCTCCCCGCGAAACCTAGCCAGGTTTTCCGCCGAGGGCACGAACAGAGTGTCTTTATGCCAGGCGCCTCCAAGATACTCGGATACAAGCTTGGCAACTTCCAGATCGATCTTGCGGGCATCTCGCAGTTCCTCTTCAGTCCACATGCTTGCCAAGAAAACCACCTCCGGTGCTTTTGTCAGTTGCAGTGAGCTACGCCTTAACTGCTGTATCTACCACTTGCGGAAAGTACCGCCCTCGATCTCCATACCGCCGGGCAGAACATGGAACGGTTCCTGCTCGCTCCCCGGTATCTTGCTCCAAACCACGTGGCCCGCTCTTGATACCAAGGCTAGATTCCTGAGATCGGATATGTTCTCGTCCGGTCTGCCTTCGACTGCCAGTAAGTCAGCCTGCTTACCTTCGGCTAAAGACCCGGTCACATCGGCAACACCGCACAACAGAGCCGAGTTCAGGGTGGCCGCGTTAATCGCTTGGAGAGGCGTCATGCCCGCTTCCACAAGCAGTTCCACTTCCCGTACGGTAGCATTTGTGCCGTCCAGAGGATCGGACGGCAGAAGGTCGGTACCTACGGCGATCTTGACGCCCGCCGCAATGGCTCTCGAGATGCCTGCTTTGTGGTACTTGGCCGCCTCCCTTGCCTTGTCTACTTGATAAGCGGGGCTGCCGTGGGCCTCCAGGTAGCCGAACGCGTGGGTGACGGCAAGGGTGGGAACAAGCCAGGTGCCCGCGTCCGCCATAAGGCGCGCAGTCTCTTCGCCTATGACGTACCCGTGCTCAATGCAGTCCACTCCGAGGCGGACGGCGTCCTGAATCGGTTTGTCGCCTCCCGTATGAGACGTTACCTTCTTGCCCGCCATATGAGCCACGTCGACGACAGCGGCAACTTCATCATCTGTCATCTGTTTATCCGTGAAACCTTCGCCCGGCGTTCCGAGGCCGCCGGTCAGGCAGATCTTGACAAGGTCCGCTCCCTGTTTGATCTCATTTCTCGCAGCCTCCCTGAACTGGGCAACGCCGCTGCACTCGATGGAGCCGACGCTGTTGTATCCGTGACCTCCGTGAGCCAAGAGGATGCTCCCGGCGACGACCAGCCTCGGGCCCCACAGCATCATCTTGTCGATAGCGTTTCTCACGGCAAGCTCCGCCCCGTGGGGACCTCCCACGCAGCGCATGGTGGTGACGCCGCAGCGCAGTCCTTCGGCCGCCCTCCTGTAGCTCATTAGGGTCCAGTAACCTGGGGAGTACGGGTCTAGCTTGTACGGCGTAAAGGGCAGTTTTAAGTCAAGATGGGTGTGGCAGTTGAACAGCCCGGGCACGACGGTATAGCCTTTGAGGTCGATAACCTCGTCGTCGGGATCGGCGATAGGCGCCCCGGAGACACCTTCCGGCCCAAGATAGACTATCTCGCCCGTGGAACGCTCAATCGCTATGAGCACCCCCGTTAGGGCAGGGCTGCCAGTACCGTCGATCACGCGGCAGTCTTTCAAGAACATGCGGCTCAAGAGATCATCCCTTTCTACAAGTTGCACCTAGGCCGGTATGCGTTCGCGGCCTAGGTGCAAGTTCGGTACCGTTGCGTAATTCTAGGCAGTGAACGTCTTCAACTGCTCCTTCTTCTCCGGAGAGAGCGCAAATATGTTCTTCTGCGTATTCAGCGGTATCTCGCCGTAGCTGAAGAGCTCATTGGTGAAAGCCTTATTCTCCATACCCGACGCCTTGTACAGATCGTCCACGAACTTCATGCCGGTGTAATACGAGATTGCATCGGCAGGGCGCATCATGTGCGCGCGAGTCTGAGCGTGAGCGTTGTAGCTCGGCAGCCCGAGATTGGTCATGTAGTTGTCTATGACGGCCTGAATGGGCTTCTTGTTGTAGTAGATGTCCACCTCGGCTTTAACTCTGTTGGCCGTAAACCACATTCTCTTCGCGACCGACAGCCTGGCGGCAGGGTCTTTGAAGTAAGGCGTCATCATGGCCATTGAACGGTCGCAAATGCCCTCTTGGTGGCACCGGGACCAGAACAGAGGCAGTCTGAACGTATAGGGCAACGCGTTCTTCGCCGATTTCACGTGGTGAACGTGGTGTCCGGGATAGACCTCATGCGCGGCGGTCGTCTCAAGCCCTGCTCTTCTGAACGTAGCTAGGCTCTCCGGATTCAGGGCGACCAGACCGCCCATATACATGAAGCCCGGCACCATCATCCGCCAAGTCTCAGGAATGAGCCCGATGTCGCAGAACTCTCCTTCCGGAAGGTCCACGAACCGCGTACACTCGGACTGCAGGTTGTCCAAGATCCCTCTCATCTCGGCGAACACGGCGTCCATGGATTCATACCTGGGCCCGCCGTCCAACACCTCCGCCGGGTCTTTTCCGGGAAACATCTCCTTAGCAACGCGGAAATACTCGGCACCGCGCTTCACAGCATCCTCTTCGTACCATGAGAGGATGTAATCCAGAGGCGCCTGCATCCCCTTCTCCACCGAGACGGCAAAGGGAATGTCGACCCTGTCCAGTCCGGAAAGAGGCAGCGACTTCACCTTCGCCTGCAGCCTCTTGACGGCGGAAGCTGCCGAAGCGAAGCCCTTCTCCGCATCTTTTGCGATGCTGTCGCTTCCCGCATTCTGGCGCACGAAAGCCTCTGCGCGCTCCAGATTCCCCCCCAGCGCGGGGAGCACGTCGGCGACCTGGCTCCGCGCAAGGTCGGTGCCTTTCTCTACAAGAGCCAGCACGGCGTCCAGTACGGCAGCCGCTCCCGAGAGCCGGGCCGCAACAGCGGCAGCCCTGTCAGCAGGCGAACCGGAACTCGCCGACCCCATAAGGCGATCCAGACTCGAGGATATCCTGGTTATGTGCTCGTAAGGCAGTTTCGTGTTGCACTCGACCTGGAAGGCCAGAGACTCCAGAGCGCCGGTAAGGTGCTCGCGCCAGAAGGTATCCGAGAGAGCGCCTACTTTCTTCTGCACAGCGGCAATCTCGCTGGCCATCTCGGCAAGGTTGTCCTGGGTGGGCACAAACAGAGAGTCCTGCGGCCACGGATCTCCCAGGTACTTCGACACCAACTGCGAGACCTCGATATCAAGGGCCCGCAGATCCTTCAGTTCTTGTTCCGACCAAGCATTGCTCGCCATACTGCAACCTCCAGTCATCTTCTAACGACCTGCCAGCATTTCGCGGCGCACCAGAGCCACCGGGATAGAACCGTAGCTGGTGAGCTTGTCGTGGAAGCCCTTAAGGGTATAAGCGGGACCCAGTTTGGCCTCATAGTCGCTGCGCAGCTTCACGATCTGCTCTTTTCCCAAGAGGTAGCTGGACTGGTACGTCGGGCTCATGGTGTACCTCTTGGCTTCGCCGGAAGCCATGTGGTGCTCCATGCGCACCTTCTCCATGAGTAGGTTGGTCGCTTCTTCAAGGGTCATCCCGCCGACATGCAGGCCGACGTCGATTACCACTCTCACGGCTCGCCACAAAGCGTTCTTGAGATTAATTAGGTTCGTGGCAGGCTCTGAGAGATATCCCTGTTCCGCCATGAGCAGCTCCGTGTAAAGGCCCCATCCCTCTATGAACACGGTTGACCTAAACTGCTTTCGAAGGTCTGAAATGCCTATCTTGGAGAGGCAGGACTGCAGGTGATGTCCGGGGATGAGTTCATGGAAAGCGATCGTTCTCTGGAAGGCGTAGCAGTTGTCCTGCAGGTGCTGCTCCTGTCTTTCAGGGCTCGCGGTAAGGTCAATCGGAGTGATGTACAACGCGCTGTCCATACCGTCGCTAAAGGGCGGGCTGGTTCTCATGTAGCCTAGCGGATGCGTCGCCCTGGAGAACTCGGGCACGGGCAATACCGTCCACGACTGTCCCTCGGGGATGGTGATAAGGTCTTTCGTCCGGACAAACTCCTCGGCCAGCCTTCCCTCGTTAAGGTAGGAGTCAAGGAGGTTCTCGGGCGCCGGGTGGTCCTTCTTGAATTCGGTAATAAGCTCTGTCCAGTGTTTGTTTGGATCGATAGACTTCGCGGCTCGCACCAGCGCATCTTCATACTCGGCAACTTTTAGCTCGCCGAACTCTTTGAGCTGGTCAGCGTCCATGTCAACCATATGGACGCTCTGCAGCATTCTCTCAAAGTGCCTGCGCCCGGACGCGAACTGGCCCTTGGCTGAAGGCCTAATCTCGGCGAGGTACTTTCCAAAAGCGTCAACCGCGGCCAGCGACTTCTCGCAAAGCTTGGTGAAAGCATCGCGCTCTCCTTCCACCGACCGGGCAAAGGGCAGCACCGAACCCTCGACAAGGCGCCTGTGCCCCTTCACAGAACCGAGCGCTATATCGATCCAGTCCGAAGGCACTTCTGCCGGGACCAGATTCTTGCTCGCTCGCTCAATGAACCCAGGCACTTCCTTCAGCCTTGACTTTATGTCTTCGAGCCTCTCCTCGGCGGGAGCCCACTCCCTCGACACCAGAACATGGAAGCCTGCATTGACGTTGGACAGGTACCAATCGGGATTGTTCTTCCAGTCGGGCAGCGACTGCTCTTTTGCTATCTGGACGCCGATGTTGGCGGCAGCAACCTCCGCGTCCAACCTCTCATCGGGCGACAGAGTGGAGCCACTTAGCAGGGCCTTGAGTTCAGCAGCGTACTGTGACAGCCGCTTTGAAATCTCCTCCCGCTCGTCCGGATCTGCCGAAGGCAGTCTGCCGTCAAACTTGGTTACTCCCATTTCGCTCGATCTCACAGGATCGGCCAGCCATAGGGTCTCCAAGAGGCCTCTGGCTATCTCATCCATCCGCTTCATGAGTGGTTATCATCCTTTCTCTGTCTTTCCTCACAAACACCGTCCCTGCATCGCGCTACAGCGGTGCGCTGATTACAGGGACGGTGCCCGCGTCGAATATTACAGCCATCTGCCCGGATCAGCTTCTAGATCTCCAAAATCCCTCCCGGGCTTCTCACGGCATCCTACCTTACCAGGCCAAGCCAGTCTTTAAGAAGGAACTGGAAGCGGACCAGCGTAACGCTGATACGTCCCATAACCGTGTCTCCAAACAGTGCTCCGAAGGCCACCATCAGGAAGACCCTTCCGGCATTGCCGAACACCTTGATGGGACCCGTCTTCTTCACGGTGAAGAAGAAGTACATGAGCACGCACACAACGCCCGCAACGATGAACCAGTTGTTGATCGTGGTGCCCATATTGTCCGGTACCCACAGCGGAAGCATGGTGGCACGGGCCTGTGACAGGAACATGGGCTTTAGGTCTTTGGTCAAGACATACGCAGCGCCTATTCCCATCATGAACGACATCGAGTATCTGGCCAGCCAGGCATACTTCTTGGAGTAGCGGAAGTACATGAGAGCCGCCAGAAACAGAGGGACTAGAAGCGCGTACTCGCCGCCTTCCATTAGCCTGGTCGAAAGCGTCGGCTTCTGGAAGTTGAACCAGTTGATTACCACTGCATGGCCGGCTAGAAGAGCTACGAAAACCGACTCTAGCGCCCTATAGACAGGGTTGTCTTTGAACAGGTTGCTGTAGGTTCCTATGGTCAGGAACGCCCCGACCCACACCCAAATGTCGCTAGACATTGGCACTACCTCCTCTGCCTCGGCCACTATTCCGCTTGTTGTAGAAATAGCCGATGTTGCCCAGCACGACAAAGGTCACGATGGTCAAGTTCATGAATGACTGGGTGTCCATCCCGGTCATAGCCGAGCCCTGGTTGCCCGAGATCTTCTCGTACTCGGCACCGCCTCTAAGCGAAGACAGCATTGCTGTCAGCTGTCCCGAGCCCAGATAGGGCATCATGACGGCGACGGATGAAGCCGGAAGAGCCGAGATAATAGGTACCTTGTAAGGGTCTGTGACTACCTTGATATACTCGGGAGTTCCCGGCGTGCCGATCGACATCGCGAAAATGAGGTCGACGTCTTGGATGGTCTTGAGTTCCTCGGCCAAGGGGTAAGCCGTGATCGCTTCTCCCGAGTGATCGACTCCCAACACTGCGGCGGGGAGGTCGTCGGTCAGCTGCTGCAGCCAAACCTGGCCGCCCGGCCTGTAGCCCAAGTTGAGGTAATCAACTCCGTACTTCTTGTCAGGAAATTCGGGGCCGACGATGCTGATCAAATTCTCCATCATCTGGCCGCCCTCAGGCCAAGTGGCTCCAGCGACAACACGAAGATCCTTCTGCATGCAGTGTCTGAAGACCGCGAGGCCGGTGGGCTCGATTTCCGAGGCGTTCGCGGCCTGGTAGTCAGTGGCGAACCATACGATCGAGCCGGCCGGAAGAGCGTCTATGGCTTCGAATGCCTTGGTAGTCTGCTCTCCGACTTCAAGGGCAAGGCCGACCGGTCGCAAAATAGCTACACAAAAGACAAGCATCTGAAAAGCGAAGATCCAGCGCCTGTCGAGAGAATCCAACCGTTGGAAAATAGACATCTTGTACATTCACCTCCCGGCGACTTAGTCAGAACCCATAAAGTTGCGTTCCAGCCCGGTTATCATCCTCAGAGCAAGAACGATTCCGCCGATGGCAGCGCCCATCTCAATCGCCCTCATACCGGCCAAGGTCGGGACGGAGACTATCCAGCCCGCAGCCTTGGGCAGCGCCGGCGAAATGGCGGCGCCCAGCGTAACACGGCCGATCATGACGATGATCGCCGCCGCCAAGAGAATGGCCGAATCGAAAGTCTTCGCGCGGAACGCGCGGTATGCCGCCGAACCGATCCAGAAGGTAAGAGTCGAGAATATGGTCATCAGGATCGGAGTGAGGATGTTGTTGTAGATCAGATTGAAGGCCTCACCCTTGGGGCCCCCGGCGAGTCCGATGATGATGTACCCGTACAGCACAACCAGCAAGATGGCACTGTAGATCCAGCCGCCGTGTTGCCTGACAACGTGACGCCCGTGTACCTGGGTAAGGCTGATTACGCCAACAAAAGTGATAAAGCCGGCGACAACGTTATACCAGTCGTCCAGAGTCTTCTGTACAGGCTCCAAGCCCGAGCTGGCAAACATGACGCTAACAATGTAGAGTAAGCCAACCACTACGAGTAAAGCTATTGGCCCTTCCCTTTTCACATTTCTCCCTCCCTACTTAAGCATGAGGTCTTGCAGAGCGGTGCTACCGAAAGTAGCTAGAATAGCGCCCGCCAGCACTAAAGCCATTCCAAGCATCTTGCCCCAGTCCTGAACTATGAGGCCGCCGGTGGTGGAGGGCTCGGGGCTCAGGTAAGCAGAGGCCGCGTAGATCTCTTGGCCGATAAGCGTAAAGTCGCAGGCCGCTACGAAGAACGGTATCTGGTTTGTGGACGCGGTTCCGGCGATCTGCATGATGCCGCACCTGTTGCCGGCTTCGGCGATAAACAGCGCTTCTGCCCAGAACGCCCCGATCATGACGTTGGCGGCAACCTTCTCTCGCTCCATGATGCCGGCGATTCCCGCAGCCCATGCCCAGTTCTGCTCGTTGATGAAGCGAACGTCGGTCTCCATGTACTTATCGCTCTTGCCTTTCGACATGTATGCCTGCCGGGTCACCGCTTCCGCAACTGTGTACACTACAGGGATTCCCAAAGGCACGATGATGCGGGTGTCATACTCCGCACACGCCTTGGCAGTGTAGTCAAGAACCGGGATAGCTGCGTAAGTCTGAGCGTTGGCAAGATCTCCAAAGCCCGGGACGAACATGACGGGGCTCCCCAACTCGGTTGCGCGGCCGATAGCCTCATCGATAGCGGCGAGTCCGGGGATCTTGTGGATTACCGGCACCTTCTTGCCCGCTCTAGCGCGGCTCACCAACACGAGAAGTGCAATTCCCATGACGAGTTCCAGGCAGAGAGTAACTACCATTCCTTCTTTAATCATCTCGGTTTCCACCTCCATAACTCAGTGATACTGACGGTGCCCTCGTTTCCGATATGTCTCGTCCTCCTTTCATGTGCAAGAACGCAGACTGAAGCCAAAGTCTTCCGGGCAAGCGATTACGAGAGTCGCTTCAGCCTGTAATTCCCCGTTGGTGCGCGAGAGTGGTAAGAGCGTCTCTGATGCGGTTGTAGGCGGCGCGAGCACGAGACTCGTCGGCAAAGCAACCGTGGACTATGCGGAGATGCCCCGGCCCTCCGAGGCACCCGTAGTAAGCGCCCTCGTTGACAACTACCTTTGCTTCCTTCGTTAAGTAGGCTGCTACCTCCGCATCGCTGCCGAGGCGTGACACGTTGAGCCACGAGAGGAAGCCGCTTTCAGGGAGCTGCATCGTGACGCCCGGCACCGTTGACCAGGCCTCATAGGCGATGCGCCTGCGGCGTTCAAACTCGGCGAAGTACTTCGGTAGAATTGTCTTGTCATTGAGCGCGGTTATCGCAGCAAGCTGGGCTGCAGTGTTGGTGGCTCCGAGAACGTTTACGGCCCCGCCGTACAGGACGTCCATAACTCTGTCATCGGCGACGATGTACCCGACACGGAGTCCGCTCAAACCATAGCCCTTTGAAAGCGAGAATACGGTGAGCGTGCGTTCCCACATACCTGGCAACGTCGCGGGCGAGACAAACTCGATGCCGTCGAATATGTGGTCCTCGAATGCTTGGTCGCAGACTAGAATGAGGTCGTTCTTGACGATGAAATCGCACAGCTCCGCCAGATTCTCCCTGCGAAAGACGGTGCCGGTCGGGTTGTTTGGATGCGACATGAGAACCATCTTGGTGTTCGGCGTAAGCCGCTTCTCAAACTCTTTGATGTCCGGCTGATACCCGTCTTCTTCCTTCAGCGGCACGTTCACTGCCGTAGCTCCGCAGAGCTTGGGATTGAGAAAGTTGGAGGGATAGCTGGGGTCAGGCACCAGAACCTCATCCCCTTCTGACAAGAAGGGCAGCATAGCATATAGGAGACCCGAATCGGATCCGGGCGTCACGAGGATGTTTCTGTTGGGATCCGCGTTCATCCCGTTGTACTCTTTCACCTTGCGGGAAATCACGCGGCGAAGGTCAGGATTGCCTATCGGCATGGTATAGTGCGACGGAAACCCCTGCGAGATCGAATCAATGAGCGTCTTAGCTACTGAAGGTGGAATTGACGGGTCTGGAAAGAACGGATCAGCCCACGCCATAATGTCGTAACCCTGTTCCATAAGCCGGCCTATGCCTTCACCGACGTCGGCCTTGGTCACATCCGCGAACAGACCACCGTTGAGGTCGCGGAACCTCAGGTTCATTTTATTCTTGATTGTCATGGCATGTCTTCTTCCTTGTTTCTTGCCAGGTTGGCATGAGAAAATTGAGTGCTGCGTTGACTGCTGCGTCTTCGACACGCCCCGATTGGTTACGGTTCGATGCCCTGCATTGTGTTGCATTATATGCATGATCCTTCTTTTCGTAAAGGCGCTTCTTGCCCATAAATTAATGAACGAATGTTTTGAACATGCAATCTAGGTGCATTTTTACTCCATTGGGTCTTGAGACCAAGGCGGGTTCAACTCAGGTGGAGTTTCGGCGATTTGTCCCGGTGCCCGCGGCTCCCTTACTCTTGCCGAACTTTCTCAGAACCGCCACGGCCAGGATCCCCAGCGGCAGGATTACTTCGAACGGGAAAGAGTACAGCGGCCAGACGTAGCTGGTGAAATCCGTAATCCTTGACCCCCAACAGCACCTTGAGGTTGACCACGACTGCAAAGAGGCATAAAGACGCCTTGATAAAAGCGCCAAAGGTCCAGGTAAAGAGGAGGAGCGCATCGAGGCGCTGGATCAGTACCCCTATGCTGATGAGGCTTACGGCAGTCAGTGACGGGAACATGAGTACTTGTGCCGCGGCTCCCAAAGCCATTACATTCCGTAGACTCACAGCGGTAAGGAGAATGGTGACAAAAGAGGTGCTGCGCGCGACACCGTACTCAGCTCGTTTATCCAAAGAAGCGTAAGGCAAGACGGACAGGAGGACGGCTGTCTCGCCGAAGGGAAATGCGAGATTGGCCCAGGCCCCTTTCAGCACGGGAACCCACCCCGTCTCCATAACGGGAAGAATGGCTTCCACCCTCAAAAGTCCTTTCGTGAAAACAGCGAGGCACGTGACCACCAAAACGGAAAGGATGAGGAGCGGCGCAAGGATCTCAGTGGCCCTCGAGAGTACTTCGATGCCTAGATACACCGCGGCCACAGTGAGCGTAGCCATCACTCCGGTCACGACTGCTTCAGGAGTACGTTCGAATGCCGATACAAAGTGAGCTTCGGCGGCATCCCTTATGACGAGCGAACCGAGGTGGAGGCAGTACCATATATATAGAGATCCCAGTGCGGCTCCGAAGGGCCTCCCGACACACCGGATAAAGATCTCCGCCGGGAGCCTTCCCGGAAATCTGGCAGACAATCTGAGTAAGAGAACCGCATGGACAACGCCTAGAGCGCCCCCGATAAGGGCCGAGATCCAGACATCCCTGCCGGCGGAACTCGCCGGCACGACCAGCGTACTGCTGCCTATCAGGAATCCTATCCAGACCATGTTCAGTTGCCAGCGTGAAATCCTTGCCTCATCCGGCATCCGGATACCATCCACCCCTAGAACAGAGTTGGGAAACATATCTACAGCAGTTTCTGCCAATCCTAGTGTTAATAACCGTCGGCGGGTGATACGCCTTTGGGCCATGTGCTGGATCACGTCAGGAAAATGAGGCGGGCAGCCTCAAGAGGAGTATCCAAACCTCCGGCAGATCCCGGAGGTTTGCCACCGGACACACCGGTCTCCCCTGAGCTGGACAGAACCCTAGATAGTGTGAAGAGATACCTCGATTCAACGTCGGGACTCAAGGCGAGGCACCTGAACGTGGCCGGCAGAGCATCCGCAATCCTGTACATCGAGCAAATCGTAGACAAACCGAGGCTGGAGTCCGGGCTGATTCTTCCCCTTCAGCAGGCACATGGCTGCCACACGCCCGACTCGGTACTCCAAGAAATCGTGCCCTCGACATCGGGCAGAGAAGTTCACACGATCCATGACATCGTGTGGGCTATCCTCGACGGTGACTCAATCCTGGTGTGTGAAGGGTGGCCGAGAGCCCTCGCCTTTGACATACGGGGCGGCGACAAGCGGCCGATTTCGGAGCCCGAAATGGAAGTCACCATCAAGGGGCCGCGCCAGTCGTTTGTGGAAGACGTCAACACCAACCTGGCCATGATTAGGCGCAAGATTAGGCACCCCTCGCTTAGGCTTATGAGTCTGACCATCGGGAACCTCAGCCGCACAAAGGTGTTCATGCTTTACATACAGGGGATCGCCCGCCCCGACGTTGTTGCCGAAGTCTTCTCTAGGCTCTCGCGAATAGATATCGATGCGGTGGAAGATACGGGATACCTTGTGGAGTTCATAGAGGATTCGCCGATGTCACCCTTTCCTCAGGTAGGGGTGTCCGAACGCCCGGACAGGGTGACTGCAGGCCTGTCTCAGGGCAGAGTAGCGGTACTGGTCGATGGAAGCCCGTTCGCCATGATGGTGCCCTTTCCTGCGGTAGCCTTCCTCCAATCACCCGATGACTCCTACGAGCGCTGGCCCCTCACCCTTATCACGCGAGTCACCAGGCTCGCATCCGTACTCATATCGATATTCTTCCCGGCCTTCTATGTGGCTCTCACGACGTTTCACCAAGAAATCATACCCAGACATCTTGCGCTGACCATTGCCGTACAGCGGGAGCAAGTGCCCTACCCCGTCTTGGTGGAATGTTTTGCGCTGATAGCGGTATTCGAAATCGTAACTGAGGCCTCGGTGAGGTTGCCGAGGGCAATGGGGCAGACTATCGGCATCGTGGGCACGCTGGTTATCGGCGAGTCGGCCGTGAGGGCGAACCTCACGTCGAACGTAACGGTCATCGTGATCGCCACCACCGCTGTGGCACAGTTTACGGTGCCCCCGGGGTTCACGACAACGATCAGGCTGCTTAGACTGCCACTCTTGGTGCTGGGCTCATCCTTAGGGCTTTACGGCGTGTTCGCGGGCACCATCCTAATACTGCTGCATGTAGCGAGCCTAAGGTGTGTCGGATTGCCCTATCTCTACCCCTACTCCCCTCTATCTACTGAGGATTTAGGCGATGCCTCGATCCGGCTGCCGTGGTGGACTCACACTAAGAGGCCCGTCATTACAGCCGAAGCGAATGTCGTGCGGATACGCCGGGGCAAGCTCCGGAACCGCCGGAAGACGAGGGTAGCATGCTGGAACTCGAAACGCGAAGACAGCCTGCAGGACGGGCGCCGGACAAATCGCCATGGAGGAGAACTCCAAAGTGATGTCAGACTGCCGGGGGAAAGAGAGGCAGCGCCTCCGTGTCGTGGCTGCGGGAATACTGGCCGCGTCTCTCCTCTTCTGTGGATGTTGGGACCACATAGAGATCAACGATCTGAGCATCATAGGAGTACTCGCCGTTGACGGGACGCCCGGCGATGTCCAGATCACCGCAGAGATATTCAGGCCGCCCGCCTCAACAGACGGTGCCGGAGTTCAGGGCTTCCTTAGGTCTGTCACGATATCCAGGGGATATGGCCGTTCGGTGGCGGATGCCGCACGCTGCCTGAACAGAGCACTTCCTCGCTTGGCGTACGGTGCCCATATAGTCGCGGTAGTTGTCGGCGAAGAATACGCGCGCCATGATATCAAGGAGATCCTTGATCTCTGGCAGCGAACGCCGGAATTCAGAATGAGTGCCTTCCTGCTCATTGCCAAAGGCAGAGCAAGCGATATCCTCACAAGTGCAGCCGGAGAGCTCGAGCCGACTGTAGCGGCGCAGATAGAAGGACTCAGAAGAACCGTGCCGGTCGACGGCAGAACGACTGTGGCTACTGTGCACGACATCATAAGGGGGATCACTTCCGACAGCAGAGCCGCTGTAACGGGAGTAATCGCGCTAGAGCCTTCGGAAGGGACGCCGGTGCCGAGGAGCCCTCTTCCGGGAGAAATCATGAGCCCGATCCAACCTGCCGTCTTTAACCAACTTACCGTCACCGGGATAGCGCTCCTAAAAGGCACCAAGCTCCACGCGGTGATCCCCGGTTCCGACCTCACCAAGGCGATTGTAGCCAACGCAGACAGCGTACAGGGGGCAGTCCTGACACTCAATGTCCCTCCCGTCGAAACCGGCAGCGGCGACACGGGTTACAACACTACGGTAGAGATAACACACTTTGAGGGGCGTGTGCGCGCCAGAACCGAACAAACCCTGAAGATCATGATCGAACTCAGGGTAGAGCTGGAGCTGACTTCTCAAAGACACGAACGCGAGGCCACAGCAGAAGAGATTCAGGCCATTGAAGAGGCAGTCGTAGAAAAGTTGCGTACGACCCAAAGTGAGGCCGTCAGACTCCTGCAGTCGCTTTCGTGCGATGTAATGGGTTTTGCCGGCGCGGTGCACAGGGCCGATCCCAAGGTGTGGGCAGGCATTAGGGATGACTGGGATCAGGTGTTTAGGACGATTCCGTTCGAAGTGAAGGCCGAAGCGCAACTCACGCACACCGGCCTCACCAGGGCGCCGGCGTGGAAGGCACCCGGACCTACTTAGGGGGCGGCAGAGACGGGCAAGTTAGGCGCTATCATGATTATCTCTTCAATCTACGGATTAGCAGTGTTCCTGCATCTTCCGCTGCTGAGTAGAGAGAGGCACAAGAGAGATACGGTGATCTTCTCCGTCCTGGTGACGCTGGCGTTGGTGTACTCATGCTCTGTACTAGCATTCCCAACGAAGGTTCCGAATCCGACCAACTTGATCAACAGGATATTCATGGGTTTTGGAAAGAGGTTCTTCGCCCCTCAGTGAGAGACAAGATGGTACAATAGTGATGCACTGAGGAGGTGGATGGGTTGCCGAGAAGCCGGTGTGAATCCCGCTGCAGGCGACTAGCAGAGATCGCCAGGTCATTCAATCTGAAACTGGTGTATTTGTTTGGATCTCAGTCCCACTTGGGCGCACGATACCTCCACGGTGAAGATCCTCACCTGTCCGACCCGCTGGCCGATCTTGATATCGGCGTGGTATTAATGAAAGATGACATGTCCCCCTTGGAGCGTAGCGATCTGTACGCAGCGCTCTCCGCTGAGCTGCAGGAGCTGTTCGGGCCCTTTACAGTAGACTTGGTGCTGCTTGAAGAGACCCATTCCGTGCTGCAATCGGAAGCTGTCTGTGGCGAATGCGTCTACAGCGCAGACGAGAATCTCCGCGAGGCCTATGAGGAGCGCGTGTTAGCTCGCGCTGCAGATTTCAAGCCCTTTTTGGATCTCTTCTACCGGGAAAGGCTGGAGGAAAGGCATGATAAATCGAACCCTCATTGAATCCAGGCTGAGCCTCATTATCGATCTTGTTGGCCAGCTAGACTCCTTAGCCGAGTCTTCCGAATCAGACTTCCTTTCCGATCCGAGAAACGTCGGTGCTGCTGAGAGCTTCCTCCGAAGGTCGCTGGAGGCCGTGTTTGATATTGGACGGCACCTCGTCGCCAAGTCTGGCCATAGCGACTTGGCCAAAGAATACAAGACCATTGCACAGGGCCTAGGTACCCTGAAGGTTGTGCCCAGGGAGTTCGTATCAACACTCATCCAGATGGCCGGTTACAGAAACCGCATGGTTCACTTCTATCTTGAAATAACGCCTTCCGAACTCTATCAACTGATCATCGCCCGCCGCGGCGACCTTAGGCGGTTCGTGGATTGTTGCGTAGAGTACCTAGATAAGGTGTGTGGCTAACAGCTGGATAACATGATGAACCTCTACGTGTATTCCGCCCTTCGAAGAACACGACCTGCCGGTGCCCCGGTGTGCCGGCCCTGATCTACGACGACTTGGCCGTTGACCAGTACGGTAGATACTCCGGTAGGATAATCGTACGGCTCCTCATAGGTTGCAGTGTCCCCGACAGAGTCACGATCGAACACGACAACATCAGCTTTCATCCCAGGCCTAAGGAGCCCCCTATCCAACAACCTCATTTTCTGAGCCGGGAAGCTGGTCATGCGCCTTACAGCTTCCTCAAGGCTGATAATCTTCTTCTCTCGCACGTAGTGCCCTAGCACGCGAACAAAGGTGCCAAACGTCCTCGGATGAGGCTTTCCGACTGCCAGCGGTCCCTGGATGTGGGATGCGTTCGAGTCCGACCCGATCATGCCCGCGCCATGCCGCATGATCCGCTCCAAATCCTCATCGCCGATAGTGAAGTAGACCATCCTCGGCTGACCTTCAAAGTCCAGGAGAAGATCGAAGCAACATTCAAATCCGTCCTTGCCGCGCTCCTCCGCTATCTCAGCGATGGACTTACCTTCTACAGATGAGTCCGGACACTGAGTCACCAGAATGTTCTCCCAGCCTACACCCTTGTGCATGCTGACCCATTCACCTGTACCGGCCAGAATGTCCCGGCGCATGCGATCTCTATCATCTGGGTCTCGAAGCCTCTTCATGAACTCATCCTTGCCGCCTTCCTGAGCCCAAGGGGGCAGGACGGCGCTCAACCCTGTGGCCGACGCGGTGTAAGGATATTGATCGAAGGTCACATCGAGCCCTTCCGCCCTAGCCGATTCGATCGCGCCCAAGAGATCTGCAGATGTACCCCACATGTGCCGGCCCATTACCTTGAGATGGGAAATCTGCACACGTACCCCTGTGCGCCTACCGATCTCAATGGCTTCCTGAACCGCCGTCATAACAGTGTCGTTTTCTCCCCTCACATGGGTCGCGTATAGCCCGTCATGGCGAGCGACAGCTGAGGCGAGTTCCACAATCTCATCTGTGTCTGCATAGACTCCCGGCGTATAGACGAGCCCGGTGCTCATACCGAAGAAACCGGCCGCCATGGCCTCTTCAACAACTGCCTTCATCGCGTCCATCTCTTTGGCAGTCGGCCTTCTTGCGTTGAAGCCCATTACGTAGTTGCGAACTGTACCGTGACCGATCAGTGCAGCTACATTGGTGGATACTCCCGCCTCTTCAACCGCTCTCAGGTATTCGTCTGCGGTCTTCCAATAGAGGTTCAGCCCTTGCGCTCCTCCGATCCCGATCCCTGCCATCAACGCAAGTGTCTCCTCGGATGCCGGAGCTGCCGATATGCCGCAGTTGCCCGTCACACTAGTTGTTACTCCCTGGCGCACGTGGCTTTCGGCGCGGCCATCAACTA
The DNA here is from genome assembly GCA_050952125.1 of Bacillota bacterium. Lineage (GTDB taxonomy): Bacteria > Bacillota > Sulfobacillia > Fermentithermobacillales > Fermentithermobacillaceae > UBA3951. Next base: position 545,726 of record JBMNKK010000003.1, read on the forward strand.
GAAGGGCCAGATCAGAGTGAGTGTGGATGTCGATGAAGCCGGGAGCAACCACCCGTCCGGAGGCGTCAATACGTCTTTGCGCCGCAGCGCCTTTCAGACAACCTATGGCAGCTATCCTGTCGTCCCTAACGCCGAGGTCCGCTTTATGCCAGAGGCTCCCTGTTCCGTCGACGATCATGCCGTTCTCAATGATCAGTGAAAACAAGTACATCATCTCCTTGCTCGTTGATTCAGCCTACCTGTCCGGAAGCGGCCCGGCGTAGAGCCGGGAACGAGTTCCCGGCTCCGCCTCTTGCCGCGCGAGCCTATATCAATTTGCTTAGGCCCAGCCAGTCTCTCACCAAGAACAGAGCACGGCCGATCAACATCGAAAGGAAGCCCATACTGGCGTTCCCAAACGAAGCGCCGAACGCGATCATTAGGAACCAGCGCCCGAGCCGCGGGAGAATCCCTAAAGGCCCTTCTAGCGGTCTCGTGTACCTCCTGGTGAACAGGAAGTACGAGGTTCCCACGATAAACCCTGCGACGACCACGATGTTGTTGAACGAGTTGAGCGGCAGGAAAGTAGCACTGATCTGGTTCAGAAGCTGCGCCTGGACTGCGCCTCTCAAGCCGAGGCCTGCGCCGGTCGCGACAATAACAGCCATGGGCAAGCGTGCAAGGTAAGAGACAGGCTTAACGTACTTGGTGAAGAGCATGAGACCGAAGAGCATGGGGATGAGTAGAGCGAACTCTCCGTTCTTCACCAGCGGATCCCACCCGGAGGTCTGTATAGACTGGATTCCGGTGACAATTGCGTGGCCTGCTCCTATCCCTATGAACGCGTGCTCCGCAACGCGGTACACAGGGTTTTCTTTGTATACGGCAAGGCTGAACATGGCCAGTGTAAGGAACGCCGCCAACCACACTTGAGGACTTGTGCTCATTCTGTCTCCTCCTTTCGCTATACGGCAGCGCCTTTCTTCTTGGATTTCCGGTCCATCAGATAGCTGATGTTGCCGAGAATAATGAGGACGAGGATCACGGTATGGGCAGCCGATTGAGCGTCCATTTGAGCGGTCGCGATACCGGGCGCCTCGAGAAGCCCCTCATATTCAGCTGCCGACCGGAGCCCGATAAGAAGCCCCTGTATCTGCCCTGATTGCAGGTAGGGCTGCGTCTGAGGCCCCATGATGGCAGTGACTGCAAGCGCCAGAGGAACCTTTTCAGCCACGTGAATTTGTCTGACCCAGGCGTCCGGAACTCCGTATCCGCCTGGACCGGTGTTCATAGACACAATCAGGTCAAAATCCTGAGCTCTCTCGATTCCCTCCATAACGGGGATTTGGTCTATGGGAGTCTTCCTCCAGTCCGCTCGGAACACTGACTTGAAATCCTCTGACCACGCTGCTATACCTGACTCGCCACCGGCAAAGAAACCCAGGTTAACGTAATCTTGACCGTAAGCTAGACCCAGTTTCTCAAGAACCTGCATAGACCTTTCCGCGAACATAGGGCCGTCAGGAATTGAAGACACTCCGATGATCTTGGCGCCCTTTTCCGCGAGGTGAATCAGCAGCGAATTAGCGATGGGACCGAGTTCAACGTCCGAACCGGCCGCATAGTCCCACGACAACATGACCTTGTCTCCGGGCTGAATGTTGTCAACTACGTTGTAGAAGTCGCGGGTCGGTTTCATCACCATCATCGGCAAGCCAAAGGGCCTAATGAGAGGGATGGCTATCACAAGGAAAATATGGTCCTAAGGCAGAGCGAAATGTACCCGATTCCCGCGCACACCAGAAACACTCGTTGTCCGGCCATACTGGGGATATCCATGATCCACTGGGCCAGGTCCGGCATCCGAGTGGATACGAACTCGCCGATCGGAACGCGTCCCAGCATCACGAGCCCTGCCGCTATGAGGAGTAGAGTTGAATCGGTGTTGGTAGCCCGAAACGCCCGGTACGAGGCCGAAGCGATGAAGAAAGCAGTCATGCCTGCCATCGTAGAGCTGCACGGGATGAGTATATCGTCATACAGAAACCTGTAAGCAGGAGCCGTAGTCCCTCGCCCGAGACCCACGATCACCGTAGCGGCAAGGAACAGAAACAGGATGATGCTGTTGTAGTACCCCTGCCTCTTGCTTCTCACGTTGTTACCGTGGACAGTAATGAGGTTGATACTGCCGGTGACTACAGCGAAACTCTGAATAAGGGGCATCCACCCCGTGATCGCGCTCCCGGCGCTATGAAGGGCCGGTATATCGAGAAAATACTCGAACACAATCAGGAAACCCACAAAGACAGTGAGCACCAAGGGGAGCGTTCGCTTCAGCACGAGATCATCTCCTTTCACATGCGCACTAACTTCGCGAGGAAATCGGAGCCAAAGGTGGCAGCGACGGCCCCCAACAGCGCCAGAGCCATAGACAATACCTTCACGAAGTCTTGGCCGCTGATAGCGCCGAGTTCAGAGGACTCGGACGCCAATTGTGCCGCCGCAGCAAACACCTCTTCGCCGATGAGAACGTAATCGCACGCCGCGACAAAGAAGGGAATCTGATACTCGTTGGTAGTTCCGGCGATCTGGAGACACCCTGCGTCGTGCGCTTCCTCAGCGATAAACAGCGCTTCGTTGGCGTAGTGACCGATCATTATGTTGACGGCCACCTTCTCACGGGCGATGATGCCGACGATTCCGCCTGCGTATACATACTGGTTAACGGATAGGTACCTTACGGCGTCAGGTCTCAGCGCATCGCCTTTGCCCGCCCTCAGATAGGCTCCGCGTGCGATTTCCTCGCTGGCCTCGTACACATCTCCCTGAGCCACTGTAGTGATGAGGGGACAATCGAATCTGGCTGCCTGCTCAGCGATGTGAGACAAGAAAGATAGGCTCGCTATCATAACAGGAGCACCGCGAACCGTCAGGTTGCCCACACCCGCACTGAAGTGAACGGGGCGTCCCATTTCGGTTGCCCTTCCAATCCCTTCGTCAATCGCGTTCAGCGCAGTGAGAGTCCTTATCGTTGGAGGCTTGCCCTGCTGTGCCTCCTTGATGCCGAAGAGAATCGCGGCACAGGACACAAGCATCGTGATAAATGCGAAAACCAGTCCCTCCACTATCACTCTCAAAGTCACCTCCAATAATGCTGGCATGCCTTTTGACTCAAGCCTGTTGCCTCGCTACTTAGCAGCAAAATGGTCGAATATCGCTTTGCTCAGCCGCGCAGGGATCTCACGTGAATCGTCTCTGGGTTCTTGTTTGGTCAGGATGGCAATGGCGTACGGGCTGCCGTTCTTGGGCTCGACAATGCCCACGTCGTTGATGACGGTGTTCCGGCCCAGGGTGCCGCTCTTGGTCATGGTCACGGTGCCAATCGGGAGAAGCCCGGGGATTCGCTCCCGGAGTTGCTGCCGCTTCATCACTTCCAGGCACTCGCGGCATGTTTCCCTCGGCAACCTCACCCCTTCATAAAGGACCTGCATCAGGTCAACCATATCCCGCGCCGAAGTGATGTCATTGTCCTTCGACCCCTGAAAAGCGGCGGTATCGTAGTGAACGACTCCATCCTTCAGGATCTCAAAGGATCGGTCTACCTGTTCCTTCGTTGGCCACTTTTCCTCAATTCCGGCGCAGTGGGCAAGAAGACCTTTGCAGCCCATCGCAATCCAGGTGTTCTTAAGTCCCAGCTCCTGCATTAGCGCGTTTACGCGGTCAACGCCGGCGGCATGTAGGCAGAGGTCGGCCGCCGTGTTGTCGCTGATGATAATCATCAAAGTGGCTAGGTCTCGCATGGAGATCCTCAGCCCCTCGCTCATATCCTTCAGGACGCCTGACCCGGGAGACTTGTCTTCCTCGGTGAGAGTATGCATGGCTGAAAGGTCGACCAATCCCTCTCCCGCCTGCCGGAAGAGTTCAACCAAGACCGGAACTTTGAACACAGACGCTGTGGGAAGGGGTACGTCCGGGTTGAGGCATACCTCTTCACCGGTCTCAAGATTCCTGGCCATGACAGAAAAAACGCCGCCTCGTCCGTCGAGAATGTGCTTCAACGTTGCAGTGATCTCTGTGTCCCTCATCTTCTCCTCCAATTTGATCAAGGTTGTCCGAAAATTGTCCGTAATTGGAGCGCAGGCTCTTATCATCACCTGCCTTGCATTTTGTTGAGGAAGGCCTACTAGCGCGAACCGCCGCGAGCTTCCAGTTGACCGCAAAGGTTTCCTTATTTCTCCTGGAAGTAGTCCCTTATTGGCTGTGCGGACCGAAAATCCTTCATGAAAGGTGGATAATTGACGCAAGCGTGAACCTACGCAGTAGACTCGCAGCCCAAAGAGGGAATTCGAACTCGAATCCAGAAGAGAAATGGACACAGCGCCGGATCATGTTTGCCACACAATTCTCCTGACTTACTTCGGGGAGTGAAGGAGGATGCTCTTTTCCATCGGTGTAGTCGGCCCACCTGACCTGGTAGGTAAAACGCTGGATGTGGCCGGCGGATTTCCGCAATACCGTTTCCTTGGGCTCAGTTACGAAGACGAAAACGACACCGTGCCCCTGTTTGAACGGAACAGGGCGCGGATGGACGTATGCCTGTTCACAGGTAACTGGCCTTACCTAAAGGTGAGGAAGTATTACGGCGGGCGCGATTGCGGAATACCCTTGGTGTACGTCTACGATACCGGACTCGGCATTTACCAGGCATTAGCTAAGATGCTCCATGAAGGCGTAGACACAACCCGGCTGAGCATCGACACGGCGACTCCCGATGAGGCAAAGAGGTGCCTAACGGACATAGGGCTACAATCGGAGGCACTCTTCTTTCTGTCAGTAGACCGCCCGATTGAGAAAAGCGAGTTCGTCTCCTTCCATAGATCTTTGTGGAAGAGAGGCAAGACTACGGCGGCAGCGACCTTTCTGAGAAGCGCGTATGCCGAACTCCGCGGCGACGGTATGCCCGTTTACCGCTGCACCCCCAGCCTCGGCGGGTTGAAGGAAGCGGTTGTGCGCGCGGTGCTTGAATTGGAGGCGCTGAAAGCCAGGGCAAGCCAGTTGGTCGTTGGGCTGGTTTCGTTCGGACGAAGAGACACTCACTCTAGCAGGGAACAGCGGCCGCCGGGAGAGAGCGCTCTATCTGACAGCCCTACATCAAGGGCAAGTCTCCTGAAGGCGCTGTTGGAGTGGGCAGGGCCGCTGGGCATCTCGGTAGTCCCACTCGAAGGCGGTAGATTCGGCCTGTTCATGACTCGGGGAGTGCTGGAGGAGGTTACTGAGAAAGAGACAACCTTCGAAACCGCCTCTCGTATTGCCAAACGATGCGGCAGGCCGGTGTTTTTCGGATTTGGTGTCGCCCCTACTGCCAGCCTATCCTTTGCCAACGCTTCGCTGGCATTGGGGTACTCTATAGAAGCAGCACAGAGCTGCGCCTTCGCAGTATTCGAGGACAGCCGAATAGTAGGCCCGCTTGGCTCGGGGCACTCGCCTGAAACCCCGAATCCCCTAGAGTTTTCGACTTCCACAATCGATCCTGCTCTGGTGCTCATGTCATCTCAAAGCGGCCTAAGTGTGCCGACGGTAAGCAGGGTGAAAACGGTCCTCAGAGCAAATGGCTCGCTCTTTATCACGGCCGATCAGCTGGCTATGAGCCTGTCTATCTCTAAGCGAAACGCCAGACGGATCCTGACCAAACTGGCCGACGCTGGGCTGGCCAGAGTCGCGGGCCTTAACCAGGGAGGTACAAGAGGCCGGCCGCAAAGGATATTCAAGGTACTCTTAGAGTAACACCACTCCCGGCGCCGGCGGCACCGGGAGTGGCTTATTCCTGTGTATCGATCACGCTATTCAGGTTTGATGATGTGATAACCCTGCTTCACTAAGGTTTCATTGACCTGCTTGGCAAGGGCGCTTTCCTCGGCCCATTTGCCCCGCGCGATCATCTCGTCAAAAGCGGCTTCTTTCTGTACGACCTTCTCCACTTCGTCAGCAACCGCTTCCATATCATCCGGATAGACGATGGTGATCCCGTCAGCGTCGCCAAGTACGAGGTCGCCCGGGTGTACGACCTGTCCGCCGCAGGTAATGTCTACGTTGATCTCTCCAGGTCCGTTCTTGTACGGTCCCCGCGGGGTGACCCCGATAGCGTATACCGGAAAGTCGTTGTTCTCCAAGAACTCCACGTCCCGGATACACCCGTCAACTACTATACCCGCCGCGCCCGCCTTAATGGCTATTTGGAACATGATGTCGCCGCAGACGCTGTAGTTGCGGTCTCCCCCGGAGTTGACCACAAGCACATCTCCGGGCTTAATCAAGAGAAGCGCCTTGTGGAACAAGAGGTTATCGGCCATGGCAGCATTGACGGTGAAGGCCGGACCTACGAGAGACCTGCCGCGCCCCATGGGCCTTATCCGTGAGTCCATAGCGAAGAGGCGGCCCGTGCAGTCGCTCACGTTAGCTGCCGCCTTACCTCGAAAGCGCTCGATGAGCGCCTTATCCGGCCGCTTGAAGTCGGTTATGATGCGCTTGCCCATCCGGATCATCTGTCTTCACGCCCCATCTAGTGATACTGACTTATAAGAGCTTGGAGAAGTCGGAACCCGTGAATTTGAACACGGTTCCGGCCAGCATCACCGCCCCCGCCATGATGGACTTCTCGCTGAACACGATCGTAGAGCTGTGAAGGGCACCCTTGGATTCGGGCCGCTCATCATACGTTCCTATACGAATGGCCGCGCCGGGGATATACTCCATATACTCGGCAAAGTCCTCGGCACCCATTGAGGCCAGAGGCACCTGGAGAAGCTTGTCTTCGCCTAGGAGCTCGACCGTAGCTTCGCTGATCAGGTCGTTCAGGTAATCGTCGTTGACAAGCGGAGGTCCTCCGATGAAGTACTCCACGGTCGCGGTAGCGTTGAGCCCTTCGGCGGTGTGAGTGGCTATCCGCGTAATGCTTTCCTGGATCTTCTTCCGCGTCTCCTTGGTGAGAGTCCTCACTGTCCCCTCGAGAACAACTTCACTCGGAATGATGTTGTTGGCAGTTCCCGCAACCATCTTTCCAACGGTCACAACCGCCGAATCGAGCGGCGCGACCTCGCGGGAAACGATTGTCTGAAGCTGGGTGAGGAGGTAGCCCGCAACAACCACAGGATCGATCGACTTGTGCGGGTGCGCGGCGTGGCCGCCCCGCCCGTGAATGGTGATCTTGAAGGTGTCGGAAGACGCGAACATGGAGCCTCTCCTTACGCCTATGGATCCGCCGGGCATTTCGGGCCAGGTGTGAACGCAGATGATGGCGTCCATCTTCGGATTCTCCATCACGCCGTTCTTGATCATGCTTAGCGCTCCGTTGAGCTTTTCTTCCGCAGGCTGGAATATGAACTTGACGGTCCCACAAAGCTCGTCCTTCAGCTCGCTGAGCAGTCTCGCACAAGCCAGAACCGTAGTGCAGTTGATGTCGTGTCCGCATGAATGGCTAACGCCGTCTACCTTGGACGCAAAGGGCAGGCCCGTAGCTTCAGGCACAGGGAGCGCGTCGATGTCGCCTCGCACTCCAATGACTTTGCCCGGTTTCGCGCCCTTCAAGATTCCGATTACCCCTGTCTGGTCTCCGTTCCGCCTGGTCTCGATCCCGTAGGACTGAAGCTCCTTTTCTAGAAGCGCGGTGGTCTCGAACTCTTCAAAACTCAGCTCAGGGTTCTCGTGAATCTTCCGGCGAATGTCGATCATCTCTTGCTCGATTTCGGACGCCCTTTTCAGCAGCGACACGGTATCCCCTCCAGTTAGTCGATTTCCCGGCCGGGCCGGGTGTTGTCACGCTCTTCTTCAGTACAGGGTGCAGGCAACGAAGTGCCCCGGGTCTACCTCTTTCAGCGGGATATCCCCCTCGGTACAGGCCGGTCTAGCCTCCGGACAACGTGCCGCAAACCGGCAACCCGGCTTCGGATTGATGGGGCTGGTGACCTCTCCCCTGATAATGCTCTGAGTCCTTGTCCGCGCGCTGAGATTGGGCACCGGTATGGCCGCCAAGAGCGCCTTCGTATACGGGTGAAGCGGCCTGTCGAAGAGCTCGTCCGACGTTGTTCTCTCTACACACTGGCCCAAGTACATGACGGCGATCTCATCGCTAATGTGCTTTACTACGCTGAGATTGTGGGTGACGAACATGTACGTCAGCCCTCGCTCTTCCTGCAGATCCATCATTAGGTTAAGGATCTGCGCCTGAATCGACACGTCCAAAGCCGAAACGGGCTCGTCGCACACGATAAACTCAGGGTCAAGAGCCAGAGCGCGCGCTATGCCGATTCGCTGCCTCCGGCCGCCGTCCAACTCGTGCGGGTAGGTGTTCACAAACCTGCGGGCCAGTCCCACCGTGTCCATCATCTCATAGACCTTGCGCTCGATAGCTTCCCTGCCCCTGATGGTCTTGCACACCTTGATGGGCTCGGCAATGATCTCGCTGACACTCATGCGCGGGTTAATCGAAGCATAGGGATCCTGGAAGATGATCTGCATCCTCTTCCGCATCTCTATCATCTTGTCATGGCTGTATCGGAGGATGTTCTCTCCGTCGTACAAAACCTCCCCGTCGGTCGCTTCGAGCAGGCGCAATATCACCCGGCCGAGGGTCGATTTGCCGCAACCGGACTCGCCCACAACTCCCAGGGTCTGTCCCTTATTGATGGTCAAGTTCACTCCGTCAACGGCGTGCAGCCACCCTCTGGGAGTGGAGAAGTACTTCTTGAGGTTTCTGGTCTCAACTAAAGGATGATTCATTGACGGGACCTCCCATCGTCAAACAGGTGGCAGCGGATTACGTGCGCGCCAGTCTGGATAGGCAAGGGCCGTTCGGCTTTACATACGGGCATGCACTTCGGGCAGCGCGTATGGAACGGGCAACCGGGAGGCAGGTCGGTGGGGTCAGGCATCAGACCCTCGATAGGACTGAGGCGCCTGGTCTTCCGGGTAAGATCGGGGATCGACCCGAACAAGCCGGTGGTATAGGGGTGATGCCTCTCGCCCTCGTATATATCCTCAGCCGTCCCCATCTCTATGATCTCGCCAGCGTACATTATGGCTACCCGATCGCAGGTTTGAGCCACAACACCCAAGTCGTGGGTGATGAGAATCATGGCAGTGTTCAGCTTCTCCTTGAGCTCCCTGATCATCTGCAGCACCTGCGCCTGAATAGTGACATCAAGCGCTGTGGTAGGCTCATCCGCCAAGAGCAGCTTGGGCTCACAGGCGAGCGCAATTGCGATCACCACACGCTGTTTCATGCCGCCAGAGAACTGGTGAGGATACTCGTTCTTCCGCTCAGGGGGCAGCCCCACAAGGCGGAGGATCTCATCTACGCGCCCGTCCACCTCTGCCTTACTCGCGTATTTCTCATGAAGGTGAAGTACTTCCGCGATCTGCTCGCCGATAGTCATCACAGGGTTCAAGCTGGTCATGGGGTCCTGGAATATCATGGACATGACTTCGCCGCGCATGAGCCTCATATCGGCTTCCTTGGCCCGTGTGATATCAATGCCGTCCAAAGTGATGCTGCCCCGGGTGATTCGTCCGACGCGCTCAGGGAGTAGACGCATGATGCTGAGAGCCGTCGTCGTCTTGCCGGCCCCGGTCTCTCCTACCAATCCCACAGTCTCTCCTTTCATGACTGTGAGATCGAGACCGTTCACGGCAAACACCCTGGCCTCGTCGGTCACGTACTCCACGTGCAAGTCTTTTATCTCCAGTAGTCTCTCTTCCATATCGCAGCTCCTACCGGGCAATTTAGTTCTTCATCCTGGGGTCGAGCGCGTCGCGCAAACCGTCCCCGATGAGGTTTAGTGACAGTACCGCCAGCATGATGGCCACTCCCGGGGAAACCATCAGGTAGGGGTGGTACCTCATCCATTCTTTGGCCTCAGACAACATGGAGCCCCATTCAGGAGTCGGTGCCTCGATGCCCAGGCCTATGAAACTGAGTCCGGCGACACCCAAGATTGTGGTCGCCATGTGCAACGTTACCTGGACCACAATCGGCCCGATCGCGTTGGGCAGGATATGCCGCATGATAATCCGCCCGTCGCGAGTGCCGCACGCTTTGGCGGCCTCTACGAACTCTTGGCCGCGAATGGAGATGATTGCGGAGCGCACAATCCTCGCGAACTGTGGGATCCTGCAGATGGCCATGGCCAGAAGCACGTTCACCAGTCCCGGACCTAAAGCGCCCACGATGGCCACTGCCAAAATGGTCCCGGGCATAGCGAGGAAGATATCCATAATTCGCATGAGGACGTTGTCCACGGTACCTCCGTAATAACCCGCAAGGGCACCGAACAGGCTCCCCACCGTTAGAGCGATTGCCACGGTGAACACGCCGACGAACAAGGAGATCCGGGTTCCCCATACGACCCTCGCGAACATATCGCGACCGTACTGGTCGGTACCGAACCAATGCTCCGAGCTAGGCGGCTGCAGACGTTCCTTCATGCGCTGCTCAATTACCTGGGCTTCGTAGTCAAGGAAGAACCCCGAGGCCACCGCTACCATCACAAGGGCGCAGAACAGGATGAGGCCGAACATTGCCAGCTTATTCTTCCTGTACTGAAACCAGATAGCTTTCAGCTGGCTGCGCTTTCTTACCGTTTTGTTTGGATTAACCGCCGCTTCTCCCGTCATAGCCGCTCTCACCCCTTCACATACTGAGATCTCACGCGGGGGTCGATGTAGGTGTACAGCACGTCAACACCCAGGTTCACCAACCCGCCAACCAGCGCCGCAAACATCACGCTGGCAATCAGCATGGGAGAGTCCTTGCTCTTGACTGAGTTGACCATGAGGGTCCCCAATCCTGAAATGCCGAAGACGTTTTCTATGATCAGTGAACCGCCGAGGAGGTTCGCGAACCCGATCCCGATTACGGTTACGACCGGCAAGAGAGCGTTGCGCAGGGCGTGCTTCATAACTACGCGCCGTGGAGTTGCGCCCTTCGCTTTAGCTGTCCTGATGTAGTCCTGCCGGATAACCTCCAACATGGTTGAACGGGTCATCCTGATCATCGTAGCCATCTGCGCCGCGGCCAGCGCAGCTGAGGGCATTATGAAACTCTTCCATGAGTCGCTCCCGACGGCGGGGAGCCACCCCAGAATGTTTGAGAATACCAAAATCATCATGAGTCCCAGCCAGAAAGGAGGCACCGACGTGAACAAGAGCGCCGTCACCATGCTGCTGAAGTCCAGGATCGAATACTGCTTCACGGCCGAGATCACGCCCACGGGGATGCCGATCAGCATCGCGAAAACTATGGCGAGGAACGCCACTTTCATCGTGGCAGGAAAGCGCGCGATGATCTCCTGAACCACCGGGATATTCGTACGGTACGATTTCCCGAAATCTCCTCTGATCGCTCCCGCCAGGTACCGGCCGTACCGCACTGCAAAGGGATCGTTCAGCCCCAGTTTTTCTCTGAGAGCGTCCACGTCCTCTTGCCTGGCATACTCACCCAGCATTGAGCGGGCGGGGTCGCCCGGCGTCAAGTCCATGATCACGAAGAGTATGAAAGAGATGCCTACTATGACCGGGATCATGAGAAGCAGCCGCTTCATTACGTACTTTAGCATGCTGTCTCCTTCCGGCCGTTTGGGCAGACGCGCTGCCCAAACGGCCTAACACAGGAATGTACTGCTAACTCCTAAGGCTTACCAGGAGTAGTTGTACTTGTAGTAACGCATCCACGGGTCGGCTTGGACTCCCTTTAGGTCCTTGACCGCAGCCATGGTTCTCCTGCCGGTGTAGCACGGGACGAACAGGCTCTCGTCGCGGATGATCTCGCAGACTTTGAGGTAGTACTCTTTGCGCTCATTTTCGTCCTGAGACATCCTGGCCTTCTCCAGATAGTCGTCGAGCTCGGCATTCTTGATGCTCATATAGTTGGCGCCCTTGCCGTCAGCCTCGCTGCTGTGCAGCCAGGGGTACGCGCAGAAATCAGCGTCGTTGACGGAAATGGCGTGAGCGTAGAACGTGATCTCGAAGTCGCCGCCGGCGTTGACAACGTCAAACCAAGTGCCGCGCTCCATCGGCTCAACCTTGACGTTGATGCCGATCTTCTTGAGCTGAGCCTGCAGCACTTCAGCGGGTTTGGTGTAGTTGGCCGCAGCGATGACACGCATCGTTACGTCGAGGCCGTTGGGATAACCGGCATCGATAACGAGCTGCTTTGCTTTCTCGAGGTCATACTCGAGACCCTTGAAGCCATCGGGATACTGCGGGGTGAGCGGTACCAAACCGGCCTCAACCGGAGTGGCCATTCCGTTCACCGCACCCAAGATCAGGTCCTCACGGTCAATGGCGCGGGCAACGGCCTCGCGGAGCCTCTTGTCGGTAAAGACGCCCTTGGAGTTGTTGAAAGCTACAAGGAAAGTGCAGGCCTGCTCGGCCTCGTAGTACTCGAGGTTCGGGTTGTTGATGATGGCGTCGCGATCGGTGTATGCCTGGCTGGGCTGCATGAGATCGAGCTCACCGCTCTCAAAAGCCATAAGGGCCGAGGCGTCGTCGATGATTATCCTGATGACGAGGTTCTTGATGGGCGCTTCGCCGCGATAGTAATCGGGGAATGCCTCAAGAACCATCTTCTCGCCGCTCTTGACTTCCTTCAGCATGTAAGGGCCGGTACCTACGGGGTTGCGGCCGAAGCCTTCCCTATCAGCCTCGTACACCTTCTGGGGAACGATGGAGCAGTGCGAGGATACAAGGCACCCGAGGATCGGAGCAAAGGGGTGCTTAAGGTAGAGTTTCACGGTCTTGTCGTCGATCTTCTCTGCCTTCTCCATCGTGCTCGTCATCTTGCTGGTGAAGCTCGAAGCGATGGCGGTGTTCAGTGAGAAGACAACGTCATCGGCGGTCATTGTGTCGCCGTTGTGGAACTTCACACCTTCGCGAATCGTGAAGGTGATCTCGTCGCCCGCCTCGTTGAACTTATAGTCGGTGCAGAGGGCGGGTACAAGGGAGCCGTCCGGCTCTTCGCGCATAAGGCTGTCGAAAATCTGATAGTGGGTCCTCTGGTCGTTAAGGTCAGTCGTGCCGAACGGGTCAAATGTCTTCTGGTCGGCTACAGCGCGCTCTACGATGGTATCCTTTACCCGCTCATTTCCGGTAGGCGGGGTCTCAGGGGTTTTCCCACCGCAAGCGGATAGGAACAGAACCATCACCAGGAGAGCTGCTGTGAGGCATGTTAGCCTCTTCATGCGTTTCACCCTTTCTGTTTTCTACAGAGTTGCTTCCTGCTTGGATAGCAGGTCTAGTACTGGCACTTCTTCTTGATCTCGGCCAGGGCGCCGTCCATGTCGAACTCGAAGAGTTTCTCGATGTCCACATCATCGCGGCGCAGGAACTTGTACCCCTCATTGGCCACCCTCTCGGCGCGGCGCTTCTCGTTTGCGGTCATCTTCTCGGCAGCCTCCAAGAGATGCTCGTAGTCGTCGGGAACGACTATGACACCGTCGGCGTCTCCAAAGATGATGTCGCCCGGATGAACGACGGCTCCGCCGCACTGAATGGGTATCTGCACTTCGCCGTTGGTGCCTTTGCAGAGGCACGTGACAGGCGAGATGCCGGTGCAGAAGACCGGAAAGCCCAATTTCTCGAGGCCGACACGGTCGGTTGCCGGACCGTCAATGACCAATCCGCCAATTCCGCGGTGCTTCGCCATGAGCGCGAGCTGGTCACCGGCGCAAGCGAAAATGTCGTCGCTGCCCCTGTCGACAACGATGATGGAGCCTTCCGGCGCCTTCATGAGGGCGTAGTAGAGAGCCGAACCGTCGCGCTCGGTCATGCGGACAGTGTAGGCATTACCGATGATCTTGAACGACGGCACTACGGGTTTGATGCGGGGGTGCATGAACCCGTGCGTGATGTGGTGGCCGATCTGGGCCGGCGCAACCTGCATGAAGCGTGCTTTTACTTCCTCTGTCAACTTCACCATACTTCCGATTACCTCCCGCGACTAAAAAGCTCGTTTCCGACTCTTACTCGTCTCCGACTGACGCGGTGACGACATCGGTCGGCGTGGGCGCTCCGGCAGACACGTCACCTATAATGCTTGTACAAGCAATTTCCGTGCCATCGAAATTGTAGTGCTTTGCCGTCCAGGCCGGAGGCGCCTCGCCGCTCTCGGCGCAGGGCCCATTTTTCCTGGTTGAACAGCAATTAACGCAGTTTCGAGAACCACCTTGTGCAGCTTATGAATCCGGTAAGCCTGTCCCTTCGTATCGCAGATCTTTTGCGGTCATTTTTACCGGGGCGGTACTTTTTACCCTATGCCGTACTCGGCTATCTTGTTGCGGAGTCCTTTCTCGCTGATTCCCAGGATCTCCGCGGTGCGCTTCCTGTGCCCGTTCTGCCTCGCAAGGGTAGCTGCGATCACGCGTTTCTCTACTTCCCGGAGCGGGAGCCCCACCAGGTCCTCGGTGAAAACCGCGGTTCCGTCTTGAGAAGCGCGCTGCGCCTCTGTAACTGACTCCGGAAGGTCGCCAATGCTGATCGTGTCGCCTTCGCACATGAGTACGGCGTACTGCAGGATATTGCCCAGTTCCCTCACGTTTCCCGGATAGTCGTACCGCATCAGCAGGCGCTCGACCTCTTTGGAGAGGCCCGTGACAGGGCGGTTGAACTCCGAGGCGTACTTCTTGATGTAGTGAGCGAAGAAAAGCGGCAGGTCCTGCTTCTTGTCTCTCAGCGCGGGCATCTTGATCTCCACAACGTTAAGGCGGAAGTAAAGGTCCTGGCGGAAGCGCCCTTCCTGCACCAGACGTTGAAGATCCTTATTGGTGGCGGCGATGATCCGCACATCAACCGGCCTCTGCTCGTTGCTGCCGATCGGTGTGACCTCCTTCTCCTGCAAGACGCGCAGGAGCTTGGCTTGGAGCGCCGGAGGCATGTCGCCTATCTCATCTAGGAACAAAGACCCCTTGTCGGCGAACTCGAACTTGCCTTTGCGGTCCTCCACAGCCCCGGTGAAGGCTCCCTTCTTGTGGCCGAAGAGCTCTTCTTCGAGGAGTCCCTCCGGGATCGCCCCGCAGTTGACCTCGGCGAAGTACTCCCCTTTTCGCCTCCCCGAGTAGTGGAGAGCCTTGGCGACAAGCTCCTTTCCCGTGCCGCTCTCACCTGTGATGAGGACGGTGGTATCCACGTCCTTCAGCTTCTCGATCAGCGTGAATACGTTCCTCATCGCGGGACTCCGGCCTACGATGCCGCTGTATTCGTACTTGTGCTCGAGCTCGCGGCTTAGGTACTGGACCCGCTCGTTGAGCTCGCGGTACTTGAGCGCTTGTTCTATCACCATCACAAGCTCGTCGGTGTTTAGGGGCTTTGTGATGTAGGAATACGCTCCCCTCTTGATGGCGTCCACGGCTGACTTGATGCTGCTGTAAGCGGTCATCAAAATGACTGCCGCATTTTCGTCGTACTCTTTCATCTGCTCGAGGAGCGCTATCCCGTCGTAGTTGCCTATACGGAGATCGACTAAGCAGACATCCATACACTGGCTCCGGAAAAGCCGCAATCCCTCAAGCGGACTTGTGGTGGCAGTGACCTCGTAGCGATCTTCAAGCGCCAGAGTGAGGGCACTGCAAATGCCGGGTTCATCATCGACAATCAGAATGCGCTTGCTCATGCCTCACACCTCTTGAAGCGAATGGTGACTTCCGTAAACTTGCCTTCTTTGCTGGCTATCGACAGCGTCCCGCCGTTTTCCTCCGCGTACTGCTTAGAGACTGCCAGTCCCAGCCCCGTGCCTTCTGGTTTGGTGGTGAAGTAGGGCTCACACGCGCGCTCCAACTGGAAGGCGCTCATCCCGCAACCTTCGTCCCGCACGGTGATTACCACCTCATCGCCCTCGGCAAACGCGCGAACCTGAAGGCGCAGGCGCCTTTGCTGCGAGGAACCGATAATCCTGTCTTGCATAGCCTCCGCGGCGTTAAGGATGAGATTGATCATGATCTGCCGTAACTGGCTGGGGTTCGCCTCAATGACCAGCCCTTCATCGGCTTTGAGTTCGAGCTCGATATGCGGGCTGATCGAGTAGCCTATCATGGACCCGCATGACGTGATCACTTCGTGTACGTCCACCTGCTGCCTCTTGCTGCTCTGCGGCTTGGCGTAGTCAATGAGATTCCGTACCATGCTGTTTATCCGGTCGAGCTCCTCCGGAAGGTAGCGCGCCATCTGTTCCTGGAACTGGGGGCTGTCCTTCTTCTTCGGAATGAGTTCCACAAATGCCTTGATGGAAGTAAGAGGGTTCCGGATCTCGTGAGCGATGCCCGCCACCATCTGATTGAGTGCCCGGTTGCGCTCCCGCTCGTAGAAGAGCTCGCGGTTCTTGCGCTCTCTGGTAACGTTCTTAATGGATAGGATGATGCCTCTCACTCCACCTTCAGATAAGTTGAGACGCCTTATATCACAGCGGTAAATGACGGTCTCTCCCTTATCGTCTCTAGTTGTGATGTCGTCCATGTTAAGGTCTACATCCGGCGCGAACCACTGGTCTCTCTTGCGCTCTATAAGCGGATGGAGCAGCTCCACATCGAGAATGCTCTCACCTATCGGCGGAGTGCTTCTCCCGATAATCTCACACGCATTGTGATTGCAGGCCGTAATAGTGAAATCGGTGTCAAAGACGATGATGCCGTTAGGATTGTCCTCCACTATCTGATTCCTAAGCTCGTTCATATTCCTGATCTCTATGATCTGCTGCTGAAGCCGCTCATTCGCCTCACTGAGTTCCTGAGTGCGGAGTTCAATCTGTCTCTTGAGGACCGAGTTCACGCGCAAATTGACCAAGAGGACGGCGCCCACGACGCATGAAAGCGCGGCACCGGTATATCCCGCCGTTCTCACAAGCTTCCGGAGCTGCGCCTCTTCAGGCTGAATCCACTTTTCGTGTATTTTCTCGTACTCGCCGCTGATTCTGGTCTGGCTGATGCCGCTGTTCAATTGGTACAGAAGGGTGCTGTCTTTCGACCGCACAGCCATCGAGTACTCAATAGGTACAAGGTAGTTGTTGATAATCGTGTAGTCCTGCTCCAATCCGGCTTCTTCTATTTGATAGACAAGGCTGTTCTTGACGCCGACAATCATGTCGACTTTCCCGTCAAGCAGAAGTTTGACAGTCTCCCGCTGATTAGGCACAACCCTGGCGTGCAGATTGCGGAAGTTTCTCAGAGAGAAGTACTCCACAAGGCCGTCCTCGAAAGCGGTGTGATAGTAACCTGTGCCGAGGTTCTCTCTGATCTCTCGAGCTCTGTTATCGGGCGCTATGAGACACACCTGGGATGACGATATGATCGTAGTTGTGCGAACGCTCACGTTGTGGCGAATGCCCGGGTGGGCCCCCAATACCACGTCAACCTGCTCGGACTCTAAGGCTTCAAAGCAAGCCGTGTAGCTGGGCATAGGAACGTACTCAACCTGCATGTTGTACCGCTTGGCTATGTTGTTGAGTATGTCTATGTGGGCGCCTACAACTCTGCCCCGGGAATCGATGAACTGATACGGCGGCAGGTCGGGCTGGACTGCGACTCTCAGCATGACCGTCATCGACGAGGCGCCTGCCGCAAAGAAGGACAGGACAAGAAGCAGGCAAGAAGCCGCAAGCAGCCCCCGCTGCACCCGTAGGCGCAGCCTCAGTCGACGCGAACGGCGCACCATGAGCAGAGACGGAACTTTCACGAACAAGCCTCCTGATTCGGCGGGATGATCCGGCCGCCTACGAAAACTGCCTGAACCTCTTGCCGAGCATCAATGCTAGACTCGGGGTTACCGCTTACCACAACGAGATCAGCAAAGCAGTCCAGGGGTTTATCGCTCACCCCATCCAGTATCCAACTCGCCGCGATAGCGTGACGCGTTCCTTTCACCTCCGCATATGATTAGCCATACAAGAGTGAAAAGCCAGGCAAAAGACTATATACTTTGTGCAATCTTCGACAAGCCTCGACTTGTTCCTTCTTCAAGGGACGCTCTGGCTGCGGCGATATACTGGGTATTCGGGCTTCTTCTGGAATCGCCGGAACTCCAGGGGCACGCCTAGTAACGCTCCTAGGCGTCTGCACTTTGTTTACGACACGCGAGCCGAATCACGGTTTGTTGGAGTCGAGCTCGAAGATGATGTTATCGACGTACCGCTTGTACTCGCCGCTAGAGATGTCTTCTTCATACAGGCCGTATCCAAGCAGCGTGACGCTGGCGGCCCTAAGGGCCCTCGTCACCTCGTCCGTCACCTCGCGGTAGTTGTACGCGACGAACCCGGGCGAGCATATAGCCGAGAACAGATTGTCCTTCAGGTTGCGGAAACCGCGGAAGCGGAGCCCCGGGATATCGGTGAGAAGCAGACCTACAACCAATCTGTCGTCGTGCTTCCTAAAATACCGGCATACCAAAGGGTTGAACGATTGAATCGCGTAGTCTCCATCGTAGCCCTCAATGACCTCAAGGATCCTCTGCTCTAGAGCCCCGGGAATCCCAAAGTCCTTTACTTCTATCAGGAGCGGTACCTGTCCGTTGACCAGATCCAGAGCCTCAGCGAGCGTCGGGATCGTCTCGCCCGACTTGGGCAACTTGTGCCCCTTGAGTTCGTCGAGTTCCATCTCCGAAACCGACTTGTCAACACCGCAGAGCCGGCTGAGGTTATCATCGTGGAACACCACGGGGACTTCATCTTTGGTCAGCCTGACATCTAATTCGATAGCGTAACCGCGATATACAGCGTGGGCGAAGGCACTCAGTGAGTTCTCATCTCTCGTGTCATCATGCAGCCCGCGGTGAGCAATAGGCGTGTCCTTCAGCCACTGCACTTCCCGCGGAGAACAGAAATTGAAACGCCTCAGGCTGAAGACGGCGATAACGATAACCAGGGCCGCTGCCAAAACGGCGGCCACGACAAAGCCCGGATTCGACCACCTGCTAGATCGCATCATCGTTGTAGACACCCTTCATGGATTTATCCCACTGCTTGTAGAAAATAAAGAAAGAACCTCCCGCCACAAGCAGGAAGAGGCCCAGCATGCCAAGGGCCAAGCCCCTGTACAGAGGGAGTGAACCGGCGCACTCACTCGAGATGAAATGAAGCCTGAAAAGCACCGAGGCAATGGAGGCCAAGATAAAGGCCACTACTAGAAAGCCCGAGAAAGTGACCGCCGAGGAGAAGTTAGACCTGCCGGCGTAACCGTACGCGACCCTCCAGTATTCCCAGCTGAGAACCTGTTTTCGATTGAAACCGTAGAATCTCGCCTCCGGCCGCAGCACGACATTAACCTTGTTCTCGATGGTCTTCAGGAAGTCTCCCCATATCATGACCTTAACCAGGTGCGCTGCGGCAAAAGCCACTGAAGCGATCGCGATAAACGGTATGACGACAATGTGCACCAAGTTCACGATGACGTGGGTATACGCGTCACTCATGTTGCTGAAGTTGGTGAGACCGAAGTAGAACAACACCCCGATGAGGGTCAGGATCCGGGTGTTGGTTGTCTCATACAGCTCAATTTGATCAAGGACTCTCTGGTGTATGTTCTGGTACTCGATCATCAAGGCATTGCAGACGAGATCGGCCCTCAGACCGTCGCTTCCTGCATCGGCATTCATCGGTTCTCCCCCTAGATACTCCGGCTCGCGGAACAATCAGGACAAAAAAGCCGCTTGCTCAAATAGGTGCTAATCAGATTTCGCCAGTTGACAGAACAATTCCTGGAACCGGCACTAGGAGGCTGCCAAAAGTTGCACGGACACTAGCAGGAATTCGCCAGTAAGTTCTTGAATTGCCTTTTAGTCCCACTAGACTCTTGGCCCCGGAGGTGATGCCCGGCGTCTTTCCATTCACGTATACCCCACGGTACTCCGCATTCATCGCGCCTGACAACGCCTCCCTGAATCCGCCCATCGTGGGCTTTACCGCTCATGCGTCCGTAGACCTTCCATTGTACGGTCCGTTGTCGCGTTGTCGGCCGTTCGGTTGTCAACTTACATCCAATGTAGGGAGGGTCGTACCACGTTGGTAGAAGGCAGAATCTCAATCGTTTTTTCGATGTTGGTTTTCGCCGCGATGTTCTTCTGGCAAGTCTTTAGGGCACGCTCGGGACGCTTGCCGTTCATAAGGCGCATTGCCGGCCTCGATGCCATCGACGAGGCAATCGGGCGGGCTACCGAGCTCGGCAAGCCGGTGCACCAAACGCCGGGAGCCGCGAGCGTCACCGGAGCTGCGACGAGCCCCATGATAATGGCCGGCATCTCGGTGTTGCGTTACGTGTCTCGCAAAACTGCGCAGTACTCCACCCAACTGCTGGTCAGTGTGGGTGCCGCCGAGACATTCAATATTGCCGACGAAGTCGTCCGCTACTCATACCTAGAAGCGGGAAAACTGGACGAGTATACCCCGGCCACCGTAAGGTTCCTCTCCCCCGCTCAGTGGGCATTTACCACCGCCGCGGTAGGGATCATGACCCGCGAGAAAGTCGCTGCCAACATAATGATCGGCTACTTCACTGCAGAGAGCTTGATCCTGGCCGAGACAGGTCACGCCGTGGGCGCCATCCAGATTGCCGGAACAGCGGTTATGCCTCAGATCCCCTTCTTTGCGGTTGCATGTGACTACTGCCTTATCGGTGAGGAAGTCTATGCAGTTTCAAGCTACCTGGATAGAGAACCGACCATGATGGGCTCACTTGCCGGCCAGGATATCGCCAAGATGGCCGCCGCTCTTCTCCTTGGCGCAGGCGCTCTCTTGGAGACGTTTGGCTCGGACATGCTGTCCAAGCTCATGGCTAGATAGGAGGTGGATGATGACATGAAAAACTCACTCCCCATAGCGATCTGCTTCATCGCGGGCCTCTTCATGATCCTCGACTTCTCGGTCTCCGCTCCATTCATCCAAACCACCTCGAAGAGCCTGCAAGACTGGACAGTCATCGTATCCGCGTTTGCTCTCGGTATCGGAGGCGTGTCCCTAATCCGCCTCCACGGTAGGAACATCGTGAAGCGCTCTTCGGGATGGGGCAACAGCGTCGTCCTGCTGCTGGGGCTTTTCTTCATGATCTTCCGGGGCATTCTCTTTGGCACTCAGGATTCCGGCTACCTTTTCGCCTTCAACAACATGCTCACTCCGTTGGGAGCAGCCGTGTACGCATCGCTGGCGTTCTATATCTCGTCAGCGGGATACAGAGCCTTCAGGGCCCGGAGCCTTGAGGCGGGGATTCTACTCGGAGCGGGGCTCATCGTGCTCTTGGGCAGAGCTCCTCTGGGCGATGCCATCTCACCCTATTTACCGCAAGTGGCCAACTGGATAATCAATGTTCCCAACGTTGCAGGCATGAGAGGCATCATCATCTGCTCGGCAGTCGGCGTTATGGCTTCCGGTCTACGGGTCCTGACCGGCCTCGACCGGGGCTACCTCGGAAATTAAGGGGGCGAGGACATGGAGAGATTGCTGAATATCGACAGGCGCATCATATACGTGTTGGTGGCGTTCCTCGTGTCGCTCCCGCTCCTAAAGCCGGTCGGCCTCCCGTTCGCGGTGACCGAGGAAACGAGGAAAGCGTTCAATGCGCTCGAACGCCTGCAGCCGGGCAACGTCGTCGTCTTCGGGTTCGATTACGACACAGGCGGTGCGGCCGAAGTCCACCCTCAATCCGAGGTCTTCTTCAACCACTGCATGCTGAAGGGAGCTCGGGTCATCGCCTGCTCCATAAGCCAGCAGGGCCCGGTGTTCGCCCATAAAGCGTGGTCCAAGTGGGTAGAGAGCGGCAAGACGTACGGGACCGATTTCGTGAACCTCGGCTTTTTCGCCGGCGGAGAAGCCGCTTTGGCGTCTTTCGCCAAAGACATCCCCGGATTTGTCGGCGTGGATTACGAAGGGAAGCCTGTCTCCGGTATGCCGATCTTTGAAGGTGTAAGAACCGCTGAGGACGTCGACCTTTTCATCGATATCGCTACGGGAAGTATCCTTCCATATATCCAGTACTTCCAAGGTCCCTACAACAAACCTCTCACAGGCGGGGCGATCGGCTCGCAGATCTCCCGGTATCAATCGTACTCGGACGCCAAACAGATACAGGGCTATCTTGGAAGCCTTCGGGGCGCAGCAGAGTACGAACAACTCCTCGAGATGCCCGGCCAGGCTACGGCTTCGATGGACGCACAGTCTGCAGCCCACCTTCTCATCGCTGTCCTCATTGTGCTGGGCAACATTGGAGAACTGGCGGTCAGGAAGAAGAGGAAAGCGTCCGGCAAAGGAGGCGTGAGGTAGGTGGATACTATGGGCATCTGGATAGGAGCGTTTCTGACCCTGTCGTTCTTGAGCATCCTGTTCAAGGAGAACCCCTTCTACAGGCTGGCTGAACACCTGTATGTGGGACTAGCTGCCGGCCAGGCGATAGTCATGGGGTGGCTAAACGTCAAGAACATGGCGATCACGCCTCTGGCAACTGAGGGCCGAGTCTCGGTGATTGTCCCGCTGGTGCTAGGGCTCCTGCTCTATTCGAGGTTCATGCCGTCGCAGATAAGGTGGCTCAACAGGATCCCCTCATCCTTCCTGGTAGGCGTGGGCACCGGCTTGGCGTTTACAAGGTTTGCTCAATCGGACTTGATCGGGCAAATACGAGGCGCGTTCGTCCCCATCGACTCCGTCAACGCCGTTCTGATCTTTGTGGGCTCCTTGAGCACGATAACCTACTTCTTCTTCACAAGAGAGCAGAAGGGCGCCCTGAAGGTGACGTCGCAGATCGGCCGGTGGACAATGATGATCGCATTCGGTTCGGCCTTCTCAAACACTGTCATGGGCAGGCTATCGCTGCTCATTGGACGGTTACAGTATCTCCTGGGAGATTGGCTGAGGATCCTAAAGTGATGACATAGGCAAGAATCGCGCGATGGAGGGAACGCCCCTCCCACGTGAAGAAATGAAAGCGTATCTCTTTGGAGACACTGGAGATTTCGGAGATCGCGAGGGAAACATCATGTCTCACTTTGACATCATTATCGCCAACGGTACGGTGATCGACGGGAGCGGTTCGCCAGGAAAAACCGCCGAAGTAGGGATAGCGGGCGACCGCATTACAGCAGTAGCCGCTCCGGGCCAGTTGGAGGACGCTTCCGCCCGAACGAGAATTGATGCTGCTGGAAAGGTCATCTGCCCGGGGTTCATCGACACCCACAGCCACAGCGACCTCTTGCTGCTCAAGGAGCCGTTCGTCGCCCCCAAAGTCATGCAAGGAGTGACCACGGAACTCATCGGCCAAGACGGAATGTCTCTAGCCCCCTTGCGCGAAGACTGCATACCCGCGTGGAAGAAAGCCATGGCTGGTCTGGAAGGCGACTATGAGGTGGATTGGGACTGGCGCGACGTAGACGGATACTTGGATCGAATAGAGGCCATGGCCCTCGGGCCAAACGTCGCCTTCCTGGCGCCTCACGGGAATGTCAGGATGAGAGTCATGGGCCTGGAAGACAGGCTCCCGACGCCGGAAGAAACCGCTAAGATGCAGGACCTTCTGCGCGAGTGCCTAGACCAAGGCGCGTTCGGTATGTCTACCGGGATGATCTACCCGCCATGCTGCTACGCCGACACCGACGAGTTCGTGGCTCTGTGCAAGGTGTTGGCCGAGCGCGACGCGCTCTTTGTGACACACAAGCGCAATGCGTCTGACGCTGTCCTTGAATCCATAGAAGAACTCCTCACGATCAGCCGGAATTCGGGATGCCGCACCCACATCTCCCACTTCAAAGTGGCCGGCAAACGCAACTGGGAGAAGATTGACCGCGTGTTCGAGCTGCTGGACGGCGCACGCTTCTCTTTCGACCAGTACCCGTACATCGCGGGCAGCACCATGCTGGCAGTCATCCTCCCTCCTTGGGCTCACAACGGAGGAACCGAGAAGCTGCTGGAAAGGCTCCAGAGTCCGGGCAAGCGCGCCAGGATGAAGAAGGACATCATCGACGGCATTGAAGGGTGGGACAACTTCGTCCACAGAGCAGGGTTTGAGGGTATCCGCATCACCTTTGTGAAAACTGACAAGAACCGTGACGCCGTCGGCAAGAGCCTGGCAGAGTTAGGTGAACTCCGTGGCAAGGCTCCCCTCGACGCGACGTTCGACTTGCTCCTAGAAGAAGACAACACTGCCGGACTCGTCATCTTCCACGGCCTCGAAGAGCATGTCGTGAAGATACTGCAGCGACCTGAGGGAAACGTGTGCACCGACGGGATCATGGGCGCCAAACCCCATCCCAGGTTGTACGGGTCGTTCCCGAGGGTTCTCGGCCGCTACGTACGCGAACAGAAGGCTTTGAGCCTGGAGGACGCCATTTACAAAATGACGGGGCGCCCCGCCTCGCTGCTCGGGCTCAAAGAGAGGGGCACTATAAAGGAAGGTAACGCTGCGGATATTGTGGTGTTTGACCCGGATACCGTCATCGACAAAGCAACCTACGACAACCCCGTGCAGTATCCGGTCGGTATCGACTACGTTCTCGTCAACGGGAAAGTGCTGGTGGAGAGTGGGAAACCCCGCCCTCAGAAGGCAGGCAAGGTCCTTAGGGCGTAGGAACCAGGCTGCTTTCTCGGTAGATAACCACTTCACTTGCCAATCAAGACTCCCCTTCAGGACCGAGGGGGAGTCTCTACACGTGTCCCGATCAAGGCTCGGCCACGAAGCCTGTTAGGCTGAGGGTAGTGGGGTCTCCACGCGTATCCGTGTCGAGGCAGCAACGGCTCAACCTCTATTGTGGCGCAGCCCCACAACGCTTTTCTTAGTGTTGCCGCGGACAACCACAATACCGCCGCAGGGTGTGAGGAGCCCGAAGACATCGGCTCTAAAGCGTTGTAGCCTCGATCAACATGAGGCTGCCATCAACACCATGATGACTCGAGTTGGTGTTAATGCAGCAGAGATGCTCGCGACACTGCAGCCTGGCGCATCACCTCCGGCAATCAAGGTGCTGCCCTGTGCTACAACAAAGACCCTCGCACTGCTGACCCAACAGAACAACCTCAATCGGGATACCCATCGCAGTGAGATGTGCCTCCGGGTGTAAAGCCCCCTTGACATTCGCGTCAAGAAAGAAGTACACTCCTGATGCAAAGGTTGCTTTACATCAAGCTAGAGGTGATGTAGTGCGAAATCGCGTCAGGGAGCTGCGTAGTGAAGCCGGGCTGACTCAGGAAGAGGTAGCTCAAAAGGTTGGCGTATCCCGGCAGACGATAATCTCCATAGAATCGGGCAGGTATAACCCGTCTATCCTGCTTGCGTATAAGCTCGCCAAGGTGTTTTCCCGAAGTATTGAAGAAGTTTTCTTGTGTAGAGAAGAGCTTGAGGAGGAAGGCCATAATGAACAGCAGAGATAAAATGAGACCCCGAGTCTGGGCTCTCATCGCAAGTTACCTGCTAACTCTGGCAATGATAAGCGGGCTTGTCGCGCTTCCGGCCATCCGAAGCGGCATACCGGCGCGACAGGTCTTTGAATCTCTAGGGCGTGACAGAGAGTTCTGGACAGGGCACGTTCTGTCTTACACCATCGTATATTCGCTGATGGTGGCGGTGTTTCCCAAAGTGCACCCCCTTTTGGTGAAGAACCGGGCGAAAGGAAGGCTCAGTTGGGAAAGGAATCGTTGGTTCATGACCATTTGCGGGGCAGCGTTCATTTTCGGCACGGCCATTCCGGTCATTGCCAACATTGTTCGCGGCACCCGTACCTATGGAATGGACCAGCTGGGCTTCACCGTCGTGATATGGGTACTATACGGCTGGATGATAGTAAGAATGTGGGCAAATCATCCGAGCGCCGAGGAAAAGGAAGGATTTGAGACCGGAGACCGGCGCCGGAGCATGGACGAAAGGTACCAGCTGGTATTAGGCAAGTCGGCCGTATCAACACTTTACTGGACATTGGGCATCATATTCGTCGGTGGATCCCTTTACGACATCCTCGCGACTCACAAATGGCCTGCACGATCGGTCGCTGAGTTCGCCATCATCCTGCTCATCTGGAATGCCAAATTGCAGCGGACTAATCGGGAGACGTAGTATCAGCAGAAAGCATCATGAAAGCCCGCTTAAGCCAAAGTGCCGTCGCCCCCGGCCTGACGGCAGTCTTCCTCAGGACCGAGGGGGAGTCTCCACACGTGTCCCGATCAAGGCTCGGCCACGAAGCCTGTTGGGCTGAGGGCAGTAGGGGTCTCCACGCGTGTCCGTGTCGAGGCAGCAACGGTACAACCTTTATTGTGGCGCAGCCCCGCAACACTCACCCTAGTACTGTTGCAGAGGACCGCATACCTTCGTAGGGTGTGAGGAGTCCGACGACATCGGCTCTCAGGCGATGTAGCCTCGTTCAACATGAGGCTGCCAACAACACCATGATGACTCGAGTTGGTGTCAATGCAGCAGAGATGCTCTCGACACTGCAGCCAGGCGCATCACCTCCGGTAATCAAGGTGCTGCCGTGCGCTACAACAAGGACCCTGGCACTGCTGACCCAACAGAACAACCTCAATCGGGATACCCATCGCTAGGAGATCGCCGTCCGGCGCTGAAGTGCCCTTGCGAATGCAGCGGATCAACATCAAGAATGACTACGGCCGAATCTGCCTCGCCAGTCGAAGGGCCGGCTAAAGAGCCGGCCCTGGCGTTTTTGGCAAGTATCCGTACAACCCTGCTAAACCGTCGTGTTCACCAAGTCGCCTATACCTTCAATGGATACGGTAAGCATCTCACCAGGTTCAAGCCACTTCTGTTCAGCGGGAGGTTTGCCGCCGATGACCCCGGACGGGGTGCCCGTAAGGATAAGGTCTCCGGGCTTCAGAACCATGTATTGGGATATATAGCTCACCAAGTAAGCGCAATCAAAGAGGAGTTTTGAGGTATTCGAACTCTGGACTACGTCGTCGCCGCGCTTCATCACAATGTCCAGGTTACTTGGGTCAAGCGAGTCAGCGGTAACGATGTGCGGTCCGACGGGAGCCGAAGCATCAAGTGACTTACCCATGAACCACTGGAGCCCGCGTTTCTGAAGCTCGCGAGACGTGATGTCGTTTCCGCAGGTATATCCAAAGACGTAGTCAAGCGCCTTCTCTTTCGAGACTTCCGAGCACTCTCTGCCCATGACGATGACCAGCTCTGCCTCGTAATCGTAGTGGCCGGCAGTCCTAGGCATCTTGAAGGGCTGTTTATGAGCGGCCAACGCGTTGTTGGTCTTGGCGAAAACCTCCGGATACTTGGGCAGGTCGTCGCGGACCTTGACCTCCTCGATATGCGACACGTAGTTCAGCCCGATGCAGAGGATTTTCTCCGGGCGCGCAACGACAGGCGCGTACTCGAGGGCGCTTTCGTCAAGCAGTTCCATTTTCGGCTGTCCCCCGCGGCAGCTTTGCTCTAGTCGACGCAAATTCTCAAGTCCCGCTTCGCCTTGAGACATCAATTCCTCCATAGTTCGAGGCAGTCCGGGCAGTCCGGTTCCGCTTGAGCCCTCCGTTTCCGCCGCGGCGGCTGCAGTGACGTCCAGCACGCCTCCCTCTGTCAGTAAACCGAGGTGGACTTCGCTATCCTTCAGAAAGCTTAGTACACGCATTAAGAATGCCCCTTTCGTAGTGTGTGTCCTTTGTGAATACCGTCTGCGCAGGCGTAGACATCATCTGGTGCATTCTTTGTCAAAAGTGGCTGACACAGTCACTCAATTGCGCTCACCCAGACCAGAACTCCGGTTCCGCCACCCGATCGTTCTCTGTCCTACACAAACTATCGGTTGATTCTCGCTGAGGCAGCAAAATCCTCTGGGAACAGCGTGTTGGCTGCCGACAACTTCGATAAGAAATAAGAACGTGAGGCTTGAGCAGAGGGGCTGTGGCTATCCTGCTTTCGCGTGGGAGAAGTGGCGTTGGCGGGCGTAACCTGCAATCACAGAGCATAGGACGCCCGCCAACGTGCCGCACCTCGTCTTATGAGACTATGCCGCCCATTCTCACGACTTCGAGACCTCTGTCCTCCAGAGCCTTCGCGAAGAGGTTGAGGCCGACTGAGTCAGCTCGCATATGACCGGCAATCACAACGTTTCCAATCCCCTGGTCTTTCACGGCTTTGAGGGAATCTTCCGGGATGTGCATCATCACAAGCGTCCCTACTCCGGCCGAGAAATACGCCTGCATCACGGCTGGGCCGCCGTTGGTGCCGCCGGCCATGCTCACGAACACTTTTCCGGCGTAGTTCTCTTTGCTTCCGCAGCGGATAACGGGTCCCGCCGGCCCGTCGGAGAACTCGGGCATCTCCTTCAGAGCATTCAGTACATCCTCCAATTTCGACTTGGGGTTTAGCCGCTCATCCAGGTGCTTTTGGACAGTGTTCTCTGTTACGATGTCAATCGGGGTGTGGATATTCATGAGGGGCATCCCCAGCAGCTTGGCCGCCGTCGCCACCTTAATCCAGTTCTTTACGTGCTCGCCGCGATCGATGGAATCGATTCGCCCCTTGAGTACCTTTTCTGCCTTGTTTATAGGCACCCCGGCCCGAACCATGAGCTCGATCTGCCTCTCCATCACTTTGTGCAGATTAACGGCAGGGCTTCCTGTGCCGGGATGATGGCCCAGGACAAGGTCTACTCCAAGCTCTCGCGCAAGCATGAGGTCGGCGGTATCTATGTCGACACCCATCATTACTTTCCTCACATTGTCGCTGTTCACCACAATTGCCGAGTCCGCGGGGACTTCGCTGATTCCCGCCATCGACAGGGCAAGCTGCATTATCTCCTGGCAGTTCAACACTAACCCCTCCAACCAAATAGTGGATTTTCGCTTGCTCACGCTACATCATGTTTTGGACCACCGGAACCGGCTGCCCCTCCAGGAACACAGCCCTTACCCTTTGTAGAGCGGTAATATCCTCAAAAGCACAGCCTTCGACGATCAAGACGTCGGCCTTTCTGCCCGGGAGCAGGCTCCCAACACGATCCGATATGCGAAGCGCCTTGGCGGCAGTTGAGGTTGCCCCCTTTATTGCGTCGATAGGTTTCATCCCCGCGTCGATCACCAGCGCCTCGATTTCCTTGGCGAAGTTCCCGAACCGGTTGAACCTCCAGCCTTCATCTGAACCCGAGATGATCTGGGCTCCACTGTTGTACAGACGATTAACGTGCTCCGCGCGGCGCTTGTACTGATCCTCTCGCGCCTTGAGCTGACTTTCGCTTTCTGCCTCACTCTGCCTCAGCGCTCGCACGAGACTGCCCGCGACCTCAAGTGTAGGGTTCCAGTACACACCGCGGTCG
The DNA here is from genome assembly GCA_050952125.1 of Bacillota bacterium. Taxonomy (GTDB): domain Bacteria; phylum Bacillota; class Sulfobacillia; order Fermentithermobacillales; family Fermentithermobacillaceae; genus UBA3951. Next base: position 574,985 of record JBMNKK010000003.1, read on the forward strand.
AGAGCCTCTTTTGAAACCTCGTCAGCAAACCGCATGGAACCATCTGGCTCCATGAACATGCCGTGGGCTATGATCGAGGCCCCGGCTGCAAGGGACAACCTTATCGCTTCGGTGCAAGTGCAGTGAGCGACAAAAGGTTTCCCCGCTTTGCGCGCTTCCTCACCCATTGTCCTTAGATGCTCTACATCGAACTGAGGATTGTACGGATCAGAACCGGGAGTGCCTCCGCCGCTGGCCATCACCTTCAGGACATCTGCGCCTTCGTCCAACAGCGTCTTGGCCAGCTTCTCAATCTCGCTGACGGTCTCAACCTCGCCTCCCATATGCCAGCAGTGGCCCTTCTTGCTGGTGAAGGGGCGCCCGGCCAACACCAACCGTGGTCCAGGCACAGTCTGCTTGGCTATAGAACTCCGGAGCGCGAAAGACACGCTGTTTCTGGCACCCAAGTCTGTGACGGTGGTCACCCCTGCCTGAAGCGAACACCATGCGTTCCTCTTAGCCCTCAGGAGCAGGGCGTCATCTCCAACCCTCATGGCCTCATCGATCACGCTGCCGTCCCCCGGCATCGTTAGGTGGGAATGCGTATTCACGAATCCCGGCAGTACGGTGCATCCATCAAATCGGTGGCTGATTGGGACGTTCGGGTACATCCTGTCGAAATCACTTAGCGAAGTAATGGCCTCGACCACTCCATCATTCACTACTACAGCTGCATCCGGGGTACAGACATTTGCTTCACCGTCGAAAACCCAACCCCCGCTAATCGCAAATCGCATATGAGATCACTCCTAGATCAGTTTGTGGAGAACGACAAAGCGCCCCAATTCCACCACGCTGACATATCACCGGAGAGTGCCTAGACTTAGGGCTTCCCGGTGGCAGCGGTACATGCTCCCATTGGAAGCTTCCTTCATCGAAGGAGTCTTCTGCTTGCAGACGTCCTCGGCATGCGGGCACCTGGTGTGGAAATAGCATCCTGGAGGCTTTTGGGTGGGGTTCGGTATTTCACCGGGTATGGTAACCCTCTCACGCCGTACAGACGGGTCGATTGACGGAACAGCGGATATGAGCGCTCTGCTATATGGATGGACAGGGTCTTGAATCACCCGATCCGTCGCCCCAATCTCAAGGATCTGCCCTAAGTACATGATCGCGATCCTATCCGCCATATATCGAGCCACACTGAGATCGTGCGTTACGAATAGGAAAGTCATCGACATACTGCTCTTCAGACTCAGCATGGTATTGAGTACACCGACTCGGACTGACGCGTCCATCATGGAAACGGGCTCGTCGGCAATGACAAAATCTGGTTCCAAGATAATCGCCCGGGCAACGGCAACCCTCTGCCTCTGTCCCCCGCTCAGTTCAAAGGGATAGCGGTCAACAAATGTCTCCGGCGGACGTAGTTCTACTCGCTCCAGCGCCGCATACACCCTCTCACGTACTGCGTCCTCGGTAGCAACAACCTTGTGCTCCCTCAAGGGTTCCGAGAGCGTCTGATATATCGTGAACCTCGGGTTTAGGGACTCGTACGGATCCTGAAAGACCATCTGAATGCGCTTGCGCATCCTGCGTCTTTCCTCACCCCGGAGAGACCCTAGCTCCACACCGTCAAATCTGACGCTGCCCCTGCTGATTGGTTCCAGCATGCAGATGACCTTGCCCATAGTTGACTTGCCCGAGCCGCTCTCCCCTACTAACGCGAGTACCTCACCCTTGTAGATATCAAGATCAACGTCGTCCACAGCGGTGACTTCCCGAACGCCCCCACCAAGAAGCCCTTTACCCTTTAGCCTATAGGTCTTCTCAACCGCTCGAAGACTGAGAAGCACCTCTTTATCCTCGAAATCCACCGAGAGCCCCCTCCTTCGTGACAAAATCTCGCGCGCGGGTTTCATTTACTCCGTGCCCGCAAAGTGACACCTGACAAGGTGATCCGGATCGAAGCTGAGCGGAACTAAGTCAGGCTCCCTCACTCTGCACTCTTCTTTGGCAGCCGGGCACCTGGGAGCAAAAGAGCACCCGGGGATTCGTTGGGTCAGGCTCGGAGGCGCTCCAACCAGTGAGGTGAGAGGGATTCGAGGGCCCCGTATATCCGGTAGAGACGCCAGCATAGCCCTCGTATATGGGTGGCTCGTCTGTTTCATGACAGCCGCAGTGCTGCCGCTTTCAACTATCTGGCCGGCATACATAACTGCCACTGTGTCGCATGTCTCAGAAATGACCGCAATATCGTGAGAGATCAGGATCATTCCGATGCCCAGTCGGTCTTGAATACTCTCGATCTCCTTGAGGATCTGGTCCTGCACTATGACGTCAAACGCAGTCGTGGGTTCATCAGCTATGATGAGCTCGGGGTTGCATAGAAGGCTCATGGCTATGACCACCCGTTGCCTCATCCCGCCGCTAAGCTCATGGGGATAGCTTGTCATACGCTGCGGCGAAAGGCCGACCATTTCAAAGAGCTCAGCAATCCTGGCAAGTGCCTCCGACCTAGTGACCTGAGAATGAGTTCTCAGGATCTCAACCAGAAGATCATCCACCCTAATCACAGGATTCAAGGCGTTCATAGCCCCTTGAAAGATCATGGATATACCATCCCAACGATATCGGGCCATTTCAGCATCACTGAGTTTGAATAGATCCACACCGCGAAAAAGGCACTGCTCTGCTCTGGTTCTCCCGTTGGATGCCAGTATCCGCAGTATGCTGTATCCTACCGAACTCTTGCCGCAACCCGATTCGCCAACGAGTCCAACCGTCTGTCCTCGCATAACGGCCAGCGAGACTCCGCGGACTGCCTCAGCCTGCAGATTGTTTATCAAATAGGTGGTGTGGAGGTCCCGCAGATCCAGTACTACTTCGTTGTCCACCTGGCTTCACCGCCCTTCATCGTCGTTCACGAATGCGTGGGTTGAATGCGTAGCTTATTCCATCTCCAACCAGGTTGAGAGCGAACGTAAGCATGAATATGGCTAGGCCAGGGAACACCGCAAGCCACCATGAATGAATGTGCATCTGAGCAGAATAAAGGATCTGTCCCCAACTGAGGTGGTTTGGGTCTCCCAGGCCGAGAAAGCTGAGCGCTGCTTCGGTAATAATGGCCCCGGCCATTTCCAGAGTTGAGTTAGCGATCACGGGATAGAGACCGTTCGGTAATACGTGCCTGAAAAGCACCTTAGTGCGCGATACCCCGGAGGCTAGACTCGCCTGGACAAAGACACGTTCCTTAACAGTCATGACTTGTGCACGTGTCAACCTGGCGTTTGTTACCCAGCTGGTCAGCCCAACTATGATCGCGGTGAACACTATGTTCTGACCAAACAGAGCAACAATAAGTATGATCAGGAAAAACCGAGGCAGCATCAGGAACACTTCGAAGCCGCGAGACAAAAGCTCGTCCACCCAGCCTCCCCAGTATCCGGATAGGGCTCCCAGCACAACCCCAACTAAGAGCGACAGAGCCGCCACTCCGAGCGCGAACAGAAGAGAGATCCGCGTGCCCCAGATCACCCCTGCAAATACGTCTCGCCCAAGAGGGTCGGTACCGAAAGGATGACCTTGTCCGGGAGGCTGGAGAATGCCGTCATAAAAGCGGTTCGGCCCCTCGGGCGCAATCAGTGGCGCGGCAACTGCAACAAGGACACAAATGGCGATCAGCGCGAGCCCAACTACTGCACTCTTCTTGCTCGAGTACGCCGACCAGAATGCCCTGATCCTCGATTGCCGTGCCTGTCCCGCTTTCTTCCTCGGGTTCTCTGCTATTGACCCTAGCATTGTCTAAAGCACCTCAATCGTATCTCACTCTGGGATCTAAGTACGCTGTAATAATGTCAACAAGGAGGAAAGTGACCAGAACCCACAAAGCAGTAACAAGGAATATCCCCATTAACAGCGGATAATCCCTCATGATGATAGCCGTGTACATTAAGCTGCCCATCCCCGGCCACGAAAAGACGGTCTCCGTAAGCACGACTCCTGTCAGCGCCTGCCCGGATGATCTCCCGAGCTTTGGCCCTGACTTGATCCTACGCCGTTCGCCACGCTCGATCCGGGTATCGCCGATCGGCAGTACTCCTCGGGCAATCTATCGGAAGCAGTGTGAGGTGTACGGTAGCTCCTACGGTCCCCGATGTAGTGATCGTCGGCCAAACCCGCAGACTGCGTGACGATCACGAGGGATATGACAAGGCGTGGTCCGGGGATTAACCCTGCCTGCACTGCCTTTTTGACTCCGAGGTCGAGCCCCCCGCAATCTCGGACGGTCGTGAACCCTCGCTCCAACGTCAGCTTTAGATCGTTCGCCGCCTTGAGGATGGCCCAACTGGTAGAAACGTACCTATTCTGCCCGAACTCAAGGAGCCCGGATGTCAAGTGATCGTGGCAATCGATAAGGCCTGGCATCAGCGTCGCGTCGCCAAAGTCGTATACGATCGCGTCATCAACGTCACCGATTTCAGAACGCGAACCGGCAGCTTCGATCTGGCCATCTGAGGTGAGCACCGCTCCGTCCCGGATCTTCGTCTCACCGTCAAACAGGTAGTGAGCTTTCAATAGGTACCCGCAATCAGGGCAGCTCCAATCCAAGGCTTTTCCGGTAGTCGTCGAGTTCTCGGATATTGTCCCATCCGAGGCTCCTCTTCCCAGCCTCGATTTCATAGATCATCTGCACCAGGCGCTCGTTAAGAGGACGCACCTTGACTCCGTAGAGTTTGGCCTTGTCAACAACTGCGCCCGTGAGCCCTTGAGTCTCAGACTTCCTCCGCCGGTACACAATGTCCCACCAGACTCCGCTGGCTGTCTTGACGTGATTGTGCGCCTCCTTCATCTGGTGGCGGGAAAGCTGATCGAGATACTTGTCCCAATAGGCCTCAAGTTTCTTGGTGTCCTCACTGGTCTTAGTCCGATACATGGCGGGGTCAAATGACGCGGACGGAGGTATCACTACCTTGGCAGCATCCGCTACATCGAGCGCCTCGCGAACCAAGATGAACCCAAGTCTTCGGTACTCAGGGACATCCAGAACCGCGTGAACCGGAGCATCCACTAGAGCGGTGAGAGTAATCTGCGAGAAATAGCACTGCTTTCCCCAGATCTCACCCATAATGTTGTCGGTCACATAGGTGGTCGTCAGGTTGCTGTAGGCTTCCTTAAGCCACTTTAAGCGGTCAGTCACCTCGCCGGTCAGTTCTCCGATATGTATGGCCATCCGACGCATATCTATGTATCCTCCTGTCTTGTCCGCCCTTTTTCGCGGTCTGCATCAACGATGACCGAGGAACTTCATTGATGCTGTGACCATGGCAGCAGTTCCAACCCATAGCACGTCTTCGTCGATGTCGAACCGGGAATTGTGCTGCGAGTACACAAGGCCCTTTGCGGGGTTAATAGTCTTCAAAAGAGACGTAGGTTCCCGGCACCTCTTGGAGGAAATACGCGAAATCGTCTCCTCCCATGGTAGGGGTGGTTATGGGAACTACACGATCCTCACCCATCTCTTCCTCAACCCAACCTGCGAACTTACTGGTGAACTCGGTGTCATTTGACAGCCGGCGCATATCCGTACGTGTATTTGTAGTCGCAATCGCCGCGCATAGAGCGAGCGACCCCGGTAGCTATCTCACCGATGCGTCTTGCCAGAACCTCCCGCAAATCCTGGCGCATCGTGCGAACGGTTCCTTCAACAGTGACATCTCCGGCCAGAATGTTGTAGCCCGTCCCACCGCGGATCTTCCCGATTGTCACGACTACAGGTTCCCATGGGCGTATCTCGCGGCTAACAAGCGTCTGAAGAGTGGGATAGAGCTTGGGCGGAGATCATTACAGCGTCGATTCCGCGGAAGGGGGCGGCCCCATGTGCCGCCTGACCTTTGAACACGAGGTCAATCCTGTCAAGGCAGGCCATCATGGGTCCGCTGCATACTCCTATCTGGCCGGTGGCAACGTGATCCCAAGTGCCTCCTCCATGCAACGCAACTATCGCATCCACCCGGGGATTCTCGAGGACGCCGTCATCGATCATCGCCTTGGCACCCCCGGGTCCTTCCTCGCCGGGCTGAAACACAAGTTTCACAGAGCCGCGCAATCGATCTCGATGCCTTGACAGTATCTTTGCGGCACCAAGTAGCATCGCTACATGCGAGTCGTGGCCGCAAGCATGCATCATGCCGGGTCGCGAAGAAGCAAAAGGAAGCCCGGTTTCTTCTTGGATGGGCAGAGCATCCATATCGGCACGCAAGCCTATACACTTACCGGCGGAAGTCCCCCGTATCAGGCCTACCGCGCCGTGCCCGCCGACTCCCGTTGTGACCTCGATGCCCATTTGACGAAGTTCCCCGGCAATGTACTCAGCTGTCCTGGGTGTCTCCAAACCTATTTCGGGGAAGTTATGTATGTGACGCCTGTGCCTTACGATCTCCGAGTTAATACTTCTGGCTTCTGCAGATACCTCAACCATCTGGTGCCCTCCCGCTTGAGTCCGATTTTGTCTTGGTCGCGGTATGAAGGCTTGTCCAATAGGCGTACCTCGGGCACTAAGGCGGCTATTTCTTGTTCGTCCTAGTAGCTCGATCCGCGGAACCGATCTGCTGTCTGGATGCCGCACTTCTTATATGGGGCGGCGGCACATAGAAGAAGCCGAAATCCTTGTACATTGAATCTAGCTTGGCAAATCTCTCTTGGGCCTTCTCAGGGTCGGCAAGAGCTACACAGCCGATGATCGCGTCCAAGAGCGCTATAGCAGCGCTGTGGAACGGCAAAAATGCAGATGTTCTGTGGTCAACGACAAATGCCTGGTCAGCATGTTGAGCAACAGGTGATAACACGCTGTCCGTGATAGCTACTAGGTACGCGGACTTCTCGCTGGCAGCCCGGCATATACGTACCGTGTCGAGGTGATAGCGAGCGAAGGATATGCCTACAACTACGTCTTCAGGGCCAATATCGATGAGCTGGTCGTGCAAATCGTGACTGTCCCTCAAGAGATCGTAGACGTCTGGCCTGATCATGCGTAGTCCAAAGGTCAGGTAGGCCGCCAATGCAGCGGACATGCGCACGCCGACAACCATAACCCTTCTCGCGGCGAAAATGCGGTCGGCTGCACCCTGCAACTGCTTTGGAGATAGGCGCTGGAAGGTCTCGCGTATGTTCCCGATTTCGGCATTTTGCACTTCTGAGATCACATCGAGAGCCAAAGTCCTAAGGGACTCAGCGAACCGTTCCTTCATCCCGATGCCGATCTTCTTCAACAAGTGCTCACGGATGGCTGCCTGCATGTCAGGAAAGCCCTTGAACCCCAGGGCTCGCGAAAAACGTGTGATCGTTGCCTCGCTTACTCCTGCCACATCAGCGATCTCTTTTGCGGTAAGGAAACCCACTCGATCATCGAGTTCGGACAGTTTCTTGGCGACTGACACCTGCGATGGAGTAAGGTTGTCGATGTTAGCCTTCAGTATCTCGGCAAATCCTTTCTCTGTGTCCATGTGTGCCAGTCACCTCTCCTGCGTTAAATGTTGCCTAGCTTTCACTAGATGACGTTAGTGAAATTTTACCTTCATAATCCAAGGATTGTCAACTGCTATTGACATCAAAAACGACATTGGGTCGCAAAGATTGACAATTCTTCAGCGTGAAAGGTGTTTCCGGCGATGTATCCGTCACCGTCCATGTGCGCGATAAGGAAAAGAGCCGACTGCAGTCGCAGTCGGCTCTTTGCACGTTATGTGCGAAGATGATGCTGTTATTTACCAGATCGCCTTAAGCCTCGGCTCATGCCTTTCCGGCTTAGGCTTGTCAAACCTCACTCCGATACTGATCGAGGTAACGTGATCTTTGGGGCAATACATGGCAGGAGGTATCGTGATCACAAGGCCCTCGATAGGCGTGCGAACCACTTTGCCATTAACGGTTCCTACCGGATCGCCGGCACTAATCCATGTGCCGGGCCTCACAGACGGCTCAAAGAAGCCGGCTGGCAACGTGAATCCTACTGATGGGTGAACCCGCGTCGGCTTTTTCGACAGGATCTCTGCGTCTAGGCCTTCAGGCTCCGGCACCAAGCCGGCCCTGTGGAGCGCTAGCATGACGGCTTTGAACCCGTACTGGGCCGCCGGGATATCCACCCGTCCTCTTGACCCGAGGCCGGGGAATTCAATCACCACGGCAGGTATGCCGAGCTCGTTGGCATCCGTATAAGCGAGCCCCGTTTCGGCATAGGACGAGTCAACAAGGACGTCAAAGGCAAATGACTCGCCGAACTTCCTGGCATATTCGAACTTGCTCCAAGGGACATACACGAAGGTGATGCTGTCGCCCCACACACAGTGGAGGTCAATGAAGTACTGGCTGCGCTTGGTCTCTTCCCACAGTGCGGCCGCAATAGCTTCAGTAGGCTGGCCGTTGGGGTTGCCGGGGAACACGCGGTTAAGGTTCAGCCCATCGACAGGCGAGGTCCGCTGGAGTTCAGCGAATGCCTGCGGGTGAGCTACGGGGATCACTGTAAACGAGCCTTGCAGTGAATCCTCTATCCTCTCCAGCTCGCTCACAAGCATCTCGGCGACTCTGATCGACGTACACTCGCCTCCGTGTACGCCGGCAGTAATGAAGGCTCGCGGACCTTTGGACCCGAAATCGTACGCCGTAAGCTCAGTGTTGGCTCCGGGAACAGGGATCGTCCTCTGCTTCAACTCAGCGCCTCCCATCTTGCTGTGTAGATAGTGTGAATGGCAACATTTGTACCATTACACGCGCGATATTGGCGATCCTTCCCAATACGGTGAATCCCGCGAACAAACCTTGATGAGTGCTCACAGGGCCACGGCTGCGCGTTCCGGGTGCGCTCCATCGATGCTGTCGTCCTCCACTGTCGTCACCTTCCGGTTGAAGAACTGGCCGATAGTGAAGGCCAACGCGATAGCCCCGCATATCGACACCGAGAGCCCTGGGTCAAATGCGCCGAGGACGCCCGACAGCGCGGCGCCGACCGGCGACGTAAACTGAGCCACAACCCGCCGCACGGCGAATACGCGGCCCTGCATCTCGCGGGGCGTCAGGGTCTGCCAGATGGTCTGAGAGTGTGAGTTGGCTGCCGGAAGAGCGAACATGGTGAGAACGATCGATCCAATAGACAAGTAGAGCACTTTCGAAAGGCCAAATACCGCCTGAGCAATCCCGCTCAGCACGAGCGAAACCAACACTCCGTACAATCTTTTTCGCCTGAGTCCTCCCCACGCCGTGATGATGAACCCGCCGACGAGGCCTCCTATCGCTCCAGCCGAACTCATGAGCGCGAGGACGCCCTCATAGGAAAGGCCCAGTCTCGTATAGTCGGCTGCAAGGCTGTCACGGACGATCATAGGACGGAGCACGTCAAAGGGCGCTGAGCACAAGTTGACCACCGCAAATGTAGCCAGGAGCCACATGAGGCCCCGCCGCCTTCCAATGAAGGCCATCCCTTCCTTGACGTCGGTCCACAGGCCGGCTGGCTTTAGGGCAGGTGTCCCGGCCATCCGTGGAGAGGGTATGTTCAGATACAGAAGCCAAATCGCGGCGACTAAGAAACTCAGGGCGTCCATCGCGATTGCCAAGACCGCGCCTTCCGGCACACGGGCAACGAGCCTCGCGATCAAGCCCGGGTCGGGTGCTTTACGCAACAGGGCAGGGAGGCCGATGAGCGCCGCTGCAGCCGCCGGAGAGAGTATCCCCGATAGTGAGAAGATTGTCTGCATCATCCCGTTGGCGCGAGGGAGCTGATTTTCCGGAACCAGCATAGCGTACGAAGCATCAAAAGCCGAGCTGTGAAAGCATTGAAGCGAGGAATACAGAATCATGGCAGCCACGAGACTCCAGAGCTCTAGAGCGCCCGCGGCAAGAACGGCAGCCAGTGCTGCGCTGACCAACCCTAAGCCAACGTTGGTCCAGAACATTATCGTCTTGCGGTCGACCCTGTCGGCCAGGATTCCCGCGAAGGGAGCCAGGAGAACACTCGGCAACCCAAACGCCAGCGTCATCATGGACAAGGCCGCGGCAAGGAGTCCCTTTTGGTCAGGATTAGGATAGAGGCCGGTCGTAAGCCATACGGCTACGGCAAACGAAGAAAGCTGGCTGCCAAACACAGAGAAGGCTTGAGACACCCATAGGCTAACAAACGTGCGAAAACCGTTTTCAGGCGGAGAGTACGCGGCTTCTTCTTCAGGCACAGGAGACACCTCCTGTTGTGTGTGTAACAGCTTCCGGCGCAAACGGCAATAGCCTGAACGAACGCCATACAAAGAGAGGCACGAGCATCATCCCCGCTCATGCCTCTTGCCTGCACTACTTAGAGCTTCGGTCGCGTGTCAAGCGTTACTGCCTACATTGACTAGACTGACGCCCCGAGCCCAATCCAGTCCTTAATCAAGAACGCCACTCGGTCGATAAGGAGCGACAGCCTGCCCATGGTGGCGTTACCGAAGGACGCGCCGAAGGCAACCATCATCATGATCTTCCCAACCTCGGGGATGAACTTCAGCGGCCCTTTCCCCGTAAGCGGTGCAGTCACCTTGCTCGAGAACAGGAAGTAGGCGAGAGTGCTGAACACGCCCACGACCAGGATGAGGTTGTCTAGGCTTGTCAGGGATACCAGTGTTGCGCCTACCTGGTCAAGGATTTCTGCCTGCAGCGCTCCTCGGAGACCCAGAGCGGCGCCGGTGGCACCGATAATCGCCATCGACACTCTGCTCATGTGCGACCACTTCGGGACCAGTCGCGTGAGGACGAGCGCCCCGAGCACAACGGGAATCAAGGCAGTCCAGTCCTGCGAAATCGCGGCGGCGCCCGAACGTATGATCTCGACGTTCACTACAAACGCGTGGCCGGCGGCGACTCCGAGGAATATGGGTTGGACCACATCAAACGCCGGGTTATTCTTGGCGAACACGGAACTTAATGTGGCGATTGTAAACAGAGCAGCGGTGAGAGTCCCTATGCCTCCGTTCATTATGTGACCCCCCTCTAGTTCGTTTTAACTTGCTTCTTCGGCTTTGTGACGAAGTAAGCGATATTGCCCAGTATTATGAAGCCCAGGATGGTGATGTGGGCGGCAGACTGAGCGTCCATCATCGCCACAGCATTCCCGGGGGCCTCAAGCAGGAGTTCGTACTCAGCTGCCGGCCGGAGCCCCCCGAGGAGGCCCTTGATCTGCCTTGACTGCAAGTACGGCATGATGTTCGGCGTCATGACCGCGGTGACTCCCAGGACGACCGGGACGTCCGGATAAATGACGGCTACCTGCCTCACCCAAACCTGTGCTGTAGCAGCGCCGCCAGGTCCGACGTTGACCGAGACAACCATGTCCATGTCATTCATGTCCTGGACATCCTTCATCATCGCTATCTGGTCAACCGGAGTCCCTTCAGTGTCCGTCTTGAACACGCTGCGGAAGTCCTCGCTCATAGCGGCAACTGCGCTTTCGCCGCCGGCAAAATACCCCAAGTTTACAAAATCGGTGCCGTATACCTTTCCTGCGGCCTCGTACAACTTGAGGTTCTGCTGAGCAAACATCGTCCCCTCAGCAACAGAGGTCACAGCGTATATCTTCGCGTCCTTCCGCAGAAAGTGACTGAGCATAGCTGCGGAGATCGGGTCGAGCTCGGCGGCCCCGCCGGGGCTGTAGTCAAAGGACACGAGCACCTTTGCGCCCGGCGCCAGCTTCTCTACCTCTTGGAATGCCTGACGAGTGGTATCGACAATCTCAAGCGGCAAGCCAAGCGGGTTAATCAGGGGAATGGCAATGCCGATCAGCATGATGAGATATATGATCCTCGAATCGGTCTTAAGGAGTTTCTCGAAGAACGACACACCGTGCACCTCCTATTCTGTCGCGCCGAGATGGCGTCTGTTGTATCCCAGCAGAATACGCAAGCACTGCGAAACAAAACCGATACCCATGGCTATCATGATGCCTCGTTGGCCTGCCACGTTAGGCACGTCCATAATCCACTGCGCGATATTCGGCATGGCGCCGGATACATACTCGCCAATGGGAACTCTGCCTATCATCAGGAGTCCTCCCGAAAGCAGAAGGATGGTGGCGTGCAGGTTCATCGCGCGGAACGCCCTGAAGCCCGACGAGCCGATGTAGAAAGCGGTCAGCGAGAACATGGTAGCCCCGGTGGCATTGAGGATGTTGTCAAATATGAACACGTAAGCCGGAGACTTCTGGCCCGCTGTCAGCCCGAGCACTACTGTCACCGCAAAAGCGATCAGCAGGAGCACGCTCTTGAAGTAGCCGGCAGCCTTCCGGTTGATGCTTCTACCGTGAACCATAAGCAGGTTGCACGTACCGACGATAATCGTGAAAGCCGTTATGATAGGAGTCCAACTACGGATGAGTCCGGAAATATCGCTGGCCCAAGGGGCGACGAAGAAGAACTCGATCATCATGATTGCCCCAATAAAGAAGGTTACCAGCAGAGGTAAGACGTTCTTCAGCATTGTCACCCCTCCTACTTCGCGATTAGTTGATTAATGAAATCCGTGCCGAAGGTCCTCATAATCGCACCGATGAGAATTAGTGCCAGGCACAACAGCTTGCCGTAGTCTTCGCCAACAAGGCTGCCTACCGCAACCGCGTCGTCAGAGAAGTAGGCGGATGCAGCCAACACTTCCTCACCAATGAGAACGTAGTCACAAGCCGCCACAAAGAAGGGCAGCTGATAAGCGTTTGTGGTGCCCGCGATCTGGATTGCACCCGCCTGCTGACCGGACTCCGCGATGACTAGAGCCTCAGCCGCGAAGTAACCGATCATGAGGTTTGCCTGGATATCTTCCTTGCGGATGATCTCGGCGATCTCGCTAGCGTATGCCCACTGGTCAGTGGAAAGATAGCGGACTCTGTCGACGTGGTAGGCTTCCGGGTGCCCTACCTCAGCGTATGAGTTCCGCACGATCTCTTCGCTGACGGTCTGCACGTCGCCGGAGCCGGTCGTTGTTATGAAATCGACGTCCATACGAGCCGCTTTCTGCGATATGTGAGCCAATATGTCCATCGTGGCAAACATGGTGGGAGCGCCTCGCGTGGTGAGGTTGCCGACTCCCGGCGTATAGTGAACGCCCCTACCCATCTCAACGGCTCTGCCGATAGCTTCATCTATGGCGTCGAGAGCGGGCATAGGTCTGAACCCGGGCTTTGCGCCGGTCTTGACCTTCTTGATCTGAACCAGAATGGCGCCGCAGATGAAGATACCTACGGCGAACAGGAAAATCCGACCTTCGACCATGAGCCTAGGCCTCCTTTATACGTGTTGTGATTATTCCGAAGCATGCTGGTACAGGAGTTTTGAGACCTCGGACACGAGATCGTCTCCGGTAGGCTTAGCAGGAACTCCCGTGCAGCAGATAGCCGCGACATAATCCCTGCCTGATCCTTCCGGGCCGAATACGATGCCCGCATCATGTGAACTTATCTCCTGAGTACCTGTCTTGTGAGCGATGACCGTATTGGGCGGGAGATAACGCGGAATCTTGTGCTTAACCTGCTGCTTCTTCATTATGCGCAGCATGGCGTCGCTCGCTTCCGGACTCACGATTTCTCGCCTATACAGCTTCTCCAGCAGGATTCCCATGGACTTGGGGCTGATGGTGTTGTCTTTCTTTAGGTCGTCTATGCCGGCTCCTACGAAGTACCGCTTGAGCACGACATCAGGAGCATCGTATCTCTTGCAGAGCTCGGTGACTTTGTCGAACCCGACCAGGTCGATCATCTTGTTTGACGCCGTGTTGTCACTGATGATGATCATGAGAGTAGTCAGGTTATGCACGGACAGTTGAACCGGAAGTTGAAGATGCTTTAGAATCCCGCTTCCGTTTGGGCCACCCGTATCTTTGTCTACGGTCAAGATCTGGTCCAAACCGAACTTGCCCCGCGCATGTTGATTGAAGACTTCCATCATGATAGGAACTTTGATTACGCTCGCTGCCGGGAAGATGTGGCCCGAGTTGTACTCGATGGTCTCTCCGGTGTCGAGCCGCTTGAAGTACACACCTAACGTAGCCGACTTGTCCTTTGCCAGTTGTTCGATCGCTGCTTGCACGTCCACTTGTTCATCGCCTCCTTGTTGCTGTCCAATTCAAACTACCGCGTTGGGACCGGGACAAGCAGAGGATACCCGGGATCACCTCCTGATCGGTGTCTGGACTTCTCATGCGGTAGCACCCAGCAGCAAGGTCCTGCCTTATACCTGCCTCATACGGGGCGGGTCGTGTTGCTCGGAGGAATCTTTCGGTAAACGAAACGCTTCCGCACGAGAGTCACAGAAACTTCTGCAACTACTCGTCAAAAACCTGCGTTTACCTGAAGTTTTACTATACTTACCAGTTGGAATGTTCAGAGTTGCCTAGGACGCGGGGTTGCTTATTATCGTCAATGAACATAGTGAATCGGTTCTGACATGTGCTGAGGACCTCGCCAATGGCCTTTCTACCGTACGAGTGAAGCCCATCCATTGACCTTGAGTAATCCCATAGAACCGCTCTAGGCATGTTCGATGGTGTGTATTGTTTGTCCGGTGCTGGTCGTGCCTGATAAGATCCGGGTAGCTTATGAGTCTTCCCACGTGTAGTTCGGGTCCTCGAAGAGGCAAAACGGATGCCCGGCCGGATCGAAGAACACGTTGACGCCTTTTAGGAATTGCGTAGGCGCCAGCGTGGCCCCGCAATCCAATGCGTGCTTAGTCGCCGCTTCAAGGTTATCGACAAGGAAGTCCATGTGGAGCATCTTCTGCGGTTTCCCAGGCTCCTCAGGCCAGACCGGAGGAACGTAGAGTTCCTCTGACTGGAACGACATCCCGGTCCCGCCCTTGGGATCCCGCATCAGGACCCAATCGGGCTCTACAACCGTCTTTTCCCAGCCGAGCAGCCTCGAGTAAAAATCCGACAACTCCTTGGCGTCGTGGCAATCCAAAACGATCGTGCGAAGTTTGATTTTCACATTGCTGGCCATGCGCAGCCCTCCAGGTGGTTCCCGAGCGACGCGTATTGGGCTCAAGCCTTCCTCGCCCAGATGATTGCCCGGTTTCCGATAACATCCTCATCTATAGGTCTACGATCATAGCCCCCGTATTCTTGCTCAATCTCCAAGCCCGCGTCAGTCAGCCACGAGTGGACCTGATCAAGTGTCGGGAAATACTTGACGGACGAGAGATCAAAGACTTCCATCTCCCCGCCCGCGGGGGTTATCTCGTAGCGCCTCCTGCTTCGGTCAATTCTGGTTTCCGGGGAGTAGTCGCCGCTAATGATTATGTACTTTCCGTAAGTTCCCCGATCATCCGTTCCCTCAAAGCAGATCCACTCACGCCGATTAGAGGAAGTCTCGGCGGGTCTGTTGTAGCAGTCAAGGTCCAGATAGAGCCGGCCGCCGGCCTTAAGAGACTCGGAAGCTCTACGAATCAGCAAGGCTTGAGCTTGGCTGTAGTCCATATCTGAGACGATGTTAAGCAGGATGTTCCCCGCAAGGAGCACAACATCGTAGTCCTTGCCCCAGTCCCCAGCAACTGCGTCGGCGTAGTAGCATCTAGCGTTGGGGAACGGCCGGATCCTCGCCTCGCAACGCTCAAGCATTGCTCTATCTGAGTCAAAGCCCGTGACGATGTGCCCGGCCCCGGCGAGCGGCGCGAGGATCCTTCCTCCGCCGCACGCGACCTCAAGTATCCGCTTGGGGGGGCTTCCTACAGTATTGAGTATAAACTCCACTTCGTCGGCCTGTATTACCTGTTGTTCGTAGATGTAAGCGTACCAGTGGTCCTTGCAGTCGCTAACGTAGTCCAGTTTCTTCACCTCATAGATGGGAGTGCGGCATACCCGGGGCCTCTTTCAACTGCACGCTCTTAACAGCAGCCCGAGCCTTGTTCTTCAGCCTGTCGAGTGCGGATTGTGCTGCATCTATCTCTCTCTCACAGTAGCCAGTATTCCGTCTCGATCTAGCCCCTCCAGCCCAAGCCGAGCTAGTGAGTAACCGGCGCTTCGGTAGTCTACATCCATGATTGCACTCGCCAATTGCACGCAGAGCTCCATTGTGGGGGCAGGCACCCCTGCCGCCTCTGCCAGCGAAAGTCCTGCTACGACAAGATAGGGAACATCCTCGGTGACGTAGCGGCTCTTAAGTCCAAAGCCTTTGACTTCCGTGTACGGCCCGTCGAGGGCGGTCACGTAGTCGGTGATTGTGTTCCTGCCGCGGTCGCCGTGAGTTCCCATCTGCGCCTCAATCTGCCGTTTTGCTTTCTTATCGAGGATATCGCCTGACAGGGCATCCTGGATGAAGGCCTCGATAGTGTCCGACGTGCTGTTCGACCTTATCACCATCAGTGTGTTCACTATGTCCAGGAGTATGGACTTTCTCATGGTTTCTCTCTGGCCGGCGAGGTCGAACGCTACGAGTCTATCCGCGATCTTCGGGCCGAGATCCGGTTTGTACAGCGCTATCCTACTTAACCCCTGTATGCACTGGCGCACCGTTATTGGCTTTGGATCGTTAAGAATGTGAAGGTAATCCTCGAGTGTTGCTTCCATCTTCCCGGCTGAATCCCACTTGGCGTTGTCGGCGATGAGCATAAGGCCTATGGACCTTTGATAGGAGTTGTCGCTATTCAGTTTGGCGCGGAAGACGTCCCAATAAGGGTACACATCGCCCGCGAGGGAGGATCTGCACTGAAGCAGAAGAAGCGCCTTGAACCGGGCATTGTCATCGCTAAGCGTCAGCCACTCGACGAGCTGCGAAATATCGTCCGCACTCAGGGTCTCTGATACTTTCGGTAGGTCGTCTTTCGGGATCAATGCGAGACTCTCCGCTGCTATCATGTTTCCCCCTCCAGTCTTGCCACCTTATGCCTGCAGTACGCTGCATAGGGGATCTCCGAGCCTCACCCACCGTCCGCCATCTCACTGTTGGTCAGTGCGGGCTCTTCTACAGCATACTAACGCCTGTTGTTTTCTCGCAGTGTGCCAAGCTTATTCCCAGTAGCAAACACATAGTAGCACCTAATCGCATTTGAGGAATTCCTTTGTTGGCGCGAAGTAAACGCTGGCTCAGTCATGATTCTCTCAACAAGTTAAAGTCGCATGGTTGTGGATTTCTCGCCTATCTGTTACCGCAGTCTGCCGTAGCCTAAATAGAAGTGGCTACCAATCCGCACATCAACATGGTCAACAGCCTCATCAGCTGTCATTCGGCATCTACTTGTCGTGCTCCGCCGCGACGCAACTCAAGATCCTGTAACATAACGTGATAGTCGCCCAGCTTCACTTCGCGAACAAAGAAAGCGTATGCGCCAACTATCCCTACCTGATTTTTATGTGCGAAGTATTGTTGCACTTAGGACACGGGGGAAGAGTATCGGTCCTATCATCCAGAACCACAAGCTGCCCGCAGGCTATGCACTGATAGGTGCCCTTCCCTGGTTTCTGACCGGTCTTGTACATCCCGAAATCCTCCTCTATCTCATCCTCTATGACAGGCGGGACAGCAAGCCGCGCAGCCGTCGGCATCAGAGTAGATTGTTTTGGCCTTGGCAAGTGCGCCATAGCAGTTCTCAAAGTACCCGAGATACGTTTTGTCCGTAATGCCGAGATAGTTTGCGTGCCATTCTGTGTGGACTTCATGATGCAAGCCTGGGTTTCTGGTTTGATTGTTGTTTACGTAGTAGTGGTCACCCATCGATATCACCTCCTCTTTGCGGATGATTCGAATGGATCCCTCAGTCTCGAGCATCTGGCGTCGACGCCTGTTTCTATGTGGAGCAGGAGATATCTAGGGCGATAGTGTCGTACGGTGGGATGAAAAAGCTGCGATTGCGATATCTGCTCGACTCTTGTTCCGTCACGAACAACTGTACCAGGAAAATGACGAAATGCAACATGAATATGCATTGAGAGCAACTTACCTATCTTGACATTCAATGGCACATTCTTTGCGTTGGTTGGCTTGCAGCGGATTCTCAGTAAAAGAGTAGACACCGATGGTTTTGGTCCTAAAGCCTAGTTGCAGAAGAATTCACGCACTCCAGACATGCTCCTCATGTTCAACTGCTCTCGCAAGGCAAGTAGAATCAAGGTAAGGACGACTGGGCCGACATGTTTCCTGGCAGACCCAGCGGAATCAAGACGCCCGTGCACACACAGAATGTGGGGTGATATGGTGACGACAAGATACATCGACCTCACGAGGTCCGTCTATTCGCTCTGCCAAGAGTATCCCGAGCTTATCGGTATTCTGGAGACGCTTGGATTCAAGGAGATCACGAAATCCGGTATGCTCGGTACTGCCGGCAGAATCATGACAATTCCGAAAGGTGCCGCGATGAGGGGCATCAGCATGGATGACATCCGATCAACTCTACTAGCCAACGGATTCGAGACGAAGGAGGGGCAAGCATGACTCAGGAGATCAACAACCGAGAATACAGACAGAAGGTAATCAGGGAACTCCTGTCCGACCTGCATGCGGGCAAGGACTTTGAGTCGGTGAAGGCAAAGTTTGAAGAAGTGTTCAAAGGCGTGTCGGCCGCCGAGATAGCAGAAGCCGAACAGGCACTCATCAAGGAAGGGCTCCCTGTGGAGGAGATAACGCGGCTGTGCGATGTCCATGCGGCTGTGTTCAAGGGATCGATCGAAGAGATCCACCGTCCGGCGAATCCCCATGAAACGCCGGGGCACCCCGCTCACACCCTCAAGGCGGAGAACAAGGCTCTTGAACACCTCATAAACGACAGGATCCGTCCGCACCTGGACGCGTTCATTGGACAAGATGGAGCCGGAGAAGCAGCGGCAGCCGCTTCGTTAGCCGAAGACCTTGCCGACCTCGGCAAACTAGACATCCACTACACGAAGAAGGAACACCTCTTCTTCCCATACATGGAGCAGCACGGCATAACAGCACCTCCCAAAGTGATGTGGGCTGTCGACGATGAGATACGCAATCTAATCAAGGAAGCGTCGCGCATGGTCCTTGCTTGGCCCAAGCCCTCAGAGCCCGATAGGCCAACAAAACAGGCGATCAAGGAGCACCTCGACACGACGCTCACCAAAGCCATAGATATGATCTCCAAAGAAGACGACATCCTCCTCCCCATGGTCATGGATGTCTTCACCGATGAGGAGTGGAAAGTGATAGCCGAGGAAAGCAAGGAAATCGGCTACTTCCTCATCTCGCCAGCCGCCCGAGTGGAAACCGGCAACAGCACGGACCTCCGATGGGCAGCCCGAGATCTCCGCGCCGTCCGGGTCCATCGTCCTGCCAACCGGAGCGCTCCAGATCAATGAACTCGTGAGAATGCTGGATACGCTCCCGGTGGACATCACCTTCGTTGACAAAGACAACACCGTCCGATACTTCTCCCAAGGCACCGAGCGGATTTTCCCGCGCACGAAAGCCGTTATCGGGAGGCGTGTCGTCGACTGCCACCCGCCGACCAGCGTCCATGTGGTGGAAGGGATCATCGAGAGCTTCCGGTCAGGGCGCAAGGACCACGAAGATTTCTGGATCAAGATGGGCGGGAAATACGTGTACATCAGGTACTTTGCCGTCCGGGACCTTGACGGCACTTTCCTCGGCACCCTGGAAGTGACTCAGGATATCAAGCCCATCCAGGCCATCGAAGGCGAAAAGAGGCTGGTGTCGGAGTAGACTAATAGACGATTGCAGCAGGTTAGGGCCGTCTCCTCTGGTTGCAGGTGCGAGACGGCCCTGAACCTTTTCCCGTTTTCTTTACGTATCCTCTGAACCGCCTTTCTGCCGGATACCTCTTGTCGGTGCCTCTACGGAGGAAGCAATCCCCACTTCGTTGAAAACACGAGTGACCGACAGGCACTGAAGGAGGTCAGACAAATGACATTTGACTTCATCATAAAGAAGGCACAGGTCGTCGACGGCACCGGTGCACAGAGCACAGTAGAGGACATAGGCATCAAAGGAGACGCCATCGCAGCTGTAGGCGATTTGTCCGCGGCAGAGGCAGCAAGAGTGATTGATGCCGAAAACCAAGTGGCAACACCAGGCTTCATAGACATGCACAACCACTTCGATCAAACGGTCCTCCTCTACCCCGCCGCCCAGAGCGCCGTCGCACAGGGAATCACAACTGCTGTCACAGGGCAGTGCGGATTCTCTCCCGCCCCGCTCAATAAGCACTACCTGGCCTGCTTCTGGGAGTGGGACTGGTGGGACAGAGTCCGGTCCAGAAAGTACTACCAGGAGGTCGTGGGCGACCTGGACAAGGTGAGGGCAGCAGCCAAAGAGGTTCAGAACCTGGACATTGACTGGTCCACGTTCGACCAATGGCTCCGGCGCGTCGAGCAGGCCCGCCCCGGCGTAAACCTCGTGCCCCTGGTAGGCCACGGAACCGTCCGTGCTGCCGTCATGGGGCTGGACTACCGCAGAATAGCTACGCAGGACGAAGTCGGCGCCATGAGGCGATATGTAGAACAGGCTATGGACGAAGGCGCGTGGGGCATTTCCAACGGGATGGATTACGCTCCCAACGCTTTCTGTTCCAAAGAAGAATCCTACGAGGTTATCGGAGCAGCCGTGAAGAAAGGCGGATTCTTCTCAAGCCACTGGAGGAGGACGGGACTGCGCGAGGGCTTCGGTAACCCCGGCCTCATAGAAGGTCTGAAGGAAGCCATCGACATTGCGCGCAAGACCGGAGCCCGGCTGGAGATCGCCCATCTATCCCCTGGATGGCTCATGGCTCCGAATCCGACCCCTCGGCTCTCCCAAGCAGCCGCCGAGGAAACCCTGACCGTGCTGGACGAAGCACTGAAATCCGGAGTGGACCTCTCTTTCGACGTTATCCCCAACCACCTCACCGGAGGCGTGATCCACGCCAAGTACGTGGCGGCAGCTCTCACTCCCTGGCTCAAGGAAGCCGGCTCAATGGAGCAGCTCGCCAAGAATCTGGCAGCGCCAGACGTCAGGGATGAGATCCGACAGTACATCGGATCCGGCAAGTGGTACTCCCTGAACCCGATCCTCCAGCCTGGCTGGGCCTCGACCATCGTGGTCGGCAATACATCGGTGGACGAATTCAGAGGCAAATCCATCATGGAGATAGCCCGCTCGACCGGAAGGCATCCCCTTGACACCCTGATGGACGTGATACAGCGGGATCCCTATGCCACCCGCGCCGAACCCAAGGAGCGTCCCGACGAGATCAAGCGGATATTCTATAAGCATCCGCGGGCAATGGTGGGCATCGACACGTTCCTCGTTGACGAGACGGCGGGCAGCCGCATTCCTCCCTACTATCTGCCCAATCCCAACACCTATGGCGGTATGGCGAGGTTCATTAAGCAGTACGTGTTGGGCCTCCTAGGCTTGGAGGAGGGGATCCGCCGGCTGACGGGCCTGCCTGCAGAGAGGCTGGGGCTCAGAGACCGCGGCGTGATCGCCGAAGGGAAGAAAGCCGACCTGGTCATCTTCCAGCCGGAAGCGGTGGTCGACAAAACCACCAGTGAGGAGCCGCGGCAGTATCCTGAGGGATTCACCTGGGTGTTCGTAAACGGGAAGCCAGCCGTGGAAGACGGGAGACTGACTCTAAGCAGGGTCGGGAGTGTGTTAAGGAAGGGCCATTGACGCAGCTCTCCGCAATGCGCTGCTGAGTAAGGCTCTGCAGGGAGTCAAGCACGTAGCCGAACACATTCTTACTGGCAATCGCGCATCTACGCACGAATCTCTTGGCGGAGTTCCAAAGATCTTGGTTCCCGACAACCTTAAGAGCGAGGTAAAGCGGCCCGACTACTACTACGAGCCGGACGTGATCAGACAGTTTTGTGGCATCAAGTTATGTTTTTCGGCTTATTTTCAATCCCCTATACCCCAAATAGCTCAGTTGTCTTCTTCATTCTGTCTGAAACACCTACGCCAAAAGGACATCTGCTCTCACATTCCTTACAGCTTATACATTCTGACGCATGATGTTCAAGCAGTTCATAATGGGATCTGATGGTTGCGGGAACCTCAGGCTGCATAGTGGCCAAATCATAATACTTATTGACCATCGCAATATCAATTCCTACCGGACAAGGCTTACAGTGTCCACAATAGGTACACTGACCCATATAGGAATGCAGCGGTGCTGATGCGATTACGGAAGCATAATCCTTCTCATCCTTTGATGCCGTCTCATACTTCACTGCTTCATCTACCTGGTCCTTGGTATCAAAACCACACAAAATTGATGAAACTGCAGGTCTGGTCAGTGCATAGTGAATGCACTGGGTTACAGAAAAGCTAACACCAAACGGCGATCTCTTCTCATCAAGCAATCTGCCCCCAGCGAAGCCCTTCATTACAGTAATGCCGACATCTTTCTCTTCACAGGTCTTATACAGTAACGCTCTGTCAGGATCTATGCCCTTAAGACTATTGTCAAATTCCTCTGCAAACAATATACTGTTATCTTCGCTGGCCGGTAGCATGTCAAATGCGGGATTGATACTAAAAAGGATCATCTCTACAAGGCCTGACAACGCTGCCTTCATAGCAACCTTTGGGTTATGGGAGCTCATTCCGATATGACGGATAACACCGGAGTTCTTAAGCTCCATGACATAATCTATGTAATCCGAGGACTGTATCTGATTCCACTCTTTATCTGAGTCAACATAATGGATCATTCCCAGGTCTACATAATCCGTCTGGAGCCTCTCAAGCAGATCTTCAAATGCAGGGCGGACATATGCCATATCCCTGGTTCTGTAATACTGTCCATCCTTCCAGGTGGATCCAATATGTCCCTGTATAAACCATTCTGAACGATTATCCTTTATACCCTCGCCAATAATGTTGCGTGATTTAGGATCCGCCATCCATCAGTCAAGTATGTTTATTCCTTTTGAAGAGGCATACTTGATCAGTTGAATGCTTTCTTCCTCAGGATGTCTCTCCAGCCATTCTCCGCCAAATCCAATTTTGCTCACCATAAGACCGGTCATACCAAGTTTTCTTTTGTTCATGTCGCTCTCCTTCATTCTCAACCTTTATTGTAGGAAAATCATAGCGACAAGAATTACACAGTATCGCGGTGTATATCGATAACCTCCTTTGTTGACGCTTGTCGGCCATGTCGCTAAAGGTTTTCGCACCGTGAAAGATGTTGTTTCGGACTTGATATATGAACCGAAGAAGGTCGCAGAGAAGGTCAACAAACGGCTTAGGCTTTTCTTCAGCACAAATCGCACGAAATGCCCCTCTGAAGGCATTACGATAAGGGCCACTCCTCTCGTCATCAACGATAAACCCGAGCTCACGTTCGGCATCGTTAAGGTCAAGATTCGCCCACTGACGCGTGTAGAGGGTTAGTTTCGTGAGAAACCAGGTAGCCGCACCTTCCTCTTCTACTCCCCCGGTGAACGTCACATAGGACTTGATCTTCTCCATTTCGCGAACGGGGCCCCACTCGACAACCACGCCCTGCTTCAGGGTTTCATGCCAGTCCACTGAGTAGGTACTGTTGAACGCGAAGTAGGCATAAACAAACTTGGAAGGCGGAAATCCTCGCCATCCTGTCCCTTCCTCTCGTCGGATGCCATGTGTCAGATCTGTAGAGGCCATATGCAGCATGTTGAGGTCGTCAAGTTTCTGAGCAACACACACCGCTGAGTCCCTCCTCGTTAGTTCGACCTAAAACCGGAGTGTCCTTCTGGGACAACTTCCTCGTCGGTTCTAGCGTAAGGGAGCATTCCCGATACGCTCCCAACCCTGGCTATCCTCTGGGGTGTGCGCAAGCCTGTTTCACTACATCTCTGAGTTCGCCTATCAGTTCGCACAGGCGCTGCGCGATCCCTCCATGGTACTTGCAGACCCATGCTAGATGCCAAATAGCGCACTATTTTCTCATCGAAGCGCGGGTGACAAGGGTTTCACGCAGTCCGCTGAGAAGTGCATGAGAAGGACTTTCGCCCGGTTTCGCCCAATTCTGCAAGAGCGAGAGGTGATGGGTATGTTGAGACTCCTCGACTTGTTACCGATACGCCCCGAGGACCTGGCCAGGTACAAACTGCACTTGGCAACCGGCATCAAGGACAATCGAGAGCCCCTATACGAGTTGGCGAAGTCGAGCTTCCAAGACTGGCAGGAGTGGCAAAGCAAGAAGAACTTTGAGAGAGACTACATATTGACACTGATCTACTACAACAGAAACCATGAGTGGGTATTCGGCGGCATCTACGGACGGATAGGCGTCAAGAGGGTCAAGGGACGGCCTGGGTATCCGTATAAGTACGATACCGACTTGCTTGACACCGGCAAGGAGTTGATCGGGCGTTTAGTTGTGTCCTTTCGCAGACCTGGACGACAGTCATATCTCTACTTGGAAAAGTGGGCAGATCAGATCGAAGTGGTGGAGCTATCCAGAACGCCCCTTACCATTGCCTTTCCTGGTTGAGCAACTTAGTACACACCTATGAGAACGAATCCCGCTTTGGCGTAGTAGGGTATCAGCATATGCTCGATGAAAGGCCTCACATGCCTATTGAACAGGTCCGAAGGACCGACTTAGTCAAGAGCACTGAACAAGACCGTTCCTGCTCCGAGCAAACAGAGCCATCTCTATATCGGCCACTCTCGACAACGGTCTACTATAGTCAGGTATCTCCTTGGCCCTATCCCGGAAGTACTTTATAACTTCCGTTTTCGCTTACCATAAGACCGGTCATACCAAGTTTTCTTTTGTTCATGTGGCTCTCCTTCATTCTCAAGGTCTGTCTTAGGGAAAACTCTTTATTGGGATCGCCTATCAGACCGCTCATCACTTCCGGGATGAACATTACCTACGCCGTCCTTAGGGCCTCCTCCAACACCTGCGCCACATACTCTACCTCTTCCCGCGTGAGGTTGTTGTGGAAGGGAATTGCGATGCTTGTCCGCCCGGCAAACTCAGTTACGGGGAAGTCTCCCTCCTTGAAACCGAACATCTGACGGTAGAAAGGCTGCAGGTGGATCGGTGTGAAGTACGGCCGGCAATTCACTTCATTCTCAGTAAGTATCTTCATCACATGATCCCTAATCTCCATCTGGCGCTGGTGATTTGGCTCGTCGACTCCCACTCGGATGACGTACACAAACCAGCTCATTTTGGTGACTCCAGGCGCCACTTTGGGGAGCCATACGCCAGCGATGGAAGCCAGCCTTTCGTTATACATCTCCGCGACACGCTGACGCTTTTGTATGATCTCCTCTATCCTCTGCATCTGAGCCCATCCAAGGGCAGCGGACATCTCATCCATTCGGTAGTTGAACCCGAGGCGTTCATGAGAGAGCCAAAGACCCGAATCCCCTCTCCCCTGGTTAGCCATGCTCCTACAAAGGCGAGCTATCTCTGGATCATCAGTCACGACCATCCCGCCCTCGCCTGTGGTTATCTGCTTGTTCGGGTAGAACGCAAACACTGCCCCATCCGCATAAGCGCCGTTTCCGCACTTGACGCCCTTGTACTCTGAGCCAAGGGACTCGCACGAGTCTTCGATCACTTTCAGGCCGTGACGCTCGGCAATCGCCTTGATAACATCCATCTTCGCCGGCTGACCAAACGCATCAACGGGCAATATGGCCTTTGTCCGTGGCGTGATAGCGGCCTCAATCAGGTCAGGGTTGATGTTTGCAGTATCCATCTCAATATCTACGCACACCGGCTTTGCCCGCTCGTAGAGAATGCAGTTGCTGGAGGCGATGAAACTGAACGGAGTAGTAATGACTTCGTCACCGTCTTGGATGCCAAAAGCGCAGACAAGAAGGTGTAGGCCACTGGTGCCGGAGTTGACGGCGATGGCGTGACGGACGCCTACATACGAAGAGATAGATGATTCGAATCTTGCTAGGTTCGGACCTAGGGCAAGCATAGGAGACTGGATAACGCTGTTAACAGCCATGATCTCCATGTCTGTTAGGTCAGGGCGAGAGAGGTGGACTTTCATCAGAAACGCCTCGATTCACTAGTAGACTTAAGCAAATACCTTCACTCCGGCTCGATCGTCCTCACAACTCTGGCCGGGATGCCAACTGCTACGGACCGCGGAGGTATATCCGAAGTGACTACAGCTCCGGCTCCTATCACCGCCCAGTTCCCAACCCTAACGCCAGGTATCACTGAAGCGCCGGTTCCGATGTGGCAACCTTCGCCTATCGTGACTCTCCCGGCCAAGTGGGCTCCGGGCGACACATGGGCATAGTCTCCAATCGCGCAATCATGGTCCACTGAACAAGAGGTGTTCAAGATCACATGTCTACCAACCCGCGCACCAGCATTGATCACAACCCCAGGCATAAGAACTGTGCCACTGCCAAACTGAGCGCTGGAAGAAATCCAGCCGAAAGGATGGATGAGGGGAGGAGCGATCTCGCAACTCTCAAGTAGATTACGATCGATCTGACGACGAACGCGGTTGTCACCAATGGCAATGAAAACTCTAGAACCTGGATGACGGATCATCAAGTCTTCCAACATATCGACAGTTCCAAGTAGTTGATAGTCTGGAGCCGGGGCAATGGTTGCATGATCATCAATAAAACCCAAAACAGTTATCTCGTTTGCGAGGGCAATGTCCAGAACAACCTTCGCGTGGCCCCCTGCACCGACTATTATCAACTTGTCTCCCAATCCAGCTACCTCTCTCATAGGCTCTGAGTCCGATTAGCGGACCCGGTAAACGGTGGCATGGTCGCATGTCCTTGAGCATTCACTCCACTACCCGTCAATACCTGCCCGATGGTCTTCAAAATGATCTTGAAATCCAGAGCCAGAGACCAATTCTCAACATAGTAGACATCTAGTTCGAACTTATCTTCCCACGAGAGGCTGTTCCTCCCGCTCACCTGAGCCAAACCGGTCAGACCGGGTTTCATCAGGTGGCGCTTGGTCTGGCGTTCGTTGTAAAGCGGCAAGTACTCCATGAGCAGGGGACGAGGACCCACCAGACTCATCTCACCCACCAGCACATTCCACAGCTCGGGAAGCTCGTCAAGACTCCATCTCCTCAGGAAAGAACCGATCTTGGTGAGGCGCTGCTCATCAGGTAGAGGAACACCGTCTTGATCGAGGGCCGTCCCCATGGTTCTGAACTTTCTCAGTCTGAAAGGCACTCCGTGCAGTCCGGGGCGTTCTTGAGCAAACAACACTGGCCTGCCGACATCGAAGAGGACTAAAATAGAGATTAGTGCCATCAGCGGGGACAGCACGATTAATGATAGCAGGCTGCTCGATAAGTCAATGACTCTCTTGAGCCATATGCCTCCGAACACGGACGAACGCCTCCCATTCACGATCTTTTCCCCAGTAGACATGCAAATTCCCCGAACCTCGAGGCTACTCAAAAGCCACCATTGGCTGCGGGTCTCCCGGACCAAAGACAACCCAAATGTCAGTGTTTTCTCCAAACCAAGTCATCAACTATTCTGGTGTAGCCTTGGATCAATTTGACAACCTTAGCTGACACATCGAGATCTTGGTAATCCTGCACGTTTGGTCTGTCTTCGTTGTCTATCCAGACACTTCTGACTATCTCTATCGACTGTATAATACTGCTGGCTGTAATACCGGCCACCAATACTGACCCCTTATCGATAGCTTCAGGTCTCTCGGTTGACGTACGAATCAATACAGCCGGAAATCCGAGAATAGCCGACTCTTCAGATAGAGTGCCGCTGTCTGACAAGACACAGAACGAGTTGAGCTGAAGCTTGCAGTAATCGAAGAAGCCAAACGGCTTCAGTTGTCGTATTAGCGGATGAAACACAAAGCCACGCTCTTCAATGCGCTTCCATGACCTAGGGTGGGTTGAGTATACCAAGGGCATGCCGTACCTGTCCGCGACATCGTTCAGTGCGTTCATGAGAGACAGGAAATTGGCCTGTTGATCCACATTTTCTTCTCGATGAGCAGAGACCACAATGTACTTGCCCTGTTCAAGACCAAGGGTTTCGAGAACTGAGGAGCGATCAATACTGCTACAATTCTTGTGTAGGACTTCGGCCATCGGGGAACCGGTTACGAAGATGAATTCTTTCCTGATGCCTTCAGCGAGTAGGTATCTCCTACTGTGTTCGGTATATGGCAGGTTGATGTCACTGATATGGTCAACGATCCTCCGGTTAATCTCCTCGGGCACGTTCTCATCAAAGCATCTGTTCCCCGCTTCCATATGGAAGACAGGTATCTTGAGTCTCTTAGCCGAGATGACGCTGAGGCAACTGTTCGTGTCCCCGAGGACTAGCAGTGCGTGAGGCTTCTCCTTAACCATTACTTCGTATGAGCGGGCAATGATATTGCCTATTGTCTTGCCGAGGTGTTCATCCGCTGACTCCAGGAAGTAGTCCGGCTGTCGAATCTGAAGTTCCTCGAAGAAGATCTGGTTCAAGGTGTAATCCCAGTTCTGGCCCGTGTGCACCAGAACATGCTCAAAGTGCCGGTCGCATGCCTTGATAACCTCAGAAAGCCTGATGATCTCGGGCCTAGTCCCGACGATGGTCATAACCTTGAGTTTCTTCAACACCTAGACCTCCAGATAATAGGTATCGGGCCTGGATGGGTCAAAGACCTCGTTAGCCCAGAAGAGCGTAACTAGGTCCGTCTGCCCAACATTCGTGATTGAGTGCGTACACCCTACCGGTATCTCTACAGGGCTCAGCTCTTGTCCGGACACAAATATCTCAGATACCTCGTTTGAGTCAATTCTTCGTATCCTGATCACCGCCTCGCCTTCTACCACCAGAAACTTCTCTACCTTCGTATGGTGCCAGTGGTTCCCGCGAGTGATGCCGGGCTTTGTTCTGGACAGCGAAATTTGCCCAAACTGGGCTGATTTCAGGAACTCAGCAAACCAGCCCCGGTTGTCATGCTTCATGTCAAGTGAATACTTAGGTTCAGAAAGATACGATGTATACGTCGCGTACAGGAAGCGATCCAAGTCTTTGCTCAAATCCGGAACCATCAGCGAGGTCCGACTGGTTTCATATGAACGTATCTTGTCGGCCAGCTCTCCGACAGTGATGGTAAACGTTCGAGGAACATAGGCAAACCCATCTTCGTCAACGTGGCCTTTCCCATCAATCGCATCCGCAATCTCGGCAATAACATCATCTATATAGGCAAGCGTCAGTTTGACATCAGGGCTGTCGATCCTTATCGGCAGGCCGCGGGCGATGTTGTGGCAGAAGGTTGCCACAACCGAGTTGTAGTTGGGTCTACACCACTTACCAAAAAGATTCGGGAAACGATAGATATAGGCCCTGTTGCCCATTGAGCCTAACCAAGCGCGAATCGCGTCCTCCGCCATCTTCTTGCTCAACCCGTAAGGGTTGCTGAGGGCAGCTTGAATAGACGATGCAAAGATTAGCGTAACAGGTCTTCTGGGCTTTTCCAACATCCCGAGCAACTCCACAGTGAATCCATGGTTACCTCGCACGTAATCCGCTGGATCTTTGGGTCGGTTTACGCCCGCCAAGTGGACCGCAACGTCCGCCCGAGCTGCATAATCTCGCAAGACATCAATACCATCAGTTAGGTCATACGGCAGAATCTCCAAGTCATCACGCTGACCTAGAAACGAGATAAGGTTTTTTCCAACGAAACCCGCTGCACCAGTTATGACAACAGTCTTCATCTGCCGCGCCTCCAATGCTCAAGTTCCACCTTCACAACGGCAAGGCCGAGCAACTTGTCCTTTATCTGGTCGACTGATAGCCTTTCGGTGTTGTGGGAGGTGTACTCCCATCCGTAGTCGGCATTTTCGACTCCCTGGGTAAAGAACTTATCGTAGTTAAGATCGCGAGTGTCCGCAGGAATCCGGTAGTATCTCCCAAGATCTTCTGCGTGAGCCATTTCTTCGCGAGTGAGCAGGGTCTCGTAGAGCTTCTCACCGTGGCGAACTCCGATGATCTTAATGGGGTTATTAGCACCGAACAACTCCCTTATCGCTTGAGCCAAATCTCCAATGGTTGATGCTGGTGCCTTCTGCACGAACATATCTCCCTGACTAGCGTGCTCAAATGCATAGAGCACTAGATCTACCGCCTCATCAATCGTCATCAAGAAGCGGGTCATGTTGGGATCTGTCACGGTGAGAGGCTGACCGTTCTTGATCTGCTCGATGAAAAGAGGGATGACAGACCCACGTGAAGCCATCACGTTACCATAACGAGTCCCGCAGATGGTTGTCTTGCAGGGGTCTACGGTACGGGATCGAGCCACCATTACTCTTTCCATCATGGCTTTGGATACACCCATGGCGTTGATGGGATACACTGCCTTATCGGTCGACAAGCAGATGACTTTTCGGACTCCATAGGCAATTGCCGCAGTCAGGACGTTATCAGTCCCCATGATGTTTGTCTTTACCGCTTCCATCGGGAAGAACTCGCATGAGGGAACTTGCTTAAGAGCTGCGGCATGAAAAACGTAGTCGACATCGTGCATCGCCGCGGCAACGCTCGCGTAATCCCGCACGTCACCTATGAAAAACCTCGCCTTGTCACTCTTGAGGGAACGCCTCATGTCGTCCTGCTTCTTCTCATCTCGAGAAAAGACACGGATTTCCCCAATGTCGGTGGCCAAGAAACGATGCAGAACGGCACTTCCGAAAGTACCAGTTCCCCCGGTAATCAGCAGAACCTTCCCCCTAAACATGCTTATCCCTCCGAGTCGCTCCGAAAGTGCGCTGTGATAATTCCATAAGCCCTTGAAACAGTATAGTGCTCTTCCAAATAAGCACGGCCTCTGAGACCCATCTGTTTCCGAAGGTCGGCATCAGCCACCAATCGATCCACCGCGGCCTCGAAACCTTCAAGATCGCCGTTTCTCACCCAGATCCCACTGCCAGACCTAGTCAATACTTCTCCGAGGTCTGTGGCAGTGTCAGTGGCTGCGATAACGGGTTTTGCCGCCTCCATGTAGGCCGTGAGGCGTGAAGGAAAGTTCGGGATAGTGAATCTAGGGTCTAGGAAGATCAGCCCGATATCACACTCGCACATGAGCGAATCATACTGCTCCTTAGGAAGCATTTTCATGAGTTTGGCGTTCTGGTGACCCCCGACCCTCAAGTGGACATCTATTCGCCCATACTCCGTTCCTGACCCAACAATTAGGAAGAACAGGTCGGGTCGGTTCTTCATCCGGTCAAGCACCTTCAGCAAGAAGTCCAGCCCCTGCGGTCTACCGAGGTTACCGCCAAAGACAAAGGCAACTGCATCTCGCGGGATGCCAAGAGCATCACGCGTTTCTCCCTTGCTCTCACTAAATCTACTAAGAGGGACAGGCTCGATCGAATTCGGACACACTTCGACCTTATCAGCTGGAATCTCTGGATTCTGCGCGAGCAAGTACCTAACGTTGGCCTCCGACATGCATCCTATCCAATCCGAGAGAGCATACAGCCGTTTCTCCTTCGCTCTAAAGTACCTGTACAGAGGACTTGAGGTCTTGAACATCCCCAAGTCAACGGCATTCTGAGGGAATATATCCTTCAGGAGCAGATATGACTTGCACCCATCCTGACGCTTGACATACCGGACTACTCGTTCAAAGGTTATCGGCGGAGTGGAATACATGACAAGATCGAACTCAATACCCGAAAGATTATTCTCTATGGCTGCCCTGAACTGAGACTCAAGGAGAAGTGTCGACAGTCCCTTCTCAACCAAACTGGTCTTGGTTATGTTGCCAGTCCTTACTCGGAGTATCTCTACTCCTTGCTCAACAGATAATGCGGTCGGAGTGCCGAAACGTCGCTCGACCGGGCACACGATCGTAACGAGATCCCCACGATCTCGAAACTCCCGAATGAGATCGCAGGCCGAGCTTCTTCACGGCCAGATGCAACAAATAAGAGCTGTCAACACCGCCACTCAGCCCGATCAGGCAGTCGAAATCCCTGTTCGTGCCTTCAACCTTGATCCGTGCTGCAATCTGCTGAAGCTCCCTCGCTCCAGTTTCATCGGGGTACCAATTCGGAAGGATGTTCTCGTAATAGTTGTTGCAGTGGTCACAGAAACCTTTCTCGTCGAACTGTATGAGCGAATCTGTTGTATCCATCACGCAGTTCACACAGATTTGATACTCTCGACGCGCTCGAGTGCCAGTGGTCATGTATGCGTCCTCCGATTGCTCAGCCTATGATTGTACTATCGCTTCATTCGACACCTTAGTCAAGTCATCTACCTGGCTTGATGTTCGCCAAGATTAGAAGCCAACTGTGTAAGATACATACACGCTCGGAGCAAGAAGGGAATGCACTCCTACGTCGTGAATCTACAAGCATGGAGTAGGAAACCTGACGAGTTCGCTGATCTTGTCGAAGGTGGCTACTGTAAATGAGAATCGTGTTAGTTGATGTCCACTGCAAGCGAGGAAGTACAGGGAAGATCGTTTATGATCTGTACTCCAATCTCACACAGGCTGGGCATGATGCAGCGATATGCTATGGTAGAGGGCCGGCAGTTAGTGGCGCCAATATCGTAAAGTTCGCGAGCGACATAGAGACATATATGCATGCCTTCCTCACGAGAGCTACTGGTTTTACCGGAGTGTTTTCGCCGCTGTCGACGCGTCGGTTGCTAGAGTTTATGGAGGCTTTCAATCCGGATATAGTGCACATACATGAACTGCATGCATACTTCGTGAACATTGCTCCGGTGATCAACTACCTTAAGCGCAAGAGGATAAGAACCGTCTGGACATTTCATTGCGAGTTCATGTATACAGGTAAGTGTGGATACTCCTATGGATGTGAGCGGTGGAAGTCTCGATGTCACCACTGTCCCCAATTGCGCGAGTACCCCAAGAGCCTCTTTTTCGACTTCACGGGCAGGCAATTCATGGAGAAGAAGAGGTTATTCGATGATTTCGATAACCTTCGAATTGTGACGCCTTCCAAGTGGTTGGCCGACAGAGTCAAGCAGTCCTTCCTGGGAAGACACAGCGTCAAGGTAATCCAAAACGGCATTGATACGGAAAATGTCTTCTTGCCTCGCCCGTATGAGCACCTCAGAAAAAAGCACGGGCTAGGCGATGGGAAGATTGTACTTGCCGTAGCGCCAGGTTTGATGCAGGAGAGAAAGGGCGGCAAGTGGGTAATAGAGCTGGCTTCCAGGTTCTCCGACAAGAATGTGAAGTTTATACTTATTGGGGTCGATGGCTCGACTGGAGATCATGGTAGCAACGTGATCGCCTTGGGAAGGACTTCCAATCAGGTCGAGCTTGCCGAGTACTACTCGATGGCTGATGCTTTCGTCATCTGTAGCAATATGGAGAACTTCCCCACCACCTGTATCGAAGCTCTGTCTTGCGGTACACCAGTGGTAGGATTTGATTCGGGCGGCACTAGAGAGACCGCTCCACCTGGCTACGGCCTTTTCGCACCTTACGGCAACCTGGATGAGTTGGAATCGGCAGTGTTATCTGTGCTATCCGGCCAGGCGCCTATTAAGTGCAGGAAAGATATTCGTCGCTTCGCGCAGGAGGAGTACTCGAGGGAACGAATGTTTCATGACTACCTCGATCTGTATGAATCATCTCGATCTACCTGTAAATAGCCTGGTAGGGTGCATTGAAAGCGGAGGATGAAGGGAACCCATGAGGATCATATACGGCTCACTTCTGGCGTTGCTCTATATCCTCTCGTTCTTCAAATCGTATCGAATGACCAAAGACATATTCTCGCCGATGTCCTTTTTCTCAGCGATTCAGTTAATCGCATATGTCCCTGGCATCATCCTGTTTAAGAGCCACTTGGGCGTGGATCTCGATGAGTGGAAAACCTTCGTTGTGTTCCTGATGCAGGTAATCGTCCTGGTATTTACCTGGCTAGGGGTCCAAGCATACAAATGCGTCACAGCAAAACGGATCTTCCGTTACTCCCTGAAAACGAAAGTCAAGCGCCACATGATTTTCGTTGGTATAGTCGTGTACGCAATCGGGTTTCTTAGTTTGATCCTCTTCATAAAGATACATGGGGGAATATCCCACATAGTAACTCACTCTCGAATAAGTTATGGTGACGGAACCAGCTATCTCTGGAGCATGCAGAATCTCATGGTCGTGGGAATGCTGTGTTTCTGGGGTAATAAGCGAAGGCCAAACAGACTTCTCCTGCTAATTAGCTTCGGCATATATGCAGCTGGAATGATCATCTTCACGAAGCGGGCGCCGATCCTCGAGGCGCTGTTGTTGCTTGTTATGGGCTACAATTACAGGTGCAGGAGATTCCGGGTTAGGGACTTTCTTAGGCCTAGATCGCTTCTCCTCATACTGGTGTTTTCTGCCCTGGTAATTGCGCTGCCGAAAATGAGAACCGCTGCCGGATTCAACATAACAACCGAAGAGATCCTTCTCGGAGGGATGAAACAGATCGCCGCGGTATTCGAGGAATTTAGTTACGTATCGCGTGACGCTTTCGTGTACACTCACTTCAACATCGGCAACATGTACTACGGGCGAACCGTTGTCAATCTGCTTACAGCCCCCCTGCCTAGCAGTCTCTTCCCTTGGAAGCCCCCGGTTGACGATGGAGTGTACCTATGCAACTACGTATGGGGACACTATGTATTACCGCCTACAAATGTCTATCCGATTCAAAACTCCTATCCCTTCTCTTCTCAGGGATCCATGTACGCGAATTTCGGACTCCCAGGAGTCGTAGTAGGATCAGTACTGACAGGACTGCTCTACCAGTGTGTCTATGTGCTCTTGAAAGATAGCGAGTACCATGTCTTGTCCATCTTTCTGTACCAAATGGTTATCTATAAGTTCGGCCTGTCGTCAAAGAACATAATACAGACTCTTGTGCCAATTATCCTCGCATTCCTCGCGTTCTCAATGCTTGCGGGTTTGCGGGTCAAGCGATATCGAATCCAAGAGGACAAAACATGAGTAGGCTTCTCATTTAGTCAAGCAAGCCGAGTTGTTTCAGGACCCTGTGGGAGTTGCCGCCGTCAAGGTAGCTATTATGCTCTCGATTCGCAGCAGCTCGGGCTTCTCGGTAGTCGTCAACCCCCACGCTAAGCTGGACTAGGAACTGGAGCAGGTCGTCGAACGTTGTTGCCCTGAAGCCGGGCATCATTGATTCCGCGTTTTCGTAGATGAACCCTCTCTTTGATGCGTAGAGCTGCATGTCATCGTATGCGAAACACATCGGCCGGTCGAGCACTGAGTAGTCTATAGAAACTGAGGAATAGTCCGTTATAAGGGCATCACACTGCGCTAGCAAAGAGTACAGGGGCTCTCCAGTCTTGGTGATGTGTTCCGAAGTCCACGTCTTCACGTTGCTTAGTTCGATATCTGGCATATTGACATCTTGCAGAGAATGGTACTTAACGATGAGAAGGATTCCAAGGCTGCGTAGATGCTCGTCTAGAACCTTAATGTTCTTTTCTGTTAACAAGGGTATTCCAAATTCGTAGGCTGCTCCGTCGTCGCCCTGCTCCGCAATTCGCGATGTTCTATAAGTGGGCATCCACATCACTACCATCTTGTAGTCTGACTTATTGATGCCAGTCTTCTTTAGCACGTCCTTCCCGCTGAAAAAGTAGTCATTTCTCGGTTCCCCCGTTACCAAGACATTCTGAGCAGGAACTCCAAAAGCGCGAGCCAGGATGGGCACGAAAAACGGGGAGGAAGAGATAACGTACGTCGCCGTTGGCCGTTTGTCTCCTACGGATTCCGAGTAGTACCCGAATTTCTTAATCGGCATGCCATGCCAGAGGTTCACCGAGATCTGGTCCCTTGTCATCCAAGAACCGTATAACCCGACATCATACATCACGTATTTTGACCGTAGGAACCGCCAGATAGAAAGCAGTGACTTATGCTTGACATGCTCTATGTTGGCAGCTTCATAATCCGCCAATCCGGAGCCGTCCAAGATGATTCTATAGTCCTGAGCAGTGTCATGTCTGAGAAACTCTTCGAAGACGGCTGCTACATTGTCTTTGAAGGGCCAGGCCGATGAAAAGAAGATCTGGCGTTCCACCTTGGGGATAATAGCATTCAGGATATTGAGTATCGTCCTTATCATGAGTGTCCCCTTCCAATGACTGTCGGCTTAAGCCTCGCTCATAGCAACAGCCTAACGTCGAGAGAGTCTCCCATTACGTGTATACCTCGCTATTGGCAATCGCGTAGAACTTGCTCCATCGCCTGAAGGCCTCCGCGTACTCCTTGCCAGCCTTCTCATTGGGCATGTAGGTCTTGCTTATGCGGACGCACTTGCCAACAGCATCAGCGCAGTTCTCAAATAACCCGGCACCAATGCCAGCACACATTGCAGCTCCCAAGGAGCCAAGCTCGGACACCTCTGTGATCTCAACAGGTCTCTGCAAGATATCGGCGAACATCTGACACCACATCGGGCTCTTTGCTACTCCGCCACAGAGCCTGATGCGCTTAATCTCGCCAGAAAGCTCCTCGTTCATCGTGAGGATGTCCTTCATTTCGAAGCAAATGCCTTCAAGTATCGCTTCCGCGATATCTGCCTTGGTGGTGCCAAGATTAATGCCAAAGAGAGTACCTCTGGCCTTTTCGTTCTTCACACGTGTGTGAGACCCCTGAAAGCACGTAAGTGCAGTTACACCGTTGGCCCCAGGCCGCGAACGCGCAGCAGTCGCTGTAATGATGCCGTAGGGGTCTACGCCCATAAGCTTGCCGGTAGCTACTTCCATCGAGCACATTTCATCGCGGAACCATCTGAAAGAGGATGCTCCGGTATTCGTCATGATATAGAACTGCCAGTTACCGAAGCCCGGATTGCTTCTGACCGTTATCCTCTTGTTCGGATCAAGCGTCATCCTATCGGTCACGAGTATGGAGACACCTGCGGTTCCCATGATAAGAACTTGCGTACCAGGATCTTTAGCACCTGCCCCTATCGTGCAGCAGTTGGTGTCAAGTCCACCAAGGCACACCTTACATCCGACAGGCAATCCCGTTTTTCTCGATACGTCTTCTGTTACAAATCCAACAACCTTCCCAGGCTCATGTACGATCGTGGGTAACATAGATTCATTAACGTTGTACACGCTCATGAGCCTCTTGTCCCACTCACTATCCTCCATGCGAGCCATGCTCAAAAAGTTGGCACTACCCTCGTCAATGTAGAAGCCGTCTGCACCATACTGTCTGAGGAAGTAGTCCTGATGAGAGCAACAACGTTTCACTCTTGCCCACGCCTCAGGTTCGTTCTTCTGCAACCAATTGAGCACTGGGATATTGTACGTACCAAACATCATGCCGCTAAGCTTCCAGTACTCGTCGGAGTCGATGCTCTTCTGCATTTCTGGAAGGATATCAACGTAACGAAGGTCTTGCCATCCAATCGTCTTGTCCCTTACCGGCTTCTCATTTTCGTCCAAAAGAACCATCGTTATGCCCTGGTTTGAATGGCTTACTCCCACTATATCTTTGGGGTCAACGCGAGAGATCTCGATTGCCTCTTTGCAGGCGGCGAACACGCAGTCTTTGATCTCCTCGATATCCTGTTCAACCCACCCAGGGTGAGGATAGTAGCTAGGATACTCTCTGGATGCGCTAGCTATAAGGTCGCCTGATTCGCTGAACAAGCATGCCTTGCAGCCTGTAGTCCCCTCATCAATTCCCATCAGGTATCTCAAGCCCGTTCCTCCCCTTTTTCCTTCTGAAACCTCAAGCAGGCCTCGATTATCTCAAGATCTTCTTGCGTCGTCACGTGGAGCTTGTTTCTGGGTGTATCCTTCGACAAGTACAGCGTCTCTCCTAAAGCCAGGAACAGAGTTGGCGCATATGACGTAGGGGAAGTCTGGATGTTCTCTGCATATGCCCTGCGGTATAACCTATAGAAGGTTCCGAACGGAGCCGTCCAAGGCATATTAAGAGTCTTATGTATCTCCTTGTATTCAATATGGTTCGCTGTCAGGCCATCCGAGGTCCTTGCTAGGTTGTAGATGCATTGCATTGCAGCGAAAGCATTGCCATGTTCTTTGCAAACCCGTAGCGAGTCCGCGATAATGTCATCATCTACAAACACGCTTGTACTCATTCCAAACATCAAAACATCACTGTCAGAGCAAATTCCCTCAAGACTGAAGATGCCGTTTCGTGTTGACTCTTGGCAGGACGCACCGCCGGGAACTACCCACCGGAGCTTGTTGATGCCCCACTTCTCTGCATACTCCCACACGGTAGGGATATACTCCGGAACACTGACAACCTGAATCGCATCAATGTGGCTGGAGCGCTCATAGACCTCAAGAGCGTGAACTATTAGAGGTTTTCCTAACACATCCATAAACTGCTTCGGAACGGGTGAGCCTAAACGCTGGCCAGTGCCACCGGCAAGTATCGACGCAATGATCATTCCTGTCCGATCTCCTTTGTCGCATGGCCCCGAAAGACGTAAGTTTTCCCTGCCAGGACTATGGGACTATTATGCCATAGCCTTCCTTTGCAACCAACTACATCATCGCGTGACAGTTACGAGGATTTCCTGTCAGAAACTATCGGAACGTCCACAAACCAATATCCATCCCTAAGCACGGGCTGTCCAAAGCGTACACTGATTGACCGATTGAACAGCGGCCCTCCGTCACAACTGTATGGAACTCTCCCTCAAGCGTCATGGTAAGCCGCCGTCAGCAGATCACATGCTTTCATAGCACACACTCCCGGAACCAGATGCCGCACTCATTCTAGCGGATCGAGGTGTACTAGCGTCTGCATGAACAGTCAGACCAAACGGGCCCGTAGTTACATGGGCTAAGATAGGGACGGAACTCATCTCATTCCGTCAGCGTCAAGAACGGGGAGACTGTCACGGTGCCTCTTTGAGACACTTACAAAAACACTCGGCACCCGGGGCGTGATTGATCTAGATGACCAGGAAGAAGACCGTCATTGTGCTGCTCCTGACACCGCTGTTGATCGCGGGTACCCTGCTGGCATGGATATCGTGGTTCGGAGCCGCTCCTCGCTTCGAAAAGTCAGA
The DNA here is from genome assembly GCA_050952125.1 of Bacillota bacterium. Classification (GTDB taxonomy): domain Bacteria; phylum Bacillota; class Sulfobacillia; order Fermentithermobacillales; family Fermentithermobacillaceae; genus UBA3951. The sequence goes on from JBMNKK010000003.1 coordinate 613,958, forward strand.
CTGCATAATCGTGCTTGGATGCCGGCTCTACGGCACCGTTCCCAGCCCTTTTCTTAAGGCCAGGCTTGATGAAGGATTGCGGCTCTACAACGAAGGTTGCGCCCGCTACATAGTCGTGTCCGGCGGCCAGGGGCCGGGGGAGGACATTTCCGAGGCCCGGGCCATGAAGCAGTACCTTGTTGCGAACGGTGTTGACGAGTCGCATGTCATTGAGGAAGACAAATCGACGTCGACAGAAACAAACCTCAGATTCTCCCTCGAAAAGATGAAGGAGCGCGGGCTTGAGACCGCCATAGTAGTATCGAACAACTACCATCTGGCGAGGGCTGCCCTCATAGCAGGGAGGATAGGCCTGGATGCCGGCTATTCGGGAGTCCGCCTGCCTCAGTACAGGCAGGTGGAGATGAGCGGCCTCATTCGTGAGATACCCGCATTCGTCTATGCCCTCCTGATAGTCTGGTGACTAAGGCAGAACAAAGCATCCGTTGTAGTCGGTGTGGTCGCCCATGAGGCTCATTCTTCCATGGACGAAAAAGACACACACATTCCCCACCAACTGCCGCTGCCCCTCCACTACCACCTCTTATCCCAACAACAATGCTTCGCCTTACGCCCGCTCCCGCAGGGGCACGGGTCGTTCCGTCCAACCCCTCGCCAGCGGGCCTGCGCTTCGGCTCGCAGCTGAGCCATGATGGCGGCCGGTGTCCGCCCCATTCGCCTTAGCTCGACAATGCGCCGGAGCGGCTCTTCCGCGTGGGCGAAAAACCTCCTGAGGCCGTCGCACAGGTAGTTTAGTCCCGTCTCGCCATCCTCGGTGCTGGCGAACCGGTCTTTGGGGCACCCGCCGTTGCAGATGTCAAGCCACGCGCAAGCGCGGCACTGCCGGGGCAAGCGATCCCGCTTGGCATCGCCGAAACTGCGCTGTACCGGCGAGTCGACCAACTCGGCCAGAGACGAACTCTCGATGTCGCCGATGCGGTGCTCCGGCGTCACAAAGTGATCGCAGGAATAGACTGCGCCGTCCTGCTCAACGATGAGCACGCGGCCGCAGGTCGGGGCCATCCAGCAAAGGTTGGTGCTCCCTCCCGACCATACGAGCCCCATCTCGGCAACCTGCTGGATCTCGAGGCGCCCAATATCGTTCCGCACCCACTCATCGAAAACAGCGCAGAGGAAATCGCCGTAGCCCTCGGGAGTGACCGAATCGGGTGTTACCCGCCCATCCGCATCGCGGCGCACGATGGGGATGAACTGCATCCACCCGGTATCCAGGTCTCTCAGGGCCCGGTAGACAGCCACGGGGTCCTCAGCGGCCGTGGATGTCACCGTACACAAGAGATCCGGCTGGATGCCGTGGGCCTTAAGACGCCGGGCAGCCTGAGCCACCCGCTCATAGGTGCCGCGTCCGCCGCGGTCTTTCCTGTAAGTGTCATGGACGCTCCGCGTGCCGTCGATGCTCAGGCCCACATCGAAGCGGGCGTCCGCGAGGAACGAACACCACGCGTCATCCAGCAGGATGCCGTTTGTCTGCAAGTTGTTCCAACAGCTCCAGCCGGGCGGAAGGTAACGCCGCTGGAGTTCCACGGCCTTGCGGTAGAAGTCAAGGCCGGCCAGCGTTGGTTCTCCGCCGTGCCAGATGAACGACACGACCGGCCCGGGGCTGGCCTCAATGTATTGCCTGATGTAGGTCTCCAGAAGGCCGTCCGACATCTTCGGCGGGAGCTCTCCGCCGTACATGCCCTCGGTCTCCAAGTAATAGCAGTAGCTGCAGGCCAGGTTACACCGCGGCCCGACCGGCTTCGCCATGACTGTGAACGGTTCTACGGCTACGCTGCATCTGGGTACCGGCGCACCACCCTTCCGCGATCGCTCGGGCATCACTATGTCTGACCGCCGAGATGCTTGCCGAAGAAGTCAAAGACTTTCTCCCACGAATCCATCGCCTGCCGCGGCCGGTAGCGCTCGGTATGGTAGTACCAGAACCCGTGTCCCGCGCCGTCGTAGCGGTGGAACTCGTAGTCCTTCCCGTGCTGCTTAAGCGCCGCTTCGTGGATATCCACCTCTTCAGGCGAAGGAGACTGATCGTCGTTTCCGAAGATGCCCAACAGCGGGCACGCCAGCTGCTCGGTGTAGTCGATTGGCGCCACGGGTCGCGCAGGCGTCAGTTTCTCCTTGGAGGCAACCACAAGGCCGCCCCAGCAGTCGACGGCCGCATCGATGCCGTTCACCTTGCACGCGGCCAAGAACGCGTGGCGGCCGCCGGAGCAGGTGCCGATCACACCTACTCTGCCGTTCGAATAAGGCAGACTCTTAAGGAGTTTCAGGGCCCCCTCGCAATCCCCCATCACGCTGTCGTCGGGAACACCGCCTGCCGCGCGGGCCTTTGCCGCGATTTCGTCAGGTGTTCCGTGTCCGAAGCGGCAGTAGATGTCGGGGCAGAGGGCCAGGTAACCGTGATGGGCGAAACGGCGGGTCGTCTCGCGATAGAACTCATCCCACCCGGGCACATGCGGAATCAATATGACGCCGGGGTACGGACCCTCCCCAAGGGGGCGCGCAAAGTAGGCGTGGATGCGGTCGCCGTTGTAGCCGGACATCGTGATTGTCTCAGCCAGCATCCCTTCATACGCATCCGTTCGGTTGCTGTTCCACATATGAGGACCTCCTTTCAACCCTCTTGTTCAACTCTCTCGTGTGTCTCCTATCCCTTCTTCGCGATGAATGGCAAGACCTGCCATGATTATGGCCTATCGATGCTCCTCATTGAGTACGAGATAGTGAAGTTCGCTCCTTAATGTAAGATATCCTTAAGAAACAAGTCCGGTTGTTTGTAGGTTCCGCCCCTTAACATTCCGATGAGGCTTCCGGGTTTCAGGTACTCGGATGAGGCGACCGGGTCGTATGAAAACAAAGCGTGGGTGACGTCAAGTTGCAGAATCAGTGTGTGCTTGTGGTGGATGACGACAAGGAGATCGTGAACGCCATTGCCATCAATCTCGAGAAGGATGGCTATCACGCGGTAAAGGCGTACGACGGCCTTCAGGCTCTGGAGGTGCTGAACTCGCGTACGGTGCACCTGATCATCCTGGATATCATGATGCCGAGAATGGACGGACTCTCCGCCACACTGAAAATCCGCGAGCAGAAGAACATCCCCATCATAGTCCTGTCTGCTAAGTCCGAGGATACCGACAAGATCCTGGGATTGTCCATGGGCGCCGACGACTATGTCACCAAACCGTTTAACGCCGCCGAGCTGATGGCCCGGGTCAGGTCCCAACTCAGGCGCTACATGACGCTGGGAGACATCAACGCCAAGAGCAGGTCCAACATCCTGCGGTCAGGCGGGCTCTCCTTCGACGTGGAGAGCCGCACGCTCAGCGTTGACGGCGAACCGGTGAGACTTACCGCCACGGAGACAGGGATCGTCGAACTGCTCATGCGTCATCCCGGCCGGATCTTCCCTGCCGAGGAAATCTACGAGCGTGTCTGGAGAGAGCAGGCCTACCGGGTTGAGAACACGGTAATGGTCCACGTCCGCCGCATCCGCGAGAAGATCGAGATAAACCCCAAGGAGCCAAAATACCTGAAGGTGGTATGGGGCATTGGATACAAGATCGAGAAGTACTGAGGAGACCGGTCAGGGGAATCAGGTCAAGCGGGGCCGCCCCTTTGCGGCTTGGTTCTCCTTCTTTCTGGGATTGACTATTATCGGAGGCTGCCTCCTCTCCGCCCTTGTTTTGGTCCTCGCCTCCGGTCAGGGTCTGGATGTCCTGGAGGAGCCTTTCATAGACTACCGCGATACGACTTTCTTCAGAGAGCGCACTCATTACTACTTTTCTTTCCTGCTTACGTTGGCGAACGATCGATCCGGCGAGGCCGCCGGCGGAACGCTCTTTGATGGGGGCCACGCGAACTACGTTGCTCGGATGCTCAAGGAAGAGGGCGAAAACCTGCTGTACGGCATCGCCTGGGACGAAAGCGTCGGAGAACCGACCGACGCAGACAGCCCCGACGGAGCCGGTAGCCCTTCATGGTTCGGCAACATCGACGGAGGACCGGCCTCATTAATCGGACCTGACAACATACCTGTACTGCCTGACGGTTACGGGTACTGCTGGTATCTCGACGGTGAGAGACTCCGGGTGATCGACAAAGGCGTGCCCATCGATACAGACCGCTTGGATAGCGGATATCGGGGTCTTGTCCCGAGTATCACCGACGGCACCGTCGAAGGATCGGACCTTAAGGGAGTCCGAGCAATCCTTGCCGTCAAGGATGTCCTGGTCGAAAACCCTTACGGGCACTCCCGGTACTATCAGGAACAAAAGATCCTGTATATAGCCGGACGTGTCGCCATATTCACAATGGCGGCCGGGCTCGCACTCCTTGCTTACGGGATCGCCAGACGCAAGGAGAGACGCATCTTCGAATCCAAGATGGCTTCGTGGTCGGGCAGACTTTGGTTTGAAATCAAAGCACTGATGTCAGGAGCCGCCCTCTTGGTGCTTTTCGAGCCGGTCATTCTCGGGGTGCATCACGCCATCGACTCGTTAACGCAGGCTCTTTTCGTCGCCGTAGCAGCGACGGCTATCTTCTGCTGGTTCTATCTTATGCTGGTCGATCTCCGGTACAACGGAACACGGTTCTTCACCCATAATTCCGTGAGTTCCCTGCTCGCGTGGTATCGCCGGTTCGAATCACGATACCCCTGGCAAAAGAGGATGTTGAAAAGGCTCTACGCACTCTTGGCAGCTGAAGTGTTTCTGGCCTTCGCGGCGGTTTGCATAGTGGCCCTCTCATGGAGCGGCTTGGGAGCCTTCTTCGCGGTCCTATTAGCCGGTGTCGGCATCTACCTCATCTTCCGGTATCTACGCGGCTACGAGCGGACGCTCAGCGACTGGGGCCGCCTTATGGACCACATCCGCAAGGTCAGGAACGGAGATATGGAGACAAGACTCGAAGTCGCGGGAGACTCGGACATCCTCCCTGCCGCGCAGGATCTTAACGGCATTCAGGAGGGCATGAGCCTCGCTGTAAGCGAGAAGGTCAAGTCTGAGCGGATGAAGGTAGAACTCATAACAAACGTGTCCCACGACCTAAAGACGCCTCTCACCGCGATTATCAGCTATCTTGATCTCTTATCCAAGGAAGATGGCTTGCCCGAGCGAGTCAATGAGTACGTAGGGATTCTGGTACAGAAGGCCGAGCGCCTTAACAACCTAATTCAGGACCTCTTCGAACTATCCCGGGCCGCCAGCAACGACATCGCGCTGAACATGGAGAGGATAGACTTAGTTCGGCTCACAAGACAGGTCTTGGCCGACATGGAGGAACCTATCAATGATTCCGGTCTCGTCTTCCGCGTCAGCCTGCCCGACGAACCGGTGTACGCAGTCAGCGACGGCGGCAAGCTGTATCGGGTCCTTCAGAACCTCATCTCCAATTCGCTGAAGTACTCACTTCAAGGGTCAAGGGTGTTCGTTGAACTGGTAAGCAGCCAAAAAGAAGCCTCGATAGTCATCAAGAACACGGCAAACTACGAGATGGACTTCACAGAGGATGAGATTTTGCAGCGTTTCACCAGGGGCGACCGCTCCAGAAGCACTGAGGGATCGGGCCTGGGGCTTTCCATAGCCAAGAGTTTCACCGAAGCCTGTGGCGGAAGCTTTGGAATCACCATCGATGGAGACCAGTTCAAAGCACGGGTGACACTCAACACAGAGGGTTGATTACATCGGAAGCCTCCCCGCATGGTACTCGGGGAGGCTGTCTTGCAGTCACTAGCCTCAGGAGCTCGACTAGACTGGCTCCCGCGTGATCGATCCAGAGAGCTTCCACAACATGTACAGATATGTGCCATCAACGAACGCTGCTACACATTTTGGACACCAAGTATGTTCCCGAGTTTGCATTATTGGCACTCAAGCATCGGGGTACTCACTGTAACGTCGGACGTACACCACTGGCATCTGGCGAGGGGTTGGCTCTTTCAGTCCCCTCTACATCGGGGTATCCACTGTAACCAGAAGCCGCCTTCGGGGCGGCGTTTTCATTGTGGCTTTCAGTCCCCTCTACTTCGGGGTAGTCACTGCAACCGATGGCGAACGCCTTGGGTATGATGCCTGCGGCTCAGAGCTTTCAGTCCCCTCTACTTCGGGGTAGTCACTGCAACCCTTTGGGCGCTGCAGACCAGGGGCCTGTCACATACGGTGCATCTTTCAGTCCCCTCTACTTCGGGGTAGTCACTGCAACGATGCGTCACCTGATGGCCAGACTACCGCTCGAAGAGAAACTTTCAGTCCCCTCTACTTCGGGGTAGTCACTGCAACACAACCACCGGGCGTATGGTATCCAGCGCTCAAGTCGCCGCCTTTCAGTCCCCTCTACTTCGGGGTAGTCACTGCAACGCTCATACCGTTCCTGATTCAGGAGTGTCGCCACGGCTTTCAGTCCCCTCTACTTCGGGGTAGTCACTGCAACCCCGTGTATCTCAGCATCTATGACTCAACGGGTGCTTTCAGTCCCCTCTACTTCGGGGTAGTCACTGCAACTTGAGCGAAATCCAACAGAAACTATTCCCGCCATGACCGCCTTTCAGTCCCCTCTACTTCGGGGTAGTCACTGCAACCGGAAAAGCAGTTGGCCCTCCGACCTATCTTGGGCTCGACCTTCTTTCAGTCCCCTCTACTTCGGGGTAGTCACTGCAACACTCTGGCGCCCGGCTATGGCGCACAGCCGTAACTCTCAGCGCACTTTCAGTCCCCTCTACTTCGGGGTAGTCACTGCAACAAGAGCAGGCCACCACTCGCTCACACCAAATCAAACGGAGTTCTTTCAGTCCCCTCTACTTCGGGGTAGTCACTGCAACCTGGAGAACCGCCTAGCCTGTGCCTGCCGCCCACCATGACCCGCTTTCAGTCCCCTCTACTTCGGGGTAGTCACTGCAACCCAGGCGTAAGAACCTATCGCCCTCGTCACGGCGGTAACTGCCTTTCAGTCCCCTCTACTTCGGGGTAGTCACTGCAACCCCAGACGGGCGCGTCAGATCGCAGCCGGCGGAGCTCCTGCGGCTTTCAGTCCCCTCTACTTCGGGGTAGTCACTGCAACGTTATGAACACGCCGCGCCATGCTCCGATAGGCGCGGCGAGTCCTTTCAGTCCCCTCTACTTCGGGGTAGTCACTGCAACCAAGCTGGTCACCCAAAACCAGGAAGCCGTCCCAGGTGCCGTGGGCTTTCAGTCCCCTCTACTTCGGGGTAGTCACTGCAACTTCAGTCGAGACTGACCACGCGCGCCAGCGACATGGAGTTCTTTCAGTCCCCTCTACTTCGGGGTAGTCACTGCAACCGCAGCCTTGCAGCCGACGAATACTACGCCACCTGCTAGTCTTTCAGTCCCCTCTACTTCGGGGTAGTCACTGCAACGCCGATACCGTGGGCGACTGGGACAACGGCAGTCAGACGGTAGCTTTCAGTCCCCTCTACTTCGGGGTAGTCACTGCAACTTGCGCGGGAAAGACTCGTATGCGGTCGGCTCGTCTATGCCTTTCAGTCCCCTCTACTTCGGGGTAGTCACTGCAACGCACCCGCACCGAGGCCTGGCTGGCGAGTGAGCACAATCGCCTTTCAGTCCCCTCTACTTCGGGGTAGTCACTGCAACCGCCGTAATCGACGGTCACGGTCGCACCGACGGGTGCGTAGCTTTCAGTCCCCTCTACTTCGGGGTAGTCACTGCAACTCCGGTAGTCCTGTATGGGCCGAACACGGCTCTCGGCATGTCTGCTTTCAGTCCCCTCTACTTCGGGGTAGTCACTGCAACTAGGAGCGGACCGAGTACTCTTGCCCAAGGATCGATCTAGCCGCTTTCAGTCCCCTCTACTTCGGGGTAGTCACTGCAACTAGCTCAACATGTCACCTCCTGAGAGTCCTAAGATCCTGTGCTTTCAGTCCCCTCTACTTCGGGGTAGTCACTGCAACATGACGCATGGAGCCGTCGGACTGTCCCCGCCGATCGATCCCTTTCAGTCCCCTCTACTTCGGGGTAGTCACTGCAACACTTCTTACTCCATGATCCGCCTCAGTCCAGTATGGAGGACCTTTCAGTCCCCTCTACTTCGGGGTAGTCACTGCAACCTATAACCCGTGTGCTGGATGACGTATCAGAGCACTTTCAGTCCCCTCTACTTCGGGGTAGTCACTGCAACCGAAGGTTTCTCATTGGACGGGTTCGGAGTCAGTCTTTCAGTCCCCTCTACTTCGGGGTAGTCACTGCAACTCGGTCTGTGCGATCTGCGCCAAGTGCTATCGCGGTCCGGCGCCTTTCAGTCCCCTCTACTTCGGGGTAGTCACTGCAACCGACCTCATTCGTGAGACCAGACTAGGTGTCTAGCAGCCATATTCAGCCAGCGAAAATCCCTATCCTAGCGAAATCCTTCGACGCAAGCAAGACCGCGTAGGAAGGCGGGGTTCCGTCGAAGTTCTCCTGATCAACATAATCCCTGCTCAACTTCCCGACCTCCTCTTGACGCGTGGCGAAAAATCCGTTCCCTTGCCCCGAAAGCCGGGGCAACGGGCACTCAGTCGAAGTTCACTCTTTCTTGTGGGCCATTATACTCATCAGCCTACACTCTCAAGTCAGGACTAACCGAAACCAAACATAGCCCCTCTGCCTACGAGTTAGTCAGGCGCCTAGAGCCTAGCGGCCAAAACGATCCTCTCTCGGTGTACGTTACGACTGCAGAAGGTGATGACCGCTGAACTGTCTATACAAGACTTTCACCCCGACGTACTCGGTGAGGAGGTGGCCCGATGCAACCTGCAAGAGATGTGGCTGACTATTGATTACCACTCAACAACATAGTGCCCCAATCCAAACGTGGCCCCTTTCCCTACGCTGACAACGGAACCGTAAAGCAGCAAGGCGAGAAAAGGCTTGAGATCCCCGGTGTACCTCATTCTGCCAACAAAGCCATCGAAATCCATAATGGTCTTTGATCTGCCCGAATACCGACGCCACTCCTGCCAACGGACGTTGATATTCTCATCGCAAATTTTCTTCGCCGCCTCAACAAGATCGACAAAGGGTATGTCGATGTCTTTCGCCTGATAGAAATAGGAAAGCGTTGATAGCCGCCTCAACAGATTGCGGATCAACACGTGGAAAACCGGCACACGAACAAAGGAATTCTCGTACTTGAGTCTGGTTATGCTCCGAAATTCGACAGTCAGAGAGTCCCTTGATAGACACGCGGCACGCGCCTCTATAGATTCACCTGTGACGGTATGCTGGCTGGTGCCATCGACAAGATTGACTCTGCCATCAAACACTGTGTGGCTGTACATGCCAAAAGGATCTAGCGCGACCACTGATTCGACATTTACCTTAGCTCGCTTCCCTTCATACCAAAGGCCAAAACCACTTTCACCCAGCATCTTGACGGTCACTATGAAGTAGGGAAGGTACTTGATTGCACTTCCCACCAATACCATATCCCATTCGAAATGCTCTCCGGGCATAATCACTATCCTAGGATCAGGGCGCGGCCTAAGAACAAATGGCCGCGGTATATCCTGAAGATTTCGTAATCGCTGCGCCCCTTCTGGTGGGGAAGGCTCGAAAATGGCTTTGTATGGACATTCTGGCGCAGCCAGGCATCGGCCACAGGATTCATCGGTTCGTCTCGCGGTATAAACGCGACCCCTGTCCCTGAAACAGGTAAGGCGCCTAAAAGCTGTCCCAAATCCCCCTCTTAACACGCCACCCTTGAACTCAGGGAGATGTAACGGATCAACGGGACTCATTACAAACCGATATACACCCAATTCAAGCCCCTCAAGCAACGTGTCCTTCCTCCCTGTCTTTTCTATGACAATTGCGCAGGGGGCTCACGCCCCCTGACCACCTCAACGTCTCACACCATTCTCATGTAGTGGGTATATGCTTTGCTGCTGCTCTTGACCTTGTAAGGCAGAAGATACGGCTTAACAGTTCTGTGTTTGCCGATAGCCTTGGTGGAATACGTGTTGATCCGTTCGAAGAGATCCGCGCTGTCGGTTTCAACCAACTCGTCTAGGAACTGCGTGACCTGGTAGCACGATACATCGGGCACGGAACCCGGCATCGGTGCGGTAAACCCTGACGGAAGCCGAGTCTCATGCCAAGCCCCGACAAACTGAAAGAAGCTCCCCCGTTTGCCAAGATAGTTGATATGGCGAAGAGCTTGAACAACATTCTGGATCTCTTCCAAGCTGAGGGACGTCACGCAAATAGCAACTTCGAGGGTTCCCAAGTAAAAACAGAATTCCCTGAAGGCAATGGACGAGATATACGGTTCTTCGGGAGAAGGCTCCTTAGGCTGCCTCCTCACCTTCACAAACGTATTTGTCACTACCGCATGCTCGGGAGGTCGAAGCCGTACTTCGGCGCTCTTGATACTATCTAGGATCCTCCTCGCGAACGTTTCTCCATCAGCCCTAAATGCAGCGTCCACCAGAGCCAGCTTGACCGCATAGGGCGTGGGAACAAGCAGTGTCTTGGCAGCACTCGATGTCGCGATAGACATGCGCAGAGAGAATAGCGTCACTGGCTTGAAACTGGCAAGCAACCACTTCTCACCCGACTCGCTTGTCATTGTCCCACCTCTCTTCAGAGTTCGCTTTCACGTGTGATCCTTGTCATCACTTCAGCAAAGCCGCCAACGGAAGCGAACCGATAGAGACTGATGACACCGGGGGCGAGTTCGTTCAGACTACCAGCTATTGTCTCAATCTCGCTTATGTAGCTAGCATCAAGAGCACTGGCGGCGGGAGCTGGGAACGAACCACTCGAGAGAGTAACGCACCCCTCGAATCCAAGCACGTGAGGGTTCTGCGTATTGCGATGAGCACCGGTCGGCTTCAAGAACGTGTTGAGAATGCTAGTTAGCAGCGCTTGTGCACGACGCAGTCGCTCTTCGTGGGACATCGCATAAGTCAAAGTAATGTCATTCCGACCTAGCCGGTACAAGTCTACGTTCAGCACTACAGCATAACGCCCCGAAGACGCTGGGCGATGGAAGATGTTCTGCCCCACGTTGGCAGCTCCAGTGGCATCGCCAGCTCCTTTGCCGCGTCCTTCGGGGGCATACTTCACATGAAAATAGGATTCTGTGACCGTCTCCTCTGGACGTCCCACCAACCACCCAAACTCCACCAACGACTTGCGTCCTATGGCTCGCTTTTTGCCGCCAATTTCGCTAGTAATGAGTATACCTTCGCAGTCGTCAAGAATGCAGGTTTGAATCGCTTTCGTGAGTATCTCATTGTCAGCGACACCGGTCTCAAAGGACCCGGCAAAATCCTGATCAGCGACTATGCGGTTGGCGTCGAAGTACTTACAGGGTCCGCAAAGAGGCAAGCCCTTCTCAAGAGATATCTGATACAGATGCTGGGCTTGTATGTGCTTAAGCATGTCTCCCGAAATGGCATTGACAGAATGAATCTGACCATTCTTGTCTACAACCTGCACCTGTCTGGTCTCCAGATAGTTGCCTTCGCTTCCCTCGTTGTTAAGGGAGTGCATTTCCAGAGTCATCAAACCCGAAATCGCTAGACTATTGATCTTCACGGTCATTCTCCCCCTTTGGCTCGAGTGCATATCCGTAAGCCAACAGCAACATTCCCACGAGTTCTGAACTCTTATCATCCTGGATCAAGTCAAGCAACTGATTGAGGTGTTCGGTATACACGTACGGTCGCATCTCTTTACCTTGTTCAGCATGTTTGGCAGTTTCCGAGTTGTAGCGCTGCACGAAATCGGCCAGTTCCTTGATAAACTCATCACGATGCTTAGCCTTCCGTTTCCAGTCTTGAGCAAGTCCATACTGGATGTCAAATACGACCCGTCCGGTCTTTGCCTTACGTATCTGTGCCTTTATCGTGGCTCGTCTTACCGCCGCGGCAACTGCATCGAACCCCTGATTATCAATGATTTCTCTGACAGACGGATAACTCATAAGCAACCTCCTTAAGTTGTCAGTAGAAAACGTTGCCGTGTACTTGCCCACCGCCAACTTGTGCATCATACCGATGTCATAGCAAGTAAAGAAATCTAGCGCATCGCTCAACAGCCCGCTCGATAAGAAGTCTCGATATCGAAGCAATACGCCTACATCCTCTGAGTGACTTTCGTCCAGACTTCGGATCGCTTTCTCATGCTCGTCTAGAATGGATAGCCATTCTTCCGCGCTGTGCCTATCCACAATGGGAAACCAACCCGGAACACCTATTAAGGAAAGGTTCATCACAGCTGAGGCTGTGCCCAGATTCTTGAAGTAAGCTACATGCAATCCTGCTACTATCTGCCTGGGATTAAGTCCTCCAAAGCGGAACCGCCCAGAGCCAGCGTGTAGCTCTTCAGAATGGGCAATCAGCTCTCTCGCAACTGTGAGCACCCCGCGGACATCAACCGCAAGAGAACCCCACAGATTAGCTCTCAGCAGGGCATCACGGACTATCGACAGCATAGGCACGTCTATCTCCCCTGGAGCTAGGACCATCACCTTGGTGTCATCACCCACTGGTCGCGAGACCAGGCAGTGCTCCATGGCACGGTACCTCATCCATTCGCTAAACCAATCGACCATGCGATCGGGAAGCGCCCCAAGCGACGTACCGTCAGGTTTCGGCCTGTTGATGCCTTTGCCAGCCACTGGATTGAAGAACTGCAGTGAAGAGACTGCCTTCTTAAAACGTGACTCGTCAGGAGATCGTCCATCACTGATGAGTCCAAGGCGTCTGGCAACCATTTGCGCGAACGTAGGTGACGCTCCTAAGGCCTTGTGCAAGTTGTTGTAGGCGTTAGAACCCATACGCAGGGCGCTAAACGACTTTATCACTGAGAGGTCGAAAGGCGGCTCCTCGGGACGAATTCCGCCAGCTACCTCAATCACTGCTTGAGCAGCACGCGATCGGCTCTGCCGGCGGCCGATCTGCCTGGTTGCCTTCTGATAATCACGGTAGACCTTCTCTGCCTCTCGCGCTGCTTGATAGTCATACACTGTAGCTCCGGAAGGCACGCTATCGGTCGATTTGAAACGAATAAACCGATATCCGGGATCCGCGGGCATACCCAACACCTGTTCCGCAGTGATCGGCTCACTACACGTCAGTTCGTAATGGTCGCCACAGTCTTTGATGACGGTCCGCCTGCTCTTGCCTTGCGAAGGCACACGGTCCAACAGGTGGGCTGTCCCAACAGCAACCAGTGCATCAGCATAAGAGCCTGTCAACTTAGGTACGACCCAGCAATCCTTGTTCATGTTCACTCACCTCCTTCTGATGGTTAAATGACCTCTGATCTGCCAGACGAACTCGCCGAACCAAGTACCAGTAGAGAGGTAACAGGTGAGGACTTCCAGTAGCTCTCACTATCGCATGCTCAGCAAATTCCTGTGCATCGCTCCTCGAAACCAAGTTGGACAAAAAGCCGAGTTGGAGAGGAGGAGAGAGCCGATTCAGAGCCAAGTTAAGTTCCTGCAAAGCACCATCGGCAATAGCGATCGGTACTCGTGGTTTTTCGGCTTTGGGCGAATGGTGACGTCCTATCGCTGTGACCAGCGCCTGTACAACACCACCTGCTGCTTCTTCTAGCCCTTCGTTCATTAACGCAGAGTAGAGGCCCTCCGCAACCATGGCTGCCCCCTCCAACGCATGAGGTGGAGGCAAGTGCTGTGGTCGTCTTGCATAATCCTTTTCAGTCTCTGGACACACGGTGGTGTGGGCAAGCATCACTGTGTCACCAATTGGAATCTCTGGATGACGGTCGCGCTGCCACCTCCTCGCAACGGTTTGCCATTCTGAAGAGAGCTTCCCCGCATCATGTAGCGTGCAAGCAATAGATGCGAGCCACGAGATTTGCTCGGGAGTCAGACCATATAGCAGGCTTAATCGTTGAGCCGCAGTCTTGGCGGTCGCATCATAAGATGCCGCAGCCATCAACACGTTGCCAACATGGTCACGGAAAGATTCGACACTGTATGCGTAAGGCTGTCGGGAGTCTCTCCCACGATAGCTAATTGGCTGGCTGCTTCCCCGGATGCCTATTCTTAAGCCGATATCGGGCCTGTACTCAGCAACAGCAGGCGACAGACAGACCATCCATGCTGACATGATCTCGTCTACAGACCGAACCTCGGTCCAGCCTAAATCTCCGTTTTCACCTTCTTCGAGTTCTAGTGGCACCCATCCCAGGGGATCGTGGCTCGCTCTGAGCGCGTTCAGGGAAACGCGAGGAACCGAGACCAAGAATGGCCGTTCATCCAATTTCAGATGTTGGGGCTGGTCGCTCACAAAGACCGTGACTGAATCGACTCGGCGGATTAGTTCGCTAGTCTGTATTCGTTCGCCGCTGTCCATCACGCGGGAAATAAAGCCAGCCCTCGTTCCTAGCCCTTTGATGACGTCAAGCAAGATAGAGGACTCAGTCAGATCATGGACGTCTCGAATCAGTCGCCTCTCGTCGTTATAATCTAGAACCGCTCCTTTCCTAGGCAGAGACTGGAGAAGGTGCTTGGTTCTATCTGTTGCCTCAGCGTCACCCTTCTCTCGGTAGGGCCCCCGGCGCGGCCTTCCATCGACCGTAGTCTGCAGCTCGTATACATAGACTGTGCCCCGGTTGCGAGGTGGAGCGTACCGGGCGCACCGACCCGCTCTTTGAACCAGAGAGTTCATGGGGCTGAGTTCGGTGTGAACCTCATCGGCGCTGATATCCATCCCGGCTTCGATAACCTGCGTCGTGACCAGCACAGCGTTTCCGAATAGTGCCTTAGGACCGAAATATGGACTTAAGACTTTTTCGCCACCTAACCTATCCGGTCGAGTAAAGCGACTATGCAGAAGCGCAAGTTGGGTCTCGTTCGGGAGCACGTTGATTAGGTCAAGATAGATATCTTGTGCCTTGGAGACAGTATTGCAGATGACGAGAGTCCGGGCCGCCTCGTTTTGCTTGAGCAATCGCAGATGGTTTCCTGCGATGTCCTTTGCGTTCATGGGCTTGTCCTTCCAGATCCATCGTCTCTCCTTGTTCTTATGGCTAGCCATCAAAAGAAGCTCGTCCTGACCCACTGTAATCAGGTCCGCGCCGAAATGATCAGCAAGAATTTGTGCCGAATCATCGCCCAACGTAGCTGTCATCAACACAAACTGAGTGCAGTCCCTCAATCGAGTTGCCATTTCCAGAAGGGTGGCTCCTGCTCTGAGGGGATCGAAAAGATGAATCTCGTCGAATACTACTAGCGCTCCCACTAGAGCTCCGGCGTTGATGTTAGCAAGTCGTGGGCCGAGCGAGACCGGTATGTTCAAATAGGCGGATAGGAGTTGATCGATCGTGGTAAAGCACAAGTCAGACTCATAATATGGGTCATCTTGCTGCTCTCCAGTTTGAATAGATACAGTAGGTATTCGTTGACCTCTACAACCCTCAACCTCATCAGTTCGCATCATTCGCTGAATGCCATCTGAAGTGGAGGCAAACAACCCGGAAGCAAGCGCACGTAACGGTAACGCGTAGAGCAGACGGTCGGCTATAGGTCGTTTCTCCCGAACGGAATGGATGAACGGCAAGACCGCTCCCCATGTCTTCCCAGAGCCTGTGGGAGCCACCACTAGCACGTTCTTTCCAGCAAGTATGGCTTCCCCCATTCGTTGCTGGAAAGGAAACATGGCGGTAGACTGGCCCAACACCCGTTCGAAGAAAGGATTTAAGTCTACTGAAGGCAAGCCGGACTCACTCCTAAGAACAATCTCCGGAACGGTCTGGTGAAATGATATATGACTGGCCCCGTCACGGAGTGTCGGAAACAAACGTTCCCATGCGAATTGTCAGTCCCATCTGATCACTCATTAAGTGTTGAATTCAGTGTGACGGCTAGCAGATCCTACCGTGTGACGTCAGAAATCGACAGAACAGTGCGACAGGTATCTTCCGGTTTCACTCATCCTTCAGCGACTGCCTCAACTCCATAATCCATGGCTAGAGGTCTTGATGATGTATGTTTCACCATAGCAGTCCAAGAAATCCTACCGCCGGACCCCGCGAGTCCTGGCACTCCATGCCATACTCTCAGTTTCCCGCTGGATGCATCCCACCCCTACATTCGCTCAAAAACCCGCAGTACTCGTAGCACTCATCAGCCAAACCTGGATCCATTTGCTCCGCCACAATCCTCATCTTGTCGTCTCGCTCATCTATGAACCACTGCCTCAACTCGTCATCTATAGCGTAAAGATCTCTTGTGATCGTAGGGACTTCACTTCTGGTATCAACGTAGACCGTACACCCGACGTCCACGGGAAACTCCCAGAGGCTCTCCATAACCAACGCGTACCCGGTCGCGCTCAATCTGTGGAAGTCGCGTTTCCGTCCAAACTTAGTGTCGAAAATCACCGTGCTACCAAGAGAGGCGGCATCGCAACTGACAAGGCTGCTCATCCCTAAGAAAGATCCGTCAAGTTTGTGCTCGCATGTAATTGGAAGCGCGGAGGCCACAAGCGAGTCAGCCGCGATGTAGGGCTGTCTGGACAGAACGTCCTCGATGCGGGCAAGCATCCTGCCGGCCTCAAAACTGACTAGTCGATGTGCAGTGGCAACGATGTCGTGATCCGGCTCGGCTCCATTTCTTGACTCGAATCTCGGCACAAACCTTCGCAGCTCATTCCCGATCAACTGAATCCCCTGTGGCCCATGCGCATAGATGAGTCTTTTCGCTTCTTGAATGACCTGAGCGACCGCCGAGTGATATGCTGATCCGGCGCGAGCTGCTTTCCCGACGTCGGCAGTCATTCCTGCAACCCGCCTTAAGAACAGGTCCCTCGCCGAAGAACAGTACTTTCCAGCTACCTCGTATACCGCCAGCTTGACTGCATAAGGAGGATCAAGAGGAGGCTGATGCCAATTCCATCCCCGGAGTTCCTCAGCAACCCCTGTTTCACGTACTCTTGGAATAAGGTGCTTGAGGAGCCACTTAGTCTCCTCGCCCGAAAGGAAATACATACTCACACACCTCTGCAATAGTTCTTAAATTCGCAATCTCGACAACGGCTTTGGGATCTGGTCACGGGGGGCATCTTCTGGGCATTAACGATGTTTGTCATCGCCCCAAGCACTCTTAGGACATGAGTTCTTGCCCCGGCGTGAATCGCCACCGGGAACACCCTTTTTGTGGGGATTACGTAAATGAAGCCCATTCTTACAGGACGCCCTAGGGATTTCTCAACCATCATTGCGTAGGCGACCAGCTGATACTTGTGGTGTAGTCCCATGCCTCCCGACGCGTTTTTGAACTCAACCGGAAAATGGCCGGCAGGGCTGACGATAAGCATATCCAAAACACCTGTGAGTCCCATACTCGAGCAGGTCAGTGGCATACCAAATACGCGCTCTCCCTCAGCCAACCTGTATTTGGCGAGAGTCCGCCGCTTCTCTAGTTCAGCGAAGTCCAAATGGGCTTCACGTCCTACCTCCATTTTGACTGTGCGCCGCCTGGGAACAGGAAGCACGTAGTTGAAGTAGATCACCCTGGGGCAATAGATGTACTGGCGGATATCAGAAACCCTGAACTGGAGCCTAGCAGGCGCATCGTTACTCCGCATTTCGCCTCCTTGACCTCCTCTGCTCTGCTTCTGAAGCGTTTTCATCAGCGGAACTCGTCGAGGCCTTCACGCGCAGTTCTTTTCTGAGGCGCAAATCCTTGTCACAAATGACGTACATCTGAATATTGCCTTCGTTCTTGCCCAGCCTCTTGGCAAACTTGAGCATGAGTTCCTCACGACGATTTCTGTCAGTTGGTCCGAAAAACGCGCTCCATTGGATGCGCGTCAAGCCATAGTCCTTACAGATTTCCGCGATCTTGTTGCGCACCTTGTCTTCAGGGATGTCGTAAATAACCAGAGTGCTGACCATCATCGCTTGAGCCCTCCTGACTCCGGAACACGCTGTCCCGCATGTTGCTGTCACCAAGTGGAATGGAATGGCTTGTACTGACCCTGTCGCCTGACGTAACTGGCGACGCTTCGGGACTGGGCGAGGATTACCTGGCTAAGCCTCCACTTCTTGCCTTCGTAGCGCTCCGTTCCATCGAGCCTCTCGGTGACGGCTGCGGCAATAGTCCTCCTGGTATCCGTTGTCAAACCGCCCTCATCGTCAAACTCTGGTCGCCACCCGCGCACCATTAGGCTGACCACAGCCCGGTCTACGCTCGGGGCTCTGAACTCTTCCACAAGGTCAAGAACTAGGCTTGGTTTGCCGGGGCGATCGACATGGAGAAAACCACCAAAAGGCTCCAGACCCGCTAGTACTACAGAGCCCCAAACCTGGTTGTAGAGTATTCCGTAGCCGTAATTCAGGCAGGAATTGAAGGGATCGGTGGCACCACGGTGCTCCCTGCCGGAAAATTCCTCGCCGACAGCGATTTGACCAACTAATGGCCAGTAAATAGCGGCGGCTCGCCCCTCCAGATTCAAGAGAGTTGTACGTATTTCATCTACTTGGTTCCCCGTCACATCCTTAACAGCTGCTTTCAGCGATTCAATTGCCTTAGCTTTGTCCATCAACTCTTCGTAGGAGTCACTTTCGCGCCGGTGTTTGGCATAATACTTGATCAAGCATGCTTGGTTGTTGATCTTACCTGCCACAAAACACTTAGCTAAGTGGACCCCCCGCTCATCGTCGTACGCTTTCAGTTGCTCTCTGCGCGTTATGACTGTGCCTGTGAGTTCAGGCGAGCTCACTACAGCATACGGTTTCCCTGCCGAAGTAAGAAAGTTGATCGGTATCCCGAACTCAGTGCACGCAGCAAGTGCATCAGCGGAGAGGCTAACCCCCATGGTAGAAATAGTCACTTGAGAAATATCCCTAAGGGGGTACTCTTCGATGACCTTTCCTTTCTCGAAGATAGCCAGTCTTTCTGACTTTTTGCCGAGGAACCGTCCGTACTCTGAGATGATTAGGTGTGACATGCTGCTCTCACTCCACTATGTTGCTGATAGGATGGAGTCGCAGCATATATCGACATAATTGCATTTCAAGTGAGGCGATTCAGCCATTTTGTTGTAACGACTGCCGAGTAAGTCCAGATAGCGGGAGAGATAGACAGAAAAAAGAGCAGGACCTATCCTAAGCCTGGGAAGGATAATAGATTCATGAGGATGATGGGTTGTACCGGGTCAGCGAGATCCGCGACGGCGACAAGGAAGCAGTTGCAGAGATACTGACTGTCGCCTCTACCCTACCCCGGCATCCACAAACCAGTATCCATCCCTGAGCAACGGCCGGCCAAAGCGCAGACCGATGGGCCGCTTGAACATCGGCCCTCCTGTCACTACAGTATGAAACTCACCTGTCTCGCCGCAAGCATCGACGCCGAGTTCCGTGAGAAGTTCGACGGAGGCCTTGTCAAAAGGTCGGCCCAGCAGGTCTAGAGCACGGGAATCGCCGCCCAATCCATCCTTCATCGCCACAATGTAGGCTTCGAACCCGAGATCCAGGAACTCGCGTACAACATCCAGCCTATCCATCCCCCAAAGCGGGTGGTACGCTTCTACTCCTGCCTCGCGGCATACCCTGACGCACCAATCCCGGTGCTCATGGAGGTCAATGTCGCCGAAGACCGCCGCAGCGATCCCCTTGGCGGCGAACTCGCCGGCTGCAAGCCGGAATGCATCTTCGTAGGTGCTCCACGATGCAGAGCGGACGACAAGCGGAATGCTCAGCGCGTCAGCCTGAGCGCGGATGACCCCTTGCCTCAACCCGTGAGATCGCGACCTCTCTCCGCTCTCAATCATCATGGTGAGGAGAACCGAAGGGCGGCCGCCTTCCTTGACGGCTCTGTACAAGGAGAGGCACGAGTCCTTTCCTCCGCTCCAAGAACAGAAGAACTGCCGGCCTGATATGCTGGCCGAGGCGCCAATCGTATGACCGTACGCGGTTCGTGAAGATGCATCAAGAGTCATGGTAAGCAGCACTCAATAGATCGTATGTAGCCTGCGAAATGTACCCGTAGTACGCCGTCTTCCCGTCTATGTTGACCGTTATCCTCCTGTCTGCGGCCACTTCGATATACATGAAGGTGTCCTGCGCTCCTTCGTCATACTCCAGAATCATCAGGTAGACCGGATAGCGCTCGAAAGGGTTGGCCGGTCTTGTTCCGTGCAGAGTGGCTGCACGTATCTCGTCAAACAGGCACGTTATCACTTCTTCAGAGTCGATCCTCACATTCTTGAGGTGGGCGACGGTGTTGGGATTAAGGCTGTCTCTATCCTCAAGCAGCCGGACGTTCATCGCGATTGGAGTGTCAAGCGCCGACGCATCCAAAACGCGAAGGTAGAGGACTAGCCTGGATAGAGCCACAGCACATACCAAGAGAACTACATAAAGCCCTACTCTCTTGAGGATTCGACTCACAGCACACACTCCTAAGGAAGGTTGCACTCATTTTATCAGAACGAGGTGGATGCGGTGCGGCTGTAACACGCGAGGAGGCCCCGCGCCATTGGGGCGGGGACCTCCTCTTTTCGTCAGAAGTGTCGCGGCGGCTCCCTCTCAGGACGCCAAGCCTGACAGCCTGAATCCGGGCGCCCCGGCACACCTCATTTCTTCGACAGTACCTTACCTGCTCTGACTCCCGTCACCTGTCCGTCCTTCACTGCGATCTGGCCGTTAACCAGAACGTGCTTTATGCCTTTGGGCGACTCGTGCGGACGGGCAAAGTCAGCAGGTGACTCGAAGTTCTCCCAATCCATCACTACCAGGTCCGCCCAAGCTCCAGGGCAGATAGCGCCTCGATCGTGTAGGCCGACGAACGTGGCGGGCTGCCAGGTCATCTTCTTGACCAGAGCCTCCAGGCTGATGGCGCCCAGTTCTTTTACGAAACGGACCAGCGCGCGTCCGGAGTTGCCGTATGCTCTCGGGTGCCCTCCGGTCCGGCCGTCAGATGTGGATGAGTCACTCGAGATCACCGAGTACGGAGACCCCAGTATGGTGAGAATGTCCTCTTCGCACATGGGACCCGCCCCCGTGCGAGTCTCGCCCTCATCCTCCAGGTAGAGCCTGCGCATGGCGTCCCAGTAGTCACCAAACCCGAGCCTCTTCGCCACTTCCTCGAAACTCAGCGTGAAGAACTCGGGATGCGAAGGAGAGTACGCTACGGCCTCCCAGAATCGAAGGTCCCTCGCGTTCCGCACTGCCGCCCCGTGAGGCAAGAGCGCTGCTTTGCGGGCATCGTTAACGCGCTTCTCCTCGTCAAAGGCCTCCTTCAGCCTCTTCTTCACTGCGGACCACTCGGCATCGTCTTTCAACGCGGCCAAGATCGCCTCTCTGTCGTCGCCGGTTGATTGCCCCTGGTTGGCGGCTGCGAGCCCTCTGGCGAAACGTCCGGCAAGATTCGACGTGGCTGAAATGACCCAGGGGTAGAAGTCGCAGATGACGTCGAGTCCTTCATCCCTAGCCCTATCTATCATCCGCACGGTCTCAGACGGCTTGCCCCAGTTGCGCCTTCCCATCGCTTTGTGGTGGCTGATCGACGAGGCGACGCCCGTGCGGCGGACGTTCTCCAGAAGCTCCTCCACGCCTTCAATGAGCATGTCTTCCTCGCTGCGGACATGTGAGCAATGTACTCCCCCGAAGGAAGCGACCACTGCTGCAGAGAGCCTCCACTTCGGCCGGAGCCGCGTTCCTCCCGGGTGCGTAGATTAGGCCGGTGGATATGCCGAACGCGCCCTGCTCCATGGCTGTACGCACGGCGTCCTCCATTGCCTTCATCTCTTCCGGTTCCGGGAAGTACCGCTCTCCTCCATTGCCTTCAGAACCCATCACGAAGGTCCGCACGGCGCCGTGACCCACCAGCGGCACCATGTTGATCCCGGTACCGTTCCGGTTGACATGGTCTCTGAACCCGTCCAGGTCGGTCCACTTCTCAGAGGAGCGGGCCGGGAACGCCGAAATCCCGCACATCCCGGTACACTCGGTGGTCACACCCTGCAGGAGCGAGCTTGTCGCGCCGGGGTTCGTTGGTATGGTCCTGTCCGAGTGCGTGTGGAGGTCAACGATGCCGGGCATTACGATGCACCCCGATGCATCGATAACCGTCGAAGCAGCCCACTCGTCCTGTGCTGCGGCGTTACCCGGCTTGCAGCGGCTCTCCAATACCGAGGAAGGCCCTGCGGTCTTCCTTATCGCGGCAACGCGGCCGTCTTTGACCGCGACATCGCCCCAGAACCAGGGGTTGCCTGTGCCGTCAACTATCTTGCCGCCCTCTATCAGGTAATCGAACAAGCGTCATCCCTCCTATTTGATGAGATGGATCCACTCCCCGAAAAGGTTCTGAAGAACACCGATGGAAAGCGAGATCCTGCCCATCACGCCGTTGCCGAACGCGGCTCCGAACGTCACCATGAGAATCCACCTTCCCAGGGTTGACGCGGTCGTGAGCGCCCGGTTTTTCGGAAAGGTGAAGAAGAAGAAGGACATGACGCACAGTGTGCCGAGGACAACAATCAGGTTCCCGACCGAAGTGAGGGGCATCATCGTGGCCTGTATCTGCTTTACGAACTGCTGCTCAACCGCGCCTCGAAGCGCTATGGCGGCCCCCATGCCTACAATGAACGCGAGGGGAATTCTTGCCGTCCACCTCATGGACTTTACAAATCTGCCGAACAACAGGACGCCCATGATCACGGGGATTACGAGGTACACTTTCCCCTCTTTCGTGATAGGGTTCCAGGCTTTGCTCACGATGTTCGAGTAGCCCATGGCAATACCGTAGCCGGCGCCGAGGCCGACGAATATGTGCTCAACCGCCCTGAACAAGCGGTTTTCTTTCCAGAGGAACGAATACGCGGCTATGGTTAAGAGCGCAGATACCCAAACGCCAGCATCAGTACTCATGACTGTGCCCCCTCTCCGCCGGACTTCTTGCCGGACTTCTTCTGGATGAAGTAGGCCGCGTTGCCGAAGATAACAAACAGGATGAACAATAGGTGTCCGAGACTCTGCGCATCCATTGCGGCAACCGCGGGACCAGGCTCATCCATGATGAGCTCGTACTCAGCGCCGCCGCGCATGCCTACCAAGAGCCCCTTTAGCTGGCCTGACTGGAAGAACGCCTCCTGTGCGGGGCCGAGCACCGTGATGACTCCGGCGATAATGGGGATCCCGAGAGGACCCGCCTGGCGGATCCATTCCGCAGTGTACGCGGTGGTGAAGTAGATGAGAGCTTCTACGTCCTTACCGCTCTGAAGCCCTTGGCAGATGGCAAGGGTGTTCGAGGGGGTCCCGTAGAAGTCGAGAGGACACGCCTTTAGGGGATCGCGGATGAACGCGCCCAGAGCCGTCTCTCCGCCTGCCAAATACCCAAGGTGGCAGTAATCCTCACCGTAGACCTTGCCTGCCCCTCCGTATATCCTCCTTACGGTCTCTTCTCCGATCATTGAGCCCTCAGGCGAGAAGCAGATAACTATCACCTTTACGCCCTTCCGGAGCAAGTGCCTCGTGATTGAGTCGGCCTGAGACTGGAGCTCCGCGATAGATCCCGGGGTATAGTTAAAGTCCAGGATAACTCGGTCTCCCGAAGATAACTTCTCGATCTCGTTGTAGACCGTTTTCGTATATTCGCTCACGGAAATCGGGAGGCCCATAGGCCTTACCAGCGGAACAAGGAGGACAATGCCCATGAGCAGATACAGGATGCGGCGGTCTACGTTACCTAGCCATAACAATGCCTTCATTTGTCGCACCCCCTACTCATTTCCGCCGAGATAGCCGCGGTCAATTCCGAGAATAATGCGGACGCCTATGCCGACGGTTCCAACAGCAGCGCCCACCAAGACTCCGCGGCTCCCCGCGAGGTTCGGATACTGCATGATCCAGTCGGCAAGTGCCGGGAACTGGCGCCAGATAGCCTCTCCTATCGGGGCGCGGCCCAGCATCACTATGATCCCGGCCAAGAGAAGCGCGGTGGCCTCGAACGAGCGGGCTCTGAAAGTGCGGTAAGCCGCCGACAAGAGGTAGTAGGCCACCATCGAGTAGAACGCCGATCCTAGCGGCGTGATCATGTCTTCAAAGATGAACCGGAACGTCGCCGTATCCCGTCCGATGATGCCGGAGATGGCGGTGATGAACATGGCGCCTACGAGCAGTATGCTGTTATACCACTCGCCGCGGCGCTCCACGATCCTTCGGCCGTGGGTTCTGATGAGGCTCACGGCTGCGAGCCCGAGGGCAAAAGCAGCGATGATAACCCCCCAGTTCTGCATTTCCAGGCCCCAGGTCTTGAGTATCCCGATGTTGAAGAAGTATTCGGCGACCATTAGCGCGCCGGCCAATCCTGCGATGAAGTACCGGTAGCTCTCGTCTCACTGTTCACCCTCCTCTTCTAGAAGCTGAGTAGATCCTGAAGCCATTTGCTTCCCGCAGTCGCCATGATCGAGCCAGCCGCGATGAGGACAAAACCCAAGAGTTTAGCCCAATCCTGCCCCGCGATGCTGCCCATTTTCACAGGGTCCTGAGCCAAGTAGGCGCCTGCAACGAGCAGCTCATCACCGATGAGCGTGTAGTCACATGCTGCGATCAGGAACGGCAGCTGGGCCATACTCGTCATGCCGGCGATAGAAATCGCTCCCACCTGAGAAGAAGCCTCGGCAAGCAATATCGCCTCGGCCATGAAGTGGCCCAGCATCAGCGTTGCCGCTGCCTTCTCGCGCTGAATCAGGCCCATGCACCCCGATGCATAGGCGAACTGGGTTGGCGAAAGGAACCGGATGATCTCGGGGTTGAAGTACTCATGCTTACCTGCATAGAGATACCCTTCTTCAACCATCTGAAGGGCGAGGGGATAGACGTTCGGCAAGGAGATTCCGACGATCATGTCGGCGTTGTTCCTGGCGACGATTCGCGACGTATGACCCAGGATCTCCAGGCCGGCGAAAATGTTCGCCGCGTAGGAACCAGTAATGTCTGCAGTTCCGGTGGTGTAGAAAAGGGGTTTCCCGGTCTCTGTTGCCCGGCCGACCGCTTCCTCGATGGCATCCAGACCGGCGATCCTTCTGATGTTTGGCATCCGGGTCTTGGCTGCACGTATCGAGTAGAGAACTGCGGCCGCCGTAAACAAGAACGCTATGAAGGCGGTTACTCTGCCAGCCTCCATCTGGTAGCA
Organism: Bacillota bacterium; assembly: GCA_050952125.1. GTDB lineage: Bacteria > Bacillota > Sulfobacillia > Fermentithermobacillales > Fermentithermobacillaceae > UBA3951. The sequence goes on from JBMNKK010000003.1 coordinate 639,143, forward strand.
CCTCCAGTCAGATAGTGAGGACATGTCCATGGTCTGCAATCTCTGAACTCTGTCGATGCCGAAAATGGGGACACTGGTAGCCGGGACCGGAGTCGGGGAAGACACATCACCTCCCAAATCCGGATTCGAAAATAGAGGGCTGACAACGAAGCAATGGCTGAACCTGAGGCCGAAATGTGAAGGCCCCAAAGTCACACTCCGGCCGGTATCGCGAGGTCGCACTTCGTACTTATGCGGGACACTTGCCGGAAAGACTACTCTTAAAACTGAGGAACCAGGGTCGTTACTGCCTAACCGAGAAAGGCCACCTACTTGATGAACACTTGCTGCATCCTACGATCTGCGTTCTCTTGTCCCACACGGCCCAAAGGCTAACGACTCCTCGCTGTATGGGTGATTCTTCACTATACCTTGTTTTTCCTGCTCAAGGCGTTAAACGCCCATTAGGTGAGTATCCGGCTGTCTGGCTGATGATCTAGTGATGAACAGGAATAAGAGGCCAAGGCAGCGTGCGGAAATTCATAGACTGCTGTGAGCGCGGCCGTCGTGCAAGACGAGAACGGCCGCCTAGGAGTAGTAGCCCGCCAGATCAAACGGAGAAAAGATCCCTTTGTCGGTAACCACGCCGTCACAGAGCTTGGGGGGAGTTATGTCAAACGCAGGGTAGTACCCCTTGACTCCTTCCATTGCTGTGCGGGCACCCATAGCTTCCAGGACAAGGTTGCAGTCTCTCTCTTCTATCTTCACTGTGTCGACAGTGGGATGCTCGCGGTTAGGAGTCCCGATGACGTAGTAAGGGATGCCCCAGTAGCTCGCGGCCAGGGCAATCTGAAACGTGCCGATCTTGTTAATTACGTGCCCATCCATACAGATGACATCGGCTGCGGACGTGAACAGGTCCACACCCTTAGCCTTTATGACGTGTGCGGGCATGTTGTCGGTAATGACGGTCACGTCAAAGCCCATATCTTGAGCAACGCTGGCCGTCAGCCGGGCGCCTTGGAAATAGGGGCGGGTTTCAGGGCATATGACCTTGATCGCGTTGCCCCGCTCTCTGCATTCCCTCAAGATCATTCCTACGACGGTCTCTGCGAAACACTGGGTCATAATCGTGCCGTTCTCGGGGATTTTCGGGGCAAGGTATTTGGCGGCCTTACGAGACCTCTCGTAGCGGCTGTCAGTGAGTTCGACGGCATGTCCAAAAACCGCTTCATCCACTCGTTCACCCTGCTTCAGGGCTGCTTCGGCAACGGCGAGGCAGCTCGCCGTAACCTTCTCCATCTTCTTCGCCGTGGTCGGCCTGGCGTGAGACAATCCATAAGCGGCCTTCTCCATATACTCGATGAACTCGGCTTCCGGCATCGCTCGGGCTTCATATGCCGCTAGGGCCATACCCATAGCTGCCGCTGTATAAGGTCCTCCGCTCTGAGTGACCATGTCGGCAATGGCTCCGGCGACCTCTTCGTGGCGCGCGCACTCCACGTAAACCACTTTGGCCGGATAGATCCGCCTGTCCAGGATGCGCACTTTTCCATCCTCATACCACGCGACGTTTTCGTACCTCAGCATAAACGCAAGTCCTTCATCCGGACGAGCCATGGGTATATTCCTCCGCAACCTTCTTGATCGTACGGACATAAGCTACGCCGGCCAGGTAATTCTCCCTGCCCATGATGAATTCCTTGCCGCTCGCGATCACGATCTTCTCGGCCAAAGCCCTCTTTGCTTCGTCCTGGATTGAAGTCAAACTCCTAACCTTGGCATCGCCAACCGTGCGGCGGTGCATCTCCAGCCCGGAAACTCCGGCCGTATCGGCAAGAACGTTTGCCAGGTACCAGTCCAGAAACCCGTCGGTCCTAAACATCACGTCATGGACGTTCCGGAGGGCCACCGTCCGGAACTTAGCCGAGAACAGGTCTACCACTTCCACGATGGTCTCCTCAACCCATCTCAGGAACGAAGCCCGCTTAAGCGGTTCCTCGATAGTGACGAACCCGTTAGCCCATGCGAAACATAGGTTACCCACCACGTTCCCTATGTCGTAACCCATGGGGCCAAAGAAGGCAAACTCCGGGTCAATGGCTTTGGTCGAATCTGCTTTCACAAGTATGGACCCTGTATGCAGGTCACCGTGTATCAGCGCCTGGTTGTTGCTTAAGAAGGCTTTCTTGAGTTTGGCCGCTTCCAGTCTCAGGCGGACATCGTCATAAAGAACCTCCTGCACGAAATCACGGATTGGAGGAAACACAACGTTCTGCCCCGTTTTGTTTGTGTAGGGATCGGTGTAGACAAGGTCCTCCGTAATCCGGCACAAGGGATTCACAAACCTCTGCGACAGCTGCCTTCGTTCCAGAGGATTCATGGCTATATCGCTGGTTCTGACAAGCGTGTTGACAAGGAAGTCCGTAATGTGCTCCGCAAACATTGGGAAAGTACGGTGTTCTACCAGGGCATATCGCATATTGGCGTGGTCCGAGAGGTCCTCCATGCACAGGCAACACATCACAGGGTCATATAAGTACAGTTCGGGGACCATGCCGGGCGCCAGATCCCCCTCAATGCGCAGGGCTTCCGCTTCGATCCTGCTCCGGTCGGTGGTAAGTCTGCTATTGGCATTGGACCGGAGCGTTACATCTGCGTGTTTGACTATGACCGATCTTCCGGTACCAGGATCCGACACCCTGAAGATATAGTTGATGTTGCCGTCGCCAATCTCCCTGCACTCGAGAGCAGCCTCTCCCTCGAAGATATCCAGCTTTTCCTTAACGTATTGGATGACGTCCTGCTCGTTCATCCTAAAGTGCTCGTCGAACCGCGACGTCAACTGCTACATCCTCCTTCGGCAAAAGCCCCTAGTCCTGCACGCCTCCCAAAGCCTTGAACAGCTCCACGGCGGTCTCAATAATCTCGTCGGGAAAATCATACCTCCAGGTGTGTATGGGAGGATGATCTTCGCCGTTCCCTATGTAGCAAAGCGCGCCTTTGGTGAGCTTCAGGAAGTGGCCGAAGTCCTCCGAGCCGCGGTGCGCTTCCTGCATCTCGATCAGCTGGAATCCCTTCTCCCTGCAAACCTCTCGAATCCTGTCCGAGCTTTCCTTGTGGTTCGCGGTAACCGGGAATACATCGTTATACGAAAAACTCACCTTGAGCCCGTACTTCTCCGCCTCGGAACGTGCCAGGGCCTCAAGCGACTCTTGGAGTCTGTCCATCTCCTCTTCGTAGAAGGCTCGTATCGTGAGAAGCAGGTCGCCCCTGCTGGCAGACATTCCAAAGGCTCTCTCCCCTACGTCCACCTGTACAACTGTGCATAGAACCATGCCCTTATTCCTGTCGGGAGAAGTCAGTTCGGGGATAGCGTCGATGATCTTCGCTATAGCAAAGGCAGGGTTCGCTCCCGCCTCAGGCTGGCTCGCGTGAGCGGGAGTGCCCTCCATGTGAATGGTCATCCCTTTGGACGCGCAGTTGCAGGTGCCGTCAATCACGTTGACGGATTTCAGAGGGATGCCGCTTCCGTTGTGGAAGGCGAAGATCTCATCTATGTCGTTCTCCTCAATAAACACCGCGCACTCCGCGGCCCCATCGCCGGTTTCTTCAGCGTGCTGGAACAGAAAGAAGATGTCGCTGTCGGCCCCTTTTTGGTCAACTTCCAGCGCAAACCCGGCGAGCGAAGCCGAATGGCCGTCGTGGCCGCACTTATGGGCAACGCCCGGGAACTTGGAGCCCCAAGGCAGGTCGATGCCCTCATCCATAGGGAGCGCGTCGAAGTCAGCGCGGAAAGCTATGTTTGCCCTGTGTCCGCATGAGCCCGCCGGCCCCTTTCCGCAGGCGCGGTAGACAGCGTAGAACCAGCTGCCTCTGTCCACGATCTCGAGATCCGTGTGCGCGCGCAGGAACTCGATCAGGCGCTTCTTGGTCCAGGTTTCATGGTTGGAAACCTCGGGGTGCCCGTGCAACTCACGGCGCAGTTGTATGGCCAGTTCAAGGTTCTTGGGATCCATGCTTGCCACTTCCCCTCTCATTTGAGTGCCGGAACGGTGCTGCCTCCCAGATTGCCTACGCCGGGCACGGTTCAGAATCCTACCAGATTGGACGCCGCGTGTATAAACACCCACGGCCACAGCACTCCCGTCCGGTGATAGCCGTATCCCCACAAGAACGAGGTCGCCATTATTGGGAGAAGCGACGACCATGCCAGGGGGCTGGAGACCGGCGAGGAGAACACGTATGCCGGGATATGGCTTGCGGCAAACAGAAACGAAGTGATCGCGATGCTGCTCACCGGGTTTCCGGTGGACCTGACAAGGGCGTCCTGCAGGAGGCCGCGGTAGAAGAATTCCTCGCCGAACGCTGGCCAAACGACTGTAAACAGGAGCGTCAATAGACTCCTGGCGGACAGGCCTTTGACAACAATGAACGAAGCCGCATAGATCGCTACAAAAGGAAAGGCGGGGACTGCGGCTTTGAACCCGAACACTTTGGGCTGTCTAAATCCGCTACGTTTGAGGAGCAATGCCGGCAGCAGCACATACAAGACAAGATAAGGAAACCCGAATATCCCGATGCCCTCGATATTAGGGTTAACCCTCGTCCAGCTGCGGATTAGGTTTGCCCAACTCTCGTTCACAGTGCTCCAAACCGGGATGCGGAGACTCATACTGCCCAGGTCGTTCAGGGCTTCGATCGTCAGCACAACAGCAATTATGACGAAACAGGCTGTTGCCTTGTACAGATGCGGTCTGGATTCCGCCCTGCCGCCCTCGTTATCCACTTTTCTCTCAAGCGATAACACATGGATGGCATAGCACCCGAGAGTGTAGAAGATGATTCCCATAAGCCCGCTCCTAACTGAGCTCAGCCAGGACGCGCCGTACCAACGGTTCACAAGGATTTTCCCTGCAATGAATACGCAAGCCATAGCCAGGAAAAAAGGGTTCCGAAAAAGGGTGTTTGCGAATCTGCGGCTCCTGTCAGCCGCAATAGCCCAAATGGATACGCCGGGCGCCTCCCCCACGTGTCTCCCTCCGTCTCGGTCAGTACACCACACTTGATCAGCACCGACGAAGCGTGTCCCACTACTGATACCATACGGTCGAATATCGTGCCACAATATGGTCAGGAAACCGGACTGGGATACTGTACGTCTACATCATCAACGGGGGGCATTGCGTTGAATCAAGGCAACAGGACTGCGGCGGCCAGACTGCTGCTTGCACTTATTGTGGTGGGCAGTCTCGTCATATCAGGATGCGCCCGCCCTGCAGTGACACCGGTGGCACCGACTCCAGGAGCGTCCGCTCCCGGCCCGGCCGTAACGCCGCCTGCTGCGGAACAACCTGAGCCTCCGGCGCAGACGGTAGATCCATCGTCCGGCGCTACGACGCCGTCACCTGACCCGTCAATAAAGGAAGTCGAGGGACTGGTGGATGTCACTCAACTGGACAACACCTTCGTCATCGAGTTGCGCTACGCGACAGAAGACAACTTCACCGGGAAGAAGATATACACAGAAGCCAAGTGCCTCTTGATGCGGGGAACCGCAGAAAAGCTCGCAGCTGCCAACCGGGAGTTTGCCGAGATGGGCTACCGTTTGAAGATATGGGACGCCTACCGGCCCCTATCGGCCCAACAAACGCTCTGGGATGTCGTGTCCGACCGGTCATTCGTAGCCGACCCCAAGAAGGGCTCTATACACAACAGGGGAGCTGCCGTAGACGTAACTCTGGTGGACAACAACGGCAACGAGCTTCCGATGCCCACCGGGTTTGACGATTTCAGCGAGAAAGCTTCAATTACCTATGACGGATGCTCCGAAGAGGAGGCCCGAAACCGCGAACTGCTGGCGGAAGTCATGATGAGGAACGGCTTCGTGCGTTATGATGCCGAGTGGTGGCACTTTACGGACAGCGATGCAGGCAATTACCCCTTGCTCGACGTGCAGTTCGATGAGTTCGATGACTAGCCACATCTAGGTAGTCACACAGAGAAGTCAGCGCCCTATCGCCTATCCCCCGGCCAACGCTTTCCACATAGCAGCGGGCGCGGCCGCCTAAGTGTCAACAAATGTCGGGGGCGGGGAGTTACCTCCCCGCCCCGTCTGCGCTGTACTCAACGGCTGGGTGCTCAGCCGGTTGACTTCTCTAGTCCTCGAACCTCACCTCGGTGAGCCTCGACAGCATCTTCGCCGCCTGAGCCCTGGTGGCGTTCAGGTCCGGTCTGAAGGTGTTGTCTTCGAACCCGTCGATGATGGCTTTCTCAACCGCTGCCTGGATGGAACTCAGCGCCCACTCGGGGATGGCATCTCCGTCGGCAAAGGCTTCAGGAGTACCGCTCGCCTCAATACCCAGTGCCCGGATGATCATGGTTGCTGCCTGAGCTCTGGTCACAGGGTCTGCAGGCGCGAACCGGTTATCGCCAACGCCCGTAATGATGCCGGCCTTAACTGCCGCGGACACGTACCCGCGGGCCCAACCGGCTATCTCACCTGCGTCCGCGAAGGTAAGTTCCGGTTCGGCGTCGGCTTCAAGCCCTGCCGCCAACACAACCATCTTGGCGAACTCCTGCCTGGTGATCCCGGCCTCGGGACGGTATGAGCCGTCCTCATAGCCGCCGACAACTCCCAAGCTCACGAGCCTGAGAATGTACTTCTCAGCCCAGTGACCGGGGATATCGTTAAGGGCAGGCATGTCAGGCTTCGCCATCAGCGCGAACACCGTGAAGTGGTCGGTAAGCGCCGTGACGGTTCCGGTCTCGGGATCGACCGTGGTCGGAAGAGCGATCCACGCGCCCGCTTTCTCATCCCAGTAGAAGACCCTGAGGTCCTCAAGCTCGGCCTCGGTCTCCTCAAGTTCCTCTTCCGTGACCCTGAACGTGAGGGTCAGCGGCCGAGAGAACTGTGTGACCAACTCGCCGTCACTCGTCTCCGCGGTGATCTCGTACACCTTACCGGCTATCATGACCATGCCCGTTGTGGGCTGGGTGACCTCGGTCACGGGAGCCAAGGTTACGGTTACTTCTTCCTCTGTCGCGTTGGGAGGCAGCTCCACAGCCGCGCTTCCATCCTCAAGTTCGACCGTTCCGCCTGTGGTGGTGTCAACAGGCGCAGTGACGGCCGGAGCGATAACGGGAGGCAGGACGGGCCCGGTGGGCCCGGAGGGGCCGCCGCCACCGCCTGAAGTCTCGCCGACCCTGGAAAGCGTGAGGGCGACAGTCTTGTTCCAGTCCATGGTAACCTCTAGATAACCCTCAGAAGCCGCCACGTTGCTGCTCCAGGAAGAGAATCTCCAGCCCGGAGCGGGAGTCAGTTTGACAACATCGCCGTACGAATACTCCGGTCCGGGAGGCTCCTTCTTAACCCCGCCTTCTCCGCTAACCGACACGGTCAGCTTCAGCTTGTCGGATTGGATATCCATATCTTCGTCCAGATACCAGGGCTCAAAGTCGACAGTCCCTTTGAAGAGATCGCCTACGGGCTCGACCATGCCCCAGTAATTGAGCTCGGCGTCTAGAGGGGCAATCGTTCCCTCGGCCTCAACCGCGAAACCCTTACTCCCAAGGATCTGGTTTTCGCGCATCGTGATTCCTGCCGCCGTCTCGCTCGCCCAAACGCCGGTCTCACAGTCGCTGATGGTATTACCGGATATGTTCTGGGCCAGCCGGCCATCGAGCCTGAGGCCGCGCACAGTAGCGTTTTCGATTGTATTGCCAACCACACTTGCTGAACCCACCATGCTGTCGCTAACCCTGATGCCGGTCTTAATGCCTGAGATCGTATTGTTGGCGACCGTGATATCGTCACCGTAGAATCCAACGGATATCCCGTAGACTGAGGCGCCCGGATTATCCACATGGCTTATGGTATTGTCGCGAATGCTAACATCTTTTGTGGTATCGACGTTGTTGTTCCCCCAGGTAAAGATGCCTATGGCTCCCGCTGCCTCAGCGCCGTTGAAGATGTTGTAGATGGTGCAGTTGTCTATCTCCAACCCTTCTACAGGGCCGCAGTTAACGCCGAAGGTACCGAAGCTCACTTTCGCTCTATCTGGAGTTCCAATGTCGTGTATCACACAGTTCGTGATCCGGATATTCCGATTTCTCGAACCCGTTCCTATGACAATTCCGCTGGCATCAGTGGTTCCGTTGTACTTGGGATTCGTGATTGTGAACCCGTCCAACGTAACATCGTCTGCGGCGATGCTGACCATGTAGTAGTTTTCCGTCTCGCTGTCGCCATCCAACACGGTCACTCCAGGCCCGTCATTGGACCGCAAGGTAACAGGCTTGGTGAGGTTAAGCGACTCATGATAGGTGCCGGGGAGTACGAGGACTGTGCTCCTCTGCGGAGCCATATTCAAGGCCGCCTGCACGCCACGCGTGTTCGGAGTCACCACGAGAGTATTGGCCTTAAGCATGACAACGCCTAAGCTCGCATCGTCAAGTCCGTGTTCGATTTTGTCCTCGATCGCGCTGAGCTGCTCGCTGCTAGCGGTAGCTGGAGAGACGCCATCGAAAGTGCAGGTATCGACTGAGATGCTGCCATTCGTTCCTTCGCCAAGGTAGATGTAGTACTCTGTGCCGGAGAAATCGACGTTCCTGATGGATACATCTCCGGTCACCAGGCCGTACAGCAAGATGCCGCAGGCTTCATCTGCATCCGGCGTGTACTCAAAGTTGCTGATCAGAGTGCCGTCTATCGTGCCTCCTACAGACCCGCCGGCGCGCTCCCAGAACAAGACTCCGTTCTGACCGTTGGTATCAGTTGCACCTCGTCCGGTTATGGAGCCGCCGGTTACATTGACTGTTATGCTTCCGCCGCCTACCGTCGTGCCGTTACCGTTAACCGCGTCAATGCCGTTCTTGTTGAAGGTGTGGATCGAGCAATCTTTGACGTTCAGTACGGTTGACTTACCCGATCCGGCGTCGACAGCAACAGCTTGACCGGTTTGTACACCGCCAAACGGGCGGGGATTGGTTACCTCAACTCTCTCCAAAGAGCCCACAGAATCGTTCCAGAACACAACTGCGTGGCCGTTGAGGACATCGCCGTTGCCGTCTATGGTCAGGTCTTGTATGGAGACTTTGTGGCCATTTGTGTGGCCGGCTCCATTGACAAACACAGACACTGCCATGTTGGAGTCGTACTTGTGTCCGACTCCGGTCTGGAGAAGAGCCGAAGGCTTGATGACTGTCTCCCCAATACCGCTACCTTTGATCGTCACGGCCTTGGTTATGTTGAGAGCCTCAGTATAGGTTCCTTTGCCAAGTAGAATCTCCTCGCCGCTCGTAGCGTCATCTATGGCCGCCTGTATGCTGTCATACAACGTTTGATTCCTTACGACTGCTGGCCCCGTCGAGACCAACATGGTCATTTGGGAGTCCTCGTACCAAGGATCGAAAGAGACTTTACCCTGAATCGGGTCTCCGGCAGACACACCAGATCGCGTCGGACCCGCCGCGTCACCCCAGTAGTTCAGAGTGGCGTCAAGTGTAACATCCGATTCGTTGCTGACACCTATCGTATTACCGACTATTGAGTTCCCAGCGATCCTGACATCCGTGGCAAAACCCTCGCCACCAGGGTGACTCTCAATAGCGATTCCCTGGTGTACTCCTGATATCGTGTTTTCCGTTATTGTGATGTCAGTGTGGATCCCACCCAGCCATATGCCGTAGGTGTTTGAACTGCCAGTTCCCGTAATGACGTTACCGGAGATAACCGCACCGTGTACGCCACCAGCCTGTGCAGCCGTCATATCAACTCCGTAATTGCGAAGCTGAATGCCCGCGTGTGATCTTGTGCTCGCTTCGCCTATCGCATCGATGACGTTTCCCTCTACTTCGACCCAGGTGAATTTGGAGGTTGACTGGTTATAGTACCCGCCGCCCACGGCAATCGGCACTCCGCTAAAGTCTCTGAACTCGTTTTCGCTCACAGTGAGGCGAGCATTCACATCATTTGCAGCCCCACCGTATGTAAATGCGAACACGCCTTCCGGTTCATATTCCGCGTACGTTGCGCCGCTTCCGGGGCGAAGTTCACGGAAGACATTCCTCACAACTGTTGCCCCGCCTCGAGGCTGTTCAAGTAGTATTCCCTGCCACATCTTCTCGAACGTGCAGTCCTGGACCGTAACGTGCGCTGTCTTAGCAGTGCTGTACGCCCATATTCCCATGTCAAACAGGTCTCCGTCGTCCCTGCCGATAAAGTGGCAGTTCTGAACGAGAAGAGGTGATTTGGTGAGGATCGAGCAGATCGTTCCACTGCCTGTGCCTCCGGCGTTCTGTAACGTAAATCCATCCAGTATGACCTGCGAGTTGGCACCGACGATCCGGATCATACCGGCGCCACTCAGCACCTCGTCGGGATTTCCATTGATGATCGATTTGCCAGTGCCTGCACCTTTGAGAGTCAGGCCTTTCTGAATGGATATCTGCGTTACATCGTACGTACCTTCCGCCACATACACAGTTCCGCCCTGAACAACTCTGGCCACACCCTCCGAGATGTCTCTGTATGGCCTAGTTGGCGTTCCATCGCCACCAGTCTCGGCGTTAACATCGACATGGACATGGGAAAGAACCGGAGGACTGGTTCTCTGGTCTTCCACTACCGCATTGTTATTTGCTTCACTCAATGCAAGGATGCTCTGATAGTTCTGGCCACCCTCATTTGCCAGAATGGCGATGTCAACGTAATTGCTGGCGTCGCCCGACCCCCAAGTATTGTCCTGGAACTCCCAGTTCCCTTGCTCGATTACCCAGCCTCGTGTTCCATAGACGTAATTGCCCGTGATCGTACCGCTCTTTCCACTGAAGTACGCCGGTTGCCTTAGTCCATAGATCACGTTCCTCGAGACCTCTAGGTTCGTCACGCCCGCAGCTACTATCATAGCGCGCGCAACCTGCGGGTCACCCATCTCGTACTGTCCATGCAACTCGTTATCCAGAATCTTGACGTTGTCAGCCTGGATGTATATCAGCTCTTGAGATCCGGAGAGAACATCTTTATCAGTCTTGATGATCTCGAGCCCTTCAATGACAGTGCCATCGCCACCAGGCATGACGGCAATGCCGCTTTTCCCCGAATCTTTGTCTACCTCAAGCAGGGTGCGTCCGTCGCTCGCCCCACTCAAGGTAATTGGCCGGTTGATGGTTATTGTGGAAGTGATCTTGTGTTGACCGGCTGCCACAGTCAGATGATCATTTGCATCAGCTTCGTCCACCGCTGCCTGTATTGTCTCGTAGTACAAGTCCTTACTCTCGTTGTAGACCTTGTAGACAACCTCATAGACTGCCGCAGGAGCAATCTACGTACTCTCTCCGCCATGACCTTCAGATTCCAGGTCACTTGCCCCCACCGCTCTCCCGGCCACTCCGGCAAGCACAATCGCCATGCCCAACAAGAGCGCTGTGAGGATCTTGGCCATTCTTCCTCTATACACTGCGCCTTCCCCCTTTTAGTGGACTCCAAAAACAAAAACCGACCGCAACCAACGCGGCCGGTTTCACCACTAGCTATCTGGGGGGCCAGGTGACCACTTTATTCCACCCCAGGTCACTGCTTCCGCGATAAGTAATGCATCTCAACCTTCGCGCCTTGCTTTAGCCCTCGGCAACTCAGGCAGCTTTCCGTAATCGGATTGTTTCTTTGACCGCCAGGGCAACTCCTTCCAGCAAGCTAAACTATAGTTAAAATCTCGATGCGCCGAGAAGTCCAACCGGAGCATCTCGCGTCATGCCGGTCGACTCAAATTCTCCGTGACGAGCCCGCTCTCACCTTTTGGCCGGGTCGTGCCGATATTCGATCAAATCAGGAGAGACCGCAAGACGGAGGTAAAACACGTGCTGAAATGGACTGATGATCTCTCAACTCGTGTGGAGGAAATCGACAGTCAACACAAGGAGCTGTTCAGACGCGTCAACGACCTTCTCTCTGCTATGTCGCAGGGTAAGGGAAAAGACGAAGTCGCCAGAGTCTTGACCTTTCTCTCAGACTATGTGGTCATTCACTTCGGTACCGAGGAACGCATCATGAGGGAGCGAGGATATCCCGGCTTTGAGCGACACCGCCAAGAGCATAAATCCTACACCGACAAGCTCTCTGCTTTGAGAACACGGTTCGGTGAGCAAGGGACGAACTCCCTCATGGCTATTCAGGCTCAGAGTCTCTTGACCGAGTGGTGGTTCTCCCACATCAACGTTACGGACAAGGCTCTGGGAGCGTTCTTAACGAACAGGAAGTGACTTACGGTAGTTTCACCTTCCCGACGACATAGCTCTTGCCGTTAGGCTCAATGGCAATCTCAACACCGAAAGGCTGAGATAGTGCCTGCAACTGCTGCAATATGTCCGTGCCGGTCTGGGGATCCGCAAGCTCCGGCTCGCCCCGGTGCGTCCGGTGGCGGGCCCGGTAATTGAGGTCGATCGGATGCAGCTCCAGCGACGTCAGCACCAGCTGAGGCGACTTCGCGCTTCCGTGCAGGGAGGCGCCATCTTCTGAACCGACCCATTCGTACCTGCACATGGGGATCACCGACTGCCAGAACCTCTCGTCCGCGGCAAACCCTCGGGGATTTCCCTGCTCATCCATGTTACTCCGGTCCTGTACATCGGCTGGAGTCGCGGTGCCGGGCAGGCCGTGTCTCTCGTAGATCTCCGCAGGGTACCGCCGGATGCCCGAACTCACATAATAGAAGTCTCCCAGCGAGTAGAAGATGGGCTTACCCTTGTAGATCTCTATGCCTCGAAGCATGTGAGGCCCGTGGCCGACGACGACATCCGCGCCTGCATCGATAAACCGGTGAGCGACATCCGGCAGGAAGTCGGCGAGGTCGGGACAGTTCCCGCGCCGGTTCTTGCCCTGATGGGCGTGAAGGCTCATCACCACGAACTCCGCCTGCCGTCTGGCATCGTATATCCAGCGGCAGATGTCCTCCATGTCTTTCTCGTTTACCTTCTCTCTGATACCCGACTTGTCTCCGCGGACAAACCGTTGTCCCAAGAAAGTCAGGGGCTGCTCCGGTTGCCTAGATCGCTCAAGCCTAACCTGAGCCAATCCCAAGGCCTCTTCGATACCCTCTAGGGCGGCCCACTGCTTCTCATCGAGAACGTATTCGTAGTCCACGCGGAGCGGACTGATCCCGGGACGCCCGGGCATATCCATCCGCGACGGACCTGCCGGCGCTCCAACTACAAAGCTTGAGGCAGCCCCCAGCACGGCGACTCGGACGTCATCCGTATCGAGGTAGCCCGGCGACCTAGCCTCGCCCAGGTTCATACCTCCTCCGGCGAACACCAGTCCCCTCTCTGCCAAGGCGTTCATCGTGTCTACGATGCCGTGGAACGTGAAGTCGTTGGAATGGTTGTTGGCCACATTGAAAAGGTTGAATCCCATCCACTTTAGCTCGTCCAGCACGAACTCGGGGACGCCGAGATTGGCGCCTCCGTGCTCTGCTGAAGGTATCAGCGGCGGCCTGGGAGTGACAACCTCAAGGTTGACGAAAGCGGCGTCGGCGCTGCGGATCAGATCCACCATATCCAAGAAAGCCGGGGCGGTTATCTGTGATACGCGCTTGGTGATTATCGCGTCACCGGCGCAGGCGAAGGTAAAGGTCCGTGAAGACACTGGGCGATCCCTCCTTGGGGGCTACCGTTCCATAATGGCGAAGCCGAATCCTGCCGGGCCGGCGCTCATCCGATGCCGTCGGAGGAACGCGCCGCATTACAGTCGAAGTCATAGCGCGGCAGTAGGAAAGCCGGTCATGATAAACGTCAAAGAAGGGACATAGGAAGGTGCAACGATGCTAACCGTCGGAATCGCGGGGGGTACAGGGTCCGGGAAGACCACCCTCGCCACCAGGCTCGCGGAACGGCTGGGGAAGGCCAATGTGGTCGTCATCCCCCACGATGCTTACTACCGGGAGCGCTCGGATCTCACCTATGAGCAGCGCTGTCAGCTCAATTACGACGAACCGGACGCGTTCGAGACGGACCTTCTCGTATCCCACCTCAAAGCGCTAGCCGCGGGCCGGTCGGTCAAGATGCCGACGTACGACTTCTCCATCCATACGCGGTCACCCAAGACTGTGACGCTCTTGCCGAAGCCGGTCGTGATCGTCGAGGGAATCCTGGTTCTATGCACGCCGGCCCTTCGAGATATGTTCGACCTAAAGGTATTCGTGGATACTCCGTCAGACATCCGCTTGGCCCGAAGGACGCTCCGCGATGTCGCCGAACGCGGGCGTACCGTCGAATCGGTATGCAGCCAGTATCTTGCCACAGTACGGCCGATGCACGGGCTGTACGTTGAGCCGTCCAAGCTGTACGCCGACATCATCGTGCCCCAGGGAGGCAACAACCCGGCAGTCATTGACCTCCTGACATCCAGGTTAAGCGAGGCGGCGCGTCATCGCTAGGTGAATAAGCGGCCCTCGAAACCTACGAGGGCCGCATCGATGCCCAGTTGCTTTCCCCGCTCGAGTGCTCAGGCTTCTTTTCAACGGGCTCCGAACCGGGTTGCTCTAAGCCCCACTCGGCTACTCAGGCTTCTTATCCACCGGCTCCGATTCCACCTCGGCGTCAACTTCCTCTATTCCTGCGGGCAGTCCGGAAGAACCTCGGTGCCAGCCGCGTCACTTTCTCCGATACCGGCCACTTGGCTGCCGCCTTCGTCCTCAACCCGGGCTTCATCGCCTACCTCAGTGCCGCCCTCAAACTGGGCTTCACCTTCGGTCGCGGCTTCATCTTCGGCCGCGGCTTCATCGCCGCCCTCGCCCTCGTCCTCGCCTTCAGCATCGTCAGATGCACGGGTATTTGCTTCCGTTCCCCAAGGCAAACTGATAGGCAGCCCGTCAACAACGGGCTTTCTCCACACGAGTGCTGCAATTGCCAAGTTCACCAACAACACTATTGTGGCGATCGTCCGGACTAGCGCGATCGGCGACTCCACATTCAACCCCGCGAGCCACAGCGTGATGGATATGAGCAATGGGTAACCGATGAGAACGGTAGAGCCCATATACGCCATGATATCGTTCTTGACCCTGCTCTCCGACCAGTGCTCGCGCACTTCAACAGCGTATACATAGCCAAGGAACACCGGCACGATGTACGGAAGAAACCCCTGAACAAGATTGGGTTTGCCTATCCAGTACAGCGACATCTGAACTACATTCCTAATCGCGCTTTCAAAATAGCATCCTGCCAAAATCAGCGTGATCCGATATAGCCATTTCAATCAGGTGACCCCCTCGGCTTCGATTGAGTGCCGTCAACCTCACCATGGTATCACGGATGGCTCGTCAATCTCCGCCGAGGATGTTAACAATTTGCGCCTAGAACCTGTAGCGTTCCCTGAGAGATTCCACTTCGGCCTGATCCAGATCGCACAACCCCTGGAGTCTTTCTACGAATTCTACGCCTATTTCAGGCGGAATCGCGTAAACCGAATCCCCTGTTCGCGCCCTGATTTCGAGGCCGACATCAGCGAATGACACGCCGTCGGCCTTGGGGCCTACCATCCACTCGAGGGTGACAACAAACGGCCTCATCGGATCGACGTCTCCCCTATACTCGGCAGGACCCATCGCCCGGGCAAGTCCGATGACTCTCCTCACCGGTGTCGTTATGTAGATGAAGAAATTCGTGCCCTTCTGAACCTTCCTGGCCAGCCGCTCCTTACTAGTAGGAAAACCGATGGTGCAATAGGGGATGCCGACATCCAACGACTGGTAGAACGCCGGATACACCAACTTGATGGAATACGGGTCACCGAGGCGGTTATGGACGACGCCGGGAGTCTCGGGCCTCGCTCTTATCGGCACACGTTCCTGCCCGTATGCGGAACTGGTAGACGTTGACTCTTCGGGATAGGCCTCGACCGCAGTCCTGATCCCCAGAACCCGTGCACGCAGCACCGCGACATCCTTCTCGATGTCTTCTATTCTCCGCTCAATATCCTCCCATCTCTTTGCCAATAAGGCACCTCCTGTCTGATTTGGCAATGTTCAATTCAGGATGCTGGTGATTATCAGGGTGTTGACGGTATCGAGACAATAGAGAACCAAGCCCTGGGAAAGGGCACTATTGATATCCGGACGGATGGATCTCAAGTTCACACCGGATGAGAGGCACAAGACCTGCTCCGGTGCATCGCATGAGTTGCGATATACCTTGAGTCGCTGCTAACCTATGCGCTTGCTGCTCTACAGCAGCTCCGCCAATGTCCTTCCGAGGATAGACCGCGCCAAGATCACCGGCGCTCCGGTGACTGCTTTGACGAGTTCCTTCATAGCCATCGTGTAACCGATACAATCCATAACTACCAGGTCAGCGCCCCAATCACGGAGGCTGGAAGCTGCAGCCTCGATTAGGCGCACGTCATCGTACGGCGATGCGGCCTCGATCCTCAAACTCTGACCGGGATTGTCCTCCCAGACTGACGACCAACGGATGACCCCCTGCGGTATTTGATCCTCGTCGGGCAACAGCACGCCAAGGCGCCTACCCTGGGCTACGGCCGCCACCGCGTGATGCAGCACTTTCTGTGGCTCGACGAGGAGCCGCTCGCACTCGAAACGGGGAAACTCGCCGGTACAGACCAGCGCGATGACGTCGGCTCCTTTCGAAGCCAGGTCATGAATGTGAGCCTGCATTCTTGGCAGGATGTGGCGCTCCGCAATCTTCACCGCAGTTCCATCTGCCATCCGAGTTACCAGCACGTAGTCGCCTGACCGGGGCTCAAGCTCCCGCACTTCTTCCAGCGTGAGTCCATCCAAGGCTCCGGCCTCAAGAATCCTGACCGTGTCGTCGCTTCTGGCCTCCGGCCGTCAATCCCATTGCTAAGCGCAGTTCCGGAATCAGGTCAGGCCTTGGAGACTGCCCAATCGTTATCGTGCCGAGGGTTCGGGGTCGCGCCCTCACATCTTTGCCATTTCGAATATCACTCAATGTCATAACCTCGCTTACGGCCGCTGAGTGGCGTTCTGCCACACGTATCGAGCTTTCATCTCCGCTTCCTGCTCCTGCCTCGCCATGATCCCGTTATACTGGCGGCCAAGTCGTTCAAGGGTGGTTACCAGCGGCCCTTCCGGGTTGTAAGGGCGAAGTGGAAGAAGATTTCCTATCTTGGCCAGCATGCCTTTTAAGGACAAGTCCTTAGGTTCAAGAATGATGACCTCGATCCCCTTCTCGTGAGACAGGCCGAGTTTCACTAGGTCACGAAAACGCGTATCAGCAAGTTCATCCTCATTAGGATACATCCGTGTTAACCGGTAATGCTGAGGACCCTGAAACTCGGTGGCAACGCGGTGCTTCGGATAGACTCGGTCGTACTCCAAGGGTCTGCCGGTGAGGGGATTCCGCACAAAGCCCGGCCTGAAGCAGTCCAGGTAATCCGGATCCCATACCAGCGTGTCGAGCCAACCAAAGGACTGCGCCTCGCCTAAGTAACCCGAGAATCCGACTCGTTCCGTCAGTTCAGCAGCAAGTGCCTTTTCTGCTTCCAGAGGTATGAGTGGCAGCACCTTGAATGCGTGGCCGACTCTCACTAACCGCACCAGCCCAGCCTTCCTCAAGCGGGAGCAGTGCCTGGATACCATACCACTGCCTTTGCCAAGGATCTCGCACAGAGACACTGTCGTGCTTTCGGGCTCAAGCATTGCTGCCGAGTACACTGTCTTGTCTCCAGCAGTCAAACCTGGCATCCTCATTACCGCGGAAATGGAGACTGTTTCAATCTGAATCATCCCGTTATTTCTTCCTACTCCTATTCCGCGCCTCTCTTCTTGCCCCACCCTCCAGAGTTTACCAAATCATTCCAAACATTGACAACCCCTGCGGACAAAATCGGAACAGATTCCCCGAACAGATTCGCAACTTTGCGGAAAAGATAACGCGAAATATGTCAACTTTGCGATTTTGCAGCGTTCCGCTGCAAAAACGCAAAGTTAGCCCAAAAAGCTTTGCGAAAAACGCAATGTTTCGGGGCACTGGGGCCCCTCGGGGGGGCGGGGTGCCACGGAATCCCCCACCCCTACCCCTTCCCCAACCCCTGCAGGTGCTTCATCGACCCGTACAACCCTACAAGCACGGCAAACTCAGTCTCATCATAGAAACTGCACTTCCCGGCCCCAAATGCCTTTGCCACCTCGATAACAAACCTTGTGGCCTCCTCAATGTCCGAAGGATGGCTGGCGCCGGAGGCGCATCCGGGGACGACACTCTCCGCCGTGATGGCCACACCAACGACAGGCGCATCTGTAGCGGTAGCAGGCTGAAGGATGCTATTGAGGTGGAACAGCCCGTTTCCGTACGGCGTGATGTCCTGAGTTGTGACTGGAAAGGTGACCGGTGCCCGGCCCGTCGCGATAGACATTATGCTGAGCAGGTCCTCACTCACCCGCAGTATGTAGCCCTCTTTGACGGTCGGCGACAGCGCAAAGCCCCGGCGATTCACGACTCTGTTGCCTTTGGTGGTGTCGACGGATAGGACTGCGTCCATCGCCGGGTCCACTTCGTGCCTGTTCATCGTGGCCATATCTACGGGCGCACCCATGAACGGCACTGGGTCGTGAGGGATCGTAGGCGAGTTCGGACAGACGTGCGTGGCTATGACCACGTCGCCTGCCAGGACATCTCCCTTAGCCGCCATTCTGGCGAGTTTCAGCGCCGCGGCGACGGCAGTTACCGCTCCATCGGCATCTGACACCATCCCTATCGCTTCAGGGCGCGCGCCCACTCCGCCTAATCGACCAATAATGCCGAGCGTAGGTGCGCGTCCGCCACGAGTCTTCCCGCGAGCTCCGGGGATAATCACCTTCACAAAGTCGGTGTGCCCTTTCTCGCCGTGAATGGTCCTTGTGGACGCGCGGATGCCGCTGTTCACCTCATTGCAGGCATGTCCCGCGCACCTCAAAACCGCATCAACAACCGCCTGCCCGCTTGCCTTAGGGTCGTCCAGGAGATCTATCGCATCCAGCGCCGCTTTGAGGCTCATAAACAACTCAACCTCCTCAAATCGCTAAACCACCTGCTCCTAGCCGGTCAGCTTCCAAACGCGTACTTGATAACTTCCTTTCCCACAGTGCGCTCGACCGCCGCGTAAAGACCCGGGTCCTTAACGCCCGCCCCCAACAACAGCATGGATGCGGGAACGGTGACAACAGCAACCCTCTGGCCTTCCTTTACATCTGCCGATGATACCGGATAGCCGCTCTCCGCGTCGATCGTGGCGATGAGGTCAGGGAAAGTGGCGAGGCGCGATTCCGCCGCCCCCAACCTCTCTAAAGTTATGTACTCATTCCAGAACGTGATCTCGTAGTTTTCTCCCGAATCCTCGTCTTTGACCACCAAAGTCCCTGTATCGAACCCTCCGGCGCTCACCAGTTCCTTCTTGGCGACAACTCCACGCACGGCAACCGTTCCGCCGGATGCCCTCGCCGTTGCCGCGATCCTCGCCTCCGCCGAGGGCGCGGATATCATCTCGCGGCCAACTTCCACGCACTTCGCCACCGCGCCGATAGCCCCGTAATCCCTAGCGTAAGCTGCAGTAACCGGGTTTCGGGCGACTGCGACGAGGCCACCTGCTTGCGCTGCTGCCTGACGCACCACATTCCCGGCGAACTCCAGATTGCCCCGGATGAGAACCTCCAGATACGTCCCATCCTCCCGGCTCCCCCCTACAACCGTTTGCAGCGACTCGTAATGCGGGTCCAGGTGCAATCCCATCGAGCCCATCGTCCCCGTGGGGTGAGCGCGGCCGTTGCAGGGCGCATCGACTATTGGAAGTCCCGTAGCAGCCGACTGGATCCATCCGTTCACGGTTGCCAGGCCGCCGCACTCGTTTGTGATGAGGCCCGCCACCTTGATGCCGGTTTGGCGGCAAAACAGGTCCACCGCTCTCGCGTATTCCTCGGGACCGGCGTGGTGCCCCTTTCCTGCCGGAGAGCCGACCGCCGACACGGTGAGGAGGATAGCGTCATCGGGCACCTCATCCAACGAAATCATCCACGGTCTACCAGGTCTCCCGGAAGCGCCGGGCGACGGTGCCTCGGCGCCTGACGCGCCTGCCCGGTGGAGCGGTTTTTCCGATTCCAACCCAAGCGCCAATCTCCCCAGCCTCAGCCCCAGAGCAGGCGAGCCACCGCCGCCTCCCCCGTAGAAACTGCCCCCTGCTACAGCGGCTTGGAGGATGTCTTCGTTCAAAACTACCTTAGCCACTATCGACCACTCCCATGTCTACTGTGTGATTTGCCCCTTATCTCATTCCAAATCGGCGCGCCGATAACCTTTCAGAGTTCTCAGGCACTTGTCCTCGAACGTATACAGGAAACTAGAATGAATCTACAATGGACCTAGAGCAAACCTAGAACACATCTGTAACGAACTGGCACCAATCTAGAACAAGTCTGTAACCCACGGAAGGTGAGTATCTGTGAAAGAGAATCCGGCAACACCCATCGAAGCCGCAGCAGCCCAGACAAGAAGGTGCGGGCGCGTTGACATTGGTCAGCACGTGCTCCCGCCGCTTCCCTATCCCTACGATGCACTGGAACCCTACATAAGCAGAGAGACGGTCAGGATACATCACGATATCCACCACAAGGGCTACGTGAATGGGCTCAACCAGGCGGAACTTGAGTTGGCTCGCCAGCGCGAGTCGGGTGATTTCGCGCTCAACCGCTACTGGGAGCAGCAACTGGCCTTCAACGGGAGCGGCCACATCCTGCACAGCATCTACTGGACTAACATGGCGCCCCCGTCGCGCAAAACGGAGCCGGGCGAAGCGATGCGGGAGTGGATCAACCTGTCCTTCGGGTCGTTCGAAGGATTTTTCGGTCAGTTCATTGCCGCGGCGGAGCAGGTTCAGGGATCCGGATGGGCGACTATGGTGTGGAATCCCGCGTGGCAGCGGCTTGAAGTGCTGCAAGTTCAAAGGCACGAGAACCTTACCGAGTGGGGAGCGATACCTCTCTTGGTCGTGGACGTCTGGGAGCACGCGTACTACATAGACTATCAGAACCGGCGGGCCGACTACCTGGCGGCGTGGCGGAATCTGGTGGACTGGCGGGATGTAGAGCGCAGGATGGTCCTCGCCATGGATTCGTGCGTTCCTTTGGCCAAAGCGTAGGTGGCCGGGCGATCCGGCCTCACCTGCCACAAGACAGGCTTAGGCGATCCGGCCTCACCTGCCATAAAGCAGAACTAGGCGATATGACCTCACCGGTCACAAAGCAAGACTGGGCGTCAGTACCTACAGGCAGATATCAGTTCGGGGCACAGTGCCGCCGCTGCAAAAGCCCTGCGTGGCACGCCTTGCACGACTTGCGCACCTTGCTCGCCGTCACGTGACGGCGCGATAGACCGTTGCTGACAAAAAGGTCGCGCCTAGACCTTGCGCTGACTGCAGCCAAGCGCCGATATGCGGCCTACCTCGACGACTTCGACCTGCCGGCGATCACCCTTCACTGCGCCGGCTATCCTTATATCGTCTCCGGGAGCCCTCTTGTCGACCATGATGGTTAGGACGGGTTCGCAAGAGTCTTCGGTCAAACCCGGCCGGGGCCTAGCCCCGATCCCTGCTCCCACCACGCGGGGCACGTCCATCGCTTTGCGGATGATATCTCGGAACTCCCGCGCCTGGGCCATCATTCTCGCCGGAGCCATCGTCCCCCACCTCCCCTGCGTTCTCGCGGCTTATTTTATGTTGAGTGTGGGTCAAGCGTTACCGCGTGAGCACTGCTCACCGGCTTCTACGCGCGGGTCCCCCTAACAGCGTCGATTCGCTGCAGCGCCTCTTCGGCAGTGCGCATAATGTCCTGGATAATGTCGCGCGCCGGTTCTACCTTGGTCACCAGAGCCGCAATCTGTCCGGCCATCAGCGAGCCGTTCTCAACGTCGCCGTCAACCGTTGCCGCGCGGAGTCGTCCCGCACCCAACTCCTCCAGTTCCTCGACGCTCGCACACCTAGCTTCGGCTTCGGCGAAAGCTCTGGCTAGCTTATTATGTAGAACTCGTACCGGGTGGCCGGTGGTCGCCCCTGTTACTACGGTATCTCTGTCGCGCGCTTTGATGACTGCCTGTTTGTAGTTGGGATGGACTGTACACTCCGATGCGCAGATAAACCTAGTCCCTATCTGTACACCCACAGCACCGAGAGCCAGTGCAGCAACGAGGCCGCGGCCGTCCACAATCCCGCCCGCCGCGACAACCGGGATGTCCACCGCGTCCACGATCTGCGGCACCAGCGGCATAGTCGCGATATCACCTATGTGCCCTCCGCACTCCATACCCTCTGCTACCAGAGCGTCCACGCCTGCGCGGGCGAGCCGCTTTGCCAAATTCACGCTCGCCACTAACGCAAGAACCTTCATCCCGGCATCCTTGAACCTGGGGACGTACTTAGCCGGGCTGCCGGCTCCGGTCGTGACGACGGGAACCCTCTCTTCGATGAGAACATCGATTACCTGCTCTGCAAAGGGCGACATAAAGTACACGTTCACGCCAAAGGGCTTATCCGTAAGAGCCCTGGCCTTGTGCACTTCCTTGCGGACAATATCAGGAGGCGCACTGCCCGCTCCGATAAGTCCCAAGCCGCCCGCTTCGCTGACCGCTGCAGCCAACTCCGCCGTGGCGACCCAAGCCATCCCGCCCTGGATGATCGGATATTCAATACCCAGCATATCGCATAGTTGTGTGCGGATAGTCATGGTGATCTCCCCGAGGTTTTTGCCCATTCTACCACTTGCTCCATACGCTGCCAACGAGAATGTGCACGGTGTGGTGCACAAGAATGGCCGGCACCCGGAAATCCATTCACGATCAGCGTACTCGCCACTTCCCGGAGGTGCCGGCCTAACCGAGATGCGCTAATCCGCTATCCCTCTGCCGCGGTATCGCCCTTTCCTTCCAACACTGTCTTTAGCCCTGACAATGCGCCGAAGATCCCCGCCGCGTCAGCCGGGACGACGATCTTGGTGGCTTTTCCATCCGCAACCTTTTCCATGGCCTCAAGCGAACGGATGGCGACAACTTCCTTTGTCGGTGCAGCGTCCTTAATGGCGTTAAACACCATTGTGATGGCCTCTGCCTTGGCTCGCTCCACCGCGAGTATTGCCTCGGCCTCGCCCTGCGCTTTGAGGACGGCCGCTTGCCTGGCGCCTTCGGCTAGTTGAATCGCGGCTTCCCTTTCACCTTCGGCTCTTAAGATGGCCGATCTCTTATCTCCTTCGGCCTTCAGCACGGCTTCACGCCTCTCGCGTTCCGCCCGCATCTGCTTCTCCATGGCCTCCAGAAGGTCCCTCGGGGGCGCGATGTTCTTGATCTCCACCCTGGTTACCTTGATTCCCCATTTGTCGGTTGCCTCATCGAGTATCTGCCTGAGTTCCGTGTTTACCGTGTCTCTCGACGTCAAGGTCTGGTCCAAATCGAGGTCGCCCACGATATTTCGAAGCGTCGTGGCTGCCAGGTTCTCAATGGCGGCTCTCGGGCTGGCAATCTCGTAGGTGTACTTGATCGGGTCCGTTACCTGGTAATATACAACGGTGTCTATCATCATCGTGACGTTGTCCCTGGTAATGACCGGCTGCGGCGGATAGTCCACTACCTGTTCCCGCAGGTCGATGTACGCCCGCATATGGTCAATGAACGGGATAAGGATGTTCACGCCTGTCTGGGCTACACCGTGAAACTTACCTAGCCTTTCAATTACCGCTGCTCGGGACTGCGTGACTATGCGGATTGACGTCGCGGCAAACAGGACCGCGAGAACGATAAGGAGCAGAAGAAGAATGAAACCCTCCACTAGACTCTCCCCTTTCTTGATGGGCTGCAGGTGACCGACACAACTGTCTCCATCACTCCGGCGACTTCACCACCAGGTGAACTCCTTCGACCTCCACCACTTCCACTGTGACTCCCGCAGGAATCCGGCTTTCATCCTGAGCGGCAGCGGTCCACACCTCTCCGTTTACTTTGACCTGACCCATGCCCTTGGCAGGGATCTCCTTGATTACAGTCGCGCTCTTGCCTATGACTGCGTCTACGTTCGTCTTGGCTCCCGATTCCTTGCGGTGCCAAGATGAGGAGATGCGTTTTGTGCTTATCACGAGCCCTACGGAAACTACCAAGAAAGCCACTATCTGACCTGTCATGCCCACACGCAGGAGCGACATGAGAGCTCCCGCAAGGGCGCCCACACCGAACCAACCGATGAAGAACGACGGCGTAGCCATCTCAAGAACAGCGCAGACAACCGCCACAATAACCCATCCGGCCCAGTGCATGAGTTCTCCCTCCCGCTTCTAAATACGAATAATCTCACTGAAAGATTCGGGAGAGGGAGTCAAGCGACCTCTGTTAGCGGGTACGAAGATGGTTGATTGCGGAAAGTGCAGCGGTTTTTCTAGCCAGATCGGCACTATCGAAGACAGCGGTCTCAGAACCGCAGAAGCTTTCTCATCACGCCGCAGGCATCCCGGAGAAACCTGGTAGGGCAACCACCGAGGCTGACCAGTGCATCCGCTTCCGGGCACAGATCACGTACGCGGGCTTTCGGGTCCGACAGGTACATGGCCAGCAATCCTCGCACCACCGCTCGATGAAGCCATGCATCTGCCGTACTGCTCGCGTCATCCATGGAACGTTGGACAAACTTGGACAGCGCCGCCTCCCTCTCGGCAGCGGTTGAATAGTACGACACGAAGTTGAGGTCGCCGCCCACCTCATCTTCCTCACGGTCGATGTAGTAATCCAGCAGAATGTGAAGCGCAGATATTGAAGGAAAATACGCTCGAACCAGCGAAGAGGCGTCGTCCGGCCCAAGCGGAGTGATTGCGGCGCACGCGAGCGCGAACATGCCCAGCGTGGAACCTGTCGCCGCGGCGAATTCCCACCATTTCAAGGGGAAGGGAGTTCCGCCGGATAGGTGGCCTTCCAAAGGTCGCAGAGGCTCCAGAGGCAACCTGCAATCGCCTATCCCCATGTCGCCCACCCAGCGCAAGCGGAACCACTCCTCCATCAGTCCATCCCTAATCTCGGGCGACAGATGCTTGATGGACTGCAGTTCCGAATACAGCTGAGCAAGGGTCCGGACAGCGGGCAGGACCACTCGGTAAGAAGGAAGAGTCGAAAGCACGCTTCTCGACGTATCGACGAGTGATCGGAGATACTCTCCGTCGAGCGAATCCCCACGTCCCGAAGGGGCTTGCACACCAACCGAACTCACCGGGTAGCTCTGATAGTATGGGCCCGTAGGTCGTCCCGGGTCCAATGCGCACCGGAACGCTTCGTGCAGCTGCATGCAAGTCCGGAAGCCCTCTCGAGCCGCCCGCAGCGAGCTGTCACCAGCCCAAGCGGTAATTCCTTGTGCCCTGTCGCAGAGGTTATCGAGGTAATCGCTCACGGTCTGCACGGCCACGATTCCCCTCACCATGTCTTTCCAGCTAGCGCGGTTCTCGTGAGATACATGATTGGCCGGGCGGCCCCTACACCCCAACGCCAATACCGAGCCTCCCATGCAGTGAAAAGCTTTGGATGACAGGCTCGCCAGAGCTTGCTTCTTGAGTTCGGCACAGGGGATGGTCCGGGCGCGCGCGGTCCAAGACTTTAGCTCGCGCCTGACAATCGGGAAAACGCGAAACACGAGTTGAGGATACACTGTGAGTTCCTCAGCCGCCCCGATGATAGACATTTCCCTGTCGCCCCCATCCATGCGATACCAGTCTCCTCAGCCGCATCACGCCGGCATCACAAAGGCAGGATTCCTATCCCAAGCCGGAGAAATACGGCGTGGGCATCACCAAAAGGCGCACACAGAGAGAAGAGCGCCGTTTTCTGACCGGCAGGCACGCCGAAAGGATGCGTCCACATGGCTAAATCAAACGACAAACCCAATTTGCTGCTAGTCAGTGCTCCCCACAGCTTCGGCTGGCCCTGGGGCAAGGGCAACTTCTATAAAGGTTTCTATGAGTACCTCGGTACGGGATACCTGGCAGCAGCGTGTGAGAGAGAAGGTATTTCGGTTGAGATTTTGGACGCCCCCTTTCACGGCTGGGGACCCTCTCGCACGGCGAGAGAGATCAAGGAGAGGCGCTTTGACGTCTTGGGCATCTCCGCCAACTGGCAGGAATTCTTCCCCCAGTGCGCTGCTCTGCTGGATGAGCTGAGGGATCTGAAGGCGCCCATCATCTTGGGAGGCCACTTTCCCACGATAGCCCGCAAGGAACTGCTGCGGGACTTCCCTCAACTCACAGCCATCTGTGTGGGCGAGGGCGAAGTGACTCTGGTAGAGGCGATAAACGCGCTGGCGGCGGGATCGATATCGCGTGCGGCTGACGCGGTACCCACAATCCATGGGCTGTGTCTGCCCTCCGGCGGGCGCGAACTGTACGTTCAAGAGGCCAAAGAGTCCTCTTCCCCTGAGGCTTCTGACTCGCAGAGCGGAGCGCCTAACTTAGCATTCGATACTCCGAGCCGCCACATGATCCTCAACCTGGATTCCATCGCGTTCCCGCTCCGCCCCCAATCCGAGATGTACCGTGCTTCCAAAAATCCAGGGGCGGCGTCGGCCAACATCCTGTCCAGCCGGGGGTGCGGCGGAAGCTGCACTTTCTGCACAATCCACGCGTTTCAAAGAACCAACCCCGGACCTAGATGGAGGGCTCGATCTCCCGAGAACACCGTGGATGAGATCGAGAAAGTTCAGAAGGACTACGGTTTTCGCAACTTCAGATTTGTTGACGAGGATTTCTTCGGCAGATGCCCGGAGGGGCGCGAGCGGGCAGAAGCCATTGCCCGCGAGATCCTGCGGCGCAATCTCGACGTTAGCCTTGAGATATACTGCAGGGCCGACGAAGTCGACCCGGACATCCTCCGCATCATGAAAGAAGCCGGCCTCAACTCCATCTACCTCAGTCTGGACGCGGTGTCGGAGTCCGATATCACCCTCTACTCAAAAGGCACGACGCGTGAGCAGATGGCAGCTTCGCTCAAGTACGTTCTCGAAAGCGGACTTGAGTTCGGGTACAGCTTCATTTTCTGGCACCCCTATCGCAAGGTCTCAGAGATCAAGGAGGCGTTCAACCTTCTCGACCAGGCTGCAGAAGGCGATTCCAAGAAGTACGCACGCATCCTGAAGGGGATGCAGACAGGGATCATATCGGACCTCATCGTGCTCACAGGGTCTCCGCTTGAGGACAAGATCAGAAGGGATGGGCTGTTGAAGGGCAACTACAGGGATTACGCGTATGACTTTGCCGATCCATCCGCGGCTGCGGCCTACGCCGTCGTCAAAGGATATAAGAAAGCACGTACCACGCTGGGTAATGTGTGGAACTCGGTGCTGAGGCCGAAGACGAAATCCTAGGACCCTGTTGCCACTGCCCAGGCCCGGCCATCATCCTGTGTCTAGTGCGCACTACCATCATGCCGTGACAGCACTACGGTCGCCAGTGACATCACTTTGAACCATATCTTTCCTCCCCCTTTCTCAAAATACCCAAACTTTTCGCGCCAATTTAACGATGAAATCTTTGGGGCTTTGCTCTCATTCCCAGACTCGGTTCAAAGGACGTGGTCTCCTGTGAAGATATCCATCAAGATCCTCCTGAACAACGTCGTGCTCCTGGTGATAATCACCGGGGCAGCAATGGCGGCGAAAGCAGGAGCCATTCCTCACGCTGTTGCCACCCTCATAGGTGTGGCGGCCGCGGGCGCACTGTCATGGGTATTTATCAGGTCGATTGAGGCGCCGATACGAAGGTTGTCCGCTGCCCTTCTCGATTTCTCGGACGGCGAAGCCAACCTCACCGCCACCCTCGACGAGTCCGGCAACGACGAACTGGCCGAGATGGCAAAGTACTTCAACGCCTTTGTCGGGCGGCTCCGGGAAGTCATGAGCAATATGGCGGAGATCGCGATTCAGCTGGCAGATACGGCCGATGCCCTAACTCAAGGGGCGGAGGAGTCTGCCAGAGTAACGCAGCAGATGACGGACGCGATCCACCAGATTGCAGCCGGTTCGCAAGATCAGAGCGAGAGCGCGTCCAAGACCGCCTCTGCCGTGGACGAACTCGGCAGCGCGATAGCCCAGGTGGCGGAAGGCACCGAGGCGCAGACTGTAGGCGTCCACGAATCCCTGAACGTTTCATCCCAAGCAGACCAGTCGCTCGCACAGGTGATGGGACTCCTGGAGCGCACCGGAATCGCATCCAACAAGAACGCCGAATACGCGGGCAAGGGCAGCCAAGCAGTCAGCAAAGTCCTCAGCAGCATGGAAAGCATCAAGACCACCACATTCAACATCGCGGACAACATTCGTGAGCTGGACGGTTACTCCCAAGAAATCGGCAAGATCATCGAGGTCATTAGCAGCATCGCCAATCAAACAAACCTGCTTGCTCTGAACGCGGCTATCGAGGCCGCGAGGGCAGGCGAGCATGGGAAAGGTTTCGCGGTGGTTTCGGAAGAGGTCCGCAAGCTGGCCGAGGATTCGTCCCGCGAGACCAAAGCCATTGCCGACTTGGTGAGCAGCATTCGCCAGGCCATCCAGCGGGCAGTAGCGGCTTCCAATGAAGGAGCCCAGGAAGTTGAGACTGGAAGCATCCTCGCTCAAGAGGCATCTGCAGCGCTTGCGGAGATCGCCGAAGGAGCCGTTGAGACGGAACGTTTGGTCCTCGAACTGAGCGAAGCTGCGACGATAGTGGCTCAGGCCAGCGCCAGCGTGCAAGAGGCAATGAAGCAAATCGTGCAGGTCGCTGAGGCAAACGGCGGGTCTGCCGAGGCGATGATGGCGAGCGCCAATGAGGTTCGCCGGCTCATCGACAACGTGGCGGCCGTCTCTGAAGAGAGCGCGGCTGCGACGGAAGAAGTGTCGGCGTCATCCCTGGAGATGCAGGGCACAATCCAGCGAGTCTATGAGTCAGCCCAATCTCTGGGTGAGTTGGCCCGCAGCCTTAATGAGGTGGTACGCAGGTTCAGAGTCCAGTAAGTTTCCGGTCTAGCGGAAGCAGCAGAGTTCTCACACACTGTACACCGAAGACAACAGAACTAGGTCTCGCAGCCAGCACCTGCCCGGTGCTAGGGCCCCCGGACAAGGGGGCCTTCCTATTTTCCGCCCCCGATTACGAGGTAGAAAGCGCGATGCGCTCCGAGACTAGCGGCGGCAGCAATTAGATTCTTCAGAAAGGCATGACACTTGGCGAGAGCGAAGTATGTGTCCCGAAAGGATGAACCTGATGGGGCAAGGGAGCATTTCGCTTACTTGGGCTCATCGCGGAAAACGGGTCATTCGGGACCGCGTAACGGGGCGATGGAGCCTGTCAGAAGAGAAAGTCGCGCTGCGTGCAGGGCTTGAGACAACGCACGTCATCGGATCGGATTCCGTTACGGGCGGCAATCTCATCATCCACGGCGACTGCCTCTTGGTTTGCGCAGCGCTGGTGCCGGCCCTGGAAGGCAGGGTAAGCCTTGTCTACGCGGACCCTCCGTTCAATACGGGGAATCCCTCGCTGCCATACGAAGACAGCCTTCCGCATACTCTATGGCTGTCCTTCATTCACGAGCGCCTCTCGGCTGTCAAGAAGTTGCTGAAACCGGGTGGAATGATCGCGGTCCACATCGGGGTGGCAATGCAGCCGTACCTGCGGCTGATCATGGACGAGATTTTCGGGCGCGCTAACCTCATTTCGCAGATATCCTGGCAGCGGGCCCCGGACAGGACGCTTTTGGGGCAAGGCTCATCTCTCATCAATGACTGTGTTGAGTACGTCCTGGCCTATTCTAACGGGCCGATACGTCGCGATCTTCCCCGCCCCGTCAAAGTGGAGCCGCTCTCCTGGAAAACCTTCAGAACCTACGGGTACATTCTGGACATTGCCGACGAAAAGGAACAGGTCTGTGAATTCGCAACTGCATCCGGCTCCCTGGCGAGGATCTACCGGCACAAGAGGTACTGCCTAAAACGCATCGGCGTGGACGAACTGAGGCGCTCTTTCTATACATCCGACCGCCGCCTTAGGCGCGACCTATCGCGCATGGTGCGCTTCACCAACCAACAGCATGAGAGCACACTGCAGCAGGCACTCCTCGACCGGATGCCACTGCGGGACACGCTTTACTCAGCTGAATACATTCAGACTCGCGGGAAGTACAAAGGCCCGAGGACCAGATACTACTTGAACAAGCAGGTAGTCCTCTTCCTCAAGGACATATGCTCCTTACACGGCAATAAGCTGATACGTACCGCCGACCTCAACAACCTCTGGACGGACGACGAAATCCCTGCCACCGGCATAGCCCGCGAAGGCGGAGTTGCCCTGAAACGAGGTAAGAAGCCCG
This sequence comes from Bacillota bacterium, assembly GCA_050952125.1. Classification (GTDB taxonomy): domain Bacteria; phylum Bacillota; class Sulfobacillia; order Fermentithermobacillales; family Fermentithermobacillaceae; genus UBA3951. The sequence continues at coordinate 669,473 of JBMNKK010000003.1, forward strand.
AGGCTCTCCTGCACCGGATAATCGGCGCGTTTTCTAGGGAAGGCGAAATCGTGCTTGACCCGTTCGCGGGGTCCGGAACAACCGGCGCGGTAGCTCACAAGGCAGGCCGCCGCTGGGTGATGATTGACGACAGCGATTCTGCGGTCGGCCTCATGGTGAAGCGAATGCAAGCAGTTGTGGAAGGGACTGACAAGAGAGGCGTGACCGGCATCACGAAGTGGTCAGGCGGCGGCGGGTTCTCAGTAGCGAGGCTGGCCTCAGACAAGGAGGCCGGACCGCTGGCGGCCCGGCCAATATAGGGAGGTGGGGGGTGCTGAAAAAGGTTCTTAGAACGAGAAATCTATCCTGACGGTGGCGCGAACGGTTACCGTCCCGCCCTCGATAGGTGTTGCTGCCTTATCAGCTAGCATCCCGCGGACTGCAGACTCAATGCCATCGAACGTCGCGTAGCCGTCGGAAACCCTGTGTATCCCCGTGATCGTTACTTTCGCGGCATCTGCCATTACCTGAGCCTTCTCCCGCGCGTTCACCACTGCCGCGGCCAAAGCCTCATTCTTCGCGGGCTCGGGATTCTGCAAACCGAACGAGATGCTGCTGACGTTTGTCGCTCCTGCTTCCACCGCAGCGTCAATCACGGTGCCGACAGTGTCGAGAGCCTTCACTCGAGCGGTCACAGTGTTGTTGCAGCGATAGCCAGTCACGACCTGGGTGGTGTTGGGCTGCTCGCCGACCCACCCGTAGACAGGGCGGAGGCTGAAGTTGGAGGTCTGAATGTCGTCGGCCCCAATGCCTCTGTTCTTGAGCGCGGCTATCACCTTATTCATAGCAGAGGCGTTAGCCTGCTGGGCTTCCTTTGCGTTGGATCCGTTAGTCTCTACGCCGAAACTGACTGTCACCAGATCCGGCTTTACTACAACCGTTGCTTCCCCGTTCACAGAGATCAGCCGCGGCTCGGCAGGATCTTCGGCCTCTGCCCTACGGGGCACGAATACCACCACGGCAAGAACGAGCGACATGATGACGGCGCCGGCGATTACTGCATTCCGTAAGCGTTTATCCACTGCGTGACACTCCTCATATGCATTCTCTGGGTGCACCGCCTGTTTTGACGGTCGGGACCGAAAACTGTTCCCCAAGTAAACTTGACGCTCTCGGGCTACCCAAGGAGAATGGTGGCAGGTCAGGACACCCCTGGGGCGTGAATCCGACAAGAGAGGTGATACTCCAGCCGTGAGCGATTCAATTGAGTTCATATGTCCAAAGACTGTGGCCTCAGCAGAAATAGTGGCTAAGCGCTCGCGGTTCATAGGATATGTGTCACCGGCGTTTACGGTCGAGGAGGCCGAGGCGTTCATCGCGGAAATCCGCCAGATGCACTCAGACGCCAGGCACAACGTCTGGGCCTATTCAGTCGGCCAAGGCACGCCGATTGAACGCCTGAGCGACGACGGCGAACCGAGGGGGACTGCCGGATACCCCGTGCTCGAGGTGTTCAAGAAGCGAAACATCCGCAACGTTGTGTGCGTCGTTACCAGATACTTCGGCGGGATTCTTCTAGGCGCAGGAGGACTCCTGAGGGCATACGGGCAGTCGGCAACGGCTGCTCTCGACGCAGCAGGGACCGCGACCTACGTCTACCACAACCTCCTGGCGGCAACGCTTGAGTATGACCAATACGGCCGCATCCAGAGGGAACTCGAGGGCCGCGGCATAGCCATAGCCGGAGTGGATTACGCGGATAGGGTTGCCCTTCGGGCATGGGTCAAGCCCGCCGACCTAGACGTGATCCAGGCCAGAATCCGTGACCTCACGGGAGGCAAAGCCATTGTTGCAGTGAGCGACGGTAAATTCTTACCGACTCCATCTTGAGTAACCCAGCCTGAGGAGGCTTCATACTATCAATGGAAACCGCACCGACTGTTTTGATCCGCCGAGGGCGCAAAGAGGACGAGCCGTACATACGCGCGTTCACCAGGAACACGTTTGAATGGGGCGACTATGTTGGCGACGCTTTCGCCGGCTGGCTGGATGGACATCACGACGTCTACGTTGCCGAGGCAGGCGGCGTACCCGTGGCGGTAACTTGTGTCGCCTATCCTGCTGAAGGCGAAGCATGGTTCCAAGGCATCCGCGTCCATCCGGATTACCGGCGGTTGGGTATCGCCCGCCGGCTAACCGAGGCATCCATAGCAGGCGCAAGAGCACGAGGCGCGCACGTTTGCAGGTCCAACATCGATTCGGACAACGTGAAATCACAGGGCCTTGCCAAGTCGATGGGATTCCGGCAGGTAGCCAGGATTATCGATTACGTGGTTAGCGCGAGCGAGACCGGAGAACACGCGCCGCAACTTGCTGTTGAGAGGATCGAGCCCGGCGAGGCTCCCTCGCTTCTTGATCTTGCTGCTAAAGATCTGAATTACCTCGGCAGCGACTATGTCTGGATTGCCCTGAACGCGGCCAATCTGCAGAGGATCGCTGCTGAATCTATGATGCTGGCGGCCATCGACAGCGACAATCAACCTGTGGCTGGGGCGATCCTCGGAGAGTTCTTCGAGGGCGATCAGGAACAAGGCCATAAAGAAGGAGAAGCGCCGCACCTCGACGGAAGCATGGGCTCGTTCTTCGGGTCGGAAGACGGGATCCGGTCTCTGGTATCCCGCGCCAAATCGATGCTCCTGGCAGAAGCGGAAAGAAGGCACATGCTGCCGGGCAAGCTGTTCTTGTACTCAGAGTCCGATAGCAGGGCTCTTCAGGTGATTAGGAGTCTGAACTCGAGAGCTGCAAGTGAGCTCCACGTCCCCGACGACGTCGGGCTATGGGAGCTGAAGTTGTCGGTGTAGGGCTATTGCACACTATGAGCAGATCTTGAGATCTATTGCACATAGTGAGCAGATCTGTCGGGACATTGCTCACTGTGAGCAGGTTCGCCGGAGTATTGTACGTAGGAGTGCAATGCACCGTAGTGTGCAATTGATTCCGAGTATTGCACGTAGTGAGCAGATCTGTCGGGACATTGCTCACTATGAGCAGGTTCGCCGGAGTATTGCACGTAGGAGTGCAATGCACCGTAGTGTGCAATTGATTCCGAGTATTGCACGTAGTGAGCAGATCTGTCGGGACATTACTCACTATGAGCAGGTTCGCCGGAGTATTGCACGTAGGAGTGCAATGCACCGTAGTGTGCAATTGGTTCCGAGTATTGCACATAGCGAGCAGGTTTGTCGGGACATTGCTCACTATGAGCAGGTGGACTCTCGCTCGCCCCCGCACTAAGTAGGCCGGGACTCGCTCCCTCCGTATTCCTTCGCCAGCCTCCTGATGTCCGCTTCTTCTACCTTCGCAAAGAGCACCGGCGGGACATTGAACAGCCTCCCAGGCTCCAGTGCCCGGAGGTCTCCTATCCTATCCAAAGTGATAGCGCGCTCGGCGGCGCTGAGATGGAGCGCGTCAGCAACTCGCTCTGAAGTGAACGGTATGATGGGGGTTGCTGCAGAAGCGAATACCCTCACAAGATTGATGCAGGTTCGAAGCACCTGGGCGGCCTCCTCCCTGTTGCTCTTGACAAGGTTCCAGGGAGCTCGCTCGTCGATATACAGGTTTCCAAGTGACCAGAGTTTCTTGAGCGCCAGCACTGCTTTTCTAAACTCCATATCTCTTAGACATCGTCGATACTCGCCGAGAGCCGCCTCAACATCGGCCTGGAGTTGCTCTTCCTTAGCGCCCCACGTACCACCCCCAGGTATCGCGCAAGTTTCTGAACCCCCTGACCCAAACTGCGAAGCGGTGAGCTTGAGCGTGCGGTTTATGAAGTTGCCTAAGTTGCCTGCAAGGTCCTTGTTGACGATGGTCTGGAACATGGTCCAGTTGAAATCGGAGTCGTCGGATTCGGGGGCGGTGGCCATGAGATAGTAGCGCCAATAATCAGGCGGGTATATCTCAAGTGCCTGGTCCATGAAGACTCCGCGTTTCTGACTGGTGGAGAACTTACCCCCGCAGTAAGTGAGCCAGTTGAATCCTTTGATGTAGGATGCCATTGTCCAGGGTTCGCGGGTTCCTAGGGTCATCGCAGGCCAGATGATGGTATGGAATGGCAGGTTATCCTTGGCGAGAAACTGGGCGTAGTAGACGTCCTCAGAGCCAAACCACCACGATTTCCAGTCGCGGTTCTCGCAACCGCCGTCACGCTCGCTCTCTAGTCCACACTCTGCTCCGTAGTTCGCCCACTCCTGCGTAGCGCCTATGTACTCGATTGGCGCGTCGAACCACACGTAGAACACCTTTCCCTCGTATCCCTCGCGCGGCACAGGGACGCCCCACGAAAGGTCGCGGGTGATACAACGGGGCTGCAGGCCCTCGCTCAGCCACTTCTTGGCTACGCTGGTGGTCAGTCTCGGCCAGCCGGTGTGGCTATCCACCCACTTCTCGATTTCGCCCGCTAACAGGTCTAGTCGTATGAACAAGTGCTTAGTCTGGCGGATCTCGAGGTTGGTACTGCCGGATATCGCGGAACGGGGATTTTGCAGGTCCTCGGGATCCAGGAGAGCCGAACACCCATCGCATTGATCTCCTCTCGCCGAGGTATACCCGCACTTCGAGCACGTTCCTATGACATACCTGTCCGGCAGGAAGCGGCCGTCATCGACGGAGTAGACTTGGTTTACTGTTCGCTCTTCTATGAAGCCGTTCTCATCGAGCTTCTTGTATATATGCTGCGTGAGTTCGGCATTCTCTTTCGATGAGCTGCGCCCGAAGTAATCAAACGAAAGTCCAAATCTCCTGTAGATATCCTTCTGGATCTGGTGCATCATGTCGCAGTACTCGCGCACATCCATGCCCGCCTCGAGCGCGGAGACCTCGGCCGGCGTACCGTGTTCGTCGGTCGCGCAGATGAAAAGCACTTCCTCGCCTTCCATCCGCATGAAGCGGGCGTACACGTCAGCGGGCAGCATGGAGCCCACGAGGTTTCCCAGATGTTTCACCCCGTTGACGTACGGGAGAGCGCTGGTTACGAGGTAGCGGGTCATCTTTCGAACACTCCTTTACAGAAAACCCTTGTGTGCTTATGTGCCGTGGACGCGCGAAAACCGCGGACTCCCAGGAGAAGCGACGCCTGCAGCGCAGACTGCAGACTTGAGCTGGCGCGTTCAAACTCCCTAGAGGAGCGTTTCTGCAATCGTAGAAGGCGTGTGTCCCGGTGTCAAGGAAGCATCTCAAATTGCGGAGAACGTGCCGGCCCATCGCTATTCTTGCGTGCGCGGTTCCGAACACGGCCGCAGGTCGGCGAGCAGCCGAAGCGAATATTGACCACCTGGTCAATGATCTGCTATGCTGAAGCCGTGGACATTGACCACTCGGTCAACCGTCGCCATGTTTAGCCACGGGCATTGACCACTCGGTCAACCCATAGAATTTCGGTGGCTTCAGTTTCAGTCCGGCTTCCTTTCCAGGATTGCCTCGACGGGGAGTCTATTTAGGATGCCGCAAAGGAGAAGGAGTGAGAAGAGTGGCCTCAACTCAAGTCATTGAAACTGAAAACTTGACCAAGTACTACGGCAAGTCCCGGGGGATAATAGGCGTCAATTTAAGCCTCAGAGAGGGCGAGATCTTCGGGTTTATCGGTCCGAACGGCGCCGGCAAGACGACGACGATCCGCCTGCTCCTGAACTTCATCTTCCCCACAGAAGGGCGAGCCAGCGTGTTCGGCATGGATGTCGTGAAACACAGCCGGGAGATCAAGCGCCAGACCGGTTACCTGCCCGGGGAAGCTTCCTACTACGGCGAACTCCGGGGTAGGGACCTCTTGGAGTACTCCTCCGGGTTCTACGAGAAAGACTGTTTGAAGCGGGGCCGCGAGCTGGCGGATATCCTCGAACTCGACCTTAGCCGCCGCATTGAGACTCTCTCGCTCGGCAACAAGAAGAAAATAGGAGTCATTCAGGCTCTCATGCACGAACCCAGACTGCTCATCCTTGATGAGCCTACCAGTGGGCTGGACCCTCTCATGCAGAAACGGTTCTACGAAATCCTCCTTGAGGAGAACAGGAAAGGCACGACGATCTTTCTCTCTTCGCACGTTCTCTCAGAGGTGCAGAAGCTCTGCAACAGAGTCGCAATCCTGAAGGACGGGCGCGTCTTGAGCATCGAGGAGATTGAAACCCTAAGAAGCAGGCAGCTCTTGAAGGTGCTGGTCTCCTTTGCCGACCCGGCTGCCGGTCTGCCTCCCGTGGAGGGCGTCGTCAATCCCCAACGAGAGAACGGCACCGTGCGGTTCATGTTCAGCGGGAGCGTCGACTCCTTGGTCAAAGCCCTCGCCAAAGTGGAAATCACCGAACTGCAGTTGGAAGAACCCACCCTCGACGAAGTCTTCATGCACTACTACGAGAGGAGTGAGCGAGAGTGAACATCTTCCGGTTTGAGATGAAGCGCAACGCCAAGTCGTTCCTCATTTGGACGGCCTCGATACTGGTTTTCGTGCTCTGGATGTTGTCGGTGTACGAGTCGTCGTTTGCAGGCATCGGGGAGGGAATCCATGAGTTTGTGAAGCTCTTCCCCGAATCGATGAAGAAAGCCTTCGGTATCGACCGACTGGACCTAGCCACGATCACGGGCTACTTCGGAATGGAAATCCACCTCTTCATCATACTTTTCGGGTCCATGTACGCCACTCTCCTGAGTTCCGGCCTACTCTCCAAAGAAGAGGGCGAGAAGACCGCGGAATTCCTGCTCTCACGACCCATCACGAGAGCATCGGTGGTTACCCAAAAGCTCCTGGTATATGTAGCATACGTGACGCTGTTTGCGATCGTTATCTGGTCGGTAACCTATGTGACCATGCTGCGCTCCGTGGCGGCCGAGTTTGACTCAAGAACTTACTGGATACTGGGCGCGATGACGTATTTGGCCATCATGTCGATCGCGTCTCTCGGATTCCTCGGGTCGGTCTTTGTCACTCGGAGTCGCACGGTCTATTCCTCTGCGCTCGGATTAGTCCTCGGCCTCTACGCTATGCAGGTCGTTACGGACGTTTCCGACAAAGCGTCGTTCCTAAGATACGTAACCCCCTTCAAATGGGCTTTTGCAGCCGACATATTGTCCGGGGGCAAGGTCGAGCCTGTCTATGTGGCCCTCTCGCTGGGCGTGATTTGTGCATCGGTAGCAGGAGCGTTCAGAGTCTACACTAGGAAGGATATCGCTGTTTAGCGGGAGGTGCTGTGGAGATGGAGCGGAAGCGCCCCGCAGCGCGCCTTGAGGGCCGCGCACGGGCAACGCCAAACCCCCAGGAACCCCCGGAGAAACCGGGCGGAACCCGAAAGAGGATTCTGGATGCCGCCATACGGGAGTTCGCCGAAAAGGGGTATGACAATGCATCGACCAACTCTATCGTGGATGCGGCCGGCACCTCGAAGGGGCTCTTGTTCCACTACTTCGGCAGCAAGGATGCCCTATACCTGGCAGCACTCGATCACTGCATCGAGTTTCAGATAGAATACTTCCTGAAAAACTTGGGCGAACTTCCGGCGGACCTTGTGGAACGCGTCTTGACTTGGGGTGAACTCAAGGTAAAGATGCTTCTGGAAGAGCCCTTGATGTTCAAGATGGCGGTGGGAGGGATCGACGGCAATCCGAAGGGACTTAACCGGGAACTCACTGCACGGATGGCCCGTATTACTGAGCGGCTGATGCCCGCCTTCCTCTCAGGGATCGATTTCTCTTCGCTTCGTGAGGGGATCTCGCCGCAGAAGGCGATTGAGTTCGTGTTTCTTGTGATAAACGCGGCAAGTGAGAAGTTCTTGGCAGCGACAAAGGACTCGCCTGACAGAGGGCTGTCAGCGCTTAACTCAGCACTTGAGGAGATCAAGGAATACGGAGAGTTCTTGAGAACGGGACTCTACCGTCACTGACAGAACTGGCTGTTCATGGTACAATAGAAGGAATTGGGGGCATTGCCACAACATCCCATAATTCTATCATGGAACCCCTCAAGATGTCAAGGATCAGGCTTGGAAACGAGGAGGTCCGCTGAGTGACAGACCCGGACATTGACACGACAGCCAGGGCCGAGGAACAAAGGCGGCTGAAGCGAGTTCTCAAGGAAATCGAGGTACAGATAGAAGACGCTTTGGCAGAAGTCGCGAAAGACAAAGCGGTAGTAACCGGCACACAGAGCTACATTTCCGACGAGTACTACTCAGTGCCCAAGAGCTTCGCCCAACTCGTTGACTTAGCCGGCGGCATGGGCATGCTCCGGCTCGCAGGCAAGATGTACCGCTTCACGCTCGCGAGGCTAAAGCAGCTGGAGCGGCTGTCTCGCTCGGCTTACTTTGGCCGCATCGACTTTCTGGAGGCTACCCGGCGCGACCGCGCCGCTCGCCCCATCTATATCGGCGTGTCTTCTTTGATGGGTAAGGCAACCGGCGAACACCTCGTGTTTGACTGGAGGGCGCCCATCTCAAGCGTGTACTACGATTACGAGTTAGGGCGCGCCCAATATGAATCTCCGGGAGGCGTGGTTGAGGGAGAGGTCACCCTCAAACGGCACTTCAAGATACAGGGCGACGAGATCATTCTCATGTACGACAACAACCTCACCATCTTCGATGAGATTCTTCAGGATACGCTCGGAAAAGCCGCAGGCGAACGGATGAAATCGATCGTCAACACCATTCAGCGCGAGCAAAATAAGGTCATCCGGGATGAAAGCCGCGGCGTCCTGCTCGTACAGGGGTGTGCCGGAAGCGGGAAGACTTCCATAGCACTGCACAGAGCAGCTTACCTTCTGTATAAGCACCGGCAGGATATGAGCGCTGAGAACATCTTGATGATCACCCCCAACCGCATTTTCGAGGATTACACATCGACGGTATTGCCCGAACTCGGCGAAGAACCCCTGCGTCAAGTTTCGTTCGCGGATCTGGCCAGGGACGTTCTGCGCTTGAGACAAGAAGATTCGACCGCCGAGGGGGCAACCGCGCCCGAAGACCATCCTTTCCCCTCGGTAAGGCTTGAGGAGTTTGCGGATCAACTGGAATATGTCCTGGAATTCCGAAACCGCGCTGCTAGGAACCCGGCGGAACAGCGTCTCTCTGAACCGGCATATGCGGCCCGCACAAGAGGCATTAGGCTGAAGTCTTCCTCCGCATTCGCCTGGGCGCTAAGGGCCTACGCCGACCGCATTTCGGGCGCCAACTACCGTTTCGGAGACCTTGTTTATCGGGGAAAGATCCTGGTATCGGGCACCGAGGTCGCTTCCTTAATCGGCAAGGAATATTCCTACCTCCCTATGGTAAAGCGCATTGAGAAAGCCAAACGCAGGATGACGTGGATCCTTGATCAGGTCCAGACTGCCCGCATCGCCGAGCTCCAAGCCGAGATCGCCGCCGACCCGGATAACGCCCACCTTTTCAAGCGCGATATCAAGGAAAAGGCTGCGAGTAGAGCCTATGAAGAGCTGAAGCCCCTTCGAGAAAAGATCGTTTCATGGGCACCCGTGGACTACTTTAGCACTTACCGGCGTCTCTATGCGGAGAAAGGCCTGCTGGAGGAGGTTCTTGGCGCAGTTGCACCCGGCGATGGCGATAACCCCGGCGCATCCCGCGATTCCTTAGCAGCTATCTGCCGCGATACAGTCGAGCGGCTGGATTCAGGAGTAATCCCCTTCGAAGACGTGGCGCCTCTCGCCTACCTCAAGGGTATGCTGGAGGGCCTTGAGGAACGCCCCCAGATCCGCCACGTCATCGTGGATGAGGCTCAAGACTACAGCGCACTGCAGTTCAGGGTGCTGCGCATGGCTTTTCCCCGGGCACTCTTCACCGTGCTGGGTGACATGAACCAGACAATCGGGCCTGTTGAGCGGGGGAACGAAGATTACGAAGCCGCGGTCACAGGGCTTGAGGCAGGCCGCGGGACGCAGTTCGTGCGCCTTGAGAAGAGTTACCGCTCGACAAGGGAGATCACGGAGTTTACCCGTGCAATGCTCCGCGGCGGTCAACCTGTGGAAGCGATAGAACGTCCCGGAGAGCGGCCTCGAATAATCAAATGCCGGGGTCGCGACTCGCTCGCGGAAGCCATCGCTGCCGACATCAGGCAACTGCAAAGCGAGGGATTCGGCTCAATAGCCGTCATATGCAGGACTGCGCGCGAGAGCTGGAGTGCCTTCGAAACGTTGCGCCCGCTTCTCACGCCCGTGCCTTCAGCTAACGGAGCCCCGCGCCGGACGGGAGGCATACGCCTGGTTACCAAAGAGCAGCGCAAATTCATCCGGGGCACCCTGGTGATCCCTTCATATCTAGCCAAAGGTCTGGAGTTCGAGGCGGTAATCATCTACGATGCCGGAGCCGGATCGTACAGCCATCCCGACGACAGGTTACTTCTTTACACCGCATGCACACGGGCGCTGCACAAGCTCCATATCTATCATACGGGAGAGACTTCGCCTCTGCTGTCCGACATCGATTCCTCACTGTACGAGGCTGTTGCCTACGACAGTCTCCAGGATGGTGGGAAAGGGAGTGGGCAACGTGACGATCGGTGAAGCGCTGGCCAAGTTCTGGCCGCTCATAATCATTCAACTGGCGCTCATGGTGATTGCACTGCTCGATATCCGGAAGCGCAAGATCTTCAGGGGGCTACCCAAAGCCGCATGGATAGTCATAGTGATAATAGGACAGACCCTGGGGCCCATCGCCTACTTCCTGTTGGGGCGGGGCGAGGAATGAAGCGCTTCCCAACCGTTTCGACAGCCGTGCCGCGCTCGGTGGACCATGGAGACAATGAGGAGAGCCTGATATGGAAGCAGTTCGCGTCGAAAATCTGACCAAGTCTTTCGGTTCCCACAAGGTACTCGACCGGCTCTCCTTCCAGGTTGAGACGGGCACGATCTGCGGCTTTATCGGGCCCAACGGCTCGGGCAAGACGACTACCATCCGCATTCTCTTGGGCCTCCTAAAGAAGGGTGGCGGCCGGGTCCAGGTGCTGGGCGAAGATGTGGAGTTCGGAAAGGAGTCCCAAGTAAAAGCCCGGATTGCGTTCCTGCAGCAAGACCCGGTCTTTCCGGAGAGGCACACCGGCCGTGAGGTTATGGATCTGGTTGCGAGGCTCTACGGGATGGAATCCTCATACGCACGCCAGCGAACGGACGAGCTCCTGAACGAATTCCACCTAGAGAAAGCGGCCAACCGGAGCGCAGCCGTATATTCAAAGGGCATGAAGCAGCGTCTCGGGCTTGCAGCCTGTTTCCTTCCCGGCCCTCAACTGCTCATTCTCGATGAGCCGGTGTCGGCACTTGACCCCGAAGGTCGAGTCGAGGTCTTCGACATCATCCGAAGAGTCAAAGGAAAGTCCACCGTGCTGTTCTCAAGTCACATTTTGGAAGACGTCGAGAGAGTGTCGGACACGCTCGTAATGATAAAGGAAGGGCAAAAGGTGCTCGAGGGCACAATCGAGGAGATATTCACACAGTACGGAGCCGAACGCTTGAGGATCGTTTTTCGCGAGGGCGATTCGGGCAGAGGGATGGACATTCTCCGAGCCATGCCCTGGGCAGAACGTGTGGTTGCCGGCAGCGAACCCGGCGAGGTCTTCGTGAACGTGCGCCAAGGTATGATGGACAGAGCGCTGGACGAGTCATTGGGAGCCCTGGTGTGCGGCGGGCTCAGGGTCACCGCGTTTGGACGATCACGCACGGACCTGGAGAGTCTGTTCCTGCACTTGAGTGCCAATTTGTGGGAGAGTGATACCCGATGACGGCCCTCATATCCAAGGAACTGCGGCAAACCTGGCGGTCGTTCAGACTCCCGGCTCTTATGCTCGTGCTCCTATTCCTGGCCATCATGGACCCGCTGGTTACGATGTATATGGATGAGATTCTTGCCCGGTTTGTTGAGGGGGTAACCATCGTGTTGCCTCCTCCTTCTTCAGCGTTGGCGATAGGGCAGTTCCTTGGAGACGTGGCCGAACTGGGGATCCTGGTTGTTATCGGTATCTCCATGGGCTCGGTCGCGAGCGAAAAGGCGAACGGAGTTGCTTCGTTTGTCGTTACCCGCCCCGCCACTCGCATAGCATACGTCGCGGCCAAATACATAGTGCTGCTCGGAGGCCTGACTCTGGCCCTCGCTGCGACTACTCTAGTCGCTTCTCTCTACTCCCTGACGCTGATTGGCCCAGTAGACGTCGGGCGCGTGATCCCCGCTGCGGTGTCTGCCTGGATCTTTTCTGCGTTCATCCTAAACGCTACTTTCGCCGCATCCATGATTGCGCGAAGCTCCTTGGCGGCCGGTGGTATCGGCTTTGCAGTCTACTTCGTCACGGCAGCTGCGGGAGGACTGCTGGACTCAACCGCGGCAGGACCGTGGCTTCCGTCCGCACTGATCTCGAACATCAATATCTTCCTTAGCGGCTCAGGCACTCTCGACGTAGCGACCCGGCTTCTTAAGCCCGGCGCGGTAGTCTTGCTCCTGAGCACTCTTTTTCTAGGGCTTGGACTGCGGTTGTTCAAACATCAGGACTTGCCCTGACGGCCGATTACAGCCGCGCTGTCACGACTGGACACCACTCGAGAACGTGCGGCGTGCATCGCCTCCCGAGGGCATATTAGAATCTAGGGTGAGCCTAGGTCGAATCTCGAGTAGCCTAGAGTGAATATCGAATGAATCTAGAATGAGCCAAAGCGGGCTCGGGTTCCCGGCTTTTCTCAGTAAGACAAACCGGAGGGGTAGCCATGTCTCTTCTCTTCTCCCCAATCACCGTGGGCGGACTCACACTTCGAAACCGTGTGGTAATGCCCCCTATGGCAACTGCTATCGAAGGCCCAGGAGGATCCCGTGAGGATACCGGCATGCCCAGCGATGCGACCGTAGCATACTACACCGAACGCGCCCAGAAGCAGGTTGGCATGATCATCGTGGAACACACATACGTGACCAGGCGTGGGAAAGCGCATAAAGGCCAGCTGGGTTTGGATACAGATGAAGCGATCCCTGCGTTCAAGCGCCTGGCGCACGCCATCAGGACTCGCGGAGCCGTGGCGGCCGTCCAACTGAATCACGTTGGCGCGTCAGCAAACCCCGACATCACGGGCGGCGAGCCGTTGGGACCGTCCGACAGGCCAAATCCGAGGTCCGATAGAAAGCCGAGAGGGATGACAAAGGAGGAAGTCCACGAAGTCCAGGACCTCTTCGCTGCCGCAGCAAAGAGGGTTCAGTTGGCGGGCTTCGATGCGGTGGAGATCCACTCTGCCCACGGATACCTGGGCTGCCAATTTCTATCCCCCATCACCAATACCAGGACTGATGAATACGGCGGATCGCTCGAGAATCGCGCCAGATTCATATGCGAGACCGTCGCCAAAGCCCGTCGCCAGGTAGGCGACTTCTACCCCATCTTCGTAAGGCTGGGGAGCGTTGACGGCATCGAAGGAGGTACAACACCTGAAGATGCTGCCCTCGTTGCCAAGATGCTGCAGGAAGCCGGCGCAGCGATGATAGACGTGTCGGGCGGATTTATGGGGTCGCGGCCGGCCGGAGCAGCGCCCGGCTACTTCGTGCCCGCGGCTTCGGCTGTAAAGAAGGCGGTTACGATACCGGTCATGGTCACAGGCGGGATCACCGAAGGAGGCTTCGCCGAGAAGGTACTTCAGGACGGAGCCGCCGACCTGATAGGGATAGGCCGGGCCCTGCTTCGCGACCCGGATTGGGTGACAAAAGCAAGAGAGATTCTCTAGGACTACCCTGGTGTGCAATGGTTCGCGAGACCTGCTCACAGTGGGCAATAGTCCAGGAAACCTGCTCACATTGGGCAATAGTTCCGGAGTATCGCACATTAGAGTGCATTGCACCCTAGCGTGCAATAGTTCGTGAGACCTGCTCACAGTGTGCAACAGCTCCGGCTTTCGTCGCTTAAGACTCAAATCAAAATAGGTAGGCTCGCCGAGGCGAGCCTACTTCCAATTCTATCTACCCAAAATCCCTACTTATCGAACTGATGGAAGGGAGGCTTCATATCCGGGCTTAGGGGGCTCTTGTATCTCTTCCCGCCTAGTCTCTTAGAGTGCTCAACCTTGGCCTTCTGTATGGTCTCCGGGTCGGTCGCCAGCCGCAATCCGGCCTGAACCAAGGTCCGGGCAGCAGCGATCATCCCAGCGTGCCCGATATGCATGCCTGACTGTGCGGTGTACTGCCAGGAGTGCCCCGGCGTTCCCAAGGCCACGCAGGCAGTCGAGAACTGCGATGTCGGCACGCACCAACTGACATCGCCGACATCCGTGGAACCCCGCATCTCAGGTGCTATCGGCGGACGTCCAAGCACTGTGTCGTTGAGCAGCTTGCCCTCGAGTTTTTCCTTCATCTCGTCGGGGAGCGTCTCGTCTTGCATGAACGCCTGGGATTGCCCCGGAGGGAACGTCTCGGCGATTTCTCTGGCAAACGCCTGGTCCTCATCTGTGAACACCGGCGGGCCGGCAACAGCCATCGCGTCGACCAATACCTCATCCAGGACTTTGTTGGGCAGTACCTCGTAGATGCCTTCGAGAAGCTCGACATCGTAGGTCGTGTCGGTCATTATGGCGGCGCCCTTCGCGCACTTCAGGACCCTCTCGTAGATCTCCTCAACCTGCTCGCGCTTGGGGGCGCGGACATAGTACCATACCTTCGCTTCACCCGGGACAACGTTGGGCTGAAGGCCTCCGTTGGTGATCACGTAGTGGATCCTGGCCTTCTCGATCACATGCTCACGCAGGTAGTTGACTCCGACATTCATGAGTTCCACCGCGTCCAGAGCGCTGCGGCCCAAGTGCGGAGCGCCGCCCGCATGAGATGTGATCCCGTGGAAAGCAACATTCATCGAGTTGACCGCCAGCGAGCTACCTCCGCGGACTATGTTCATGGCTCCCGGATGCCAGGTCAGGCAGACGTCCAGGTCGTCAAACACTCCGTCCCGAGCCATAAACGCCTTGCCGCTGAAGTTCTCCTCGGCAGGGCACCCAAAGTATTTCACCGTCCCCGGAAGGCCGCGCAGAGAAAGCTCCTCTTTCAGAGCTATTGCCGCCCCCATTGCCGCGACTCCTAGAAGATTGTGACCGCATCCGTGGCCGCAACCTCCGGGAGTGACCTCCTCCTTCACCGGTGACACCTTCTGCGATACACCGGGCAGAGCGTCGTACTCACCCAAGAACCCTATGACCGGCTTTCCGCTGCCCCAAGAAGCGACGAACGCAGTAGGCATACCTCCTACCCCGGTTTCGACTTCGAACCCGTTACGAATGAGGTAGTCTACCTGAGCTTTTGCCGATTTGTTCTCGTGGAGTCCAAGTTCAGCGTACGACCAGATATCATCGCTGATCTTGATTAGTTCCTGACTGTGGTCTTCTATCCACGCGAATCCCTTGTTAGCCTGTAGTTTCTGCAATATGCCGACCTCCGCTTCATAAAACATGCGTATACTTGTATTTCCTTTCGACACCTGAAGCTCTCATTTCCTTCGTGTCTAGAAGGTGTTGAGAAGACTAATGATGAAGAAACTTGAGAAAATCTTCTCCCTTCACAGAAGGAGGCTCCGGTTGATGGCAGACAAAAGAAGACTCGTGTCCGAAGACCTTTACAAACTTGTCTTCGTCTCCGACCCACAGATTTCCCCGGACGGCAAGAAGATAGCGTTCGTGAGATCGCACATTGATGAGAAGACCAAGGAGTACCGGTCCCACATCTACCTTGTACCCACAGATGGAGGACCTGCCAGGCAGTTCACCTCCGGGCCGAAGGCAGACACCACTCCAAGGTGGTCTCCTGACGGCTCCAAACTGGCATTCATCTCAGACCGCGGCAGTGAGCGGCAGATACACGTGATGCCCGTTTCCGGCGGCGAAGCAGTTCAAGTGACCAAGATGCGTTACGGCGCGGGCGGACCCGTGTGGTCGCCTGACGGTACCAAAATCGCCTTCAACGCTTCGGTGGATATGGATGATAAGCCCGAAGACTACGAGAAGCCACTTGACCAGAAAGCCAAGGAAGCCAGGGAGAAGAAACGCAAGGAAGAGCCGACTCTCGTCACGCGGCTCCGCGTCAAATCCGATATGGCGATGGGACTTATCAACCCCAACCGCCGGAACCATATCTTCGTGATCGATGCCGAGGGAAAAGGCCCTGCAACCGACATCACTCCGGGTGAATACGACAACGGTAGCCCGGTTTGGTCTCCTTGCGGAAAGTCCATAGCTTTCACATCCAACCGCAGGCCCGACCCGGATTACGAGCCCTGGTTTGCGGACGTTTGGGTCGTCCCGGCAGAAGGCGGCGAACCCCGCAAAGTCACCAAAAGCGAGGGCCCTTCAGGTGCCCCGAGGTGGACGCCTGACGGAAAGTTCATTATCTACGGCGGGCACAGGATGGAGCACGGCGGCCCGACCTTAACGAAGCTTTGGAAAGTACCCGCCGAGGGCGGCGAGCCGGTCTGCCTCACGCCTAACTTCGACCAATCCCTCGGCGACCGCTGCGCCGGCGACAGCAAACTCGGAGGCGGCAACAACGGGCCCACACTTAGCCCGGATGGCAAGACCATCTATTTCCTGTCCTCCAGCGAGGGCCGTACTTCCCTGTACTCGGTCTCCGTTGACGGCGGCGATCCCTGTCTGGTCTTGGGCGGAGACCGTGAAATCTACGGTTTCACTATGGACGATTCGGGGAAAAGCGTGGCGATGGTTGTCAGCGAGCCTACCTTCCCCGGGGACCTGTACAGCGTGAACCTCGACACCAAGGCGGAGAAGGTTCTCACCGCTTCAAACAAAGATCTGCTTGAACAGGTGTATATCGAGTCACCTGAGATCGTCCCCTTCAAAGCAAGAGACGGCCTGCAGGAGTACGGCTGGATCATGAAGCCGGCGGGGTTCAAGGAAGGCGTGAAGTACCCGGCGGTCCTCCAGATCCACGGCGGCCCCCACTCGATGTACGGCTACGGGTTCTTCTTTGAGTTCCAGCTCCTCATAAATCGCGGTTACGCCGTCATCTACTCGAACCCGCGCGGCGGAGAAGGGTTTGGCCAGGAGTTCGTCAAGGCAGTTAACGGCCACTACGGTGAGATGGACTACGATGACCTGCTCGTCTGGACAGACGTCGCCATCAAACACACGGGGTGGATCGACGAAAACCGGATAGGCGTGACAGGCGGCAGCTACGGCGGCTTCATGACCAACTGGATTGTCGGGCACACCGACAGATACGCCGCCGCGGTTACTCAGCGCAGCATATCCAACTGGACCTCATTCCACGGCGTCTCTGACATAGGCTACACCTTCTTAGACAGAGAACTCCTCATAGACCTGTTCAAAGACTTCGAGCAGGCGTGGAAGTTCTCACCCATCGCGTATGTCGAGAACGTGAAGACGCCCCTCCTCATCATCCATTCAGAGCAGGATATGAGGTGTCCCATCGAACAAGGCGAGCAGTTCTACGTTGCGCTCAAGAAACTAAAGAAGGAAGTGGAGATGGCGAGGTTCCCGGGCTCCAACCACGAGCTGTCGCGAAGCGGCAAACCCGTGCTGAGAGTTGCGAGACTGAACCAGATCCTACGCTGGATGGACGGCCACATAGCCAAAAATCCGGGAGATTACGAGCCCGAGTTGGTGTAGTATCCCAAGAAACAATCAAGGAGGTTAGTCATCAGTGCTGAAGACGAATGAAGACAAACTGGTCATGCTCTCAGTTGCGGGACAGATATCGGCCCCAGCCTGCCAGCCGAGGATTTGCTTTGACGGGGTAGTCCGTGTGACGCCGGGAACCGGCGGGATAACCTACAACGTGAAGGTCGGAGACTGCGCGTTCGGCCTAGCCGGAGACCACGTCGAGCCCGGCGTAAGCACCAAGAACCCGGACGAAAAGGCAAACTCCGGCTACAATACGCTTTCGTGCGTCGGCAACACGGCGTACGTGGTGTCCGGCGACGCGAAGGGCGCCAAAGGCACCGTCACGGGAAAGCACGGCGGAATCGAGCACGTGCTCATTCACTTTGACCGCGAAACCCTGGATAAACTGCAGGTCGGAGATAAAATCCAGGTGCGCAGCTACGGCCAAGGCCTAGCCCTCACGGATTATCCCGAAGTCAAGGTGATGAACCTTGATCCCGCGCTCCTGTACAAGATGGGCATAGTCGAGAAGGACGGCGTGCTGGAGGTCCCGGTTGCCCACATCGTTCCGCCGGAGTTCATGGGAAGCGGTCTCGGCGCCAACTCAGCCGAGCGCGGGGACTACGACATCACCTCGATGGAGATGGGACGGCTTAAGGAGCTCGGCCTGGACAAGATCCGCTTCGGCGACATCGTAGCCATTGCGGACTCGTCATCCTTCTACGGGCGCAGCTACCGCAAGGACGCGGTGATTATCGGCGTCGTAGTTCACTCGAACTCCTTTGTCTCCGGCCACGGTCCCGGCGTAACCAGCCTTCTGACGGCGCTGAACAAGAAGATCCGCCCGGTCAAGGTTGACAAGGCCAACATCGCCGAGTATCTGGATCTGAAATAGCTAATAGACACAGGAACGGATCTGTCGGGAGCCCCGGTGGGAATCCTATTGGGGCTCCCGGTGGCTATCCGGCCTCAAAAACCCAACTTTAGGAGGGCGAAGCAAGTGGCGGAGAACCAATCTTTGAGCCCGGAACAGTGGTTCCACAGGAAGAGGGCGCTCGCGTGCGTAGATGCGCTAAACAAAGTAGGCTTCACAGCCCTATACGCTGAGACAGCAGAGGACGCGCGTAAAGCGGTGCTCGAAGCGATACCCGAAGGAGCATCGGTGGGCATAGGCGGTTCAGTCACGGTCCGCGAACTCGGCCT
This sequence comes from Bacillota bacterium, assembly GCA_050952125.1. Classification (GTDB taxonomy): domain Bacteria; phylum Bacillota; class Sulfobacillia; order Fermentithermobacillales; family Fermentithermobacillaceae; genus UBA3951. Next base: position 688,284 of record JBMNKK010000003.1, read on the forward strand.
TCACGAGGCGCTGAAGGCACGCGGAAATACGGTACACGATCACTGGGATCCGGCCCTCAGTGCTGAGGAAAAGGCCGCAGCGCGCGATGCCCAGATTACCGCGGATGTGTTTCTCTCCAGCACCAACGCCGTCACGATGAGAGGCGCGCTGGTCAACATTGACGGCACCGGAAACAGAGTCGCCGCCATGATCTTCGGTCCAAAGACAAGCATAGTGGTCACCGGGTACAACAAGATCGTCGCCGACATCGAAGAAGGGCTCACTCGCACCCGAAGATATGCAGCGCCAATCAACTACCGGCGCCTGAACAGGGAGTTCAATGAGACTGACGATAACGGGAGAGCGAGAGCGCTAGCTATCACGACCATCCTCGAAGCCAAGCCAGGCGGCAAGGACAAGTTTATCGTGGTAGTGGTGGGCGAGAAGCTGGGGTACTAGAAGGATAGACGTATCAGGAATAGAGACGCCGGGGCTTAGGCTATCACGGGAATTGCCGTTGGCTCAAAAACGATCGCTTCAGGAGAAACCTTGCAGCGGTAGGCCAGTAGACAAACCCCGGCGTCTCGCGCCTCCGTGAGCGCAGATGCGAATTTGGGATCGGTATCGCGGTTAGGCGCAACCTTGACGATATCTTCACGCTGGGCGATGAATACGGCGAACGCACGATAGCCCAGGCCGACCGCGCTTTGCAGCTCACCCAAGTGCCTCGCGCCTCGGTCCGTAGGGGCATCGGGGAACAGGCCCAGCCCATCCGCGCACAGCGTCACGGACTTTACTTCCACAAGCGCTGGCGCGACTCTGTCGCCCTCAAGGTAGAAATCCAAGCGACTCCTCGGGGTCTTCCGAACGCCCTCAGGTTCTTTCACTAGGCGGTGGAAGGGGTATTCAGCCCGTACCACCTCGTACTCTCGAAATTCGGGGATTGCACGAGCCCGTAGGGCTTGCCCGAACAGGCGGGTTGGATATCGGGTATCAACAGAGACCCAAGTGTTGCCGTGAAGGGCGAGAACCATGTCGTACGAAGTCTTCCGGCAATGGCGGGGCTCGGCTCCCTTTCTCCGAGAGACCTTCGGCCCCTCCGGACTTGCCGCGACCCCATCAGGCTGTTCAAACACGCTCCGCACCATAACCCGGTTCCCGGGGAAAAGGAGCTCCTTCAGCCTGCCTGAATCGGCAACATGGCAGGCTACCTCTATGCCTCTCGTGCAGGCAGGGCACCCGTCGCCGTGGCCGCCCACACCCCCGGATGGAATCCCGCCGCTGTCCACGTCCAACCTCACATTCGCTACAAAGCGGTTTGGACGGTCCACAACGATGCCTTCTTGGAGGGTTCCCAGGGATATGCGGAGAGGATCGCTCACGCCTTTACGCTCTCCGGACATCACTCGGCCGGGACGCTTATAGCCACATTAGGCCGCTTGATTCCTTCTCTATCCAACGCTTCTTTAATGCGCAGCCGCAGTTCGCGCTCAATGGCCCATTGCTCCAGCGGTTTCGTCCGCGCCCACACGTTGACCACCACGCCAAGGGCGTCCATTCGTCCAATACCCAGCACGCGCGGCCCATCCACAATCACGGGAAACTCCGGCCCCATCTCATCGCATACCTTCTGCATGATCGCCATGGCTTTGCGAACGTCCTCTTCGTGAGCCAAAGGCACCTGAACCAGCGCACGGGAGTTGGCGTCGCTGGCGTTGGTAGTCTTGTCGATAAGTCCGTTTGGGATGATGTGAACGTCTCCGGACCAGTCCTTTAACCGTGTGGTGCGCAGGCCAACCTCCTCAACAACCCCTGACAGCCCGGCCGCGGTGATGTAATCGCCCACATCGTACTGCCTCTCGTAGATGATAAAGAAGCCGGTAATGACGTCCTTCACGAGGCTCTGGGCGCCGAAACCTACAGCAAGGCCTACGATCGCGACACCTCCAAGCAGGGCCTTGATGTCAATGCCAACAAGCTGCAGCACCGTAAGCAGGGCTACCGTGCTCGCCACATAGCGGATCGCGCTCTTCAGCAGGCTCCCGAGGGTTTTCCCTCTTGCCTCGTCATAGTTAGGGCCCCTAAACTTGGGCGGATGTGCGACGGTGCGGTCAATCAACGAGTCGCCAAGTCTGACAACGAGAGCGGTCGCTATGATCACCACTGCGACGCGGACAGCCGTACCGGCTATCCCTAAGAGCAATGCTGCCTCCACTCGGGCTCAACTCCTCCCGACAGATTTTCAGTTACCACCCACTGTACACAACGATTCTGCATCCCACAACCCGGCAAGAAACCGGTTCCTCCTGCCGGCCTATCTGCTCAGTATCGTCCGGAGCCTTACCAGCTGGCGCTTGAGCGCGTCGATATCGGTCTGCGCGTCAAATACCGGGCCGACTCCACCGTACTCCAGACTGATAGCCTTGACTTCAACATGGCGTAACACCAACTCGAGAAGGGCATAGCTTGCTTTGGTCATTTCCGCGTGCCTGGTGCGGAGTTCCCCGTCGACCACAACCGGGCTGCTAACGTGGATCTCGTCCACAAGCGCCAGGGGGAGCGATCTTATGTAATCTTCCGCCGGAATCCCCAAATGCCATGCAGCCACCTGGGCGTGAGCGACGTCGAGCAGAAGGCGTGCCTCCGTCGCGTCCAACGCCTCGCGGATGAACCCGGGATCACATATGTACGGCGCGTTCTCAACACTGCCTACCTGCGAGAAGTAGAAATAGGAGTTCTCCAAGTGCAGCGGAAGCCCTGTAATCTCCCGGATGAACTCTGCACCCTGCTTCAGCGAAGCGAGAAGCTCGTCCGGGCTAGGATGGTCTACGGCATAGTGTTCCAGATGGGCCGATATATACCCCGGCCGGCATAGATCGATGGCCGTCCGGAGCGAGGGCATATGGATAGACTCTCTGAACTCCAAGCTACCCAGCGAGGGCCACCGCCCCAACGGGCTGTCCTGACAAACTCCGTGAAGCACAAAGGGCTTCCGAACAGGCATGTTCCTATATGCGGACACGTATCCCTCGTCGTAGAACTCCGAAACCTTCACCGCATCGACGATGTCAGGTTCGTCCTTCAAAAGGCGCATCAGCTTGCTCGAGTAGTTCGCCGCGAGCAGAGGAGCCATCACTCCATCCTCCTTTGCGGCTCTGACTCTCCCCCTGCGCGAGCTCCGATGATATTCCTGGCTTCCGCCGCCAGCATACCCGCCATGATGAGAAGAGCCCCCACAATTTCCCTCGGCAGCAGGATTTCACCTGCGATCCACCAGGCAAAGACAGCCCCAAACACAGGCTCAGCCGAAAAGATAAGTGCTGTATGGGTTGCAGTCGTGTACCTCTGCACGGCCGATTGGGTGAGGAAGGCGAACGCGGTAGCTACGAGGGAGGTGAAGATAATGGCCGGCCAAGCGCCCGCCGGAATGGAGAGCGGCCGCTCCAGAGCAAGGGCCGACACAAACGCGGCGGCGGCAACCATCAAGAGCTGAACCGCTGTATACAGGATCGGATCGCAGTGTTCCGAATACCGGTCAACCAACAGAATGTGCGCCGCAAAGCCGACTGCGCACAGGAAGACCAAGAAGTCGCCGGTTGCTATCTGGAATGGAAGCTTTAAGGACATAAGGCCGAGCCCGATGGTGGCCAAAATAACGCCGAAAACGGTGGCCCTGTCGGGTGCTTCTCTCGTCAGGACGCGCGACGCCACAGGAACAATGACCACATAGAGGCCGGTTATGAAAGCTGCCTTGCCGGCCGCTACGGTCACAAGTCCAAGGGTTTGAGTGGCGTATGAGAAGAACAAAGCCAAGCCGGTGACTATGCCGGCAACCCAGAACTGCCTGGGCGCGTTGTACCAAACGTGTCTCTGTGGCAGTCCGGCGCGCGAATCACGCCCGGCCTTGACGATGTGCCACGCCGCCAATGCCAGGGCGGCAATAAGAAACCTTATTGCCAGATAGGTCAAAGGTCCCATCGTCCCGATCGTGTTCTTGACAATAACAAAGGTGGTGCCCCACGCGAGGGTCACCAGTAGAAGCAAGAGATCTGCGATTATCTGCGACACTTATCAACAACACCTGCTCTGTTACGACGTCTACATGCCAATCGGGCGATACCTGTCCGCCGTATAGCCTTGCCCTTTCTTCACTCTCCCTCGTAGAAGAACACGCCCCGGTAAACTTCCACCGCAGGGCCCGTCATCCAGACATGGCCGTCGCTCTTCCACTCGATTATGAGGGTGCCTCCGGGTAGATTCACTGAGGTGGGAACGTCCTTATCGGCTTTGCCGTTCAACACTGCCGCCACCAACACGGCTGAGGCGCCCGTGCCGCACGCGAGCGTGATCCCCGAGCCCCTCTCCCACACCCGCATATCTATGTTGGCGCGGGACTTCACGGCGGCAAACTCGATGTTCGCTTTAGCCGGGAATAGCGGGTGGCATTCCAGCTTGGGGCCGATATTCTCAAGATCCACTTCCCACACGTCGTCCACGAATATCACGAAGTGAGGGTTGCCTGTGCATACGCCGGTGCCGTAGAGGACCTGCCCGTCGACTTCCACCGGCTCGTTGACGGCAGGCACAGGTCCATCCAGCCTGGACAGGGGTATCTCGTCGCGCCCCAGTTTCGGGACGCCCATATCCACGGATATGGTGTCTATCTCGCCATCCTTGTTGAGGTTGATATGGGGGCGGATGATCCCTGCCCTCGTCTCAACGGCCAGGTCGGTCTTCGAAGTGAGGCGGTGATCATAGACGTATCTGGTGAAGGACCTCATGCCGTTCCCGCACATGTCCCCTTCCGAACCGTCGGCGTTAAAGATGCGCATCCTGAAATCGCAGCCGGGAACACTCGAGGGCTCAACGAGGATGATGCCGTCAGAACCGGCGCCGAAGTGCCGTTCGGCCATAGTTCGAGAAAGAGCGTGCCAATCGTGCTCCATCCTGTACGCGAACCTGTCTATGAACAGATACTCATTGCCCAGCCCTTGGACCTTTGTGAACGGGACTTCGATTCGATTCCTTGCGCTCATTATTGTCCTCCTGCCTGGGGGTTCAACAGCCCCGGTACTTTAGCCGCATTCCACACCCTACCAGCGACCAGGTATACCATAGTATACTTGGACATGAGGCGGCGATCTCCTTTGTAGCCCCTCATACCGCGAAACCTCGGAGGTGCGTACGGCAGGCATGGGAAATACCCACTCGTTGATATTGCGTTCCGTCAGATTCATCAAGCCTGACGAGATCCCCCGCAAAGCGGGTTTTCCCTTCAACGTGCCGAGCCTTTCCCTCCTTGAAGACTTAGAGTTCACAAAGCCGGTTACGATCTTCGTCGGCCAAAACGGCTCGGGCAAGTCAACCATCCTTGAGGCGATCGCCGCTGCCGCGGGCTCGATCACGGTTGGAAGCTACAGCGTGGACTCGGATCCGACTCTCGCGCACGCGCGCAATCTGGCCTCCCACCTACGCCTGACCTGGAGCGCCAAGACCAAACGAGGCTTCTTCATGCGCACAGAGGACTTCTTCGGATTTGCCAAGAGCGTGGAAGAAACGCGTGAAGACATGCAACACCGGCTCAGAGAACTGGACGAAGAATACCGTGGAAGGTCGCGGTTCGCCCTTATGCAGGCTCGAAGCGCATTTGCGGGGTCTATCGGCGCGATAGAGTCGCAATACGGGGAAGGGCTCGATGCACAGTCTCACGGCGAGAGCATTCTCAAGCTCCTTAAGGCCAGGATCGTCCCGAGGGGCCTGTACATCCTCGACGAGCCTGAGGCGCCGATGTCGCCGCTCACGCAGCTGGCCCTTGTGGCGATGGTTAAGGACGCGGTGAGCGAGGGCTCTCAGTTTCTCATGTCCACGCACTCGCCCGTCGTGATGGCCTGCCAGGACGCCGAAATCATCTCTCTGGACGCCGCGGTCCCCGGCCCGGTTGCATATGACGAGATTGAACACGTGAAGTTCATGAGGTCTTTCCTGGCAAACCCGAGAGCGTTTGTAGACCGCTTGTGACACGGGACGGTAACAAGCCTTCATTGCAGGGCGCCATCAAGCAGGAACCGGATCCCCGGGTTAATCGATGAATTTGTAGTTCCGCAAGATCTCTGCTATCTCCGCGTACTCCCTGTACCCGGCAGCTATGGCCACTGCCCTGCCGTCAGCATCGAAGAACACGAGCGTCGGCACTCCCGAGAGTTCATACTTGGAGGCCTCAGCCCAGTGCTTCTCGGCGTTCATCTTGGCCACCAATACCTTGTCGCCGTGGGCATCGCTGACCCGGTGCAGCTCCGGCTCAATCTTCTCGCACCACGGGCACGAATTAGTGTAGAACTCCAGTACGACCGGTTTTCCTTGCTCTATAAGTTCCGAAAACGTCTCAGGCGTGACTTCGGCCACCGTCCCGGCGGCTGCGGGTTCAGAAAGCCTTGCCTCCCACAAATACCAGAACGCCGCGAAACACAAAATCATCCCCAAAGCCACGGCTGACCACCGCGTTCCGGCGGGAAATCTGCTAAACCTAATCATGTCGGCACCTCGTTTCAGGTGTGAAAGTAAGCCCTTGACCGCGCCGGACGGCGATTGTTAGAGATACGGCCTTAGGAGCAAGTACACTCCGAATGCCGCGATGACCGCGCCGCCCAGCTTACTGAGGAGCGCGAGCGCTTTCTGGCCGCCGCGGCTGCCCAAGACCGCTTGATACTTTGCGGTCGCCAATCCCGCGGCCGCAACGAGCACAGACTGACCTAGCGAGTAGGCCAACAGCAGGACTGCTCCCCTGGTGACGGAACCTGTGGCGGCAACCAAGGTGAGTATCGAGAGAAGGGCCGGCGTCGCGCACGGCGATGCCGATAAGCCGTACAGAGCGCCCATCGCGATCCCCGCCAACCCTCTGCGAAGACCTCCGGAGCCCGAACCCTCCACTCCTCCTGCAAGCGGCACCGAGCAGGTCTTGGCGCCCCCCAAGAGTCCCATGTAGGAGGCACCCGCTACTATGAACGCAAACCCTGCAACCCAACGTATCCACGGCGAGGACAATATGAGCGACTTTCCCAAAAAGCCCGCGATCATCCCTACAAATGTGAGCGCCAACGCCATCCCGAGTAGAAATAAGAGGAGATCCCAGGCGCGCTTTCGCCTTGACGAGGGGTCGGCACCTGCCATGTGGCCGACTACGAGGGGTATAGCCGACAACGCGCACGGGCTGGCCGACGTAAGCACACCCGCGATGAGTGCGTATGCCGGTCCCATGTATGGGTTGGATAGGTCCAAAGATCTCCCCCCTTCTTGAAATTGTACCATCCAAGCCCTCCACTCAGAATCGCAAAGAGTGAATATACAGGGTTGGACGCCCCGTAGGACGAGGTCACTCAATTGTGATATTGTAGACGAAGCAAGAGGAGAAAAGAGGTCAGGTGAAGCATATGGACAAGATAAGAGTCTGCGTGGTTGGTTACGGAAACGTAGGAAAAGAAGCCATTGAATGCATTCGTCAGGCTCCCGATATGGAGCTTGCGGGAGTAGTACGCAGGAACCCCCGGAACCCCGGTCTCGATTGTCCCGTAGTTGCTTCAGTTGATGAGTTGGGCAAGGTGGATGTGGCAGTGCTTACCGCCCCGTCGCGGCAAGTCCCTAAGCTGGCTCCCCTGTACCTTGAGAAGGGCATCAACACGGTTGACAGTTTCGATATCCACGGCGATCCCTTAATGGAGCTTAGAAGAGACCTCGGTGATTGCGCAAGAGCCCACGGCAGCGTGGCGATCATATCGGCAGGCTGGGATCCTGGAACCGATTCCGTGATCCGCGTGCTGTTCCAGGCGATGGCACCCAGAGGCCTTACATACACCAACTTCGGCCCCGGCATGAGCATGGGACATACGGTTGCGGTCAAAGCGATTCCGGGAGTCAAGGACGCTCTCTCGATGACCCTTCCCGCCGGCTTTGGCACGCACAAGCGGGACGTCTACGTTGAGCTGGAAGACGGCGCAGACTTCGAACAAGTCGCCGAGGCCATCCGGAAAGACCCCTACTTCGTGAAGGACGAAACCCGGGTCACAAGGGTGAACAAAGTGATGGAAGTTGAGGCCATGGGGCACGGAGTCCTTCTGCAGAGGTTCGGAGCTGCAGGGTCGGCCGAGAATCAAGTATTGGAGCTCAAGATGAGGTTGTCAAATCCGTCCGCCACCGCTCAGGTGATGGTGGCTTCGGCAAGAGCCACAACTCGAATGGCGCCGGGAGCCTATGCTTTGGTGGAGGTGCCGCCGGTCAATCTGGTTGCAGGAGACAAGGAAGAGCTCCTCAAGCACCTGGTGTAGACGAAAAGGCGAACCTGTCCTGAGGGACAGGTTCGCTTCTCATTCAACCACTTTCCCGGGGTTCAGTATCCCTTCCGGGTCGAAGACCCTCTTTACCTCGGCCATCAGCCGTATTTCTCCGGCTGAGAGGCTTTTCTCCATATACGTCCTCTTGGCCACTCCAATCCCGTGTTCGCCTGAGACCATCCCGCCCAGTTCCTGCCCCTTTTCGTATAGGAGATCCATTGCCCGGGTGATCTTGGCGTCCCATTCCTCCTGCTCCATCCCGTCCCGGAGGACGTAGATGTGCAAATTGCCGTCTCCGGCGTGGCCAAAGCTCTCTATCCGTACCCCAACGCGGCCGGCAACTTCCTTCGTGTACTCAACCAGGTCGGCAATGCGATCTCGGGGAACGACTACATCGCACTCGTCGACTTCATTGCCGGACTTGAGCGCGGCCAGGAAAGCTCCTCGGGCGTCCCAAATAGCCGCCTGGCGCTCCGGCGTGTCGGCAATCAGTACATCTCGCGCCCCTGCGGCTAAACAGGCCTCGCCGACGAGGTCCATGGACGACAGCACTTCAGCGCGAGAGTTGCCGTCCATGCGGATGAGCAAATACGACGGGGCATCTCTGTGAGGAAACCTCTTCCCGAGGTAGTTTTCGGCGGCGAATATGACTCCCTTCTCAGCGAACTCAATGGACTGGGGAAGGATGCCTGTAGACATGACCCTGGGAACGGCGCGGATAGCGTCTCCCAACGATTCGAACGGGACCAGCAAGCTCACGGTCTGCCTCGGGAGTGGGAGCAGCCTTAGGACTGCCCGAGTCACAATGCCCAAGGTCCCTTCGCTCCCGATGAAGATATTCATCAGGCTGTAGCCGGTACTGTTCTTGGCGTGCTTGCCGCCCAGGTTCAGAATCTCGCCCGTCGGCAGCACGACCTCTATGCCGCGGACGTTGTCTCTGGTCACTCCGTACTTAATTGCCCTCATACCGCCCGCGTTGGTGCTGATGTTGCCCCCAATGGTGGCAGTTTTCTCACCCGGATCCGGAGCGTACAGAAATCCCTCCGGCTCCACGAATTGATGGATTGAGGTGAGGAGCGTTCCGGATTCCGCCGTAAGAGTGAAGTTCGATCTGTCCAACTCTAGTATCTTATTCATCTTGGAGGTGCACAGGACAATGCCGCCCATGGTAGGGACCGCGCCGCCGCAAAGGCCTGTGCCCGAACCTCTCGGCGTCACGGGGATACGCCGCTCCGAAGCATACTTGAGTACCCGCGATACCTCGCGGGCGCTTTCCGGCAGAACGACCGTTTCAGGATATCCTCTCACCCACGGCATCTCGTCGCGAGCATAATCGCCCATTAGAGGGCCGGTGGATATGACATCGCTTTCTCCGCATATCTCCTTGAGGACCCTTATGTCGCCCTCACTCAATTTGCTGAACGCGCGTGCCCTCTTCGCGTCCATCAAGTATCACCCTTTACCTTCAACAGTGCTTTCAGCAGTTCAGGTACGATGGCGTAGATATCCCCCACGATACCGTAATTGGCCGTCTGGAATATGGGAGCATTTCTGTCGTTGTTGACAGCGATCACCGTGCCGCCCGAAATACCTGCAACGTGCTGTATCGCGCCCGAAATGCCTAGGGCGAGGTAAAGGTCCGGCCGGACAGTCCGCCCGCTCTGCCCTACCTGCCTGGACGCGGGAATCCAACCTCTCTCGACGAGCGGCCGAGAGCCACCCAGCAGCCCCCCAAGGCGGCCTGCAAGCTCCTCGAACATCCCAAGATCGGCTTCTGATCTCACGCCGCGCCCGACAGCAACGATCACCTTGGCTTCGGAGATCGAATCCGCCTTCGGAACAAGGTTCTGGGACTTAACCTTGACGGTTCCCAAATGGTGCGCCAGGCTCGCCAGGGCGTCCGGATGCTCCACCCTTTGTCGGGCGGCGCGGCCAAACGGCTTGGCCAATCGAGCCGCCGCGGGCATCACCTTGTACCTGACCGTCGCCATTTGGGGACGCGCTTCCCTGGTGAGTATGGTGGCCATGATGTTGCCGCCGAAAGCGGGCCGGGTCTGGATCAGGTCTCCGTTGGGACGGATATCCAGCACCGTGCAGTCTGCAGTGAGACCGGTTCTAAACCTCACCGCTATCCTGGGAGCGAGGCTCCGCCCGACGGGAGTCGCGCCTATAAGCACAATGCTGGGCTTCTCCTTGAGGATCGCGTCTTGAAGGTAAGATGCGAAGATGCCTGCAACAAAGTGCTTGAGGTGAGGCTCGTCGTAGACCAACACCCTGTCAACCGGGTAGTGAAGCAGTTCTTCCGCCGCACCAGCAACCCGGTAGCCCAAAGCGACAGAGATGACCTCTTGGCCGGTCTTGTCCGCGAGTTCTCGCGCCTTGCCGATAAGTTCAAAGGTGACGGGCTCGAATCCATCGTGGAACTCGGCGAATACCATTATCCCCTTCCAATCCGGAAAGGCGGTCATGGGCCAATCGCCTCCTCCAAGAGCCTGGCAAGGCGCAGAGCGAGCTCTCGCGGCTCGCCGTCCCACACCTCTCTCGTTTCTTCCCGCTTGGGTGGAAATATCTTCTCAACTCGTGTTGCCGACCCCGCCAGCCCATAGTACGTCCTCTCGGCAGGCGGCAGGTCTATTGCCTTCTTCAGGAGAACGGGCCGGCCGCCAACCTCCTTCTTTTTTCTAAGCGACGGCAAACGAGGTTGGTTTACAGCCTGCGTAACAGTCACAAGGCACGGAAGCGAAACTGACTGCGTGAGGAGCCTGTCGCCGAGGTCCGCCGTGACGGTGATAGAGCGATCACTCGCCTCCTCAAAGGCGCTCACATAGGACACGTGGGGGATGCCGAGGAACTCAGCCACCCCCGGTCCGACCTGCGCGGTATCGCCGTCCGTGCTCTGCATTCCTGCGATTATCAGGTCGTACTCCAGCGTCCTCAAGACTTGGCTCAAGGCAAAGGCGGTTGCCAACGTATCGGCGCCCGCGAACGCTCTGTCGGTGAGGAGGAAGCCCGCATCGGCTCCCATCCAGTACGCCTCCTGGATGACGGATTCAGCCTGGGGCGGTCCCATACTGACAACGGTCACGCGGCCTCCCAAGTGCTCCTTCAGAGTAAGGGCCGCCTCAAGAGCGTGGAGATCGTACGGATTGGTCTTGGCAGGTACTCCTTCCCTCTTGAGAGTGCCCCTTTCGGGATCGATGCCGACAGCCGACGTTCCCGGCACCTGCTTCACCAAGACAACTACGTTCAATGGCCTACCCTCTCCCAAAGCGGGCAAAGCCCGATTGTCTCTCGCTCTCATCATAACGAGTTACGCGTCATGCTACAATCAGGTAGCTGACGGGTCGCGGGACAAGATGCAGAAAGGCAGGGCGATGGCGTGCTGGGGTACATCCGCAGGAGGTTGGTCAAATCTACTCTAGCTAAGGAAGACTTCGAGAAGGTTTACGCCTTGCTCGACTTCCCTGCCTTAGGAGGTGAGATCCTGACTTCTCCCGACTGCGGGGAGCTCTGCGGGAGGATCTGCTGCCAGGAGTATGAACCCGGTGTAGGCATGTACCTACTGCCGGGAGAGGAAGTTATGTTTACCGGCAGAGAACCTTGGCTCAAGTGGAGCTACAGGTCCGCTAAGCGCCACGATTTCCCCCGGAGTTGGAAGGGACTTGTGCCCTTCGCCATGTGTCAGGGTACATGTCCTAGGGAAAAGCGCCCCATCCAGTGCAGGACGTTCCCACTTATGCCCTATCTGAATACCGACGGCGAGCTCTCGGTGGAACTGGACACGCTCACAGGAACCCTGGTGTGCCCCTTGGTGAGGGAACCGGACCGCTTTCCTCTCAACCCTGAGTTTAGGCGAAGAGCACTGAGCGCCTGGTCGATCTTGGTTAGAGACCCATTGATCCGCGAGGACGTTGCACAGCAGTCGCGAAAGCTTGACGAGGACAGAAAGCTTCCGTGGCAATCGCTGCTCAAGAGGACAAAGCCACGTTGACCGGCAAATGCCCCTTTGCTAAAGTATTTAGTTGGAGAGGATCTTCGGGGCATGGTGAGCGGCCCAAAGGCCGCAAATCCTGACCGGCGGTATAGCCCGCGACTCGCTTATGCGACTGACTCGGTGAAATTCCGAGGCCGACGGTACAGTCCGGATGGTAGAAGATCATGTTGAGCAGCAAAGCTCCCCCCGGGGGTCCCCCTCTAAATCCATTGAGGGGGAATTGAGATGAATCGCAAGACGCTTCCGTTGGTAGGTATCCTCGCAGCAATGTCCCTGTGCCTCGAGTTGGCTGTCCATTTTCCCGTGCTTTCGGCGGCTCCGTACCTCCTGTACTCGCCGGGAGACCTTCCGATCCTCATAGCAGCGATCGTAGTAAGCCCGGCGGCCGGCGTAGCAGCAGCTTTTGCCAACGCAACGCTGTTCGTCATGCTCACCGGCCAAGGCGGTCCGTGGGGTGCGCTCATGCACTTCATCGCTTCAGGCGGAATGGCGTTCGTAGTGGGCTGGCTCTACTCCAAGTCCAAGAGACTTGATGCATCGCTCTTCGCGGGAGTACTCACCCGTATCGCGCTGATGGTGCCTTTGAACCTTCTCGTTACGCCTCTGTACACGGGAATGACTGCGAAGCAGGTGATGCAGCTCATCGTGCCGGTGATCATCCCGTTCAATGTGATCCACGGCGGTCTGAACTCGGTACTGGCTTTCGTGCTGTTCGCGGCGGCACCCAACGTGTTCAAACTCAAGGGCACGCGGTAGCTCGTACAATCTGCAGGAACACTCTTCCTCTACATCGAACTCGGTTGGGAAGTTACCCGTGGAGGTGGCAGTCTTGACCGGGTTCGATGTCCTTCTCCGCAAAGGGCTCTACCGGGATGCCAGGATAGGGCTTATCACCAACCACACCGGGCTCGACAGAAGCCTCAGGCAGAATTACGAAATCATGCTTGAACGCGGCTACAGGATGACGGCGCTGTTCTCGCCGGAACACGGGATCCGCGGCGAGGTGGCCGAGGGCGCTACTGTCCAGACGTACACCGACGAACGCACCGGCATCCCGGTGTTCAGCCTGTACGGCAAACACAGGACTCCAACCTCCGAGATGCTCAGCGGTATCGACGTCCTCATATTCGACATCCAAGACATAGGCGCCCGTTACTATACGTATCCCTCAACCATGCTGAATTCCATGAAGACCGCCGCGGAAGAAAGAATCCCCTTCGTGGTCCTGGACAGGCCGAACCCCATTGGAGGCACGGGAGTGGAAGGGAACGTACCCCTTCCGGACAATCTTTCTTTCGTTTGCTATGCTCCAGTACCCATACGCCACGGCCTCACCCTGGGAGAGATCGCCCTCCTGGAGGCCCGGAGGCTGAACCTTCCGGCCCCTGTGGTGATAAGGGCCGAAGGTTGGGAGCGCGATAGGTACTACGATGAGGCTGATCTAGGTCCGTGGGTTCCCCTGTCACCCGCCGCTTCAAACCTGGACATGGCGCTCTTGTACCCCGGGACTTGCCTCCTCGAAGGCACCAATCTCTCTGAAGGAAGAGGGACGGCGGCACCGTTCCAGATGGTAGGCGCACCTTATGTCGATCCACATGCACTGGCGCGCGAGCTTGGCAAAGTCAACTTGAGGGGCGTCCTGATACGCCCCCTGTATTTCACCCCTTGGTACTGGAAGTATGTAGGCCAAGTGTGCGGAGGGGTTCAATTCCACATAGTCGACAGGAGAGCTTTACTCCCTGTTGAACTGGGCGTGAGGCTCCTCTTCGCGGCACGAGACCTCTTCCCCGAATTCTCCTTGAGAAACCACGAGGAAGGCGACAAAGACTATCTGGACTTGCTGGCAGGCGGCCCTGAACTCCGCGGCGCGCTGCTTAGCGGCGAGTCTCCAGACAGATTGCTTTCAGAATGGCGCGAGGAGGCATCTATGTTTGAGCGAACGCGCGAAGCCCACCTCCTTTACTGAAAGCCCGCTTGAGCGGCTCGCCGGGTGGCTTCTTTTCCTGGGCATTGACGGAGGAGGGACGGGCACGGAGGCCTCTGTCATGAACACCGGCGGCGAGGTCCTGGGGCGGGGCCGCGGAGGCCCGTCCAACATCAACTACGTCTCGGAAAGAGTCTTTGCGGAGTCGCTGGCAAAAGCCGTGTCAGAGGCACTCGAAGAGGCGGGAATATCAATAGACGAGGTAGCGGGAGCCTGTTTGGCTCTTGCCGGCGCGGGAGGCGACAACCCTGAAAAGATCCGCCACGCTGCCGCTACTGTTCTCGGCCCTTGTCCCTTCATCGTTGTCGAAGACACTTACGCCGCTTTGGCTGCGGCCCACGAAGGCAGCGATGGAATTGTCCTGATAGCCGGCACGGGATCGAACTGCCTTGGGGTGAAAGGCGGACGCTACGCTTCGGCAGGAGGGTACGGCGCGCTTTTGGGCGACGAAGGCAGTGCCTACAGCATAGCGCTGAAAGGAATGCGCGCGGCCCTAAGGTCGGAGGACGGGCGGGACGAAGCAACGGTGCTGACGAAGCTGCTGCTCGAGGGCACCGGAGTGAAGAAGGCTCGAGATTTCGTTCACCTCACGCTCAATCTGGATCGCCCGGGGATCGCTGCCCTGTCCAAGTACGTCTTTCAGGCAGCAGACGAATTCGGCGACGACCTAGCCCTCCAGATCCTCCAAGAGGAAGCGTATGCCCTTGCAGATATGGCCCGAGCCGTAGCGCGAAGGCTGAACCTGTCATCTCCGAAGGTCGCCGCTAGAGGAGGATGCTTCAAGAACGGCATCTACCTCTTCCAGCTCGAGCTGTGCCTTAGGGATACTCTCCCCGAGTCGACGCTCGTTCCCGCTCCAAGGCCTGCTTCTGAAGGTGCGGCTTTACTGACACAACAGCATTTCTTGAAAGGCACGGGATCAAGATGAAGACGCCGAGCATCCCCAGAACCGAATGGACAAATCCCCTCACCAAAAACATAGACACGTGGTCTGCAGAGAAGATCGTTTCGGTGATGAATGCTGAGGACCACCGAGTGGCCTCAGCTGTGGCGACCGAGCTTCCAGCGATCGCCAAAGCAGCGGAGACGATGGCCAACGTTATTGCGGAGGGCGGCCGGGTTTTCTACGTGGGCGCGGGCACGAGCGGGAGAATCGCGGTGCTGGACGCCTCCGAATTGGAACCCACTTACGGGGCGATCGGCAAAAGGGTGATTGCGATAATGTCGGGTGGACGGGAAGCTTTCGCCACTGCCCTTGAGAACGCCGAAGACAGCTACGAAGGCGGCCAAAGCGAGATAGCAGCCGCGGAAGTGGGCTCTGAGGATCTGGTCATAGGCGTCGCCTCCTCCGGAAGAACTCCCTTCGTAGCGGGGGCTCTGGCCGAGGCAAGGAGGCGGGAAGCGAAGACTGTGGCGATAGTCGGCGATACGTCAGGAGCCGTAGCCAAGGACGCGGACATCGTCATCGCGCCCGACGTAGGGCCTGAGGTCGTCGCGGGCTCCACCAGGATGAAAAACGGGACCGCGCAAAAGCTCGTTCTCAACATGATCTCCACAGCGGCCATGATCATCGCGGGACGAACGTACTCCAATCTCATGGCGGGCACCAGTCCGAGGAACAAGAAACTCACGACGAGGGCACTCCGGATCCTCACAGAGGCCACCGGAAGGTGCTCCGAAGACGTTGAGCGCGCTTTCTCCGATGCTAACGGTGACATCGCCGTTGCTCTCATAAGCCTGACCTCCAACGCGAACACCGAAGAAGCCGCCGGTATACTGGCCGATTGCGGCGGGGCAATCCGTAAAGCGGTGCTGCAGGCGCAAGAGAGGTTCGGGGTATCGACTGCAAATGTTCCAGCCGTAAGCCGGTCAGGAGCGCCGCCGCTGACAGTGAGGCAGCCCGCCAGCGGCAAGCATGAGGACGCGGGCGCACCGTCGTTGGCCATTGGACAGGCGGAAGACGTCGGATTGGATGCGGCCCAAGTAGAAGTGGCGTTCAAAGCCGTAAGAGACGCTGTCGGCGACGGCGAGGGGCCCATTCCAGGTGCCGTTGCCGCGATCGTCCATAAGGGTGTGATGCTTGAGCCGAGGGCATACGGCTGGGCAATGCGCACGCCGCAGAGGATCCCGATGACCCCCAACACCATCTTCGACTTGGCATCTCTCACCAAAGTCATGGCCACGCTCCCCTCAATCCTCAAGCTGTTGGAAAGGGGCCTCTTCCGGCTGGACGACCCGATCGCCAAGTTTATCCCTGAATTCGGCACGGGCGGCAAAGAAGGCATCACCGTGAGGCATGTCCTTACGCACACTTCAGGGCTCCCCGCCCATGTAAGGTTCTATGAACAGGGATTGAGAGGAGAAGAGATTATCGAAGCCATATGTTCGCTGGCGATCCCGGAAGGAAAATCGCCCGGCGCCGAAGTGGTCTACAGCGACATCGGTTTCATCATGTTGGCGGAGCTGGTGAAGAGACTTACGGGACAGAGCGTGGACGAGTTCTCGTCTAGAGAGGTATTCTCCCCGCTCGGCATGAAAGACACCGGGTATCTGCCTAATCCGTCTCTTAACTACCGCATAGCAGCCACGGAGTTTCGAGCGGACCTCGGGCGCGTAATGTGGGGCGAGGTCCACGACGAGAACGCCTTGAACCTTGGAGGCATTGCCGGACACGCAGGGCTTTTCAGCACGGTCTACGACGCGGCGAGGTACGCGATGATGTGGCTGGGCGGCGGTTCTTTCGGCGGGATGAGAGTGCTGAGCGAGGCGGCTGTAGCAGCGGCGATAGAAAGAGTGCAGGCATCCGGCGAGCCGCGAGGACTCGGGTGGCAGCTGCGTGCGGGACAATTCTCGCCCGGAGGAGACCTCATGTCACGGAGGTCGTTCGGGCACACGGGCTTCACCGGGACCAGCATCTGGTGCGACCCCGACACAAATACCGCAGCAATCCTTCTCACCAATCGTGTCCACGCGGGGCGCGAGGGTAACGAGCATATCAGGCTGAGGGCAAAGTTCGCCAACGCGGTGGCAGCGTCGGTAATGTGACGCCTTATGAGCGGAAGGAGGCCGGGTAGGCTATGGGAGTATCTGTGCTTCCCAGGCTGGAAGACCTTTCCCTAGAGGAAAAGGCCGGCCAAGTTTTCATGGTAGGGTTCCCCGGAAGAGACCGGGACGGCGCGCGCACCGCGATCTGCGACCTTAAGGTAGGCGGAATCGCGTACTTCGCCCGCAACACGGGGACAGTCCGTGAGACAGCGGCCCTTTCTGCAGAGCTGCAGGAGATGGCTGCAGGATCATCCGGCATACCGCTTCTCATCTCGGCCGACCAAGAAGGCGGCTTGGTTTCCCGGCTCACAGAGGGCCTCCCGCTGATGCCGGGGCCGATGTCTCTGGGAGCAGTGGGAGATCCGGACCTCGTTCGCGACGTGTCGCGCGCTATTGGAACACAGATAAGGGCAGCGGGCATCAACGTCAACTTGGCGCCGGTCCTGGACGTTAACGACAACCCGCAAAATCCCGTGATCGGGGTGCGGTCTTTCGGAAGCGACCCGGCCTTGGTGGAAAGGCTCGGCACCGCGGCAGTCCGCGGATACCTTGACGCGGGAGTCGCCCCGGTTGGCAAACACTTTCCGGGACACGGCAATACATCTGTAGACTCCCACTTGGAACTGCCCGTCCTTCCTCACTCTATGGAACGGCTCGATAGGGTCGAACTGAGGCCGTTCAGGGCAGCTATCCGTGCAGGCATACCTGCTATCATGACTGCCCACATAGTCTTTCACGCTGTTGACCCGGAAAGGCCGGCCACTCTGTCGGAACCGGTCTTGAACGGCCTCCTGCGGAGAAAGCTTGGGTTCGGCGGCGTCATCATGACCGACTGCCTAGAGATGAGCGCCGTGTCCAGGAACCCGGGGCCGGCAAGAGGAGCAATTCTGGCGCTCCTGGCAGGAGCAGACATGCTGCTCTTATCGCATACTGTGGAGTATCAGAGAGAGGCGTATTTCGGGCTGATCGAGGCGGTCCGGGCCGGTGAGGTGCCGCAAAGTCGCCTGGATGAAGCCGTCAAGCGTGTCTTGACACTGAAGAGAGCCCTTCGCATACCTAACGCCCTTCCGCCGGACGCCGCAGACGGAGCAGAACTGAGAGGTCTTTCGTCGGAGTCTCACCGAAGGTCGATAACGATCGTGAGGGACGAAGGGGACTCTCTCCCGCTCCGCCCATCCCGCGCGGTTGCCGTCGTCTCGGCGGTGAACGCGGCACCCCTGGTAGAGACCCTGGAGACGGCACGTATCAGAGTGTCCAGTTACGGGATGTATCAAAGCCCTGCGACCGGCGGCCCGCCCGGAGCTGGCAGCGCAGGAATACTTGACCCGGAGGACGCTATCGCCTCTGCCGCGGAAGGTCTGCCGCAGGTCGAAGCGCCTAATGGCAGTGATACCGTGATTTTGCTCACCGACAACGCGTGGAAGGACTCAAAGCAGGCGGCAGTCGCCCAGTCTATCCTGAAAGACAGGCCCGACGCGATAGTGATCGCGCTGCGAGATCCCTATGACCTGCGGGTGCTGCCAGAGGCCAAGACGTTCATCTGCACGTACAGCCGCCGTCCGGAAGCCCTGCGCGCCGCGGCCGAGGTTCTCCTGGGCAAGGCGCGAGCAGAAGGAAGACTGCCGTTATCACTAGAGTGACCGTTTGGAGGAAAGACGCTTGCCTACGCCAGACTTCGAGGCAATACGGAAGAAGAAAACCCGCCGCTTGGTCGGGCTCATGTCCGGCACCTCCGCTGACGGCGTCGATGCCGTCCTCTGCGAGATTGCAGGATCCGGGAGGGATACGAGGGCGAAAATCGTCCGGATGACGTCTACCGGGTACCCCGAATCTCTGCGCAACATGCTGTTGGGAGACCTCAGGCTGCTTTCATGCGAGGAAGTAGCCCGGCTCAATTTCCGTATCGGAGAGATCTTCGCCGACACCGCTCTGCAGTGCGTTTCAGAAGCGGGCCTCACTCCTCGCGACATCGATGCCGTTTGCTCGCACGGTCAAACTCTCGTGCACTTACCGGAGGCTGATCACCCCGTCATTCCGTGCCGGGCAACGCTTCAAATTGGCGACATCTCGGTCATAGCACAGAGGACAGGGATCCTGACCATCGGAGACTTCAGGCCGGCAGACATGGCACAAGGCGGCCAAGGCGCTCCGCTGGTACCTTACGTGGACTATCTCCTTATCGGGCACCCGACGCTGGGACGTATTATGCAGAACATCGGAGGCATCGGAAACCTCACCTACATCCCTCCCGGATGCTCTCCCGACGCAGTAATAGCGTTTGACACGGGGCCGGGCAATATGGTGGTAGACGCCGTGGTTTCGATCGTCACCGGAGGCCGGGACAAGATGGATACCGGCGGGCGGATGGCGTTGTCCGGAAATGTCCACACGCGCCTCTTGGACACACTGCTGGACAACCCGTACTTCGGGCAGCCGCCTCCCAAGTCGACCGGCAGGGAGCTTTTCGGAATCCAGTATTCCAACGCCCTTGTCGATGAGGCGCACCGGCTTGGGTGCTCGAAACCGGAGGATATTGTGGCAACGGCTTCCGAACTCACCGTTCAGACCATAGTGAACGCGTACAAGGATCATGTGTTTCCCTTGGGCAGAGTAGATGAGGTGATCGTTGGCGGCGGAGGCGCCCGGAACAAGTACTTCATGAAGCGCTTGAGAGAGGAATTGACGGGACAGAGGGTAATAACCCACGATGAAATAGGTATTCCGAGTCAGGCAAAAGAGGCGCTGGCCTTTGCGGTTCTGGGCAACGAGCTTTTGGCGGGGAGAACGAACAACCTTCCGTCGGCTACAGGCGCCAAGAAAGCTGTGGTGATGGGCAAAATTGCGCTGCCGTGACAAACTCGCTCCCGAACTCATAACTGCCAAGTTAAGAACGTCCTACCTTGGGCGAACGATAGTGTATACACCCGTAACAGGTTCCACAAACGATGATGCGCTTCGAATGGGCGAGGAGCGGTCAAAGGAAGGCGCGAAGTTCGTCTATCCGTCAGGCACTCTGGTTCTGTGCGAGACCCAGACGGGCGGCAAAGGCCGCCTGGGGAGGCAATGGGCGTCGCCTGCGGGAGGCATATTCATGTCCCTCATCCTCCGCCTCGACGTGCCCTTCTCCCGACTGGCAGCCCTGCCGGTGGTAACGGGCCTATCCGTAGCCTCGGCCGTGAGAACGGCCACGGGCCTGGATGCCTTCATAAAGTGGCCCAACGATGTACTGGTAAGTGGGAAGAAGATCTGCGGGATACTGTGCGAAGCGCGACTTCTCCCTGAATCTCACTGTGTAGTCGCCGGCATAGGCATCAACGCCAATCAAGCCGCAGAGGATTTCCCAGCCGCGTTAAGGGAGTCAGCATCCTCGATAAGGGTCGTTCTGGGCGACGCCGTCGACCGGAACGCTCTCATCGCCGGAGTTCTGAACGACATGGAGAAGGCGCTTCATGACTTCTTAGAGCACGGGCTCCTCAATCTGCAGAAACGGCTGAACGATATGTGCGCGTACATGGATGAGCCTGTCGCCCTGTCCAACCGCGCCGAAGGAGACACAGAACGAATTTCCGGCGTGTTCCGGGGAGTGGATTCAGACGGTCAGGCACTAATAGAGATCCCCGGCCAGGGTATTAAGGCTTTCCCTGCCGGGGACCTATCTCTCAGGCCAGTTTAGGCCAATGTCATCATCGTTCGAGCTCCCCTGTACGCCTCCAGATAATCCTTACCGGTGAACTCAACGGTGACGGGGTCAATCCTGACTGCTCCCGGCATGAACGCGGCAGAGTCAGTCTGTCCTGACGTGTGGAACTGCAGGCGAACCGTTGAGGGCTTGGCCGGAATCAGCGGCTTCACGGCCGCAAGGTTGCTGAGGGCCTTCCGGGCGCCCTCTTTGATGATCTCACGCGCCTTGGACGGGTGGAGACAGAGAGCCGAGAACTGGCTCCTGGGTTCCTTCACCGCAACCGTTGTGACTCCGGGCAAGAGTGCGTCGGCCTCAGCCGTGACTTCGGAGTCACCCGTAACCAACACTACAGGCACACCGTAGTACCCGGCAATCAGGGCATTCATACCGGTCTCGCCGACGACCTTCCCGTTCACCCAGTAGTGGGCCACCTTCCCGGTGTACGTGTGGTTGAGGATTCCCAGAGAAGAGGCTCTAGAGTGGTACCCGACGAAGAACACGGCATCGAAGTCGGGCCCTATCCCTTCCATCATCGACATGGGCTTGGTGCCTCCGGTGATGAGCCTAATATCCGGGTTCAGTTCCTCAATGACCACATTGCGCATCGAGCTGTGCGAATCGTTTACGACAACGTCTTTGGCTCCGGCGGCAAACGCGCCTTCAGCAGCAGCGTTGACCTCTTGGGTCATGAGCCTACGAAAGCGTTCGTAGTCCTCCTTGCCGTAGCTGGTCTGATTCCAGTTGACGACTCCGCAGATGCCTTCCATGTCTACAGAGATGAAGACCTTCACTGTACGTGCCTCCTCCATGCATCAATCTGGTGCCCTCTACGAGGATTCTTGACGAGGCACAGTTCTCCTCCGTAGGAGTCCGACATTTTGGACTATTGAACCTCCAACGAGCCGGAAGCCGTCACCACGATTAGCCTGTCCGAGACGATGCTCGCCTTCACCGCTTGGAGAGAATCTTCCGTCCTGAAGCTGAATCGCCCTACCTTCAGGATGGTGTTCGGGTAGATGGTGTTGGCCTGTATTCTGCCGTCATACGAGACAGTCAAAGTGGTAGGAGCCGCCCCCTGGCCGCCGGCCGCGTTTACCTGGATGAGTTCCCTCGCCCTGGCTTCACCGCTGCGGATGAGTCCCGGCGAGCCAGTGACCTTGATTGCCCGTCCGGCCACTAGAGTGCTGTAAAAAGCTCCTTGACCGGTGATCATGATGTCACGCGACGCCTCAATCGTGGAACTCTGGGCGTACGGGAGGACTATGTCCGACTTGCCCTTCAATAGTTCTTCATTGATGTGGGCGCGCGCATCTGCGAGAAGCTCCGCGATCCCTTTGGTTCGCTCAAAGACTCCTGTCCCATATGAGCTTAGGGCCTGCCTTGTCGCCTTGACCTTCTCGGCGATCTCCTTAGGAAACGCCAGCACGTTTTCTTTCAAGATGGCGGAGATCGCTACTGCCAAGTCCCGGAAATGCTCGAGTTGCCTTCCTTCGTCGAGGATCTCCGCGTCGCCAAGGGCGCTCTCGCCTGCTTCCTTTCGAGCCTGGGCTTCGTAGTAAGGCTGCTCCAGAGCCAAAATCGCGGCTATCGGGTCCTCGGCGCTCTTGAGCAGAAGGTCCATAGTCTGTATCCATGAGGAGTCCTTCCCGGCCACGACGCTGGACTTGAACACGTTGCCGAGAACGCGTATGCTCCCCCAAGCCTTCGCCGTTGCCTCGGTTACGGCCCCCGAGATATCCAGGTTCCCCTCTGCCTCTACCTTCATCCCCTCGGTGACCTGGCCTGTGATGGCTATACTTCCCGATGACCTTAGGTTACCCGAAGCCATATCCACGTCGCCTCTGTGGGTGAGGACAGGGTCGACGCTGACGGTTCCGGACTCTTCCGCGTACATCGGGCATCCCGCGATTTCCGCAATACACAGAACCATCCCGTCCTGTTCCCTCAGGACAGCGCCTTTGCCGGCTCGAAGAATAGGATCCTTAGGCCGGGGCGGCAGTATGCTGGCGCCGGTGACGGCAACTCCTGCGGTGCCGGGGACAGGCGGCTTCTTGACAGCTATGGTCTGCCCTTGCTTTACGTCGGGCAACTTGACGGTTTCTCTGAAATCGACCTGCAGAACGTCGGCCGGCAGGTCCACGATGCGTTCCAGAGGAACCACAAACTCCACTTCTCCGTCGGTTCCGGGGACGTAAGGCTTCCCTCTGGCCACGATGAAAGGATCGTTGTTGGCCCTTTCACATCCGGCTGAAATCGCGCTGCGATCGATGCCGTACTCGATACCCGCCTCACGCATAACTTCTATGAGCTCCCTGGGGCTGGGCACCGGCATTTCGGATTCGGTTTCGTAGCGGAGTACCAGTCTCTCTGTCGGGTCTTGATCTATGAGCTTGTATTTTAGTCCTTCCTGGATATCGAACCGGGCCTGAGCCTCCAAACCACCCTTAATGATCTCGACAAGGTATCTCAAGCTGGGCGATCGATGCGGCAGGTTTACTTGAATAGTGCTCGACTCCGTGATCTGCTCTTCGGCTGTGATCTTGCGGCCGGACACGATGATCTCGATGTCCTTCACAGGCAAAATAGTAGCGGGCCTTCCTCCCGGGCCGGGGTTCTTGACACATACTTTCCCGTCCTTGACCCAAGCGCGACCGTTTTCCGCACCCTCTCCACCGTTCATGTGTACATTCCCCCTGAATGACTTAGGGACGCAGCGAGAACTTCTTCACCGTAGCAGTTGGGTGACCTCTGGTTCTTGTCCGTCTCTTTACTCACTGTTAATCATCGTCAGTTCCAGGCCAGATCGTTAGCGTTACCTGCAGGAACATTTCGAGCGTGTAGGGAAACTTGCATTATTGTTTTCACACAAGTGAAGGATGGAGAGACAAGACTGTGTACCGACTGAGAGTAATTGTTGAAGAGATAAAGGGGTTCTGCGATCTGCCGATGCGCGTGGGAGACTATTTCGAGGTTGACGGCGGCAGCCTCCTCGTTCCTCCCGGACAGCGTGTGTGCATATGGGCCTTGCAGTCACTCATCCCGTTTCTCACCGCCAAACAGCGAAACATCGTAGACGATAACGATTGGGTTCCCACAACTTCGAAGATATCCTGCCCGGACCCGAACGGTGTGGTGATATACAAAGTGATTCGCGTCGGAGTGGACGATGCCGCTGGCGGCAGCGGAGCAGTACCCGGCCGCGCAGGAGATGCAGAGGCCAACGGAGCCATTCCGCAGCGAATCTTGGTGAACGCGGCCGCGTGTTCCGGTTGCCGCCGGTGCGAGCTGGCGTGCAGCATGAACCATGAGGGACAGTTCTCACCCGAGATGTCACGGATAGTTGTGGACAAAGACGACGCCTGCGGTACCGACAGCCCAAGGGTCTGCCGTCAGTGCGGCATCGCCAAATGCCTTCAGGCGTGTCCTGCAGGAGCCATCGCCCGCGACCCTGACACCCGTGCGGTCATCGTAGACCGGTCAAGGTGCCGGAAGTGCGGGGCGTGCATTAGAGCGTGTCCCTTTGGAGCCATCCGGATGACCTCGGAAGGCTTTCCTCTGATCTGCGATCTCTGCGGCGGCAGTCCTGCATGTGCAGATGCCTGCCCTACGGGAGCCGTCACTTTTGGGCGCGCGGGCGATACCGTCCCCGAACCGAGATTTCGCCAGCCCGGAAAGGAACCCGTCTCATGACTCGCGTGCCGGTGAAATCAGCCTACGCGGGGAGAATCCTTCACGTAGATCTGTCGTCGCAGGCCATTCGCACTGAGGATACGCCGCAAGACCTGGCTCTCAAGTATATCGGCGGCCGCGGCTTCAATATGCGTTTTCTGTACGATGCGGTTCCCCCGGGCCTACCGCCCGACTCACCTGATAACCCTGTGATCCTGGGAGTGGGGCCTCTCGACGGAACTCTTTTCCCCGGCGCCTCCCGGTTCAACGTATCGGGGCTCTCACCGCACACGGGGATCCTCGGAGACTCCAAC
The DNA here is from genome assembly GCA_050952125.1 of Bacillota bacterium. Classification (GTDB taxonomy): domain Bacteria; phylum Bacillota; class Sulfobacillia; order Fermentithermobacillales; family Fermentithermobacillaceae; genus UBA3951. Next base: position 713,276 of record JBMNKK010000003.1, read on the forward strand.
GCAGGTGGGTTTTTCGGCCCCGAACTGAAATACGCCGGGTTCGACCAGGTTATTGTAACCGGTCGAGCACCGACTCCGGTCTATATCCTGTTGACGGACGCGAAAGCCGAGATAAGAGCCGCAGAGCATCTGTGGGGCAAGGACATTCCTGAGACCGACAGGCTGATAAAACAGGAGATTGGCGACCCCAGAGTCCAGGTTGCGGCAGTCGGACCTGCTGCCGAAAACGGGGTGACTATGGCCGGGATATTCGTGAACCTGGTTCGCGCGGCGGCTCGAACGGGTATGGGCGCTCTCTTGGCATCCAAGAACGTCAAGGCAATCGCGGTAAGGGGTACTCTGCCGGTAACCGTGCATGACCCGGAGGGCTTCATGAGTCTCGTCCGGGACCTGGAAGAAGCGATCTACTCCCATTCCGACTACGCTCCCCGCGGCTGGTTGGGAACTACCCGGCTTGTTGGCGCCCTGAACGCCTACGGCGCTCTGGCTACCCGGCATTATCGTACAGGCAGGTTCGAGAGCGCCAAAGAGGTGTCAGGCGAGACGCTGGCGCTAAAGCACAAGGTGAAGTCCAAGGCGTGCCACAGCTGCCCTATTCCGTGCAGCAGATACTTTAAGATCACTAATGGCCCCCATAAGGGGCTCCAAAGCGAAGGCCCTGAGTTCGAAGGACTTGCCGGATTCACGTCAAGGGTCGGCAACTCAGATCTGGAGCTGGGCCTTAAAGCAGTTGACCTCTGCAACCGGTACGGCATGGACGTGATAGGGGTCTCAGAATGTATATCCTTTGCCATGGAGTGCTTTGAGAAAGGCATTCTTACGTCTGCCGATGTAGATGGCCTGGACATGAAGTGGGGCTGCGGAAAGACAATCCTTGAGATGGTAAGGAAGATAGCGTTCCGCGAAGGGATAGGAGACGTCTTTGCCCGCGGCGTCAAACGAGCTGCCGAGGTGATCGGGCGCGGCTCAAGCGAAATCGCATTTCATGTCAAGGGGCTGGAGTTCTTCCAAGCAGATCCGCGGGGGCTGAAAGGCTACGCCCTCGGTCTCGCGGTGTCGACACGCGGCGGCGACCACCTGCGTTCAGAACCGTCGTTTGAGTTCTCGGGCGACGAATCGGAAGGGCTGCGGCGCTTCGGAGCAAAGGGCGCAGCTCACAGGCTCAGCTACGAAGGCAAGGGCCGGTTGGTGAAACACTTCGAAGAGCTTTGCGTGCTGGCCGACACCCTCAATGCCTGCAAGAACACTATAGTGAACATGGAAGTCCTGCCTTTCGACTTGGCCGGAAAGGTGCTTCGGGCTGCCACGGGCCTTGATTTCGACGAGAAGTCGGTCCAAGAGGCGTGTGAGAGAATCATGAATCTGGAACGGCTGTTCCTTGTGAACCGGGAGATCACTCGCAAGGATGATACGCTGCCAAAGAGGTTCCTCGAAGAGCCGCTGCCGGAAGGAAGCGGGCCCTCAACAGGCAGCGTCGTAGAACTGGACCCCATGCTTGACCAGTACTACGAAGCCAGGGGCTGGGATATCAAAACAGGCATACCCCTTCCCGAGACATTGGAACGCCTGGGCCTCCTTGACGACTGCCACCACCTGACGCGCGGTTAGAGTCTATAGCCTCGTGCCGCAGATTTGCCTGGCACTGAGGCTATTTTTCCAGTTTTCCGGGGGAACCTGTGATGAATGGGAGAGGTCTATCTATCTGGCCGGCATACTCAAAGGAGGTTCCAACCATGATTCGAAGACCAGCCCGCGGCGCGACGCCCCGGGTACAGGGAATGCACGTGCCCGCACTGGTTATGGCGTTCGGCCTGCTTTTTCTCGCGTTGGCGCTCGCAGGGTGCACGGCTGAACAGCAGCCCGAGCCCAAGACGGCCATCCAACCCGAACCGTCAATTCTGGAGAGTCTGGAGCAGGTTCACCCCGACGAGCCCGCAGAATACACCTTCAACGAGCGCTTCTCACTGGATAACGCGCTCACTCGAGTTGACCAGATCAGGGAAGCGTCGACGGCTACCGGTGAAGCGGCTATGGCCATGACCAACTGGACCGGAGCCATTGAAGGCACCCTCATGAAGCAGGACTACCTCGCCAAGAAAGCCGAGTTCGAGCTGGCTAAGTACCAGTTCCGGGACGGCGAGATCACCGAAGCGCAGTACCAAGAGAAAGAGTCTGTGTTCCGTAAAGCCGAAGAGGACTTTAAAGCCTTCTGGGAAGAGTTCGGGATAAGCGACTAAGGCTCCCCCCATCCCGCGCCGCCGATTATCTCTCCCCCTGCAAGGGAAGGATCGGCATAGACAAATCACGCGGGCGAGAGGGTGTCCCGGATGGCGCGAGAAAAGCAGAAGTTCCGCATGTACGAAGGTCTGGCTGCAGCCGCTCCGCAGATACTCGATGATGCGCGAAAAGCTGCTGCGGACCTGGGGTTAGCCCAACCGGGGAGTGACTTCGAGGTACACCTTAACGGTGGGGCCAGGCGGAACGTCCTAAAGCCCTACGAGCCGCTGTCGCGTCCGGCACCCGACGCGGCAGCGGACAACACTCACCGGATACTCTCAGAAATCCGCGGGCTGGTGAAAGATGCTTTCGGCGACTCGTATGACGCCTGTCCCGTGAAATCCGCCTCCCTCGGACTTGCCCTGTGCGGGAGGATAGTAAACCCTCCGGCCCCAAAGGAAAGCCAACATGAGCGGATTGCCGTCGTAGTCCCGCGCATGAAGCCTTCCGAGATGTTCGCAGGCTACCTGGCGATGCCTCCCAAGTACAGATCGCTTTCGGAGTTTGCCTCAGATGTGGACGGCAAGGATGCCGGCCGGGTCACGGCGGCGGTCGTGCCTCTGGTAGGTGCGTCATACTGCTACCACGGGATCACGCCGGGCCAGGTGCCGATGATAGCTGGTGCCAATCCGGAGACTTCGCTCCAGGTAGTCGCTGCAACCGCCAACACCTATTCACCATGGCTGGCGGGAGTGATCGCTATAGGGCCCGGCATGCCCGGATGCGGATTCGGGCCTGCAGACGACGCCGGCCTGCCCCTCTTCCATTCTGCCTTGGGCGAACTGGCTTCCGAGTTCGACGTGCCTTTTCTCGTCGACAACAGCAGCGCAATCCCGTTCCTCGGACCTAATCGCGCTAAAGCCCTGGTGTCCGCAGAAGTATTCGGCCCGTACGGGGCGGGAAAATCAGGGCTTGTCATTGGCACCGAAGAAGCGGTCATCCCCATGCTGTCTGCGGCGAACCCGGCGCTTCCCGCACCGGATCTTCCGCCTCCGAGTCAACTACGCAAACTGTACGAGCTGCTGAACGAGGTCCGCGAGAACCCTGAACGATACACGCGGCTTGTGAGCAGGATGTACGACATCGTGACATCCGAGTTCGCCCGGCTCCGCGATGACTTCAAGACCTTGCTGCGATTCCGCAAGAACTATGAAGCCCTCGCGGTCGAAGTCAACTACGAGGACACGTGGAGTGACAGCATAGGTTTCCCTGTCTTCTCCGCGGAGGATCTTCGCCGCGGAACTCACCTTCTGCATGAAAGCTTAAGGAACATGGGGATAGCGTGCATCGAAGTCGCGGGTGCCGGCTTCGTGATCGGGCCGCCTAGAGAGGCGCTGGAAGCCTCGCCCGCGATCTCGATGGACTACGACCGCCTGCGCCTGGAAGTACAGGGATTAACGGCCCTACTCGAAATCGTCGGCAAGCACGCGGGATACCCCGTGTGACTCTACATCAGCGAAAGTATGGTCTCTAGCAGGACCTGAGCTCCGTTGGTGCACTGTTCCTTGGATGTCATCTCGTCCGGGCTGTGACTGATGCCGCCCTTGCTCGGAACGAAGATCATCCCCGTGGGCACTAATTTGCCCAGCGTCATGGCGTCGTGGCCCGCGCCCGACGCCATGCGCCGTGTCTTGAGGCCGAGGCTCTGAGCCGCGCGCTCGATGGCATCCTGGATCTCAGGGTTCATCATGGCGCCGGCCGTCCCCGATACCGGAGTCAAATGCAAGTCGAGGCCGCGCCCTTCGGCAATCTTCCGGGCCCGCACTCTTAGAGCCTCAATCACCCTGCCTGCAAATATTTCGTCCAAGTCGCGCACCTCGATGCTGATCTCGGCTTCGCCCGGGATGATATTCCGCCCGCCCGGAGAAACCCTCACTTGGCCGCATGTACCCACGGTGACAGGCGAACCGTCTTTGCCCACGATCTCGGGAATCGCGAGGATCAATTCCGCGGCTCCCTGAAGTGCATCTCTCCTGTTGTGCATGGGCGTGGTGCCGGCGTGATTGGCTTCGCCCAAGAACGTCGCGTGGAAGGAATGGATACACACAATCCCCTGAACAACTCCGATATCTTCGCCGGCCGAATCGAGCACGCCACCTTGTTCAATGTGAAGCTCGAGATAGGCGCGAAGAGATCTCGGGTCAACCAGAGGGCTTACGGGCGCCGTGCTCCCATCCTGAATACCGGCGGCTTTCAGGACCGGGCCCACTTTGGCCCACTCATCCTCGCCAATCCCCTCAAAGAGAGCCCTACTCCCAAACAGTCCAGGACCCAGCCGGGACCCCTCTTCGTTGGCGAACGCGATGACCTCAAGGGGGTAGGTAGTGCGTATGCCGGCTTCTTTCAGAGTCCTCAAACACTCGAGCCCGGCCAATACGCCAAGTGCCCCGTCGAACATGCCGCCTTCAGGTACCGTGTCTATGTGGGATCCCATGAGTATGAGTGGAGTCTCGCCGCTTCCGCCCTCGAGTCTCCCGAACACGTTCCCGTACACGTCCATTCGGGGCTGAACTCCTGCTTCACGGAACCGCTGCATCAGCCAGCGCCGTCCCTCCATGTCCTCCGGACTGAAGGCCAGCCTAGAAATCCCCCTGCTGCCTCGCCCTATCTTGGAAAGCGAGTTCAGGTCATCCCAAAGGCGGTCTCCATTCACCCTCAATCCATTCCAAGCTGTCGCGTGTTCTTGGCTGGGCATTCTATTACCTCCCCAAATGATGCGCTCTTCGCAGCGTTCTACTTGAAGCCCGCCGCAAGACACTCCTCAATTCCCTGAACCAGGAGGGCACGCGGGCTTATCCTTGTTTCTCGCTCCGCGACCTCCCCGTAGATGCGCTCAAACTCCGGCACCGATGGTAATCATATGAAACACGAAATTGGTACCTGGTTCTAGAGTGGCGTACACCGGCTTCAACGAACACACCCTCTGAATCGAATACCGATCGCAGATCACAAGTTCGCTCGCTGATAGAGATCCCCTCCCCTTCAGGCCACATGATCTTATCGCCCGAACACGGCGCCAGGAGAGGATAAACCGGCCTCTCAACGAATCAAGAGTTGGCATGGCCCGGTTCGCCAATGATCGGAGGGGGATCACCGATGAGGGAACATAACGAGTTCCGGCTGGAGCGCCTAAATCGCCACAGGTTTGAAAAGTCGGCTTTCGATAAAGCGATTCTCGTGACAGGCGCCACCGAGAATCACGCGTTCCACCTGCCCATGGGCACGGATACTTTTGCAGCGTATGCTGTGGCTGAAGCGACGGCCGCCCGAGTGCCCGGGAGCCTGCTTCTGCCGCCCATCCCCTTCGGAGTCAGCGATCAGCTTATGCCGTACCCATTCACGATCTCCCTTACCCCCGAAACGCTGTCGCAGGTGATATTCGAGGCCGTCGACTCATGCGTGAAACAGGGGATCTCTCACTTCCTCGTGGTCAACGGCCACGGAGGCAACAACTCGGCCATCGACGTAGCCATGCGAAAGGTCCGCCGGGCATATCCGGGCGTCCGGCTGGCAGCTTCCCTTGCTTGGTGGATCTCAGGACCCAACCTCCTGCCTGCAGGCACCTTTGCCAGAGACAACGGAATCGGGCACGCGGGCGAGGCCGAGACATCCGCTGCTCTCTTCATTGCTCCTGACTGCGTAGATATGGACGTCGCCGAAGGTGAGTGGCCGGTCGGGCCTAAAGAGTTGAAACTTCTTGCTTCCATCCCTGAAACCTCGCGGACGGGCGCCACGGGAGACCCAACCCACGCTACCGCCGAGAAGGGCCGGCTGATTATCGAGGCCTTAGCAGACTACCTTGCAGCCTTCCTACACGAGATGGACCGGACAGGGTGGAACTTCCCTCGAAATGATTGGGAGTTCCTGGACAAAGCCTAGCACGCTGACCTGCTCACAGTGTGCAACAGAACGAAAGATCTGCTCACTATGAGCAATAGCCCGAGAGACCTGCTCACTATGTGCAATACTCCGAAGCCAATGGACACTGGAGTGCATTGCACCTCTACGTGCAATTCCCCAGCAGATCTGCTCACTATGAGCAATGTCCCGAGAGACCTGCTCACTATGTGCAATACTCCCAGGCTATTGCACACTGGAGTGCATTGCACCACTACGTGCAGTTCCCCAGCAGATCTGCTCACTATGAGCAATAGCCCGAGAGATCTGCTCACTATGAGCAATACCCCGCATCAAACCTAGACATCACATAAGGAAAAGACCTGCTCTCTCCGAGCAGGTCTTTGAACATCCTGGTGCTCAACGCTCTACATCCATCAGCAATCAGCGCCTACTGCTCTTTCTTGAGAAAGTCCAGGCACGTCTGCGCGAAGATGGCGGAGCCGAGGTGCAGGACATCCTCATCCAAATCAAACTTAGGATGGTGGTTGGGATATGTGATGCCCTTGGCCTGGTTGCCGCTGCTTATAGCGTAGAATGTGCCCGGCACTTCCTCCAGGAAGTAACACATATCTTCTCCGCCCATAGTCTGGTCGGCCTCGACGATTTTCTCTGAACCCACGATCTTCGCAGCGGAAGCAGCAACAAACTCCGTGCTGGCTGCATCATTGACCACCGGAGGATATCCGAACACGTATTCAACAACTGCCTCGGCCCGCATGCTGGAGGCAACGCCTTCGGCAATCTCCTCGATCCTCTCTGAGATGCGCTTGCCCAGTTTCTTATCCATGTAGCGGACGGTCCCCTTCAAAACGCAGGAATCGGGGATGACGTTGTTGGCGGTGCCTGCCTGTATCGCGCCGACCGTTACCACCGCGGGATGGATCGGGTTCACCTCTCTGGAAACGATGGTCTGCAATGCTATCACGATATGTGCCGACACAACCACCGGGTCAACGGATGTATGGGGCGCGGCACCGTGGCCTCCCCTACCCTTCACCGTCACGAAGAAGCGGTCGGTAGCAGCCATGAACGGGCCCGACCTAAAGCCGACACACCCGGGCGAAACGCCCCAGAGGCTGCCCAGATGGCAGCCGATGATCATGTCGGGGCGAGGGTCTTCGAGGCAACGATCCTTGATCATCCGCTTGGCGCCGCCCGCGCCTTCCTCACCGGGCTGGAAGATGAACTTAACGTTTCCGGCAAGATCCTTTCTCATATCCGACAGGATCTTGGCCGCTCCCAGCAACATCGCGACGTGACCGTCGTGCCCGCAGGCATGCATGACACCTTTGACTTTGGACGCGTACGGTTTGTCGGACTGCTCCTCGATGGGAAGAGCATCCATATCTGCGCGAAGAGCTATCGTCTTGCCGCCTTCCTCACCGCGCAGGAGCCCCACTACTCCGTGTTCGCCTACTCCCGTGCGCACTTCTATCCCCATATCCCTGAGAGCCCCGGCTACCAATGCCTCGGTCTTCACGGTATCCAGCCCGAGTTCAGGGTTCTGGTGTATCTCTCGCCTCCAGGCGATTATCTGGTCCTCAATTGCTTTTGCTCTCTCCCGAACATCCATCACATACCAGCCTCCGTATATGTGCTGCCAGAGCCAACTGCTGCCGAGTAGAAATACATCCGGCTGCGCGCGCTCATTAAGCCTAACTCATCATACCTCTATTTCTCTGTAACGGGTCTCAGCCATCGCCTCTGCGGCGCGCTTCAGCATCACACCGGTGACGGCGAGGATCGCGGCGGCTATCCCGTAGACGTAAGCGATCGCCACTCCTGCCGACATAAGCATTCGCACGATGAACGCCACGCCTCCCACGTAAAGGAGGGAAAACAGCATCGCCACAAGCGTGCCGAAGTTGCCCTTCATCGCTTGGTGAGGATCTTCCCAGGTCAGTTTTGGCGCCCGCAGGTCGTTCATTATGCAGATCGCGGTAATGGGGAGTGAGATGAACGCGCCCAGGACCGCGACGACAGCCAGATGTCCTCCATCGATCTTCATGACTAGCCCTGCTGTGGCTAGCATTACGGCTAATTGGATGCCGGCCACCATGAGCCCGTACATGATCTTGCCCCTAACCTGCTCCCGGGGCGGGACGGGTATCATCTTGCTTGCCCAGAACGCAGACCCTTCCCTGGTTATCGCTGTCGAAGACACTTGATTGCCCGCGACTATGAAGCCGTGAATCCCGACCAATATGAGCGCTATGGTGTCGAGCAGCGATTCGGGAGCGCCGCCCGTCAGATAGGGTATGTTCCCCTGTGAACCCAACGTGCTGAAGACCAGAATCAGGGGAAAGACAGTGAGATTGGTGAGGGTCACCAGCAGGAAGTTGGGGGTTCTCATGAGCACCCGGTGATCCCTAAGCGCAACTGCGAGTGCAGGACTCCGCGAGCGAAAGACCATCCGCCCTGTGGACGCTGTCTTCTTCGCAGTTCGCCTGTCGGATGCTGTTCCTTCAACAGGCGCGGCCTTTCTCGAGGTAGTGACATCCGTGGAGAGTCCTCCGAGAAACCACCCCTGAGCAACAGAAGTAACCACGGCCAGAATCCCAAACGAAACGCCGCAGAAAAGGGCAAGCCCTCCAAACCGCGCGGCCGGCGAGTCTCCGGTCAGCGCCCATGCAGCCCACTTGAGCGGAGGATAGTATCCCGCTGCCGCCTGGATGAGGCCGTTCCTCTCGAACAGCATCCTCATGGTCTCTTCCGGTCCCTGCGTCGCCATGGACGTGTTGAGGTACTGCACTCCCAATATCAACACAAAGAACAGAAGCCCCAGCACTACCCTGAATTGGTCGCGCTTTCGCGAGCCTTTGGTTAGCCGCATGATGAGCACGGTAGCCAACAGCGAGAGGGCCATCGGGATAGCCGGAATCAATGCTTCTACCAAAACGGCGCTAAACCAGTACTCCGCGGTGCCCATTAGATTCCCAAGGGCAAGCAGGAAGGGGCCGGTCGCGACGATCGAGATGACTGCCTCCGCCGCATATACAACCAGGAGCTTCGCGAGCATGATCTGCCGCGCGGTAAGCGGCAACCCCAGCAACGTCTCAATGTCGTTCGAGTAGTAGAGGACCGACATGACGGAGCTAATGCCCATGAAGAACACGAGGAACTGCCCTGCAGTCACAGCCATCACGACAGGAAGGCCGGGCTGGCCCAGGGCTATGGATTGAACCGCGATCAGCCGTGCCGTCGTGTATAGCATGGACATGAGCGGCAGAAACGCCAACGCTAAGAGGCCGACGTAGAGATAGGCGTTTCTAGCCTTCTTCCCTAGCCCTAGCTTCTCTGCCAGTCCCTTGGGGCCGTAGGCTAGTTTCATCTGCATGGATAGGAGCGACCGGAACGGCGAACTGGCTCTCGCCCTCAAACCCGGTATGGAATTTGCACTCATTCTGCTCATCCCTCTCACCTACTTCGCGAGGGAGGCGATTTGATCTTCGGGCAGTTTAGCCTCTGTCACCTTCAGGAATATCTCTTCCAGGGACTTGTCGCCCTCCTGGGCGAACAGCGCCTGCATCTCCTCTACCGTACCTGACGCGATGAGCTTTCCTTTGTGGATAATCCCCACCCTGTCACAGACCCGCTCCGCGACCTCCATCACGTGAGTTGAGAAGAACACTGCCCCGCCTTCATTGACGTGCGCCCTCATGAGCTCCTTGAGCAGATACGACGATCTGGGATCAAGGCCCATCATGGGCTCATCCAGTATCCAGAGAGAGGGCCGGTGTATCAGCGACCCCACCAACGCTATCTTCTGCTTCATGCCTCTGGAGTAGCTGCCGATTGGGTCTGGCGCGGCCCTGGTCATCTCGAACATATCCAGGAGCGGCTTTACTCGCTCTTCTCGCTCGTCCCCCGGCACTCCATACACGTCGCCCATGAAGTTGAGGTATTCGACTCCGGTAAGCTTATCCCACAACGCGGCTTCGTCGGGCACGTATCCGGTTTTCACCTTCGCGGCCGTCGGCTGCTTGGCCAAATCGGCGCCGCCGATCTCGATACTGCCCTCATCCGGCCTCAAGACTCCGACAACCATCTTGATCGTGGTCGTCTTGCCTGCCCCGTTGGGACCTAGGAAACCGAATATCTCCCCCGAGCGAACGTGAAGGTCGAGGCTGTCAACTGCCTTCGGTCCTGAACCGTACGACTTGGAGACAAGCTTGAGTTTGAGCATTGGCAATCTCCCTTCATCGAAACAGCCTTGGTGGGACAGTCTTCGATGGCTGCCCTAATATCCTTACGAAGAAAGAGCCTTAAGGACTCCTGAACCCCAGGCTTCAGACATCTCCTCGACGCTCAGTTCCAGCACGGGGTCGCCTCCACACGTCTCGATCACCATGCTCGAACCGGTCACACGGCCTATTTCGGCAGCCGGCACTCCGTATTCCTTACAAAGTTCCGCTACTTGGCCGCGGTTTTCAGGCGAGTAGCTAACCAAGACGGCGGTGTTCCCTTCGCCGAATAGGACGGCGTCCGGTCGAACACCCTGTCTTTCCGTACAGCCGGTAGGTTTAGGCCCCACCGTGCATCCTTTGGCGTTCTCTCTGCCGTGAATGCAGGACTCGGCCAGCGCTACCGCCAACCCGCCCTCTGACAGATCCTGAGCCGAGCGGAAAAGTCCTCTTGCTGCTCCTTCCACGAGAACGTCGATGATGGCCTTAGCCGTAGGAAGGTCGGGATCGCGAGGGCTTCCCGCTACTTTACCGTGAATCCTGTGCAGGTACTCGCTTCCTCCCAATGACTTCGAGTCTCCCCACACTCTGCCGAGCAAGGCGACAACGTCACCTGCATCCTTGAACCCCGGAGTCAGCCTCTTTTCAACGTCTTCGCACAGTCCCAGCATTCCGACTATGGGCGTGGGATAGACGGCTTCGCTGTCGGTTTCATTGTAAAGACTGACGTTTCCTCCCGTAACGGGGGTGCCGAGAGCGGAACAAGCATCAGCCATCCCGGCGATCGCTTCCTTGAGCTGCCAGTATATTCCGGGATTCTCGGGACTCCCGAAGTTCAGGCAGTTGGTGATGGCAAGCGGCCTCGCGCCCATGACGGCCACGTTGAACGCCGACTCTACCACCGCCCACGCGGCGCCGCCGCGGGGATTCAGGTACACCAGCCGGCCGTTGCAGTCGGCCGTGAAGACAAGCCCTCTGGAAGTGCCCTTGATCCTGACTACGGCAGCGCCCCGTCCCGGACCCTCTACCGTATCGGTGCGGACCATGTGATCGAACTGGCGATATACCGGTTCTTTTGAGGCGATGTTGGGTGAGGCCAGAAGGCGGAGGAGAATGCCTCCAAGCTCATGAAGCTCGGGCGATATCACCGACTCAAAGTCAAAGTCTCTCGCTTCGGCCAGGTAGCCGGGTTCAGCGGCGGGCGGCGAGTACTGCGGAGAACCCTCTGCGAGTAAAGACACCGGGATCGACGCTTCCTCGACACCGTTATGGAACACTTGAAGTTTGCCGCTGTCCGTAACGCGCCCAATCTCGGCCGCGTTGAGACCCCACTTCTTCCCTATTGCTTTAACCTCGGGCACCTTTTCCGGCTTCACGATGAGGAGCATCCGCTCCTGGCTCTCTGAAAGCATCACTTCGTAAGCGGTCATTCCCTCTTCGCGCATGGGAACCTTGCCGATATCGATCTCGAGGCCGGTGCCCGCTCTGGCGGCGGTCTCAGCACAAGAAGACGTGATGCCCGCGGCCCCCATATCCTGAATACCTACCACGGCACCGCTCTTCATCATCTCCAAACAAGCCTCGATGAGCAGCTTCTCCATGAAGGGATCGCCCACTTGAACGTTGGGGCGCTTTGACTCGTTATCCTCGCCAAGCACGTCCGATGCAAAGGTGCACCCGTGGATGCCGTCTCTGCCCGTTGAATGGCCGACAATCATGACAACATTGCCAATACCGTATGCCTGGCCTTTGTGCAGGTCCTCGTGCCTCATAATTCCGCCGCACATGACGTTGACAAGGGGGTTGCCCGCGTAGGATTCATCAAACTGTATCTCGCCGCCTACGGTCGGAATGCCCAAGCAGTTGCCGTACCCTGCTATGCCTGAGACCACTCCGCCGAAGAGGAACTTGGAGCGGGGATCTTCCAGGGGCCCGAACCTAAGGGAGTCCAGCAGGATAACCGGCCTTGCACCCATAGCCAATACGTCCCGGACAATGCCCCCTATCCCGGTGGCGGCACCCTGGTAAGGCTCAACGGCACTGGGATGATTGTGGGACTCTATCTTGAAGGCGCAGGCTAGTTGATCGCCTATATCGACCACGCCGGCGTTCTCTCCGGGGCCGACCAGCACCTGCGGCCCTTTGGTAGGCAATGTCTTGAGGAGAGCTTTTGAGTGCTTGTACGCGCAGTGCTCAGACCAAAGCACCGCGAACATGCCCAATTCAGTTTCGTTCGGCTCGCGCCCGAGTCTATCTTTAATGAGTTGGTACTCGTTGTCCTTCAGTCCCATCTCGCGCCAAATCGGCTTTTCGGGAGTGTCTGCCATGTCGTCCAGCTCCTTTTCTCTAGCGGGATACGGGGGCGCCCTCTCTTATGCTCTTCACCATAGACAGGAAAACCCTCTTGCCGTCTTCGCCTCCGAGGAGCGCCTCTGCACATCTCTCCGGGTGCGGCATGAGACCCAGCACATTGCCGCGTTCGTTCACGATACCCGCAATATTCCGGGCGGCGCCGTTCGGGTTGGCCTCTCTTGTGGGATTCCCGGCTTCGTCTACATAGCGAAGAACCACGCGGCCGGCCCTCTCCAACTCGTCCAGAACTTCAGGCTCTGCGTAATAGTTGCCTTCATGGTGCGCGATCGGCATACGGATGATCTCTTTCGGCTTGTAGAGGTTAGTGAACGCGGTTGAGTTGTTCTCTACTTTCAGATTCACCCATCCGCACCTAAACTCAAGAACATCGTTGGACAGCATAGCGCCTGGCAGCAGTCCCGCCTCAAGAAGGACCTGAAAACCGTTGCAGATGCCGATCACGAGCTTACCTTTCTCGGCGAAATCGACAATCGATTTCATGACCGGAGAGAATCTAGCCAGCGCCCCGCATCGAAGGTAGTCGCCGTAGGAAAATCCGCCCGGAAGCACAACGGCATCAAAGCCGGAAAGATCGGTGTCGCCGTGCCATATGTTCTCGCAGTCTGCGCCCACAACGTTCTTGATAGCGTGATAGGCGTCGCTGTCACAGTTGGATCCGGGAAAGACGACCACGCCGAACTTCATCGGGCAGCACCAGCTTTCTCCTCCTCCACCTCAACACTGTAGGCTTCGGTTACGGGACTCGCCAGGAGCTTCCTTGACATCTCCTCCAGCAGGCTTCTGGCTTCATCGATGCTGGCCGCTTCCAAACTAACGACGATGTTCTTGCCCATCCTCACCCGTTCCACACTCGAGAACCCCATAGTCTCCAAAGAACCTTTGACGGCTGCTCCCTGCGGATCGAAAATGCTCTCCTTTAACCAGACCGTGACTGTGCCTTTGAATTTCATCGTGCGAGCCTCCTAACGTCCGTTTGTAGGTACTGCCTCTTAAAGATTTGAGCGATACCCAAAACCGCTAGATTATGAGTCCCAGGCGGTTGAAGATGAAGTCCACCGCCTTTAGAGCCCTTTCCAGGCTGAAGCACTCTTCCAGCCTTTCGCGACCTACAAAGCTCAGTATCTTTCGGTCAGCGGCAACCCTCTCATAGAAGCTGGGACCGCCTTCCCACGCCGCCATGGCGTGCTCCTGAACAACCTCGTAGGCGTCCTCGCGCTTCATCCCGGCTTCAACCAGCGCGAGCAATACTTCTTCGGAAAACACGAGCCCTCCGGTCATACCCAGGTTCTGCAACATCCTGTCGGGATAGACACGCATGTCGCGGATTATCCCCGTCATCCGGTTCAAAGCGTAGTCAAGGAGGGTGGTGGCATCGGGAAGGATGATGCGTTCGACCGAGGAGTTGGAAATGTCCCGCTCATGCCACAAGAGGTTGTTCTCGAGAGCCGCTTGGGCGTACCCTCTCATCAATCGTGCCATGCCGCATATCTGCTCAAGTCCGACAGGGTTCTTCTTGTGAGGCATGGCTGACGAGCCCTTTTGGCCGGTCCTGAACGGCTCCTCAATCTCCCTCACCTCGGTCCGTGCCAGCCCGCGTAGGTCATAAGCGATCTTCTCAAGCGACCCGGCCACCACAGCCAGTGCGGACACACAGGCGGCGTGGCGGTCTCTCTGCACTATCTGGTTGGAGATGGGTGCCGGCGAAAGATCCAGCCTCTTGCACACAAACCGCTCGACGAAGGGGTCAACGTGAGCGTAAGTCCCAACCGCGCCCGACAGCTTTCCCACCGAGATCTCCGCCATCGCGTTCTGAACGCGCTCTCTGTTTCTCCTCATTTCGTCGTACCAGAGGGCGACCACCAAACCGAATGTGACCGGTTCGGCGTGGACGCCGTGAGTGCGGCCGATGGCAGGGGTGTCTTTGTACCTGAGCGCCAGATCTTTAAGCACGCTCAACATTTCGTCTATATCGTCCAGGATGACCTTAAGCGCGTCGCGGAGAAGAGAGGAGAGAGCAGTGTCCACGACGTCGTATGAGGTAAGTCCGTAGTGGATGTATTTGCCTTCCTCGCCCACGGTTTCAGCTACCTGGCTCACGAACGCTATAACGTCGTGCCTTACTTTCGATTCGATCTCATCAATCCTGGCAGGATCCACTTTCGCTTTGGCTCTTACCGCCGCGGCCGTACCCTTGGGAACTGCGCCCAGCGTCTCCCACGCTTCAAGCGCCAGGGTCTCAACCTCCAGCCATCGCCTGTACTTGTTCTCTTGGCTCCAAATCCTCTCCATTTCGGCGCGAGTGTACCTCGAGATCACGGCGGCACCTCCGATTTCCTAGAAAGTCGCTTACGGCTCTACTGCCTCACTCCCACTCGATGGTCGACGGGGGTTTCGATGTAATGTCCAGAACAACGCGGTTTACGTCGTGGACTTCGTTGACTATCCTAGCCGAAACCCGCTCCAACACGTCGTAAGGGAGGCGGGCCCAGTCAGCGGTCATCGCGTCTTCAGATTGGACGGCGCGAATGCCTATGAGGTGGCCGTACGTCCTCTCGTCTCCCATGACGCCGACGGTTCTCACATCGGGAAGCACGCAGAAGCACTGCCACAGCTTGTCGTACCAGCCGGAGCGACGGATCTCCTCATCGAGAACCGCCTGGGCCTTCCTCACTACATCCAGCTTTTCGCGAGTGACCTCTCCCAATACCCTGACTCCCAAGCCCGGGCCGGGGAACGGGTGCCTGCCGATAAACTCTGAAGTGAGGCCAAGCTCCTGACCTAACAAACGAACCTCATCCTTGAACAGCTCGCGCACGGGCTCTAACAGCTTGAGATTCATGCGATCGGGCAGGCCTCCGACGTTGTGGTGGCTCTTGATCACCCGCCGTATCCTCGAGCCTGACTCAATCACGTCGGGATAGATGGTGCCTTGCAGGATGTAGTCCGCGCCGCCCACTTTCCGGGCCTCTTCCTCGAAGACTCTAATAAACTCCTCGCCGATGATCTTGCGCTTCTTTTCCGGATCTGTGACACCCTTCAGCCTGTCAAGGAACCGGTCTTGAGCGTTGACCAGGGTTAGTTCCACGCCGAGTCTCGCCATCGCTTCCACTACATACTCGGCTTCACCCTGCCGCATGAGGCCGTGGTCAACCAATATGGGGTGCAGTCTTGACCCTATAGCTCTATGTACGAGCACCGTACATACCGTAGAGTCCACTCCGCCTGAGACGCCCGCCACTACCCGGGCATCGCCTACCCTCTCGCGAATATCGGCTATGCTGCGCTCAACGAACTTCTCCATCGTCCAGTCGGGCTCCAGCTTGGCGATCCGAAATAGGAAGTTGGAGAGCATCTCCTTGCCGCGGGCTGTGTTCGTCACCTCGGGGTGAAACTGCACGCCGTACAGCTTCCGCATCGCATCTCCCATCGCGGCGATGCGCGTCTTCCCGGTAGAGCCGGTGACGGCAAACCCGGGCGGAACCTCCTCCACGCTGTCACCGTGACTCATCCAGACGTCCGTCTCTTCCGGGAGACCCTCAAGAAGCCCCGAGGCCTCACTTATCCGGAGTTTCGCGGGGCCGTACTCCCTAGTCCCTCCGGCACTGCCCGCGACCACCTTTCCGCCCATCAGCTTCGCCATGGCCTGCATGCCGTAACAGATGCCCAAAACCGGACATCCGAGTGTCAGCACATCCGGGTCGGGAAGCACTGCATCAGGCTGATATACGCTGTCGGGGCCGCCCGACAGAATGATCGCTCCGGGGATATCCTGCCCCGCCGGGTCGACGGCATCTTTCAGTTCCTGGACCGTGGCATCGCCTGGGATGACTTGACAGTATACCTTGTTCTCTCGAACTCTCCTGGCGATGAGCTGAGTGTACTGAGCGCCGAAATCGAGGATAATTACCTGGTTCTTCAAGTGCGCCACCCCATTGTGTACACAATTACGCCAATTTACTTGGAGCGCAACAATTCTAGCATGACTCTATCACTCGAAAAGCAAACATTCAATAAGTCCAAAAGGAGTAGGCTCCAACGTTATCGAAGCCTAACGCACCTTAAGGAATATCTACGTAAGGAACCAAGAGAGGGGCGGACTTATGAGGTTTGACATTCTCTTAAAGAACGGCCGGGTGATTGACGCTCTCACAGGCTTCGACGGCAGAGGTGACGTCGGCATTAAAGGCGGAAAGATCGCTGCAGTCGCCGCATCCCTTCCCTCCGTAGACGCCGAAAGCATCATCGATGCCGAGGGTTACATCGTCATGCCCGGAGTCATCGATTCCCACGTTCACGTCTCAACTGAAGACAGGTGGATCGGTTTCTCGATGATGGCAAGTGTGGGCGTGGTGACCGCTGTGGACTTCGGAGGTCCAATCCGGGAGACTGTGAAGGGCCTCGCGTCTCACGGCTGCGGCATGAGCATCGCCGGCCTGCACACGGTAACGCCCGGACACAACACGAAAGACGCGAACCCAAGCACAGAAGAGCTGTCGGCTATCACCGACGAAGCACTGGACTTTGGCGCTCTAGGCCTCAAGATCGTCGGCGGACACAGCCCGGCGAGTCCCGAGGCCACTGCACGCATCATTGAAGTTGCCAACAAGAAGGGTTGTTATGTTGCCTTCCACGTGGGCTCAACAAAGCACGGCAGCAATATCGAAGGTTTCCGCGAGGCAGTGGAGCTCGCGGGCAAGAATCACCTGCATATTGCTCACGTGAACAGCTACTGCCGCGGACTTAACCGGAATCCGGCAGAGGAGGCGCTAGAGGCTGCAAAGGCGCTGAAGGAGCACCGGAACCTTGTTTCAGAATCGTACCTGGGAACCATAAACGGCACCTCGGCCGGCATACGGGACGGGCTGCCTTCGAGCCACGTGACGCGGAACTGCCTCAAGATGGGCGGCTACACGGCTGACGAGAAAGGGATGGGTGAGGCTATCCTAGGAGGCTGGGCACTCATCCATGTGTTGCGCGGAGGAAAGATGGAACTGGTCACAGGACGGGAAGGATATGAGATCTGGAAGGATGCAGGGACCAAGACAGGCGTCAGCTTTCCTGTAAACGACACAACCGCCATGCATATACTGGCTACGGCCAGGATGGAAGATAAGGATGAGTTCGTGGTCGATGCCATAAGCACCGACGGCGGCGCCATTCCGAGAAACGTCCAGCTTGAGAGAGGCGCGGCGCTTGTTCGGCTAGGTGCTTTGACTTGGCCCGAGCTGGTAAGGAAACTGACATTGAACCCGGCCCGCATGCTTGGGTTCGCGCACAAGGGTGCTCTAGCAGAAGGATTCGACGGCGATGTAACCGTGGCCGACCCCGACACGGGCCGCGCTCACTTGGCCATCTCGCGAGGCCAGATCATTATGGTCGAGGGCGTGGTAGTTGGGAGAGGAGGCCACTTACTGGCGGCAACTCCCGGCGGGGCTAAGAAAGCGCGGGAGGCCGGACTCAGTTCAGAGGCGGTCGACCTAAGCAAGAGCTTGTTCTACACGAGATCATAGGAACTGTAAGGAAAAAAGGGGTGCGGCACACGCCGCACCCCACCTAAGCTAAGATATGAGTTTCAGCCAATCCCTCAAAAGGAACTGCATCTGAGAGATGACCAGCGACATCCTACCCTGAACCGCGGAACCGAAAGCAGCGCCAAAGCAGAGCATGAGCACCCACCTGCCGAGTCTCCCCGTTACCTCCGAAGCCTTGTTCGGCTTGAAGGTGAAGAAGAAGTAGACCAAGGAGAATGCCGTGCCCAGCGAGAGCACCATGTTGTTTAGGGTGCCGCCAATCCCGGCTCCTTTCCAGCTTATGATGCTGGCTTGCATCTGCCTCACGAAGTCACTTTCGATAGCTTTCATTGACAGAGCGGAGCCGATGCCCATGAGGAACGCCATGGGATAGCGGGCTATCCAACCGTGCTTTTTCGAAAGCCGGGTGAACAGAAGTAGCCCCAGCACTATGGGGACAAGTATAGAGATCTCGCCCGCTTCAGTAAGGGGACCCCAGGCTTGACGCTTCAAGGTGTTGAAGTTCAGAACCAAGCTGTAACCTGCGGCCAACCCGACATATAAGTTCTGGAAAGCCCTAAAGAACCGGTTCTCTTTCCAGAGGAAGCTGTAGATGGCGAATGTGCAGAGAGCGGCCGCCCATACCTTCGCAGTTGCCAGGTCCATGCGTTCACCCCCTAACCTTTCTTAGCTTTCTGTTCCCGTCTTTCGACGTAGAACAGAAGGTTGCCGATTAAGACAAAGAGCACGATAACGACGTGACCCAAGGACTGAGCGTCCATTGCGGCTGTAGCCGCACCCGGCATTTTCACGGCAATTTCGTACTCGGCAGCAGACTTGAGGCCGCCTCCAAGGAGGCCGACCAGCTGGCCTGACTGCAAGTAAGGTATGTTTTGCGGACCCATAACCGCGACCACGCCGCACGCCAAAGGTACGTTGTACCTGGTAACAACCTGCCTTACCCACTCCGCCGGGCCCGGGATTCCGGTGGCAAACTCGGCGATGATGTCGAAGTCTGCCGCCGTCTTTACACCCTGCATAATGGGATATGAACTGAGAGGCTTGCCTCTAATGTCTGTGGGAAACACCTGCGCGATGTCCTGAGCAAACGCCGAGATGGCCGTCTCGGAGCCGGCGGCGAAGCCCAAGAGGAGGATATCTTCACCGTACACTTTGCCTGCTGCTTCCCACTTGTCGATTGACTTCTGGGCGTAGCTGAGTCCGGTGTCGATGAATGCCACCTCGACTACCTTCACGCCTTTTGACAGAGCGTGAGCCAAAACTACCTGGGCCTGCGGGTCGACATCGGGACCCCCGCCGATCGAGTAATCGAACACCAGGAGCATCTTGTTGCCAGGCTGCAGTTTCTCCACAGCCGCGACGAACTGCGCTGTGCTCTCGGTCACCTCGACCGGAATGCCGAGAGGACGAAGGAGCGGGGCCACGACGACAAAGAGGAGCAAAGCATAGAGCCAGCGCCTATCCAATTCTCCGAACCACTTAATAAGATTCACCTTCGTCACCCCCTATTCTCCGCCAAAGTAAGACCGGTCGATCCCGAGAATGACCCGGAATCCGGTCAGGACCATTCCAAGAGCGGCACCGATCATGACTGCCCGGTTTCCCGCAACGTTGGCGTAACTCATGAACCAAGCGCTTGCCTTCGGGAACCAAGGAGAAACCATCTTCATGAGCGGAGCGTTGCCGAGCATCACCAAGAGCCCGGAAGCCAAGAGGAACGCAGCGTCAATGTTTCTAGCTCTGAACGCCCTGCGGGCGGCAGACGCGATGAAGAAGATCATTATTGAGAACATCGCCGTACTGAGAGGCTGGTACAGGCCGTCGAACAGAAAAGAGTAGATGTCTGCTGCAGCAGTTCCTTTAGCCGAGAAGCCGGTGACAACCATAACAAGGATCCCGAAGTACAGAATCCAAGACATCCATGCGTCCGGATGATTTGAGCGTATTTTGCGGCTGTGGATGACTATGAGGTTGACTGCAGCCAAACCCATCGCGAATGCCGATATAATGCTTCCCCAGTTTTGAGCTTTGGTGGCTATTTCTGAAACGCCGGGCGCCATGGTCTTGAAAAAGTACTCGAACAGGATCAATACTCCCGCTACGAATCCTATGGCGATCGGGACTTCCTTTTTCACGTCGACACCTCCCCTCTACATTTTCAGCCAGTCGATCATGGCCGATGATCCAAAAGTGGCCATAAGCGAACCTATGATGATGATGGCCATGGAAGCCAGCTTACCCCAGTCCTGAGCGGCAAGGTTGCCGATCTTGACGGGATCCTTCGAGAGATAAGCACCTCCGGCAAAGATCTCCTCACCCACCAGGGTGTAATCGGAGGCGGCGACAAAGAAGGGGATCTGCGCTGTACGGGCAGTGCCCGTGATCGTAACTGCACCGACTTGAGCGGCGCCTTCAGCCAACATCATCGATTCTGCCTGGAACTCGCCGATAAAGATGACGCTGGCCACTTTCTCAGTGTTCATGATCGAAAGGCACGCCGCCGCGAAAGCAAACTGCTCAGCCGATAAAAACTGGACCATCTCGGGCTTGGTCCTGTCAGCCTTACCTTCCTCAAGGTAGGACTGCTGCACGATAGCTTCAGCCACAGGGTACACGTTGGCCGCCGCGATGCCGACCCTCAAATCCGCATCATATCGGGCGGTCACTTTGGCTACATGTCCGAGGATCTCAAGGCCGGCGATATTCTGCGCAGCCCCGGCCGTGTTAATCTCGGTTCTGCCCGGCACGTAGAATACCGGCTTGCCGAGCTCGGTGGCTCTGCCTACTGCTTCATCGATGGCATCAAGCCCCGCGATCCTGCGAACAGACGGCACTTTGCCCGTCTTGGCGCGCGACATGTAATAGACCGCAGTCGCCAAGAACAGCACGAAGAAAAGGAACGTGGTCTGTTTTCCGGCTACCAATCTCCCTACACCTCCTAGTAATTTGTGCGGCTTGTGCGTTGTGCCCTGTAGTTCGTCTTTGTTCGCTGTCGGAATTTCAACTCCTGCAGCATCTGTGGCTTTATTCAGAAAAAACATAGGTTCGCAGCGCGCCGCTCTCCCTTTTGAACTTCCCGCGAAGGATGAAGTCAGGCAGGTGAAGAATGAAATCCTCTGAGCATGGTAATCACGATGGAGTAATCCACGCGTAGGAGGGTGTCAAATTTGGAAGAACAGAAGAGGCCAGTGACATCGCGTGACCTGTGGTCACTACGGTTCACCGGAGACCCCGAGCTTTCACCTTCCGGAAACGAACTCGTCTGGGTCGAGACCTGGATCAACGCCCAGAAGAACCGCTACGAATCGGCTCTTTTTATTTCCCGCAGAGACGCTAAAGGCGTTTTCTCTCCACCTTCCAGGCTGACATACGGAAGAAGGTCCGACGGCGACGGAGCCATGGACCGCTCGCCGAGGTTCTCGCCGGACGGCTCTCTCCTCGCGTTCACATCGAATAGGTCCGGCAGAGGGCAGATCTGGCTGCTAGACATGAAAGAAGGCGGAGAAGCCCGGCAGCTGACAACGCTCGAGGACGGAGTTTCTCAGATCACGTGGTCACCCGACGGAAAACGTATCGCGTTCTGTTCCCGCGAGCCCAAGCCCAAGAGAGAAAACCCACCTGATGGATTTGAGACGGATAAGGACGTAACGGTCATCACGCGCCTCCGGTACAAAGCCAACGGAGTGCCGGGAGTAGTTGACCCCCGGCCCGTCCACATCTACACGGTCGAAGTCGACACCGGAGAAGTCCGCCAAGTTACAGACGGCGACTATCACGACATGAGCCCAGCGTTTTCGCCCGACGGCAGCACCATAGCTTTCATTTCGTCGAGGGAGCCGGATCGCGAGCTTAGGATGATGCCTGACCTCTGGACAATACCGGTAGGGGGCGGCGAGGCCAAGAAGCTTACGTCGGGCAAGGGACCCGTCTACGGGCCGGAGTATTCGCCGGACGGTAAGTGGATAGCCGTGGTCGGCCACGAGAACGGAGAAGTGAGCACTTCGAACCAAGAGATCATGGTCATCCCCAGCGAAGGCGGCGAAATGCGGCACCTGTGGGATATCGATAGGAGTGTAGGCTCGGGGCTAGGTTCAGATTGCAGGTCGGACGCAGGGCGTTCGGGCCCCTACTGGTCGAGCGACAGCCGGACGCTTTATTTCATCCTTACAGATAAGCGCACGTCAGGCATCTACCGGACGAATCTTGACAGACCCCACGTAGAACTGGTCGCGGGGGCAATTCCGGGAAACATCAATGCCTGCGGTAAGTTCCCGCCGGTCACCAACTCCTTCGTCGCGCGGACCCTGGACAGCGGCAACGTGCTGTTCGCGTTCAACGGCAACTCGCCGGTGAACCCGGGTGACATCTATGCTATCGAGATGCCGGGAGACGTTTGCGGCCCAACGAACGAGTCTTGTCCGCTGCAAGAGATAACTCGAGTCAATGAGAGCGTGCTGTCAGGTCTGGCGATAGTCGAGCCCGAACGGTTCACCTTCAACTCCACCGACGGCCTCGAGCTTGACGGCTGGATGATGAAACCGGTGAACTTCGAAGAGGGCAAGAAGTATCCGGCCGTGATAGAGATTCACGGGGGGCCCCACTCGGCCTACGGCGAGGCGTTCTTCCACGAGTTCCAGCTGTTGGCCTCCAAGGGCTTCGGAGTCTTCTACTGTAATCCCAGGGGAAGCTCGGGCTACGGGAAGGAGTTCGCAGATGGGGTGATAGGCGATTGGGGTGGCATGGATTACCAGGACATCATGTCGCTCAAACACTACGCCGACAAAGTGCCCTGGGTGGACAGCTCCCGGATCGGCGTCACGGGAGGCAGCTACGGCGGCTACATGACCAACTGGATCGTCGGTCACACCGACGAGTTCAGAGCCGCGGTAACGCTCCGGAGCATATCGAACATGTACACAAAGTACGGGGTCTCCGATATCGGGTGGTTCGGCAACAAACGAGGCTTCGGCGGAAGAGACCTTTGGGACAGCGAGGACTTTATCATGGAACGCTCTCCCATAAGGTATGCGCCAAGAGTCACGACTCCAATCCTCATCATCCACTCCGAGCAGGACTACCGCTGCCCGCTGGACCAGGCAGAGCAATGGTATGTCGCCCTCAAGAGGCTCGGGAAAACGGTTGAGTTCGTGAAGTTCGCAGGCGAAAACCACGAGCTTTCGCGGTCGGGCAAGCCTTGGAACAGAGTTGAGAGGCTCGACCACATTGTCCGCTGGTTTGAGAAGTATCTGAAGGCTTAAGCGTAAAAGATCCGTACGCAGGCAGGACATACAGAGCCCCCGGACGCCGGGCAGGTCCGAACTAACGGACTCTTCCCCGGGGCCGGGGGCTCGCTCATTACCTGTACACGCGATCGGGTTTGCCCTCTTGAAAAGAGCTCGCCCGATTGTCGCTGCCTCTCAGGAGTCAGCGCCGCAGGTTGCTGCCGCCTGCCTCGAGCTGAATACCTCTAAGGCGCGGCTCACCCTTGTCTCCTCCGGTATCGGCTTCCGAGTAGAAGGATCGATCGCGACGCAGGCTCCGTCCACGATTGCCGTGACGACCTCCCCGCACGCACTGGCATTGCCCTTTAGGTGAGGGGCATCGAGAAGACCGAGCCCAATCGCCGTAGAAAGAGTGACGGGGTCTGTAAACGGGTCGGGACCGACGGCCATTCTGCCTGCCCTGGCATGCACCGGAACAACCCCGGCCAAGAGCAGCTTGTGCAGCTCGGCGATGCCGTTAAGTAGAACTCTCGCGTCGCCTACGAGCTGCGCGCGCCTCTCCTGTACGGACTCGTCCTTCGCCATATCCGGCATGCCCGAGAGGCAAGAGCGAATGGCTCCTCTAGCTATCTTGCAGCTCTCGATGACCTCGGAGGGGCCTGCCAAGTGATCGGCTTCGCAGTAACCCACCACATGCACGATGTGGGGCCTCAGCGCCATTGCTACTGTGGTAGAGAAAGCCAAGTGGCCCTTGGCCTGCTCCAAATCAACCGGGAAACTGGCCAAGCCGGCCCTGACTTGACGGAAGACCCTGAAATCGTCACCGGCCAGAGAGTGGATGAGTTCATCTTTAGCCAGCATTTTCCCTAAGTCCATAGCGGCGCTGGTGCCCGGAGGAGTATTCAGCATGTACTGAGATACGTAGTCTCTCACTCCGGCTTTCTTAGCGTTGTAGGCTGCCAGGTATGCGGCTGCCACAGCCACTACATCGGGCGCATCGCGAAGGCTCCAATGGTGAGACTCGTTCACTTCTACCGGAATACCTTCGGCAGCGTGCCAAGCCATCGTCTCCTGGCCCTCTGCTATCGACTGAACAACCTGCCTCGGCCCCCTTCCATCCAACACGTTGTACCAGGTGAGGGGGATAGCCGCCCAAGCATTACGGATGGTACCGGCCAAAACCTTGGCGAAGCGCAGCACGTCTCTGGTCCCGCTGTAGCACCTCATGAGGGGATAGTTGCCCCGGCGAGAGGCTTCATACAGCATTTGGAAGTCATCCTCCGACCTCAGCGCTACTCCGCCGGCGCCGTCCTGGTCATGGTCCATCTCGTCCGGCCGGAAGAAACTTTCCTGAGCGTTCTGGTCGGGCCCGATAGATATGACATCTAGAACGCCGGACTCCGCGATCTCGCGTATCCCTTCGGCTGTCTTTTCGACAGACGGTAGGCCAAAGTGATGCCTCAAGATCGGGTACGGCTGTTTCCATTCGATTCTCTCCGGCAGAGTGTCGGGATAGCGCGTGGCCTCTTTAAGTACCGGCTTACCTCTGAGAAAAGCGATTATGTCGTCTACGTCTTCCCTGCCCGAGAACACCGCGTCAAAGATGCCTTCTTCGCTCACGGCATCGGCAACCGGGGCGGTCCCGCCGAAGAACAGCGCCGGTTTCACGGACCTGGCCTCAAGCGCTGCCTTAAGCCTTCTGGCTAAGTGGCGGCCTGCCTCCGGATCCAACCGGTAGCCTACAGCGAGAATATCTGGCTTTATTCGTTTCGCCATAGTCGCCATCTCTCCAGGAGACTTGGCGGCTCCTGCAAATTCGGTAACGTACCCCTGGCTCTCAGCCAACCTGAGGAAGTTCAAGACTCCCGCGACATGCACGCAGTCACCTATGGAAGCCCCTAGGATTCTCCTGCCCTTGGCCATCACGAAAGCACCTCCAGAGTGACAAGGTCTGTGAGTTGGCTGCCCATTATCCCGTCAATCCCCATACTGAACGCGTTGCGGCCCATTTCCATGTAATCGACTCCCGTGAGGACCGATGCAAGCGAGATGGCAGCCTTCATCACCGGCGCGCTCACTCCCACTACGTTCGCCAGTGACAGCATGGGAACCAGGCTGAAGGGGACGTCCTCTTTGATGTAGCGCGTATCCAGCGTGGTCGGGGCCGAGATACCGTGATAAGCCTTGTTTGCCTGAATACCCTCGTATAAGGAGTCCGCGACAATGCCGTACGTCTCGCGCAGCCAATCCAGCGCGGATCTGGCGTAGACCCCCAAGCCGCGAGCGATAGCGAGCCTTTCGGCGTCGAGAGCCTCCAGAACGGAAGCTACCGAAGGCGATATGCCGTCGGTGTAGTGCTCGAAGGACAAGGAAGAGTCAACCCTGGCCGCGTTCAGCAGCGTGGGGACCGGGTGGAATATCGCTCCCATGTTGTCAAGGCTGGTGACCATCACGTTCTCCGCGGGCACAAACTGGGGAAAAGCACTTCTGAGAGCCCGGACGACTTCTATTGTTCTTGAGGCCGGAAGAGCCGCGACACTCACCGTCTTCTTTACGCCGAAAACGCGTGAGCGGCCGCCCTCAAGCCTTCTGCTCGCGTAGATGAAGGTGTTGGTCTCGGCAACGGTCACATCGTTGATGCACCCTTGATCCCTCAGCACTTTCCTGAAGGCCAGCGCTCCACCGGTTCTGCCGGGGTTCAAGACAACGATCTGCCCGTCGTGAAGCCAAGGCGCCATAAGGCGCGCGACCGTCTCGTGACCCGATGCCGGAACCGTAACCATGATCACGGGCACTCCCGCTACCGCGCTGCCGATGTCTGAAGTTATCATGTTGGGCACCGCCAAGCCTCCGAGCTCGCCCTCCAACATGATGCCGCCAGCAGCGTTCAGAGTCTCGACGGTCGGTTGTGACCTGTTCCAGAGATTCACGGCGAACCCTCTGAGGGTGAGGAATCCCGCCATGGCCACTCCGCCGTTGCCTGCTCCTATTACCGCAAAATCCGCGATCTCAGGATTTCTGTCCAGAATCAGTTGGTCTGCCATGCGGTTACACCCCTTCCTCATCGATTCTCGCCAAAGCCCCGTCCAACAGGGTCTTCACGAGTTCGGTGTAATTGATGCCGACTTTATCCGCTATCCTGGGAAGTTCGCTGTATTCGGGCATCAGCCCGGGCAAAGTGTTGATTTCGAGCACATAAGGGGTTCCGCTATCGTCAACCCTCATGTCGACTCGAGCGATATCTCTGCATCCTATAGCTAAAGCAGTCTTAACTGCAATGTCTTGAAGAGAGGCCGCTAGGGCGCCGGGAATTGCCGCCGGACACTCTACCCGGACGTTATCTTTCGATTTCACTCCGTATGTGTACATGCCGTCTTCATTGAAGATGATCTCTTCCACCGGGAGAGCCTTAGGCCTCGGGTATCCCAGAAGGCCCACCGTAAACTCTCTGCCGGCAATGAACTCTTCTATCAGTACAGGCGGTCCGAACCGCTCCAACGCGTTCGCCGCTATCTCTAGAGCGCCTTCCCCATCTTCTACGACGCTGTCCGGCGTGATGCCGACGCTTGAACCTTCTGCGGCAGGCTTCACAATGACCGGAAACCGGAGACCTTCCACCAAACCGGGGTCAAGGTCCTGGGTTCCGAATACCGTCCGAAAGGCGGGCGTCTCGATCCCAACGCTCTGCATGACCATCTTGGTGAGGTGTTTCTGAAGTCCGATGGTATGCGCTTCCAACGAAGACCCCGTGAATGGAATACCGGTCAACTCCAATATCGCGGCGATGTTCGCTTGGTCCTTCTTGGTGCGGTATCCCGTCGCGATGTTGAAGAGAGCGTCCGGTTTTGTCGACTCGATGTCCGAGAGCATGGTCGGCCCGGCCTCAACCACGGTGACGCTGTGTTTTAACTCCCTAAGACTTTTCACCACAGCGTCGCGCGTCTTCTCCGTTTGCTCTTTCGCGTGAGGATCGCGCCGGTTCAAGAGGCAGTCACCGGTAGGCGCCGTTATTACGGTTACTCGCATGGCATCTCCTCCCCTTTCTATGGACTCTGTGCAGTGAGATAGCACACCAGGCGGCATGGCGCGGGGCGGCAAATAGCTGAGTTCAGCTAGAACTCCGGAAATGGAGTCAAAGCCGGATAGGTTCCTTAGGTGATTCCCAAATAGGGAATAGACCCGCGGACACCGCGAAATACGCTGTAGCAACAGCCTTGGGGAAGTTGGCGGGAGGCGGCCTTTTGCCGCCACGATGAAGCCGTCTTCCTTTTCCACGCTTACGAGGTTAGCTGACGGGCTCGGGCCGAAAAGGTTTGGCCCTACGAACTAGCGATTAGCCCCGGATAGTTGGTTCCCCCGCTCTCAGATAATGAGATTCAGCGATTGGGCGTGCTATCTACTGCTTATGCTTTAGTAATTATCCCGTTTCCTTCCAGAGTCTGTCAAGCCCCAGTTTCTGAAAGCACGCCAGTACACGACGCTTGCCATCAGGTAGAGGGCGGCGGTGAAGAAGTAGGGCGCTTCGTAGCTCCAGTTGGCCATGATGTAACCCGCAACGGCGGCGCTAGCCGACCGCGTGATGTTGTCGGCGATCCTAGAGAGGCTCGACATCTTCCCTCGCCGGTCGGCACCTACTATCTCCATTGAAAAGGTAGACGCCACCGGATTGGACATGTTCATGAGAGCAGAGCGCATGAACAGCGCGAAAGACACGAGATATACGTTCGGCGGAAGGGCGATTAGGAGCAGGAACGGTATCGATGCTACCTGGGTTCCTACAACCGTGGCCACCTTTCCGAAGCGCTCGGCCAAGAGAGGGGCAATAAGGCCTGCCACGGCAGTGGCGCCCTGGCTGAATGACAGGATAAGGCCTACGACATCTGACTCTACCGAGAGCTTGTGGGTCAAGAAAACGTTAAAGTACGGTATGACCAAGCCGGCTCCAAACCCGATCAGCACGTTGTACCCCAGTAGACTCTGCACTTCCCTTTGCGACCCGGTGCGAACGAGTTCTTTCAGCTCTTCGCCGGCGGAGGAGAGTATCTCTTTCGGCCTAAGCTCCTCCTTTTTCTCCTCCTTGAGTTTCAGACACGGCGCCACTCCGGCCAGAGTGACCATGGAGAAGACGGCCAGCGCCACCCTATAGGCGGAAACAAGTCCCATGAACTTAAGCTGCTTCGGCAAAAATCCACCCAACAGGCTTCCCACCATAGAGACGCCGTTGGACAGCGAGAAGTTGACGCCGAAGAGCTTCGCCCTATCCTCAGGAGTGCTGGACTCGGCAAGCAGCGGCACTCCGGACGTCATCTGACACGCCTCGGCGATACCCACTACGCACGAAAAGGCCACCATCAGCGTGGGCGATGAGACAACCGCCATACCCAAGTACCCCGCCGTAGTAAGCACACCTGCCGCGATGAGGACGGGCTTCCTTCCCACCCTGTCGGAGAACATGCCCGCAGGGACAGAGAAAGCCGCTGCAGCCAGTAACCTGGCGGAAAGCACGGTGCCGAGAACCGTCTCGCTGAATCCCAGCGAAAGTATGTAGAGTCCTTGGATCACACCAAAAGCGCCCCTTGCCAGGGCGCTCATTGAGATCGTCTGAAGGTAGAGATTAGCATTCCTCTGAAATCTCATAAAAGGTAATTTCATAACACGAAGAAATACTACATAGCCCCTTCACAGACCTCCCGCTACCATTTATTTGCAGCCCACTCTTAACAGTCACAATAAGCATTCCGATAACCATACTGGGCCGATCGGCCCATCTGGAGAGCAGGTCGATAACCTAGACGAGTGAGGAAAACCGATGAGAGTCGTAGCCCTTAGTGACAAACTGGTAGGAGAGAGTCTGGCCATGCCGGTCCACGGCGACGGGGGTCGCCTGATGTTGGCTCAAGGTATGAAACTCACGCCCGCTTTGATAACCGCACTACGCAGCCGAGGCTATACCCGCGTCGCCGTCGAGGATAGCCTTATGGAAGATGTGGTGATCGATGAGTCGATCCGGGAAGAGACGCGCCGGATGACCATCGCCGCCATGGACACGGCAACCAAGAACATATTGAGGGGAACCCGAGGAGACCTAAAACCGATTAGAGACGCCATCGACAACATCATCGCTGACCTCCGGTACAATCCCTCGGCCTGCATCGGCCTCTATTCTCTGTGCTCCTTCGATGAAGAGACCTATACTCACAGCATTAATGTGTGCATACTCAGTGTTTCGGCAGCAACCGTGTTGGGATGGCCGATGACCGATATCCGGAACGTGGGGCTTGGAGCCCTGCTCCACGACGTTGGGAAAGTCCTAATCCCAAGGCACATCATAAACAAACCGGCGCTCTTGACAGACGAGGAGTATTCTCTCGTGAAGACCCACTCCATGAAGGGGTTTGAGCTCTTGCAGGCATGCTACAACGTGGGACCGGTGGTCGCTCACGCGGCCTTGGACCACCACGAGAGGCTGGACGGGTCAGGGTATCCAAGGCAAGTGAAGGGCGACAACATAACGGAACTCGGCAGGATAACCGCCGTTGCCGACGTGTACGAAGCGATGACGTCGGACAGGCCCCAGCGTAAAGCGATGCTCCCCGAGGCAGTTCAGGCGTTCCTCATGGAAAAGAGGGGCATTTTCTTTGATGGAGACATGGTCGAAGCCATGTTCAAACGGGTCGCTCTTTACCCGACAGGCACAATCCTCTCGCTTTGGGGAGGCTACGTGGCCGTGGTGATCAAGCAGGACCCCCGAGCCAACCATAGGCCTATCGTACGGATAGTCAGCGGGCCGGGAATCCACCGGGCGACGGACGTGCCTCTTTACGAGCGGCCGGAGATGACGGTGAACCTCATCCTCGACGATTATCCGCCGGAGACCAGGCGATTGGTCTCACGGCTCGAAAGCATTCCGGAGCCTTCAGGCTCACCTTCTGAAAGCTAGTGCACCGGCACCGATTGAGAGGCGGAGAGAAAAGAGGGGCACGGCCGCCCCTCTTTTCTTTCCTTTGCAGGTTCGGTGTCAATCGCCGCGGTCCACACTGCTCTAGGACGCTAGTTTAGAACTCCCAGCGACTTCCCAACCAAAGTGAACTTCTCTATGGCATAGTCCAGGTCGCTCTTTTCGTGAGCGGCCGACAGCATACAGCGGATGCGAGCCTTGCCCCTGGCAACCGTGGGATACTTGATTGCCGAAGCGAAGATGGCCTCATCGTACAGCCGCTTTGAGAACTCCGAGGTGACCTTCTCATCACCCAGCATAACCGGGGTAATTGGGGTCTCGGTCTTGCCGGTGTCGAAACCTGCCTCGTTGAGACCTTTTCTGAAGTAAGCGGCGTTATCCCAGAGTTTCCTAACAAGAGCATCCGAGCCCAAGAGCACATCCACAGCAGCTATCGCGGCCGCAGTATCTGCAGGCGTAAGGCCCGTGCTGAACAAGAACGGACGTCCCCTCTGTTTCAGATAGTCGATAAGGACCTTTTCCCCTGTTATGTAACCGCCCATGACTCCAAAAGCCTTGGAGAGGGTGCCTACCTCAACTTCCACTCTACCCTCAAGCTTGAAG
The DNA here is from genome assembly GCA_050952125.1 of Bacillota bacterium. Classification (GTDB taxonomy): domain Bacteria; phylum Bacillota; class Sulfobacillia; order Fermentithermobacillales; family Fermentithermobacillaceae; genus UBA3951. Next base: position 744,324 of record JBMNKK010000003.1, read on the forward strand.
TGATTGACTATGCCGCGCCCGCTGTCACCGAGGACTCCCTCTCCGTGAGCGTCATCTACCATTACCATCGCGCCAAACTCGTCGGCGGCGTCTACAATGTCGGGAAGAGGCGCGATGTCTCCGTCCATGCTGAAGACTCCATCGGTGATTATGAGCATGCGGCGGGCATTCTGTTTTTCCGCTTCCATCTTGGCACGAAGGTCGGCCACGTCGTTGTGGGCGTACCGTACGACTCGAGCCTTAGAAAGCCTGCACCCGTCTATGATACTGGCATGGTTGAGCTCGTCCGAGAATATGACGTCGCCGGCGCCCGTGATCGTCGGGATAACCACAGTGTTGGCCGTAAAGCCCGCTTGAACTACTATGCAGGCGGGGGCGTGTTTGAACTCAGCCAGCTTGTTTTCAAGCTCCAGGTGGATATCCTGTGTGCCCGATATAGTGCGGACAGCGCCCGGCCCGACCCCGTACACGTCGATGGCTTTCTTGGCAGCTTCCTTGAGTTCGGGCATGTTCGCAAACCCCAGGTAGTTGTTGGAACACAAGTTCAGCACTTTCTTGCCGTCAACAACAAACCAAGCGCCCTGAGGACCCGTAATGCTCCTGATGTTGTTGAATAGACCCTGGTCGTGAAGATTCTGAAGTTCTTCTGCGAGAAAATCTAGTTTGGACATTACTCTATCCCCTCCGGATACAGGATTACCTTTCCTGAGTTGCCGCTAGTCATGAGGTCCATGCCCTTCTGGTAATCCTCGAGACTGAAGCGGTGCGTGATGATAGGGCCGAGGTCGAGCTTGCCCGACCTCAAAAGCTCGCGGCTCATGACCCACGTCTCCCACACTCTGCGCCCGGTGATGCCTTGAAGGGTCACGCCGCGCATAACAATGTCATCTGAGAAATTCACAGTCAGGGGCTTAGACGGAAGCCCGAGCAGAGCTATGCGCCCCCCGGCCCTCACAACCTTCACCATCTGGCCGTAGACGGGAGCCGCGCCGGACATCTCCAGCACAACATCTACGCCAACGCCCTTCGTCTCGTCCAAGATAGCGGCAACCGGGTTATCTCTCATGCTGTTCACGATGAGATCTGCCCCCAGCTCCTTCGCGAGATCGAGCCGGTATTCGTTGATGTCTACCGCTGCCACAAAGGTTCCGCCAACTGCCTTAGCGACAGCTATAGACATGAGTCCGATCGGCCCGCAGCCAAAAACCGCGAAGGTCTTGCCCCTGGTTTCTCCGGACATGACGCTATGGATGGCATTGCCCAAGGGCTCCTGCACGGACGCTACATCGGGAGGAATGGCAGGGTCGTTGTACCACAGGTTCTCTTCCGGAACGACCGCGTACTCTGCAAAAACGCCGTCGGTATCGACGCCGAGAATACTGGTGTTCTGGCAGACATGCTTTTCTCCGAGCATGCACTGATCGCAGAGGCCGCACACGACGTGCGTCTCAGCCGAGACATAATCGCCCACCTTGGCCCTGGTGACGCCGGGACCAAGTTCAACAACCTCGCCGGCAAACTCGTGCCCCATGATCCTGGGCGTCTTGATACGGTTTTGGGACCACTCGTTCCATATATAGATGTGGTGATCGGTGCCGCAGATAGAAGTAGCTTTAATCTTAACCAGCACCTCGCCCTGCCCGGGCCGAGGTACTGGGACGTCAGCAAGCGTTGCCCCCGGGGCAGGATCTTTCTTGAGAACCGCTTTCACTATAGGTCCGCCTCCTATTCCTAGAAGCTCCGTTCTCAAAAGGTTTTTGCATTCCCTGTTTCTACATGCTCCTGCTCCAGTCCTCTGCTAATCTTCTATGCTTCCTGCGATCTCGGGATGATGCGTCCACCCCAACCGATGGCCCACAGGTCGCCTTCCGGGGAGAAGTGGAATCTCACTTCCGTGTCTTGGCCGTTCACCTCGGCCACTCCCACGGTCGGAGAGTCGCGCCTCACCTCGTACTCCTTCTTGTCGACGGTAGCCACCAGCGAATCTTCCTTCACCGACAGTACTATGGTAGCGCCTTCGCCGGACTTAAATGTCCCGGTATACTTGCCGATGTCCTCCAGAGGCCACGAGTCATGGCGGTAGACGCTCCTGGGAGTGTCTACGGGCAGCCCCAAGATGAGGTTCACCGCTGCCAGCCAAGCCCGCGCAGAAGGAGTTCCCGAGAGGTTCGACAGAACTGCTACGCCCACCCCTTTCTCCGGTACGAAGCCTATGTTGGATGCCACTCCGCGAAGTCCGCCGCTGTGTTCGACCAGAGTGACTCCGTGGTAGTCGGCGCGCCGGCTGAAGCCGTATCCGTACATCCGGTCCCTCGAGTACGGCATGTGCGGCGACGCCATGGCGCGTATTCCGGCTTCAGAAAGAAGGCGTTTCCCGCGGAAGACTCCGCCGGCGATGTGCATCCTGAGGTAATTGGAGAGGTCCATGACCGTAGACTTCAGCCAGCCGCATGCCGTAAAGGGCGGCGCGACCTGCCAATGATCCGTCTGCTTGATTTCGTCACCGTCAGGTTTCCAGTACAGAGTCGTCACGTTATCGAATCGCATGAGGTCCCGGAGGTCGTACATGCTCCTTTCCATCTCGAGCGGCGAGAGCACGTTTTCCTGCATATACTCTTCGAACCTCTGCCCGGTCACCTTCTCGATGATGAGGCCCAGGAGGCCGTAGGTATCGTTGGAGTAACTGCAGTAGTCACCCGGCGGGCCGAGAACCTTGTAGTCACCTTCGCGGATATAGTCGACAAGCTGGTCGAAAGTGTCTATCCTGGGGAAAGGCTTTTCTTCAGCTGTGTCTTCACTGCCTTCGCCCCTTTGCTTCTCTGCTTCAACACAGGCGTCCTTCGCAGTGTTGCCCCTAATCGAGTAGTTGAGGGTAGGGAGCGGCGGTATGCCCGCGCTGTGCGTCATGAAGTGGTGGATGGTGACCTTGTCGCCTCCGCCTCCCGGCAGGTCAAAGCCGGGGATGTACTTCTGCACGGGATCGTTCACCGAAAGCCTTCCCGATTCAGCCAGCTGCAGTATGCCAAGGCAAGTGAACGACTTTGAAACGGACGCCACCCCGAAGATGGTCTCAGGCGTAACAGGCTGCGTCTTGGCGGCGTCCCTGGTACCGAAGCCCGCGGCGTAGACTACCTCGCCGCCTGCTACAACTGAGACTGCCATCCCGGGCGCCTTTGTCTCTTCGATGAATTCCTTCATATACTGTTCGAACTCAGTGACTCGGAACTTCATGCATGCCCCTCCTCCGGTTCGTTGTCTAATCCGTCAGCGCCCTCTCCTCAATACGCGCCCTGCCTTTTCACCCGTGTGTGCTCCGGCTCGAACGGTGATGCTGCCGTTGACCGTCACCAGCTCAATACCCACCGGGTACTGGAACGGGTCAACGTACGTGGCTTTGTCCGCCACCGTGTCAGCGTCAAACACGACAATGTCGGCTTTCATACCAGGGCGCAGAATGCCCCTGTCAGGAAGCCGCAGTTTGGCGGCGGGCGCGGAAGTCATCTTGCGCACAGCCTCTTCCAAAGTGATTGTGCGTTTCTCCCTTACGTAATGACCGAGCACTCTCACGAAGGTGCCGAACCCACGGGGATGCGGCTTGCCGGCCCTTAAGGGGCCGTCCACGGAACCCACGCTTGAGTCGGAACCTATCATACCGGCAGGATGCCTCATGATGCGCTCGAGGTCCTCGTCGCCTATGTTGAAAAACACGGTTCTGACTTGGCCTTTGTGCTCAGACAAGAGATCAAAGCAGGTGTCGAAACCATCCTTGCCCCTCTTGCGGGCGATCTCGGCGACCGACTTCCCTATTTCATCTTCACCCGCATTGCCGGTTATGAGGATATTCTCCCAGCCCACGCCCTTGAAGAGGCTGAACCACCCGTCGACACCCTTCTCGATGTCCCGGCGCATGCGAGCCCTGGTCTCATGGTCGGCCAGGCGCTCCATGAGCTTGTCGGTTCCTCCCACGTGAGCCCACGGAGGCAGCACCGCGGACAGCCCCGTCGCCGAAGCGGTGTACGGGTACTGGTCGAAAGTGACTTCGATCCCTTCGCGGCGTGCTCCATCGATCATGCCCAGGATATCCACGGACTTGCCCCACATGTGGCTTCCCATGGCCTTCAGGTGAGCGATGTGAACTGGGACTCCGGCGCGCCGCCCAATCTCTATGGCCTCGGCCACCGCCTCTATCACGGTGTCGTTTTCGCCGCGGATATGAGTGAAGTAGGTGCCGCCGTACTCGCCTGCGGCGTAGGCCAGCTCGACGATCTCGTCCGTGCCGGCATAGCAGGAGGGAGTGTAGATGAGGCCTGTGCTCACACCGAAGCAGCCTTCATCCATCGCCTGATATACCAGCGCCTTCATCGCTTCGATTTCCTGAGCGCCCGCAGGCCTGTCATCATACCCCATCACCGCGTTGCGTATGGCGCCTTGCCCGACGATGGGAACTATGTTGATGCTGCTTCCTGACTTTTCAAGCTCCTTTATGTACTCTCCGTAGGAACGCCAGTTGGGCGGCTCGCCGCCGCGACGGAATGCTACTTTGCCTGCCATTTCATCGGTTAGGGGAGCTGCGGATGAGCCGCAATTCCCGATTCCTTCAGTGGTTACGCCCTGTCTTACATGGCTGTTTGCGCAGCCGTCAATGAGGATCGGATAGTCTGAGTGAGAATGCAGGTCGATGAACCCCGGACTGACGTAGAGGCCATCCGCGTCGATGACCGTTTCAGCATTCTCGCCTCGCAGGTCTCCCATCGCTGATATAGAGTCGCCCTTCACGGCGATATCCATTCGGAACCACGGGCCTCCGGTTCCGTCAAGGACTCGCCCCCCGCGGATCAGGAGTGTGTGCACTTACGTTGTCTCCTTTCATGTCCGGTGTGTCCTACCATTCCCACTTTTCGTTATGTTGGGAAAGGGTTCCTGCGACACCGTCCAGACATGTCAGATGGCCGCCGGCGGCTACTCGCTCCGCCGCTCGAGATAGGTGCGTTCGGGGCACCAAAGGCTCGCCGCCATATCCACTCGTCCGTCGGCTCTAAAGTTGACTCCCTCTGCTTCCAGTTCAGCTCGCTGTACCTCAGCCCCGCCGAACACCCAGTCCGGCGACATTTCTCCTTTCTTGTTCACCACCCTGTGACAAGGCAGGTTCGCCCCGCTTGGGGCTTGACGCATCGCCCACCCAACGGTCCTGGCTCCCCGCGGGTGCCCAAGCATAGCCGCAATCTGGCCATATGTGGCAACTTTGCCCTCAGGGATCTCCGCCACGATGCGGTAGACCTCGCTGAAGAAACCCGAAACGCGACCTGCGCCGTTCTTTCTGCGGCCTGCCGAGTCCACTCTCCTACCCCTCCCCATACCGCTCATGGAACATATGGATCGCGTAGTTCAGCACCCTCAACATAGACAGCTCGCGAAGCTTGAACGCGGCAATGTCGCGGAAAAGCGTAGCGGGCTTTGAGTTGACTTCAATCAGCCACGGCCTTCCCTCTCTGTCTATCCCAAGGTCGATGGACATTTCGCCGCCGGGTCCGGCAGATGCCTCAAGAACGGAGGGAACCCACTTCGCCGCGCTGCGGACGCGCTCTTTTACCTCGTTAACCCGTCCGGGGAAAATCAGAGAGAGCGTGTCGTCAACCCTGCGGTGGACCTCCTCCCCCGGAATCATGAATCTCTCGGCGGTAGGGTTCACGCGGCAGACCATGCCCGTCCGCAGCCAGCGACCGCTCCCGCCCTTCTGGTAGATGACCCTCACCTCGAAAGTGCTTCCTGCATCGTCAGGAAGCTTTGCCATATCGATCGCCTCTTGAACGATGTAATCGCCAAAGATGCCGCCCGGACTCTTAAGTATCCCGGCAACCGCGGCCTCGAGGCCGTCCCTGCCGGACACAACTGACACCTCGGGAGGCCTCCCTTTCTCCCTTCGCGTGATCTTGTAGCTGGATCCTAGGTTTTCTACCAAGGCCAGGCCTTTGGACCCGGTACCGCCCCGCATCTTGAGGAACGACCTTTCGCGGCCGGCGATGAAAGCAGCTGCCGCGGACGGGTCTTCGGCCGGCGCGGTATCGGGAAAATTGAGGCCTTTGGCGGCAAGGGGAGCCAAGAGGCTCCCGGCCCTCAGCTTGTCTCTGCACGCCCTGACAAACGGAAGGGAGTTCACAAACTGAGCTTTTGGACATTTTTCAGCGAACTCGTCGGCTGCGTCGGTAACTTTGCCGGAGGAAGATACCGCGGGAATATGCCTGTCATACACAACATCGGGAAGAGGGAGCATCTCTGACCTCCACCCTCTCCTTTCCCGATACGTCCATCCGGTCACCAGTCCCGCATCCCGGTCGACCTCGCCGGGATAGAAAAGGTAGACCAGAAGGCCCATACTTGCTCCCAGCAAGATCATCCGCTTAAAGCGGTCTGTTTCTATTCCGAAGCGTCCGCCCTTATCGCGACTGAGGGGCGCCATTATGCCTATAATCGGGCCTATCCGGAACCGGGCGGAACTGACGCTCGCGCATCCTGCGCTTACGGATGCCCTGTACACGCTATCTGCAGGCAAGGCCAGGCTCTGTGCGGCCACCGGATTCGGGCGGATGGCTATTGACGGCGCCCAGGCAGGAGATACGTGGTCGAATGAGTCACGGTCGAGGACATCCGGCGTAAGAACTCCGCTGCCCGAGATTACTTCAGACCGCGCACCGGCAGAGACGTCCACGCTGCAAGAATGGGATTGAGGGAGATGAACGAAGGCTGATTCCGGCCCCACCGCGACACAAGCCTCTGAGAACTGGGACACTCTCTTGCCCCAGGCTAACCTAAAGTCGGAGCGGTAATCCGGGTTCTGTCCTGAAATCGGTGCAAAGGCGTTATCCAGGGCCTGGCCCAGGCTCCTTCCCTCTACGCCCGGAGCTCCTTTATCGCGCCTCTTGTCCGCGTGATAGTAGACGCGGCAAAACTCGTAGATGTCCGGCAACCGCTCACTCAACGGCAGGTTTTCTTGCGGAAGTGCCTTTCGGCCGGCCTCGCCTTTGGCGTACTCCCGGCACTCCAACTCTGCAATCTCGCAGAGCGCTTGAGCGGCAGGCGGGTTCCACAAAAGGCTTGGAACACAGAGGTACTCAAAAGAGCCGTCTCCTACCGCCCGGTACGCCCCCAAAAGCCCCTCCTCAGTCGCGTTTCTCTCTCTAACCTCATCCGCAGGCGACACTAACATGCCGAAAAGCCCTACGGATCTATCCAGCCGGCGAAGAAACTGAGAAGTCGGTTCGCCCCTGAAAGTAAGTGCCGTTGACAGTGACATCCCTGGATACGGCATCGGAGACGAGACCCACCTGTGCTCCGACACGCAAGCCGGACCCCACGATACTACTCTGCCGTCCTGACCGATACCGCAAGAAAAGTATCTATGAAGAGGCATGCCGGTCCGCTGATCGACGGCCAGAAACTCGCTTCGCGCTCCCAGGAACTCAATAGGCCCCGAGGGAGACTCGCCCCTGTGCCTCACCTCGTCGACGCGTAGCACCCAGGGCCCGCCCTCTCCAAACCCGACCGCAACTCTTGCAGCATCCAATCCCAGGCAGTAAGCAGCCCGGACGGCAAGCCTCTCTGCGGCCTTGAATGCGGTACGAGGGGAACACTCCCCTCGCAGCCCGTCCACGTGAACGTTAAGAGTCTCCCGAACAGGTAGGATCTCAACAAAGAAGTCTTCGGCGAGCTTGTCTCCGAGAGAGCCGGCAACCGACTTCGACAGCCTCCGGGCCTCCTCAAGGGAATTCACAACCCTCTCATCGCCTCCGACACCAACGTGCATTACGGGAAAGCGAGTTGCCGGGCCCGGGGTGATGACCCTTGGAGCGGCCACGAGGTTCAGGCGCAGGATCCTAAGGATTAGCTCACGTGCCTGCATCGGATTTTCCTAGGTGTAGAAAACAACGATGTCGCCGTCATTGAGAACGTGATCGCGCGGCACCATCTGCCCTTCAAACACACCTTTACCCCAGACGCGGGCGTACTTCAGAGATTCGGCGATCTCTTTGTGGACGTCTCTGGCCGCCCCCAAGACAGTGGTTCCTCTGTCCAAGACAAAAGGTTGCGTGAAGTCGGGCTTCTTGCCGGGAGGCCGCGTGTACACCCGGATCTTGCCGAGCACTTCAAAAAAGGTCCTTGAGGCAAGCACATCGAGGCCTTCGCCCGTGACGGTCGAGCAGGGTACTATATCCATCTTGTCTCCCACGATTTCCTTAAGAAGCTCGATCCGTTCGGCAGCTCCCGGCGCGTCGCACTTGTTGGCGGCGCAAATAGCCTTTTTCTCTTTGAAGTCCCTCTCGCCCTCATTCTTGATGAAGACGTTGTTGGACTCCATGAACGACAAAAGCTCCTCGGTCTGGTCAAGCACGTCATCATCGCCCGCGTCCACAACAACGATCAGGCCGTCTGACATCCTGAGGATGGCCCAAACCCAAGGCTGAGAGGTTTCCGGTGTGAGAGGGGGCATATCGACAAGCTGGATCTGCACGTTCTCCCACTGCGCCATACCGGGAAGAGGAATTCTGGTGGTGAACGGGTAGTCGGCGACTTCGGGCACGGCTCTGGTCATGGTCTTGAGGATCGACGACTTACCGGAATTCGGAGGTCCGGCCAGGATGACCTGTCCCGCGCCCTCTTTGTCGATGCGGAACAACTCTCTCCGCTTGGGCCCCCTTGCTCCGCCCTTCATCCCCTCCTTGAGCTTGGCAATGCGGCGCTTAATGTCGGCCTGCATCTTCTCGGTGCCCTTGTGCTTGGGGATGGTCGCCATCATCTCTTCGAGAGCGGCTAACCGCTCCTCATCGGTAATCGCCTGCCGGTAGTGTTCTTCGGCTACGTGGTAGAGAGGTCCCAAATTGGCAGGCAACAGAACTCACCTCCGAGGATAGTCAGTCACCTAATACTCTACGGACAAACGGACGGCAAGGCAACCGCCCGGCCTCCCCGCTGCAGGCACCCCTCCTCTGCTAAGCACCTGCCGCTGAGGGGATACTTCACTTATGAACGCACAAAACGCTTTGAGGAGGTCCTTCTTAAGTGGGCCCAAGGTACACGGCAATAGCGTCGTTCGTCCGCCAAGGTCCTGCCTTACTGCGGATTAACCTGGGAGAAGGCGTCGAGGCCAGATTCGTCGTCGGTTCGGTTTCTCCGCCTGCTGCCGCGCCGCCTGAGGAGCCCTTCTCCAGTTTCACTCTGGCCGGCCCCTGCGGGAACACTTTGTTCCTGGACGAGGACCAGATAGCCCATGTTCAGCCCGAGGGCCCCCAAGACGGGACTCAGCTCTTCATCACTCTGGACAACGGAACGTCGCTGGAACTGACTCGTCCTCCGGGAGGTTCCCTACGCTTTTGAGAATCCCCCTTGAGGAGAGATATCCCTTCCAATCTACTTCCGCTTCCTTGCCAACATCGAGGAAGGCGATGGATGCTTTCTTGACCGGTTTGCCGAATATGCGGGAAGCCGCCATCGCGTACAAAGCCACCTGAGGCGTGTAGGCGATGACGCGAGGAGAAATGTCGCCGTGGCCGGTCTTGTAGTCGATGACGGCCAGCCCCTCACGATCTTCAAGCAGCACGTCTATAACTCCCTGAACGATGACCGTATCCGGCGATACGCCTGCGCCGCCCGAACCTTCCGCACCGAGAGCAGCCGCAGCCTCACCTAGGCGGCCCACAAACAACGATGCAGGGACCTTCATCGTAAACGGCAGCTCCCGGTAGACGCGGCCCGGGCATTCCCGCATCGAGATGCCTGCCCGAGAGTTGAAGAACCCGGCAACCAGGGCCACGTCTTCATCGCTGACCCCCGGCCCCGGTATGAGGCCGGCCTGCCGCAGCCTCTCGGCCTCAAGAGCGACAGATTCCGCACTGTGCGCCTGCGCAAGGTCTATGCGGGACAGCAAGGCGTGAACGGCAATACCCCTTTCAACTGCAGACGAGTAAGCTTTTCTCTGTTCCATGCCTAGGCGGCGCGTAGGGCGCGGCAGGAAACGCCAGCTTTCTTCGTCATCGCCGTCCAAACGGCGCTTCAGCTCGCCCACGGACATCTTGGCCTGCATGGTTGTGTAGACCGATAAGGGGTAGCGCCATTCCAGCCGGCGCTTGACCTCTTCGTAGACAGCGGGATCGGAAGGCGGCGGTGGCAAGAGCGCGGAAATGTCGCGCCAGTCAAGCTCTGCATCCGCCGTTTTTCTCTTGGCGTGAAGAGGAATCGGGTTTCCTCCGGGAGTCTCCCACACCTTCAGTCTGAAAAGCGGCTCGCCGCCGGCTCCCTCCGAGAGGGGCACTGCCACCGGACAGACCCAGTCCAGGTAGGTCTCAGCGTTGGCAGCGTCGGGGCGCCGCCACCTCCACATCCTTTTCTCGAGGCCTCTCACCGAGCCTACTATGCAGAGCTTTTCCTTTGCCCTGGTAAGAGCCACGTAAAGGACGCGCATCTCTTCGGCAAGATTGTCTCTGGAAATCCTAGACGCGATCGCCTGGTGCAGAGCCGTTGGATACTTCACCCTGTTTTCGAGATCCACATAGACGGCTCCCACTCCAAGGTCTCTGTGAAGGAGGATGTCCTGGCGCACATCATCCTTGTTGAACCTCTTCCCCAAATCGATAACGAACACCACGGGGAACTCCAGGCCCTTGGCCTTGTGGATAGAGAGCAGCCTTACGACATCCTCTTGCTCTCCCAGCGCCCTTGCGGTACCGAGGTCGCCTTCTGACTCTTGCAGTTTTTCGATGAACCGGAGGAAGCGGATGAGCCCGTGCCTTCCGAAAGAGTCGAACTCCCTTGCCCGGTCACACAGGGCAGTTAGGTTGGCCTGCCGCTGAGCGCCGCCCGGAAGCCCGCCGACATAATCGTGATAGCCCGTCTCGGTCAGGATGTTCCAAAGCACTTCGGCCAAGGGGCTCTTCCTCGCCATGGTTCTCCATCTATCAAGGTCTCTTAAGAAGCGGTTCAGCACTTCCCTCAGCCGGTCCGCCGGTGGCGCCAAGGCGCCGAGGGATTCAAAGGAGGCGTGGGCAACGGCCTTCACCGCGTCGTAGAACGTACCTTTCTTAGCGTAAGCCCTTATCACCGAGAGGTCCTTTGGTTCGAGACCCACTATGGGAGACCTGAGAACGGCCGCCAAAGGAATGTCTTGAATGGGATTATCGATTACGGACAAGAGAGCCAGAGCCACTTCGACCTCACGGGCTCTGAAGTACCCTGCCCCTGTGTCGGCATAGCAGGGGATGTCGCACTGCGCCAGCACCTCGAGCACGGCATTGGCTCTACCCTTGGTGGATCTCATCAAGATGGCGATATCCCTGTAGGAACATGGCCTGGAACGCTTCGCTTTCGGGTCCCAGACCATGAGCGGCCGCTGCCCTCCAACCAGTTCCTGAATACGCGATGCCACCACCAGGGCCTCTTTCTCAAGCGCCTCATACTCTTCCACTTCGTCCGCCTGCGCCTCCGCATCGCCCGCCGTATCGGCGTCCACCGCTGCCGCGTCGACCTCGCCGGAAAGGCTTTCGGCTGAGCCGGGCCCGGCAGGAGGCGCTGAGATACGCTCTACCAGGTGGACTTCAGTCGCGAACTCGCCGTTGCCTTCTGGGTATGACGCGCCGGCTCGAAGCTCGTGTCCGTCATTGTAGTCAATGTCCGCCACTCTTTCCCTCATGATGTTACTGAAAACGGCGTTGACCGCGTCGAGCACCCCTGCCCTGCTCCTGAAGTTGTGGGAAAGGTCGATGCGCCACCCCGGACAAGGGGGGTCGCCTTCCGAGATATCCGCGGCGTGCCGGTACGACTTAAACTTCTCCAGAAACAGCCTGGGCTCTGCCAACCGGAACCGGTATATGCTCTGCTTCAAATCGCCTACCATGAAGACATTGCCGGCTCCTTCTTCCTGGCTGGATACGAGCGTCAGGATGCGCTCTTGAAGCGGGTTGGTATCTTGGTACTCGTCGACCAAGATGCAGTCGAACTCCCGCCTTATGTCGGCGGCGATCCTGCCGCCGTCCTTCTCGAGGATCTCTACGCAGTACCGCTCCAGGTCCGCGAAGTCCACTCCGCCTCTGTCGCGCTTTTTCGCAGTGTAGCGCTCATCCAAGTCGAGAGCCATATCGCATAGGCCGGAAACCAGAGGGGCGACGCCTTCCAACTCCCTGCGCACTTCGGCAAGGGGGCGCATAAACGCGTACCGGCTTACCGGGCTGAACGCCTTCTTGGCAAGATCGCGGAGGTCGAAAGCCTCTTCCTTCAGTACGGGATCGCAGTTCCTTACTGGACTCAGCCTCTTGTGCCCCATTGAGGCTATCCGCGATGCCGCGGCGGAAAGGAGCGCGTCCAGATTGGCAGCCTCCCCTGAAGCCGCCTTCTCGGACTCTTCTCTGAGCGCAGCGAGAAGGGTTGCTGCCTCACGGAACATCGACATGTCGTCACGGATCGCGGGGAGGTAACCCTGAGGGCCGTTGTCCTTGAGGCAGACCTGTTCCGCCTCTGCGGCCAGTTCCAGAGCCCGTTCAACATCAGATTGAGCCGATGCGACAAGGCACGTCAGCCATGCCATATCCGCTCCCCTGGCCTTACTTCCGGCGTTACGGAGGAACTCTTCGGTTGACGGCTGGGTCCGGGCAAAGTCGTGGAGCCTGAGAAGCGCCGACTGCAGGCCTTCGTCTATGCCCTTTCCGCCGTAGCGTTCAACGAGTGCGCGGAAGACCTCTCCGCGAGAAGTCTCATCATCATAAAGGTCTTCAAACAGCTCCGCCGCCGCGTCCAGCCTCAAGAGCTCCGCTTCATCGGCGTCCAGTACCCTAAAGGCGGGGTCCAGGTCGACCTTGTAGAAGTACCTTCGAAGAACTCTGAGGCAGAAGGCATGGATGGTCGAAATCTGAGCCCTATCCAGGAGAGCCAGTTGCCGCCTCATTCCTGGGTTCTTCGATTCGCTCGCGGCCGCTTCCAGCGCAGCCCTCACCCGCTGTTTCATCTCGGCGGCTGCTTTCTCGGTAAAGGTCACAACCAAGAGGCGCTCCAAGTCGAGGGGGTTGTCGGGAGACGTTACCTGCCTCAAGACCCGCTCTACCAGGACTGAGGTCTTGCCTGCTCCGGCTGCCGCAGATACCAGGATATTGTTGCCGCGAAGGGAAATCGCCTTCAGCTGGTCACCGGTCCACGTGCCGTTACCCACGCCTCTCACCTCCTCTGATCTCATCCCAGACACCCGAAGGCGGAGGTTTGATGACGCGGTACCTGTTGCCCATTACCGTGATGTCAAAAGCGCAGAGGGCACCGTAAGGGCAGTACTGGCACGCTCTTAAGGTCCCGCGCCTGTAAGGAGCGATCTCAATATCGCCGGCAAATATCCTGGAGCACATCTCCTGCACTTTGCGTTCAACAAATCCGAGAAGGGCCTGCAGGTCTTCTTGCTTCGCGATCGACCTTGAACTGACTCCTTTGGACGTGAACTGCACCGGGATTATGTCGGAATATCGAGAGCTGCCGGCATCCATCATCCTCAGGAGGTCCTGGTCATCGACCAGCAGACCTGACATCCGTAGGGACCGAAGCACCTTGTCGGCCGCCTCTTCGGGCGGCATCGGCCCGGATGCAGTCACAATGGGATCGCGCAGAGTGAAGTAGAGCGCTCCTGCGGGGAGAGGCGAGGAGCCCGCCCCAACCTCGATAATGCTCTTCTGCACGGATGCGGCTCTCTCAAGGGCGCTCCAATTGCGCAGAGCCACCACCAGGTAGACAAGGAGTTGGAGAGACAGGCCGCTCCAGACATCCACCAGATCGAGTGACCTGGCTGACGATTTGTAGTCCACGATCCTGAGATAAACATCGTCACCCTTGCGGGCGGCGTCGATGCGGTCGATCTGCCCGCGGAGCAACACTTCGTCGCGACTTCCAAGCGCTACCCGATACGGAGGTAAGCCCCCCGCCATCCCGAACTGAACCTCGGTTCCTACCGGGCGAAATCCTCCGCGCCTCATGTGCGTAACCAAGACAGATGCCGACCGGCTCATGATCCGCTTGAGGGCGGAAGCGAAGTACCTGTACCGGGCAGAACTCATGAACAACTCGTTCCTCACTTGAGGCACAAGAGCCTCCGCTATCTCGCCCGTCATCTTGTCGATGTCCGGCTTCTCAAGCGCGCCCCAATCCGGCCGCATGCTCGATGCGCGAGATACGAACTCCTTCATGGCGTCGTGAAGGAATGTCCCGGCATCGGCAGGTTCCAGGCGGTAGATATCCCTTTCCCTAAGGCCGAGTCCGTCAGCCGCGAAGTGATGGAACGGGCAGGCGCCAAAGCGCTCAAGCCTGGATACGCTCGTAAGCAGTATGTTTCCGTATAGGCCCCGGACAAGCGACTTTTCAAGAGGAGGCACCTTGTTGGTGAACGAAAGGGATCCCAGAATCGGCCGCGATTCGCCGATTCTGTCCGGAGCGAGCAGCCAACGGTATGCCTCGATCCATGCCGTGCCGGGGTTAATACCGTGCTTCACCAAGGAAAGCCTGCGCACGGCCAGCCCGCGCGCTCGAGCCGGCACCACAAAGTCCAGGTCTTCCAGCCACTTGCCCGACGGCTCAGCCGGAGCGAGTACTTCGGCACGATCCGGGAATACCCGCTTAACCATATCAATCACGTGCGACGGAGTAAGCGCTTTGCCTTCCTGGTCTCCCAACGGATAAGAGATGTACAGCCGTTCTCGGGGCCTGGTCAGAGCTATATAGACGAGGTACTGCTCGTGAAACTGCCGGAGGCGCGAGTCGGGCTCAAGCTGAATGCCGCGCTCCGCGAGATACGCCCGCTCGGAGTCTGTGAAAACGGTATCTTCAGATTGCCGCCTCGGGAACACTCCCAGGATCGCGCCTATCAGGAATGTGACTCTGCAATCGGGCTGCCTCGACCTGTCCAGCGCGCCTATCAGGACTTGATCGAGAGACGGCGGGATGGCTCCCAGGCGGATATCCTCCAAACCCGCACTCACCAGCATTGAGTAGGTCTTCAGATCTGCCTCGGTGTCGCCCAGTATCTCATCCGCCTGTTCGAGGATCTCCATGACCTTGTCCCACGCGCCCGCGTGGTCGCGCGCCTCGCTGAGGTCGCCCGCGGATTCGGCAAGAGACTGCCAGCGTTCCAGAGTCTTCGGCACACCCAGATCTATAAGGAGATCGTAAATCGCCCTCGATATTTCCTCGGCCGTGGTGTTGCCGGGGGCGCTCTTGAGCCTGCAGTAGAACTTCTCCAGGTGAGGTATGCACTCTCTTCGTATGGCGTCGGCAACTCTGGCATCTTCCTCGGCTTCGGCAGCCTTCTCGTCGCTGACTAAGGACCTCCGGACATACTGCCAAGGCTCGGGCGATATCCACCTCTCACCATGGATACCGTGGGAGAGCACGTAGTTCTCCAGCCGGTCCACCATCTCACGCCCAATGGGAACTAGGTCGGTCTTGAGGTATCTGAAGACGCTGTCGGACCCGAGCGAGGTAAGGACTGCATCCAGTGCCGCCCGGATGAGCTCCGCCAACGGGTGATGAGAGAGCGACCGCTTTTGGTCGAGGAAGAACGGTATACCGTGGTCTTTGAACACGAGCGAGACAAGGTCGGCGTAGTCCGAGAGGTCGCGCGCCTCAACCGTGATGTCCCTATACCGTAGGCCTTCATCGCGCACCAGTTTGACTATCTCGCGAGCGACGTACTCAACCTCAGCACGTGGATTCGCGGCCGAGACGACGACAACGCCGGGCTCCTCAGCATCCGCGGGCGATCTGTCGAGGCTCTCACTATCATCGCTCACGGAGCCCGGATCCACTTCACCTGCGAGGCCCGAATCTTCGCCGCTCAGCCGCGCGGCTCGCTCCAACCTCGCCAAGTCCGGTGAGGCTGCAAAGCGCGGCAGCGCCTTGCCCTCTCCGAGGTAAATCGTGGGTTCCACGCGAATGCCGGCTTCTCTTGCCTGAAACATCAGATTGTCGAAGATCTCGCGGGTAGGATGGAAGAGTCGTGACGATGACGCGGGCCGCGACAGCTCGCTCCTGTCCAGGCACAGAGCCACGCTCACCTTGCCTGCTGCCTCCATGACCGACCTTAACACCTTGTACTCCTTTGGAGTGAACCCGGAGAACCCGTCAACCCACACCTGGGCTCCGCGGACAAGGTGAGATGCAGCCATCTTGCCCGCCGCCAGTTCCAGATAATCCTCAGGGTCAAAAAACCTGTCCTTCAAAAACTCCATATAGCTTTCAAAGACCACTTCAAGATCGTGGATCTTCTGTTCGAGGTAAGGTGAACCGCCGGTACCTGCAGACAAGCGCATGTCGCGCGGCGAAACCTCATAAAGGGACAGTTCCTGAAGGGTCTTGCCCAAGGTCTCCCTGAAACCGGGGTAGCTCACCATAGGGGCAAACAGCGTCAGGTCTTTCTTGCGCTCCCACAGGGCCGACTGTATCGCCATGCTTCGCCCCACAGGAGTGATGAAAGGCAGGCTCACCCCTCCTGCCTCATCCAATACCTTAAGACAGAGCCTCCGGAAGCTCACGACCTGCAGGGCGGCAAACCCGTCCAACCTGGGGTCGTCAAGGATCTTTCTCTCCATCTGGAATGTGGCCTGGTCAGGCACTATGAGGATGAGCGGGCGCACCGGATCGGCGTCCGAGAAGGCAGGGTCTGTATAGAGAACAGAAGCGAGCCCTTGCTCCCGCCGAGCCAGAAGCTCTTCCACTATCTCTTTGGCTATGTAACTGGTCTTGCCCGACCCGGCAGGACCGGCGATGATCTGCAGTTTCATCAAACCACCCGGTAACCAATTCCACAGGCCGGACGTTTCTTCCTACGAACCAGACGCTACTTACACAGCGAAAACTTATCGCGCCCTTTCAGCCCTGAGCTGAGTTCAACCTCACTATGGCGCCAAGCCCCATCTCAATCAGCTTCTCCTCGGCCGCCACAAAAACCGGGTCCTTTCCGTGATGAGCTATGTTCAGAGAACCCGACTGAACCTCAACCTTCTTCGTTCTGGGACCATTATCCAGCACAAACGCTGCTCCGCATCTAAAACCGCGGTGCAGCCCCACGATGAACTCGGTATCGGCTTCCATCTCGATACACAGTATCCGCCCCTTGCGCAGCAGCTCGTTATGCTCGTCATTGTCCGGGCGGTAGAACCCGTCCACGGAAGCGCACGGGCCTGTCAGTGCATTCAAACCCATGGAAGCTGCGGAATCGACCAGCGCGCGGGTGACTTCGAAATCTGCAACTGCGGGAAAGGGCTTGGGAAGGTACTCGTCTCCTGTGCCTCCTCCTCTGTAACACGCGGTAGCGATCACAATGTCGCCCACCCCGGTTCGCTCATCCAATCCCCCGGATGAGCCAAGCCGGATGAAGGTATCTGCGCCCATATTCCCCAATTCTTCCATTGCTATGGCTACGGCAGGACCGCCCATACCGGTAGAACACACGGTCACCGGAACTCCCTCATAAGTCCCGGTATAGACGAAGTAGCCTCTGGTATCGGACACCAAGCGCATCCCGTCCAGCCTGTCCGCGATCTTCCTTCCCCGCACATGGTCGCCCGGGATCAAGCAATACCTGGCAATGTCCTCATCTCTCGCCTTAATGTGGTGCTGAGTGAACTCATCTGCCATCAGGTGCGCCTCCTTCTTATGTCTTATGTCAACTTAGGGGACCACGCGTTGATTCGTTGCGAAAAAGATCTGTTTCGCAAAGCTCGTCCCCGCGCCGGCGTACTCAACACCCATGAGTTCGGCGCAGGTAGCTCCAATATCGGCAAGGGTGTCCCGATCCTGCAGCACCACTCCCTGCTTCAGGGCTTTCCCGTGCATAAGTAGCGGAACATACTCTCTGGAGTGGTCGGTGCTCGGCGTTGTGGGATCGCACCCGTGGTCGGCCGTGATCACCAGGACGTCCCGGTCTTGAAGGAGAGCCAGTATGCTGGGAAGCGCCGTGTCGAACTCCACTAGGGCCCTTGCGTATCCCAGCACGTCGTTTCTGTGTCCGTACAGCATATCGAAGTCAACCAGGTTTGCGAAAATGAGGTGAGGACAGGGTTCACCCGGCAAGGGGGCACTATCGGTGCAGTCGCCCGGCCTGGGGTCTCCTCGCATCTCACGGAGTATCGCCTCTATCGCCTCGGCGTTGCTCGCGGTGTGTACTGACCTGTCTATGCCCTGTCCAGCAAAGATGTCGTGAATCTTCCCTATGGCAGTGACGCAGCCGCCTGCTTCCCTCACGTAGTCAAGTAGAGTCGGGGCTAAGGGTTTGAGTGAGTAGTCTTTTCTGTTGGCCGTCCGCGTGAAGTTCCCCGGCTCACCGGTGAAGGGCCGGGCTATCACCCTCGCGACCAGGTCATCTCCGGTCAGCATGTCCCTTGCCGTCTGGCACCAATCGTACAGCGTATCGAGAGGGACAATCTCTTCGTGCGCTGCAATCTGAAACACGCTGTCAGCGGAAGTATACACAATAGGTTTTCCGGTGCGGATATGCTCCTCGCCGAGTTCCTTAATGATCTCCGTTCCCGAAGCAGGCTTGTTTCCCAAAACCGCACGACCTATTTTCGCTTCAAACTCACTGATGAGCTTCTCGGGGAACCCTCCGGGATAGGTACGGAAAGGCTTTTCGAGGATGATGCCTGCTATCTCCCAATGCCCTGTGGTGGTGTCTTTTCCGGGTGACCTGGGAGCCAGGCGTCCGCAAACGCCCGAAGGCATTTTGATGGGGATGCCCGGGAACCCAAACCAGCTGGCTAGTGTATTAACCCCCGGCATGCGCCTGTGAGGGCGATTCAACTGAGACCGGGGCTCAGCCAGCCCGACAAGGTTTCCCAGTCCGAGCGCGGCCATATTGGGAAGCCTGAGGGATCCTACTTCCCGGGCAATATTGCCTAAGGTGTCGGATCCCTCGTCTCCGTACTTATCCGCATCAGGCAGCGCTCCTATTCCGACGCTGTCCAATACAATCAGTATAACTCGCATCTTATCCTACAGGAGGTTTACCGAAGTGATGACTGTGGGACGCCTGCCCGTTTCGCTCTTGACGAATTTCTGAACCATGGAAGATATGTCTTCTTCCAGGACCTGGCGCCTCAAGACTCCTTCCTTGGAAACCGTGGTGAAGTAATCCTGCACCCTTAGCGAAGCATCGGACAGGATAGCCTCGCCCCTGCTGCTCTTCATAAAGCCCGCGCTTCTCACGGTAGGGGCCGCCAAGAGCTCTCCGGTCTCGGAGGACGCGACGCATGTCACGAAAATGGCACCCGACTCGCTTAAGGATTTGCGTTCCTTAAGAACCGGATCTCCTATCTCACCGACTCCGCTGGAATCGACCATAATAGCCTTGGTGTGGACCATACCCATGATCTCGCACCGGTCCGGTGTCAGGCGGAAAATGGCGCCGTTCTCGCCGATCAAGACGTTGTTGGGAGCAACACCTGTCGCCACAGCAAGCTCGGCATGCATGATAAGGTGCCGGTGCTCACCGTGGACAGGCACAAAGTACCTGGGCCTGGTGAGGTTGAGCATCATTTTGAGCTCTTCCTGGCTGGAGTGGCCCGATACATGGACTTCGGATTCGGGAGTATAGATCACGTTCGCTCCACGCCTGAACAGGTTGTCAACCACCCTGGATACCATCGTCTCGTTGCCCGGAACAGGCGAGGCCGCCATGATAACTAAGTCACCCTCGACAATCTCGACTTTCCTGTGGTCGCCCGCGGCCATACGGGCAAGAGCCGAAAGAGGCTCGCCCTGGCTGCCGGTACTCAGGATGACCATTCTTGACAAGGGATACTTGGAGAGGTCGCTGACATCGATAAGCGTGCCCATGGGCACGCGCAGGTAGCCCATGTTGATGGAGACCTCGACTACCATTTCCATGCTGCGGCCAACAACGCACACCTTGCGGCCGTATTCGTTGGCAACATCTATTACCTGCTGGATCCTGGGAACATTGGACGCGAAGGTGGTTATGATAATGCGTCCTTCTGCCCTCTGGAACACGCGGTGGAGTGATTCTCCTACAACGCGCTCAGAAGGAGTGAAGCCCGGCCTGTCGGCGTGGGTGCTGTCTGATAGAAGCGCCAACACCCCTTCCTCGCCTGCTTTGGCCAAGCGGTAATAGTCAGTGGGTTCACCGTCAACGGGTGTCTGGTCAAGTTTGAAGTCGCCCGTGTGCACGATAGTCCCCGCAGGCGTGCGGAGTATCAGCCCCACTGCATCGGAGACGGAGTGGGTCACGCGGAACGGCTCCACCTGGATGGAACCAAAGTCAATGATATCCCCGGGGGCCATGACCCGGAAATCAACCTCACCCTCGAAGTTCTCATCAAGCTTCCGCCGCGCCAGGCCCAATGTGAGCCTGGTACCGTAGACCGGCACATTGACATCCTTGAGAACAAAGGGGAGAGCGCCGACGTGGTCTTCATGCCCGTGGGTTAGGACAATGCCTCTTACACGGTCCTTTCGTTCGATCAGATACGACACATCAGGTATCACCAGGTCGATACCGGGCATGTCGTCTTCGGGAAAAGAGAGCCCGCAGTCTATGGCTATAGCATCGGTAGCGGTCTCGACGATCATTAGGTTCTTACCTATCTCGCCCAGACCGCCCAGGGGAATCAGTCTTACCTCATTTGTCATGTTTTTACTCACCAGTTCACTAGTATAGCCTGTCTTGGCTATTCGTGCCAGTTGGCCGGGCGGCTCGCGCTCCCCTAACAGCGAGGGCGGCCCTGTAAGGCCGCCCTTCACTAGCTTTCGGCCGGTTAGTGGGTCTCCACGTCGTAAGCTCCGTTACGCCTTAGGATATCGGCCGCGTCCTCAACCTTGTCGTCGTTCGATCTCACGGCTGCTACAATCTTGCCTTCCTTAACGCGGTCTTCGTATCTCCTGCCGGACTCTTCAGGGATCCCCCAGTCGATGAGCCCGCCGGCGATGCCGCCGGTCACTGCACCTGAAAGGGCAGCCGCGATAGGGCCTGCAGCTACCAAGGGGCCGATTCCGGGGATCGCGAGTGCGCCGACTCCGGCCAAGAGCCCTGCAGCCCCTCCGATGGCGCCGCCGGTCGCGACGCCGCCGGAGATATCAGAACCCATGGTGGTGTCTCCCCTGCCCTCGCGACCTCCTCTTGCTGAGCTCTCCTTGGCAACTATGGAGATCTCCTTACGGTCGAATCCTCTTCGCTGCAGTTCGTCCGCTGCCTTTTCTGCCTGATCCGATGAATCGAATACTCCTAATACGGTTTTCGCCAATCTCTGCACCTCCGCAGTGGATCTCCGACCTATTGTCTCCTTAAGGGCGTGCTTAGATACATCTTGAGGAGCGGGACAAGCGTCAGCGCAATCATAAACCCGTCCAATTCGCCATAAGTACGGATAAGGAGGTGTCCTGTGATGTGGAACATTATCCTGGTCATTATCCTCGTCCTTCTCGCGGTCTACATCTCCATGGCCGTGAGGGTGAACCGGATACAAGCCGCCAGAGAGCGGAAGATCTCATACGAGGAGAGGTCGTCGCCGCTATCCGAGGCCATTAAGGATTTTGTCGCCATAGCAGGCGGCGTCTACCTCGGATTAAGCGCAATGGCGGAGTTTCTGAAAGTTCCCGTTCCTATGCAGGCAACGGTATGGGGGACAGAGTTCGATCCTGTGGCACTGTTCTCGATATGCTTGGCTATCCTGGCGCCCGTCATACCGGTAGGGAAAAACAAGCTCTGATACTGCCTTACGATCCGGGGAGAAAATAAAGTGCAGGCTTCTGCCTGCGAGTTTCTCACCTGGATTCCCTTTTTTCCGTGTGTCTGTAGAGCCATCTGCATATCAGGTCATCCAGGCGACTGCTGTCTGCGCCAGCTGCTTGTATCTTCGCTCTGTCATATCTGTCTCCGACCTTCTCGTTCAGCTGGCACCTCAGGTCTTCGATCTCCCTCCGGAGATCAGCTTCGCTGGTGCCTACGGCGAACCCTCCCTAAACCGACTTGCGAGAACCATCCGCTTGGCTAACAATGGAAGGTCGCGTCTCGCAAGCACATTATAGACTCGGGCTGTCGAAAATGGGAAGGGGGATCGACAGGATTCTCACAGGACTTATTCAGGCTTTCTACCTGCTGTTTTGTCTGGAACACCTGCTTAAAGATTGCCTAAAATCTTTGGCAACTCCCGAAGATTTCTGATCTTCTTCATGTTCACGAGGTCATCGCCGGAATCAGCAAGAGGGGTCTCTAGCAGGCCGGGAAGGTCTCGGGGCAAGAGCGGACTGTGGGTTAACGCCCAGAAAGTCTCCTCCCCAAGTTTGCCCAATCCAATGTGGTTGTGGCGGTCTAGGTGCGAACCAAGGTCTCCCTTGCTGTCGTTCAGGTGCATCGCACCTAAGCGGGCTATTCCGACATGCTCTTCGAAGGCTGTCAAAATCTGGTGGACGCCTTCTACTCCCCGCAAATCGTAACCCGCGCCGAAAGCGTGAGCGGTGTCAAGGCACGCGCCGACCCTCTCTTCCGGCAGGTTCGCCAAGAGTGAACCCAGAGCTTCGAAAGTCGTTCCGATCTCCTGGGCCATCCCCGACGTGTTCTCCAGGAGAACCTTTACCGGCCCGTCATACCTTGAGAGAGCTTCCTCCACGCTGAGAAGGACGCGGGCTAGGGCCTCAGGCGCTTCAGGAGCTTCATCCTTATCCTTGTGGCCGATATGAGTGACGAGATACTCTCCGCCCAAGGTCTCGGTCCTTTCCAGGTCTTCAACAAGCACGTCAACGGAGTAGCCTCGTTTGTCGGGATCCGTTGAAGCCAGATTCACGAAGTAGGGGATGTGCACAATCAGCGGGCGTATATCGTGCTCGGCAAAAATGTCTCGCATCTTACGGACATCGGGGAGAGAAAGCTCTTTAGCCTTCCCTCCCCGAGGACTCCTCGAGAATATCTGGACAGTCTCGCATCCCAACCGGACAGCCTTCAAAGCCATCTTCTCCATGCCGCCCGCGATGGATACGTGAATACCCAGCCTCATACTAGTGTGACCTATCTCTCCGCCACGGAGGCCTGCGGTCTCCGCCGCGTCCGCCGTTCCTGTCAGGACGGGGCTCCCTGGGCGCCGGAGCGCCTCCCAAGGCCTGCCTCCTCGATAGATTTATGCGGCCCATGTGGTCTATCTCGATGACCTTCACGATTACTTCGTCACCGATGTTCATGACGTCCTCTATCCGCTGGACATCTTCAAGAGCCGCTTCCGGAGTCCTGACGAGACCTTCTTTTCCGGGAAGGATCTCGACAAAAGCACCGAACGAAGCCAACCTGGTCACCTTGCCGGTATAGGTTCTGCCGACCTCTACGTCTCGGGTGAGGTTCTCGACTATTTCCTTGGCCTTGTTCCCGCTCTCCATGTCCGGAGCAGCGATGAACACGCGGCCGTCCTGCTCTATGTCAATCTTGACTCCGGTGTCGGCAGTGATCTTGTTGATGGTCTTTCCGCCCGGTCCTATGACGTCGCGGATCTTTTCCGGGTCGATATTGACCACAAGGATTCTAGGCGCGTACTCTGACAGGTTCTCCCTGGGTGCAGGGATCGCCTCAGCTATCTTTCCGAGGATGAACAATCGTGCCTTCTTCGCCCGGTCAAGAGCGGTCGTCAGGACGTTCCTATCCACGCCGGCAATCTTGATATCCATCTGGAGGGCGGTTACGCCTTCCTCTGTGCCAGCCACTTTGAAGTCCATGTCGCCCAAGGCGTCTTCCATGCCCTGAATATCCGTCAGAACCTCGGTCTTGTCTTCGCCCTTGATAAGCCCCATGGCGATACCCGCCACAGGCGCCTTGACCGGTACGCCCGCGTCCATCAACGACAAGGTGCTCCCGCACACTGACGCCATGGACGTGGAACCGTTTGACTCCAGCACTTCCGACACTACACGGATTGTGTAAGGGAAGTCCTCTTCAGGCGGCACGACCGGGAGGAGCGCTCTCTCAGCCAAGGCTCCGTGACCTATTTCGCGGCGCCCCGGTCCCCTAAGCGGCCTTGTCTCGCCGACGGAATACGGAGGGAAATTGTAGTGGTGCAGATACCGCTTGGTTTCCTCGATGCCCGTGGTATCCAGCTCCTGAATATCGCCCTTGGCTCCAAGTGTAGCGATACTCATCACCTGAGTCTGGCCCCTCGTGAATATCGCGGAGCCGTGCACGCGCGGCAAGACCGCCACTTCACAGGAAATAGGCCTTATTTCGTCGGGCTGGCGCCCGTCGGGCCTCCGGCCGGTCTCAAGGATCATGCTCCTGACTTCCTGTTTCAGAACCTCGTGGAAAGCTTCCGATATTTCGCCCTCTCTCTCGGCGAACTCCTCGCCGAGCTCGGCGTAAATCTCCTGAAGGATCTCGTCGATAGCGGATTCCCTCGACAGCTTTTCTTCCACGCGGATCGCTTGCCTGACTTTGGGGGTGGCGATTTCGGCCACTCTGGCCACAACGTCTTCTCCCGGCAGGTAGAGCACGGGTTCAAACTTGGGCTTCCCGATCTCCCGGCGAATAGCCTCCTGGAACTCGCACAGCTGCCGGATAATCTCGTGGCCGTACATAATGGCGTCCACCATCGTGCTTTCCGGTATCTGGTCGGCTCCGGCTTCCACCATGAGAACAGCGTCTTTGGTTCCCGCAACCGTCAGCTTGAGGTTGCTCTTTTCCGCCTCAGCGACTACGGGGTTGATCACGAACTTGCCGTCGACCAGGCCGACTTCTACGGCTCCCATGGGACCGTTCCACGGGATATCGCTCATGGTAAGCGCCGCGGAGGCTCCGATCATGCCCGCTATCTCAGGCGAGTGATCGTGATCGATGGAAAGAGGCATGACAACTACCTGAACATCGTTGCGAAGGCCCTTTGGGAAGAGCGGGCGTATGGGACGGTCCGTTACCCTGGCTTGGAGGATGGCCTTCTCAGGGGGCCTTCCTTCCCTGCGCCCCCAACTTCCGGGGATGCGCCCTACAGCGTACAGCCTTTCCTCCACGTCTACGGTTAACGGGAAAAAGTCTATTCCTTCTCTCGGCTGCTTAGACGCGGTAGCAGTGGCCAACACAGTGGTATCACCGTACCTCACAATCACCGAACCGTTGGCCTGTTTCGCTACTCTGCCAAACTCAAGCGTCAAATTACGACCGCCGAGCTCAAATTCAAACGACGTAACTCCGTCCAATAAGCACACTCCTTTCGGCCATTAGCTAGCCCCTTATTCCGAGTTTCTCCACAATGGCGCGATAACGTGCAGGGTCTTCGCGCCGGAGGTATTTCAAGAGGCCGCGGCGCTGGCCGACCATCTGAAGAAGTCCTCTTCGTGAGTGGTGGTCTTTCTTGTGCACCTTCAAGTGCTCCGTCAGGTAGTTGATCCTCTCTGTCAAGAGAGCTATCTGTACTTCGGGAGAACCTGTATCGGTCTCATGAATCCTGTGTTGCTCGATAATGGATTTCTTGCGATCTGACTGCAGGGTCAATTGAGGCACCTCCATTGATGTGAGCAATATGCCTTGAGCCAAGTGACACGCCGGAGGAGCGTGAGACCGAGCATCAAGGTAAACTCGCTTCGAGCATTCTATCATAGGCCTTAGGCAGTGTAAACGAACCTGCCTTCTGCAATGCGGCATCTAGGCACTTTATGTCCTTCAACACCTGGGCCCTCAATGAAGCGGCGTCGGGAAAACGTATTTCATCTCTCATCCGCCGCAAGAACAGCACCTGCATGGCCCTACCATATAGTGTCCCGTTAAAGCCCGGCATATGGCATTCAATGCGGACATCGTTACCGTCGAAGGTTGGCCGCGTGCCAACGTTCACCACTGCCGGGAAGGATGAGGGGCCTCCCTGCTCCCCTGTCCTCACCAGCGCGGCGTAAACTCCGTTCTTGGGGATAACCTTACGGGGAGAAACCGAAAGGTTTGACGTAGGTATGCCTATCTTGCGGCCTCTGCCGTCGCCCCGCTCCACTCTGCCGTGAACACAGTAAGGCCTTCCCAAGCAACTGGCAGCCTCTTCAACGTCTCCTGCACATAGAGCCGCTCGTATCCGCGTACTCGAGACCGTCTCGCCGCCCACCTCAAAGGCCGGCACTACTGACACTCCAAATCCCAGGTCCGCGCCCCATTTCTTCAGATCCTCGGGCAACCCCTGTCCGCGGTGGCCAAACGTGAAGTTAAACCCGCACACTACGTGCCCGGCGTTAACGCCGGCCAAGAGGTGACGGTGAACGAACTCAAGAGGAGAGGTCGCGGCAAGCTCTCTTGTGAACTCAACTGACAGGTAATATTCGGCGCCCAGGTCGTCTGCCAGCCACACTTTCTCGTCTTCGGGGGTGAGAGACCGGTCATATCCGTTTGAGCTCCCGGTCAGCGTCCGAGGGTGAGGGTGAAAAGTCATCACCGTGGCCGCAAACCCCGTCTCCCGGCTCACCCGCTTCGCCTCTCTCATTAGAGCTTGATGCCCCAGGTGAAATCCGTCAAAGACACCTAGAGCCACAGTTGTCTTGCCGGGGAGCTGCAGCCCCTCATTCATCTCCTGCTTCGTAAGAATCCTCACCCATAACACCGCTTTCAGCCGCTATTCCTGATAAAGCACCTTTTCGTACGCGATCTTGCCGGGGGCCTTGACCTTGACTACGGCAACCAGAGAGTTCTGGGCTCTTCCGCCGGTATGCACGACCATTATTGGCCCCGGTTCTCCTTCCGGTAGGCCGCAAGTCAAGTCGCGCGGCTCCAACTGAACTCCGTGCGCGATCTTGTGGAGCGCTTTTGCCCCTACACTTACCTGCGGATACTCCGGAAGCACGGAAAGGGGGTCGAGCAGCGCCCTCTCAAGCCATCCTTCCACCATCATCTCTCGGAGTCGCCTTATGCTGACCGAGTCGCTGAGGCGGAACTTGCCCACCCGCTCCCGCAAGAGGTATGAAACTGCGGCGCCGCAGCCGAGGTCCTCGCCGAGCGAAATCGCCAGAGACCTCACGTAGGTGCCTCTGCCCACAGTCATGGAAAACAACCCTTTCGGGTTCCTGCCGTTTTCCCACCCCACGAGAGTCAGTTCGTGAACGGTGACCTCGCGAGGTTCTTTCTCTGCCTCAAGCCCTTCGCGCGCCAGGTCCAGCATCTTGCGGCCCTTGACCTTTAGCGCTGAGTACGCCGGCGGGCGCTGAAGGATGCGCCCCCTATACTTGGGAAGCAGCGCGTCGACTTTTTCTCGTGTTACGAAGGAAGCGTCAACCTCCGCTTCAATGCGGCCGTCCGTATCGCCGGTGTCGGTTGAGACACCGAAGGTGAACTCGGCGAAGTACCGCTTGTCCTCAACCAGAAAATACTCGGACAATCGGCGGTAAGCGCCTATGGCAAGGGGGAGCACACCAACTGCCAGCGGATCGAGCGTCCCAAGGTGCCCGACCTGCTTTTCACGCAGCATACGCCTTACAACGGCAACGATATCGTGGGAAGTGACTCCCCGGGGTTTCAGCAGATTCAGGAATCCGTCCATACGTTCAACTCATCCAACAATCTCATGACCTTATCCGTAACTTCCTGCAGAGTGCCCTCAACGAGAGCTCCCGCCGCCCTTGGATGGCCTCCCCCGCCCAGTTTGACCGCTATATCCGCTACGTCCACTTTAGAGCGGGAACGGAAACTCACGTGAAAAGCCTTTCCGTCCTCTATCTCTCGAAAGAAGAGGGAAACCTCCACCCCGGCGATGGATCGCGGGTACCCGATAATGCCTTCCGTATCGCCGGGCGATGCTCCGGAACTCGCCATCATCTCTTTGGTTACGACGACGGTAGCGAGCTTTCCGCCGTGGTAGAGTTTCAGCGTCGTCAGGACTTTTCCGAGAAGCAGGAGAGAAGACACGCTGCGGGTCTCAAAGACCAACTCTGCTATTTCCCACGGATTCGCGCCGAGATCCGTAAGCATACCGGCGATCTCGAAGGTCTCGCGGGTTGTGTTCTGGTAACGAAAGCCTCCCGTATCGGTCACAATGGCGACGTAAAGGCACGTGGCGATCTCTTTGGTGACAGGCACTCCGAGCGCGTTAATCAAATGATACACAATCTCTCCCGTCGCTGCCGCGGCAGGGTTAACCACGTTGACAGACCCAAACCTCTTGTTGGAGACATGGTGGTCGATATTGACCCAAAAGCTGGACCGAGACAATTCCAGCCCCTTCCCTGCCCGCTCCGGGTCAGTGCAGTCTATGAAGATAGCTACCTCAGGCCGGAAATCCTCAGCCTCTATGTATTGAGCTCTCGTGTGATGCTGTTTCCCTGGAAGAAAGTCGTAGACTGCCGGGTGAGGGTCGGTAGAAACCAGGAGGGCTTGCTTGCCCATCTGCTGCAGCGCCTGGACCAAAGCAAGCCCCGACCCGACGCAATCGCCGTCCGGCTTTTCATGCTCAAACAAGACGAAGCTGTGATGCTTCTCTATTACCTTCTTGGCTTCAAGGATGGCGGCTTCGAGAGAATCCGGTGACGCCATCACTGGCCCTCCACTTCTTCGCCTTTCTTGATCTCGTTAAGGAGCCTCGACACCCGGATGCTGTGCTCAATCCCCTCATCGAGAGCGAACTGGATCTCCGGAGCGTGGCGTATGCCGAGCACCTTGGCAACCTCGGACCTGATTAGGCCTTGGGCGCTCCTAAGTCCCTTCATAGACTCTTCCTTATCCTCGGGAGACCCGAAAACGCTCACGTACACCTTAGCGATAGACAGATCCCTGCTCACATCGACTTTGACAACACTCGTGAACCCGATTCTCGGATCCTTTATCCTCGTGGCGAGAAGCTCCGAGACTACCCTTCGCACCAGAGCGGACACTCTCTCCTGTCTCTGTGACACGAGCACCACCCCATCCAAATCTACGATCGCGGGATTTCCCTCACCGTGTATACCTCGATGACGTCGCCGGGCTTCATATCCTGGAATTTATCCAGCCCAATACCGCATTCGTAACCGGCGCTTACCTCTGAAACGTCATCTTTGAACCGCCTGAGCGACGCCAGCTTGCCTTCGTAGATGATCACGCCGTCCCTTAGGAGGCGGACAGAGGCTTGGCGCGACACTTTGCCCTCAGTCACATAGCATCCCGCAATGGTCCCAACTTTGGGCACATGGAAAGTCTGGCGCACTTCAACCCGGCCAAGGACGACTTCCTCGGTCTTCGGCTTCAGAAGGCCCTTAAGCATGTCGTTAACATCGTCCAGCAGTTCGTAGATCACCCTGTAAGTGCGGATCTCGATGCCGTTCTGTTCCGCCAAAGCCCTTGCTCCCGCATCCGGACGAACATTGAAGCCCAGGATACGCGCGTTATTTGAGGCTTTCGCCAACATGACGTCAGACTCAATCACTGCTCCGACGCCGGAATGGATGACGCTGAGCTTAACCTCCGTACCCTTGATCTTCCCAAGCGCTTGAAGGATAGCTTCCAGCGACCCCTGCACATCGCACTTTACGATGATGGGGAGATCGGTGACGACGCCTTCCTCCTGCTTCTTGAAAAGCTCCTCCAGGGTCATGGTGTGCGTGGTCTCAAGCTCCTGAGCCCTTCTGGCCGACTTCCGGCGCTCAATAACGTCCCTTGCCATCCTTTCATCGTCGACCACCAGGAACATGTCTCCTGCTTGAGGTACTTCCTCGAGTCCGACTAGCTCGACAGGTGTCGCGGGGCCGGCCTTCTTGACCTGCCTCCCGCGGGAGTCAAACATAGTGCGAATGCGCCCCCACGTGGTGTCGGTAATAACGACGTCACCGACTCTCAAAGCTCCTGAACGAATAAGAGCTGTGGCGACGGGCCCTCTGCCTTTGTCCATCTGAGATTCGATAATGTAGCCGCGACCTTTCCTGGTGGGATCGGTCTTTATCTCCTGCATCTCGGCTACCAGCACGATCATCTCCAAGAGGTCATCAATGCCCTCGCCGGTCTTTGCAGATACAGGCACAATCACCGTGTCGCCGCCCCACTCTTCGGGAACAAGCCCCGCATCGCTTAGCTGCTGCTTTACCCTGTCAGGCTTCACGGTGGGCTTATCCATCTTGTTCATAGCCACCACGATCGGCACTCCGGCTGCCTTCGCGTGGTTGATCGCTTCTATAGTCTGCGGCATAACTCCGTCATCTGCCGCCACCACGAGCACCGCCAGGTCGGTAACCTTGGCGCCCCTGGCCCTCATGGCAGTGAAAGCCTCGTGACCGGGCGTATCCAAGAAAATGATCCTGCTATCGCCGTGTTCCACCACGGAAGCGCCGATGTGCTGGGTAATCCCGCCCGCTTCCTTGGCGGTGACCTTGGTGTCCCGCATGGCGTCCAGGATAGATGTCTTGCCGTGGTCAACGTGGCCCATTACCGTGACTACGGGAGGCCTCGCGACGGACACCTCAGGATCATCTTCTCTCTCAAGCTCGCCAGCAATGATCTCCTCTTGAGTCTTCTCCGGTTCTTTGACGGTTACGACGCAGCCCAGTTTCTCGGCAATCTTGACCGCCACTTCTACCGGAACGTTCTGGTTGATGCTAATCAGCATGCCCGCGCTCATGAGGGCGCGGAGAATGTGAGCCGCCGGAACCCCTATCAAGGTCGCAAGGTCTCTCACCGAGATAGGTCCCTGAATGGTGACCCTGCGTGCGCCGGGCTTCTCGCCGGACGGCTGCTGATGCTGAGGCCGCCCGCCATAGCCCCTCTGGTTCTGCCTGTAAGGTTGATTTCTCCCTGAGCTTCCCCCGCCTGCGCGCCTGGAACCTGACGGCCGATACCCGCCTCTCGACTGGCCGGATTGCTGATAGCCTCTATTCCCCTGATACTGCGGCCTTTGCTGAACGGGCATTTGCCTGGGCTGCTGTTGGCCCCCTGCCGGACGCTGTGAGTGAGGTGCCGCTTGTCTCTCGGTAGGCCGGGGTGCGGAACCTGCTTGAGATTGTCTTTGAGGAGGAGATGTCCTCTGTTGCGGACGAGGAGCCTGCTTCTGAGAAGTGGGCTCCTGCTTCTGGGAAGGAGCCGCCTCTTTCCGGGAGGCGGGTGCCTTGCTCTGGGAAGTAGTAGGTGCTGACTTGCGCTCGGGCTCCTGAGCCCCTGACTTCTTACCGGCGAAAGTTTTCCTTAGCGCTTCAACCGTTTCATCCGGAAGAGCCGCCATGTGATTCTTAACGGGGGTACCCATTTTGGAAAGGGCACCGATCACTTCTTTCGAGTCAATTCCAAGATCTTTCGCTATTTCATATACACGGATGCGGTTTGCCATCCGGCGATCACCTCCGGCCTTCGCTGTGTGTCAATATCCGCTCCCTCAGCTCCTCAAATAGAGAAGGAGGCGGGGAGACTTCCAGAACTCGCTCCAACCGCTTGCCCTTCCTTAGAAGCTCAAGGCACTCTAAAGTGGGACAAACGTAGGCTCCTCTGCCAGACTTCTTGCCAGTCTCGTCTACTACCACATTTCCTTCGGGAGTACGAACGATCCTTATCATATCCCTCTTGGGTTTTACTGTTTGACAGCCCAGGCAAGTCCTCGCTGGCAGCCTTCTGGGCATTTCCCCCACCTCCTCGGTTGTTACATAGCGGTGTGTAGCCTCCTCGTGGTTACCCTCGTTCCGCGCATGTTAGCGGCCCTCGCGGTCTGACTTGATGTCGACCTTAAGGCCTGTGAGTTTGGCGGCCAGTCTCGCGTTCTGTCCGTCACGCCCTATGGCCAGCGAAAGCTGGTGGTCGGCTACGGTGACCCTGGCGATGCGTTCATCAGGGCTTATATCAACGGCAAGCACCTTAGCCGGGTTAAGGGCGTTGGCGACAAAAGTACGAGGGTCGTCGCTCCATTCGATGACATCGATGCGCTCGCCCTTCAGCTCCTGGCTTATGGCCTGAACTCTGGCGCCCCTCGGGCCTACGCACGCTCCCAGAGGATCGACCTCGGGAAGCACCGCTCTAACCGCGACTTTAGACCGCATACCGGCTTCTCGGGCGATTCCTCTAATCTCAACAACTCCGTCTCTGATCTCGGGAACCTCCAACTCGAAAAGCCTCTTCAAGAGGCCAGGATGCGTGCGGGAAAGCAAGATCTGGGGCCCTTTCGGGGTCTTCCTTACTTCCAAAACGTACGCCTTCACGCGATCTCTTTCATTGTACTTCTCACCGCGGACTTGCTCCTGCGGAAGGATGAAGCCCTCCACCCGGCCGAGGTCCACTATGACGACGCCGCGCTCTACTCGCACCACTTGTCCGGTAACTACATCGCCCTCTCGCTCGGCAAACTCCTCATAGATCATGCCGCGCTCCTTCTCGCGCAGCTTCTGCATGACCACTTGTTTCGCAGTCTGAGCGGCAATGCGCCCGAACCCTTTAGCGGTGATCTCATCTTCGACGAAATCCCCCAGCTTGTAGCCCGGGTTTCTATCCAGTGCTTCAGGCAGGGAAATCTGGGTCGCGGGGTCGCTTACGTTCTCCACGACCTCCCGGAGAGATACCACTCGAATTGCCCCCGTGCCCCGATCGAAGTGCACGCGGACATTCTCGGCCGCTCCGGTATGCTTTCTGTAAGCTGAAACGAGCGCGACCTCCAGCGCATCCACCAAGTCATCAACTGAGATGCCTCTTTCCCGCTCCAGTTGATTGAGAGCAATCAGGATCTCTCCGTCCACCGCTCCCGCCTCCTCCTTAGTTCCGCCCCTTTTTGAGGTCTACCTCGCTGAAAACGAGCTGCACTTTACTTACGTTCTTCCTATCAAAACACCGGCGCTCTTTGGCCGTTACTCCGGAACGCTCCTTCCGGCCGTTTGACTCCGGACCGCCTACTGTCTCGATAACCACACTCTCGGCTCCGTCCGGGCTAGTCTCAAGGCCGACCAAACGCCCGCGATAGGTCCTCTTGCCGTCCTCTGGCGCAAACAAATTCACTTGGCACAGTTCACCCTTGTAGATCACGAACTCCTTCGGGCGCCTGAGAGTGCGCTCTAGCCCCGGCGACGACACCTCCAGGGAGTAACTCCCCGGAATCGGATCCGTCTCATCCAACCTGTCGCTGAGGATACGCTGAACCGCTGCACAATCATCCAAAGTGATGCCGTCGGGACTGTAGATGGTCGCGCGAAGCACGGTCATCTTGTTTTCGGACAGCATCTCCACGTCGAGGAGCTCGACACCGGCCGCCTTAACCAGGGGCTCGAAGTCGGAAAACAGCTTCTCTTCAATCTCACGCCTTCCCACAAGGATCACCCCGATAACATGAAAAAGTGGGTTTCGGCTTCGAACCCACTCCCAATACTGCTCCGCGTTTGTCGACTCCCGACTTGCCTCTATCCGTTCGCAGTATAGCATAGAAGAGCAGCAGGCGCAAAGGAAGAGCCCGGCCTTCCGACCAGGCATCTTCGGGCTTGTCGCCGCTGTTGACACAGTGTCACGCCGAGTGTAGATTGGATATGGGTATATATGCACAACTTATGCACGAAATCGCTTCAACGAAAAGAACCGGAGGTCAACTATGCCAAGACCAGTAAAGCCGCGGCGGGTTGAATTCGGCCCGGAGGCGACCTACTTCAAACCGGCCGGCGTCAGAATGCGCGACCTGGCGGAAGTTCGCCTGGGTCTGGACGAGGTAGAAGCCATCAGGCTGAAAGATCTGGTGGGACTCGAGCAGGAAGAGTGTGCCGCACGCATGGGAGTGGCTCAAAGCACCTTCCAGAGAATACTGACGGCCGCCAGAAACAAAGTCGCATCTGCGCTGATTGAGGGCAAAGCGCTAAGAGTAGAGGGAGGAAACTACCTGATCTCCCCCCTGGTATTCACATGCGAGGCCTGCAACACGGAGTGGACCAACGAAGACAGAGCTCTCACAGAGCCCGAGTGCCCCAAGTGCGGAAGCAAGAAACTTACCTCATCACGAGTTCCTCTCGAGCCGCAAGGCGAAGCCGGCTTTGCTTGCCGGAATAGACACCGCCACGGCCGGGGACGGGGCGGCCCCAGATAACTCGATCCACCAACATAGGAGTGAACAGCCATGTCCGAAAACGAAGGCAGAGGATCGCAGCCTCAACCCCCCGGGATTGAGAAGCTGGCCCAGCCGGAAAGCAGCAACATCAAGAAAGTGATCGCGGTGATGAGCGGAAAGGGCGGAGTAGGCAAGTCATCGGTATCTGCCTTGATAGCCTCAGAATTGGCTCGCCGCAATCTATCGGTCGCTCTCCTCGATGCAGACATCACAGGTCCTTCCATTCCGAAGCTGTTCGGAGTGAAAGGGAACACGGCCGCAGTCGGAAAGCAGATATTGCCGGAGAAGAGCCGGTCGGGCGTGAAGGTAATGTCCTTGAACCTGCTTCTCGAAAATGAAGACGAGCCCGTCATCTGGCGCGGACCCCTCATAGCCGGAGCAGTCAAGCAGTTCTGGACAGACGTTCTGTGGGGCGACATAGACTACATGGTCGTAGACCTGCCGCCGGGAACCGGCGACGTACCTCTTACAGTGCTGCAATCACTGCCAATAGACGCGGTTGTCATTGTATCAACTCCTCAAGACCTTTCGGTGATGGTAGTCAAGAAAGCCGTCAACATGGTCAAGATGATGAACGTCCCTATAGCCGGACTGGTGGAAAACATGGGCTGGCTTATCTGCCCCAGGTGCAAAGAGAGAATAGAACCGTTCGGTCCAGCAAGAGCACTCGAGATCGCAGAAACGATGCAGATAGATCTGCTCGGCTCCCTCCCGCTCGATCCTGACGTATCCAGACGTGGAGACCGTGGACAAATCGAGGAGTACAGACCTGAATCGCTCAAGAACATCGTTGACCTGCTTCAGCAGAAGGTGGCTCTCGAGTAGGCACATCTATCTAGGTGCAGTTCAATGCTGCACTTGTTTGAGAGGGGATATGCAAATGAAAGTTGCCGTGGCATGCGATAGAGGCACCGTGTCAGCCCACTTTGGGCATTGTCCTGAGTACCGGGTTTTTGAGGTTAGCGACGGGAAGATCACCGGCTCCACTTCCCTGCCCAATCCGGGACACCAGCCGGGTGTCCTCCCGGGCTTCTTGGCGTCCCATGGAGTCAACTGCATTATTGCAGGCGGAATGGGACCCCGGGCAGTGGAATTGTTCAAGCAGAACAACATAGAAGTAGTCCTCGGAGCAACCGGAGACGTCGATGACGTCGTCCTCAAGTATATGGACGGCAGTCTGGAATTGGGAGACAGCGCCTGCGAACATCACTAGGAATTACCCGACGGAAACGAGGTCTGGGCGGACGGCAGTCCGCCTTTTTTTCTCCCCGTCAAGGTGCAATATCATTGCCCCCCTTCCATATCCAAACCTGCAAAGATGAAGTTCTTGAGCCATAGGTTATTGACATATATTCATAACTGGGTAGAATGATTTTGGGTACATACCCGTTATAGAAGAAAGGCAGTCTAGAGCAAGAGGTGACCATCATTGAAAATCGCAGTGTGCTCTCAGGGAGACTCCCTCAAGTCACCGGTGGATGGAAGATTCGGTCGGTGCAGCTATCTTATCGTGACTGACACGGAGACCGGCGAAAGCGAAGTCCACCCGAATCCTGCGCTCTCGTCATCACACGGCGCAGCTGTCGCCACAGTTCAATTCCTGTCCTCCCAGGGCGTCGAGGTAGTACTGGCGCAAAACCTTGGACCAAACGCCGTTTCCGCTCTGGGCGCAACCGGTATCTCTGTGTATTCACCGGAGGGGAAAACCGTCGAAGAGGCATTGGCCGCGTATCAGGAAGGCCGCGCGAAGGAGCATACAGGGGCCACCGTATCTTCACACAGCGGGTTGTACCGGAAGTAAATCAGGCTTCTTTAAGAGGAGGTGACTGTGTCAATGCCAAGAGGAGATAGAACAGGTCCTATGGGCTTCGGTCCCATGACAGGAAGAGGCATGGGCTTCTGCGGGGGATTCGGCAGCCCCGGGTTCATGAACCCAGGCTACAACCGTGGCTTCGAGTTCGGCTACGGCCGCGGATGGCGTGCCGGATACGGCAGAGGAGCGGGCTACAGAGGCTGGGGACGCGGATATGGGCGCGGCCTGGGCTTTCCATACTACGGTCCGCGGGGATATGACGCACCGGCGGAAGGGCTCTCAGACCAGGCCTTGGACGAAGAAGTCGGTTTTCTCAAGAATCAGCTGGCGGCGATCGAAGACAGGCTGGCGGAGATAGAGGAACTGCGAAAAAGCGCAAAAGACGATGATTCCGACGACCGGAGGTCCCGTTAACGAATCCGGCCTGGTGGGCGTGCTGATGTCCTCACCGTTCACCTCCGGATGAGAACTGATCGGGCTTGGCTCGATGGGGAGCGCCCGCGCCCGGGCTGCTCCCCTACTGTAGATGCGCGCTCCCGTCTCCATCGGGAAGGGCCACCACACGGAGGTGCTCTATGCAAATATCCATCGCCAGCGGTAAGGGAGGAACGGGAAAGACAACCGTAGCGGTAAACCTCGCTGTTGCGGCGGCGATCCGCCTCGGGCGTGACTCCGATTCTATCCCGGTTCAGATCCTTGACTGCGATGTAGAGGAACCCAACTGTCATATCTTCCTCCAACCCGAGATTTCAGAACGAGAGGATGTAACCGTTCTGGTCCCCGAGGTAGATGAATCCAGATGCACACACTGCAGCATTTGCGGCGAGGTCTGCGCGTTCCACGCCATCCTATCTGCAAAAAGGGTGCTCGTTTTCCCGGAACTCTGCCACGGGTGCGGAGCCTGCAGCTATGCATGCCCCGAGAAGTGCATTAGCGAAGTACCCCGTGTGATAGGCAAGGTCAAGCAAGGGTTCAGCTTCCCCGCCGGTAGAGGCAACGCCGGGTTTTCGTTCACCCACGGAATCCTGAATCCGGGCGAAGCGCTGGCGGCTCCGCTCGTCAAGAAGGTGAGGCAGCAGGTCATTCCGGGCGCACTCGCCATCATTGACTCGCCTCCGGGCACATCATGTACTATGGTGGCTTCCATCAAGGGCAGCGACCTGTGTATCTTGGTCACGGAGCCGACTCCCTTCGGATTGCACGACCTGGAACTAGCCTATGAAACAGCGCTCAAACTTGGAGTGCCTTCTGCGGTAGTGATCAACCGTTCGGACATCGGAGATGACAGTGTAGCCGCATTCTGCCGGTCGAAGGGAATCCCTATCCTTGCCCAGATCCCACTCGACCGTAACCTTGCACGCCTGTCCGCTGAAGGAAACGTCGCCGCGTCATCGTCCCGCGAGTATCTATCCGTTTTCTCGCGCATCCTCGATGCGGCATTGCAGATGATCCGAGGGCCGGAGCCGCCAGCTGAAACTTGGCACCTGACGGACATGTCTATGCGCACTCCTGATACCGGGTGCACTACTGAAACAAGCAGCGAAACGAAAGAGGGGCCTTAGCCGTGAACAAGCCTAAGGAAATTGTTGTCGTAAGCGGAAAAGGCGGCACGGGGAAAACCTCTGTGGCAGCCGGGTTTGCTGACTTGGCTTCAAATGCCGTGTTCTGCGACTGCGATGTTGACGCCGCGAACTTGGGGTTGATTCTAAACCCGCGAGAACTCGAAGGACACGACTTCATAGCGTCTAAGCAGGCATTTGTCGATGCGGCCAAGTGTACCGGGTGCGGCCTTTGCGAAGAGCTTTGCCGCTTCGGCGCGGCATATCCGGGCAGCATCGACCATCTATCCTGTGAGGGTTGCGGGTTATGTGCCAGAGCCTGTCCCGAGGGTGCCATCGAAATGCGGCCTGTCACTTCGGGCCGGTGGTTCATATCCTCAACAGAAAAAGGCCCCCTGATCCACGCGCGCCTGGGACCGGGTGAGGAAAACTCGGGCAAGCTGGTTACCCTGGTGCGCCAAAAAGCCAGGGAAACTGCCGAAAAAGAGCACCGGGACATCATCATCACAGACGGTCCCCCGGGAATCGGTTGTGCGGTCATCGCATCGCTCTCCGGTGCCGACTCTGCCTTGATCGTCACCGAGCCTTCCCTCTCTGCGATCCATGATCTCGAGCGTGTCCTATCCGTCTGCGAGCGCTTTAGTGTCCCTGCTCTCTGCGTGATAAACAGGTACGACATCCATGAAGACAACGCAAAGAGTATAGAAGAGATGGCCGGCAGCCGTTTCACCGTTGTCGGGAGAATCCCTTACGACACTGAAGTTCCAAAGTCTATGGCCAAGGCGATCCCGATCACGCGAACTCGGTCAGCCGCCGGCGAAAGCATAAGGGAGATATGGGAGAGCATCACCCTATAGCCTCTGGAAACACTATGCCAAAGCGCATGGTGAAGGAGATGCTGACAGCGTGAAAAGCGGATGTAATGACCTATTCGACCTTTCGGGCAGGACAGCGCTGGTCACGGGAGGATCACGCGGAATAGGAAAAGCGTGCTGCCTTGCATTGGCCGAGTACGGAGCGAACGTGGTCGTTACGGGAGTAAGCTCGGGCAACCAAGCCACTGCAGACGAGATAGTGAAAGCAGGCGGGCAATCCATCTTCGTGAAGTGCGATGTCTCCGACCCCGAGGAATCGCGCCAGGCCGTGAAGTCGGCCGTCGAGAAATTCGGCGGACTGGACATCCTTGTGAACAACGCAGGTACCGCGACCGTAGACCCGGCAGAAGATGTCACACCTGAAGAATGGGACCGTGTTATGAACGTGAACCTGAGAGGACTCTTTTTCATGAGCCAGGCCGCTGCTCGGGTCATGATCGAGTCCAAGAAGGGCGGCCGCATCATCAATATCGGTAGCGTATTCGGCCGGGTCGGCAGCGAAATCGGTGCAAGCGTGTATCACGCCTCCAAAGGCGGGATTGTGGTGCTGACGAGAGCCCTGGCCTGCGAGTGGGCCAAATACGGTATCCTGGTCAACGCGATAGGTCCCGGATTCATCAAAACAGAGATGACCAAGTCGGTTCAGGAAGCCCCCGAACTGTACCGGCTGCTTAGAGACCGCCACGCCCTCAAGAGATTCGGAACTCCCGACGAGTTGGCAGGCGCGGTGGTCTACTTCGCGAGCGATGCCTCCAAGTTCGTCACCGGCCAGAACCTCTACGTTGACGGAGGGTTCACCGCTTGGTGAGGAGCCAAGCAATGTAACCTTGGTGATGTGCCGGCCAACATGAGCTTGGCAATGAGCCGAGCAACATGACCTTCGCCGCGGCCCGGTTAACTTAGCCGGTTGATGTGCCAGTCAACATAATGAGTTCACTTTGCGTTATTCGCAACGTTTTTGGGGCAAAGATTGCGTTTTTGCAGTGCTCCGCTGCAAAAACGCAATCTTCCATGTCGAAAGTGCGTGAAAAACGCAATGTTAAGCGCAACCGCCCCCGACAGCGGACACCCGACCGAAACCGTTCACCTCCGACCCGGAACCTCCCGCAGGAATCAGGTTCCACGCTAGAGAACCTCTACTCCACTCAATAAACTGGCACCGTATGGTTTGGGAACCAGGGGCTGCAGGCAGCAAACAGCCACTTCATTCAAGGAGGGTTAAGAACGTGCCTATCGTACAGATGGAGATCCTCAAAGGCAGGACGGTTGAGCAGAAAAGAGCTATGGTCAAGGAAGTTACAGATGCGATCTGCAGGACCCTAAATGCTCCGCCTGAGGCGGTGAGCATCATCATCCGCGATATGGAGTTTGACAACTACGCCAAAGCCGGAGTGCTCAGGAGCGACCAGCAGAAGTAGAGACTTGCACTGAAGTAGAGCCTTCCCCGTGAAGGCTCCGGTGTCACGGAATGTGTCGTAGCGCACGAGCGCGGCGGAGCATATGATCCCCCGGCGAGCAAACCGCCGGGGGAGTGTTTCTTGTGCGCCGCAGCGGATTTTTCCTATTCCTGCCCGAAGAAGTAGAGGTAAACCGCCAGCCGTTGGGGACCGTCAGAGTGCCAGTCATATCTCTGGCGCGCGACGGCGATGGCTTCGTAACGTCGGTGAGAGCCGCAGCCCTTGGCCGGAACCGAGAACTCGCGATCCGGTCTCCTCTCACCGCGCTGCACCTGAGCCCTAGTGAGGTTACTGCCGGCTTCGGCGACTCGGACCAGGAAGTCATCTCCGAGGTCTCACAGCATGGGGCCTATCGAGAGATTGACCTGGACCTTACGGGTGCGGAGGTCGACGACGGCAGCCAGACGCTCATTGAGGTGACGGTTCAGGCAACGGTGTCAGGGCGCGAAGTCTTGGAGAAGGCACATATCCCTCTCCGAGTAGCCTCCCTTCCCCGCGTTCCCGGATGGTACGGCGGCGACGGTCACGTTCACACAGTCTGGAGTCCCGATGTGATCCTCCTCCCGATTGCCTCCCGCGTGCGCCACGCCCGCGACAACGGTTTCGGGTTCATAATCATCACAGACCACGAAGACGGTATCGGCCGCAAGTGGGGATCTCCCGGCGGATATTGCGAACAATGCCTCGACGCGGAAAAGGAGTACGGGCTTCCGGTTCTACCCGGAGTTGAGATCGCCGTACACGGGGGAGGCCACTGCCTGGCGTACGCCATGCAGGCCAATGCTCCTTCTGTTCCCTCCAACCGGGGATTCGATGCCCGGCGTCTACTGTGGCAGATAAGAGGGCACAACCGGCCTCACTCATACGGCATGGCAGCCCATCCCTTCGCCAAGCGCGAAAAATGGGGCGATTGGTCTGTCAAGGATCTCGCCGGCATTGAGCTCATCAACCGCGGCAGAAAGGCGATGCGAGAGACCATCGCACAATGGTTCCTAATGCTCAATCAAGGGTTAGCGAAAACTCTTAGGACGAGGGAGTTCGTTGTGGGCCTCGCCAACTCGGACTGCCACAACATGCAGGAACCTGGAGGAAAGGGATTCATTTGGATTCACCCGCAGACCCCGGCTGACAGGACAGCCGCCGCTACGGCCCGCAGCGCAAGCCTGCCAGACCCCGCGACTCCGAGGAGACCACCGCTCACTCGTGCCATGGTCTGGGAAACGATCAGAAAGGGCCGCGTCGTGGGATCAGGATCCAAAGATCTCGGCTTCTTCACCCTGAACGGAACCGGCGTTGGCGGCATTGTCCGTTCGTACCCTGGCTCAACACTAAGCTTCATCTTCGAGCACCACGCCTCCCCCGGTAGGCGATGCAAAAGGATCTCCCTCTTCTCAGGCAATGGCCGCGAAACTGTGCTGACCCCGGAAAGGCACGGCAGGCCTGTCGATCTCAGATTGCGGTGCCCGAGAAAGAGCACCTTTTATGTAGCTAGATTCGACTTTGCCGGGGCGCGCCGCAGCCAAGAGTCTGAAGTGTGGACCAACCCTGTTTTCGTGCAGCCCGCCGGACTATGACGAAGGGCCGTGCTGCCTTTGCCGCACGGCCCCCAGATCAGGCTCGTTGCAGATCCTACTTCACGGGGAAGTCCGGATTCAGGTACTTTGCGAGGAAAGCCCAGATCTCTTTCCGAGACTCTTTGGCGGCTTTGGTGTCGATCCTGTTGAAAACATGGCCGCCGGGCTCATTCTGATAGATCTTGTACTCAAAATCCTTGCCCGCAGCTTTGAGCGATTTGATCAGGTGCTCTACTTCGAGAACGTTCACATCCTCGTCGTTGGTATTGGTGTGGATAAGGAGAGGCGTCTTTAGTTTCTCAGCGTGCCACGCGGGCGAGCGCCTCCTGTACTCCCACGGATCCTGAACCGCTGTTTTCCCAATGTGGTAAGGCGCCGAGAACAAGGAGTGGTAGTGTTCTCCCTTGTACCCCATCCGA
This sequence comes from Bacillota bacterium, assembly GCA_050952125.1. Classification (GTDB taxonomy): domain Bacteria; phylum Bacillota; class Sulfobacillia; order Fermentithermobacillales; family Fermentithermobacillaceae; genus UBA3951. The sequence goes on from JBMNKK010000003.1 coordinate 786,004, forward strand.
GCAACTAGGTCGGATACAGGCACGCCTGCATAAGCAACCTTATAGGCATCGGGATGGTTGAAGATGTTCATGAGAGTGATGAGTCCGCCGTGGCTCCACCCAAGGATCCCGATGCGGTCAGGGTCCACCAACAGCTCGTTTTCAACCATGAAGTTGCGGCCCTCGTAGACGTCCTCGGCCTCAAGCCCGCCGTAGTCTATGAACTTGTAGAACTGCTCGCCGTACCCCGTGCTGCCGCGATAGTCGGTCGAGATGATGATGTATCCTTGAGCAATGAGTTCCTTGATAATGTGCTCGGAGCCCGTGCTGAAGTTGGAGTGCACCCCGCCGTGGACGAAAACCAAGAGCGGGTGCCGTTTCTTCCGGTCGATGTGTTTCGGCACAAACGTGTATGCTCGAACCTTTAGGGGATTGCCCTTGTCCTGGGCCGATTGAGCCATGGTGTTTGCCGGAGGCGGCCCGCAGTAGACCACCTTATCCACGATAGCCACGTCCTGCATGACCTGATGCCACATGAGGTCGTCTATCGCCTTGTGAAGCGAAGCAAAGACGTGGCCAAGCCCTTGCTGCTGTCTTCTCAGCTCCTCAATCTGCTTCACCAGATCGTCCACGGAAGAAACCTCCTTTTTGGGCCTTTTCTGAAGCCCGCGCCCCAGTAGGCCTGGTTTGATGACAGACAATTTCGCCTACTGCGGTTCGGTTTCCTCCCATACCCGAAATATCTTCTACCGGATCTCTACCTTTGCTCCGGATGTATCAGGTTCCAGCAAGTGAACGATCCAGTTGCCCGGGATTCCGGCCAGGCGCGGTGACACTTCCTTCGAGAATCCGGCCCCGTCCCCGCGGACAATAGCCATGATTGTGGGGCCGGCGCCGCTCAGAAACTCGGCGGCTGATCCGGCTCTCCTGCAAGCCTCGATTACCTCTGCCGAATGAGGGATGAGCCCGAGGCGGTACGGCTGGTGCAGTCTGTCATCCATTGCCACCCTCAAGGCGCCAAAATCGCCGGATGCAAAAGAAGCCGCGAGCAGTGCCGCCCGGCCAACATTGAACACTGCGTCACCACGGCTGTAAGACTCGGGCAAAGCCCGCCTCGCGTCTTCAGTGGTCAGGCGAAAACCCGGCACCAAGGCAGCGAAAGTCAGGCCGTCGGGAACGCCGATGCGGCTGTAGAAAGTACGCACCCTGCCTTCTGACTCCGCCCTCACGGCAACCGTCATCCCGCCGACGGCACACGGCACCACGTTATCGGGATGTCCCTCAATATCGACGGCCAAATCTAGGGCTTCGGAAAAACTCAGTCCGCCGCCGCACTGACAGGCCAGCGTGTTCGCTGCCAAGACGCCTGTTACAATGCACGCGGCGCTGCTCCCCAGCCCGCGAGCGATGGGGATTTCCGTCGTCAAGATTTCGATAGTGACCGGGGGAAGCCTCAACCCCAAGACATCGGAAGCGCGGACGAAGCTCTGGTAGACAAGGTTCTTGGCCAAAGGAACCGTGAGGTTAGGCTTACCGTCGGATAGGATACTAACGGATTGGCCGGAGATACCCTTCTCATGGCGGTGTCCTTCAGCACATCGAGCCGGCTGCAAATCCAACCGAAATTCTCCGTCGACGCGAAACTCCACTTCATTGTAGAGAGAAAGGGCCATGCCCAGGCAGTCAAAGCCCGGTCCGAGATTCGCGGTAGTCGCGGGAACCCTTAACCGTAATCTCAATTCCCCAGAACCTCTCTCTCGATAGCGCCCAACTCGCAAGGAAGCGACTTGACATCACCCTGAAGCCCCACTGCGGTATCCGGATCCTTAAGCCCGGTCCCCGTGAGCACGCAGACGACCTTACTGCCTTCAGCGATCCTTCCGTCGCGGTGAGCCTTGAGAAGGCCCGCCACCGAAATGCACGACGCAGGTTCCGCAAACACGCCTTCCGAGCGGGCAAGCAGCGTATAGGCCTTGAGAATGTCCTCGTCACTGATCTTGTCTACAGTGCCGCCCGACTCGTCGAGCGCTGCAACTGCAGACTTCCAGCTAGCGGGGTTGCCAATCCGGATGGCGGTAGCGATGGTTTCCGGGTTTTCAATCACCCTGTTTTCCACAATCGGCGCGGCCCCGGCAGCCTGGAACCCCAAGAGCTTCGGGAGCGACGACACACGCCCGTGCTGCTTGTACTCTTGGAAACCCTTCCAATACGCCGTGATGTTGCCCGCGTTTCCTACGGGAATAGACAGGTAATCCGGCGCGGAGCCCAGCACGTCGCAGATCTCAAAAGCGGCGGACTTCTGGCCCTCGATGCGGAACGGGTTAATGGAATTGACTACGGTAAGGCCGTGCTTTTCCGAAACGGCTCTCACCAAGTCCAGCGCCTCATCGAAATTCCCTCGTACCGCGAGGATCTTGGCGCCGTACGCTATGGCTTGGGCCAGCTTTCCGAGGGCGATCTTGCCGTCAGGTATGAGGACTATGCATCTCACGTTCGCTCGCGCTGCAAAAGCGGCGGCAGACGCCGACGTATTTCCCGTCGACGCGCAGATGACCGCCCGGGCTCCTGACTCGACAGCCTTGGTTACCGCCATCGTCATTCCCCGGTCCTTGAAAGAACCGGTTGGGTTTAGTCCGTCGTACTTTAGATAAACCTCCAGCCCCGGAACCGCCTTCTCAAGATTTCTTGCCCTGATAAGGGGCGTACCTCCTTCGAGGAGCGACACTACGGGAGTATCTTCGTCAACCGGCAGGAACTGGCGATATTCCTCGACAACACCTCTCCACGCCACCGTACCCATCCCCTTGTCTTCAGTGTGCTGTTTACAGACTGCCATACCACTTTCCATTTTGACATACAATTGCCTACCCAGTACTATTGAAAGCGGAATTTTGCGGTGAAATACCAACTTTGTGCTTCGGGAGGCCTAAAATGGTCTGGGAACTCACAGCCCTCGTCGCGGGCGCGATCTCAATCATTGCGGCGGTTTTCCTCTACAGGTGGGTAATGGCTCAAGCCAACGAGAACAAGGCTATGTCCGAGTTTTCAGAGGCTATCCAGGACGGCGCGGCGGCTTATCTCCGCAGGCTTTTTCAAGCCCTGGCCGGGCTCGCCTTCGTTGTGGCCATAATCATCTTCTTCTCTCTGGGTTGGGAGGACGCCTTCGCCTATCTCTTGGGCGCAGGCTGTTCAGCAGCTGCCGCCTATACCGGCATGTATGTTGCGACCAGAGCAAATGCGCGAGTCGCTTGGGCGGCGCGGTCTTCACTATCCAAAGCTTTTCCCGTCGGCTTTTTCGCGGGCGGAGTTATGGGCCTGTCAGTTGTGGGACTGGCGCTCATAGGTATGACAGTTCTGTACATGATCTTCCGGGACGCCTCGGTCATTCTCGGCTTCAGCTTCGGAGCCAGCTCTCTGGCACTACTTGCCAAGGCAGGCGGCGGTATCTACACCAAGACCGCCGACATTGGAGCCGACCTGGTAGGCAAAGTCGAGTTCAGCCTCGACGAGGACGACCCGCGTAATCCTGCCGTCATTGCAGACAACGTGGGAGACAACGTTGGAGACGTTGCCGGAGTAGGAGCCGACATTTTCGACTCTTACGTGGCAAGCGTAGTCGCGGTCATGCTCCTGGGAGCCGCCATCTACACAGAGCAGTTTGTCGTGTTCCCCCTGCTCTTGGGTGGAATCGGCATCCTATCATCGCTGGCCGGCATGCTGTTCGTGAGGCCGGGAGAGGGCAATGATCCCGGCAAAGCCCTGAATACCGGCACCATAGCGACAACGGTCATCTTCGCGGTCGCGGCAACAGCAGCAACATTTCTCATCGGCATCCCCAACCCGTGGGGTCTCATAGTGCCGACCATAGCCGGACTTCTGGCGGGAATCGTCATAGGATTCACTTCGGACTACTTCACCGACATAGACCGTAAAGCAGTTCAGAGCACCGCCGAGAGTGCCCGCACGGGGCCGGCCATCTTGATCCTCCGGGGATTTTCGTACGGATTGGTCAGCGCCGTCCCGTCGATTCTAGGGATCGTCATAGCGATGGTAACCGCTTGGTTTTCCGCTGAGCACTTCGGCATTGCGGGAACATACGGCGTATCCATAGCTGCGGTCGGCATGTTGTCCATCACCGGAATGATCGTTTCTGCAGACGCGTACGGGCCGATTGTCGACAACGCAAAGGGCTGCGCCGAAGCCGGCCACGAATCGGAAGAGACAATTAGGATCTGCGATCGCCTTGACGCGGCGGGCAACACAGCAAAGGCGATTACCAAGGGGTTCGCGATCGGGGCAGCCGCTCTGACGGTTTTGGCGCTCTTCGCTGCATACTCGGAGACTGTGGGCATTCAAGCCATCGACCTGCGAACGCCTTCGGTGGTTGCAGGCGTGCTCCTAGGCTCCATTATGCCGCCTCTGTTCGCGGCGCTCACCATCCTGTCGGTGGGCAAGAACGCCTTCGTCATGGTCGAGGAGATTCGCAGGCAATTCAAAGAAATACCCGGCCTAATCGAGGGCAAAGTGAAGCCGGACTCAAACCGCTGCGTCGACATAGCGACAACCGGAGCCCTCAAAGAGTTGCTGCTGCCGGGCATCCTGAGCTTCGCCTCCCCCGTTGCGGTGGGAGTGCTCTTGGGAACCCACGCGCTGGGCGGATTCCTCGCGGGCTCCATCATCACGGGAATCATCTTTGCCCTGTTCATGGCTAACTCAGGCGGTCTCTGGGACAACGCAAAGAAGTTCATTGAAGACGGCGCGCACGGCGGCAAAGGTTCCGAAGCCCATAAGGCCGCCGTCGTCGGCGACACGGTCGGCGACCCCTTCAAAGACACTGCAGGCCCGTCTCTGAACACGCTCATAACCGTCATGTGCTTGAGCGCAAGCCTCTTCGGGCCGCTCATCGCAAAGATAGCCCTGTTTGGGTTCTAGAACCGGAAGCTCAGGCACGCCGCAACCGGTTCATCCGACTTACGCACAAGAAGCCCTGCTTCCGCAAAGAAGCAGGGCTTTTGCGTCAACCTATCCAAGCGGCGCTCGCCTATTTGAACCTTGACCCAAAGACCTCTTTAAGGGCTTCAGCTTTTCCTTCCTCGTTGGTACCCCTATCCACGGTTCCTCTGTATTTCTTCTGTTCGGTGACGATCTCAAGCGTGTAGTACCCGATCCCTCGATTCCTGACAGCCTCTTCGTCGATACGGAGGCTAACCGCCTTGATTTTGGCACTGTCGATCACAATGCTTCCCGGATGGTTCGTGATTACCTCATCCATCGGCGATGAAGCCAGCGTCTCGGCGTATTGTGCGAAGGCAGCCATGGTCCCGGACAGTCTGTCCAGATAAGTCCCGTGCGTATCCTGGGAAGTAATGCTCTCGTAACGCTTCTTGTCGACAGGTATGAGGGCCGTCTTGGCCGGACCCGCCAAGACAACGAACGGCTCCACCTTGAAGAGCCAACTCTTCATGTGAATGGGAATAGCCACGGTCACGTTCGCGCACCTCTCTTGTCGGGGATACTCCCAAGATTCAAGAAAGATCGTTCAGATCCTTTTCGACTTTATGCTTTCCTGCCCGTCCGGCATGTACTTCCTCAACACGGGGGGCACGGTTACGCTGCCGTCCTCCTCCTGCCAGTTCTCAAGAATGGCTACCAGTGTCCGGCCTATGGCTATCCCGGTTCCGTTGAGAGTGTGGACGAATTCGGGCTTCCCCCCTGCGGCAGGCCTGTACCTCGTGTTGAGGCCCCGCGCCTGGAAATCGGTGCAGTTGGAGCACGAGGTTATCTCTCTGTACTTGCCCTCCGAAGGGTGCCAAAACTCCACGTCATACTTCTTGTACGCTACGGGCCCGAGGTCGCCTGAACACATCATCACTACCCTGTGGGGGATCTCCAGTTCCCGGTAGATCCTCTCCTCCAGCGACAGTATCAGCTCGTGATCTCTTTCCGAGTTCTCGGGCTTATCAAAGATGAACATCTCCACTTTGTCAAAGTGATGAGTCCTTATGAGTCCCCTGACGTCACGCCCGCCTGACCCAACTTCAGTGCGGTAGCACGCCGAAAACCCTGCGTACTTCAGAGGCAGCATCTTCTCGTCAAGGATCTCTCCCACGTGCATCGCCCCGAGAGGTATCTCCGACGTTCCGACCAGTCCGGAGTCTTCTCCCTCGATACGGTAGATCTGGTCTTTAAAGAAAGGGTAATGGCGAGTGCCCTCCAGAATCTCGGATTTGACGACGATAGGCGTCACCACCGGCACAAATCCTTCTGAAGTAAGCAGGTCCATAGCGTATCTGACCAGAGCGAGCTCAAGGAATACGGCGTCGCCCTTAAGGAAGTACGCTCGTGTTCCCCACACCTTGGCAGCCCTCGCGATGTCGATAATGCCTAGGCTCTCCCCAATCTCCACGTGGTCCTTAGGCGTAAACCCAAACTTCCTCGGCTCACCCCAGGTCCGGATTACCACGTTTCCGGATTCGTCCTCGCCGAAGGGAACCTCCGGAGCCAGCATGTTCGGCATCCACAGGAGGAGCTCCCGCAAGTCTTTCTGAGTGGAAGCAAGGTCCGCTTCAATTGACGCGACTTTCTCCCGGATTTCGCGCGTCTTCTCAATCAGCTCAGCCCTTTTAGCCTGATCCTTGGTATCTTTGATGGCTGAAGAGAGCTTGTTTCTCTCCTCTCTCAAGTCGTTGGACGCCCGGACCAGTTCCGCCCTCCTCCGGTCAAGTTCCAGGATGCGGTCGAGATCGATTGTGGTAGAGCGTTTCCTCAGCATCTCCTCGACCAAAGGCCGGTTCTTCCTGAGGATGTCGATATCGAACATGTCTTCAAGCCCTCCCTTGAAAATGAAGGAGCAGGCAAGTCTCAAGGACGAGACATGCCTGCTCTCGTGGTGCCACCCTGCTTTGCCGCCAAAAAAGCGCGACCTCTATGCCCTGTAACGGAGGCTGCCGGAGGGAAATACTTGAGGCTCCGCCCCTTTGTTCCCCACGCCTCAAGGGTGCTGTTCGTTCCTTCCTCGGCATCGCCTCGCACTCACCGGCGACTCTCTTAGCCTTCAGTCCGGACCTACTGTCCCCTTCATCGGCTTTTGAAGAATATACCACGGAAATGGCCGTAAGTGAACCTAAACCGCGTAACGGTGCCATGCTGGGTCTCATAGGATGTTAAGGCACCCTTCGACCTTGAGGAGGTCATCCCACAGACTGCCTTCGTGAGGGATCACTATGGTAAGCATCATTGTGTATTCGTTCGACGGCGACGAGCGGCTCTCCCTTTGCACCCAGGCTCTGCAGGATGCCTATGGAGGGGATCACGAGGTTATACAAGCCCCTTCACGAGGCCCTCGAGGTAGGGAGCTTACGATGCCTGAAGCCTTCAATCGAGGCGCGTCTTCGGCTTCCGGAGAATACCTTGCTTTCGTGACGGCCGATACCGTGGCAGCTCCCGGCTGGCTGGAACGCCTGCTCGCCTGCGCTGAGGCAACAGGAGCAGGGGCAGTGGGCCCCATGTGCAATATGGCAGCGGGACTCCAGAACGCTCCGGCTCCAATGGCTTCGGATGAGGCGACTCCTGCGCCCGACCCTTCAAAGTGGCGCGCGACCGTCCGAATAGCCATAGCTCCCATGCTCGTTAGGAAGGACACCTTTCTCGACCTCGGCGGGTTTGACGAGCGATTCGGCCAAGGAGGGTTCGCCGACGACGACTTCTGCCTTCGCCTTGCCCGGGCCGGCCTCAAAGCTTACATCGCCAAAGACGCGTACGTGCACCGAGCCGGGCCGAGACACCCCCAGCACGGAGAACCTGAGCGCGTCAAGGTTCTGGACGCGGAAGCCAGGCGCATGTGCTCCAAGTGGGGCCTGGACGATCCTATGGCCGCCCATCCCAGGAGAGACGTCCTGACCATGATTGAGCCCGAAGGCAAGAACATCCTGGACCTGCGGGCGCGCGCCGGCGCGACTCTCCTGGAATGCATGGAGAGAGGTGCCCGGTCAGTCACGGGAATAGAGGAAGACAGGAGGCTGCGAGCGGTCGCCTCAACGTACCTGCCAGGCACCCAGGACTCCGGAGCCAGAGTCGCCAAGAACCTGAAAGAAGCGGCATCATCCGCGCCCTACGACGCCATTATCTCAGTATGGCATCTTGAGTGCCTGCCGAACCCCATCGGCTACCTGAGGCGCCTTAGGTCAGTCCTCGCCCCGGGCGGGGTCCTGCTTGCATGTGTGAGAAACGCCTGGGCTTTGTCGCGCCTCCTGCCTCTCTTGTTGACGGCTCCTCCTCCCACCTATCCCCGGCCTGCCTGGGGACCCTGCGCCGCGCCCGACGACGTCATGCGCTGGTTTGACGAGGCCGGATATGCCGTAACGGGGGTCAAGACGGCATATGCCCCTCCGCTGGGTAAAGAGCCTTTCCTTGACAGCTTCCTCCGGCTGTGCAAGAACCACGGGTTCATGGACGACCCCAGGCCCGAGTTCTACTCTGACGAATGCTGGTTCACCGCCAACGTAGGCTCTGCCGTCTCTACGTAAGCGCCCGAAGGCAACCCTTTTCACTCCTCTTGCAGGAGGCTCTTGAAACCGGTTTGAAAACGCAGTCTGTCTTCGGGGGCAAGCTTCAGGAACCGCTCTAAGCTGGAAAGGCTGATCCTTCCAACGGAGAAGAGAGTGCGGGTAAACTCCTTTTCATCCGGCATGTACTCTGCCTGAAAATCCTGAAGCCTTTTCATTCCGTAGTAGTAGCACGTCATGTACCCGGGGTTCCGCTCCTGATACCGGACCTGACTCCTGGCCGTGTTCCAATCGAAACCCAGTTCATCAACATAGAGCTGGACCGCGTCCTCGACCGGTCTGCCGCAGTAGTGCAGGTAGAGGTCGGCCTTGATCCTTACGGCCGTATGGTGGCGGCGCAGTCGGACAAACACCGGGAAAGCAGGGTCAGGGAAGATGCCTTCAAGGAGCCTCTCCGACCGGTGCGCTGTGCCTTCAGTCAGAGGGATCGACTTCGCACCCATCGCCACCGTAGACGGAAGGGGATCCACGATCGACCTCACAAACTGGGCGTGGTGCCCCGGATAGCATTCGTGTATAGCCATCATCTTCAGCCAGCCGTCTGTCACTGCCCTGTAGTTGGTCTCATTCAGGAAGCACTCGCCTATGAGGGGACGCCTCCGCCAACACCCTCCGCCGTACCCGCCCCACGGGTAGTCATCGCGGGCCTGTTCGGGAGTCGGCTTCACGAGACACTTCTCTTCGGGAAGGTCAACATAGCCCTGCATGGAGGCTTCCCTTGCCGCGGCCACGTACCGCTCCATACGGCTGAACATCTCCTCGACGGTGTCAGCGGGCCCAGCAAGTCTGTACAGAAGCTCGGACACCTCTGCGGGGGTCCGCACTCCCGCCTCCACTCTAGCCGCAGCCTCCAGCATTTCGTGCCTTGTCAGCTCAATCTCCGATTCGTACCACTTCAACAGCTCGTCCAACTCAACGCCGAGCTCATCGCGGAGGATCCTCTCGTAGGCCTCCATCGCTCCACCGGACTCGCGGCCAGCCTGTCCGGCTGCGGCACCCGGTGCATGACCTTCACCAACCGGGCAACGCTCTGTCGCGGTACCCGCCCTCGATGCCTCGGCTTCCCACCCGATTGCCTTGGCCGATAGCCTGCGGAGCATTGCCTCAAGGTCTTGCGCATCGTGCTCTGAAAGCCCAGGGTAATACTCACTCACCCGGGTCGCCAGCTTCGACGCGACTTTTCCCAAGACCCGGCACGCCGAAACTACCTCTCTTTGCTTGTCGGCCGTAATCTTGGTGAGAAATGACCGTGTTCCTTTCCAAACCCCATCTATCTGCGGAAATCTTGTTTTGAACAGCCTGAACCGTTCCGGCGCGGGCCGCGAGTCCTGGCGGGCAAGGTGGTCGATGAACCTGGTCTGTGCTCCTAAGAACCTGGCAGGGTGAGCGTATGCTGTCTCGACCCCCGATAATCGGGCGCTCAGGAAGTCCTCGAAGTGCCCTTTCAGGAGTTCGAGCACTGGATCGGGGGCAGCCAAACCTCGCGCTTCGGCCAGTAGATTCTCCCATCGCGCCTTCTCGTAATCTCGAGCCTCGACACTTGGCGTTATGACCTCGCCCTCATACTTGCGGGTAGCAGAAAACTTGTATGCCAGGTCTGCAATCTTGGCATCAAACTCACGATAGACCGGATCTAGCGCGGCTCTCTCTAGAGACATGCCTCTCAACCCTTCCTCTGGAGAAGTGCAGAGCCTTCGTCCAAACGTGGAGTATCAACCTTGAGTCGGGATCACTGGGATCCATCCCGGTGATCTCCCTCACCTTTCGTATCCTGTAGTCCAGAGTGTTGGGATGGATCTTTAGCCGTGCGGCCGCAACCTTCCGCCTTCCATACAGGTCCAGGAAAATCTCAAGCGTGTTGAACAGCTCCGACCGGTGCAGTTCATCGTAGGTCACTAGCTTGGCGACGGCATCCCTTCCGTAGTTCGAGTGCTTATCGCAGGTGGCAAGACATGAAAGGAGATCGTATGGTGCAAGGCTCCGGTAATCGAAATACCCGGATTCGAGGTGAAACTTGGCGCCTAAGTTGATGGCGTCGGACGCTTCAGCATAGCTCTTCCGGATAAGGGATAACCCGTCGCAGATCCCTCCGAGACCGACCGACACCTCGCGCCCCATCCTCCGGTAGCGCGCGGCGATCTCCCTGGCTACCTTAGCTGCGACTCGAACCTCGCTGCCGCAGGCGAGGACAACGACGTCGTCTCCAAGACTGCCCCTGAGCGAGAGGGGCAGCGCCTCAGATATGGCGGGAGCAGTCTCTTTGAGCAGCTGGACGCCACGGCTGTCACGCCTGTCGCGCACGAGCATCACCTGGTACGGAGGATCTCCATACCACCCCAAGGCCCGAGCGGCCGCCTGAAGAGAATCGGGGTCTCTCTGCCCGCCCCGCAAGAGGTCAGCCAAGATATCCTCACGCTGTCTCTGCCTCACATCAAGTGTCGAGCCGCGTTTCTGGAGGGCCTGAACCAGAGAATGGCGCGCTCGCAGCAGTGCATCTTCCGCTTCCCGCGGCAGATTAGCCGCGCCGCTGATTACCCAGAGATAGCCGAGGACAGTACCGCCCGCTTTGAGGGCGAGAGCTATGCGAGGAGAAAAGCCGATCTCGGAAATGCCTGCCACGCGGGCAACTCCCGGACTTCTATCTATGGACGCGTAGACGCCGCGCTCTCGAAGTGAGCGTATTGTAGCTTCAGACGCGCCCTTCCTGAGCAGAGTCTCCACTCTCACAGAGTCAACCGGCTGCTCATGAGCCGAATATGCGATCAAACGTCCTCCCGCGTCTTCCAGCGTTATCGGCCTTTCTACTACCTGAGCCAGATCGTCGACTATGGCCTGTACTTCCACGGAGCTCCCTCCGACGAACAGGACTTACCCCTGCGTGGGATTTCGCTGTTGGGAAGCGTGATTCCTCCCCTTATCACCGTGGGAGCCAGGCAAAGAATTACCGGGGCCGCGCTCGCCCCGGTACGGCGTATGCCCCATGATGCAGCCCTAGACCACTGACGGCTCTACGTTCAGCTCACCGCGCTCGAACCTTCCGAGGTCAAGGCCGCTCACATCCATGTGCGGCTTCCTTCCCGCAGCCATCTCGGATATGAGCTCTCCAACCACGGGCGCTAACATAAACCCGTGGCCGCTGAATCCAACTGCCTGGTAATAGCCGCTAAGGCCCGGCACACTGCCCAAAACCGGGTGTGCGTCAGGGGTCACCGTGTACAAACCGGACCACTGGCGGACTACGCGGACGTCCCTCAGGACAGGCAATAGTCGCGTCATCACGCCGCACATCTTCCGGAGAAACTCCCATGAGTGGCCGATATCGAACCCTTTCGGCTCATCCGGATCTCCCATACCCATGATCAGCGACCCGTGAGGGGTTTGCTGGCAGTAGATCCCCATGGAAAAAGACATCACCATCGGGTCAAGCATGCGCCCGACCGGCTCGGTCACGAGGATCTGGTGCCGTTGGGTAAACAGGGGGAGGTCCACTCCGGCCATAGCACCCACAGATTTCGCCCAGGGACCGGCAGCGTTCACCACTACCGGAGTCTCGACCACGCCCTTATTGGTGGTTACCGCCTTCACCTTGCCGCCTTCAACCTTGATGGCGGTAACCTCCGTGAAGTAGTTGACGTCCGCACCCAACCTCTCAGCAGCCATGAGGTACGCCCTGGTCACGTGGAACGGGTTTGCATGCCCATCTCGGTTATTGAAGGTGGCGCCAAGCATACCCTCTGCGTTGAGGCCCGGGACGATTATCCTGGCTTCCTCCGGATCGCACAGCCTGGAATTGATGCCCAGCCTGTGCTGGAGTTCTACATTCTTCTTGAACTGCGCCCACTCTTTCTCGGTGTGAGCCAGGATCAGGTAACCCTTCTGCTTAAACTCAAGGTCGTGAGCGTAATCCAGCTCATCGGCAAGGTGCTCGAATATGTTAAGCGCAGCTTGCGCCAACTTGCAGTTACCTTCGGATCCCCACTGCTCGCGCACGCCGGCGCCGCACCGGCCGGTGGAGCCGCTGCAAAAGGTATCTTTCTCGAAGAGTACCACATCGCGCATCCCTTGCTTGAGGAGGTTGTATGCCGTCGCCGCGCCTACAACTCCGCCTCCGATCACCACAGCGTCAGCTGTTCTTCTCATTCCGGCTCCTCCTCCCCGGGTTCTGCAAGGCTGCCCATGGTGACCGGCTTCATTGGAGGCCTGAAGGTTGACGGGGTCACTTCGCCAACAGCCTTGCCGGTCTTTCGGGCCAGTTCGGAAGCTATAAGCAGCCTGCAAGTCCTCCCCTGGCAGGGCCCCATGCCTGCACGGGTCAGGCGCCGGATCTCGTCCATGGTGGTAGCGCCTTCAGAGATAGCCCTCCTGATCTCTCCTAGAGTGACGTCCTCGCACCTGCATACAATGATGTCATCATCTACGCCCGCCACAGACTATCCCTCCCTCTCCAGGGTGAAGCCTCGAACCACCGAGGCCAGAGGCTTTGGAGCCCTTACCCAGACGACGGGAGTTCCTGCCGGCTTGTTGCCTGCAATCACACGCTCGACCGTGCCTCGCGCTGCAAACACACCGGCTCGATCCGTGAGATCGATCGCCTCGCCCTTTGCCGGAAGCGGCGTGAACTCGTAGGGAATCGCGATAAGGCATTCGCTTTCGCTGAAAGTCTCGTCGACTACGAAGATGGCAAGCCCCGGGCACGCCGCAACACAAACTCCGCAGCCCGTGCACTTTGACCAGTCAACTCTGGGGATATCGCTTAAGTCCATGAACTCCAAGATGGCTCCAAAGCGGCAGCTGTGGTGACACGGGTCACAAGGGATACACTGGAAGCACTCAACGGTCACGTATGGGCCCTCTGCCCGGCGCTGCTCGGAAGGGGTCACCCGCGCCAGGTCATCAGCCGACGGAACCCCGGCTGTAAGAAGCGTGGTGCTCATACGCTCACCCTCTCTTCAAGCTTCGCTCTCATCTTGGAGATGCCGCTCAGAATCTTGGTGCCTGTCGGGCCGGCTCTTAGCCCCTCCAATTCGCCGGATACTTCCCTGTAGCGGATTTCGTACTCGGCTTCACCGATTCTGCCCAGCCTCTTCGCAGCCGAAAGGCCCGCCATTCTGCCTGCCGCCATGGCCGTCGAAGCTTCCTCAATGCCGGCCACGTCACCCGCGACAAACACTCCGGGCGCGGTGGTCTCCATATTCCGGTCATGCAGCGGGACATACCCGCCCAGTTCGGGGATATAAACCATTTCGGCACCGGCCTGCCAGAGCAGTTCGCCGAGGGGAGTGAGCCCCGTGGCCAAGCAGACGACGTCAACTGCTAAGTCTCGTTCGGTTCCCGGGATGCCGTTCCAGCGATCATCCAACTCCCATATGACGGCGCCTTCAACCTCCTCGCGGCCATAAGCCTCCTTGACGGTGTGCCTGGTCAGAATAGGCACTCCCAACCTGCGAATCTTGGACGCGTGCACCGCGTACCCGCCGATGGAGGGCATTGCCTCTACAACAGCGGCTACGCTGACTCCGGCCTGCATCAGCTGGTAGCTGACTATAAGGCCGATATTCCCTGATCCAATCATGAGGACGGAGTTGCCGGGCTTCACGCCGTGGACATTCATGAGGGTCTGCACTGCGCCTGCCCCGTAGACTCCGGGGAGGTCGTTGCCCGGAAACAGGAGCATCCTCTCGGAAGCACCCGTGGCTACTACCATCGCGCCGGCCTGGATCCTGTCGATTCCGCCGGGTGTCTCCACTAGCAGCGTCCCGTCATGGTAGTACCCCAGTGCTTCAGTAGAGTTAAGTACCGTGATGGCCGGGTTCTGACGCACCTCTGAAGCGAGCTTTTGGGCGATGAGGATGCCGCGCGTACCCGCCGACTTCCTGTGCCATCCGAAGAACTTGTGAGTTTGCTTAATCAATTGTCCGCCGAGGGTCTCGTCCCTGTCCACCAGAGTCACCTTAACCCCGTGAGAGGCTGCTTCCAGTGCGGCCGAAATGCCTGCGGGACCAGCGCCGACAACGACAAGTTCGGGCCTCTGCACCGGGCTCACTCCTTTGACCGGGGAGCGGGACCCACGCCTATCTGGGATTCGACTCGCATCCCCTCCGTGAGTTTCTCTATGCACGCTCGCACGTTGGGAACACCGTCGACAACGACCAAACAGGATGAGCAATTTCCTATGGCGCAGAAGAAGCCGCGAGGTCTGCGTGATTTATGGCTCCTGTGCAGTACTTTTACTCCCGCAGCGTGGAGAGCGGCGGCAATGGGCTCGCCTTCGAACCCCCACATCTCCTTACCCTGCCAGGTAAACCGCACTCTCTTGCGATCGGGAAAGTCCAGTATCGGGTGGTTCACAATCCTTGTCTCTCTTGCCTCCAAAGACCAAACCTCCCTTGTGAGGAGGCAATACCACGCTTAGCGCCCCGTTACATTCTGCGCGGCTGATGAAATCCTTTGTGCTCACATCACAAAGTTCGATTGGGCGCCAGGGAGGCCTAGAAGCTCTCTACCAACTCATCAACGAGGCTGCCCACGTACGCAACAGCCTTCTTTATGGGCTCCGGCTTTGAGAGGTCGACTCCCGCCATTTTCATGAGGTCAAGCGGCTTTTTTGTCCCGCCCGCCTTGAGTACGTTGATCCAACGCTCTATTGCCGGCGCGCCCTCTTCCCTAATATCCTGCGCAACCGCAGTGGCGCAGGTAAGCCCGGCGGAGTAGCTGTACGGATACAGCCCGTTATAATAGTGGGGCTGCCGCATCCAGGTTAGGCGCGCGCCTTCGTCAACCTCAACTACGCCTGCCCAGAAATCGTTCAGTACCTCACCTTTGGTGCTCGACAGCGTGTTGGCAGTTATCGTCTGCCCCGCCTCAGCGAGCCTGTAGAGCCTGCGCTGGAGTTCTGCTTCAAGCATATGGCGCACAAAGTTGTGGTAATAGGTCGCGAGGAAGGTCATAAGTACCCACCGCCGCATCCTCAGGTCACTCTTATTGGCGAGAATGTGATTGCCTAAGATGAGTTCGTGTATCGTCGAGGGCGCTTCGACGAAGAAGAGTGACACATCGGTGTTCACAAGGCGCTGGTTGCGCTGAGAGTACACCGAATGGACGGCGTGGCCGAGCTCGTGGGCTAAAGTGAACACGCAGCGAAGGCTGTCCGCCCAGGTCGTCAGAATGTACGGGTGCACTCCGTACGGGTCCGCACAGAACGCGCCAGTAGACTTACCTACATTGTCAGACCAGTCAATCCAGCGGTCCTTAAAGGCTGCGCGCAATATCTCGACGTACTCCGGTCCCATCACTTCGAAAGCCTCAGCGAGCATCTTCTCGGCATCCTCAAAACTGACTTTGGGGTCGTACTCCGGGTCGAGCGGTGCTTCAATGTCGCAGTACAGGATCTTGTCCAGCCCGAGCTTCCGCTTCCTGAACTCAACATACTTGCGCATATGGGGCGCCAGTTCCGCTTGGATGACATCGTGAAGGTTGTGGTACACCTCAACAGGTATCTCCTGCGGCTGCAGAAGCATGTGTGTGACTGAAGGATACTTGCGAAGTTTCGCCTCCACAACGTGCCTCTTAACCTCAGTCCCGAAGATCGCGCCGAAGGTATTCTTGTACGCGTTGAGTCCCTTGGTGAACGACGCAAAGGCGTTCCGCCGGAGAACCGTATCCGGCGAGGTCTCGTAGCTCACCTCGTAGGTAGCGAAAGACATCGGGTGCTCTTTGCCGTCCTTGTCCTTCACGGGCTCGAAGGTCATGTCGGAGCTCTTTGACCTCTGGTAGATAGTGTACGGGGCTTCCAGAACCTCACCGAAAGACGCAAGCGCAACCTCGGTCTCGGGACTCAAGAGATACGGCTTCTCAGCCAGCATCTTCTCAAGCATGCGGCGAAATTCTCCGAGAGCAGGCTCTTCTTCCAGGTACCTCTCCACCGTGCCGTCGGGCAAAGCGAGGACCTCCGAGCGAACAAACGCCGTCTCAGCTTCAAGTTTCGCCGCCAGCGCTCCGACGAGACCCATGGCTTCCTGATACTCGGGGTTCGTCCCATCGGTAGCGAGAGCGAGTCCTGCATAGTTGAACGCCCTGTAGGCTCGACCGGTTAGCGCCTCCAGCGCCTCGGCGCACTCCAAAAGGACACTGGCCCCTTCACCCAGTCTGCCCTTGTACTTGACCACTCCGGAAAGGTCTGCCTCGATGCTCTCCATTTCAGCCTTCCAATCCGCTTTCGTCCGGAATAGGTCCTCCAGATTCCAGGTCTGGTTCTCAGGCGCTTCAGAACGTGTTAGTCGCTTTGGCATGGGAAATCCCCCTCGCAAATTCGCTTTCAGTGTGCAGCATCATTTCATGTGCGACACGGCATCAAGCTGCCTCGTCCAGCCCAAGTCTTTCCACCAAGAGGGCGAAGAACCCTTCCTTGTTGAATGTTCTGTAAACAGGGTCTATAGCGCCAAAGCGATTGGGAGCTCCGCACACCGTGAATACCTCACGCCGCTTCATGGATTACTAAAGGGAAGGGGGAACGCGCGATGCCAAACAAGTACGGTGAAGACTGGGATAAGAAGGCTCCACGCGACACGGCTAGGGGCGCAAAGGGACTCAGCCCGGACCTGATTGATAACCGGTTGAGAGAGCAGTTGCTAAACGTGATAAACAGCGACCCGAATGTGGGCGCTTATGAACTGAGAGCTGACGTTGTTGAGCGGGAGGCTCAGCTCCAAGGCATCGTGGACACACTGGCTGAAAAACAGCGGGCGGAGGAACTCGCGCGCAGTATTCCCGGAATCGAGAAGGTGGACAGCGCGGTTGCGGTGAGCACAGACGGCCCGATAACAGACAAAGAGGTCGAGTTCGAGGTGTCTGAAGAACTGGAAGCCCACCCTGGGATTCGTACCGCGAACATCGGGGCCAAAAGCGACAAGGGCACGGTGACGCTGGCGGGCACGACCGATGACCCGGCTGAAGTTGAAGCTGCGAAGGAAGCAGCATCGAGAGCTAGAGGCGTCACTAAGGTCATCAGCCAGGTCAAGATCCGCAGTGGAACCGATAAGGAGATGACTTCCGGAGAAGTCTTCCACAGCCAGGTTCGAAATGACAGGGAGAAGAGCCCGCGGCATTAGCCCTGTGCGGGCACCAAGTTGAACCACGCGTGATTGATGAAGTTGATTACAGCATGACACAGCATCGGAAGCAGTATCCCTCCGGACTTGTTCCTGGCTTTACCTAGCAGACCGACCCCTTCTGCGGAGCAACCATTCTCCGAAACTGATAGGGAAACCTCCCACAGTCGGCAAGACATCTTCGCAATACAGATATGAAAAACCGGCCTGGAATTCCCCAAGCCGGCTCCACATTCGAGTTACAGTTCGATACCGGTGGCGCGCTCGTTACGAGTGCTCCTTAGTACCTTCTTCTGTCGCTCCTGGGACCACCATACGGCCTCTGCTCTCTCTCACGGGCCTCGTTGACGGTCAGATTACGGCCGTACCAGCTCATACCGTTCATCGCGTCGATGATCTTCTGAGCATCGGCTTCCTCTACCTCGACGAAGCCGAAGCCGCGCGACCTGCCGGTCTCCCGGTCGGTCACGACTCGCGCGGAAATTACCGTTCCGTACTGCGCAACAGCGTTGGTCAGTTCAGCATCGGTAACGTCCCAGCTGAGATTCCCGAAGTACAACCTCTTGGTCACTCTACCACTTTCCTTTCTTTGACGGCCGGTCGTCCCAAGTTCATCCCCCGGTTCTCGTTCCCCAGTCACTTAACCAAGAGCTTTTCCTTAGCGAACTCAGCCTGTAAGGTATTATACCTCTTTTTGGCAGTGAGTGCCCACTCTTTCACAAATTTCCTGTAACGCCCGAGGTAGACTGGCGCCAATTCCCTGCTACATCTATATATCCCGCAGAAAACACTTGCGGTATTTGTCTCGCCGTGCCATACTAAGTTCGTTCTGTCGAGAACGTTCTCATAGAAACATTATCGCGAGGCACGTAAGGCACAGAGCGTACCGAATGGCTGGAATGCGACGCTGCGAACGGAGGGAAGAGCCTTGTCAGACCGCTCGGAAAAACTCATCGGCCTGCTAAAGGATGTTAACCGAGCTCTTCACGATATCGCTCGTTCGGTCTTCCACGAGTATGGATTGGCCCGCCCTGCTGCTCTCGTGATCCGCGAAATAGACAGGCACCCGGGCATCACGGTAAGCGCCTTGGCTCGCACAACAGGCCTTGCCAAATCCAATGTCTCCAAGTCCGTAGATGTTCTGGTAGAGATGGGTTTTGTCGAGAAACGGTCCGATCCCCTAGATCAGAGGCTCAGCCCCCTCTACGCGACAGACAGAGCGCAGGCCCACTTCAGGGAGATGTGGAGTGAGGTTATAAAGCGGCTGTCGAATGTGATTACAGCGCTTTCAGAGGATGAACTGGATTCAATCATAGCCTCGCTCCAAACACTCAAGGAAGTTATTGACAAGAACGGGTCGGTATGAGGGAGATGGTGTTCCGTGTTCCGGTTGTTCAGGCATCTCAAACCCTATTCAGGTATGATTGCGGCTGCTCTGGTTCTGGTGCTCCTGCAGTCTCTATCGGACCTGTATCTCCCCACTCTCATGGCACGTATCGTCGACGTAGGGATTCCTGCAGGCGACACGCAATACATCCTACGCACCGGAGGCCGAATGCTGCTCGTCGCGTTCATCGGCATGAGCTGCGCCATCACCGCGGGCTACCTCTCAGCCAGAGTATCCACCGGGTTCGGAAGAGACCTTCGAGAGAAGCTCTTCTCCCGCATTGAGGCTTTCTCGCTCCGCGAGTTCGACAGATTCGGAACCGCATCACTCATCACGCGGACCACAAACGATGTCATGCAGGTTCAAATGGTGGTACTCATGTCGGTTCGAATGGTTGCCTCGGCTCCTATCACCGCAATAGGCAGCATAATCATGGCAGTGTCGATGGACGCGAGATTATCCTTAACACTCCTATGGGCTCTGCCGGTACTCGGACTGGTCATGACTATCGCGATTGTCAGAGGCATGCCGATTTTCAAAGCCATCCAGCAGAAAATCGACCGGCTTAACCTGGTGTTGCGGGAGAACCTCACGGGCATCAGGGTCATCAGGGCCTTCAATCGAGACGAACATGAGGCGGAAAGATTCGACGCGGCAAACAGAGACCTCACAGAAACCCACCTGCGAGTCAGCCGCATAATGGCGACGGTGATGCCTCTAATAATGTTGACGGTCAACTTCACAGCCATCGCGCTGATATGGATCGGAAGCCACAGGATCGACGCCGGAAACCTAGAGGTTGGCGGCCTCATTGCCTTCATACAGTACGCGATGAGGATATTGTTCTCGCTTCTGAACATATCATTTATCTTCATCATGTTTCCGCGTGCAGCGGCCTCGGCCGATAGAGTGAATGAAGTGCTGGATGTCGTCCCTGAGATAAGCGATCCGCCGATGCCGGGCGCACACCAAAGTGGCCCGCAGCTTTCCGCCTCCAATCCCGCGGACGTGATAAACGGTCCTCAAGGGCGGGAGGGGTCGGCCCCGGCAGCTAGAGGTCGTGTTGAGTTTCGCGACGTCACCTTCACATATCCCGGCGCCGAGCAGCCGGCCCTCAAGAACGTCAGCTTCAAGGCGGAGCCCGGCCAGGTCACGGCTATCATTGGCGGCACCGGTTCAGGCAAGTCCACGCTGGTAAACCTTATCCCCCGTTTCTACGACGTGGATACGGGTTCGGTGCTGGTAAACGGCGTCGACGTGCGGGAGATGACTCAAAAGGATTTGCGCTCGCGGATTGGCTTTGTCCCGCAGAAGGCGGTGCTGTTCAGCGGAACTATCGCCGACAATTTGAGGTACGGCAAAGAGGATGCTACCGATGATGAGATGACTCACGCGGCCGAAGTGGCTCAAGCCCTGGGCTTTATCTCGGATATGCCGGACGGACTACAGTCAGCGGTCGCCCAAGGCGGCACCAACTACTCAGGAGGCCAGAAGCAAAGGTTGTCGATCGCTCGTGCCATTGTGAGAAAGCCGGAGATCTACATCCTGGACGACAGTTTCAGCGCCCTCGACTTCAGGACGGACGCAAGACTCAGAGCCGCTCTCAGGAAGGAAACCAAAGACGCCACGGTTATCATCGTCGCCCAACGAGTGAGCACGATAATGGACGCCGATCGCATCCTCGTACTGGACGGCGG
Organism: Bacillota bacterium; assembly: GCA_050952125.1. Lineage (GTDB taxonomy): Bacteria > Bacillota > Sulfobacillia > Fermentithermobacillales > Fermentithermobacillaceae > UBA3951. The sequence goes on from JBMNKK010000003.1 coordinate 806,738, forward strand.
TCGCATAGTGGGCAACGGTACCCACAAGGAGCTGCTGAAAACAAGCAGCGTGTACCGGGAGATAGTCCTCTCTCAGATGTCAGAGGAGGAGATCGCATGAGCGCGAGAACACCGGAGCGCCGGTCCGAACAGCGGCCAAGGCGCGGGCCCGGGCACGGCCCAGCGTTCGGCAGGCCGGTCGAGAAGGCAAAAGACTTTAGAGGAACCCTCAAGCGACTCCTGCGATACCTTGCGCCTCGTTGGTGGCAGATGGTGATGGTCACTGCCTTCACCGTGCTGAGTACCGTGTTCAGCACCATTAGCCCGAGGATTATGGGCAGAGCAACCACCGAGATCTTCCACGGTGTGATGGACAAAGCAGGCGGCGTTCTCGGAGCCGGCATCGACTTCGGCAAAATAGCGGAAATCCTGGTCATGCTCGGAATCCTCTACGCAGTAAGTTCTGTGTTCAGCTTTATCCAACAGATCACGATGGCCAAGATCGCCCAGTCCACCGTTTACGACATGCGAAAACACGTAAGTGCGAAACTGGCGCGCCTACCCCTGAAGTACTTTGACTCGCGGACACACGGAGAAATCCTGAGCAGAGTCACAAACGACGTGGACACGGTAAGCTCAACTCTGCAGGAGAGTCTGGCAAGGGCTATATCGGCGGTGATCACGCTAATCGGAGTGCTGGCGATGATGCTCATCATCAATCCTGTCATGACGCTCATCACTCTGGCGACACTGCCTCTTTCGATGGTCATCACGTCACAAGTAGCCACGCGCTCTCAAAGGTACTTTGCCGGACAACAACGCACCCTAGGCGAACTCAACGGCCATGTTGAGGAGATGTTCACCGGGCACAGGATAATCAAAGCGTTCGGAAGAGAGGATGCATCGGTAAGCAGGTTCCGAGAAATCAACGACGAGCTCGCGGGATTCGGGTGGCGGGCGCACTTTGTCTCAGGCATCATGATGCCTCTCATGGGTCTGGTCAACAACATCGGCTACGTCGGAGTCTGCGTGGTTGGCGGCATCTTCGTTGCTCGCAGAGCGCTTGAGATTGGAGACGTCCAGGCGTTCATGAACTACTCTCGCCAGTTCACGCAGCCCATAGTGCAGGTCGCCAGCATCGCCAACATCATTCAATCCACTGTAGCCGCAGCCGAGCGCGTGTTTGAGGTTCTGGACGAAGAGGAAGAGGTGCCTGACTCACCAGACGCCGGAGAACTGGAGGATCCTAACGGCGAGGTAACCGTGGAGCACGTCAAGTTCGGATACTCTCCGGAAGCAGTCCTGATGCACGACATGACGATCGATGTGAAGCAGGGGCAGACGGTGGCGATCGTAGGACCCACCGGAGCGGGCAAGACCACCCTCGTAAACCTCCTCATGCGGTTCTATGAGGTGCAGGCCGGGCGAATCACGATCGACGGTGTGGATATCCGGGATCTGAAGCGAGGACACCTTCGGAGCCTCTTTGGCATGGTCCTGCAGGATGCCTGGCTGTTCAACGGCACAATCAGAGACAACATAGCCTACGGACGGACCGGCGCCACAGAAGAAGAGATTGTCCGCGCGGCTCGGGCCGCATTGGCCGACCGGTTCATCCGGACCCTCCCGGAAGGCTACGATACGGTGCTGAACGAAGACGCCTCAAACCTGTCGCAAGGTCAGATGCAGCTCATCACAATCGCGCGTGCCATCTTGGCTGACCCTGCTATTCTGATCCTCGACGAAGCGACAAGCAGTGTGGACACTCGCACAGAAGTCCAGATACAGCGGGCAATGAAGAACCTAATGAAGGGCAGAACCAGCTTCGTGATCGCTCACCGGTTGTCGACCATCCGCGATGCAGATCATATCTTGGTCATGGATGAAGGAAATATCGTGGAACAGGGCACTCACCACGAACTGCTGGCCAAGAAAGGGTTCTACGCTGAGTTGTACAACAGCCAGTTTGTGGGAAGTGGGGCAGCGAGCTAGGCGAGGAGCCGCGCCAGCATCCTATTCTTGTAGGAACGTATCCCTCGTGCTAGAATAGAGATCGACTCGTGCCGGAGTGATGGAATTGGCAGTCATGCACGACTCAAAATCGTGTGCGGTAGCCCCGCGTGTGGGTTCGACTCCCACCTCCGGCACCACTTCTACGAAAATGCACTCACTATAACTGTCCACTCCAAAGTCTAGCGAACTTCGCAGTGCCGAAACGGTGCCGCTTCAGTGCTCATAAGAGAATGGCAAGTGGTCTTCAGTGTGCTAGGGTGCCGGGGCCCGGCCCGTCGCGAGTGGTGCTGCGCCCGCCCCGTCGCGCCGGGCGCGAGAAAAGATGCCAACCGTTCATGCAGGAAGTACTCCCACCCAGCCCGGCAGCTTTCGCGTCTGAAGGCCGGGTTGTCCTGTGGAAAAGTTTCTATCCCCTTGGCTATAAGCCTCAGCCTCGTGCCGCCCGGCGCCTCAGACAATTCCCAGGTCACTGACGAGTCTCCCGCGTAACCCCCATATCGCCATTGGTAGGCGATCTTTCGTTCCGGAACAACCTCGATAACCTTCCATTGGTGCACGTAATCTTGGCCTTGGTGGTGGACACTGAACTCCGTTTCGAAGCCGACTTCAGGTCTGAAGTCGGTCATCTCCTCGAAGTACCACCGGCGCATCTTCTCACTGTCCGTGATGGCCTCCCAGACAGCAGATACGGGAGCCTCATAGATGCGCTCAACGACTATCGGCTCTATGTTTACATTCATGGCGTCCCCTCCGGTCCGCGGCAGATTTCTAGCAGCCTCCTCCGGCTTCACCGGAATCCTCATCCGGCTGCCTCCTGTCACTGGAGACTTCCCGCTCGCACATTCTCCGGCAGCGAAAGCAACGACGACTCCCACCCTTCCGGCAAGGTGTTACAGGTCTTCTCTCTACTGGGCGGTTCTTCCTTCGGGCCCCGGCTCTTCTCTTCAAGGGGTGGGATCTGTGGATTTGAGGGATGTGTGCACCCGTGGGGACGTTCTGCGGGAAATATGCGCCGGTGGGGGTGTTCTGCGGGAAATATGCGCCGGTGGGGACATCTTCTCAGGACATGTGCACCGGCGGGGACGTCCCGCCGGAACATGTGCACCCGTGGGGACACCCCCGACAAGATCCAGCCCGCACACTGGGATTGTGATGCATTCGAGGCGAAAAACCGCTCTCATAGAGCAGTACTGGTTCGGGGCGTCACCGGAAGTCGATGGGTCGATGGCATCGCCTGGTTGCAGTCTGGCTGATGGATGATGCCGGAGCCTACCTGCAACCTGAGGCCCGGGAGCATAGCGGAGAAGGTGTACGTCGAGGTCGGAAGGAAATGCTCCACTTGCACGTCGGATTCCAGATGACGGGGGTGGAACCATGATCGAGCTTCCCGAGAGTTATGTCCTGGCGGAGCAGATAAGGAAGACGCTCACAGGCAAGCGGATTTCCGATGTAAGCGCTAACCGCAGTCCTCACGCTTTCGCCTGGTATTCTGGCGACCCGACCGACTATCCGGCAATGCTCAGAGGCAAGACTGTATCCGGAGCCCACGTGTTCAGCGGCAGCGTACGGATAGAGGCCGACGACATGCGCCTGCAGATATCCACTCCTATCAAGTACCATGCCCCAGGCGAAAAGCTTCCTGCAAAACACCAGCTTCTCGTCCAGTTCGAAGATGGATCGGCCATAAGCTGCACGGTCCAGATGTGGGGATGCATGTTCTGCTACACAGCGGGCCGGGAATCTGAGGGGATTCCCGTTGCATGCTTTGCCAACACCAGCCCGTCGCCCCTCGAGGACGAGTTTGATTTCTCATATTTCCGCAGCTTGGCAGAGTCAGACGCAACGAAGGCATTGTCGGCAAAGGCATTTCTCGCCACCGAGCAGAGAATTGTGGGTCTGGGAAACGGAGTGCTTCAGGACATCCTGTGGACCGCTGGGATACATCCCAGGCGCGTGATGGAAACCTTATCTGACGCCGAGTTCCGGCGCATGTTCGATGCGGTCAAGGCGGTGATATGTGACATGGCAGATAGAGGTGGTCGGGACACCGAGCGGGATCTTTTTGGCAAGCCTGGCGGCTACAGGACCGTAATGAGCAGAAAGACAGTGGGAAACCCTTGCCCTCGGTGCGGCGAAACCATTCGCAAAGAAGCCTTTCTCGGCGGGAGCGTCTACTATTGCCCCGGTTGCCAGAGGTTCTGAACTGCCTCTGGGTTGAGGATGCCAGACCCTTCACTGAGACACCCTAGTGTTGCCTGAGAACGGTGTGAAAGGAGGGTCACCCGGTGAAGAACTTGACATCCCGAGAGCTCCTGTACCTGGAAGATGCCGCCAAGATGTTCGAATCCATCGCCAAGACATGCGACTTCGCAGCATCCAGCGCGGTAGATCCCCAGTTCAAGGCCTATCTTCAGACTCTGGGAAATGAACACAAACAGTGGATGTCTGCCACCGCCGAAAAGGGCCAGAAAGGCCTGGTCCAGTAGCGATATACCGACTTGAACTGAGGTGTGCGAAATGGCGAATCAACCGCAGGAAAAGGAATGGGCCGGAACTCTCTTGTACCTTCAGAAGATGGAAGCTTCCATGCTGTGCACGGCGGCACTTGAGAGCGGAGACCCCGAACTCAGAGACCATTACCGTGGGCTCCTGAACAAGTCGCTTGAGAATCAGAAAACCCTCTTTGACATAATGAACCGGAAGGGCTGGTACAAGACGGAGCCCGCTCCAATGGAGCAGGCAAGTAGGTCCAAGCAGAGTTTCGAGAAGATCCGGCAACAGGCCCAGCAGATGCAGCAAGCGCCGTTGCAGTAAGCGGCAACACGAACCCGGCAGGACAACCGGTTTCACTGCCTATGGAAGCCGCGTGACGCGAGGCCCCCTGCAAGTGAGGTCCAGGTGCACGGGGGCTTTGTTTACCACTCAACCGGAGCTATTCATACACCAATTCGACTAGGTTGTAATACAGAGTATATCCGCATGACAGGTACAGCCTCAACGCAGGCAGGTTCGTTCCACGCACAGACAAGGTGGCAATCTTCTTGCCCCGCCCTTTCAACTCATCGAAAGCTGTAGCGAGCAGTTCTCTCGCGATATTCTTGCGTCTGTAGGGTTCTAGCACGAAGATGTTCTCCGTTGCAGCGCGTTCATCACTAATGTCCCATACCGACGCAGCGCCCACAATCTCCGAGTTGCACGTCGCAACGAAGCATTTGAAGCTGGGGTCTCCTGACCTAAACCAAACCTCCGCTCGACTTTGGGGACTCTCCCCTGTCTGCAGGTCAGCCTCTGCATACTTCGCGATCTCGTCACTCTTGAACGAGAGTTCTCTGATCTGCACGTTTTCCGGGATCTGATGGTGTTGCGTGTCCCTTTGGAGGTCGTATTTCATCACCGGGATCACGGCATTGAGGTGAAACCCCTTTTCCATCAAGAGCTGTATGTGATCGACCTCATCCGCTTCGCAGAATACCCGCAGACAAACCGTCTTGCTTGGCGTCATGCACTTGATCTCGTTGACCTTCTGTACGAAGCCATCCAGCAGGATTCGCTTGACTGCCAAGTCACCGGCGCATTCCTCACCTGAAAACATCGAGATCTCGAATATGCTCTTCGCTTCCGGCTGCATCTGGATCGGCCGTAGGTACCCTACCCCTGCCATTTCACCATTCTCATCGACAACACAAAGTACATTTTCAGGTTTGACGTCTCTGTGAAAGCGTATGACAAGGGAGCAATACCTGTTGATTGCTTCTATCGCAGTAAGATCATCTGGGCAGTATTCTCTCAAGATCATGGTGAGTCTCCTCACGTGTTCGCCGCTCTCGCGGTCATCATCCGGACCATGCACTCCGGCTCAGACTTGCCAAGAGGAATGCCGCTCCACTATTGAGCTTCAGCGTCTCAGTTGTCAATATGGCACCTCTTCAGCACTTCCACTTTACCTTCGCCGGCTTCGGCTCATTCTCCACAGCAATAGCACGCAGGGCGTCTTCCATTTTGCCGCATTCCGAGGCAGCAATGCCTTCGTAGACCTCCCACTTCTCATTGACTCCAGCCCGGTCATACGCTATGGCGAGCGCCCCGTACAAAGGCAATCCGAGTGAGTGCGTCGGGGAATGGATAGTAGCCGCCGACTGCCCTATCGCTCTTGCAGCGGCGCGCGCGGCGGGATTCGCCTCCGCTTCCCGCGCGGCCTCGTGGCAGTCGAGTATTCGCTTCTTTGCTTCGGGGAGTTTGATCTTCCCATCAAGCCATTCCCGTGCCGCGGTGAGGGCGCCTCGCGGGCGCAGGTCGTCGGGATAGGCTTTTTCGAATATGGGAAGAAGGTGCTCCTCGGCGTAGTTGACGCACCAGTTCGCTATTGTAACCTTGCTTTGCGTTTCTATGAGCCGCATGATCGACTGTAAGTAGGGCGCGTTTATGTCGCTGAGCATTCTGCGAGCCTTAGGCATTGGCGATTCATCCTTTCACGCTTCTTGGCATTCTAGTTGAGAGGCTCGAGCCTCTCAACTAGAACATTGCTGCCGTGGTAGAGGACGCTTGGCATGGTCTCACCCTATTCGGAGACAGCCTCTCCAAATCTCCCCAACTTATTTCGCCGCACCCACCCTAGTGCCTCCGTCCACTCACAGGAAAGTCGGCATCGATGCTATACTCTGTCATACTTGATCCCCACAAGAGTGAATCGAGTGCTCGAGATCCCCTCTTACACAGAAACCAAGCGATATTGAGGCAGGATATATGTGAGGCTAAAAGATGAAGGATAGTGAGGCACTACGGCGAACTAGTTACAATTCTTACGTGCGACCCAATAGAGGTGCTGGGAGTGGGTCGGTAACTCAGGAGGCACATCCATGAAAATCATTTACCGCGGAAAGACCAAAGACGTTTTGCTCTGTGAAGACGGAAATATCCTCCTCAAATTTAAAGACACTGTAACGGGAACCGGAAATGTGATCGACGCCGGCGCAAACACAGTGATCGGCGAGGTAGCCGGCAAGGGCAACGCCTCGTTCCGTCTGACCATGTACTTCTTCAACCTACTCCAAAAAGAAGGAATGGAGACTCACTTTATCGCGCCCGGACCCGAACCCAACACGATGCTTGTGAAACGCGCTCGGTCTTTCGCTCTGGAAGTCGTGTGCAGAGAGAAAGCATGGGGAAGTTTCATCCGCAGGTATGGCCAATACGTTGAGCAGGGCACCCCTCTCCCCTCGCTGGTGGAATTCACTCTCAAAGATGATGAGCGCGGCGACCCCCCCATCACCGAAGACAGCCTTATCGCGCTGAAAATCGTCACCGCTGATCAAGTTCGCTTCATGAAGGAGACCGCTAAGAAAGCCACCGCCATTCTGAAGGCGCATCTGGCCGAAAAAGGCCTGGAACTCATAGATATCAAGTACGAGTTCGGTGAAGTGGACGGCAAGACCATGATCATCGACGAGGTCTCGGGCGACGGGATGAGGGTTGTGCGAGACGGGCAGATCGTTCTGCAGAAGGAACTGGCAGAAGCGCTGCTCGGAAGTTCGTAAGAATCGAGCTTACCGGCGGATAGAGGGCGGCTCAGCGGGTTCGGATGTGCGGGCATCTGCTGCCGCCCTCCTGCTGAGCCAACGTTCAGCGCTGCTTACAATACACCTCTAAGGTCCGGTGCCTATACTGTCTATCCTCCATCCGGTTTCCGGGGTCTCTTGCCTCACCGTGACGAAGTACCCGGAGGGGCCGTCAGGACCGCCTGCCAGTTCTTTACGGTACTGTTCAACGGCTGCGTAGTATAAGTCGGGATGTCCGCGGACCCCGAGTTTCTCGGAGGCAAGCCCCACATCGCGAACCTTGATGGAGATGAAGTTGGCAAATCCTTTTCCGTGCTCTTCGGCAAACCCTTCATTATGGAGGCGTGTATTGTCCATGTTCATGCCGAGGTATCCGAACAGGCGCGACCGGCTCTCGCAAGCATGCGCCAAGGCATAGTCCTTGCGGTCAATGGCGTTGTAGTAGGTCTCAATCACTTCCTCCGGGCTCATCGCCGCCAGTTCCTTCTCCAAGGGGTCATCGGGATCAATGAGGAACATCACCCACTCATCGAAGGGCTTTCCGGCAACCTCATCAAATGAGCGGCCGACGAGTGAGCAGCTGGATACACTGTGGCGGCCAAGCGTGAGCCACCCTCCGACAATGTCCTCGCCGGCGCGAACGACCACCGCCTTTCCGCCGTCCCTGTTGGGGCCCATAAACTCTGGCAGCAACCTAACAGTCTTGTAGAGGCGCACCTGAACCGCCTTGCCGAAGTAAGCGGACAGGTCGAGGCCTATGTCCTTGCTAAGCTCGTTATTCAGAGCCCAATAGATAACCACAGGGAATTCTCCGGGCCTGTGAATCAACTCACCCGGCAAATCGACTGCAGTCTCACTCACCAGGAAGAACGGAGACCATCCAAACTCACTGAGGAACTCCTCGTCTTGCGGATCTATGTCGAAACTCTCCGGCCGGTACTCCCGCACTGCAGACTCCATAGCCCTGAAATCCTCTGAGACTTCATACCACTTCCCGCCCCACTGCACATAGCTTGGGTTTCCGACACCAAACTCATAGCTGTGGAACTCTAGTGGCTCCTCCATCCACTTGTCGCCGATACGCAAGGTGACTCTGTGCGGGTGGCGGTCAACCTTATCGCCGCGGTTTTCCACCTCTTTAGCAAGGCTCAGACAGCCTTTGAACACCTCCACGGCGCGGGGATCAGTCACTTCGCAAGGTTCCCAGTTCTCAAATCTGAGGCCCGTTATCTTCGCCGTGAGCTTTTCAAAGGTAAGGTCAGAAGGGTTAAGGCTGCAGCCGGCGCATGCTAGCACGAGCCAAAGGGCCGTGAACAGCGCCAGAGGTCTCTTCATTGACTCGCACCTCCGTGATAGGCAATCGCCCAAGGCGGCGCCTCATTAGAACAGGATGCTCCTCTGGATTATGGACGCAGCCGATCTCCGAAGGTTCCCCCCGGCTCAATTGCCGGTGTGCTCTCTAATGAGTCTCTGCCTCATCTCCCACAGCTTCGGCGATAGATCTACCCAATACTTGTGAGGATTCTCCAACCGCTTTACCTCGTCCCATAAGAGAGCTGTCTGTTCCTTGCAGTACGCTTGTATCGCCTCAATAGGCGGCAAAGGCCTGGCCAACGTTCCTCCGACAACAACCGGTTGAAGCAGTTGCCCGAAGGCCTGTACTACAGAGCCGGGCAAGAACGCTGCCGTTATGGCAACCAGGGCGACGAGTGAGAGTCTCGTGATGCGATGAGATATCATGTTCAGGCCCCCCGGGCGGCGAACCGCTTAGGGACCAGCTCGTGAGCGAACCACATGGCGGCGTTGCAGAGCTGTACAGTGCGGTTCATTGTCTTATCATGTCCCAGGATGCTATATACTGGTAAGATGGATTGTGTAAGAACTGGCTCAAATCGCATGCAAAAGGATGGGGCATAGACTTGAGAAAGCTTTCGCATGCTGTATCGATGTTTCTCATTTGCTGGCTGTGCATTATGCCTGGTCTCGCGCGCGCCAATCCTCCGGCCGCTGAAGTCGTGAATCAGTGGTGCCTGGATGCTATCAACGCACCCCTCGGCCTTTCTCCATCTACCGGTGAGGACGAAGTTAGGGTAGCGGTTGTCGACTCTGGGATCTGGGTGAACAACCCGTACATTGACGGCGACAGCGTGATCGACGGCTACAATTACGCCTTGGAAAGCAGCGTCACACACGACCTTATCGGCCACGGCAGCCAGGTAGCCGCGATCATAGCGGGGGCAAGGACCGGAGATAGGGAGCTCATCGGTCTTGGAAGCTCAGCCAGGATCGTCCCTCTGGTTTGGATCACGAAGTACCCGAGCGGGGTTACGGCCAACGGAGGAGTCTCGGCGCTCTCTAAGGCGATTAGGGACGCGGTTGACGTTTACGATTGCCGGATCATAAACGTGAGTTCGGGAATCACGGCCGATGAACCTGAGTTGCGCGAGGCTGTAGCCTACGCTGAGGAGAAGGGAGCCATCCTCATATCGGCTGTCGGAAACAGGAATCGCTCGGATCCCGCAGCCGTGTACTACCCTGCCGCGTACGGAACAGTCGTCGGTGTGGGGTCTATCGATCACGAGATGTCGGTATCCGACTTCTCTCAGCGCAATGCCAGTGTGATGGTGACCGCGCCGGGCGAAAGCGTCGCTTCCCTCTCCTCTGAGCCCTCTCTGGCGTTCACTGAGGTCAGCGGCACGTCACACGCGGCGGCGTATGTGAGCGGTTTCGCCGCCCTGCTCCTGTCTCGTTTTCCGGAGATGACTCCTGCTCAGTTCAGGGAGGTCCTTAAGGACTCGTCTCAAGACCTGGGTGAACCGGGATATGACACGAGCTACGGGTACGGGCTGATCGACGTGTCCCGAGCGCTCCTCATGGCAGGCAGCTCCGAGATCCCGATCCCGTACTTTGCCGACCTGTCGGGCCCCTACGAGGAGTATGTTGTGTATCTGGCTGAACGGGGCATTGTCACCGGCAAGTCACGCGATGCGTTCGCGCCGGCCGATACACTGACTCGAGCGGAATTCGCCACCATGCTGGCAAGGATGAGCGGCGAGCCGCTTGCTTCAACGGGTTCCGGTTTCCAAGATGTCCATCCGGGTGACTGGTTCGCCCCATATGTTCTCTGGGCGAAGGACGCAGGCATTGTTCAGGGGTACGACAGCATGTTCCACCCCGAAGGCCTAGTGACCAGGCAGGACATGGCGGTCATGCTCGCCCGGTTGACAGAACGTTTTCTCGAGGGCCCGCTTCCTTACGGAAACGCGACGTTTGGCGACGCTCACCTTGTGGCCGCCTACGCCCTGGCGTCTGTAGCCGGCCTTTTGGAAGCGGGAATCATGGATATGAGTTCATCCAACCTGTTCGCGCCGCTCGCATTAGCCACAAGAGGCGAAGCCGCGAAAGCGTGCGCCCTCGCAATGCGAATGCTGGAACTTGGGTAGTTGTCGCGGATCGAAAGAAGAGGAGCAGACTCACGGTCCAGGTTCTGTTAGGCTTATATCCTCACTACAATACGAAGCCGCTTGGAAACGCCGACTGCCTGCAGTGTTGCCACAGCCTCCCGATGTACCTTCTGGTGTAGTACCGCTCGAGCAGGTGATAGACGAAGAACCCTTTTTCGGTGAGGCGTACCCTTGGAGATTCGCAGCTAGCCAGGCCAAGTCGCTCGGCCAACCGTATCAGAGCCTGCATCGCGGGAATCGCCGCTGCTTCAGGGCAGTCCATATCGAGCTCACCTTCGTAGCATCGCCAGAACAGCCGGTACAGCGCTGACTCTCGGTCGCTCATAGTAGTGCTCAAAGCTACAGGGTTCTTGTTTTCGCTCACAACGTCAACGTAAGCGGTGACATCGAAGGTGTTTACCCAAAAGGCGCGGTCCACATGCGACGCTGCCCCCGCGCCGATCCCCAAGTAGTTCTCACGGGTTATTGATGAGTATTTCGGCGCCCCGGGTCTCGTCCACGTCCACACGGAGGAACGGCGATATCCGGCTTGGCCGGCAACCAATGTAAGGGCGCCAAGAAGGCGCCGCTGCTCGGAAAAGGACATCCGCGACTTCATCTCGGTGAACGCAAAGTCCATCAGCGGGTAGGCGGCCACCTGATCCACTCCACGCGTTATTAGCAGGCGCATATCCGTAACAGATGACTCGGCGCTTTGCCCCGGAATCCCCGTAATGATATCGCAACTGACCGAAACACGCCCGCTATCCAGAAGAGCACCCAGAGCGGTCAGAGCATCCCGGCGACTATGGTTCCTGCCGAGGATGCGGAGAACGCCATCGTCCAGCGACTCCACCCCAAGGCTGATCATGTTGACGCCGGCGTCCGCTAACCTCGTAACGGTATCCGGATTGATATCGTGCGGATGGGCTTCTACCGCCACCTGCGCTTTGGGCACAAGGTGTGGCCGCAGAAGCTCTACCACTGATAGAACAGACTCGCTGAGCGTCAGCGGCGTACCTCCACCGAAGTAGATGCTGGAGACCTTCGCACCTCCCAATCCGGAAACTAACCTGCGGACCTCTCGCTCAAGGCAACGCGAGTAACGGGCGGCTAGTCGGGGCTCGTACAGCACCTTGTTGTACGGGCAGAACGGGCATACGGAGCGGCAAAACGGGATGTGGACGTACACCCCAACCTCCTCCGGGACTGACACGGAGCCGGCAGGAATCGGCCCCGGCGAGAAGGCAAACCTCCCCCAAGAGCCCGCGAGCAAGCGGTAAAGGATGCGGTCAAGCGTCATAGGATCGCGATTTTAGGCCTCCCGAGCTGGATACGCTCTTCTGCAATGGTGGTGTCAGGTTCGGCACTACACATACGTGATGAACATAACATGTTTACTAGAATGCGGGAATGGAGGGAAGACGAAAATGCCGGATACTGATAAGCCAAAAGCCCTGCAGCTGCCTGGGGGAACTCTCATGGATAGGCTCAACTTGTTGCTTGGCCAAATGGTAGTCGTTTACCTCATGAACGTCCATGCGCCGTCGATCATTGCTACCGGGCCTTGCCCGCCGTACGGTCCCGAGCCCGGACTTCCGACCGGCGGCCAGGGCGCGGGAGGTGCCTGGGCTGGGCCTCCTCTGACTCCAGGGATTCCGCCCGGTGGCGGCCACCTTGGGCCAATCCCGATACCTTTCGGCTATTGGGACTGCGAGCCCGAAAAGCCGGCACCGGAAAGAGGTACCGCTGTGGTTAGCGGGACTCTAGCCTTCGCCGGGACAGACTACCTTATCATCCGCGTCCCACACGGCAATGTCTGCATAGACATCCTCATACCGTACACGGCAATCGGAATGATCGTAGTCCCGCCAATGATGGCGTAAGGGTAGTCCTCCTGCGTGACTCCGGCTCGGTGACCTATGCCGACGTATTCGAACCGGGTTCCGAGCCGGGGTTAGCCGGAGGCTGGCCCCGGTCTTCCGCGGGGTTCCATACGGTGAGTCCGCACTCGCCTGCGATCCGGTTCAGTTTTTCGTCCGACGACACAAACACTACATCGTTGCCGGCGCCTCTCGCGAGGGCGATCTGTATCGCGTCTACAGCCGTGAGATATTGTCTTAACTCAAGTTCTATGGCTTCCTGAATGTCCGCGGGAGAGGCACTCCTTGACACAATCCGTCCACTCGCAACGTCAGCCAAGACCCTCCCACACAACTCATCAAATCGTTTTCTAGACAAAACCTTCTCCACCGAGTGCAGCCGCTGGAAAACCGAAAGGGTCTCCAGTAATCCCATGCTGGAAATGATCTTAATCGCACCTTCACTTAAGAGACGCTCCATGTTCTCCGAGCCCGGCTCAGGTATATACGCTTTTAGAAGGGCACTTGTGTCGATGAAATACTCCCTGCCAGTTTCAGTGATCACTGCTTCTCCCTCCCCTCCCGTACAAGGCGGGTGAGGTCCGGAAACCGTTCGTGAATGCTCTCTCTCAGCGTCCGCCGCTCGGGCAGCAACTTCCCCCCAGTGTCGAACCCCAGTTTGCGTACGAGTTTCTGTGCCATGACTCTCATCTGCTCCGCCTCATCCGGGGTGACTTTCTTGGTCAGCACCAGCGCGTCGTCCTGAATAACAGCCTCTAGATGGTCTCCTTCCCGGACCATCATTACATCCCGAGCTTGCTTCGGAAGGGTGATCTGCCCTTTGGAGGTAACCTTTATGTCCCATTTGAAGTTCTCCATCGCCATACCTCACTTTCCGGCGTCCTTACTTCTTACTCCTTACATACTATCATCGCCTTAGGGTGCCGGCAACAAAGAGAGCCGGCGCCCTAAGGCACCGGCCCAACTCCAACATTCATTACGGAGGGAGCTCTCTGTCAGAACTTGACTAAGTGTATCCAGTCTCCGAAAAGGAATTGGATCTGGTTGATGATGAGCGAGATCCGGCCCATAACCGCGTTTCCGAAAGCCGCTCCGAAGGTTATCATGATAACCCACTTGCCCACTTCCGAAGCACCGTTCAGAACCGGAGACTGCTTGAACGTGAAGAAGAAGTAGCTCAACACAGTGACCACACCCAGGACAATCACGATGTTGTTGATTGAAGTGAGGGGTACCACCGTCGCCGACACCTGCTTCACGAACTGCTCTATGATGGCGCTGCGGATGGTGATTCCCGCGCCAATGCCGATGATGAACGACAGAGGGTATCTGCGCGTCCAAGAGTACTTGGCTCCGAAATAGGGCCCAAAGAGCATGAGCCCCAGGATCACAGGAACGATAACTTGCCATTGACCGCTCTCGGTCGCGGGCTGCCACGCTTTTGTAACCAGGTTGTTGTACCCCATGGTAATCGCGTAACCTGCGGCCGCTCCAACGTAGACGTGCTCAACTGCCTTATACACCCAGTTCTCTTTGAAGAGGTAGGAAAACGCCCCTAGGGTGACAAACGCTCCTATCCACGTGACTATACTGGTGCTCACTTTCCTGCCCCCTTCCCGGCAAGGCCTTGAGATTTCTTCACGAAGTACGACAGGTTGCCGAACAAGATAAACAGGATGAGTAGCATGTGACCCATGCTCTGGGCATCCATTCCGGCAGCTGCCGAGCCCGGTTTATCCATGAGAAGCTCGAACTCGGCTGCGGCGCGGAGTCCCGCGAGGAGCCCCGCCAGCTGTCCGCTCTGGATGAACGGCTCGGCCTGCGGAGCGGTGACAGTAATGAGGGTGGCGATCAGAGGTACTTTGTACTGGGCAATCTGCCTTACCCACGCTTCAGCGCTGTCATCGGTGAAGAAAACGTAGAGATCGGCGTCTGCCACACTGTTGATCCCTTTCAAGATCGGCAAGGTTGAGGTAACGTTGCCGCGCCAATCTTTCGGGAACGCCGCCTTGATGTCGCGAGCGTAGGCCGCCAGCGCGGTCTCGGCACCTGCCAAATAGCCCATGTTGACGAAGTCGACTCCGTACTGCTTGCCTGCCGCCTCATACTTTGCGGTAAGGTCGTCCACGATCATCGGACCGTGGCTCTTGTAGGAGAAGCAGATAATCTTGATATCCTTGCTGAACAGATACTCGAAGAGAGCTACCGCGTTGGGCTGAACGTCCGGTCCGCCGTCAACGTAGTAACCGAAGTCGAATATCACGGTGTCGCCCGGTTTCAACTTCTCCACAATATTGAACGTGTTCCTGGTGGCGTCGCTTACCTGCAATGGAAGTCCTAGAGGCTTAACCATAGGGATAAGCAAGACGAGCACCAGCAAGACGTATAGAACTCTGTTGTCGGTTTCGCCCAGTCTACGCAAGAGATCCACTTGGTTTCACCTCCTAGTCCTTTCCGACGCCAAGGTGGGATCTGTCAATACCGAGCAAGATCCGCGCGCTGACGCATACGACGCCAACCGCCGAGCTGATCATGATCCCACGCATACCGGCTAGATTTATGACCTGCATGATCCAGTTCGTGACTTTGGGAAGTCCCGGGAACATATATTCACCTATGGGTGCCTTGGCAAGCATCAAGAGAACACCGGTGATTAGAAGAGCAGCGGCATGAGCGTTGTGTGCACGGAACGCACGGTATGCCGCCGATGCGACGTGGAAAGCCGCCATAGCGTAGAAAGCCGATGCTGCAGGTACGATTACACTGTCAAAAACAAACGAGAAACCGGCGGAATCGCTGCCGAAGAAAATGCCCGACACCGTCGTGAAAGCCATCGTGACCAGAAGGAGCACGCTGTGGATGGCACCCGGCTTCTTGCCTGCTATAGCTCGCGTATGATTGATGGATAGGTTAATGGCCGCGAGAGCCAAGGCAAATGCCGCCACAATGATCACCCAGTTCTGCATTTCCTGAGCGGTTGCGGCAATGGCCGGAATATCAAAGAAGTACTCGACAACCATAAGGAGACCCATTAAGCCTGCCAGCAGAATTGGTATCTCGCGCTTCAACTCTTCTCTCACTCCCTTCCGCTTCGATCACTGTGTGAGTATTCGGGCCACCAGATCGTTGCCTGCGGTTCTGATGATGACTCCAATCAGCAGTACGGCAAGAGCGAAGGCCTTAACGTAGTCCTGACCTTGGATGCTGCCCAGCCTGGCAGTATCTCCGGAGATGTAGGCTCCCGCCGCCAGGAGTTCCTCGCCGATCAGCGTGTAGTCACAAGCTGCAGCGAAGAACGGAAGCTGGTAGGTACTGGTCGTACCTGCAATGCCGATGGCATTGACCGCGACGGCGGCTTCAGCGAAGTCGACGGCCTCGGAAGCGAACTGGCCAACGAAAATCGCCGTGGCAACCTTTTCCCTCTGAATCATGCCGAGGCACGCCGCAGCGTAGGCGTACTGCTCAGGCGAGGTGAAACGCACCATATCCGGGTCATATGCTTCGGGCTTTCCTTCTGCGAGATAGGCCTGCTGAACCGTCTGTTCAACCAAAGGGTAGACGTTGGGGTACGACACCGCTACGACGATGCGGGTATCATACTTCGCGGTTAGCCGTGCGACGTGAGCTATGATGTCAATCGCAGCAAACGTGGCGCCGGCACTGCCGCTCGTGATATCCGCCCAGCCCGGAGTACAGAACACGGCCTTACCCATCTCCGTGGCGCGGCCAACTGCTTCCGTGATGGCCTCCAAGCCCGCGATCTTCCTTACCTTGGGAAGCTTGTTCTTGGACTTTGAAATCGCGAACAGCATGGTCGCAACCGTGATGATAAGGAACACAAGTCCTGACACTCGACCTTGTATCAACACTCTCTTTGCACCTCCTATAGACTCTGATTCCTGCGGCTCACGGAGGTGAAATTTCGGCATTGTTGATCGGTGTTCCTGCTACACCTGCAAAACAATACAGAATTCATGGACTTACAATCATTGTCAACCGTCCTGGGACTGCGATGTGGCGTCAGATAGGGGAACTGACGATGAGTAGGGGTGCATAGAAATTCGGTCGATTGGGAGGAAGGGAATCCTGATCTCGAGCGATCCTAGGAACAGGCTGTTCGCGTGCCGTTCTCAACTGCAGACTTCCACCTGCCGCTGAGATACCGCAAGCCCACAATGACCAGGCGCGCGAACTGGTCGATGTTTATGGCCCACCATATGCCATGCAAGCCGAAGCCCAGACGTTGGCTGAGAAGGAAGGACAACGGGATCCGGCAGCCCCAGATCCCCACCGCGGCAGATATCATCGGAGTTACGGTATCGCCGGCTCCTCTGAGCGCGCCGCTCAGTGTGCCCGAGATCTGCTGCGGGATCTGAGACAGACCCATGATGAGAAGGTACTGAGCGCCTAAGGCGATCACGCTCTGATCCGTCGTCAGTATGCTCATCAGGAGCCGCGGCCCGAACACGAGTATAGCCGTGGTAAGAGACGTCAACGCGATGCCCCACCTTATCGTTTGCCGTACATAACGCTCGGCCAATTGCGGGTTCCTCGCGCCCAGAGACCTCCCGACAAGCGCCGTGGCCGCGATACTGAATCCGCCGGTCGGCATATAGGAAATGCCTTCAGCCTGCAACCCAAGTTGGTAGGCTGCTCCCGCGACGGTCCCGAAGCTGTTGACCAACCGGAATATGATGATGCTGGCGAGCTGCCAGAAAAGCATCTCGGTTGAGGAAGGTATACCTATGGCGAGCAGCTTCCGGATGAGGGGTAAGTCCAGCGAAATCCGGTCGCGGAGCCTTATCCCAACACCTGACCGAGCACTGTAGAGGTACCAGCCGGCGATCGCGGCGCCCGCGGATTGCCCTATGATTGTCGCCGTCGCCGGGCCGCGAAAACCCAGAGCCGGCAGGCCGAAAAGCCCCGATATCAATACTGCGCTCAGTGCTACGTTTACCACATTGATGACGAACGCGATCTGCATTGGCGTACGCGTATTGCCCGTGCCTCGCAGGATAGCGCTTATCACCAGGAAGATCGCTTGAAATGGCATGCTGAAGGCAAGTATCCGGAGATAGGTCACGCCGATTGGCAGTGCCTCGGGCGTAATCTTGAATGCCAGAAGCAGCGATGGAGCGAGGACATAGGCGGTCCCCGCGACGACCCCCATCAAAGCAAGCGCCAGCAAGAGCGCTTGCTGGGCAGTTCGGCGCATCTGGGATGAGTCACCTGCACCCAAAGCCCGCGCTATTAGGACTGTGGTACCCGTACCGATGGCGCTGAAGATGATCCACACGAACATGCCGACGCGGCCCGATAGTCCTACGGCCAGGATCGTCGCGGCACCCAACCGCCCGACCATGGCAGTATTGACAAAACCGATAAGCAGCTGCAGCACGTTTTCGGTAGCCACAGGCCAAACCATGCCGAAAATGGTCTGCTTGATCTCTCTCTGCGTAGGTTCTGCCGCTTGTGACACGCCCGTGGGCAAAGACATGGACAGGCCCCCCCTTATCGAGTGCCTCTCCAAGTATGAGCCAAGTTTGCAGCATAATACAAGAGCGGTAAGATTATTGTTGACAAACTGAAAAGGAGGTAAGTGATTTCAGAAGGAACAAAGAAAACTACCTAAAGCAGATCTACAAAACGAACCCCGAAACAAACGCCTTTGTGATAGAGGTTTCGCTGACAGATTACAGTGATATCTTCAACGGATGGGACCCATCACCCGTAAGGAGGCGGGACCTCGACCCTGATCTCGTGGAGTTCATGGAACACTGCGCTGCCGACATCCCCTTGAATTACCCGCTGGAGCTCCAATTCTACGTGCCCAAGGAAGTGCGGGATGAAGAGAAGGAGGAGAGGACACGCGAGAGTATTAGGAACAACTTCAGCTTCACGATCCATTTCATCAGGAAGCAATTGGGCGAAGTGCGGCGGAAAACCTTTACTGACGTGATAGCCGCGTTTGCCTTCCTGTCCGTAGGCTACATCTCAAGGCAACACACGAGCCCCAGCTTGCTTACTACAATCCTCCTTGAGGGTTTATCTATCGGTGGCTGGGTATTCTTGTGGGAAGCCTTCTCCATGTTCTTCTTCACGGGCCAGGAAATCTCGAATCAGCTCAAGCGGTACATGCGGTTCCAGGTCACCGAGATAACTTTCAGGTACAGGTAACGCAACATCCAACACCTGCTCGCGGAACGAACCTCCGGGTCGCGCGTCTTAATGTGCAGACACCAGTTTTCGGAGGCGAACGGTTTGAGACGGTTTCTTATCTCGGCTTTTCTAGTTCTATTCAGCATGTCGCTCATTGGGTGCACCAACTCGTTGAACCTGGCGACACCGCCGCAGGAGGGTGAGAGCGACGAAACAGCAATAAGGAACGTAGTGGATCGGTTCGGGGCCAAGCTCCAGATGGTCTCGCTGCTGGCACCGGAAGATGTCCTGAACGAAAGCATAAGAGAGCATTACAGCGATCTGGCGTCTCCCGCCCTTCTCCGGGATTGGTCAGCCAATCCAACGGAGGCGCCCGGGCGCCTGACCTCGAGTCCCTGGCCTGACCGGATAGAGATATCGGCGCTCAAAGAAGTGGCAGACGGCGAGTATGAAGTTCAAGGCAGTATCGTAGAAGTCACAAGCGCGGATAACGAGGAAAGCGGATTCGCCGCAAAGCGACCGGTGACAATCACGCTTAAGAAGATCGAGGGACACTGGCTCATTGACAAGGTAACCCTAGGAAGATACGAAGAGGCAGGCCAAGTAGTCTACGTGAACAGCGAGTACGGCTTCACGTTTTCACTCCCGTATTCGTGGAGTGGGTACTCCATCGTGAACGAAAAGTGGGAAGGCTACACGCTTGACAGCGAGGCGAATGCCGAAGAACCGTCTCACGACGGCGCTCTTATCGTGATAAGGCACCCTGACTGGGCAGAAGAAACTCCGAGGCAGGATATCCCTATCATGGTCTTCACTCTGGATGAGTGGGAATCTCTCCAGGAAGGCGAGTTCCACATCGGTGCCGCTCCAATGAACCCGTCAGAACTCGGCAGAAGCTCCGAGTATGTCTTCGCGCTTCCTGCACGGTACAACTATTCGTTCCCGGAAGGCTATGAGGAAGTTGAAGATATCCTCGAGGGCAAGCCTCTTCAGATTGATGAGACCTTCTAGATCCAACCGGTTACGCAACTCTGCTCGGAGCAAGAGAGGCACGCATGATGCGTGCCTCTTGAATCTTACCGCTACAATTGGTGTTCGTGATCGCCGTCGCCGTCGCATGTCTCGACTGTCGCCCGCGGCAACCTGCTCACATGCTGCCGGCATCTCCTCACTCGCCGCCGCGCTTTCCTGGGATACAACAGCGGCATTGTCAATCATTTCTTGAACCCCTCTGGTGCTGGCTGCCATCTCTTCTGTGGCAGCAGAGTTCTGCTCCGTGACCTCCACAATTGCGGAAAGAGCGTTGTCCAGCTTCTCACTGGACTGCTTGAGGCTAAGCGTCGCTTTTTCCAGATCCTCGACCACAACCCGGGTCTCCGAAGCCCCACCCATGATCGCGTCCAATGACACGCCTGCTCGATGCGCTATCGAGCTTCCGGCTTCCACCTCACGAACGCTGGTCTGAATGGCCTTCACGGTCTCGTCGACTGCGCGGCCCACTCGCGCTATCAGGTCGGAAATCGACTTGGTCTCTGCAAGCGACCTTTCAGCAAGTTTCCTCACTTCATCGGCCACCACCGCGAAACCGCGGCCGTATTCGCCCGCTCTTGCCGCTGTAGCGCTCTGCTGCTTGCCTCCCTCGCTGACTTGCATAGCGGTTTTTGATATCTGATCCGCCGCCATCGCGGTCTCCTCGGTGATCGGTCCCGATATGCCCCGTGAGGTCACAACAGATAGAACTGCGCCGAGCAACAGGTTCCGACGGTTGCTGCTATGGTGACAGTCTGAGCGTAGGACGCCGCTCCTTCTGTCTCGGCATCGCGGGCAACGATATGTGCTTCCATTTCTTCAGCCCATATTGACACGGCCGAATGAAAAGAACCGATCGCAGTCTCGGTGCTGGTGATCATTGACTGAAGCTGAGCTTTCGAGCCTGCTTCGTATGCGGCTATGAGAGTGTCACCCGACTCCAAGAGAGCCTGGTATAGAGTGAGGATGTGCCACCAGGAATCTCTTGCATCAGCCAGTTCTTCATCGGTCGACGCCACTTCCTCTGCCAGTCGAGTGACACTCGCCACACTCTCCTTCGAAAGGAGAGTGCAGGTTGAAAAGGCAGAGCCGGGGAAAACGCCGCGATTTTACGCAAATTTAAGCCAGCCTAGACCTTCCTTTTAACATCATCCGCCACTTCAAGGGATCCGGGAAAAACGTAGGCGAACTCGCCACCTATCACGGTCGCAACAACTCTGGTTTTGAGCAGGTCGTCTGCAGGGCCGTCAAGGATATCTCGGTCAAGCACTGCAATATCCGCCCAACGTCCGGGCTCTAGAAGGCCGCATTCGCCATCGCGGTAAGCCAGATAAGATCCTCCTTCGGTGAAGGCTCGGACCGCTTCTCGTGTGGTAAGAGCCTCTTCCCTGCCGAAGTCGAGCCCCGCTATCGTCTTTCTCACCACTGCTCCGTACAAGGTGACAAATGGATCGTACGGCCCCGATGAGACGTCCGTATTGATGGCGATCCGTATCCCCCGTTCCTGGTAGCTCTTGGCCGGCTTGAACTGAGCCAACAAGCTTTCATCAATGTTGTCCGGATATATGTCTCCCTCGACGTAGATAAATCCCGGCTGCAGCGAAACCGCGATATCGTTATCCGCCATGGTACGGAATGCGTATTCGGTGGGGTAATACGCGTGAACAATGTGGTGCCTCTGGTGAGGGAGCGCCTTCCTCTTTGACAGCGCGTCGACCACGTGCGCAAGCGCGATGTCCTGTGCCAGATCGCCGCAGCAGTGAATGCCGGTTCCCCAACCGGCCAGGTGAGCCTCTGTAACGTAACTGCCGAGTTTGTTGAGGTCCAGCCTCACTGGCACGGTGGCCCTTGAGCCGTCCCTATAAGGCCCGTGCATGAGCGCCGTTTTGGAGCCGAGACCCCCGTCAATTGCCATCTTGAGGTTGCCCAGCCGGAACCACTCGTCGCCCAGGCCCGGCTGCATTCCGGCCTCAAGAGCAGGATTGACGACATAATCACCGGAGATGATGGATATCCCGTGCCAGGCAGGCATGGCACTCACCCGCAAAGGCAGCGCCTTCTTGGCCCATAGGCTGGTGTACGCTCTCATCGTATCCCCGGTCACGCCCGGGTCAAGCACTGAAGTAATGCCGTGTTTGATTAGTTCTCTCAAGGCCAATACTATGCGCCGTTCGGTCTCTTCCTGACCGGATAGGTTCCGGCTAGGGATCCTATGTGCCCCCATAGCCCTTCGCACCAAACCCTGAGCTGCTTCGCGAAGTATGCCCGTGGGTTCGCCCGAGGGGTCAAGATCGACTCTACCGGTTTGGGGAACGAAGTTGTGGCCGATCCCCGCCGCTTCCAGCGCCTTGGAGTTGACCGCCGCCATGCCGAACAACCGGGAAAGGTAAACGGGGTTTTCCGGCGCGGCATCATCCAAATCCCATCGGGTGGGAAGCCTTCGCTCGGAGAACTGCGATTCAATCCATCCGGCGCCGATAATCCATTCACCCGGTTCTGATTCGGCAGCCTTAGCCGCTAGAGCTGCTTTGAGTTCATCGATGCTCTTAAGCCCAAAGCAGTTGACTCCCTCAAGAAGAGTCGCGGCAGAAAGCACGTGGTTGTGCGAATCGACGAAGCCTGGAATCGCGGTACGCCCTCCCAGTTCAACCACGGGAATGTCAGCGTTGCCACCGAGCATTTCGAGTACTTGGGATGTAGAGCCGACCTCCATGATCTTGCCGTCCTCAATAATCAGGGCTTCTACTTCCGGGCTGCCGTGGACACCGGTGAATATCTTCCCGTGAGTAAGTGCCAACCGTCTCTTCATTTTGAAACCTCCTTTCGGGATGTTGCAGCTACGAACCGCTTTACAATCGTGTGCGGCATGGTGATGGCTCTGCCGACTACCACTGCCCACGCCCCAAGCGCCAGTGCCCTTGAGACTTCTTCCGGCACCGTGATGCGCCCTTCGGCGATCACGGGCACAGATATCCTGGCGGCAAGCGCCCCGACAAGGCCGAAGTCAGGTTCGTCAAGGGCAGGTGAATACGGTGTGTAGCCGGAGAGTGTTGTGGCCACGCAGTCAAAGCCTAAGTCCTCTGCTCTTAAGCCTTCATCAAGCACCGAAACGTCGGCCATGGCCGGCAAGCCCAGTTCGTCGTGGATGTAGGTGACGAGTTCAGACAGGGTCCAAGAACGCCCGCTTGAATCAGGCGGTCGCCTTCCGCTCGTTCCATCAACGGCAATCATGGCGCTCCCGGCCCTGGCGAGGCCGGCGGCATCCTCACCGGACGGCGTTATGTAGACCGGATAGCCGTTGACCCGCCTCTTCGCAATCCCGATCACTGGCAGGTCCACTGCGCGAACGATCGCCGCGACATCCTCCTCCCCGTTTGCCCTAATCCCACAGGCTCCGCCAAGTTGAGCTGCCTTCGCCATCTCCGCCATGAAATCCGAACCGTACAGAGGCTCGCCTACTCGAGCCTGGCACGATACTATGAGCCCGCCTCTTATGGACTCGAAGAAGCCTTCTGTTCCGCTCAGCCGCGGATTCCGAGCTCCGTGTGCTTCGTTCTCAGGTGTCACTTGAGTCCTCTCCTTAAGCCTGACAGATCCCAAGCCAACATCCCGGCCCCTACCACCGGCCTATACCTAGGCGCCACAACGCGAGCACGAGGCAGCCTCGCGGCGATCTCATCTCTGAACGCCCGCAGGATCAGCTCCCCGCCGCTGAATACACCGCCTGCATAGGAGATTGTCCCGCCTTCTTCATCCAGCTCCTTGAGTGCCGCGACGGCAAGGCTCGCGAGGCTCCTGCCGGCTTCCGTGACAATCCGGCGCGCCACCTCATCTCCACGTTCCGCTTCAGAAAACACAAGCGGACACATCGCAGCGACATCCTCGACAGGTATGTCCTCTGCGTAGACCTTCCCGGGCACCCGGCGGACATTCTCTACTCCAAAGAAGCGCCTTGTCTCCTCGACAAGCGAGGTCGCCGGCCCGAGGCCCTCGCTTGATTGCAGAGAAGCTCGTATGGCGTCGCAAGCTATTCTGAACCCGCTGCCCTCGTCACCGAACAGGTAGCCGAAGCCGCCCTTCCGGACTTCTTTCCCGCCCTTGCGCCCATACGCAACCGAACCGGTACCGCCGATGACCACCGCACCGTCATGACCTGCCAACGCCCCTGCCCAAGCAGCAACCGCATCGCTGTCGATAGCGATTCGGGTATGCCCCGGTGCAGAACCGGAACGCTCTAGAACGCGGCTGAGGATCGCTGACGCCGCTTGCCTCTTGCCGGGTATGTTCACACCCGTAAGCCCGAGGCCGACTCCGTCCAAACGCAACTCCGGATGCTTTGCGAGGATTGTCAAAAGCGGCATGACGGCCGCATCTAGTGACTTCTCCAACCGTTCCACTGCATCGGGTGCTGAAAAGTGGTCGGCGGGCCCTCCGAAACCTTCGGCTATGACCTCCATACTCTCGTCGATAAGAGCCGCTTTGGTGCTTGAGGCGCCGCCGTCAATGCCTATAACGCATCCTGTCTTCATGGCCGGTTCCCCCAGTCTGCCGCAGCGAATCTGCGGTATCACTTGCCAACGTCTTCCATGTCGATGTATATCATTTTCGTGATATGAGGTATCCAACCCTACCTAGGGGAGGACGGTCCTGTGACATGGGACGCCCATCCAAATAGAGCCGTATTCAATCTGTACGCAGCGCTGTTAGCCTCAGGCTACGACCTGACATCGGTGGAGGCTGACGACCCGATTGCGGCTATCATCGAACAGATCCGGTCACACCGCTGGGATCCCGAGTCAGTCTCATACTTCCGTGAAGCGCGCATTGAGGGGCAGGGCGTCAATCCTTACTGGCCGAGAGCGGCGATGTTGTTGAACGCTTCGTTTCACCTTAGAGAGAGCGCAGCTCCGGGTTTTGAAGCGCCGGATGAGGTGATTAACGCCATCACCCGGTTCCCAACAGAAGTGTCACATAAGGATGCCGGCACTTTGGCGTGGATTGGCAGATTTCCGGAGATGCAGCGCCGCTTCGCATCCGATCCTCTGCTCGGTGACCTCTGGGATCATTTCCGGGGCATAATGAACGGCGACCGCATAGGACACTTCCAAAAGGCCGGAGAAGATGCGGTGAGGATGGTCGTAGAAGGTCTGAACGCCCACATAGAAGAACTACCGCACCTCGTCGTAGTGCCGAATCCCCTGCAGGCGCCCCAAGTAGCGGACTTCGTCCGGAAAAAGGACCGTCTGTACGCCGTCGTAGCCATTGCGCGTCCTCTATCGATTGCCCATGAACTGCTGCACAGCGTGTTCGAAAAAGCACTTGCCAGGGAGAGCGCACTGATAGCCGGTTACCGCCACCTCTTTACGCCGGACGTCGTCACAGCGATGCAGCGGTATCAGTACGCCTGGGACTCCGGCGGCGAATCTTGGCTCCGAGTCTTTGAAGAATCCCTGGTGAGAGCCGCGACGATCTGGATAGGCTGCAAAGACGACACCTTGAAGGCCTGCGAGGAGGCGGATGCCGAGTCTCGTCAAGGATTTGTCTATGTGCCCGCCATACTGAAGATGTTCGAGGAGAAGTGGCGTGGCCCGCACGCTCTGAAGCAGTTTATCCGGGACTGCCTGGAAATGATGTCACACCATATTCGGTGAGTTACTCTTCCAATTCTCTACCGCAGTCCGGGCAGAACCGGTAATGCGAAGCAACCTTCATTCCGCAATACGGGCAGAACTGCTTCCGGCGACCGTGGGGAGTTCCAGCCGAATCAGATGCGTCCGGACCCGCACCACCCGATACTTCCTCGGCCACGTACCGTTCTTCAGCACTGCCGGCTTGTGCGGCCCCCGGCGACCCAGCGTAGATCTCATTCAGCGGGTCAGCCTCTGAATCTGAGTCGGTGATGTCAACCATGGAATACCGGTTCTTTGCAGTCGCGTTTCTAAAGCTGTAGACGGCGTTTGCGACTCCGCACAGGGTGAACAGGATGCCGAAGAGAGGAAACAGGCTTGCCGGCCCGCCGATCCCGCCGGTCATCTGGAAAGCCATCGCCGTCCAGATAATGCCGAAAACGATCATAGTGACGGATCCTAGCCCGCCCATGAATGAAGGACCGCGGCCGGGCTTCACGCTTGTGTATCTTCGCCTCTGC
This sequence comes from Bacillota bacterium, assembly GCA_050952125.1. Lineage (GTDB taxonomy): Bacteria > Bacillota > Sulfobacillia > Fermentithermobacillales > Fermentithermobacillaceae > UBA3951. The sequence goes on from JBMNKK010000003.1 coordinate 832,947, forward strand.
ACCTTAACGTCACCTCTTTAGCAATAGACAGCAGCAAAGCGATTCTATCATTACTACGCTGATATCTCTCAGGCGTTTCCGCTCTGCCTAGCCTTGGCGCAACATCCGATATCAGCGACTGCCACATGCCCAGTTTTCTCCTTCACTAGAGGATGTTGCCATGCCCCGCACGAATAGTGAGATTACCATCCCAAAGAGGAGGCGCTGAAAAGGATGATGAGTCATTTACCTCCTTCAGCGTGTGCACCGCCACGGTCGGCTCCTGTGAAAAAACCCACTTCGGCGGTTCGGAGATAGTGGTTGGGCGGCTGCCGGAAGCCCCGGCACTCTGCTTTCTCGCTGCTCACCTTGTTATCGCGGTGATAACCGACCTCCGAACGAGGCGAATCCCTAACCGCCTTGTCATGTCTTTGGCAGCGGGCGGCCTCTTTGCAGCCTCGATATCGGGCTCCAGGGTTGTAGTAGAGAGGTTGCTGGGAGGCCTCGCGGGCATGGCAGTGTTTACCCTCATAGCTGCATGTGTCAAGGGTGCCGTTGGAGGCGGCGACATCAAACTAATGGCCGCCGCCGGCCTCTACCTCGGCCCCTGCCTGGTGCTGAGGGCCATGGCATGGACTTTCATCGCAGGAGGTGTAATCAGCCTCACAATGCTGGGCATCAGGAAGACAACGCTTCGCGGCGCCGTCCCATATGCCCCTGCCATAGCCATCGGAGTGTTGGCCGCCATCGCGACAGCGATCTAGCCCACTATTCACCCCTAACCATGAGCCTAATGACCCCGTAAAGGATAGTCATGACGGCAAAAACCGTTGTCATCGAGATAGCCGTTATGTTCAACGTCTGTGTAAACGCGTCCATCGATATCCCCCTTAATCTGCCACGGGACCTAAGCAACAAGTGCCAAGATCATTGCACCCGCAATAATAGATGCGATCTGACCGGCAACGTTTGCAGACACTGCCTGCATCAACAGGAAGTTGCCCGGGTCCTCCTGCTGAGCCATCCTGTGGATCACCCTTGCCGACATCGGGAACGCAGATAGGCCGCACGCGCCCACCATCGGGTTAACCTTGCGCTTCAGAACCAGATTCATGATCTTGGCAAAGATGACTCCGCCTGCTGTATCCAGAACGAACGCAACGAGACCCATGGCGATGATCAGGATCGTCGTGGGGTGCAGGAACTCAGAGGCCGTCATCGTTGAACCGATCGTGATTCCGAGAAGCAGCGAAACGAGGTTTGCGAGTTCGTTCTGAGCCGTCTTGGAAAGCCTTTCTACGACGCCCGACTCACGCAGCAAGTTGCCGAACATGAGGCTGCCGACCAGAGCAAGGCTTTCGGGAGTGATAAGTCCCGCTATTATCGTGATGATTATCGGGAAGAGGATGCGCATGGTCTTCGTGATCTTCTTGGATCTCACCGGCTCCATACGTATCTTCCGCTCATCGGACGTCGTGAGAGCCCTTACCACCGGCGGCTGGATGATCGGTACGAGCGACATGTAGGAGTATGCGGCTACCGATATTGGAGCCAAGAGGCGCGGCGCCAGATTGGTCGCGACGTATATGGATGTCGGACCGTCTGCGGTGCCGATGATGCCTATGGCGGCCGCTTCTTTCAACGGGAATTTCAGCAATACGGCGAGCGCCATTGTAAGGAAGATCCCGAGCTGTGCGGCAGCCCCGAAGAACAACATTGAAGGCTGCTCAAAGAGCGGACCGAAATCAACCATGGCTCCTATCCCTATGAAAATAAGGATCGGGAACAGCTCGGTTATTATGCCGGCTTCGTAGAGAATCGTCAGAAACCCATGGGGGCCCACTGCCGACGACCCCGGTATGTTGGCTAGAATGGCTCCGAAACCGATAGGCAACAGCAGCACCGGCTCATACTCCTTTACAATTGCCAGGTAGATGAGCGCTCCACCGATCACAAGCATGAGTCCTTCTCGCCAGGTCATGTTGACAAGCCCGCTGAAAAGCGCGTCCATTCTTCCGGTCCTCCCTGTTTATCCCTATGCCATCGTGAGAATCCCCGTCAGTTGCCCGCCGAGCGAATCTCCATGGCATTCGTCGTGCCGGCTATCCCTTTGGGAACGCCTTTGGTTATCACGCAGAGGTCTCCCGCTGTTACCAGCCTCTTAGCCATAAGGGCTTGGAGAGAAGCCTCTGAAACATCCTCTTCTTGGCCTGAAGCGATTTGGGGGCACACCGTCGCTTCCACACCCCACGTCAGCGAGAGCCAGCCCGCAGTCTCGTCATGGGGAGTCACGGCGTAGACCGGCATCTTCGGCCTAAACCTGGCCACCATACGCGCCGTATGGCCCGACTCGGTAGGCGTCACAATCGCTGCGGCGCCCAGTTCATCGGCAGCAGCAATCACAGAGCGTGAAACCGCCTGAGTCACGTCAGACACCGAACCCCTTATGAGTTTCGGTATGAAGAGGCTTGGGTTAAGACTGGCCTCGGTTCGCGTGGCAATCCTGGCCATGAACCCAACTGCTTCCACAGGGTACTTTCCCGCCGCCGTCTCCGCAGAAAGCATCACGGCATCTGTGCCATCCAGGATAGCGTTGGCTACGTCAGAAGCCTCTGCCCTGGTCGGCCGCGGGTGTTCCACCATCGACTCCAGCATCTGGGTAGCCGTAATAACCGGTTTCCCCACACTCAGCGCCTGAGCGATCATGGATTTCTGTAAGAGCGGGATCTCTTCGGGCGGGAACTCAACTCCCAGGTCGCCGCGGGCGATCATCAGGCCATCTGCTTCTTCCAGGATTTCAGAAAGTGCCTGAACACCCTGGCAGGACTCTATCTTGGCTATGATTTTGGCCCGGGAACCGGCCTCCACAAGCACCCTTCGTATGTCCAGTACATCCTGCCGGGATCGCACGAACGAAGCCGCCACAAAGTCGACTCCTAACCGGGCGCCGTACAGAAGATCGTCCCGGTCCTTAGAGTCCAGCATGGGGATATCTAGCTGGGCACCGGGAATGGAGATCCTCTTTCGATCCTTGATGATCCCGCTGTTCAGGACGACACAGGCAACCTCATCCCGAGAGACATCCTTCACTTCCAGGCCGATGTTTCCATCATCCAGCAATACCGTTGAACCGCGCCTGACAAGATCCGGAAAGCCGGGATATGACACAGACGCGCCCTGAGAGTTCCCCATCCGCTCGCCCGTGTAAAGAACAAAAGCCTCGCCCTTCGCGAGCGAAGCCTTTCCTCCCTGAAAAAGCCCCAGACGTATCTCGGGACCTTTGGTATCGAGCATTATGCCAACTCGTTTGCCTACCTCTTGTGCCGCCTTACGAACCCTGCCAATCCTTCTTCCGTGCTCGTCATGGCTTCCATGGGAGAAGTTGAACCGGGCTACGTCCATGCCCGCCGTTATTAGGCGCTTGAGCGTCTCAGGATGCTCGGAAGCAGGACCCACCGTACACACAATCTTTGTTCTACGCGTTCATCTCACTCCAATCGCCCGGAGAACCGGACCTGAAAAACGACCAATTCCCCTCCCAGATTTGAATATTCTACGTCACACCTCCTTTTCCTTCTGGGATTTTGCTTTTTAAGCATGGAAAAAGACAACCCAAAAGGGTTGTCTTTCTTTTTCGGAGTAAATCTGTCTTCTCTCGGTGTGTGACTCTATCGCGCCAAGTCCTGAGCCAGGTTGTACAGATCCAGGTCAAGCTCTCGTTTTACAGCCAGCACTTCAGGAGTCGGAGTGGCAATCAGCCGTGTGCCGCTGACCCCGACCATCAGGTTAGACTGCCCCTTAAGCAGCAGATCGACTGCCTTGGCTCCCATCCTGGAAGCCAACAACCTGTCGAACGCCGTCGGTGTCCCGCCGCGCTGAACGTGGCCCAACACTGTTACCCTCAGCTCCATGCCGAGGCACATCTCTATCTGTTTTGCCACGTCAAATCCGCTGGCCGCTCCCTCGGCAACCACAATGATGCTGTGGACTTTCCCCCGGGCCAATCCTCGCTTCAGTTTGTCGCATATCTCCTCGATATTGACCGGAAGCTCAGGTATGAGGATGCTCTCGGCACCTCCGGCAACGCCTACGGCCAAAGCGAGGTGCCCCTCGTGCCTGCCCATGGTTTCCACTACGAAGACGCGCTCGTGAGAAGTGGCCGTGTCCCGGAGCCGGTTCACGGCTTCAACGCCGGTATTGACCGCAGTGTCGAACCCTATCGTGTAGTCGGTGTAGGCCAGATCGTTGTCGATTGTGCCGGGAATCCCAATAGCCTTGACTCCGCGATTACAGAGCTCCACCATTCCGCGGAGGCTCCCGTCGCCGCCAATCACGACCAGCCCTGTAAGGCCCGCCCCTCTTACCCTGGCCGCCGCCAAGTCTTGACCCTCGGGCAGCCTGAAACGGTCTGAGCGGGCAGTGTGAAGGATAGTGCCGCCTCGATGGATGGTGTCTCCCACAGAGCTAACTGCCATCGGGAAGATGTCGCCGTCGAGCAAGCCGTCAAATCCACGCCGGATGCCGTAGACGTCGACACCGGCCGAGACTCCGCGCCGAACTACCGCCCTGATGGCGGCGTTCATGCCCGGCGCGTCTCCGCCGCTGGTAAGAACGCCAATCTTCATGCTACGCCCTTACAGTACCCATCAGCTGCATGATGATGGAGTGCGCCTCTGCTACCTCAAGCTCGGGAACCAACAGCTCAACATGCTTTGCCAGCTTGTCGTTCTCGCAGCCGCAGGTACGAAGCATCACTAGGAGTCCGTCGCTCGTAAGCCTATCCTTAATCCGTTCTGCTTCATTCCAGCCTGAAGCGACGTACACAACTTTCCACACAGGCAGGCCCATGTGCCCCCAAGGGTGGGACTGTGGGCTTCCCTCCTCCCTTTTCGGCTCTATTGTCTCCCGGAGAATCTGCCTGATTCCATCAGCGTCTCCACAGGTACCAAATCCCTTGCCAGTATTCGACGTGTTTCCTCCTGCTCCTCCAGATTACCGCGTACCAACACCACGTTATCCCTGGCTAGGACCGTCCTGGTTCTTGAGAACAGCTTCGGAAACACTATCACCTCGATGGAGTCGAAATCGTCCTCCACCGTGATAAACGCCATTTCGTCACCTGACCTGGTGATAACCTTCTTTATGGTCGAAATCCGCCCGCCAACCGCTATGTCCCTGCCGTCTTCGAAAGACTCTATACCCGCGATCGGCGTCGCGTATCTCCGCAACACTTCCTTGTACTTCGCCAAAGGATGCCCGCTGAAGTACATCCCCAATAGGTCCCGCTCCCACGCGAGTCGCACCTCAAGGGCAATTTCCTCCTTGGCCGAGGTCCCTCCGGACGAGACTTCCGGTTCTCCGAATAGGCTTCCTTGAATCGAGCGCCCCAATGCCGGGCTTGGGCCCGCCTCAAACCCGAAGAGAGACGGCTGGCTCTGTACGTGCCTTGGGCGCGCCTCCAGGGCAATGTGCATCCTCTCCAAATTCTCGTACCTGGTACCCAGGTCGTCACACGCACCTCCCTGTATTAGGCTTTCCAGACCTTTCTTCGTCAGGTGGCGGGAGTCGATTCTCGACGCCAGGTCCTCCAGAGAGGTAAATGGACCGTGCCTGTCGCGGTTTTCGACAATAGCCTCTGCAAGCGCCTCGCCTACGTTCTTGATCCCTCCGAGTCCGTAGCGTATCGCGTCGCCTTCGACGGAAAACTCGACCCGGCTGTTGTTCACGCTGGGGCCTAGCACCCGAATGCCCATCCGCTTGGCTTCTTCCAGATAGATACCTACTTTGCCCTGAATTCCTGCAACGGAAGAAACGAGGGCAGCCATGAACTCTCGCGGATAGTTGGCCTTGAGATACGCGGTTTGATAGGCGATAAGGGCGTAAGGCGCGGCGTGATTCTTGCTGAAGCCGTAGTTGGCAAACTTCTCAATGAGATCGAATATCTCCACGGCCGTGTTCTCCGGCACGCCGTTTGATACGGCCCCTTTCAGGAACTTCTCCCGCGATTCCATGAGGAGGTCGTGTTTCTTCTTGCCCACTGCCCGCCTCAGGATATCCGCCTCGCCCAGGCTGAAGCCCGCGACCACGTTGACCAACCGCAGGATCTGCTCCTGGTACACAAGCACACCGTAGGTCTCCTTAAGCACCGGCTCGAGAGAGGGGTGGAGATAGCGCGGCCTTCCGGATCTTGCCCTTAAGTACTCCGGTATCTGCTGCATAGGACCTGGCCTGCACAGCGCCACCGTCGCGATGATATCCTCGAGCCGCGAAGGCTTAAGTTCCTTCATGAAGTCCCTCACCCAGCCCGACTCAAGCTGGAACACGCCGAGAGAGTCGCCCTTCTGGAGCATCTCGTAGGTCTTCTTATCGTCCATCGGGATTTTGTCGTGATCAAAGGGCTCCCCATGTGCCTGCCCTATGAGGTTCACGGTCCTCTGGATGACGGTCAGAGTCCTGAGTGCCAAAAAGTCCATCTTTAGAAGGCCCAGAGTCTCCAAGTTCTCCATGGGCAGCTGAGTGACAACGGAGCCGTCTTGAGCTCTTGCGAGCGGGACATAGTCCCAGAGTGGGCCCTTACCTATGACTATCCCCGCAGCGTGGATAGATGAGTGCCTGGGCATGCCCTCAAGTTTCGCGGCGGTGTCAAGAAGGCGCCGGATATCCGGCTTTTGCCGGGCAGCACGAAGCTCGGGCGACATCTCAAGAGCACGTTCCAGAGTCATACCCGGTTGAGAGGGGATCATCTTGGCGATGCGGTCAACTTCACCGTAAGGAAGCGCCATAGCCCTCCCCACATCCCTGACTACCGCCCTCGCCGCCATAGTCCCGAAGGTGATGATCTGGGCTACCCTGTCCTCTCCGTACTTGTTCCTGACGTAGTCGATCACTTCGTCGCGACGGTCATCCTGGAAATCGATGTCGATATCGGGCATGCTAACCCGCTCAGGGTTGAGGAACCGCTCAAAGACCAGGTCGTAGTCGATGGGATCGGTGTTGGTTATTCCGAGGCAGTAAGCTACCAGGCTTCCGGCTGCGGAACCTCTCCCGGGTCCCACCGCGATGCCCTTCCTCTTGGCGAAGGACACGAAGTCCTCCACCACCAGGAAATAAGAGGAGTAACCCATAGCCTCGATCATTTTCAGTTCTCTCTCGAGGCGTTCCACTCGGGCTTTGTCAGGTTTGCCTCCGGTTCTCCTCAAGAGTCCTTCGGAAGCCATGCGCCTTAGCGCCTGCCCCGCACTCTCGCCCGGAGGGAGCGGGTACTCGGGCAGGTGGATCTTGCCGAGTTCCAGCTCAACATTGCATCGCGCGGCAATAACCGACGTGTTCCGGACAGCGTCCGGTATGTCGCTGAACGCCTCGGCCATTTCCTCAGGCGACTTCAGGTAGAACTGGTTGCCCGTGAACCTGAGGCGGTTGGGATCGTTCAGAGTCGTCGCCGTCTGGATAGCCAGCAAGACTTCGTGAGGCGACGCATCGTCCTGTGCAAGATAGTGGCAGTCATTGGTGGCCACAAGAGGGACCCCCGACTCCCGGGACAGGCGGATAAGGCCGGGATTCACCCGTTCCTGCTCAGGGACGCCATTGCGCTGTATCTCAATGTAGAGGTGGTCCTTGCCGTAGATGTCTATGTATTGAGCGAGCGCTCTCTCTGCTCCACCGTAGTCACCTCCGGCTAGGCGCGACGCGACCTCTCCCTCGAGGCAGCCGGTCAAGGCGATGAGCCCCTTGGAATACCTTCCAAGCACCTCCAAGTCTACTCTTGGCCGGTAGTAGAAACCTTCAAGGAACCCTAATGAAACCACGCGGAGGAGGTTCCTGTATCCCTCCAAGTTCTCCGCCAATAGAACCAAATGGTGCGGCTTGTCCGCTGTGCCCGCGGTCTTGTCGTGTCTGGACCTCCGGGCTACGTAAACCTCGCAGCCGATAATCGGCTTTATACCGGCTGCTTTGCATGACTCATAGAAGTCCAACACGCCATACATAGTCCCATGGTCCGTGATAGCCAGGGAATCCATCCCCATGCTCTTGGCAAGTAACGGGGCGTCCTTTATCCTGCACGCTCCGTCTAAGAGGCTATATTCTGTATGGACATGGAGATGTGCGAAATGCATCCAACATCTGCCTCCGGTATATGGGAATGTTGACCAAATTGATGTACAATGGTTTCCGGACAACCAATCAGGAAGGTGAACCACGTGCCCTGGAAATTCTGTCCCGCCTGTAAGGAGATCTCGTACAGCGCTGCCACCCACTACGAAACCTGGCCGTGCCCCCACTGCGGCACAGACCTCAAAGTTGAACCCGAGTACGACATCCACCAAGCAAAAGCTCTCCGAGACCAGAACGCAAACAATAAGGTCCTGAAAGAAAGTCCTGCAAACTAAGGATTCTCCTTAGGTGAAGGATCTCCTTCGCAGAGGTGATTGAGGGGACACCCGGAGCACTTGGGCTTCCGCGAAGCGCACAAGGCCCGCCCGTGTCTAATCATGAGCAAATGTAAGGGGAGCTTCAGCTCGTCCGGAGTATGTTCTTCCAGTAACTCCTGGGCCTTTACCGCGTTCGCCTTCTCAGGCACCAAGCCTAACCTCTTCGATACCCTGAAAACGTGGGTATCCACCGGAAACGCGGGCTTGCCGAGCCCAAAAACCATCACGCAAGCAGCCGTCTTTGGCCCGACGCCGGGCAGCGAGACCAGGTAGTCGAAACACTCTTCAGAAGTCTTGTCTTCAAGGGGCTTTAGAGTAACCGTGCCGAAGTCGTTTCTCAGTTTACTGAGTGCGCTCTGTATCTTCTTGGTCTTCTCCTTCTGGAGTCCTCCGGCAACCAGCGCCGCTTCCACCGATGAAGGTTCCGCGTCAATCACATCATCCCAGCTCGCGAACGCCCTCTTCAGAGCGTGGAATGCCCTGTCGCTCAAGGTGTCGTTGGTCGCTTGAGACAGTATCGTGGCAACGAGTACGTCCACGGGGTTGCCGCGCTTGGGCTCCAGAAGCCCGGAATAGGTCGTAGGATAGAAATCTGCCAAGCGGCTGTGGATGTCCAAAATCCTCTCTCTGGGATCCAAGAAGCCTTTCACTCCAGTCTCATCACTGCCTCTTTGAACAGGCGTCCCCGCTCTTCAAAGTCGGTGAACATGTCATAGCTTGCGCACGCCGGAGAAAGGGCCACGGTACATGTGCCTTTACGCTGGATGCGCTCCTTGCCTGCAGAGCCCAGGGCGCTTAACCCTGTGTACTCCTCTGCCTTCGCCGCGGCCAGCCGTACAGCCTCGTCCAAAGAACCCGCTCTCTCAACATCGGGCGAACCGGCCTCTGGAGAATGCTCTCTCCAGGCTGCCCCCAGCGCAGCTTCAATCTTCTCCGCGGTCTTCCCTATCGTGATGATTGGGCAACCTCTTTTCGCGACCTTCTCGGCCAGCGCCTCAAAGGACAGCCCTTTGTCATACCCTCCAAGAATAAGCACCAAAGGGCCGGGAATGGCCTCGAGAAGCGCCATTGTCATGTCTGGCGTTGTGGCTTTCGAGTCGTTGAAGTACTTTACTCCCCTTAGTTCCCTTGTGAACTCAATGCGGTGTTCCACACCCCTGAAAGCCTTGATCGCCGAAGATATCCCCGAAGGAGTCGCGCCCATAGCGGTCGTGAGCAGGGCCGCAGCGAGCATGTTAGAGATGTTGTGCTCGCCGGGCACCAGGAGATCGGACCTTCCGGCAATCCTTTGGAGACCGCTTTCATCTTGAGTCCATTCAGGCGAAGCATCCCGAGACCCAACGAGTGGCCCGGGCTCCACGTAGAGGCCGGAGCCGTCGGCCCAAGCAACCGGATACCGCTGGATCGCTCCCCCGGTAGCAGAAGTGCCGCCGGGCTCTCGTGAGGATACGGTAAAGTAGCCTACGCCACCCGGGCATTCTCCGGCAAAGCCATAGGTCACGCCGTCGTCGCGGTTGAGGAAACACCAATCGCCGCTCTCCTGGAAGCGATATATCCTCTTCTTGGCCTCCACATACTCCTCATAGGAGTCGTGTATATCCAAGTGGTTCGGCCTGACGTTGAGGACTACGGCGACGTGAGGGCTCCGGGTGACCAACTCCAGTTGAAAGCTTGACAGCTCGAGAACCACCCGCGCATCTTCCGGTATGTCATCAACCTGCTCAATGAGAACCGATCCGATGTTGCCTCCGACGTAGACCGGAATACCGGGCAAGCTCTCCCTTAGCATCATGCCCGCCAGGGTGCAGGTGGTGGTCTTCCCTGCGCTGCCGGTGACGGCGCCTATTTCGCACCTGCAGCGGTCCATAAAAAGACCTATTTCGCTGGAGATCACGGCGCCGCGCCTGCGGGCTTCCACGATTGCACTCTGGCTCTTTTTCATGCCGGGAGTCAAGAATATCCACTTAAAATCGGTGAGGGGCGAGAGATAGCCGGAACCGAGACTCCAGCGCACTCCGAAGCGAGACAGCTCTTCGTAGGCGGCGCCCATCTCTTCCGAGGTCTTCCTGTCAAAGCAGGTGATCTCGGCCCCTTCTCTGATCAAATACCGGGCCAGGGCTTGGTTTGACTTGCCCATGCCCACCACGGCCACTTTCCGGCCGCGAAAACTGCCCAGGCTGAACTTCGCTCGCCCCACCGGTTCTTACTCCAGTGTCTTCATCACGTCGTAGAGCCTGTTCATACCTTCCTCGATGATCTCCATCGAAGTGGCGTACGAGAACCGGAGATTGCCCTTAGTACCGAACGCTTTTCCCGGAACTGCCGCTATCCTGGCATCGTCCAGCAGGATGTCGGCTAGAGCGGCGTCGTCTGATACAACCTTACCCTTGACCTTCCGTCCAATCACTGCCGATACGTCCGGATAGCAGTAGAAAGCTCCCTGAGGGGTCGGGCACCTGAATCCCGGCATCTCGTCCAACCGCTTTGCCATGTAATCGCGGCGCTTCTGGAACTCCCGCCTCATCATCTCAAGAGGCTCCTGAGGTCCGCTAAGACCCGCCACCGCGGCTTTCTGCGAGATCGAGGTCGGGTTCGAAGTCGAGTGGCTCTGCAGATTGCCCATGGCTGCGATCACTTCTCTGGGACCCGCGGCGTAGCCGATTCGCCATCCCGTCATGGCGTATGACTTCGATACGCCGTTGATGGTAATCGTTATGTCCTTAACCTCCGGGCCGAGAGATGCGAAAGAGACATGCTTCCCTTCATATATCAACTTCTCGTAGATCTCGTCCGAGATCACCGAGACGCCTTTCTTCAGACAAACGTCGGCAATCCCGCGGAGCTCATCTTCGGTATACACAGCTCCTGTCGGGTTTGAAGGGGTGTTCAGGATGAGGAGCGAGGTCTTCTCAGTGATCACCTTGTCGAGCTGCTCGGCGGTGATCTTGTACCCCTGCTCTATGCCGGTCGGAACCGTTACAACCTTGCCGCCCGCAAGCCTCGCCATCTCGGGATAGCTGACCCAATACGGCTCCGGAATCACGACCTCGTCGCCTTCGTCGCAGAGGACCATGACCGCGTTGTATATGGAATGCTTCGCTCCGACCGAAATGAGCACTTCGTTTGGTTTGTAGTCGAGGTTCGAATCTTTCTTCAGCTTTGCGCATACGGCCTCGCGGAGTTCGGGAATACCCGATGACGGAGTGTACTTGGTGAAACCGGACTTGATGCAGGAAATAGCCTCTTCCTTAACGTGGGACGGAGTGTCGAAATCAGGCTCGCCCACTCCGAAGTTCAGCACATCGATCCCTTGGCGGACCAGTTCCTTGGTTTTCGCGTCAAGCGCCAAGGTTGGAGATGCACCTATGGATTTGGCTCTAGATGAAAGCTTCATACCCATGAAACCTCCCATGCCTTATTATGGGAACCTCGTATACATCGTACCGCTTCCGCCTGTCAAGGTCTATAATGGTTCCATAAGAACCTGTGAAATCCATTTGAGGGAGGCCTCTCGTGGGCGAGAAAAACAACGGGAAGCCTAGGCAGCCTCGGCGGAGCGAGATACAAGCGATGGGAATGTCAGCCGGGGTCGTGTTCTCGGCCGGGTTCTCTTTGGTCTTCTCGGCCTTCGCAGGTCTAGCCATCGGAATCGCGCTGGATAGGCGTGGGGGGCGCACGCTTTTCGCTCCTATCGGCCTTCTTCTTGGCCTCCTCGCCGGCTTCCACAGGCTGTACGTTGCCTTCAGAGTGGTTGCGAAGAGAAAGGTGCGCTGAACACTTCCGTAGAATGAACGCTACTAGCCGTTCGTCAATGGAGTGAATCCAGGAAATGCGAGAACGATCCCGTACCGCGCGCGCCAAGACGGCCATTCTGCTTGTTGCCTCCATCTTTGCGCTCGCGCTATTAGCCCCCAACGCCTCGGCAGCACCTTTTCCCGATCGGAAGTCGTCGTCGTACGGAGCAACGTCCTTCCTGGCATATGCCGCGGGGCAGCTGCAAGCGGGCGGTTGGCATACTGAAACCCTCCCCTACTCAACAGTAGTCAAAGTGGAGTCTGCCCGGGAGAAAACCGTGCTCCTGGTCGTTGCCGAGGGCCACAACTTGCTGGCTCTGGAAAACGGGTCAGTCAAGGCGCTGGACTGCCTCCTGGTAGCCCCTTACGACAATGTGTTCCGGGATAACCCGGAGGCACCGGAAGGCGACTCGTTCACGGGGGCATCCTGGTCTATGGCGCTCGACATAGCCGCCAAACTGAACACGGAATGCGGGTACTCCTTCGGAGTAGCACTGGTGTCAGGGCACTACCAGCACGGGGCAGGGGCTAGAGCCCTAGTCCGGACTCTCAATGATAGAGGTATTCGCGTCAAAAGCTGTGTGGTCCTGGGGGATATCCGGCAGTTCTCGGGCATCCCTCTGGTCGCGAGTCCTGATACGCGGATCGCTCTGGTGGAGGGCCTAATGGAGGGAATCCAAGCCGCGGGGCTCACTGTCCACATGATGTCTCCGTGGACGCTGGATCTTGCAGCGACGCCGAGAGGGTACAGAGGTGTGTCGCCGGAGACCCTCACGGGAGTGACTGTCGGCGGCGAACACGATGTCTTTGCAGAATCCGGTATACCGGTGGTCACGGTGGGCCTTCCATCTAGCAACCCCTTAGCGATATTGGAGCCCGCGGCTGCGCCCGCAGAAAATGTGGAAGCGAGAGCGGACCTGGTCGCCGGAGCCGTGTCGACTGTCCTCAACAAGTTGGAGACTGCAGGGGAACAGAGCGCCACGGTAGGAGACATGCAGCTGGTGAGACTGTTCGGGAAGGCTCGCTTCGCGGCGCCCGGCACGTTCCTGTTTGTGGGCGTTGCGGTCGCCCTCTTGCTCGCTGTAACAGCCCTAACCAGCATCCCCAAAGACCTGTCTTCATTGGCTTTGGCGTTCGGGACTACGGCAGCGTCGGCCGTTTCGCTGCTCCTAAGCTATTTCTTCACCCGGCGTTCCGCGGCGTCCTATGCCTCTGATCTCTACCCGGCCGGAGCAACGTCTCTGTTCTTCGTCCTTTTTGCACTCCTGTTGCTTATGGCTGTCCTGAGGCTCTGGAGCATCCGCTCAAGAATCCGGCACCTTCATGTGAGGGTGGCGGGAGATGCCGGCCCGGGCGGTTCTTCCGCGGGTCTGCCTGCCAAAACGACGTGGGGTTCAGCCTGGAGCCTAGCCGTGCTTTCTGCTCTGTGTCTGGGAGCATCACTATCAAGATCTGAACTCACGCCTTCCATTCTGGTTGCCGGGACTGCCCATGGGCTTGCGACGCTGTGCTGCAGGATCAGAGATGCAGGAGGGCGACCTCACTCTGCCCTGTTGTGGGTGTCGCGGGCTTTGTATGTAGCCCCGATGGTAGCCGTGTTTTGGGCAGGAAACCCGTTCGCACGAGATATTCAAAGGATATACCGGAGCGCCTGGACTGGCCTTAACCAAGGTTCGGTTGTCTCCGTGCTTGCGCTTTCGGCCGCAGCGGCGTCCATTCTGTCGACTCTCGAGTTCCCAAAGCCTGCGCCGGCGGGAGCTCTCACTCTCCTTACTCTCTCTGAAGTAGCGGTGCTGGGACTTGTGCTCGCCGCAGGATTCCTACTTCCCGCATCGTCCCGCCATGATATCCCAACGTGGGCGGTGTTCAGTGAATCGTACGGCGCCGATACGCGGGTCTCGATTGCCGCACCTGCACCGGTTACCGAAATCGAGCTGCAAGGCGCGCCTGAGGATATGCCGGACCGGCTCCGGAACCCGTCAGGCGTGGCGGTGGAAAAGGTGGGAGACCGCCAGGAGGTATCCTGGGCCGATCTCTCGCTCGCCGCGTCAAGTCCCCCCGGCGTTACAGGTCCCAAGACTATCTGGAGCGCAGAGGCCGCATTCAACAAGGAGCCCGATGCCGTGCTGCTCAGATTGCGCGAGCTGGGCACGAGAATGTCTACGTATACAGGCTTTGAAATCAGCATCAACCCGGAACTCCTAACCGGATGCGATGAAACGCCGGCGGCTATAGGAGAGCGATTTAATGTGCCGCCCGGCTACTCGGCTGTCTTTATGTGGTGGAAACCGACGGCATTTCCTACACGCCATGTCGAGCTCGACCTGGGAGCCACGGTGCGCATTGAGGGCCGATTACAGGCCATCTACCTTGACCAATCATACATGGACGTGCTTCCCGTGGTCGAAGGAGTACGATTCTACAGAATGACATCGGTCGAGGACGGAGCTCTGTAGCTGAGACCAACATTGAGAGGGGCGCACGCGGCGCCCCTCCTTTCTTCAACACACGTTCGGAAACTAATCCCCCGAAGATGAATCTCCCGTCGCCGGCCTCAACTTCGGAGCGGCTCTTCTCGGCTCTTCAGTTTCCGGCGTTTCATCCACAATGGGCGCCCCGGTGAACTGCTTCTCGTACAGCGAGCGATAGAGGCCGTCCTTGTTGGCGATGAGTTCCTCGTGATTTCCTGACTCGATCAGGCGGCCGTGATCTATCACGTAGATCCTGTCGGCGTTTCTGATGGTGGATAACCTATGCGCTATGACGATAGACGTTCTACCCTTAAACAGCTTCTCCAGCGCCTGCTGGATAAGTAGTTCGGTATAGGCGTCCACCGATGAAGTGGCTTCGTCGAGGATCAATATCCGCGGGTCCGCCAAGAGCGCCCTGGCAAAAGCCAACAGCTGCCTCTGCCCGACAGAAAGCCTGGAGCCTCTCTCGCGCACCTCCGTGTCGTAGCCGTCCGGCTGCCTCATTATGAAGTCGTGAGCGCCGACAGTCTTGGCTGCTTCCTCCACTTCCTCGTCGGTGGCGGTCAAGCGGCCGTAACGGATATTCTCGCGGATTGTGCCCGAGAAGAGGACCGTGTCTTGGAGCACAATCCCAAGATTCTGTCTCAGAGATTGGATGGTAACATCGCGGATGTCGTGCCCGTCAACCAAGACTGCGCCGCCCTGCACATCGTAGAAGCGGCACAGCAAGTTGATGATGGAGCTCTTTCCGGCACCCGTTGGCCCTACCAGCGCGATTGTCTCGTCAGGTTTGGCTTCTATGCTCACGTTGTGCAGTACGGGCAATGACGGATCGTAGCCGAACGTGATGTTATCGAACTTGACGTGGCCCACTATCTCTCCTAGTTCGATGGCTCCGGGCTTGTCTTGAACATTCGGCTCCGTATCCAAGACTTCAAAGACCCTCTCGGAAGAAACTGCGGCCTGCAAGACCCAGTTCCAAACCTCTACCATGTTCCTGATGGGCCAGAAGAACCTGTTGGTGTAGTTGACAAATACGGTCACTGTCCCGATGGTGACCGCGGCGTCTCCTAAGGACATTCTGATGCCGCCGTAGTAATAGACCAGCGCCACCCCTATAGTGCCTATGATGTCGATCAGAGGGAAGAACAGCGCGTGAAGTCTCGCACCTTCCATCTGGGCCTGGAAGTTCTCCTGGTTCGTATTGCTGAACCGGTCGGCATTGGTGTCTTCGCGGGAGAACGCCTGTGTAATCTTCATTCCCGAGATGGACTCCTGGAGGTTCGCCGTAATGTCAGCCAGCTTGCGCCTCTGCTTGTGGTACGCTCTGGTCATCCGCGACTGCAGGAAGTATATGGTGAAGAAAAGGAGCGGTATGGTGATGAAGGTGACCATCGCCAAGGCGGCATTTAAGCGCACCATGATCACGACGATCCCGAAAATGGTGACTACGTCGGACAGAAGGTTCAGCGTGCCGCCGGCTAGGAGGTGATTGATCGCTTCCACGTCGTTGACGACTCTTGACATCACTCGGCCCGCTTGGAGCCTATCGTAGAAATCGAGCCCGAGGTCCTGCAGATGGAGGAACAACTTCTTGCGGATTGAGTACAGCATCTGCTGCCCGGTCCAAGACATAACGTACGTTTGTATATACCTTAGTACCGCCATCAAGACCTGGAGTCCCGCGTATAACCCAACTAACCGGTAGAGGCGGTCAAGAGTGCCGCTGCCGGTATCTATGAGGTCCACGACCTGGCCGATGATAACGGGCCCCTGAAGGCTCAGTATCCCTAAGGTAATGACAAGCGCCATGGCGAGGGAAAGCTGTCTTATGAAAGGCATCACGAATTCCTTGGTCCGGCCCAGATGCGCGAAATTGACGTTTTTCAGGCTAAGGTCGTCAGCGTCAAGCCTTCCGTGGAAATGCATACCCATTACTTGTCACCGCCTTCCGTCGACGCTACCTCTCGCTGGAACTCTTCCTTCTCCTGACTTCTGAACTGCAGATTGTATATGGCTGTATAGATGCCGCCTTTCTCAAGGAGAGTCCTGTGAGTGCCTTCTTCAGCAATACGCCCCTTGTCCAGGACGATTATCCTGTCGGCGTTTCTGACCGTCGAAAGCCTCTGCGCGATAATGAACGAGGTCCTGTTCTTGAGGAGCTCGGCGAACGCCCTCTGTATCTGCATCTCGGTCTCCACGTCAACGCTGGACGTTGACTCGTCGAGAAGGAGGATGCGAGCGTCCATCAATAGAGCTCTGGCTATGGCTACCCGCTGCTTCTGGCCTCCCGACAGGCCGACCCCGCGCTCGCCGATTACGGTATCGTAGCCGTTAGGCAGGCTGTCGATGAAATCATCAATGTGCGCCGCCTTAGCCGCCCTGCGCACTTCTTCGTCAGAAGCTCCGGGTTTACCGTACGCGATATTGTCTCTAAGAGAGGCCGAGAACAGGAACGTTTCCTGGGTGACGACACCTATCTGGCGCCTCAGGCTCTCGAGTGTGACATCCCTCACGTCAACGCCGTCGATCAACACCCGCCCTTTGCTCACATCATAGAACCTGGGAATCAGGTTGATAAGCGACGACTTCCCCGAACCCGTCCCTCCGAGCACCGCTATTGTCTCGCCCGGTTTGACGCTCAGGTTGATGTCCTCGACAACCATGCGCTCGCCGTCATAGGCAAAGCTGACATTCTCGAACGTGACGGCGCCCTTGATGCGTGGAAGGGGCTTGGCACCGGGTGAGTCGGACACGTCTGCCTTGGTATCCAGGATCTCGAATATCCTGTCTCCTGCAGCGATAGTCCTCTGAGCTCCGCTCACCCACATCCCGAGCATCCTCACCTGCCGCAGTGTCTCCAACATCAAAGCATTGAAGGCCACAAGTGTACCGACGCTGAGCGTGCCCCGGAAGACTTCCCTTCCTCCCCAGAAGAGAATGAGTGCCAGGCAGGACTCGATGAGGAGCATCATCATAGCCTCATTGCCCGCTGACGCCCTAACCGTCTCCACGTTCCTGTTCAGCAACGCCATGTTGTCACGCTCGAACTTCTCGGTCTCATGGCTCTTCCTGGCGAACGCTTTGACCACTCTCTGCCCTGTTATGTTCTCTTGCAGTGTGGATGTCATGACCGCGAGCATCTGTTGAACGGCCCAGAATCGCGGCCTAATGATCGTGGCGTAGATTTTCACCCTCCAGACCAATACGGGCACGGGGATCATAGCCACCAGGGTGAGCTTCCAGTCGAGAGAAAGCATAAGCACAAGCGCGGAAGTGAATCTTATGGACGCTCCAACAATCTGCACCATTGAGTGTGCTAAAAAACGCCTTGTCTGCTCAACGTCTGCAGTGACGCGTGACATGAGCTGTCCCGTTTGGGCTTGATCGTAAAAACTGAATGAGAGTTGCTGAAGGTGCTCGTAAAGTTTGTTCCGAACGTCGTAGATTATCTTCTGGCCTGCCCACGACATTCCGTATCGCTGAAGGTATCCGAGAACCGCTCCCACCAGTGCGGCCCCCGCTATGGCCAGCACTCCCCATAGGAGATAGCTCCATGACTTGTTACCGTAGATCTCATCCACAATCCACTTGGTGATGAGCGGCTGCACAAGCTGTGTGCCGGTAATGGCGAGCATCAAAGCCAGTGTAGCGAGATACACCTTCCAATAGGGCACCGCAAATCCTAGGAGCCTTCTTAGAGTGCGCAAGACAACGACCCTCCTCCGACTACTCGGTTCCCTCTTCAGACTTGCTCGAGGCTTGCACAATCTTCCCAAGCTGGTCGATAGTGTCAGACAACATGCGAGTCACGAGCTCTGCCTTGATGAGAATGAGCCCGGCCCCGTGGCGGCTGGCGAAGACCATAACCTTGTCGCCTATCTCAAGCCCGTACTCTTTTCTGGCATTGGCAGGGATGACTATCTGTCCTCGCTCGCCGATCGTGCCCGACCCAAGAAATCGGTTGTGCAGGATGTGACTCACCGGTAAGCCTCCCTTCTATAGGTCGATAAGTATGATCTTTCATACTTTGCAGCATACTACAAATCCTTTCGGCTCACAAGTATATCGCAACACGAAGTAAATGACATCACCCACAAATCCCGGGGCCTTTCGATTCTATAGGTGGCGGACAAAACGAAGAGGAGGGGACTAAGCTGCGGAGCACCCGGAAACTCAATCTAGACAAAGCAGTTGTCAACGCCGGCCGGAGCGAGAACCCCAGGCGAAGAGGTATTAGCATCGGAAGTGACGAAGATCGATGCCGGTGAGCGATGCATTGATTTTCTCATTTCTGACAACAACTGCCAGCCCAGCTGTGGAATCTAGAGTTGCACGGGCGCGAGACGGGGACTCCCGGGCACGGGAGGACCTGATTCGCGACTATACTCCATTCATCCTCAAAACCGCCTCATCTGCCGCCAGGAGGTATTTGACCGTCGGCAGGGATGATGAAGTTAGCATAGCACTCTTAGCGTTCGACGAAGCGATTAATGCCTACTCGAGCGCGAGGCCGGGCTTTCTTGCGTTTGCCGCGACAGTCATCCGGAGAAGGCTGATAGACTATTACCGTAAGGAGAACCGTCGAGATGAAGTTCCGTTTTCAGCGGTCTCATCGGACGAGGATTCGGAAGACTGGCCCTTGGATATTGAGGTGTCCAGGACGTATGACCTGGACGGCTGGTCCAAAGTTCTTGAGCGAAGAGACGACATCGAGCGCTGGCAGGAGACTTTGCGCGAGTTTAGGCTGAGCCTTCGGGACGTGGTAAGAGCAACGCCTAAGCACGCGGACGCGAGAGAACGCGCCATCGGTATAGGCGCGGTACTCGCCAAAGACGAAACCCTTAGGGACCAGTTTTTGAGGCACAAGAAGATCCCTGTGAACGATCTCTTGACGTGTCTTCCGGCGGAGCTTGCAGTATCAAAGAAGACAATTGAACGGCAGAAAGCCTACATAACGGCGATCGCCGTAGTGATAGCCCGAAACTTGGGCAGCCTTCGGGAATTTCTTGGATTATAGAGCGAGCGGCAGGTGGAAATCGATGGATGAGCGACGTGGCCTCGTACTCGAACGTTTGGGCAACCGGGTTACAGCGGTCACAAAGAGCGGCGAGTTCGTGACTTGGAGGGACCGCCGCGACCTCATGCCGGGTGAAGAGGTGGTTATCCCTTCCCCCAGATTCCAGGGTTTTTTCTGGCGTAGGCTGATCCCGGCTACTGCTCTCGCAGCCGTTCTCGTTTTCATGTCCTTCTTTGGGTACAGACACTACCTGTACGCGCGGCCGGTCATGGCGTACGTAACTTTTGACTGCGCCGGAGAGTATGCGGGAAGCATCGAACTGGAAGTCAACGACCGCGGCCTCGTTAAGTCTGCTTCGGCGCTAAACGAAGCGGGCTCGCAAGCCCTTTCTAAGGTTCAATGCGAGATGAAGCCGGTTGGGCAAGTCTTGGCTTCTCTTAGGGAATCCGTACCCGAAAAAGAGGAAGTAGTCGTGGCTTTCATCCCCGCGGTGCAAACTGCTAAAGAGTCCGACAAGATCGAAACCGGTACGGGATCGGATAAGGAACCTGGCGAGAAGGGGAACAACAAAAAACCTAAGGATCATAAGGAAGAAAAGACTCAAAAGAAAGTAGCCGAACTCGAAAAGCAGGTATTGAACGCGATAGAACGGGCAACCAAGCTCATACTGGACTCCGAGACGCGCAAAGAGGCACAGGAACTCGGCATCTCCGCAGGAAGAGCGGCATCCTGGGCGCTTTGGAGGGCGGGAAAAGAGTCTCGCCCGGAGACTCAGAAACCAGGCCCATTCTCCGGTTCGGGCACGGTTGAGGTTCTCGAACCTGCCGGTCCGGTTGGTGACCCTGATACTCAGAAGGACCCCGAGCCTGGGAAGCCCGAAAAACCCGGGTCATCGGGACGTGCTCCCGGAAAGAGCGACGCACCGGGACAGCAAAAAAAGGAAGACCGGGACGCCTGGCTGGAAAAGGTTAGGGGCAGCCTTCCCCGCCTCGATCTTGACTCGCTGGGTGAATTCGACAGCTCCGACTCGAAGGATTTCGGTAATCGAGTTTTGGACGTCACCAAGGACTGGCTGAAGTCGCTCAAGGACAAAAGCGAGGAGTACACACCGTCCAACAAAGAGTCAAAGGACGCGCCTTCCGGCCGGAAGGAATCGCCGGCAGGTGAGAACGGCAAGGGCCAGGGCGAGAAGGACAAAGGTGAGAAGCCCGGCAAAGGCAACTCCAAACCCGAAGACGATCGCGAGCCGGACGGAAAAGATCGCTCAAATCCCGGCAAGAGCAATGATAAGCCGGGTAAGGATAACACCAAGCCCGGCAAAGACAATTCAAGACCCGAAAAAAGCGATTCGAAGCCTGGTAAGGACGACTCCGGGGCGGTAAAAACCGGTTCATGGGGCTCGTCACAATCTGGCGTACGGGAACCGGAGAAGGGATCGTCTCTTACTGAACGCCTCAAGTGGACATCTGAGTTCTGGAAGCAGCTTTGGAAGTAGCCGCGTTCACGATAGCAGCCGGTTGCCCGGATTCATAGCCTTGGATGATTGCCTTGTGTCTCCGCCACAACGTAGAATCAATCTAAGAGAGTGGCGGGAGGCATATTGAAAGATTTGTCCATACAAGTATTCTCCATTGAGGCTGACCCTCGCGAGACTATTAGGGCTGCTTTTTCTTCCGGGGGAGTCCTGGGCGCGGCCGTTCCGGGTTTCGAGGAACGGGGCGAGCAGGTCCAAATGGCTCTGTCTGTGTGGGACGCCCTTGAAGGCGGGTCTCACCTCCTTGTTGAAGCCGGCACCGGAATAGGTAAATCTCTGGCTTACCTCTTCCCTACCTTGCTGTGGTGCAGCCGGACTGCCAACCGCGCCATCATATCCACCCATACGGTCAATTTGCAGCAACAGCTGGCCAACAAGGACATTCCCCTGGTAGCCTCCGTGTTTTCCGGAGCCGGCTTTGACGCCAAACACGCGCTATTCAAGGGCCGTAGCCATTACCTCTGCCTCAGGCGCTGGCGCCAAGCATACGCAGACGTGGCACAGAAAACCTCGCTGTTCAAAGCCAACGCAGATGAGAAAGCCATACAGGATTTGTTTGAACTGACCGCGCAAGGAAATTGGGACGGTGACCGCGAGACTCTCCCGTTCCCTATATCCGACATGGCGTGGTCCGATGTCTGCTCTGAAGGTGACAGGTGCATGTCATCCAAGTGTCCTCATCGAGACCACTGCTACTATCAGAAGCACAAGAGAAAACTCGATGAGTGCCACATCATTGTAGTCAACCACGCTCTCTTCATGGCGCACCTGGCGATATCACATGAGAGCGGTGGACAGGCAGGTCTGCTCCCCGGCTTTGAAGCGGCGATTTTCGACGAAGCCCACCACCTGGAGGATGTCGCGCGCGACAGCATGGGCAAGGAAGTGAGCCCAGGCCGCCTAAAGAGACTGGCAGACGACACGGTCAGGATGGCTGCTTCGGGAGCTATCGGTAAGAGTATTACCAGAGACGGAGTGAAGCGCCTTAGAGAAGCTCTCGACAACAGGATCGCGGTTGTTCAAAGTGTCCTTCACAACCTTGATCCCGCCCGGTTATCTCGCAAAGAAAAGGCGAGATTACGCGATCCGGATTCTGTTGATGCGGACGTGATAAAATCGCTGCGTGAGTTCGGGAAAGAGATTCAGTACTGGGAGGACTTCGACCTGTCCGACGAAGAACGGTTCGAGGTAGCCGCCTTAAGGCGGCGGTTTACGGCGCTCGCCGATGACCTTCAGGATATCTCCAACCTCGAGGGAGACGGCGATTCCTACGTGTACTGGGCGGAATCCCAGGGAAGTCTCAGGAGAGGCAGTCATGTTGTCCTCAAGAAGGCGCCCCTGGAGGTAGGGCCATACTTACAGAAAGCACTGTGGTCATCACTTCCTTCGGCCGTGCTCACGTCGGCTACCTTGGCCACAGGTTCGACGTTTGAGTATCAGAAACGCATGCTTTCACTGGAAGAAGCAACCGAGTTGGTGCTCGGCTCTCCTTTCGACTATAGGTCGCAAGCATGCTTGTGCATCCCGAAAGACTGCAGAGGCCAGGATGTCAACAGCCTGCCGTTCAACGACTATATAGCAGAGAAAGTGCTGGAGATTGTAGATATGGTGGGCGGCCGTACCTTCGTTTTGTTCACGAACCGGAAATCCATGGAACGCGTCGCGGCAGAGATTCGCTCCCGCGTGGAAGAGAAGGGATACCCATTTCTAAAGCAGGGCGATCTTCCACGTGAGGCCCTCCTGCGTGAGTTCAAGGAAGAGGGCAACGCCGTGCTCATGGGGCTCGACTCTTTTTGGGAAGGCGTTGACGTTCCGGGAGACGCGCTCTCTTGCGTGGTAATCACCAAACTGCCGTTTCCCGTGCCTGACGACCCAGTGATGGAGGCGCGCGAACAAGTCTGGCGGTCGCAAGGCCTGGTGCCCTTCACCCATTACTCCCTTCCGGTAGCCACCCTAAAGCTCAAGCAAGGGTTCGGCCGGCTCATCCGCACAAAGACTGACCGGGGAGCCGTTGTGCTGCTCGACCCTCGAATCGCGATGAAGGCGTACGGCCGGACAATACTGAAGAGCCTCCCCCCTGCCAGACTCACATTCGACCTAGAAGATGTAGCGACGGCTGTGACACCTGGCGGAAGGTAAGAAACACCCGGCTGAGCGCGCCTAAGCCGGCAGCGCCCGCCGGGCACCTTCACTCAGTTTCAGCCGAGGATATCCTTCAGCGCGCCCAGAAGCCTTATGACATTTGCCCTGGTCGCGTTCACTCCCATTAGCCCTATGCGCCAGATCTTGCCCTTGAACACCCCTAGGCCGCCGCTGATGTCAATAAGAAACTCCTGCATCAGCTGCTTCCTAACCGCTGCTTCGTCGACACCTTCCGGAACATAGACGGTTGTCAGGCTCGGCAGGCGATACGGCTCGTTCACAACCAGCTTGAGTCCCATCTCCCCGAGTCCGTCCACAAGGGCCTTATGTGCTTCTTTGTGTCTGGCAAACCGCGCCTCTAGCCCCTCTTCCTTGATCATGCGAAGAGCCTCGTTAAGGGCGTATGTCATATTGATTGGACCCGTGTGGTGGTAGAAACGGTCGCTTCCCCAGTAACGGGCTATCATCTCAAGGTCGAAGTACCAGCTCTGACACTTGGTCTTGCGTTCTCTCACGAAAGCGGCGGACTTCTCATTCAAAGTGATCGGAGCCAGTCCCGGCGGGCAGCCCAGGCACTTCTGGCTTCCTGAATAGACAATATCGAGCCCCAGCTTGTCGACTGGAACGTCAACGCCGCCGAGAGAAGCAACCGTGTCGACCAGTATTCGCATGCCGTTGGCATGAGCGATTTCGGCGATCTCTCCAAGCGGCTGTACGACACCGGTCGAAGTTTCCGCGTGGACAATGCCGATGACCTTGGCATCAGGGTTCTTGCGCACCGCCTTCTCAACGTCTTCCGGGTCAGTGGGGCTCCCCCAAGGTGACTCTACCTTCACCACGTTGGCGCCTGCGCGCTCTGCGACGTCAATCATGCGGTCGCCGAAGAAACCTGCCGTGCAGACTATCATCTTATCGCCGGGCTCTACGGCGTTTACGACGGCGGCCTCCATACCCGCCGAACCCGTACCGGCTACTGGAAGGGTAACCGGGTTCTTAGTTTGAAACACGTACCTGAGAAGCTCTGCCGTCTCATCCATTATAGATACGTACTCAGGATCCAGGTGACCTAAAGTTGGTTCGGAAAGAGCCCTCAGTATCCTGGGATCTACATTAGAAGGACCGGGACCTAGAAGAAGCTTCGCCTTAGGGTTCCTTTGATTCACGTTATCGGTCTCCTTTCTATGTACCGTTCTTACGCTCTCCAACCCAAATGCCTGGATATATGTTCGGCGCACTCTATGGTACGCTTCTCAGATTCCACTCTCCGGCGCCCCAGCCTGACAGAGGGCCCGGAAATGCTCACCGCTGCCACGACTCTGCCGAAGTAATCTTTCACCCGCGCCGCAACGCAAAGCACGCCGTCTTCCCTCTCGCCCTCATCAACAGCCCATCCCCGCTCGCGGGCCTTTCGCACTTCAGCAAGCAGTTGCTGGACAGAGCTGACGGTTCGAGATGTGAATCTGACAAGGGAATTGCCCTCATACAGCTCCTCTATTGCAGCGTCCGTGAGCCCGGACAGCAGCACTTTGCCGACACCGGTGGCGTGAGCCGGCACCCGCGCTCCCGTCACGGTGAACACCCGGACCATCTTCGAGCACTCCTCACAGGCAAGGTAGACAACGTCGCACCCGTCGAGGACCGCCAGATTCGCGTTCTCACCTGTGAGGTCGGCAAGTTTCCTCAGGTGGGGCCGGGCAAGAGTGATAAGGTCGATGTTCTCCTCGGCCTTTTTTCCAATCTCGAAAGCCCTTATGCCTAAGGTGTAGGCCTTGCCCTCCCTGCGGATCAGAGAAGTGTCGGCGAGCGTGAAAAGCAAGCGCCTGGCCGTGGCTATCGGCAATTCCGCCTTTGAGGCGACCTCAGTAAGGGAGACCGGTCCGCCGCTCTCGCTCACCGCGAGAAGCACGTCAACGGCCTTCTTTACCGCTTGGACCATCACAAGCCATACCTCACGACAGGCGGCCGAGTTTCACGAGCGCTTGGCGTATCTCGGCTTTCTCAGCCTCAGTCGCGGGCAACATCGGCTTTCTGGGCTCCCCGCCGAAGTACCCGATCATGTCGAGAGCAGCCTTCATTCCTGCCACGCCAAAGCGAGACGTTACCATTGCGTTCAAGGGAAGGATGCTCTTCTGAATCTCTCGCGCTTCCTCTATCTTTCCTTCGTTGGCCAGGTCGAAAATCTTCACGCAGAGATCCGGCACTATGTTTGCCGTAGCGAGTGTGCCGCCCTTTGCGCCCATGACCACGGCAGGAAGCAGGAAGCTGGCTGAACCTGCAAATACCGAGAAGTCCTCAGGCGTTGCCGCGATGGTCTCGGAGATCTGGACTATGTTCCCGCTGGAATCCTTTACTCCGACAATGTTGGGGTGCTTCGACATCTTCACCACGAAAGAACTGGGCAGGTTCAGGCCTGTGTTCCCGGGCATGTTGTAGATTAGGACCGGAATCGGAGAATTGTCCGCGACATCGGTGTAGAAGCGCTCAAGCGCGGCAAGGTTCATGCTAGCCTTGAAGTAATGGGGAGTAATCACAAGGGCCGCGTTCACTCCCACCTGAGCAGCCTTCTTGGTGACCCTGATTGTGGCCTTGGTGCTCTCCTGACCCGTACCCGCAATCACGAGCTTCTCCGAGGGCAGGTGCTTCCTCGTGAAGGCCCAGAGCTCAACCTTTTCATCCTCATCCAAATAGGGCGCCTCGCCGTTTGAACCCATGACTACGAGGCCGGCCAGGCCCTCTTTTCCCCATTTGTTGATGTTTTCCTCCAGGCGATCGTAGGCGATCTCATCGTCTACGAACGGTGTGGGAATGGGGGCAAAGATACCTTTGATCACTGTGACTCTCCTTTCGGTATTGCGAAGTTTTCACCAGGTGATAACTCTGTTCATATGGTGCACAGTCTTGTTTCGACATCTCTTTGGCAGATCCTTCTGCCCCGGTTCGAGAAATGATAGACTCGTGCGGAACATCAGTGCAGAGATCATTGCCAACGACCTTTTTCGGAGGTGGCTTCGTGAGATCAGACTTTCACACTCATACACGCTGTTCGCCCGATTCAAGCACCGCTGCCGATCGAGTGATTGAGGCCGCCGTCAAGAGGGGACTAACCGCACTGGCAATCACCGATCACGCCGAGATCGACCCGGCAGGGTTCGGGTTCGTGAGCCCTTCCTGCCGCACGTACTCTAAGTACAGAGAGATCGTGTCCTCGGCGGCCGCAAGCTTCGAGGGAAAGATCAAGACACTAATGGGAGTGGAAGTCGGCTACAGAACCGAGTTCGAAGAAGAGATCCGCGAGTTCCTGGGGAGACATGAGTTTGACATAGTGATAGGCTCGGTCCACGATTCACCTCCGGTCGATTGGTGGGACCCGGAGGCGCGCATCGTCCTCGCGAAACGCCCTGAACTCGGCACACAAGCCCTCATATGGTACTTTACGGAACTGGAGCGGGCTGCTTCGTCCGGGATGTTCGACGTCATAGCACACATCGACATCTATGAGCGGTACATGCCCGGGCTCTGGCCTAATGTTCTAGAAGAGCCATCCATTGCCCCGCTCGCCGAAAAGGCGGTAGCAGCAATTGCCAAGCACTCGCGCATGGAGATAAACATGGCCATGTACAACCGGAAAGGCGAGTTCGCGTGGTCCGCCCTGCCGTTCTTGAGGATGTACAAGGAGATGGGCGGAAAAGAGCCGACCGTGGGCTCTGATGCTCACACGCCAGATTGGGTGGGCCTAAACGTGGAAGTTGGCGAATCATTGGCGCGCAAAGCAGGTTTCAGCAAGGTGGCCACCTGGGAAGACATCATGAGTTCACGGACGTGAAAAGAGGCGGCGGAATATCCGCCGCCTCTCACGCATCTAGGCTACAGCTATATTAGCTTAAGCCAATCACCCAATAGGAACTGCATCCTTCCGAGGAAGAGCGAGACACGAGCCATGACAGTGTTGCCGAACGCGGCGCCAAACGCGATCATCATCGTGTAGCGGCCGACCAACGACACTCTGCCCTGAACGCCCTTCTTCTCCAAGGTGAACAGGAAGTACACCAATGAGGCAACTGTGCCCACTACATAGAGCCAGTTGGAGACTGTCTTCCACCAATCCCCGGTACCCCAGAGAAGGAGGAAGGTAGCCCTGACCTGGTCTACAAAGTACGGCTTGAAGTCTTTCGCTAGAGCATAACCGGCGCCGATACCCAACTGGAAACAGATGGTGTAGCGGCTAAGCCACGCAATCGACTTAATATACCTGGTGTAGATGAGCAAGCCGATCACGATCGGTACCAGCAGGATATACCTACCTTCGCCGATGATGCTGCCGGTTACGTTTGGCCGGATATAGTTGAAGTAAGTGAGCGCAACACCATACCCTGCGTACAAACCGACATAAGTGTGCTCAGCCAACCGGTATGCCGGGTTGTCTTTAAAGACCGCGGAGACCAGAACGATAGTGAAAAAGGCCTGTAGCCATGTTCCCACTGTGAGCATGCTTTCTGACACTATTCTTTCACCTCCTCAGGCTGTCAACCCGGCTAAGATGTCTTCTTCTTCTTGGTAACGATGTAACCGATGTTACCAAGAATCATGAAGATGATAATTAGAGCATGCGAGAATGACTGAGCGTCCATACCGGCGGTAGCCGTACCCGGACTGCCGACTAGTACCTCGTACTCGGCGGCACCTTTCATACCGGCCACGAGCCCGCTGATCTGGCCGGCCTG
The DNA here is from genome assembly GCA_050952125.1 of Bacillota bacterium. Lineage (GTDB taxonomy): Bacteria > Bacillota > Sulfobacillia > Fermentithermobacillales > Fermentithermobacillaceae > UBA3951. The sequence continues at coordinate 861,037 of JBMNKK010000003.1, forward strand.
AACCAGCGGCATGCACTCAGGAATACTGACCGAAATCGCTGCCTCAACCAAAGGTAGGTTGTTGGGGCTGGTAACGTGCTTGATATACTCTTTCTCTCCGGGAGTACCGGTGCAGAAGATCGTGACCAGCTTGGCCGCCTTCAGGTTCGGGAACTCCTTGAGAAGCGGGAGAGTATTCAGGTCATTACCGTAGAAGTCGACACCCTGCGCAGTCTTGATGATGTTGTCAAGATACTGCTGAAGAAGGACTTCGCCGCCCGGTCTGTAGCCGATGTTGACCCAGTCAACACCGTACTTCTTGTTCGGGAATTCCTTCTCGACTATGCTGAAAGCCTGGTCGGCCATGTCACCGGCCATCTGCCACAGGCCTCCGCAAACAAACCTGAGGTCGCGTCCCTCTTTAAAGCCCTGTCTTATCATGGACTGGAGTGCCGGCATGAGCTCAGGAATGCCGCCTGCAGAGAACTCCATGCCCATCCATACGATGCTCCCCGGAGGAAGTGCCTCGACTATATCGTAGACCTTCTGAGTGTCGGCCGACGGTATGATGGCGAGTCCGATGGGCCTCAGCAGGGCAAGGGCTATGACGAATATCATCAAGGCGTAAATCCAACGCCTATCAACATTCGCAAACTTTTCCCACACGCTAGTTCACCTCCTTATTCTGGAGTGTTATTCACCAGTGCCACCGAGGTGGCCGCGCTCGATTCCAAGAGCGATACGAAGAGCAGTAGCAACACCGCCCAAACAGGCTCCGATCTGAATTCCTCTCATGCCGGCGGAGTTTGGCACGTTGAGGATCCAGTCAGCCATCTGTTCGAGAACCGGGCTTCCGCCAAGAAGCATTCTGCCTAGCGGTACGCGGCCAAGCATCATGATGAGGGCCGTTACCAAAAGGATAGATGCCTCGACGCTGCGAACCCTAAACGACCTGTACGCCGCCGATCCGATGTAGAACACGATCGTGGAGTAAACAGTAGCGTTCATGGGGGCGATGAGCTGGTTATACATGAAGGTCCAACCGGGGTGGCTCGTGTTCTTGGCGACAAAGATCCCGAAGAACATCATGCCGTATAGACACAGGATCAACCACCCGCTGTAGAACCAACCTTCCTTCTGAGATGCCACCCTGCGCCCGTGAATCTGGGTCAGGTTGATGGAACCGACCATGACTGCCCAAGCAGCTACGATCAGATACCACTCGTCAAGGGCTTTCTTCGCGGCCTCGAGGAACGGATTGCCGGCTATATAGTTGGCAATGACGTAGAAGACCGCGAGGACAAAAGTAATGGCTACAGGAATCTCCTTCTTCATCCGGTACACCTCCCTTCAAATAGAGGCGGCTCCAATTCAAAGAAAACATGGGTTACTTAGCAAGAAGGGCCGCGAGAGAGTCGCTCCCGAAGCTGGTGATCAGAGTACCAGCGACTATGAGGATTACTCCCACCATCTTGCCCCAGTCCTGTACGACGAGGCTTCCGAGAAGCACGGGTTCCCTGCTGAGGTAGGCGCTTGCCGCGTAAAGCTCCTCACCGATAAGGCAGTAGTCGCAGGCGGCGACGAAGAACGGGATCTGGTGGGTGTTCGCGGTGCCTGAAATCTGAATGGCACCGGCGGTCGCACCGACCTCCGCGAAGACGAGAGACTCGGCCCAGAACGCACCGACCAGAATGTTGGCGGCGGGCTTTTCGCGGAACATGATACCCGTAACACCGGTGGCATAAGCGAACTGGTCGTCGGAAATCCAACGAACGTTCTCCACCTTGAAGGCGTCGACCTTGCCGACTTCAGCATAGGCCTGCTTCACAATTTCCTCGGAAATGGGGTATACGATGATGTTTCTGTTGGTGGCGATGATGTCTGTGTCGTAGCGAGCGCACTGCTTCGCCACGTATCCGAGGATCGACATGGCGGCGAGGGTCTGGGCGTTCTGAACGTCACCGATACCGGGCGAGAAGTGCACGGGACGGCCCATCTCAGTGCAGCGGCCGATAGCCTCGTCCATAGCGTCGAGACCGGCAACCTTGTAGATGGACGGGATCTTCATGCCTCCCCTTGCCCTGTTAATCATGATGAACAGAGCCACCAAATAGACCAACTCCACCACAAACGCAAAAGCGTAACCTGTTACAATTGTCACACAAGTCACCTCCTTCCGATTATGTGATATGGACATTTCTCCGCCGTTGCGAAGTTTCCTGCTATGGAAGATATGAATTTGACTGCACGTTTAGGAATACGGATGCTACGCTGGAGTTTATGCCCAGGGTCACGGAACGCGCGGCAGCCAAATACGTCTCAAGAGGTGGGCAATATAAGGAGCCATCCGGATGCTTGATAGAATCGCGAAAGGAAGAATTGACATGGCAACTGCAGATGGAAAGCCCGCCACGGTTGACCGCGCTATGACTGTAATATCTCTGGTCCTTATCGCAGCCGTAGGGCTAGTCGGCTGCGCCAATCAGACGCAGCAGCCGGTTCTGCAATACACGCTCCAACCCGCTGTCCTGACAACAGAAACCAACTCTTTCTGGAGCTGGGCAGGGGACGCCGCCACGGCCGTATCACCTCAAGGTGAATATATACTCCTTGCCAGACATGATCTGACCGGCCAGCGGATTGTGGCCGCGCCCACTGCGGACCCGGCCGGCAGCTCCGGACTCAAAGAAATCGAGTTCCGGTTCGCGCCCAGCGATTGGGAAGGCAAGCCGCCTCCCGAGTATACGCCGCTAGGCTGGATTTCGGATACCGAATGCGTCATCCTCAGCACCGGCCTCCAAGACGGTGGTCCTAACGCCGGGAGGAGGGGCATAGGAATCCTGATAGGCGACACTTCCACGGGTGCTGCCGTGGAAATGGCCTTCGTTCCGCTGTCTGAGGGCTGGTTCGTGGATGCCGAGCTGTTCCCGGATTTGTCGAAGATGGTTCTTCAAGCCGGAAGCTCCGTGGTCGTCGCGGACTTTGCCTCGAGGTCAGCCACCACCGTAAAGGACGACATGCCATCTCCGGGCGGCACCTTCATGACGGCTGTATCGCCGGACGGGTCTTCCCTTCTCTACCAGCGGCACGAATCGAGCGACGGCGTTCAGCACGGCATCTACCTTTTGGACCTGGAGATCGGAGCCGAGGAATGCGTGGTGCCGAACGATACAGCCATGAACCTATACCCCTCCTGGTCTCCGGACAGCAGCCTCTTCGCAGCGTACACCGTGAAACGGAAGCCGGAGTCCGGTAGGTCGTCCTCACCCGAAAACGAACTTGCCGCAGACTGGGGAGAATACGAAATCTACCTTCATGATGACGGCCCGGCGCGGCTTGGATCGTCCATCACCGTTTTTGATAAGAGCGGTCGAAAGGCTGCGGCCTTTGCCGTCGAGGACAAGGCTGTAGGCATGCTGAAGTGGTCGCCGGATTCGAAGCGGCTGGCATTCGTCTCCGCCGATGCTCCGGCAGGCTCCCGGGGAACCCACGAGCAGTACGTATGGGATCTAGAGCCGGAAGGTGTATGGATAGTAGACATCCCGGCCGGTAAGCCGGAGAGAGTCGCGAATCTCGCTAATACGGGGAGTACCGGTATCTATTCCGTGTCGATAGCTGCGTTTGACCCGGAGTCACGTGGGGTCTTCTATCAGGTAACTGGCGAAGCGTCTAATCACTCGGTGTGGTATGCCTCTGACACCCGGACGTCTCTTAAGGAGGCAGGAGGGGCAGGAGCAGGCGAAGCGGTAAGAGTGGCCGACGGCCAGTGGCAATCCCTCGACGACGGGGTGCCTTCCTTCAAAGGCTCGATCGCAGCGGTAATTGGAGACGGATCTGCGGTAGGAAAGGGATCCAACATGGCTTTGTGGCTTCTGAACTCGGAGCAGTGCCGGAAAGTCTCGGAGTGGACCGCGCGCACAGCCTTCATCGCGGCGCACGGCTCGACAACGCTCGTGGTAACCGGCTCCGTCACCGACAACCGGTACTACGTGACCACCTACAGGATGCTGGTGCCCGAGTCGAGCAGGTAAACCCCGGTCCGATCATCACAGGAACCCCGCCCTACCTGTCGGGCGGGGTTCCTGACTTCCATAGCTCAAGGTAGTAAGCCCTGAGACTTGCTGCCTATCACATACTTCCCTGACTGGGCTTCAGGTCGCGCAGGCTAACACTCGCTGTGCCCGCACGCCAGGCACTTGGCGCAGCCCTCAACGTGAACCAGGTTCCAGGTTCCGCACTGCGGGCAGAGCCCAAACTTCTTTCCCGGAGTGAGCGGCAGCGGATCCTGAACGGGACCGGTCTCCTCGACGGCGTCCTCCGCTTGAGAAGCCCCTTTCAGGAATTCATCGAGGAACTGGCCGATGGCATCGGGAACCGAGCGTACCCTGTTAGGCCCGAACCCAATGGCGCGCGACCCGCCAATCCCCTGGAGCTGATCGGCGATTTCCTGTGGATCGACTCCTGACCTGAGCGCGGTCGAGACCAACCTGGCTATAGCCTCCGTGAACGCCGAGAGGTCGCTGCCCGCCTTGCCTATCTGGGCGAAAAGCTCCACCGGATGATTGTTGAGAGCGTTCAGAGTGAGGAACATCTTCCCCACAGGAGTCTCTTTGGCGGCGGTGAACCCGTCCAGTCTAGTAGGCCTGTCTATGGGCTTTATGTGACCCCACACGCCGTTGATCTTCGCCTTGCCGCGCAGTTCGACCGGGTCAACAATCAGCGCGTCCGTCTGAGCTGAAGGCTGTCCTTCTGCCTGAGCTTTCTTATCTGCGCCAACGGTAAGCACCTGCTCGCTGCGGCTCCCGTCACGGTAGACCGTGACGCCTTTGCATCCGAGGCGATTGGCAAGGATGAAAACTTCCTTAACTTCGTCCCTCGTGGCCTCGTTCGGGAAGTTCACCGTCTTGGATACCGCGTTGTGAGTGTGCTTCTGGAATGCCGCCTGCATTTTTATGTGCCACTCGGGCGAGATCTCGTGGGCGGTAACGAAAACTTCTCGTACTTCCGCGGGAATATCCTCAATGCCGTAGAGCGATCCGTGCTCGGCAATCTTTTCCATCAGCTCATCCTTGTAGAACCCAAGCGTGCGAGCGACTCTTTCAAACCGAGGGTTAACCTCGACAAGGGCTTTTTTGTCCAGAACGTGCCTTGTGAAAGCTATGCTGAAGAGCGGCTCAATGCCTGACGATGCGCCGGAGATTATGCTTATGGTTCCGGTGGGAGCTATGGTCGTTGTCGTGGCGTTCCTCATTGGTTTGTTTTGGGCCGCGAAGACGCTCTTCTCATAGTTGGAGAACGTCCCTCTGAACTTGGCCAAATCCATGGACGCCTTGACCGACTCCTCTTCGATGAAGCCCATAACGTTATCGGCAAGGTCCAAGGCTTCGTCCGAACAGTATGAAATGCCCAGATCGAGAAGCATATCTGCCCAGCCCATGATGCCCAGACCGATCTTCCTGTTGCCGTGAGCCATTTCGTCAATCTCCGGCAGCGGATACTTGTTGGCATCAATCAGGTTGTCGAGGAAGTGCACTCCGGCTCTAACCGCCTTGCCGAGGCCTGCCCAGTCAATGCGGTCATTTAGTTTCCTCGACCCATCCTTGTCTCCCCATACGGGCTTGGTGAAGGCGCCCAGGTTGATGGATCCCAGGCAGCATGCTTCGTAGGGCAAGAGCGGCTGCTCCCCACAGTTGGATACAACAATCCCGTTGGCTACAAACGAGTGGCTGACCGGGACTGTCAGATCGAAGACTTCCTTCTCACCGGCAGGCTCAATCGACTCGACAACATCCAGATACTTCTGATGATAGAACCCCCTTGGCCGTCTTCTTAGCAGCCGAATCGCATCGGCGAAACGCTCATCAGCAAATCCGACCACGTCAATAAATACGCCGAGGTCCTCTCCACTTACTTGAAGCTCATAACAGACTCCATCGCTCTCGTAGGACTTACCTGAGCCACTCACGGTTGTGTAGTTGAAGGACTTGCGAGCACGTCCGGATCTATCGTAGATCGACGAGGCGATGCCAAGGTTCAAGAGAAGGACCTGAACGTCCTCCAGAAGAGCCTTCGATTTCGACGTCAATCTGACGTACGAAGTACCGTTACTTGGGTTGGCCAGCGTACCGTCGGCAGTGAACACACCCTTAAGGAATCCGATAACGGCTTCCCTACTAGCGGTAAACAGGGAGTGAGGGACCCTCTTATCACCAGCTCCGACCGGCAAAACTCCAAGGCTTCTGAAGAAATCAACCACAGATCTGGAGTGATAGTTCAAGTGATAAACACCATTCGCCCTCTTGATGGGCCGGACAGGTCCATGCCACCGGTCTAGGGCCGATTTGACCGTTCTCATGACTTCCAAATCTTGTTCGGCAAATGTGAACCTGACATGGGGGTCCTTACCTGAGTCTCTCAGCCAACCGTCGCCAATGAGCCACCCCAGAACGATACCCAACTCCTCAGACCATTTTGTTGGGAAATCGGCCCCGCGGACTCGATCATCTGCGGCTCTTCCGGAATCGCTGACCGTAGTCGGCAGCGCCGGATCGCTGTTGAACGCGCCGGCTCCTGACTGAATGAGAACCTCATCAACGCCCGGCCTGAGATTACCTGCAGCAACCCATCCTCGGGACGTCATGATCTTGTGATCTGCCGTAACTTCCACTGAGTATCCGCGCTTCGTAGTCAGGCGAATCACTTCTTTGACGGCAGTTCGAAATGCTCTTGACAGAGGAAGGACGTCTACCCCGGTCACAGTCTCTACATAAGACCCGGTGGTTCCATCTCTAACTACTCCACCGTTCGAGACTCGGCAGTCGACAACGACTCCCACCCCGCCCGTGCTCCACCGCTCGGCCAGTTCTCTGATGGGTACAAGGCCCATTTCGGTAGATACGAGGGTATCCCCAGTAACACATGGATTGGTGCTCTCGATCTCCCCAATAGCAGGCGTGGGGTTGTCCTTGTTCAAGCGATCGAGAAAGATGATTCCGGGCTCACCGTTCCGCCACGCTTGGTCAACGATCTTCTCGAACACTTCGCGTGCGTTGAGCTTCCCTGTGACCTTGCCGTTTCGGGGGTTGACTAGCTCATAGTCCTCGCCATTTTCGACGGCCTGCATGAACTTTTCGGTGATGCCTACAGATATGTTGAAGTTGGTGAGTTCCTTAGTGTCGGTCTTGCATGTCAGGAATTCTACAATGTCGGGGTGATCCACGCGGAGGATACCCATGTTCGCCCCGCGCCTGACCCCTCCCTGCTTAACAGCTTCGGTAGCGGCGTTGAACACTTTCATGAAGGAGACCGGCCCTGAGGCAACACCCCCCGTCGACCTGACCACGTCATTCTTGGGGCGAAGGCGGCTGAAGCTGAAACCGGTACCGCCGCCCGATTGGTGGATAAGGGCAGCGTGCTTCAGGGAGTCAAAGATACTCCCCATTGAATCTTCGACAGGCAGTACGAAGCAAGCCGACAACTGCTGCAGCTCCCGCCCGGCATTGATCAGGGCAGGCGAGTTCGGAAGAAACTTAGCATCGGTCATGAGTTCGTAGAACCTAGCCGCCAGCTGCCGAATGTCTTCCTTCTTCGACTCCACGGTCTGTCTGAACTCGTCCCAGGTCACCTTCGTGCGTTTCTTGCTCTGAAGTCTCTCAAAAGCCATCTGTAGAGTGGCCCAATCCCACTGGGTGATCTCGAAGTCCATCTCGGCGGATGCTTCCGGCTTCTCCGCTTTTCCGGCCACGCTCTCGCGCTTCTTACCTGCCTTTTCCGGCCCTATGTAGATCTCAGGATAGTACAGCAGATCCATGAGGGCGATGTTCTTGGCGACGCGCCAGAACATTTCAGCGGGACTCTCAAGGGGCTTCCCTGCTTCGTCCTTTCTTAGGTACCGCTTCTCTAGAACTTGAAGTGCATTCTCAGAGAGGTTCAACACATTTCCTCCTACCGGCTTAAAGCCTGTCTCATCTATGTATCGGCTCCGCTAGTCCTCTCCCCCGGATAAGGCAAGAACCTGAGGAAGGATTCTTAGTCTTGCTCTCTCTCGCTCCGTCCCTGTGCTTTCTTGTCTTCAAGGATCCGTTCAAGCTCCTCGCGGAAACCGCTCAAGTCAGCAAATTCTCTGTAGACCGATGCGAAGCGGACGTAAGCGACCTCATCGATGGCGCGCAGTCTCTCCATAACGAGCTCACCAGTTTCTTTGGTCGTTACTTCACCTTTGCCGCCCTCACGAAGGGCGCGTTCCACCTCAAGCGAGGCCTTTTCGAGCGTCTCCAGCTGAATAGGGCGTTTCTCGCATGCCCTGAGCATCCCCGACAAGATCTTCTGGCGGGAAAACATCTCTCGACTTCCGTCCTTCTTTATCACCAAGAGGGGCGTCTCTTCGACGCGCTCGTAGGTAGTGAAGCGACGTCCGCAGCGAGGGCACTCCCTGCGCCTCCGGATGGCCGAAACATCGTCCGTAGGGCGAGATTCCAGCACCCTGGAGTCAAGGTAGCCGCAGAAAGGACACTTCACGGAGTCACTCCACCTTCAGCGGATAGTATACCCAAAAAAGACGCACCCGAACATGCGTGTGCGCTATATCTAGGTACGGAGTCTCCTATTCTACGCTAGATGTGTTTCTCCTTGTGGATTTCTCGCGGGTGCGAGAAATAAAACGGTCGATGGAAACGAGGTATCTTTCGTGGGTACCCTCGCCGATCAGATCCACACCGTCGTGGGCCTCAACGTGGAAAACGAGTCGGCGACCGTCGATTTCGGTCAGCTTCGCAGTGGCCGTTACGTCTAAACCCACAGGTGTGGGCGAAAGATGTCTTACATTGACGAGGGTGCCGACGGTGGCCTCACCCTCCTCCATGAAGGGCTGCAGCGCGTTCACTGCCGCGATCTCCATATATAAGATGAGATTCGGGGTCGCGAAAACGTCCACCGCCCCACTCTTCATCGACGAAGCCAAATCCGCTTCGGTGACACGGCACGAGGCCTGTCCTACAACTCCCGGCTTTACTGGTTTCATTGAACGCCGCGTCAGCCGGATAGCTCACGCGGCTTTCACCTCCAAGGTAAGTACTGTGCTAGCCCTTGTTCAGAGTGAACGTGTATTTCATCTCGACGCTCAGCGACTGGATCACAGGGCAGGCTTTCTCGGTCTTTTCCAAGCACTCCTTGAGTTTGTCCTCGGTGAGACCTGTGCAAATCACGTCGTAGTGCGCGTTGATGGCAGAGAACCTGCGAGGATGGTCTGCGCGGACGCCCTCGATTGATATCTCTATCGTGGCAGGCGTGAATCCTTCTTGGGCAAGCACGACCTTGAGCACCGCCCCGCTGCAACCTGCCACTGCCATGAGCAAGAGGTCAGTGGCGCGCGGCCCTCCGCCGCCTGCCATAACGCGGTTTCCGTTTGAGTCTACGCAAAGGACTCCGCTCTCAGCCACTGAAGCCGTGATCTTCTGGGTCTCAGCCATGTTGAGATCCTCCCTGTTCGCAGATGGTGAAAAAAGACTCGCACGTGTAAGATCATATTGCCAAACAGCGCAACTGAAAAGGGGCTCTTGCGGTGACATACCTCACTCGGGATCAGCAGCATCAGATCACTTGCGACCAGGTACTCAATCTTCCGCGCCTAGATAGGCAGTTCTACTCGGCGCGCGCCCTCGACGTCGCCCCCCGCCTCCTGGGCATGGTGCTGGCGCGCGTGACTTCGGAGGGCGTGACTGCGGGCAGGATAATTGAGACAGAAGCGTACGAGGCACCTGAAGACCGAGCTTGCCACGCGTTCGGAGGAAGGCGCACCAGGCGGACCGAGGTCATGTACGGCCCGCCGGGACACGCCTACGTCTACTTCACCTATGGGATGCACTGGATGCTGAACGTTGTAGCAGCCGCGGAAGGGACTCCTCATGCAGTGCTTATCCGCTCGATAGAGCCTATTTGCGGGCTATCGCTGATGGCAAAGCGCCGCCGAGGCATGCTTCCGTTGGCCGAAGGACCTGCCCGGCTGTGCCAGGCATTGGGGATCACGGGAGCTGACAACGGAGTCGACCTGGTCGGGATGCCCGGTATGGCCAAGATGGCCAGGATCGCCGGGATGCCGGGAACCGCCGGGACGCCCGGGATCGCTGGGATGCCCTCGTCCACCATCTTCATCGCGCGGCCGCCGGACACGATAGATCCATCGCCAGAATACCTGGTCACGAAGCGTGTAGGAGTTGGCAACTCAGGCGGCGCAAAGCACTATCCGTGGCGGTTTGTGGTCAAAGGCACCGCTCCGGCGAAGATGAAAGTCGAGTACCCTGCCGAATCCTGAGATAGTCGCAGAAGTGTGCTCAGGTAGTGGGTATTTCCGGGACATGGTCCCGGCGGGAGGTTTTTCGCAAATCTGTGCGCCAGCAGGGAGACTTGCCGAAACCTGTGCACCGGTGGGGAGGTTTCCGCAAAACCTATGCACCCGTGGGGACGTCCTCTGATGACCTGTGCACGGGTGGGGACGTTTCCGCGAACCTGTGCACCCGTGGGGACGTCCTCCGATGACGTGTGCACCGGTGCACAGGTCGTCGAAAGGCCAGCGTGGGCTACCGCAATCCCGATGGCCCAGAAGCGAAGCAGCGAGCCTGCCACTTCGGCTGCGCGCTCAACCTGGGGAATATGGCCGCAGTCAGGCAATGCCTCAACGACTACACTCGCGCGGCTCTCGAGTTCCTTCCCAAGGCGCGCGAAATACCGGGAAGGCACTATGCCGTCATCTTCGCCGTAAATCAGCAGGACTCGCTTCCCACAGAGATAATCTACTTCGTCCATAGGGAACGGCGGCCACGGCACGCCCTCCGACAGCAGTGGCTTAGCCTTTGTGTAATCCTCGCGCAGAATCCTGGCCTCTTCCCGGGACAGCCTCCGCGGATCTCTCACGAGCCTGCCGCCGATCTCCGGCAATACAACAGAGCCGGGACCAGCACCCGGCCGAGAAGTGCGGCGGCGGTTTTCGCAGTAAACCCGGGTGGCAGGCGCGAGGAGAGTCACCGACTCAGCCCAAGGCTCTTGAGCCAGGTGGATGGCGATTGCCCCTCCGAGTGAGTGGCCGACAAGGTGGATGGGCAGGCGCTGCGGATTGGATGCCGCCACTGCCTCACGCAAGTGCTCCAGCCAGCCCCCAAAGGTCGGACGGCATCCACCGGGAACCCTGGCATCACCCATTCCCGGAAGATCGGGGGTGAGGACGGGGCCCCGCAGAACACTGGAGACGGTGACGGAACTCCCGCAGACTTCGGATACTCGTGAAACTCCGGTGACTCGGGCAACTTCGGAGACTCGGGATTCTCCGGAAACTCCGGAGACACTGGAGACTCCAGGGACTCGGGAGACTCCGCAGTCTCTGAAGATTCCGGCCCGCGTGAGATCGCACCCCAACAGCCTCTTCCAAATCCGCCCCGAACTGGCGGTGCCGTGGATGAACAGTGCGCCGGCATTAATCTCACCGCAACGCGGCAGCGAGACGCCGTCCGTACCCATCGTCACCTCAGCCATGGCAGGCCTGCATGCCCAGCAGAGCGAGTAGCCGGGCCGGGATCACAGCGATATCCTCCGGTACTTAATCCCCAGGTCATCGGCAATGGCCTCTTCCCTGCCGTGGCAGGAGAATATCAGCACCTGATGCCGTTGAGCTAGTTGTGACAGTATCTCAAGCGCTCCGGCCAGCCTCTTATCGTCATACTGAACAAACGAGTCGTCGAGGAAGAACGGGAATTCCTCCTTCTTTGTAATAGCCTTGGCTATAGCGACTCGGAGAGCAAAGTAGCATTGGTCAATGGTCCCGCCGGACAAGAGTCCCGTTTCAACCTGCTTTCCTGTATCGGGATGGACGAGGCTCATCTCCAGGTCAGGAGATATCTTGATATCGGTGTACTTGCCCGATGTGATCCTGCCCAAAATCTCGCCCACATGCTTATTGAGCGCAGGCGCGAATTCCCTTCGCAGGCTCTTGGACAGCTCGGTGAGTGTAGAGTGAGCTAGATCCAGAGCGTCCCGCTCATCTATCAGTTCCTCTTCAACAGCCTGCTTGCGAGCCAGATCCTCCTCGATCTCCGAAGAAGATCGTCCCTCCTGGGTCCTGAGTCGAATACCGTTTTGCAGCCCGGCGAGGCGCAGGTCTATCTCGCTCAGGCGGGACTTGAGGTCATCCTGTGCCCGCCGTTTGGCCTCGTAATCACGCTCGGAAACGGCCGGATGATCGGCGCCTGAATCAACGCTCTCGGGAGAGCCCTCCACCTCCGCTGCCAGCGCAGCCACTTCCTCTTCTACCGCCGCCAAATCTCTTCCGGACAAGAGTGCCGCCTGCCTGGCTCTCGCCTCCGCGAGCGAGCGCGTAGCCTCATCATACTCCTTCTTCGACGCCAGCTTCCGCTCCAGTTCAGATACCGAATCGACTCTGCACGCGGCGAGAAGGTCCCGCTCCCTTATGGATACGGTTGACAGCCGTTCCTCCAGGTTTTGAAGCAGCGCGTCGTTCTCGCATATACGCTCCTTCAAACCCTTAAGGTTGTGTTTATCGGTAGATAGGTCCGCGAGCTTCCGCCTAAAGGTGTCGACAGCAGCTTCCGTCACAGTCTCGCCGCTCTCGAGACATCCCGAGGCCTTAAGAACCCCGACCATCTCTTTCTCTATCGTCGAGAACTCCTGAGAGGCCTCAAACCAATACTTATGCGCTATCTCGTAGCGGTCGCGGGCATTCCTTAACCGGGCTCTGAAGGTGTCCAGCTCTCTGGCAACCGCCCTCAGTTCCTCAACCGAACGGGCACCAAGGCCGGCCAGGTAATCGGAGAGCGCTGCCTTAGCCGCTGCGATCCTCTGGACCTGTTCCTCGACTTCACGCTCTTTCTCCGCCAGAGCCTCCTCGCCGGCACGCCGCAACTGGGCCGCGCTCCTCTGCCTGAACACCCCTGCAGCGAACAAGACTACTGCAACTCCGAACGCTGCCCAGCTCATCGGCATGGCCATCACCGTCAAGGCGACCGCGATGCCGAGGGCTCCCAGTGAGAGAGCGTACAGCCAGCCTGCCGCACCCCGGGGGTTCCTGGAAGCGACCACCGATCTTGCGCGCTCAGCCTCCACATCCAGTTGCGCCTTGGCCCTCTCGGTCAGAAACACCGTCTCTTGAAGGTCTTCCGCTTCCTCGATGATGTCCTTATTGAACTCCTCATCCGGATATCCTTTGATCCTGCCTTCTTCTTCTGCGGCCCTGAGTTCACGGCGAGCATCGTTTGCGGCCCGCTCGCTCTTGTACGTGTTTGCTTTGGCGCTGAGATACCTTGAATACAGAGATGCCAGCGCCGCCTCATCGACGCCGGACTCGGCCAGCGCCCCGGCTGCGGCAAGCTTGGCTTCGAGCGCCTCAAGTCTCTCATTCAACCTCCGGGCTTCATCCTTCGCTTCGGCGGCGCGCCTGAAGATGATGTCTTTCTCCTGCTTTATAGCCTGATACTGCTGCTCGGATCCTTCAGGAATATCCTTCGCCCATTGTGCCTCGGAAAGCCGGGCCATGAGTCCCGATATATCGCTCTCGATCTCGCCGGCCTCATTTAGAAGCCCCTTAAGCATCCAATATCTAAGATAGGCCAGCTCAAGCTCTCCTTCGGACACAAGCCCCTCCAGGCGCAACTTCTCCTTGGAGAGGTCTGACGCCTCAATGAGCCAACCTCGCAGTTCCTCTTCCCTCTCGGCGGCTAGTTTGAGTTCTTGGCGCAGATCGGCGATCTCACGCTGGATGATGTCCAACTTAGCCTTCACACTGCGGGGAGCCTTGATTTTCGCCCTCTCGTCGGCGAGTACCGAAAGCGCCCTGACAAGCGGCACGTCCTCTGAACCTCCCTGGAGAATGCTCTCCAGCTTGCCCTGGATCTCGGCACCCAGCCCGGGTTCCTGGGGACTGCCGAGCTGGCCTATCCAGACCGTGTTGCGGAACTCCTTAGCCGAGAGGCCGAAGTGGCGGTGAGCGAAATCGTACTCCTTCCGCGAGTCTTGTGAGAAAAGGTGGGTAATGTCTTCACCCGTATTGTCGTCGAAGACGCGGGTTAAGTCCGGGTCGAAGGACCGCTCAATCCGGTAGGTGCGGCCGCCTTCCTCGTAGGTCATCGTCCCGCGATAGTCGCTGCCGGTCCAAGGCCTGTAGCGTTCATACTCCGGGTGCCTAGAAATCCTCGTCTTTCCCTCTTTCTTGAACCCGTAAAACATGCCCAGGATAAACGACTGGAGGGTCGACTTGCCCGCCTCGTTATCGCCTCTCACTATGTTGAGGCCATCCGAGAACTCTATGGGCGAGGAGGCGTGGAACTTGCCAAACGCCGACGGAGTGAGAGTCTTGATCTTCATCCCTGCCGCCCCCTCCGGAGTATGACTTTGCCCTGCCGGAGAGCATCCAGACCGTAATACAGGGCGAGATTCGCCACCGACGCGGAACGCGCTTCGCCCCTATTGGCAAGATCATCCCGTAGGCCCATAAGGTGCCTCGCGAACCGGGCCTCCAGGGACTGGTTTTCCGGATCTGCCAATGCCTCGAAGTCGTATCCCGGCGAGTAATCGGGGATTAGGCGCAGGAAAAAGAAGTCGTCTCCGAGTTCACGCTCGAGAGCGGGGATGTCGAATATTATCTCCGGTTCGACCACCCCCGTCAGCCGGAGAGCCCATAGATCCCGCTTACGGGTGCTCTCCTCGCCGGCAGAGAGGATCGCGTTTCGAACGCGCTCAACCGTGTCGAGGCCGGTAATATCCAGATCGTGGCTGTGCACCTGGCGAAGGGCCATCGGCACGAACCGGGTTGAGACCTCACTTCGGCCCTCAACCGTCACGAGGTAAACCCCGCGCTCTCCCTTATCGCCGAAGTCAAGCGGTTCAGGGCAACCCGGATAGACTGCGGTCACCCTCCCTACTCTGAACACGCCCGGTGCGTGGATGTGTCCCAGAGCCGCGTAATCCATCCCGGATTGTTCAAGGTCCTCCTCATGGATGGGTAGGTACTGGGAGCCCCGGTCACCGGTGCTGCCCGTAATGACGTCTCCGTGCACCATCAGGATGTTGAAAAACCCTTTGCGGCCTCCGCGGAAACCGCTGAGGACTCTCCGGTGCTCCAGATAAGTCCTCCATCCAAGCCCGTATACTGCGGCATTGAGGTCTTCAAGGACGTATTCGCCGACCTCCGGACCTTCGAAGACGACAACGTTCTCGGGCCACGCCACGGTTCTGTACAGAGAGTCCCGGACTAGAGGATCATGGTTGCCGGGCGTGATGAAGACTTTGGTTGAGGCGATGGACCGGAACAGATCAGCGGCCTCTCTTGCCCAGGTCGCCCGGGCGTGCGAGTGCTCGAACAGGTCTCCGCACAAAAGCAGAAGGTTTGCCTTCTCTCGCTTCGCCAAATCTACAATGCGCGACAGGGCGGTTTCGATTTCTCTGCGCCTGACCGATGCTTTCTCCCGGTCAAGTTCGCGGGACGCCGGCCGGCCTGCGTGGATGTCAGCAGCGTGAATTATCTTAAGCATAAGCTCGTATTCCTCCGAATGCGGTTCGCTTCAGAGGAAGGATTTCTACTCTGAGGGATCCTTTCCCTCTAGGTATTTCTGCGAGATCAGGCGAGTTAGGTGGGAGAATAACGCCTTCTAATGCCCGGCGGCGATTATGAGCCTGGCAGGACCGACCGCATAACCGCCTTCACACCGACGCCTCTCTCTCCTCCGCATCGATGGGAGAGCGCCGGCCCAAGTCTTCCCACTTCCCGCACTTGGAGCCCCATCGTGCGGCGACGCGGTCATCCACCATGATCTCCTGTATCTCGCAGGAGTTCGCACAGTCTCTGCACTCAAACCCTCTGCTCCTGGCGCTGGATGCCGCGATTCGGGCGGCTCCGCGGAAGGCAGTGCTCCTGGAGGGATCTTCCAAGATGCGCTCCCGGGCCAACAGCGCAGCACCCCACGCACCCATGACCTTGAAATGCGGCGGGACCGTAATGGGAAGTCCGAGCTTAGCTTCCAGCGCTTTGTGGATTCCGGCGTTAGCCGCGACTCCGCCTTGAAACAATACTTTCGGGCGGATCTTCTGCCCGCGAGCCACGTTGGTCATGTAGTTGGCTGCGAGAGCCGCACAAAGGCCCGCGATCAGGTCTTCCCTCCTGTAACCCATCTGTTGCTTGTGAATAAGGTCTGACTCGGCGAACACCCCGCACCTGCCGGCGATCCTTGCCGGCGCCCTAGATCTCAAGGCCCACTCGCCGAACTCCTCAATAGGAATACCTAACCTTGCTGCTTGATGATCTAGGAACGATCCTGTGCCCGCGGCGCAAACCGTGTTCATGTTGAACCCTACCGGATGGCCGTTCTTGAAGAAGACGATCTTTGAGTCCTGCCCGCCGATATCTATCAGCGTTCCGACATCAGGGAACAGGAACGACGCCGCTTTAGCGTGACTCGATATCTCGTTCTTCACGACATCCGCGCCAACGACGACCTTGGCGAGTTCCCGGCCCGAACCCGTGGTCCCTACAAAGCGTATGCCCTCCACCAATCCCGCAGAGGTCAGCCGCTTAAACCCTTCCTGCATAGCCCAGATGGGCCCGCCTTCATTGCGAATGTAATCCTCGAAAACGATGTGCCCGTCAGAGTCTACCAGCACGATTTTCGTGGTGACGCTGCCGACGTCTACGCCGAGGAACCTCTCGCCTCTCGTTTTGTCTCTAGCTCTCATTGACAGTTTTCTGCTTCCTCCTTCCCTCAAGAAGGTCGCAAAACGCCTCGAAGCGGGTCTGCAAACCGGCCACTCCGGTCTGCTCGGATATCATCAGCGAAAGCACCGGGATGTCCAGGTCTCTCGATACCTTGACCAGTATGTTCTGGGCTATTATTTCCGGCATACAGGTAAACGGAAACAGGTGAACAACTCCGTCCATACCGTGCTTCTTGGCGAGGACGGCCTCGCCGACCGATTCCTGCCCGTGCCCGCCAACATTTACCGGGAGATACGGCGAGGCGCTCCGCGATACCGTGTTGTATTGGCGTACAGCCCTCGGCTTCCTGAACAGGTGATAGTCCACCCAGGAATTGACGTCGAGAGTCCGGTAGACGCGAACCCGCTGCTCAAGCGAACCGAGGATTCGCTCAGCGTCTTTGTTCACAAAAGGCTCATTGACCACATAAACCTCACCCACGACGGCAACCTGTAAGGGGTTCGCCTCTATTCGGGGGATCGCCCGCATATCTCGCTCGTAATCCCTGAACACGGCCCAGACTTCCTTAACAGTGCGTGCGCAGTCCATCTCATGCAGAAACGTCGCGTAACGCCGGTCGCCTTCGCCGCGTTCCGCCTCATAGGCCCTGGTATCGCGGAGGATGTCGCCCGCCCGGTCGGCCGCCGCAATCTTGACCAGCGCCATCCTTAGCCCGCGCAGACCTTTTGGGAAGGGCGCCCCTTCGGACAGCGCCCGGTACGACTCGACGAAGGAGCCCCACTTCTTTGGCAGAGGGAGCGGCGAGTCGATCGACAGCACTCTCACGGGATAACCGCTCTTCTGGAGGATCTCTTCCATCACCTGGGCATACCAGCCCAGGCGGCACCTGCCCTTGCCTTGGATCATCGCTATCTTCTTGATGCCGTTCTCAGCATGCTTCCTCATCTGCCCAATGAGAGTGACCATCGGATAGCAGATGAACTCGGGCGCTATCTCTTTGCCCAGCCTCACAATGTCCTCGGTGAGCGGCGGAGGCATCACAAAATCGCAGCCCATCTCCAGGAACAATGACCGCAAGGAATAGCGGAGGTTGCCCATATCTACGAACCCGATGGGTCCCCGTTCCCGGTGCCTTGGGGCTGGTGAAGCGACCGCTTCTCTTGAGGAGCCGCCGTGAGCGACTTTCCGCTCCGTAGGCACCCGGGCAGACATGCGCGTCGCGGCGCTGGTTGAATCCATGAATGCCTCCAGGCGGGTAAGCAAGCCGGCCTCGCCGGAATGCTCATCAACTGCCAGGTTGAGAAGCGGTACCCCAAGAGCATCTGCTTCTTTGGCGATGTAGTTCTCGATTATGGATGCCGGACCGCACGAGAACGCCGAGACAAATATGAGGCGGCTTACCTTCCCGGCACGGATCAGGTGCAGAGCGGCGCCGAGGATGTGTCCCTCAATTGACCAAAGCTTCTCGGACTCGAAGATATCCAGAAGCGCCGACGTGGCTTCCGTAACGCCCACATTCTCGGCGGTAATTGCAGGGCCGTAAGCTCTCACGACATCCAGCACTCTCTTGGCAAACACATCGTGCAGGACATAAGAGTGGCTCATGACGGCAGTGGCAGGCGCCTCAAAACCCTGCTTTGAGCTACCGGCCGCTCCGCGGAGAACCCGCCCCGGCGCCGTGACACCGGCACCTCGCAGCACATCTCCGGACGAGATGCCTTCTTGAACACATACCGCTTCGTGAGCCTTCCACGCCCTTATACCTCGGTCCAGGGCTTTCCGCGCCTTTGCAGTATCACTCACGCCCATCTGTCGCGCCGCAGACAACCAGGTTTTCGGCCATCCCCTGGAGTCATCTCTATAGTCGATCACCGGGCTCACAAACGCTTCATCTGGAAGGTCAAATGCACCTTTGAGCATGGCCGGCAGTCCCATCATTTTCGGGCAGCAGTAGGCGCTGTGCCCCAGCGAGATGACTGCCGGCACGAAAATGGCGTCCACTCCCATCTTAAGTAGCCTGTCGACATGGGTGAAGGCTGCTTTGACGGCTATACACGGCTCGTCGGTTGGGCACAAGTCAAGGTTCTGAAGGTCGGCTTCTGACGTGAACGGCGACTCGACATACGGGATGCCCAGTTCATCGAAAAAGGCTCGGTAGAGGGGGAAGAGGTAGAAATAGCCGAGACTTCTGGGGATGCCCACTCGCACCAAAACACGATACCGCCTTTTCTCTGGAGTGATGGTAATATTCCCAGAAAGTGGCGACCATAAACGGCATCGGCAGGATGCTCGTGACGTGGAACGTTGCGCTTGTGGAGCCTAGAGGAAAAAGAAGAGGGTGATCTAGTCGGTTCTATCTACCTTGACTGACCCTGCACCGCAGCTCACGGTCACATCGACCTTCGTCGAGGCACTCTCGTATTCCGGCGTCGCCCAGGTATTTCCCGAGCGAACCAGCCCCTCCTCCTCAAGGTCGTGCGTGATGGTGAACGGGCTGGAGATCGAGACGCGAAGCCCTGCAGACTGAGGGACTTCTATGGCTACGGAAGCCGCACCTCCGGCTACCTTCACACGGGTGTCCTTGCCGGTAAGCCCGAGAGTAAGGTCGAGATCGGCCACACCTGCCTTGATGTCGACGTCCTGCAGGAAGACCGAAGCACAGTTCAAGTCTACATTGGCTACGCCTGCTGAAACGCGGAGCGACGTGGAAAGCGATGGGTTGAGGTCGATCTCCCAGTTCTGCTTTCCGTCGTTCGAGTTATTCTGGTCCGGAGCATCGATAAGGGCCTTCAGTTCGTTGTCTCTCTCACTATAGGATACATGAGGTTCGGTCCTATCCCACGATATATCGGCCCAAAGAGCCATAGCCGGCGATTTCTCGTTGAGGCCAGGGTTTCCCCTGGCCTCCAACTCCAGCGACGGAGCCTTGAGCTCCAAATCAATCCGGGATACGGACGGGTTTAGAGGCACGACCCACTCTTTGGTGTGATCCATAGGCCTCCAGTTCCTTCCCGGCCAGTTGAACTGGATCCCATCCCACCTAATCCAGGAGTTTCTCCAGCCACCGTACGGGTTCATTGCGCCGAGTATCAGCACTACTACAACCGCCAGCGCCAGCATTGGGATCTCTCGCCTCGGCAAAGCGATCTGAAGCCCCAGGCCGATGAGCAGCACGGGCCAATAGGAGACAGCTGCATCCCAGATACTCCAGGGCAGGTACCCGCTGGTGTTCATGAGCAAGAGGGCACCAACCACCACCAAGACGAGTCCGTTGACAAGCCTGCCTGTCACTGCAGCCTACCTCCCTCTCACAGCGCCTAAGATGATGGCGACGCCGGCGAGGATGATGAGTACCGGCCACGCTTGCCCGATCAGCTGCCCTGGCAGCCTCCATATGAAGCTCGGGATATACCTTCGCATGACTACAGCTACGCCTACGGCGATCAAGATGTAGCCCAACAGCTGGCGGCTTCTGTTGTTTGAACTCGTAACTTCATTCGGTGTCGAAGCCGCGGGCGAAGGTGTGACGGGCGTGGCAGGTTGCTGCCCCTGTCCGGTGGTCGTTGCAGGTGCTTGAGCCTCAGCCTGAGGGGCGCCCGGAACGTCCGGCACGAAAGGTTCCTTCTCTTTCCTGAGAATCTCGTCTGCGGTCATTCCGCTATTCGGAATCTGTGGGGTCTCTTGAGTCATGGCAGCACCACCTGTGTCTACCCTCGCGGGCGCGATTTTTCTCACCCCGGCCGGTTCTTCCGGGATGATTATCCAGGCGAGGATATACGCGATGATGGCATTAGGCATGGTCACCAGTAAGAAAGCAAAGAGGAGTCTCATGACAGTGACGTCCATCCCGAAGTAATCTGCCAGACCGGCTGCTACTCCACCAAGGACTTTACTGTGTCGTGAACGATAGACTTTCTTCATTCGATACCCTCTCCTCTGTCTTTGGAGGCTCTATGCTGGCTGAAAAACACCACCACCGCAATCCCGCCAAATACAAGTACGCTTAGAGCCTGCGAAGGTAATGCGGTGCTCAGGATTTCCAGAGAAGCGAAGCCGTCGGTTTTCACTGCAGAAATGACTGACACGATGCTGTTCCACCACGCGCCCGAGGTGAAATACTCCCATAGGGCACCCAAATCCTGAAGTGAAAAGAGGAAGTTGGTGCGCATGCCTAGTGTTCCGGGAATGAGTGGCCCATAGCGATGCTGCAAGAAAGAACCCAGCACGAACACTAGAGAACCTACGGCCCACCGCAACTTGTATGCCCGGGACAGAGTCAGAGGTTCAGAGTCTTCATGGGGTGACAACATCTCGAAAGACGGAGGATCGGGGTCAAAGTCCCAGGTCCTGACCATCCGCAGAAGGTCATCCTCAAATCCCGCAGGAGGCTCTTCTATAGAAATAGACTTCAGCGCGAGGTCAAACTCGCGGAGGCCTGCCAGCTTCGCTCGACACTCTCGGCATGTTAATAGGTGGATCCGGACAACCGAATCCTCCCAAAGAGACAGATCGCGGTAGAGGTACTCCTCGAGCCTTACATCATCGGGGCACCTGAAAAGCCGCATGGCGGTGCACCCCCTAGCATGGGCCCAAGGGTACCTGTACTGTGAGTCACGCTGTCCATACAAGTCCACCCGCCTCAAGGATTTTCTTGAGCATTTGCCTACCTCTGTATAGCCTGTTCTTGATAACGGTCTCTTTCATGTTTGTCATCTCCGAAATCTCTCTGATCGACAAACCCTCAATGTGAAAAAGCACTACCAGCTCTCTGTAGCCGTCATTTAGTTTCTCGATCGCGCTCTTCAGAGTTCTCTCCAGCTCCTGCCTTTCAAACTCCTTATCAGGTGTAGGAGTGGAACTCGCCAGCCTCGAAGCTTCGCTCTCGGTATCATTGATTGACTCCTCGCCGGGAGTCCTCCCGATCTTTCTGCCCCGATCCGCACAGATATTCCAGGTGATGCGGTAGATCCAAGGCAAAAAGGGCTTATCCGGCTGAAACGAGGCAATCGCCCGGTAGGCTCGTAAGAGGACTTCCTGCGTGATATCCATAGCGTCCTCACGATTGCTGGTCATCCGGTAAGCCAGACTGTAAATGTTCTTATGATACTTCTTGACCAGGGCGGCAAACGCTTCCTTGTCACCGCGCTGGGCGCTCTCGATGAGCTCTCTGTCCTCCACTCGGAAGGAAGCCCCCTATAAAGCCAACCCGACCCTCAATCTTGGAATACGCCGGGCGGCCTGGGTAGGTCTCAGAAAACCAGCCTGGAACCCACTGAACATTTTACCAACGGGGGACAACGATGGCTATTACGGCAGTACGGAGGCACGCCGTGCAACCCGTGCAAGCAAGAGGGTGCCGGGGTATCCGGCACCCTCTCCAAACATCCGCACGCGTTCTGTCTACGGGGCTAGCGGGTAACGGACGAAATCTGCATGCAGCACGATGTTTTCCGGAAGGATCGTGGACGAGGTCAACGCAACATTGGCGGGCTGCGTCCTTGAGCCGGACCAATAACGGAGCCACTCAGGATTGTCGCTGGTGAAGATCACTTCATATGCAACGGAATCAGATATGTCGTATGCTTGTGCGAATGACTCGTCAACTCCAAGCGTAACCTCCGTTGGCGACCCCGGAACCTCCGACTTGGTACCGGTCAGCGAAACGCTGAAAACGCCTATGGTGACCGTTACGGGTTCCGAGAAGTAGTTCAGAACCTGAGCGATAACCGAACTGGCCTGATTTGCCTTGAACATGGGGCCTGTAGTCATCACTTCAAACTCTGTCGGGCAATTGCCCCCTCCGTTGCAGCACTGCTCAAGCCTGCTGAGGATCTCCCGGATCTCGGCCTTGATCTCGGCGAGGCCGTACTCGGGATTATCCAGTTTGCATTCTATTGCCGCGACTTCCTGCTTAATTTCTGCAAGGCCGGTACAAGGATCGGTCAGCGCGTCCAAGATCTGGCACACATCGGCCTTGAGCCTAGCCAACAGGCAGAGGAGATCCTTAAGGTCGAGTTCCTTTAACAGGCACTCGATATCCCTTATTTCCTGCTTGATCTCACAGAGCCCAAAGTCAGGGCTGCTTACGGCATCTTCTATGTCCTTAACCGCGTCCAGGATGCGTTCCAGTACACACCTGAGGTCACCGGTATCCAGCCTCTCAAGCTTGCACTCAATCTCCCTGACCTCTCTCTTTATCTCTTCCAGGCCGAATTCCGGGTTAGCGAGTTTATCCTCAATATCGTCGACGTCATCTGCGATAGCCTCAAGGAGCTCCTCGATGTCACCGTGATCCCGGTCCTTCAACATATCCTTGATGGCTTCCAACAATTCCTCGATACGTTCTACTTCCCTCTTAATCTCCTCGAGCCCGGTGCACGGGTCATCAAGTATATCCTCGATACGCTCCACTTCATCGCGGATATTCTCCAGCACACATTCCAGCTTCTGCGGGTCGACGTCGCCGAGGACTTCATCAAGACCGGCGACGCCTTCGGCTATCCGCTTGAGACCGAAACACGGGTTGGTGACGACCCCCTCAACAACCGCTACCTCCGATTTGATCTCTGCAAGACCCGTGCGCGGGTTGTCCAGCTTTGCCTCGATTCTGCGGAGCTGTTGCTGGAGCGCCTTGACGAGACACGAGTTGATGCAGTTGTTCACCACTTGTCACCTCTCTTGTAAATACCATCGGTGACATAATATGCAGCAGCGTCACAGCGTGACTTAAGGCAGAGCGGAAGCAGTCGAAATCGTCTGCCATCTGTAGGGAATGAAGGGGCCTTAGGAGAACACGGATGTAAGTACATGGGAGGTGGACTTCTGTGTTGGACATAGTTATCCGGCAAGCCGAGGTGGTTGACGGAACCGGGCGGAGCGCTTTTAGAGCCGACGTGGGCGTGGAAAGAGGAAAGATCGCCGCGATAGGAAACCTTGCCGACGCCCGGGCCAAGAAAGTCCTGGAGGCGCCCGGAATGTGCGTCACTCCCGGCTTCATAGACATGCATTCCCACTCTGACCTCTCAATTCTGGCCCACAGAAAGGGCGACAGCTCCTTATCGCAAGGGATCACGACCGAAGTTGTCGGCAGCTGCGGTTGGTCCCTCGCTCCGGTGAAGGAAGAAACCAGGAAAAGCGTGCTCCGCGGACTCATTTCAAGCCTCATAGACGGGCCTACCTATGAGGCGATGAACTGGTCCTGGCACTCTTTCGGCGAATGGATGGACGCGGTCGACGCTGCGGGAGTCGGCGTCAACATAGCGCCGATGGTCGGACAGAGCCTCTTGAGAGCTCACGTGGTAGGCACCGAGAAACGTGATCCTGCCGCCGGCGAACTACCCGCCATGAGAGCGATCCTGAACGAAGCGATGGAACAAGGAGCCTGGGGCATGTCAACGGGAAGGAGCTACCGCCCCGGGGGCAATGCGGCCACTCCGGAGATCATATCGCTGGCAGGGATCGTCGCGAGGCACGAGGGCGTATACTCGACTCACATGAAGAACGAGGGAGAAGGCCTGTTTGAGGCAATTGAGGAAGTCATTGAGATCGCGCAAAAGACCGGGGTACAGGCGGAAATCTCACACCACAAGGCTGTTGGCAAGCAGAACTTCGGCAAGGTCTCCCGCAGTCTCGAGATGATAAGTGAAGCCCGCAGGAAAGGGCTCCGGATAACCGCCGACGTCTATCCGTACGAGTTCGCTCAAGCCAGTTCCTTGGCATCTATGGCCGGCGATGTGTGGAAGAAACTCTTGGGCGGAAGCCGCAAAGAGGATAACGATGCCATCGGATTCCCTTCCGTTGAAGAGATGCAGGCGTTTTTCAAGGATCGCTCCAATGAAGAAAAGGTCCGGAATCTTCCGGAGCTTAACGCTGCATTACCTCGCCTCAGCAATTACGTGATAGTGAAGTCGCCTTCGCTCCCGGATATTGAGGGGCGTATACTCGGTGAGTATGCGGAAGAAGTGGGTAAGGAACCGGTTGATATCCTTCTGGACCTGGTCTTTACCGACGGACTTGATGTCTGGGCTGCCGCTGCCATCAGCCCCGATGACGTCCACACTGTCATAAAGGCCGATTTCGTCATGGGAGGCACCGATGCTTTCAACGTTGACCGCCCGATCACGCCTACGGCGATCCACCCCCGCCACTTCGGCACCTTCCCTCGGATTGCCGGACGGTTCGTGAGAAATGACCGGCTGTTCTCCTTCGAGGAAGCAGTGCGGAAGTGCACCTTCATGCCTGCCCGGACAATGGGTATTCCCAACCGGGGACTCGTTGAGGTTGGGTACTGGGCCGACCTGTTGATCCTGAACCCAAATGAACTCATGGACAAGGCGACGGGAACAGAACCGTACAAGAAAGCTGCCGGGCTCAAGTACGTCATCGTGAACGGGAAGTTAGCGGTCGAAAACGGAGTAACAAAACCTGTGTACGCGGGAAAAGTGCTGAGAAAGAAGTAGGTGCGGTACGCTGCTTCAGTAGTTCAAGACCGGCCTCTTAAGGCTACACCCCAAGAGGCCGGTCGCCGTTCCAACTCTACTGGGCGCCTGCAAGAACCTCCATACAGGCTTCCTTTATGCCGGCGATAGCATCGGCGTCAGGCACGGTCAAAGGCTCTTTGGAACCCAACTGCGCGAGGCCGGGAGTCCCGCCTCCCCGTCCACCCCACCGCGCGGCGATTCTCGACAGGATTACCCGCGCGTCAGCGCCTCCTTCGGGAGACGCGATAACAGCCGAAAAGCGGGGCTCACGTGAAAAACAAACCGTGAGCTTGCCCGAAGACTCGCTCAGTTTCCGCGCAGCCACCTTGAGGTGGTCGGGGGTAAGCGAGTCAAAGACCTCGACTAGGACATGCTCTCCAGAATCCCTAGCCACTCTGATCCTGCCCTCGATCTCATAATCGAGGATCGTCTTTTTCGCTTCCTCGAGTTCCTTCTCCATCTCACGACCGCGCTGAACCATCGCGCTCACTGTCGCGGGAACGGCAGCGGGGCCTACGGAAAGCAAACCGCCGACTTCGGCAAGGACATTCTCTTTTTCCGCGTAGTCGGCCAGAGCGCGTTTCCCGCACCTAAAGATCACGCGTACTCCGCCGTGGGCTCTGTCAACCAAATTCACCTTGATAAGCCCTACCTGCCCCGAATTGGTCACATGGGTCCCTGCACAAGCACAGGCATCAAAGTCGCCAACGGAGATCACCCTCACACGCTCGGCGTCAATGGGCAAACGGGTCCTTATCTCGGCCGGCAGCTCACCTTTCGCATAGTCCTTGGCGGTAACCGGCAAGCCGGCGAACACTATCCGGTTAGCTCTTTCCTCTACTCGCTCCTTATCGGCTGCCGAGAGGCTTTGGATATCCAGATCTATGCTCACATAGTCTTTGCCCAGGTGAAACCCGACGGTGTGGGCATCCAATATCTCCTCAAACGCCCGCGACAGAATATGCTGACCGGTATGCTGCTGCATCAGGTCGAACCGGAAGTCCCAGTCGATCTTCCCTTTGAGTTTCCACCCGCCTGCGGGAACCGCGGGGATGCCATTGGGGAATCCGGCAGCCGACATGGAGGTGCTGAGGAGGTGGATAATCCCGCCGTCAACGACACGGACGTCAACCACCTCCAGGTCGCTTTGCCCGAATGCGGCCACGGCGTCGCCGGACAAGAGCGAGAGATTTCCCCGGTCAGAAGGCTGCCCTCCGCCTTCGGGGTGGAACAAGGTGGCATCGAGAATGACCCCTATGCATCCCTCAAGGTCGACTGCTCCAACCATTCTTGCTTCGAATTCGCTGGAAAAAGGCTCTTCCCAATACAGCCGCCGCGTATCCAATAACCACACCTCTATCTGCGTTGTCATGCAACAGGTTAGCGCCTAGATGTTGATTCCTTTGTTTTGGAGTTGCTCTTTAATCGTACCGGCAGGATCCCTGCGCGCGTACTTTCGCGAAATGTGCTCGCTCCACCCGTACTTATCGTAGCCGATCCGGTCCTCGCCCTCTTCGGGTTTGGGGATCTTGGCTCCCAATTCCGCATAGTAACCTTCGCGGATAAGTCCCGCATCCATGACCTCCATGGCCGCTGCCACTTCGGCGCCGGAGAGATCGTGGTACTCTTCCTCCATGAGAACGCACGAGGTAGGGATCCGCGGGCGAGCAGGGCTCTTACGTGCCGGATAACCCAGCGCCATTCCCACAACCGGATACACGCGTTCCGGTAGCTTGAACATATCGGTGAGTACGGGCTCAATCATGGGAGCTCCACCGAAGAAGCAAGTACCGAGTCCCATTGCCTCTGCAGCCATTACGAAGTTCATGGCCGCGTACGCTACGTCCTGGATGCCTAAAAAGAGCATCTCTACATCGTTAGCCCTGTTACGACGGTTTTTGAACGCGATGAACTTCTCCAGCTTGCGGAAATCCATGCAGAACAGCACGAATACCGGCGCTTTAGGGATAAACCTTCCGAGGTATCGGGCCAGAACCTCTTTCTTCGCCTTATCGCGCGTGTAGATAAACGCGTACATCTGGCCGGTAAACGGCGCCTGCTGGGCGGCACGTGCAAGTTTCTCCATGGTCTCACGAGAAACATCCTGATCGGTGAACGACCTTACAGTGGATCTGTTAAGGATCAGGTCAATGTAACCCTTAGAGATGCCCGAGTCATCCATACGGAGATACCTCCTCGAAAAACGACTTGTGAGCCACTCCGACTTCTTCGCCTATAGGACCCCGGTTCCTGCAACCTCTGCCGCAAGGATCTCCCACTTCTCATACAGCGCTGCCAAGTCTTTCTCCACCTGATCATACTCTTTCCAGGGAAGAGCCTGAGGATCGTCGTATGACGACGGATCGCGGAACACGGCGTCCATTTCTTCTTTTCTCTTCTCAAGCGCCTCGATATCGGCCTCAAGGGCAGCCAATTCAGCTTGGATGGCCTTTGCACGTGCCGCCTCTCCTACCCGGTCGGGTGCTCCTTTCGAGCCGGCTCTTCGCGGCTTGCGGCCGCCGGAGCCCTTCTCTCTTTCTTGATCCCGACTCTTGCCACTCTCGCGGATGTCCTGCTTCACGTCGCGGCGCGGCGGGCTTTTTCTCTGCAACACGAAGGACGGAAGGTCCTCTTCAAAAAGGATCGGCTCTCCGGCTTCCACCTTAGCTCGGTAGTCTGAGTAGTTGCCCTTGAACACATGAATGAATCCGTCTTGCCAAAGCCAAAGGTGCGTGGCCAGCCTGTCAACGAAGTAGCGGTCGTGTGACGCGAACAAGAGAGTGCCGGGAAAATCCCTGATGGCGCTCTCCAGCGCTTCACGCGACGCCATGTCCAGGTGGTTCGTGGGCTCATCCAAGACTATGAGGTTCGCCTTGCTCATCACGAGTTTGGCCAACACAAGGCGATTGCGCTCGCCGCCGGAAAGCACGCTCACAGGCTTATCGACGTCATCGCCGGAGAACAAGAACCTGCCAAGCAGATCCCTGGCGTCCTGGGGATCGAGACCAAGAGATCGCGCCTCCTGCAGTACCGTGTTACCGGCATCGAGGTCGTCGAGCCCTTGCGAGAAATACCCGGTGACTACTTTCTGGCCAAAGCGAATCTCGCCTTCGAAATCGTCATCCAAGCCCAGAAGGCACCTCAAGAGAGTGGTCTTTCCGCAGCCGTTAGGGCCGATGAGGGCCACACGGTCTCCCCTCTTCACCTGCCAGGTAAAGTTGTGAAAGAGGCTCCTTCTTCCGCCGGACTCGAGCGGGAAGCTCTTTCCGATATCGCTTAGCCCGAGAACCTCGTCGCCGGACTCCGTCTCCAGGTCAAACCTTATCCCCATGGCACGCTTGTCGTGTTTCGGTTTGTCGATTATCTCCAAGCGCTCCAGCATCTTTTCACGGCTCTCAGCTTGTTTCTTACGGGTAGGCGTAGCCTTCCACTTCTGAATGAACGCCTTTGTGCGAGCGATCAAGGCCTGCTGGCGTTCATACTGCTCAGTTAACGCACGGCGTTCCATCTCCCGCTGGTTCAAGTACGCGGTGTAGTTGCCGCTGAAAACCCGTCCCTCGCCGCCATCCAGTTCAAGCACCTTGTTGGCGGTACGATCGATGAAGTACCTATCGTGGCTGACCATTAGGACAGCGCCCGGATAGTCCTTGAGGAATCCTTCCAGCCACTCCACGCCTTCGAGATCGAGGTGGTTTGTGGGCTCATCCAAGAGGAGAAGCTCGGGGCCGAGGAGCAGCAGTTTAGCTAAGGCCAAGCGTATCCGTTCTCCGCCTGACAGCACGTCCGGCGTCTTGGCGAAGTCGGCCTGAGAGAAGCCAAGCCCTGCCAATATGGCCTTGGCCTTGTGTTCGAGGTTGTACCCGTCCAGCGCCTCAAACCGGGCGGTCACACGGGCATACTCATCCATCAACGATTCCAGCCCTGCGGGTTCGCTCCGGGAGGCCTCCGCCATCTTCGCCTCAAGGTCCCTCATGCGGCGCCACAAATCGACAATGTCACGGCGAGATGCCAGTATCTCGTTGAGGACGGTATCCCGGAAAGTGGGGACATCTTGAGAAAGGTATCCGTATGTCCGCTTGCCGATCACGGCGAACTCGCCTTCGTCAGGCTCCATTTCTCGAGCCAGGACTCTGAGGAGAGTTGTCTTACCCTCACCGTTCCGGCCTACAACGCAGACTCTCTCGCCTTCACCCACGGAAAAGGAGACACCTTTAAAGATGAGTCTTGCTCCAAAGAACTTGCTGAGGTTATTTACAGTAAGAACGGTCATTTTGAGAGTCCTCCCCAAGAAAAGCGATCAAGTGTTCGAGTCATACGGGCATGGTCCTGCTCTCAACGGCTAGACGCCGCTTTGCAGACCCGTACCTCTCGAACCCTCAACCATTAGGAGAACCCCTTTCATGGTAAGCGGTGATTATCTAGAGGCACTATATCATGCCTCCGGCCATACCTCAATCGGGGGCTCGTAGAGGGAGCTCACCATGGCTGCCAGTCCGGAACCGGTCTTAAGCGCCTCGGCATCGAGGATCTCTATGCTAAGGAGTCCGTCAAAAGCGTGAAGTCCCGGGATCCTGCCGGCCGCTTCTCGGGAAACGGTTTCGCTAACTGCCTCAGCCAACGACTGCATCGCCGCAGTTTTGCGATCCACGATCAGCCCCACGCGCACCGGTTCTCCCGGGAACTCCTCGCAACGGTTTTCCAGAAACAACAGGGCTCTATCTACACTGCCGGCAATGGCCGATATGTCCCTCACTGCTTCTTTGGCCAGTGCATACCTAAAGTACAGGTAAGCCTCAAGATCGCCTTCCCTGACCTTGCCCAAGGCCGCCCCGGTGTCTTTGAGGCCGAGCCTTCGGGCAACGTACTGAAGCGCCTTGTCAACGACACGAGATCCGTCGACTGCAAGAGGGACATACCGCCCATCGCTCAATGCTGTTCTCCCTCTCCTAGATCTTGCCTTGGAGTTTCATGGCCTCAAGGACTCTGGTGATGGCGAGTATGAACGCCGCAGTCCTCAGGCTGCAATTTTCCTTCTCCGATACTGCCCAGACGTCGTTCAGGCAGTCTACCATCATCTTGTCGAGTTTGTTTATTACCTCGTCAAAGGTCCATGACATGTGCTGGAAGTTCTGAACCCACTCAAAGTACGAGACGGTCACGCCGCCGGCATTCGCGAGGATGTCAGGAACAACCACTACTCCGCGTTCGGCCAATACTGCGTCGCCGTCTGCAGTGACAGGCCCGTTAGCCGCTTCGCATACGACCTTGGCCCGTACCCTCTTGGCTACGCCGGTGTCAATCTGGTTCTCCATAGCCGCGGGGACTAGCAGGTCGACATCGAGCGTAAGCAGTTCATCGTTGCTGATCTTGGTGAGCCCCGGAGCGGAGAAGCCTTCGATGAGGTGATCCTTGGAGGTAGCGGTGTACTTCATGAGTTCTGGTATGTTCAAGCCGTCCTTGCAGTAGTAACCGCCGGAGATGTCGGATACGGCAACGATCTTAACGCCCATCTTGTAAAGTCTCTCGGCAGTCCATCCGCCAACCTTGCCGAATCCCTGCACGGCCGCAGTAGCCTTACTTGGATCGACGCCAATCTTCTTCAGAGCTTCCACTCCGACGATAGCCACGCCGTAGCCTGTGGACTCTCTACGGCCGAGAGACCCTCCAAGCTCAACAGGTTTGCCGGTGAGAAGCGGAAGCATGCTTTCGCCGGCGATCTGGCTTGCCTCATCAACCATCCAAGCCATGATCTGGCCGTCGGTGTTGACGTCAGGCGCCGGGACGTCCACGGTAGGCCCTATGTTGGGCATAAGGCCTCTGATGAATGCTCTGGATACTGCTTCGAGTTCGGCCCGGGTCATCTTGAACGGATCGCAGGAAACACCGCCCTTGCCTCCGCCGTAGGGCACGTTCAAGAGTGAGCACTTCCAGGTCATGAGTGCGGCGAGCGCCTTTACTTCATCCATCTCAACAGTGGGGTGATAACGAAGGCCACCCTTGTAGGGTCCACGAGCGTTGTTGTGCTGGACGCGATACCCCTTGAACACTTTGGGTTTGCCGTTCTCGGTACCGGGGATCTTGATCTCGATCACGCGATCCGGCTCTTCGAGTATCTGCCGGACTCCGTCGTCAAGAGCCAACTTCTTGGCCGCCTGGTCAAAAAACACCTTGACGTTGTCTAAGAGTGACATATTCCGATAACCCCTCCCTGGTGTGGCTTTACACTTGAAGACTAACCCCGGTTTCATAATCACCGCATAAGGAGATCGGGGAGAGACATAAAGAAAACGTAAACGGCAGTGCTAAGTGAAGAAGAAAACTCTAGTCCGGATTACCGCTCTCGCATGCAGTACCCGATGCCGGGCTTTGACAGGATATACTGGGGATTAGCGGGGTCGGGTTCGATTTTCCGGCGCAGGTTCGAGATATAGTTTCGTAGATATTGATATTCGTCTCTGTATTCAGGGCCCCAGACCCGCCCGAGGATCTCTTCGTGCAGCAACACCTTACCGGCGTTCTGAGCCAGATACTGGAGAACCCGGTACTCTGTCTGAGTCAATTGAACCTCATTTCCTCCCAGAAACACGCGCCGCTTGGCGAAGTCGACCTCAAGGTCGCCGACTGTGAAACGCGGCGTTGTCTGGTGCGACGCTGCAAGAGAGGCCCTGTGCAGCAGAGCTTTTACCCGCGCGTTCAGCTCGGGACAGCTGAACGGCTTAGTTACGTAGTCGTCGACACCTGCCCGAAACCCCTCGAGCTTGTCTGACTCGCTGGTTCTGCTGCTCAGTATGATGATCGGAACGTCGGAAAAGCTGCGGATGGTTCTGGCCACTTCGAAGCCGTCCATCTCTCCGGGCAGCAAGATGTCAAGGATGACCAGCGAGGGCGCTTTCTCTTCGACCAGTTTCAGGCCGGTTTTCCCGTCGGATGCGGTGAACACGGTGAAACCCTCGGCTTCGAGGCTGATTTTGACCAGCCTTGACAGCTTGGGTTCATCCTCGATGACAACGATGGTCTCAGAACTCACTCCCCGCCCTCCCTTGCCTACCGGTCTCCTTCGTAATCAGGTATCGTGAAGTAGAAAGTTGAACCCTTTCCTACGACGCTCTCGGCCCAGATGTCTCCGCCGTGGGCGTTGACCACCTGGCGGGCAATAAGCAGTCCTAACCCTGTTCCCTTAATGCTGTCGGAATCCCTGCCCATAACCCGGTAATGCCGCTCAAACAACCGGTTGAGGTGCTCGGGCGCGATACCGCCACCTTGGTCCGCCACTGAGAACAGGTGGCCGCCGCGAGTTTTCCTCACCCTCAGGACAATCAGCGAGCCCTCCGGCGAGTATTTGACGGCGTTATCCAACAGATTCCTGAGGACCTGCTCGAGCCTTATAGGATCGGCAAACACTTCTCTTGACTCGGGCTGCAGATCGACGAAAAAGCGGTGCCCTCTGGCGATTGAAGATTCCTCAACCAAGACCCGGTTGATGAGAGGAGGCAGAAGCACAGGCTCTCGCGATACGCCGACTTTCCGGGCGGCCGTCGATTCCAGTACGACTGAAACTAGGTTCTCCAGCCTCTCGCACTCCTCCAACACGGTAGCGAAGTACTCATCCCACTCCGGCGTTCCCGGGCGATACTTGCCTTCCGCCAAGAGCGACAGATAGCCCTTGATGCACGCGAGAGGGGTGCGGAAGTCGTGGGAAAGCGCTCCCACCGCGTCGGCCAATTCTCTCTCGCCCGCCCGTCCCACGAGATATTGGGATCCCAGGCGCTTCGCGAAGATGCGGATGAGTTCTCCGAAGACACTGCCGGGGTCGTCAATCCCCTTCTCAGCACAACTCTCTTCGTTGAGCCAAGCGCGAAGGAGCACCGGCACTCCGTAGCGTACTCCTGTGAGCTCAATATCGGCCTGCCCCTCGGAAACCGCCGATGTGCTCCCGGTCGATACCTCTACAGGCGAACCTTGCGGACATGTTCCCTGCATGAAAAAGCCCGATATCCAGGCCTCGCGCGCAAGAGCTTCCTCCAGCTGCTCCACGGCCCGGTTTAAGTCAGCATCCATCAAGGCTATAGCAGCCTCCACAAGGAACTGGCCGGCTCTTTCGTGATTCACATAACCGCCTCTCCCGGTCGCTACCTGTCCTATTTATCAGTATAAAGATTGAGAGGCCGGATTACTATCCGGCCTCGTCCGGGAGCCCAGCTCTCGTCGCGGGACATCTACGCTGTCGCCGTAGCAGGGGTAAAGCAACAGTAACCGATCTCGTCGCACTGCCTTCTCATTTCGCGCCAGACCTCATCATCGGAAATGGCGTCAAGAGCAGCCGGATAGAGGATTGAGTTCTCTTTGATGATGTGTTCCCTGAGTTCGGTGACTATGGACTGGGCGAGCTCAACGGCATGGTGTTTGAACCACCCGAAGCGTTCCGGCGTCACTGCCTCAACTGCAGTCAACAGCGCTCTCTTCTTGGGACGTAGATCGGCATGTTCCAACTTCATGATCCGGGTTGGACCGGTAATCCCTTTGGCATCCAGCGCCGGGAAAAGCGCATCTTCCTCGCGCTGGTGGTGCTTCTCGGTCTCCACAAGGTGGATAGCCGCGTGGCGGACCTGCTCAATCGCCTGACCGAGTTCGATGTCTCCTTCTTCCCACGAATCCCGGTCTGCAATCGTGTTCACGGCTCTCTCCAGGAGGTCCAGGAAGCCGAGAATCATATCGTGCTCCTCCACGAACGTGTGAATTGGGTGGCCCGGCTTGGTCCTCTCCTTCAGGTCACGAGACTTCATCTCCAACACCTGCAAGTGAACCTTGCAGAGGCCGCGGAGTTCGTTAGCGGTCTTTCCGCGCTCCAGAAGGCGTTGTTCAGCGAGAGACAACTCCACTTCATCGATATCGGCCAGTATCTTCCGCGCCTCGGCGGGCTTAAGCCGCCCTTCATTAATGGACAACAATACATCTGCCAACTCGTCGATACGGTTCCGGTTCATTCTTCCAAGCCTCCTTATTAGCCGTACTCGCGTTACACTGCGCCGCGGGGCATGAGGTCGGCCAAGGTCGTTTTCCGCATCACCCGTTCGATCTGGTCTTGAGCCTCGAACCACACGTGTCTCAGCGGGCACTCTGCCATTCGCTCACACCGCGAGTCATCACCAACACACTGCTTTACCAGCAGCGGGTTATCTGAAATGTCGATTACATCCTGAATGGTCACCGACGCAGGGTCGACAGCCAGCCTGACGCCGCCTTTTGGACCTCGCACCGATTCGACCCATCCCTTCTTCGCCAACCGGGACATTATCTGGGGCATGTACTTGGCGGGGACGCCTTGGCGCTCTGCCACTTCGCGACTGATCACCAAACCTTCATTCGAGTGAGCCGCCAAGTCGAGAAGGGTGAGCACGAGGTACTCCACTTTGCTCGTTATCATCCGTCACACCTCCAAATGCCCTGGCACCGCCGGTCCTCTCGCTTATGCCAGCATCCTTTCAAGATCAGCCTCAGGCGTAGTAGTGAGGCGCAGGTCAAATGCCTCCTGCAGTTTTGCGATGAGGCCCGGAGTCAGCCATGCCGGGAGAGTCGGCCCAAGGTAGATCCCCTTGATGCCCAGCGAGAACAGGCCCATCAAGACAGCCACGGCCTTCTGCTCCATCCATGACAGCACCAAAATAAGGGGCAAGTCGTTCACTGTGCAGCCCAGAGCCTCGGCTAACGCCCCGGCAACTCTAATGGCCGATATCGCGTCGTTGCACTGGCCCATATCCAGAAGCCTCGGGATACCCTCGATATCACCCAAGTCAAGGTCGTTGAACCTGAACTTGCCGCATGCCAGCGTCAGGATTATCGAGTCCTTTGGCGCCTTCTGGACCAACTCGCGATAGTAGTTCCTCACGCTGCCCGGCGCGTCGCAGCCTCCCACCAAGAAGAAGCGGCGGATCTTTCCGGCCTTCACCAAGTCTAGGATCTTCCCTGCCAGGGGCAGCACGACGTTGTCGCCGAATCCTGTGGAAAGCACTGCGTCACCCGGTTCATCCTTTAGCGGAGGAAGAGCCTTAGCCTTGGCGATGAGGTCGCTGAAGTCGTAGCCTTCGATGTGGTTCACACCAGGAAGGTGAGCTATTCCGTGAGTAAAAATCCGGTCTTTGTAGGCCCCGCCGGGGATGAGGACGCAGTTGGAGGTCCCAAGGATCGCCCCTGGAAACTCGGCGAACAGCTTGCGCTGGTCGAACCAGGCCTTCCCGAGGTTGCCTTTAAGATTGCTGAATGCTTTAAGTGCCGGATACGCGTGGGCCGGGAGCATTTCGGAGTGCGTGTAGACGTTGACCCCGTGAGGCTCCGCTTGCTTCAGCAGTTCGTGAAGGGCTTTGAGATTATGGCCGGTGACGACAATGCCGGGGCCGGCAGCGGTACCGGTGGCTACCTTGGCCGGCTGCATCTCGCCGAACGCTTCGTTGTGCGCCTTCTTGAGGAGTTCCATCGCCCTCAAGGTGATCCTCCCCGCCTTCATGTTGAGCTCGAAGAGTGAGTCAAGGTCGAAGTCGACGTTCGTCAGGGTAGAGTAGAGCCCCTCGGCAAGGAAGGCGTCGACCTCCTCATCCACATGTCCCAGTTCCCTTGCGTGGTAGGCGTAGGCGCTGATACCCTTCATGGTGTAGATGAGGTTTTCCTGAAGCCCGTGGACGTCTTTGTTCTTTCCGCAGACCCCGACTTCGGTGTTGCACGCGATTCCCTTGAGCGTTTGCTGGCATTGATTGCAGTTCACTTCCGGTCCGCCTCCCTATTCCTAAGTTGCTAAGTTATCTTTATAGCCATGCCTTTTCCTTGGCAATAGCCCGGACGGTTTTTACACGGTCCGGACATGCAGGGTGACGGATCTTATGGTCAGGCTAACGATTGCACAGTTTGGATGCGGACGGGGTTGTCGCCAAGCCCGCCTGAGAGGTCTCCCTCAAGGCGGTAGGCATCATCCTTCCCACCTGCGCCATAGCCATGATGACTTCATCGGGTGGGATAATGCTGCGTATTCCGGCAAGCGCCATCTCCGCGGCTGCTACAGCGACTGCCGCTGATGTAGCGTTGCGCTTGATGCAGGGTACTTCGACTAAGCCGCCAACCGGATCGCACACAAGCCCCATCAGGCCTTTAAGCGCTAGGGCAGCGGCGTGGATGCCTTCCTCAGGGCTCGCGCCCGAAAGCTGGACCAAACCGGCAGCCGCCATCGCTGCCGCGGAACCGCACTCAGCCTGACATCCGGCCTGGGCCCCTGAAAGGCTCGCTCGGGTGGCGATCGCCTGCCCAACGAGGCCGGCAGCGCACAAAGCGTCAACCAACATATCATCGGAGAGGCCTTGTGCTTCGGCCAGCGCCAGGAAACACCCTGGGATGACTCCGCAAGACCCCGCTGTGGGGGCTGCGACGATCTTTCCCATCTGGGCGTTCACTTCGCCGACCGCCAAGGCGTACGCTACAGCCTTCGCCACGAGGGAGTTGCCCGGCAAGATTTTCTTCTCGGAAAGGCGCGCCAAGACCTTAGCCGCGTCGCCGCCCGAGAGCTTGCTGCGTGAACGCCTGTCGGGATCGGAGAAACCTTCCTTGACGGACTCTTTCATCACCAATACCATCTGCCTGACCCTTGCCCGGATATCCTCTGGCGAAACGCCGGTCTCCTCCGACTCAAGCCGGACTGCCAGCTCTCCCAGAGCGATCCCTTCTTCTGCGGCTTTCGACGCTATCTCATCCAGCTTCATATCGAACCCTCCGAGTTATTGACCCTTGATGGTAATCACGGTTGTAACGGCCGGCAGTGCGCTTATTGCCGCGACAGCCTGCGCGGGGATATCTTGATCTATCTCGATGATGCAGATGGCAGCCTTCCCTCTTCCCGACCGGGCAACCCTCATGGCTGCGATATTGAGTCCGGAACCAGCCAGCACCGCCGTCAGCGTGGCCAGCACGCCGGGTTTGTCGGGATAGTTCACTACGAGCGCGTTTCTCTCGCCGGTAAGACTCACCGGAAGCCCATTGATCTCGGTTACTTCCACCTTACCGCCGCCAACTGAGGCTCCGGTCATCACGAGGCGCTTTCCGGACTCACCGGCCAAGTCAAAGCGGACGGTGTTGGGATGCACGTCACCCAGGTCGCCGGGGATAATCGAATACTCGAGGCCCGCCTCTGAGGCGTGCCTAAAGGCCTCACGCAGGCGCTCGTCGTCCGGCCGGAAGCCGAGCAATCCTCCAACCACAGCAAGGTCGGTTCCGTGCCCTTTGTAGGTTGCCGCGAACGATCCGTGGAGCGTGATCGTCGCCTTGACGGGCTTTTCGCCCAAGAGCGCGCGGGCCATACCGGCAAGCCTCGCGGCTCCGGCTGTATGCGAACTGGACGGGCCAATCATGACCGGCCCCAGGACATCCAGAAGTCTCTCCATCGAAACCTTCCCCCTCCAGCATGTTCGACGAAACCGCCTTCCACTAATGTATCATAATCAGGTAAAGGAGATGGAATGTGAGGATCGACATTCTGCGGCGCGTTGAGAGAGCGCTCACCAGCGTGACACTTAGGTACATTGAGGCACACGCTACCCTGTACCCGGAAATAGGAGCACGTTACGCCCCGGTCGCAGGTGGCTTTGTCTGCTTTACCGGTATTGACTCTCCTCTAAGCAAGGGAACGGGGATGGGGCTGGACATTGATGGCTTCCTCGCCCACAAATCGCCCGGGACAGTGCCTGTAGATGAAGAAGATATCCGCACAGCAGAGGAGTTTCTCCAAAGGCGGGGCGCCCGGCCCAGATTCGACTCCTCTCCGGCAAGGCACGAATCGCTCAAAACCTCTCTTGAGAATCGGGGATACACGATAGACTACCTGCTCAACCTCTACTGTCTGGATCTAGAAGCCTCGCGGGAGCAGCCGCGGAACGCGGGCGGGCAAGCCGCGATCTCTGTCATCACCCTGAATCAGGAGAATCCCGAGCACGACCACATTTGGTCGCTTACTGTAGGCAGAGGCTTCGCGAATTCCAGTGATTCTCATCCGCCTTACATCGACATCTACCGAACCATCTTCCGCGCTAAGGGAACTACTCCGTTCTTAGCGTTAGTGCGAGGCGTCCCGGCCGGTGCGGGCGCTCTGAAAGTCTCCGGAGAGGTTGGAATCCTGTCAACTGCGAGCACCATCCCTGCATTTCGGAAGATGGGCGTCCAATCGGCGCTCCTCGAGGCACGCCTGCACGCAGCGCGAGAGATGGGGTGCAAGATTGCGGCGGTTCAGGCCACACCGGGAGGCACTTCAGAGCGAAACATAACGCGGGCAGGCTTTTCTCCTGTCGCCGTAATGGCTGATTGGGCGAAAGAATAGAAGCTGCACCCTCATAATGTGAGCCGGGCTCCTGGCCGCGTTGCCCTACTCAAACTTCACTCTGGCCACTCCAACCCCCAAGAACACGGCTGCAAACCCGAGCAGCACGAAGATGTTGGTAAACACCTCCGGCAGGGTGAGCCCTCTCGCGACCATATCGGTAACTGCCGTCATCGCCCACGCCTGAGGGGTGAACTTGGCGATCTTCTGCATCAAGGGGGAAACCACTTCCAGAGGCCAGTAACATCCGCCGAGCATGCACGTTGAAACTATCACGATAGGGGCCAAGGTTTGGAGCTGCGCCAAGGTCTTTACGAACGTCGACAACATCACGCCAAGGCCTGTCACCGCCAACATGAAAACCGCCAACACAGCAGCGACTCCGAATATATTGGGACCGTAGTCGACCTTGTTCAGGTAGCGCCCGGCCAGTAGCAGCACGGTCAGTTGTAGCGCACCTATGGCGTAGACCCCGAGAACTTTGCCTCCCAGAATGCCCGCTCTGGACGCCGGACTTGCCATAAGCCTCACCCAAGTGCCGTCGCGCTTCTCCTGCAGGATTTCTCCTGCGCTGAATAACGCGGTGAACATCGTGAACATGAGGTATATCCCTATGACGAAGCTCTGGTTGAGGCCTTGGCCCGAACTCGCGGGCTCCTCCGTCTTTGTCACATTCGAGTAGCTGACGACAAGAGCCGGGCTCTCAGAGTACTCCCTAGATACCCTCTCTCTAAGCGACTCCACGTTGACTTCGGTTTGAACGGAAAGCGCTGAAGCCTGCTCCATCGCCACGGCCTCAACCGCCTCGCCCAGAAGGTGCTCGGTTACTTTCCTCTCCAAGACTTTGCCAATGGCCATCGAGCTGTTTGATGTCGCCAGGCTGACTACGCCCACCCTAAGCGGCACGTCGCTCGACAAGCTCTCCTCAAATCCTTCCGGGATAACGAATCCGACGTCAATGCGGCCCTCTCGCACAGAATCATACAAGTCCTGTTCAGACAGGTGCCTTACGGCGTAGATACCCTCGGCTTCTAATGCAGCCACCATGCCGGCGCTAAGGCCTGATTGGTCGAGGTCGGAAATCCCCACGGGAATCACCGGCGCTGCGCCGGAGCCTCCTCCGAACACGACTCCAATGACAGAGAAGAGCACAGCGAGGCCCATCATGATGAGCAGGAAAACCTTCTCATTTTTCATTTTCCGTAGTGATAACCCGGCAACGGCAAACACCGTTCTCATCAGATGGCCCCCTTTACTCCAGATTGAGCCGCCAGATGCCGGCGGCCAAGAACGCGAGCCCCGCGCCTGCGATGATGACGACATGGTGGGCCACTGCAGATAGCGGCTGGCCCTGCATCAAGGTGAGGTATCCCTCCAGGCCCCACCGGGTGAATGTCACCCTGCTCATGGCCTGCAGTACGGGAGGAAACAGGTACATGGGAAACTGGCATCCTCCAAGAAAAGCCATCACCTGCACTCCCGCATTTTCCAGAGCGTCGGCCATCTTCTCGGTCTTGGCGATGGCCGAAACAAACATGCTGAACCCGGTCGCCGCCAAGGCCATGGAAGCGGTCACGGAAAAGACACCGGTTACGTCTCCCCACTTGACTCTTAAGACCAGCGCCGTGAACGCGATGAGCGCAAGGATCTGCAGGAGGGAGATCAGGAAGGTCGCAAGCGTCTTCCCGACAACGATGTCTCCCCGAGTCACGGTGGTGCTAAACAGCCGCGCCATTGTCTTCTGGCTCTTTTCCTCAAATATGGACTTGGCGCCCAGCATCGCGCCGTACATGACAAACATGACGGTCATCCCGGCCGTGTAGTACTGAGAAGCGCTTATCCACGTGCTCTCCTGCTTACTAGAGGAAAACAGTCCGGCAGAGCGCCTTGTCACTGACAGGAGTCTCTCTTGGATAGCCCCCACCACCTGGGCTACCCGGGGAACCGGAAATGCTCCGCCTGACGCCTCCATCAGGGCTGACAGTGCTCCGGAAGTTCCGGCAGACAGAGCCGAATACTGCTGGGCATACGACTCAACTATACCCTTGGTCACCTGACCCCTCAGCGGGTATCCGGGGTCGCTCAGGACTTCAAATGTCTTGGTGCTCGCGCTCGTGAAGTCCGACACGCCCGCCGGGATGATCACGGCGGCCGATACCTCTCCTGCGTCAATAAGTTGCAGGGCCTCTTCCCTGTCAACCGCGCTGACCGTGGTCATGAGCCGGGATATCTCCGGAGAAACGAGAAGATCCTTGAAAGCGGCTGCAGCCGGGCCTCCGTCAAGATCAACCACTGCAACCTGAAACCGGCTTATTGTCTCGCTTTGGGAAAACATGCCTCCGAGTGCCGCCCCCAGAATGACGATGAGAATGAGGGGCATGGCGATGATGATAGCCAGCGCCTTCAGATCGCGTACGATTATCTTGAGGTCCTTAACAGCGATCTCTATGGCTCGCATGATCGTGCCCCCTAATCCCTGAGCGCGCGCCCTGTCAATTTCAGGAACACGCTCTCAAGGTTGGGTTCTTCGATGCTGACCGAACTGACCTTTGAACCGCCGCGCGAGATGGCATCCATAATGGCCGCCGCGCGTTCGTGTCCGTTCTTGACCAGCACGTGAATGGCGCTGTCAAGGAGCTCGACTTCTTGCACTCCGGGGATGCTCCGGATATCGGCCAAGATCTCTTCGTTTGCCTCGCTGACTACCACATGGACGCGGTCCGAATCCCCTACCGTCTTCTTGAGCTCATCCTGAGTGCCGGCCGCGATAATCTTGCCGCGATCCATGATGGCAATCCGCGAGCACAGATACTCAACTTCCTCCATGTAGTGACTCGTGTAGAGGACTGTGATGCCCTCCCTGTTCAAAGACAGCACCGTCTCGAGGATGTGGCTTCTGGACTGGGGATCGATCCCCACGGTGGGCTCATCCATGATGAGAAACTCGGGCTTGTGAAGGAGAGCGGCAGAGATGTTGATGCGCCGCTTCATGCCGCCTGAATAGGTATCGATACGCTCGTTGGCCCTGTCGGTAAGCCCGGCGTACTCCAGGGCGGCATCGACGCGCTCTCTCAAGAGGGCGCCTGAAAGGGAGTACATTTTCCCCCAGAAGAAAAGGTTTTCCCGGGCGGTGAGAGTTGGGTATAGGGCAATGTCCTGAGGCACTA
Organism: Bacillota bacterium; assembly: GCA_050952125.1. Taxonomy (GTDB): domain Bacteria; phylum Bacillota; class Sulfobacillia; order Fermentithermobacillales; family Fermentithermobacillaceae; genus UBA3951. The sequence goes on from JBMNKK010000003.1 coordinate 902,719, forward strand.
AGCCCAAGATGGATTTCACCTTCCAGGGGCTCTTGGTCACATCCTCGCCCTTTAGGAAGATGGACCCTGAAGTTGGAGTCAAAAGGCCCGATATCATTGAGATGGTTGTTGACTTACCAGCGCCGTTCGGCCCTAGAAGGCCGAAGATCTCGCCTCTCTCCACAGATAGGTCTATGTCGTCGACCGCTACCGTGTTCTTGTATTCCTTGCGAAGGGAACGTACTTCGATGAAGCTCAAGCGGACTCCTCCCGTCAAGCTCTCGAGTCACTATCTGCACACCCTTCGTTTTACGAGCCGGTGGATTCAAGGTAACGCCTTCCGTACATGTTCCACAATTCGGCGTAGCTTGAGGCTTCATCTCTTCCCTTGGGTGTCAGAGCGTAGATACCGCGAGCAACTCTTTCAAACCACCCGTAGAAGTTGTTGGACAGAATAGAAAGCGTCTTGGGACCCGTGCCAAGTTCCCTAAGGCGGGCAGGTGTGGCCGGCCCGGTTTCTGCCAAGTAGGCCGCGATCATGACCGCATTCTCGCGGTAAGCGGTCAACAGCTTCTTGCCCGAGCTGCCGCCCCGGTTGTGGTCGCCCGATCGACCGTGCATTTCTTGGATGATGGCCGCCCGCTCCTTCTTGCGCCTCCTGGGCTCGAACGGCACGGGGTGCTGGACAACGTCTACTCTCGCTTCACCTGTCGCCGGCAGCGTCACCAACAGCAGCCCTAGTTCCAGCCTCCTTAGAAGGTGGCAGGTTTGCCGCCACTCCCGTGTCTTCACTCTGTCTCCCGGATGGGGAATAACAACATAGACCGATTCGACAGCCCTCTGCCTCGAGGCGGCCTGCGCCAGAAGCGCCACTGACAGCCGCGTTTTCATCTCCAGCACTACAAATCGGCCATCTTTCTCGGCAACAACGTCGCAGCCTCTTACCTCGCTGCGCACGGTGTAACCTTGGCTAACCAGGAAATGTCGAACTGCCGGATACATGTCAGTCTCTTTCAAGAGGGAACCTCCCTTCGCCCGTCTTTCTCCAACGGACCTAAGTTCGCCTTCTCTGATTACCGGCGCTCCTACTTATGTCAACTTGCTCCTGCAATTGCATATCATGAACTGGGTTTCTTGTGTTCACGGAAAGGGTGATCGCAAGTGGAAGACACATTGGCCAAGGTCACAAGAGCTTTTAAGATGCTCACCAGGTATACACAGGCGATGCAGAGAGCCACTGACGAAAGGGTGCTTCTCCAGGAGGCATGCAGGACAATCGTGGAAGAAGGCGGGTACCGGTTGGCGTGGGTAGGGTACGCCGTCTGTGACACGGAGAAGTCGGTCATGCCGGTGGCGTGCGGAGGATCGGGGGCCGATTATGTCAGAGGCATCCGCGTGAGTTGGGGAGACGGCCCTCTCGGGCAGGGGCCGACCGGTATGGCTATCCGAAATGGAACTCCGGTTGTGACTAGGGACATTCAGAACTCCCCGGCCTACTTTCCCTGGAGAGAAGCGGCCGTAAGGTTCGGATACACCTCATCGATCGCCCTGCCCTTGGCCTGCGACAACACGACCATCGGCGCCCTGAATGTGTATTCGGACGACGTCGATGCGTTCGACGAAAATGAGGTATCGCTGCTGTCGGAGATAGCTGAGAACATATCTTTCGGAATAGTGGCGATAAGGACGAGGCAGGACCGCAGGCGGGCGCAAGAGGAACTCTACCGCAGCTGGAAAACACTCCGTACGACGTTGAGCGGAATAGTGCGGGCAATGGCCGCCGTTACCGAGCTTCGAGACCCGTACACGGCAGGCCACCAGGAAAGGGTGGGCCAGCTGGCCGAAGCTATAGCCAGGGAACTGGGGCTGTCTGATGCGTGCATGGAAGGGGTCAGCATAGCAGGCAGAGTACACGATCTGGGAAAAGTCTATGTGCCGATACAGATACTGAGCAAGCCGTCGCTTCTGACCTCTGTAGAGTACAGCCTTGTCAAAGTACACAGCGAAGCCGGCTACGAAGTGCTCAAAAATATCGAGTTCCCTTGGCCGGTAGCCCAGGCGGTGCTGCAGCATCACGAGCGGGTAGACGGTTCAGGCTATCCGGCAGGCGTAAAAGGTCCGGACATACTGCTTCAGGCTAGGATAATCGCCGTCGCCGACACGGTTGAGGCCATGTCCAACGCCAGGCCGTACCGACCTGCACCAGGGCTCAAGGAAGCGCTCCGCGAAATCCTCGATAAGGGCGGACGTCTGTACGACAGAGACGTCGCCGAGGCTTGCGTAAGGCTGTTTAGGACTGGCAGCTTCACCTTCTCCTAGACGTCGAACGCATAATGTCACACATGAGATGAGGACCTGCACCTGTCTATCGCCTGGCTCTCGCGACTTCTGTGCTTATGATCCCGGCAGCGCAAAGCGAGTCAAGAGATTGCTCCATGGTCATCATCCCGGCATCACCGCTCTCGATGGCGGGCAAGAGGCGGTGGAACTCGCCCTCCCGTATGAAGCGCTTGACCTCGCCGGTGGCCACCAAGACTTCACATGCCGCGGCTCTCCCGGAGCCGTAAGCACGCGGCACCAACTGCTGGGTCAGAATGCCCCGGAGCACCTCTGACACCTGGGCTCTGGCCTGGCGCTGGTACTCGGAAGGAAACAAATCTACGAGCCTGCTTACAGCGTTGGATGCCCGGGAAGCGTGCATCGTCGCCAATACCAAATGGCCAGTCTCGGCAGCGGAAAGGGCAGTAGAGGCCGTCTCAAGATCCCTCAGTTCGCCTATCACGATGACGTCGGGGTCCTCGCGAAGGGCAGCGCGGACTCCGTCCGCAAAGGTAGGAGTGTCCGATCCGATTTCCCTCTGATTGACGATACCTTTGCCGTGCCTATGCAGATACTCCACCGGGTCTTCCAGCGTTATCACGTGGCAGGGTGTAGACGCGCTTATCTCGCCCACGAGAGCTGCCAGCGTTGACGATTTACCCGAACCCGTGGCCCCGGTCACCAACACGAGCCCGTCTCGCTTCATCACCAATTCCGCGATCGTTGATGGCAGTCCAAGGTCGGATAACCTTGGGATCTCCGCACGAAGCACTCGAACTGTGAGAGCTATGGAGCCGCGCTGCCTGAAAGCGTTCACCCGAAATCTCCCCACGCCGGGAACGCTGTATGAGAAATCGACCTGGCCCGTAGCTCGGAACCGCTCAAGGCGATCGGCCGGACAGACGGATGTTAAGAGCGCGTCCGTCTCAGCTGCGGACAGCGGCGGTACCTGAAGTCTCACCAGTTCGCCGTGAATGCGCAGGAGAGGGGGCGATTCGACGGTGCAGTGCATATCCGAAGCATTCCTCTGGCAGGCAACCTTACATAGCTCGGTCATCTTGAGCGACATCGTATTCCCCCTGTCGCCCCAGACTATGCAGTTTATCTAGTGGTGGTCACGCGCGGGAAGCGGCGCTACTCGCGGCCCTCCTCACCCGCGGTCACTTCCTGAGGGACAGGTTCCCTGGTTATTACCTTGGACTTCCACCGCCCTGACAGGAAGTACAAGTAGTTGAGCATGGCGCCGATTCCGGGAGATATGGCTAGGCCAAGCCATATGCCCCGTGTACCCATGAAACCCGAGAAGTACACGGCCAGCGGAATTCTCACGATCCAGAGAGTGATGATTGAGATGAGCATCGAAGGAAGAGTGTCTCCGGCTCCGCGGAGTATGCCTGACAGCGTGAACATCAGGGCGTAGGGAATGTAAGCCAGGCCTACGATCCTCAAATACCCGACCCCTTCGGATACGACCTCAGGGTTCGTGTCAAAGAACCGCACCAGGAACCCTGGAAAAGACACGACCACAAAGCTCACCACCGCGGTAATCCCTGCTGCCAATAGGACACTCCAGCGCACAACTTCCTTTACCCTGTCGAACTTGCGGGCGCCGAGGTTCTGTCCGACCAAAGCCGTAACCGCCAGGCCTACCGACATGGCCGGCATGAAAGCGAATTGGTCCAGCCGGCCACCTACTCCAAAAGCGGCCGTTACCGCCGCGCCGAAGCGGTTCACGAGAGCCGTAAGCGTGAGCATCCCCAGGGACACGATTACTTGCTGGACGCCGGCAGGAAGGCCTATTCCGAAGGTGAGGCGCACCAGACGCCCGTCCAATCGCCATGAGTTCCTATCCCAATCCAGTATCCCGCGCCTCGCCATATGCCGGATGCCCAGGAAGCCGGAGAACGCTTGAGCGATAATCGTAGCCCACGCGGCTCCGGCCACGCCGAGTCTGGGAAACAGCCCGACTCCGAAGATGAGGAGCGGATCGAGAATCATGTTCAGAACCGTCGCGTACGCCAGGAAAAGGAGCGGGGTCCGAGAGTCACCAAGCCCGCGCATAACGGCGGCAATCAGATTGTACACGAAGGTGGCCAGCACACCGCCTAGGATAATTCCCAGATAGTCGCCTGCCCAGTCCATTATCTCCGGAGGGGTGTTGATGAGCCGCAGAAGTGGCTTCCTGAAGAGAAAACCTGCAGCGCTGCTGCCGCCTCCAACTAGGAAAGTAAGGAGGAGAGAGTTGGATATCGACTTCCTTACCATTACAGTGTCTCTGGCTCCGGCGTACTGCGCTACCAAGGTCGTAGTGGCCATGCCGATGCCTGTGGCCAAAGCTACCACGGCGAAAATAATGGGGAAACTCACAGAGACGGAGGCAAGCCCCTTGGTTCCTAGAGCCCTCCCCACCCAGAAACTATCCACAGTGTTGTATAGAGCCTGAAGGGCGTTTCCCAGGAACATCGGCAGCGAGAACTCGATGAGATGTCTGGGTATGCTGCCCTGTGTGAAGTCCTGCCTTACGCCGCGACGATCGCTCAAACGAAGCACGCACCTTCCCCGGAAAAGCGTCGATCACCTTCCGATGCAGATTGCCCTTCATCTTACACACATGAGGCGCAAAATGAAAGGGCTGCCCCTGCGGCCTCCGTTTCCACGAACCCAAAGGCCAACAGGATCAGGATAAGGCTTCCTCTGTCGCGTCCTCGATAGCCATCCGCTTGGACAATTGCCTGTTCCGGCTCACCTTGCGGCCGGCTCCGCCTGCCCTCTCTTTGCCGGCACGGCTCTTCTTGGCATCGCGCATTACTTTCGTATACTCCGCAAATCTGTCCTCTGAAAGCAAACCCTCGCTGAGCGCCGCCCTGACAGCGCATCCCGGTTCGCCACGGTGAGAACAGTCGCTGAACTGGCACTCCCGAGCTATCTCCTCTACATCTCTAAACTCGGACCTCACGACTCGGTCATGGAGGTTCCAGAAGCCGATGGCGCGGAGGCCCGGAAGGTCGGCTACATATCCTCCGCCGATATCGATGAGCGATGAAAAGGTTGTAGAATGGCGACCTTTGCGAGTAGAAGCGCTGATCGCCAACGTCTTGGCCTCCAGACCGGGACAGATGCTCTTGAGGATCGACGTCTTCCCTACTCCGGAAGGGCCCGTGAAGACAGACGTTCTTCCGATCAACATACCGTGCAGTTCCTTGAGTCCGTACCCTGTCTCGGCGCTTGTCAGGATAACCTTCACGCCTCTCGCCTCTAGAGCGGACTTCACGTCCTCAACCCGCTCTCTGTCATGTGCATCCGCTATGTGATCGGCCTTGTTAATGCAGACGGCTCCCTCGATGCCTGCCTGCGCCGCCAGTAGCAGGTGCCGGTCGATCGTGTTTGTCTTTAGCGGCGGGGCGACCGCTGCTGCCACGACAACAACCAGGTCGACGTTCACAGCTAGGGTCTGCTTCAGAAGGGTAGTCTCCGGCCACGAAGGCGGCGCCAACCGGAACAGAGTTGTCTTCCTCGGAAGGATGGACTCGATGAGAGCCGTGCCGTTCACGTCCATGCCGGCCATGCTTCCGGGCCTTGGCTCAAATCGGTCCAGGAGCACCTCATCTCCAATATAGACAGAGTCGCCTTCGCGCTCCAAACGGCTGCGAAGTTTGCCTCGTAACGAACAAGCCCAGGTCGTAGCCGTTTCGTCGCCTGCCCGGCTTCTGGTTAAGGCAAGATAAAGCCCAGGACCAGTGCGGATAATTGTGGCCCGATGCGTCTTTCCGTCTGAACCTGAATATCCATCAAGCAATTCAGTAATACCTCCCCGGTCTTTGGAGACGCGCGTGTGTAAAGGGCACAACCCAAGTTCGGTGACCAGGAGCGGTATCTGCCTGCCAGGCTTTTGGGTTTAACGCAGGGTCCGGATAGCTACCCGGTGCGGGGAACAGGGGTTGTGCCTGGGTCTTCCGATAGCAATGCTGAGAGACACACGCACTCACCCCTCTTCTCAGATCTTCAGAGTAGTGGGAAATGTGGAAACTCATCCCTCGACAACTATAGGCTCCGCCCTCGCCTTTGTCAACGAGAGCCGGAGCCTCAACCGAAAATGCAGCAAGCCTTGCGGCATGCCTGCTATTTCACGGCTTTCTTCCCTACCGGGTAAATGTCTTCAGGTATGTTCTCGTAGTGCAGTAACGTAAGGTCCGACGGGCCCTGGCCGGGGACGCTGGTCCGGATATCGACCTTGGCCACGCTGTCCCAATAGGCTCTGTGGTGGACGCGGTCTTTCAGGACAATGATATCGAGTTTGGTGTAGTCGATTCCTGCGGCGGTGAAGCCGGACGAGTCATTGGCACCGCGCATCCTTTCGGAGACGACAACGTACCTCCCTTCGCCTAGGTCGATGGTCGCGATGAAACCATCTCTCACAGTAGCTCCCTTGCCCATAGGTCCGATCAGCTTGTAGGTGGGCCTCCCCATGAAAGTCACCTTTCCGGTTATCTCAACGCTCTCGCCGGAGGTCTCGTCATACCACCCGCCAATCTTGATGGTTACGGTGTCGCCCACCTTGGCGTTCTTTTCGAGCCATTCTGCCGCCTTGGGATCTGTAATGCCGGGGATGCCCCAGTTCTTGGCCCCCTGCCTGAGAAGCTCCTTGAGCATGTGGGTGCTGTCGCCTATCCTGTCAGCACCGTCTGCAATGACTACCGGACCCTTGCCTTCAGCCGCCAACTGCATCGCCATACGTGTGGCTTCCTCGGCACCCGGTAGGGGCTCGGCGAACGACTCCCGTAGGCTCCAGGCGAAGTTGGACATGTCCTCTGCAATCTTCTCGGCAAGCGCTTTGTCGTTGTCGGTGACCACAAATACCGACATGCCTGCATCGACCACATCGGCGTAGGCATAACCCGGTGCTACAGAAACACAGTATACGCCGGGTTTCTTCTCCCACTCGCGGCACCGGTCATAGATGTCCTTCATCGGGTGGTACGCCGAAGCCTGATAGATGCTGGCAGAAAGGATGCCGGGGCGCCTGCAAGCCATAGTGGGCTTGAAGTTGCCGCGAACGGTCTCAACCATGCACCTGGCGGCTATTTCACCCGTTTCCTGAGAGTCCACGTGCGGGTAGGTCTTGAGCACGAACACGGCATCTGCGGCATCTGCCAGTTCCTGATCTTCATTCGCGTGCAGGTCGAGGGTTACCATAATCGGGATGTCGCCGACTGCTTTCCTGACTCTCCTAACCAGTTCGGCCTCTGGCCTGGGGACGCCTGTGACGGCCATAGCGCCGTGCAGCGCCAGAAGCACTCCATCGAGGCCTCCGGCTTCCTTCAGCGCGTCCACAATCTCGGTGGCATATTTATCGAAGCAGTCCGTAGTCAGCCAACTGGAGAAACCTCCGGGTCCCTTACTGGCTGCGACTGTGGGAATCATCTCAGCGCCCTCGGCTTCCAGGACATTGATGAACCCGTTTATGTAGTTCGGTATCCCGCGGCTCCTCTCAAGAATCTGCCGCCCCCTCACGGTACCCTGTTCAAAGCGCTCGACAGTTGTCGGTTCCTTGCAGAAAGTGCAGGTCTCATCCGAAAAACCGGCGATCGCGATTCTCACTGAAAGCACCTCCTTACCGCTAGTAGTTCGGGAGCACTAGCGCAAGTCCTGTCGGCGATACATAGACTCTCCGGTCTCGAAGGGCAAATGGATGCGCGGCCCTAAAAACTCTGGGCCGCGCATCTAGTATCATCGCCGCTTGCGGGGCGGTTCATTCATAGAACATCAGCAAACCCTAGTCGATCAGCTTCAGCCATTCGCCCAAGAGGAACTGCATCCTTCCCAGAAAGAGGCTGACGCGAGACATCACGGTGTTGCCGAATGCCGAGCCGAACGCCACCATCATGACGGTCCGGCCAATGCCGCTGATCCTGCCTGCAACACCCTTTTTCTGCACCGTGAAGAGGAAGTAGAACAGCACGGAACATACCCCGATCACGATGATGAGGTTGTTGACCGTCCCAAGCGGATTCCCGGCTACATACAGCGACTTGAAGGTAGCCTTGACCTGGTCAAGAAGCAGCGACTTGAAGTCGCGGGCCAGAACCAAACCTGAGCCGACTCCGACCACAAAGGCCATGTTGTACCTGGCCAGCCACTGAATGCCCCTTATATACCTGGTGTAGATAAGGAGTCCCAGGACGACCGGGATCAGGTAGTAGTACTTGCCATCCTGCGTCACCCACTTGGACGACGGCCGGATGTAGTTGAAGTACGTTACCACTACGGTATATCCGGCATAGAGCCCCACATACAGGTGCTCAGAGAACTTGTAGAACCCGTTGTCTTTGAACACGATGGACAAAAGGGCTATGGTGAGAGCCGCCTGAATCCACACGAGCGAAGTAGTCATCCTCTATCCCTCCTTACCTAGATTTTCTTCTCTCGATGACGTAGCCTACGTTCCCCAGGAAGATGAAGCCGATTATGAGCGCGTGGGCAAAGGACTGAGCGTCCATTCCCGCAGTCGCGCTGCCGGGCATCTCCATAAGGGTCTCGTACTCAGCAGCACCCTTCATCCCGAGGACTCCGCCTACCAACTGACCCGAGCTGATGTAGGGCATGGTTGTAGGCACCTCAACGGAGATGCATGCCTGGCCCATGGGAATCCCGAACGGCCCGGACACGGTCTTGATGTACTCAGGACCGCCCGGCGTACCGGTGGAGAACTCCATGATGAACGCGGCATCTTTCATCGACTTAAACTCCGCCATCAAAGGCAGATCCTCAAACTTCGTTCCATAGGCATCCTGTCCTGCAGAAGCGGTCCACGCGTTCTGCACCATCTGGTCCAGCCAAACGGCATTGCCGGGACGGTAACCGATGTTGACCCAGTCAACTCCGTACTGCTTATCAGGGAAGTCCTTGGCTACGGCATCAAAAGCTTGCGTAGCGACGTCTCCCGACATCTGCCACATGCCGCCTGCCACCATCCGGAGATCCCTCTCGAAAGCGTGGCGTACTATCATCTTGGCTGCCGGCATCAGCTCAGGAATGGCTCCCGCATCGAAGTCAAATCCCATCCACACAACACTTCCGGGCGGAATCTGATCGATGGCGTTGTACACCTTCATGGTCTCAGGAGAGACCTTGATGGCAAGGCCGATCGGCCTTAGGAGCGCCAGCGATATGACCGCGATGAGCAGGAGATAGATGATACGCCGGTCGATATTGGCTATTCTTGACATTTGACGCACCTCCTCATCGTCTACTCGGTTCCGCCCATGTATCCGCGCTCAATACCCGTAAGCACGCGGAGAGCGGTAGCGATTCCACCAAATGCCGCGCCGATCTGAATACCTCTCATGCCTGCTACGTTGGGAATGCTCAGGATCCAATCTGCAATTCCGGGCAGCGCCGGCGAGATCATGGCGCCGAGAGGAACTCGGCCCAGCATCATGAGTACTGCCGAAACAAGCAGTATTGTTGCCTGGATATTTCTTATCCGAAACGCCCTGTATGCGGCGGAAGCGATGTAGAACACCAAGGTCGAGTAAACCGTCGCGTTCATGGGCGCGATTATCTGCGTGTACATGGTCTTCCAGCCCGCGTGGCTCGCGTCTTTCGCCACGAAGATGCCGAACACCATGATTCCAAACATGGCGACCACAGTTACAATGCTGAATCCCCAATCCTTCCTTCGCTGCGTAATCCTGTGGCCGTGCACCCGGCTCAGATTCACCACACCTACCATGACCATGTAGGCCTGGGCGAGAAGGAACCAGGTATTGAGTTCGCTCTTGATGGTCGTGAGCAACTGCGGCCCTGTGAAGTAAGTCGAGACCAGCCACAGAAGGCCACTTACCAGTCCCAAGGCGATTGGCAGCTCTTTCTTCACTGTTTACCCTCCCTACTTGGCCAGAATCGTCGACAAAGCGTCGTTGCCGAACGTGGCCATGACTGAACCTAGAATGATGAGAGCCAACATGACCATCTTGCCGCCGTCTTCCGCTATGAGATTCCCTAGAAGGACCGGGTCTCTCGAGAGATAAGCGCTGGCCGCGTAGAGTTCTTCACCCACGAGGCAGTAGTCGCACGCGGCGACGAAGAACGGTATCTGTGCCGTGTTGGCCGTACCGGCAATCTGAATGCTTCCGATTGAGTTACCGACCTCCGCGAAAATCAATGACTCTGCCCAAAAGGCGCCTAGCAGCAGGTTGGCCGCAGGACGCTCGCGGTTCATGATGCCTGTCACGCCGGAGGCGTACGCAAACTGGTCCTCGGCAATGAAACGCACGTTGTCGGGCACAAAGCTGTCGGCCTTTCCGGCTTCGAGATAAGCCTGCTTAACGATACCCTCGCTGATCGGGTACACGACACTGTAGCGGTTGGTCACTATAAGGTCAGTGTCGTAGTTGGCGCAGCTCTTAGCGACATAGGACATGATCGAAAAAGCGGCAAGAGTCTGCGAGTTATCGACGGACCCGATTCCCGGAGCGAAGTGAACAGGGCGCCCCATCTCAGTCGCGCGGCCGATGGCCTCATCCAAGGCATCAAGACCTGCCACTTTGTGAATGGGCGGCACTTTAAGGCCTTTTCTTGCGCGACTTATCATGACTAATACGGCAACAAGGTACAGCAGCTCAATCCAGAACGAAGCTACGAACCCTTTTGCTATATGCAATCTTCTACACCTCCCGATGCGTGAAACGAATATGGAGAACATTGTGCTAATGGACATCTTCTCGCAAAACGCCTGCTAAAGGCTAGTTTTAAGTGTTGGCGTCAATGGGCACCGAAGGCATGGAAGGGAGAATCAGGTATCCGCCGGGGATATTACACCGCGCCCGCGTCCAGAGGCTGTCATATGTGCCGGAAATTGCCCTCCATCGAGAGCCCCCTTGTGCTCACGGCTATGTCGGAGTATAATCTCGGAAACTGAAAAGGCTTTGACCGGGAGCAAGAGACCATCCCTGGATAAAGAGAGCCTCCCCTTTGGTGAAACGGAGGCCGACGGGACCTCGTACCCGCCCGCGAGCCGCCGGCGACGAGCCGTGACGGGATAGTCTGCCCGTTACCACAGACCGAGTTTACGGGACCTTCCCGCCGAACTCGACAAGCGGGGCGGCGTAGCCGCTCAACCTAAGGTGGTACCGCGAAGCAACCCTTCGTCCTTTTGGGGCGAAGGGTTTTTGTTTAGGAGGGTGTGCCATGGATAGAGACAGCATCGGCTTCATAGGAGCGGGCAACATGGCCCATGCGATGATACGAGGAATTCTCGCCGCCAATCTCGTCGAGCCGCGGCAGATCGCTCTTGTGAACAAGTCGGACGAAGCCAAGATAGCGGCGTTGTGCTCGAAATACGGAGTCCGGCGGGCGAAGAATCTTCAGGACCTCGTGAGAAGCTCTGAGACAGTCATTTTAGCCGTAAAGCCTTCTCAGGTGCCTGAAGTGCTGGAAGAGCTTTCAGCAGGCGCTGCGGTGCCCCCGGGGGTAGAACTTTCAGAGCCATCCGTGTCGCGATCTCGCCTCCTGGTCTCCGTAGCAGCCGGCGTCCCCTTGGAGTACCTGGAGAGCGCCCTAGAGCACGAGTTCGCGGTTATCCGGTCGATGCCCAACATCCCGGCGCAGGTCGGCAGGGGTGTAATGGCAGCGACACCCGGGAAGGGCGTAACGGAAAAGCAGAAACTCGCGGCGGAGCGGATCCTTGGCTCCACCGGCAAGGTCTTCTGGGTTAGCGAGGACGACCTTGATTCGGTCACGGCTCTTTCAGGGAGCGGCCCTGCATACTTCTTCCGGCTGGCGGAGGATATGGCCGTGGCAGGGGCCAAGCTGGGACTAGACCCCTCCCTCTCCGAAGAGCTCGCGCGGCAGACCCTAGCGGGAGCCGGCGCGCTGGTTGCGGAAAAGCCGGTTCCCCTATCACAGCTCGTGCGCGACGTAACGTCTCCCAACGGCACAACGGCCGCGGCCATGAGCGTTTTCGACGGCCGCCGCCTAGACCTACTGGTAGAAGAAGCAATGGCACACGCCGCAGCCCGATCCAGGGAGATGGCCCAAGCGCCGTCCCGGCACTCTATCAGCGGCGCGGCGAGAGTAGTTGTGAAAATAGGGTCCTCCACGGTCACCGACGCAACGGGAGGACTCAACCTTCCCGTCCTCGCGGAAGTGGTCCGGCAGATAGCGGAGCTCATGTCGTTAGGCCGCGAGGTGATCCTCGTGTCGTCAGGAGCTGTCGCCGCCGGGCGGGGCAAGATGGGAGACTGCGCCGAGGGATCCATCGCGGACAAACAGGTACTGTCGGCCGTCGGCCAAGCAGTTCTGATGCAGACCTACGAGACCCTCTTTGGAGAACACGGTATTTCCATCGCCCAGGTGCTCCTGACGAAGGATGATTTCTCAAGCGCCAAACGGGCCGCCATATGCAAGAACACCCTTAACAGGCTCTGCGGCCGGAGGATAGTGCCGATCATCAATGAGAACGACGCGGTTTCGTTCGACGAGATCAGGCTTGGAGACAACGACACTTTGTCGGCGCGAGTCGCGGTGCTTCTCGAAGCGGGCGCACTGGTCATCCTCACCGATACAGACGGCCTGTTCAGCGCAGACCCACGGAGGGACCCCGATGCCAGGCTGCTGCGAACAGTAGCTCGAGTTGACGGGACGGTCACGGCGCTGGCCGGCGTGACCGGCGGCCCCGTCGGGACCGGAGGTATGATGACCAAACTGTGGGCTGCTGAAATGGCTACGGCCCACGGCATCCCCGTTGTGATCGCGAACGGGAGCAAAGCCGATGTGTTGGTGCGCTCCCTGTCGGGACAGGAAGTGGGCACGTTCTTTACGCCCTCGATACCCTCTGCGGCACTGTCCGCAGGAGCCGAACCGGCTCTACCTCAACTTGGCAAGGAGGCGTCGCCAACATGGAAGAACTGACGACAGCAAGAACCGCAAAGGTTCGCGATATGGCGCAAAGAGCCCGCGCAGCATCTCATTTCCTCGCGTCGGCAGCAACGGAAGACAAGAACGCAGCTATTCTGGGCATGGCCGATTCTCTCGAGTGTGCGGCGGACGCTATCTTTAGAGCCAATCGCGAAGACGTCGAGGACGCGAAGTCGAAGGGCTTGTCTGAACCTATGCTGAGGCGCCTCACGCTGTCGCCGTTGAAGCTGGAGGCTATGGCCCGCGGATTGAGGCAGGTAGCCGGACTCAAAGACCCTGTAGGGCGCGTACTTGAATCATTTACGCGCCCCAACGGGCTCCTGATCAACAAGGTATCGGTGCCGTTCGGAGTAATCGGCGTTATCTACGAGTCGCGGCCGGATGTCACCGCAGACGCCGCGTCCCTCTGCTTCAAGTCGGGTAACGCCGTTATCCTTAGAGGCGGCAGCGAGAGCATGAGGACAAACGAGGCGATTGTTCAGGCCCTACACAGGGCTTTGGAGCGCGAAGGCTTCCCCAAAGACTCCGTGCAATACCTTGGTGAACGGGGGCGCGGAGGGGTCCAGGCCATGCTGAAGGCGAGAGGACTGATCGATCTCCTAATCCCTCGGGGTGGAGCCGGACTCATCAGGACAATCGTCGACAACGCTTCTGTGCCGGCGATCGAAACGGGCACCGGCAACTGCCACGTGTATGTCCACAAAGATGCTGACCCGGCGATCGCTCTTTCGGTAGTAGTGAACGCAAAGTGCCAAAATCCGGCGGTGTGCAACGCTGCCGAGACGCTGCTCGTGGACCGGCAGATTGCCGGGCAGTTCTTGGGAAGCGTGTGCGCCGAATTGTTGGAGGCCGGAGTCGAACTTCGGGGATGCAAAGAGGCGCGAACCCTGGTCCCCGGACTGAAGCCGGCATCGGATGCAGATTGGGACACCGAGTACTTGAGCATGACTCTCGCAGTAAAAGTGGTGGGAGGCTTGGAGGAAGCTATATCGCACATAGCAGTGCACGGAACGGGCCACTCCGAGGCTATCATCACGACCGACCCGGATGCGGCGAAGCGGTTCCAGACCGGAGTGGATGCAGCATGCGTCTACGTTAACGCTAGCACGCGCTTTACAGACGGAGGTGAGTTCGGCTTCGGCGCCGAGATCGGGATATCCACCCAGAAACTGCACGCCAGGGGGCCCATGGGCCTAGCCGAACTCACCACTCACAAGTACCTTATTTCAGGGTCGGGACAGACGAGATAGCTACTCCCTCTCCACTCTTTCGGTGGCAGGCTCCCTGAACAGGAGGCGGATCAGCTCGTAGACGGCCGCTAAGCCTACGAGCGAGTACACGATCCTGCTCGCGGATGTTCCCTCGCCGAAGATCGAGGAAACGAGATTGTAGCCTGAGAACCCTATGAGGCCCCAGTTCAGGCCGCCGATGATGACTAGGATTCTCGAGATCCAATCAATGAAGGACATTCTCATGTTCTACACTCGCTTTCTCTAGTGATGTCTGGTATCACCTGGTTCCGCAGGTAGTTTGTTAAGTAATTCCGTGATTAATGCACTTCACGGATCTATGAACGACGCCGATCGTTTGGTTAGGAGAGGTGAGGCGAGTGGATAACGGGTTCAAAGTCTCCGGTCAGGCCCGGCGGTTTAAGCCTGGGCTTCCTTCGCGGGCTATCTCCGGAGCGTCATCCACGCCGGTCTCTCACACGAACTCAGCCGGTAGCCCGGAACCCCCATCCTATCCGAGTGCATCAAACCGGTGGTCAGCCGTGCCTCCGAAAGTGCTCGAGATACTGCTCGACCTCTGCGAGCGCGGGCTATTAGAGGGGCACGCCTCCAAGGAGCCTGCTCACGAGTCCGTCATCCCTCTTCCTGACCGGGAGTGGCCAAGACACTACGAGATGCCGGAGTCTGTCGGGATCGCAGCATCCCTAAACGGAGCGTCCGGCAGGTCACCCTACGCGGCACCAAGTGAGCAGAGGCAAGGCTTAACGGAAATTGTGGCGGCGCTCGTATCCAGAGCCTTGGCAGGAGAACTGGAGATCGATGATCTAAACGGCTTCTTGGCCGCTTTCAATGTGGAGCCCCCGGCCGTTCACGAATCTTTGGCCCGGTTGGGCCTAGACCCGCATGACCTGTCTATCTGCGGCAGCGTCTACCGGTTCGCGGAGGGTAGATTCCGCGAGATACCCTCAAAGTCACCGGCGGCACCCAAGAGCGTTATAGGGTTCGACCGCACTCTGGCGCGGTGGATATTCGCGGCTGCAGCGACTCTCATAATCGCCCTCATCTATGCGGCTCTCCTTAGAATGTAGTCCTAGCGAAGTGGGCCGACTAAGAGCGCCTCTACAATAGGGCTGCCGAATGCAGACAAGGATACTGCCGCGGGCATCCTATGAGAAGGACACCGGAAAGAGAATTCCAGGCTGTTCGTACCCTCTTTGTAGACTTATTTGAGGTAAACGAGTATCCTAGCCGGAGCGGTTGCTCCGGTCGGAGAGCCGCGGGAAAGGTAGGTTTCAACTTGTCACAAGAGACACTTGGTTTCGCAGCGCTGGGAGTTGACCCGGCCATTATGAGAGCGCTGGATGAGATGGGTTTCGAAGAGCCCACCCCGATACAGACTGCCTCTATCCCCTTGCTGCTTCAAGGCAGAGACTTGGTTGGCCAGGCCCAGACGGGTACCGGAAAAACGGCAGCTTACGGCATTCCTGTCCTGCAGCGCCTGTTACCCGACATCCGCCGGCCGCAGGCACTGGTACTCGCTCCAACAAGAGAGCTGGCGCTGCAGGTTGCAGACGAGATGGCGAAGCTCGGAAAATACATACGCGTGAGAAATCTCGCGATCTGCGGAGGACTACCGATCGAGCGGCAGATCAAAGCTCTCCGGGCCGGGGTTGAGGTTGTTGTCGGAACTCCCGGCCGGATAATGGATCACCTGGAACGGAAGACTCTGAAGCTTGACCAGATCCGCACGCTGGTGCTGGACGAAGCTGATGAGATGCTCGACATGGGGTTTCTTGATGACATTGAAACCATAATGTCCTACCTTCCGGAAGAGCGCCAGACAATCTGCTTCTCAGCGGTCATCCCGGATCCCATCTCCCGAATCACGAAGCGATACATGAAATCGCCGGAGTGGATCAGCATAGCGAGGAAAGAACTGACAGCGGCAACAATTGAGCAAGCTTACTTCGAAATCCGCGAACGGGACAAAGTTAACGCCTTGACTCGCATCATTGACCATGAAGCCATTTCACGCTGCATTATCTTTTGCAGAACAAAACGCGGGTGCGAAGAACTGGCATCCTCACTCCAATCAAGGGGTTACCTGGCCGAGGCCATCCACGGAGACCTCAGTCAATCCCAGCGCAACAGGGCTCTGTCCAGATTCAGAGAGGGCCAAGTTGAGCTTCTTATCGCCACGGACGTCGCAGCCCGCGGCCTGGACGTGGAGAACGTCACTCACGTCATCAACTATGATATTGCGCACTCACCTGAATATCATGTCCACCGCGTAGGGCGTACCGGAAGAGCAGGCCGCGAAGGCACGGCATTCACGCTGATCCATCCCCGCGAGTACCGGCAGCTGCGCATCATCGAGCGCGCGACCAAATCAAAGATCCGCCTGAGAAAGGTACCCACAGCCGCCGATGTGGCCGAACGGGCTCTCGATATGGTTGGAGAGAAGATAGATGCCCTTGTATCGTCCGGAGCAGGCGGTGGCGCGAAGTACATTGAACTGGCGATGCGACTTCTCGAAGAGCACGAGCCGGAACGCCTTGTAGCCGCTCTCGTCTCTGTGATGGCTGAGCCGCGCGGCCAGGGAAGTGCTGTGTCCTCAAGTTACAGCCTATCGAGCCTGGACGACGACGGTCCGCGCGAGAGAAGGCACGTGCGCAGCTCAGGAGCGGATGGATTCGCCGACACCGGAGCCGAGCCGGGCTATACAAGGCTCTTTGTAAATATAGGTGCCAGGCAGCGAGTGACGCCCGCCGACTTCGTACGAACCATCGCCCGCGAAGCAGATATCCCCGGGTCACTCATAGGCGCCATCGATATCCACGACGATTTCACTTTCGTGGAGGTCCCCGCAGAGGTGGGCCGCACGGTGCTTGACGCCCTGGCTGACGTATCGATACGGGGCAGATCGGTGCAGGCGGAACCTGCTAGACCGCGCTGATAGGAGCCGGAGATGCCTGGCGTCGATTCACCGCCACACTCGCAGAAAACTGGCGACCTCGGACACCACATCCAGGGACGCTATTCCTATCAGCGCATCCTGGAGTGCCCCAAGCGGAGCTTCGTGTGTGACAATAACCAACTCGGCGAGGCCATTTGCCCTCTCTTTCTGCAGGACCATAGACAAGCTGACTCCGTGCTGCCCGAACACGGCTGATACCGCGGCCAGCACGCCGGGCTTATCCTCAACTCTGAGGCGGATATAGAAGGGAGCGACTGCGGCTTTACAGCTGCGAAGGTCGAGTCCGGGCCGCGCTCTGGCAGGCGCTTCGGCAGGTGGCGGTTTTCGTAGTGCTTCGATTATGTCAGACACCACGGCGCTGGCAGTCGGCTCGCCTCCCGCTCCACGCCCGTAAAACATCAGTGTTCCGACTGCGTCTCCTTCCACCAATACCGCGTTGTAGGAATCCCTGACAGCGGCCAAGGGATGAGCGATGGGCAATAGCATGGGAGCCACGGCTATCTCGATCTCTGACTGTCTCCTGAGGGCATACCCTATCAGCTTCACTCGGAAGCCAAGTTCGCGTGCGTACCGGAGGTCGGTCAAGGATATCCGCTCCAACCCCGTCATGTCAACTGCGTCCGGCAGGACCGGCCGCTCAAACGCCATGGACGCGAGGATCGCGATCTTCCGGGCGACGTCGGCCCCGCTCACATCATCTGTAGGATCGCTCTCGGCGTAGCCAAGTCTCTGAGCTTCCTTGAGGGCCTCGTCGAGTTCAGCGAAGTCCTCATCCATTCTGGTAAGAATGAAGTTTGTTGTGCCGTTCAGGATACCCATGATGGAGGACACCTCATTGGCAACGAGGGACTCCCTCAGCGGCCGGATTATCGGAATGCCCCCGGCGACACTTCCCTCGAAGAGGAGGTGTACTCGTGAACGGTGAGCCAACTCCAGAAGCTCTTTTCCGTAGCGCGACATGACTTCCTTGTTTGCCGTGACTACGCTCTTCCCGGCGGCCAGGGCACGGCGGATGTACGAGAGAGCCGGTTCACACCCGCCCATGAGTTCCACTACGACTGAGATCGAAGTGTCTCCCAGGATGTCATCCGGGCAGTCAGTGGTCTTGCCGTCAACCAGAGGCGTCCGCGAACGGCCTAAATCCCTCACAAGAACCTTCTTGACGGATAAGGCAGTTCCGAGGCGCCTCTCTATCGTCTCCCTGTTGCGGCTTAACACTTCCACCACGCCGGTTCCCACATTTCCCAGTCCAAGGACTCCGATCTCGGCCATTGGTCTTCCTCCAGTCTCCACTCGCGTGCGCCGGGGGGTACCGGAAAACAACAACCCCACCCACAAGGGGCGGGGTTTCCGCGGTTCCACCCTAGTTGAACTTGGGTCGCGCAAGACCTTGCAGCGGCCTGCGCCGAACCTCATTCACTCAAGACACGCGATATCGCGCGCACGCGCCGGCGTTGGCCCATGGTTACCGCCGGAGGCTCCAAGGTGGTTTTTCCCGGTGAGTGTCGCTGCGGGCGGCTTTCAGCCTTCGGCCAACCCTCTCTAATCCAGGCCCCTCGCCGGTACTTGCCTCTTCATAGCCTAATGTGATTTTGGAGATTGTAGCCTCACACGCCGCAACAGTCAAGCGCGATCTTCTGCCAAGTCGGCGACAGGATTCGAGTCTATCTGAACCAGCCTCGCGTAGAGGCCTCCCTGCTTTAGGAGATCCTCGTGCCGGCCCTGCTCCACGATCTCGCCTTCACTGAGGACTACGATCTTGTCGGCGTTCCTGATGGTCGAAAGGCGGTGCGCGATCACCACGGTCGTCCGCCCCTCCATGAGCGTGTGGAGTGCCGATGATATCTTCGCTTCGGTCTCGGTGTCGACCGAAGAAGTGGCCTCGTCAAGGATCAAGATCGGAGCATCGTAAAGGAGCGCCCGAGCTATCGCCAGCCTCTGCTTCTGCCCGCCTGACAGCCTGACGCCGCGCTCGCCTATGTGGGTGTCGTAACCGTCTGGCATCTCCCGAATAAACTCATCCGCACCTGCTGCTTTTGAGGCAGCCTCGATGTCCTTTCGCGAAGCGTGAGGGCTGCCGTACGCGATGTTGTCCGCGACTGTCCCGTTGAACAAGAACACGTCTTGCAGAACCATGCTGATGTTTTTCCGGAGAGACGAAAGTCGAGCGGTCTTGATATCGACGCCGTCTATTAGCAGCCGCCCCTCGGTGGGATCGTAGAAGCGGGGGATCAGGTTGGCCATGGTCGTCTTGCCCACGCCGGTCGGGCCAACCAGCGCGACCATTTCGCCCGGCTGGATCTCAAGGTTGATGTTTCGCAGGACGGGAACGTCCTCTCCGTACTGAAACGAGACATTCTCATATACTATGTGTCCCTTCACCTGGGGCAGTGAAACGGCGTCCGGGGCGTCCTGAATCTCGGGCACGGAGTCGAGCACCTCAAAGTAGCGATCGCCGGCCGCCAAGGCTTGCTGGAGCGATTCATTCACGTGGCTCAACTGTATAACCGGCTCGTAGAACGTGGTCACGTAGAGCAGGAACCCGGCAATATCAGCAATGGACATGTTGGAGTTCAAAGCCATCATGCCGCCGAAGAACACCACAAAGACGGTGCCGAGGCCGGCGAAGAAGTCGACGCCCCCGTGGAATGCCGCGCTGAGGGATACGGCTCTCGCTATCGCCCAGGCGTGGGCATATACCTTCTCGGTAACCCTGCGCTTCTCTCGCTCCTCTTGTGTGAAGACCTGAATCTCCCGTATGCCGCTCAAGTTGTCCTGAAGAGTGGCGTTGAGATCTCCCAGCTTCGCCTGAGCGTCTCTGAAGATAGGGCGAACGCGCTTGTTGTACATGTACATTCCACCGACAATCAGGGGGATCGGGATCAGGGTGTATGAAGCCAGCCTGGCGTTGATGTAGAAAAGCACTACCGTTGTCCCGATGAGCCGGAGTACGGCCACGGTGACTTCCGGAACAGCGTGAGCCATGAGAAGCTCAAAGCTGGAGGTATCGTTCACAACTCTGGACATGAGCTGGCCGGTTTGAGTATCGGAATAGTACCTTGGGGAGAGCTTCTGAAGGTGGTCGTAGATGGCTTGCCGGGCGGAAGCGACGCTGCCCCATCCTGCAACGTGGGCCGTCCACGTCTGCACGGCACGCAATGCTGGGCGCAAAGCGTACACCCCTAGTAGCAGCAAGGAAACCTTGAGGATCTCGTCAAAAGGCAGGTTTCCTGACCCAACGCCCTCCTCAATGATGGAAATAAGCGAACGCTGAAGCCACGGACCCGCCAGCACCGTTGCGGTAACACCGAGCATCGCCAGGAAGGCAAGGAACATCCAACCCCAATAGCGCCTGGATATGACCAGAAGTCGTGTGATGTATCGCAAGAACGTTCACCTCAGATGTCAGAGTCAGATGGAGTGTCTAGAGATTATCCAATTGTTCTGCGTACGAAATAATATCACAGCCGCAGACATCTTACCTTCTGGCCTAGCCTGTCGAATTCCGAATCACGGTGAATCAGAACTGCATCTTGGGATATCGCGGAAGCGGCGATAAATGCATCGCAGGCGCTGATGCCGATAATACAAGACGTCCGGGGACGCCGCAAGACATATGGTCGCGTCTTGCCCAGGTCCCTAGAACACGACACGCTCCGCGTTTTCGATATCCCTGCCTAGAAACAAGGAGCCCAAGCGCTTGAACGTCTCCGGGTCGCCGCTCGTGTAGAACCTGTGCCGCGGAGCATCCCCGGATCCCTTCTCGCCGACCTTCCCGCGCTCCTCATCCAATTTGACTGCAAGCACCTCTGCAGCTTCCAGCGCGGTCTCCTCGGCGGGGTTCACAAGCGCTACGTCCGGACCCATAGCCCGAGAAATCAACTCTGAGAGAAGCGGGAAGTGGGTGCATCCCAGAACCAGAGTGTCAATGCCTTTATCGCGGAAAACGGAGAGGTCTTCGCTGACTATTGCCTGTGCTTCTTCACCGGCCGTGTTGCCTATCTCAACTAACCTCACAAGGCGCATGCACGGTTGGCCGATGACCTCGATCCCGGGGTCAAGCACCCCGATGGCATCGGCGTACGCCCCGCTCTTGATAGTGAACTCGGTAGCGATGACGCCGACACGCTTGTTCTTAGTGGCCGTCACGGCGCCTCTAGCCCCTGAACCTATCACCCCGATCACCGGAAACGGGTAGGCGTCTTTCACGTCCGGCATCGAGGCAGCGGTAGCCGTGTTGCACGCGATAATGGCTAGGTCTATGCCCTTCCCTGCAAGAAAGTCGAGGATCTGCCGGGAAAAGCCCAGTATTTCCGACTGCGGCCTTACCCCGTACGGGTTTCGCCCGTTGTCGGCATAGTACTCGGTACTCACGTGAGGCATCTTATCCATTACTTCTTTGAGCACTGTGAGCCCGCCGAATCCTGAGTCGAAGACACCTACAGTGACCATCGTGGCACCCCCATATCAGCTTTGTGCGTAACCGTGGACGAAGCTTCCAACGTCAGCATACCTTCCTCCCGACCGTCTGTCATTGCCTGGGCGGACACTTTCGCTGAGCCTTACATAGTCTAGAGAAACGTGAAAAGTGGTGATCGGCATGATGGCGTCCAGCATATTTGACCGGTCGTGGCGGAGATTCAGCAAAGCCTATCTGGACCTCAACAACATGACGCGCCTGCTCTGGGAACAGCACGTTTGGTGGACCCGAACGTTCATTATCAGTACTGCTTTCAACTCGCCCGACCTTGAAGCAGCCACCCAGAGGCTCTTGAGAAACCCGAAAGACTTTCAGGCTGCGCTGGAACCGCTCTACGGGCGGGAGACGGCTGCCACGTTCGCGAAGTTGCTTACGGAACACCTCCTCATTGCGGCCGAACTGGTGCAGGCGGCCAAGGCAGGCGATACGGCTAGAGCCGCAGATGCGGAGAGAAGATGGTATATCAATGCCAACCAGATTGCCTGCTTCTTAGCACGGATCAACCCGTTCTGGTCAGAGGAGGAATGGCGATCCGCGCTGCACGAGCACCTGGCCATCACCAAAGACGAAGCCGTGGCAATACTGACCGGGAACTACGAACAAAGCATCAGGATTTTCGACCAAGTTGAGCTCCAGGCTCTGGAGATGGCCGATATGATGACCGAGGGCATTGCTCGACAGTTCCCGCGCCGTTTCCGATAGAGGGCTTGAATCCTCGACCTCATGGTCGAGGATTCAAGTTGCTGCCTTGGCTGCAAAATTCGATGGGTCTACTTGGGCGTGGAAGCAAGCGCGTTCTCTATAGCCTTGAGAAACGCCTTGGATGTCACCGTGGCACCGCTAACTGCGTCAACTTTGGTGCTCCCCTGAGCGATGACCCTGGCGGCAAGATCGTCCGTAGCCTTGCTCATCAGCTGATTTGCCGCCCTACTCTCTGCATATTCGATCCCGGTGATCTTGTGGTTCTTTACAGTCACATTGACTGTGTAGTTCCACCGGGCATGCTTGTACTGGCCTTGGTATGTTCCGTCAGCGACTCGGCTAAGGTCGACGTCGCCAACCCGGAGGTTCTTAACCGTCCCCATCCCCGCGAACATGAAGATGCCCGCTAACACGATAATTGCTCCCAGCGCGTAAAGTACGTAGGTCACCTTCCTCATGTTTCCTCCTCTTCTCGACTGCCTTCTATCTCATCAAGCGAATACACACCACTATTGCCGCGAAATGCGCCAGGGTACCTGTGCTGACAAATAGGTGAAAGACTTCGTGAAACCCGAATTTGCCGGGCACGAAATTCATCCGCTTCGTGGCATACACGATGCCTCCAATCATATAGGAAAGACCACCGAGCAGGATCAGAACGGTCGCGGACTTGGGGAGGGCCCGCATCAGTTGAGGGAACGGGATTATCGCGACCCACCCGAGCAGCATGTACAACCCGGTCTTGAGCCATCGGGGAGCCCTAATGAATACAACCTGAAACACTCCGCTAAACAAGGCAAGTCCCCACATCACGGCCAACATGGCCGTTCTCCACGCGCCTGAAAGCCCGTAATAGAAGATTGGGGTGGCGCTGCCTGCGATGAGGAAGTTGATGCTGCCGTGGTCAAGCCTTCTCAGGATGAGCTCCTTCTTCGGCGTGGTTATTTTCCAGTGGTAGAGGGTGCTTGCGCCGTACAGAGCCACCATGCTGAGCCCGTAGACCGTCACGACAAGCATCTCCCTGATGCTCCTGCTCGTCATCACGATCAAGAACGGCAGAGAGATGAACGCTACTATTAGGGTCACAAAGTGAGTCCAGGCGTTAACGGGCTCTCTCATGTTTATGGGTGACGTTCGTACAACCCCCTCTGCAGGTCCATTTTACTCCAAACGGAGCTCACTCGCCGCGGAAAAGTGACAAATACCTGCCATAACCTTCTTTTTCAAGATCCTCGACGGGGATGAATCGCAAGGAAGCAGAGTTGATGCAATACCGAAGCCCGGCGGGCTGCGGACCGTCGTCGAATACGTGCCCAAGGTGAGAATCGGCTTGGGAACTCCTCACTTCGGTCCTATGCATTCCGTGACTTAAGTCCTCTTTCTCAACGACGCTGCGGCTATCGATGGGCTTTGTGAAACTCGGCCAGCCGCAGCCCGAATCGAACTTGTCCAGCGAGCTGAAAAGCGGTTCACCCGAAACCACATCAACGTAGATACCTGGCCTCTTATTATCCCAGTACTCGTTCCTAAAGGGCGGTTCGGTCGCGTTCTCCTGCGTCACTCGATACTGCTCGGGTGTCAACCTCTTCCTGAGTTGCTCATCAAGAAACGGCTGGCGGCCTGAACCGATCCGGTATTGCCGGTAGTGTTCGGGATTCTTGAGGTGGTAGTCTTGATGATATTCCTCCGCGGGGTAGAACTCTGAAGCCGGCAGGATTTGCGTGGCGATCTTCTTCGCGAAACGCTCCGAACGCTCCAATCTAGCTTTGGATTCCTCAGCCGCTTTCTTCTGCTCGGCATCCGTGTAAAAGATCGCTGTCCGGTACTGCGGGCCTCTATCAGCGAACTGGCCGTGCGGGTCAGAGGCGTCGATCTGATCCCAGAACACGTTCAGAAGCTGCTCGTACGCAACCTCGGCAGGGTCGTATTCCACTCTTACCGCTTCGTAATGACCGGTCTCGCCCGAACACACCTGTTCATAGGTGGGATTGGGAACGTTCCCGCCTGTGTACCCGCACAAGACCTGCTTTACCCCTTTTAACTTCGCGAAGGGCTGCACCATGCACCAAAAGCATCCTCCAGCGAAAACAGCGTAACGCGTCGATTCCGAGCCCATATGTCAGCCTCCTTTTGAGACGAAAAACAAGATGTATACAGTTCAGCTATACCCGCCCGGGGCGAAGGCAAATCTCAGTTACAATAGACATTAGCACTCCCCCTCGGCACAAGTTTCAACGCTGCTTAACAGAGTTTTCACCAGTTCGCGCTTCTCCCATAAAGCGCACCCTCCCTTTCCATCGTCAAGCACGCCATGGTTATCGCGGATACGCTCCAGAAATCGGGATTGCAGCGCATCTCTGAGCGGCAGGTTTGCGACCGAGGTGTCTGAGTAGGGGGCAAAGGGACAAGGCTCCAAATCGCCTGACGGACTAATGTGCACAAACCCGCGGCCGGCTGCCAGGCAGCCTCCCAGCTTTCCTTCATCCCCCGGAAAGCCTATGAACACCGCAGCGTATTTCCCGCGCAATTCATCCATCTTGAGGGAAATAGACTGCGACTGAGCCTTACTCAGAATCCAGCCATCGGTACCTTCCTTTACGGGAACGTATTCGACGTAGAAAAATGCCCTGCATCCTCCCGAGTTCAGATTGCCAACGAAGTGGTCGGAAGTAACCACCTCGATGTTCTCGCGAGTTACCGTGATGGAAGCGCCAAAGAAAACGCCTCTCTTCTTCAAGACGCCGGCGGCGGTCAACAAGCGGTCGTACACCCCGGCGCCACGGCGACCGTCAGTCATGGCTCTATAGCCCTCAATGCTGAGCACGGGGATAATGTTCCTGTGCTCGGCAAACCAAGAAACCATCTCCTCGTCCACCAGCAACCCGTTAGTGAACACGGGGAATAGGATCTCAGGGTACTTTGCGGCCGTTTCCAGCACTTCTTTCCGGACCAGCGGCTCTCCGCCCGCAAGAAGGATAATCGATATGCCCAAATCTCGAGCCTCTGAGAACACCTTCCGCCAATTGTCCGCACTCATCTCGGGCTTCGGAGGACGGGCCTGAGCGCGAGCATAACACCCCGCGCACCCAAGATTACAGCGTGATGTAATGCTGGCTATCATGAAAGGAGGGATATGGATTCCCGCAGATGCGGCAGCAGCGGACCTCAATTCTGCAGCACGCTTCTGCCATATGGCGGTTTTTGCCAGGAAAGTAAGGAGAGACGGGCTGGGAGAGATTCTCATCATGTCGCGAACAATTCCCTCTATACCAGCACTCAAGAGACGGGCTAGATCCGAACCGTTGGGTGTCGTATCCACTGGGCTATTCCTCCACTCTCCCGCCATCTTCCATGCCCAAGGCGAACTGATGGCGTCATCTCGAACCTTCGGAGTTCTTCTCGATACCGATTTTTACGTCGTACCGGCCACTGGCCCCGTCCCCGTTGAGGCTGACTGCGTACTTGCCGGCGACAGGTGCGTCTATCACAAACTTGCCTGAGGTATCACCTACAGTGCCTTCCTCACGCTCCAGTTCCCCGTTCGGACCTGTAACGCAAATGGCTAGAGAACCCTTCTTCAGTGACATGCTGTAGTCGACGGTAAGGACCTCTCCGGCCTTAAGATCAAATGATTGCCCCTTGGTACCCTGAAAGTAAGCGAACTTGGCCGACATCTTGCCCTCGCTAGATGACGAAACCCACCCAATCCTGATGGAACAACCCGAAAGCATGAGGGCTAGAATTAAGGTCAGGAGTACGGCTAGAACTTCGAGCGATGTACGGGTAAGTTTTCTCATTTGGAGGCCTCCTAAGTCAGCGCCAATCTCCGTGGAGATCGAGCGCCTCCGCTAAGCACTACAAGGAGTGTTACGCATGAGAAGGGGCGGGGTATCAAGCAAATCGTGGTCTGCTTGCGGGCGCAGCCGGCGGTTCTCAGCCGGCAGCCTTAGACGCGGCGGTTGACCGGTTGACATAACCAGTTCACTTTGCGTTATTCGCAACGTTTTTTGGGCTTTCGTTGCGATTTTGCAGTGGGGCGCTGCAAAATCGCATAGTTGACAAGATTCGCGTAGTGTTTTTCGCAAAGAAATGCTGCCGCACCAACCCTCGCGCCCACCATGCTATTGACCCTCACGTTACGTGATAGTCTAACATCATCCCCGAAGGAGGTGTTCTTGTGGAATACACGGTCAAGGCAGCAGCAGACTTCGCGGGGATTACAGTTCGAACGCTGCATCATTACGATGAGATAGGCCTCCTAAAGCCCTCCCGCCTCTCACCCTCGGGATACCGACTGTACACCATGGACGACCTGGAGAGGCTGCAGCAGATAATGTTCTTCAGGGAACTAGGGCTTGACCTCCGGGCGATTAAGGACATCTTGAGCAGCCCGGATTTCGACCGCAGGTCTGCCCTGCTACGCCACAAGGAACTCCTGGTAGCGAAAGAGGAGCGGATTAGGCGCCTTATCCGTTCCATAGACAGGACCCTAGACTCGATTGAAAGGGGAATTCCGATGGGCGAAAAAGATCTGTTCGCCGGATTCGACCAGACCAAGTATGAGGAAGAAGCACGCCAGCGCTGGGGTGGCAGCAAAGAATACGAGGAATCTGTCCGGAAGGTATCGGAGTACACAAAAGAAGACTGGGTTGCCATCCAAACTGAGACGGGACAGGTGCTGAGAGGGTTGGCCGCGCTGATGGAAGAAGACCCTGCAGACCCGGGAGTCCAGGATCTCGTCCGCAGGCACCACAAGATCATCAACGATTGGTTCTATACGTGCTCAACGTGCATCTACCGCAGTCTCGCGGACACGTATGCGGAAGATGAGCGCTTCGCCCAGAATTACGAGAGAGTGCGCCCGGGGCTGGCCGAGTTCATGAGAAGGGCAATGCACGTATACTGCGACAACCTGGAAGGGACAGCCGGTTCCGAAACACGCTAAGGACAAAACCCCGAGTAAGGACGAAAGAGACGGCTAGTCTGCACTGAATGGCGCAAGACTAGCCGTCGACCGGTCTATGCCGGAGATCAAACTCCCGCTAGCTCTTCAGTTCCTCCATCGACTCTATGAACCGCTCAACTTCCTCTCGGGTGGTGTACGGCGCGAGCCCGATCCTAACCCAAGACCCGGAGGCCCTGATTCCGAGAAGCATAGCCAGCGTAGTGGCGTAGAAGTCGCCGCACGCAACGTAGAGGGCTTTCCTGAGAGCATGCAGACAGACATCGCGCGGAGCCATGCCCTTCACCCGGAAAGCTATCGTCGGAGTCTTCTTGACGTCATCCGGTGCGGCATACACCTTGAAGCCGGGGATTGCCCCCAGCCTCTCCCTCGTCCACTTGGCGAGAGCGTCTTCGTGCTCCTCAATCTTCTCCATGGCTGAACGTATCTTTTCGCGGGTCGTCGAGCCCTCTCCAAGGCTGGCGATGAACTTGACCGCCCCTTCCGCTCCCGCAATTCCCTCGTGGTTGAGCGTACCGGTCTCGATCTTGTCGGGGCGCTCGGTGAGCTGTGGAAGAACCTTATAGGCCTCAATGCTGTCGAAGAGATCCGCTTTGATTGAGGCCACCCCAAGGTGCGGTCCGAAAGCCTTGTACGGTGAGAAGAGTATAGCGTCAGCGTGGAGAGCTTCTCTGTCTATGAAGAGATGAGGGGTCGCGTGGACTGCGTCAACAACAACTTTAGCCCCAACGGCGTGAGCAGCGTCCGCCACTTTTCTTACGTCGTTGACGGTTCCAACGACGTTTGAGGCCAAGCCAATCGCGACAACCTTCGTTCTGGGAGTTAGTAGGTTGGGAAGATCGCTTAGGTCAAGCGTCAGGGTCTCTAGATTAACCTTTATCCATCGAGCTTTGCCGCCCTTATCTTCCACTGCCGACACCCAAGGATCGACGTTGGCTCTGTGGTCGAGCTCGGTCACGACTACCTCGTCGCCCTCGCGCCAATCCCTGGACATCGCTCTGGCAAGCGTGAAGGTCAGCGTGGTCATGTTGGCGCCGAATGCGATCTCGTCCGGTTGACCACCTAGAAGGTCGGCCATAGCGGCGCGGGCTCTAAGCAGCAGCGTATCGGTCTCGACGCCGGTGGCAAAGACTCCGTGGACGTTGGCTGATCCTCTGATAAGGTAGTTGGCCATTGCCTCAATGGCTGTATCTGCGGCCTGAGAGCCGCCGGGGCCATCGAGAAACGCGACAGGCATTCCGTTTTCGGTTCTGCGCAATGCGGGAAAACGTCTTCTTACTGCCTCAACATCGTAACGCGGCTTACCGAGGGACTGTTCTGCCGTAAGGGTCTTCGCCAAGATTTATCGCCTCTCTTGAATAGCTATTCAGTCGACAGCTATTCAGGGAGGGAAGGCCGGATTCCTGCTTTCGTGGATTACAGTCACTCAGGCACGCGTCCGCATGGTCCCCGGCGATCGGCGATTCCGAACACTCGGCGACCACGCCATTGCCGGTCCTATGGCTATCCCTTACTTCTCCGCCTCACTCTTCTTCGAAGCCGACTTCACGCCGGAACCGTGCCGCGTCCTGGCTTTCACACGGCCCCCGTACCCCAACGGGGCATCCAAAGGCATGTGCTTGAACTCGGCGACAAGCTGGGATGTCCTTATCGCGAGCGGCTCCTCAAGGCGCCAGTAAGAGTATTCGATGTACTTCTCCACAATGTCGTATCCCACAGCGTTCCTGTGGAGCGCGTAAGCTACCTTAGCTGTCTGTCCCGAGCCAATAAACGGATCGAGCACGGTATCGCCGGGATACGTGTAAAGCAGGATTAACCTGTAGGGGATCTCTTCGGGGAAAGGACACGGATGCTCCGAAGCTCTGGGAGGTATCGGCGCAATGTGCCACACGTTGTTGGCGATCTCCTTGGTGAAAAGCGCGCCGACCCGGTATTTCCCCCGGTCTCTATGTTCGCTCGAAACCGTACGGAATATCGGACTTCCCGGCTTTCGAAACACCAGTATGTATTCGGTCATTATGTTTGGCCGGTAGTAGCCCGGGTACGGATGCTGAATGAAAACCCCGGCGCGCTTTACCCCGCCGGTGGACTTGTGCCACACGATATCCTGGTGAAACTCCCAACCTTCTCGCGTGAGCCTCGCTGATAGATCGAATGGAACCGCGTAAGCCCGTCCGCCCAAGAGCACCGTTCCCACTACCACCGCGAGATATCCTCCCGGGCGCGTCTTGTCCAGAACATGGCCGAAAACGCCCGTAAGCCAAGTGAGGTACGATTCATAGTCTTGGAAACCCGCGGAGTACTCACGTGTCCGGTATGATTCAGAGGGATTCCGCGCATGGCGGTCATAATCGATGGCATTCCAATAGGGCGGCGACGTTACGGTGAGCGTCACGCTCTCATCGGCAACCTCGCTCATGTCTTCACAGCTCTTCGCGTACAACCGGGCACTCACGGGCAGGCGCCCAACACGTTCAGCTGTATAGGACAAAATCGAGCCGGACCGGTCCTGCAACGTCACGGGCCTGCCTCCCTTTTCCCTTGTACGTCCTACATCCTTCTCCGTGCGCACACCGCATCCTGCCTGAAAATTCGCGAAGCCGGGTGTGTTACTCTCATAGGGGACGAACGTAGTCCCAAGCACGGCGAATATCTCGAGCGAGCCGTTCCGGAAGAGGGGGTTCTTCCATGAATGTCATATCGATCCTGAGGCCGGTCATCGGCCGGATGCCTCTCTACGCGAAGCTCTTGTACATGCTCTATAGAGATCCGGAAATCCCAAGGCGGCGCAAGGCGTGCTTAAGCCTCGCTCTGCTGTACACGGTCTCGCCGATAGACCTGGTGCCGGGCATCATACCGGTAATCGGCCAGCTTGACGATATCGTCATCGCGTTATCTGCCCTGGTCCGCGAACTAAAGAGGCTGCCTTCGAGCAAGAGAGACGATTACCTGGAGAAGGTCCGCCTCCGCTTGGAGACGATTGAGAAAGACCTTGATGCAGCAAAAACCCTGACAGTCTACGTGGCGACGCGTCCCGCCAGCCTCCTTGGACGTGGGGCCTCATGGGTTGGAGACAAAGCATTTACGCTGGCCGCCAAAGGCTACCTGAAGATTAGAGACCGGAAGCTCAACCGCCGCAAGTAAAGAGGCCCCGCCATCTCCCAATGCCTCCAAGTACCCTCGTCCGGCGAGCTGACGCGGAGCAGGAACAGCTCAAGCAGCGCCGAAGTGATTCACCGAGCGGTCTCCACTGAGATGAGGGATACACATGAAGAAAGCCGACCTTTATATGAACTATCTTCGCGAGGAAGGGTACGCCCCTAAGCTGGATGGCGACGGTGACGTTCAGTTCAAGTTCGAGGGACTGACGTACTGCATCTTTGCAGAAGAAGATGACAGGGAATACTTCCGTATCTCCCTCCCCAACTTCTGGCCTATCGAGAGCGAAGAAGAACGCCGCCAGGTTGTTGTAGCCTGCAACGAGGCTACAGCAGGCGTCAAGGTGGGAAAAGTCTACCCTGTGGGCGACAACGTATGGGCGAGCCTTGAGATGCTCATCGATCCGATCGAAGACTTCCCCAAGTTTTTCCGCCGGTCACTCCTGATCCTGAGCGCATGTACCATGCGTTTCAGAGAAAGTATGAGCAATCGCATCGAAACGCAATAACATATCCTGAAGCGTGCGATACGGCATCCGCTTTCACTAGTCGGGCGGGAATATGTACTTCTCGCTCAACTACTGCTAAGCTGTTGAGTTAAGGTCACGGCGGAAGGAGCTTCATCGTGCGCACGAACATGACCGCATCGGCGATCTCTGCTGTATTAGTGCCCTTGTTCTGGTCCATGGTATTCCCGCTCACCAAGATCATCCTGCGCGAAGTACCTCCCGCGTCAGTAATCGCTCTACGGTATTCTGCCGGCGCCCTCTTCTTAGCCGCTGCAGCTTGGGCGAAGGGCAGGGGCCCCGAGATGAAGCACCTTGCCCGCACCAAGTGGCCGGCTATGTTCGCTCTCGGCTTCGTGGCAGTCGCCTCTTATGCCAGCCAGGTAATAGGGCTAAGCTACTCGTCTACGGCGGCAGGCGCGATCATCGCGTCCACGTCTCCCATCTACTCTGCCGTGCTCGGGGCAATTGTTCTGAGAGAACGCGTAGGTCCTCATCAGATAGCCGGGCTGATCCTGTCTCTTGCGGGTGTGACGGGGATCACACTGGCGGGCGAGCAATCCTCACCGGGCAGTATGAACATGATCGGAACGGGGCTTATGTTCTTCGGAGCGGTGACCTACTCGGTGTACACGGTCTACGGCAAGAAGTGGGACGCTTCTTCGCCTCCCGTCCTCGCCGTGAGCACGGGACTCGGCGTGATGCCGTTCCTCGCCTACGCCGCCCTCACGGAGCCTTTGGCAGCATCGCTGTCTGCGGCTAGACCCATCGTATTGCTGGATCTCATCGCACTGGGCATTCTACCGACAGGCTTGGCCGTTATCTGGTTCTTTGGACTGGTCGAGAAACTGGGAGCCGCGCGGGCGTCGGTCATCTCATACCTGGTTCCGGTATTCGGCCTGGTTCAGTCAAGCATCCTCTTAGGAGAACAACTCAGCCCGGGGCTCCTCATGGGAGGAGCCGCGTCTTTGGCAGGAGTTGCATTGGCCCAGTATCACCGGAGAGCGCCGACTACGGAGAAGCCGGAACAGGTTACCCCTTCATAACCCGTAGACAGCGCTCTCCGGTATCCTAAGAACAAGGTCACAACCGTACGTCCGCTCAGAACTTCCCGGTACACATCCGCCTTACCAATTCCATCTGCGGATCCCTGCCGGCCATGAAGTCATCGTGCGACGTATACACCGGTATATCAGGCTCCAGCGTGGTCGCTGTCGAGTCGAAGTCTCTCGGACGCATCGGAGCCAGGTTGGATATCCTCGCGGTCCATCCCGTAACGGGCAGCCTTTCGTCAGAACGGTTTGAGCCGCTGAAGTTCGGTTTCGCGCCGATCGGCTCACCCACCGTAACCCCGATCCCATTGTCGTGCAGGAGCATGGCACCTATGACAGTGGCGCCGAATGTCCTGTTTGATGTCAAGACGTATGTGCTGCCTTTGAAGGTCTCGCCTTCCGGGCGCTTGGTGATGTCGTACAACCCGTGGCCTTCGATGTAGATGGGTCCGCCTTCGAAGTAACCCAAGAAGTCATGGAGTACGTGAGCGTATCCTCCGCCCGCGTAGCGCCAGTCGATGACTATGTTCGGTATCCCCTTCTGCCTCACAGCTCCAAAGAAGGAGTCAATCTCCTGCAGAAGCGATGCCATCTCGTCGCGGTGCGGAAACACATCAAAACGCAGGTACCCCAGGTTGTTTTCTTCTTCGATGCGCCAGGTAATAACCGGGCGCTCGTATGGGCCGGGATAGCTCCTGCCCAGCGGTATCCGGTAGACCTTCGCTTTGCCTTCGCGAAGGATCGCCACGTCGACCGTCCTGTCGGGGTTTACCAGTCCAAAGTAGTCGAGATATGAACCGCGCTGCAGGACAGACCGGGCGGTGTGGCGCAGCCAGTACTCGTTTTCCGCCGACACAATCCGGCTCAGCATCCGGATGAGTTGGTCGGGAGCGGCTCCCCCTATGCTGAGGACTGTGTCTCCTTTGGCAAGGGGTGCGGCGTCTTGCTGGATGACAATCCCGTCGTCCATCAACCAAACGAAGGGCAGGTTAAGGTAGAAACTTTCACTCGGAGAAGTCCAGATGTTGGTCTGGCATTCGCCCAGCATCGCGAATGCCCTCTGCAACTGGAAATAGTAGTCCTGTCTTGAGAGGGGGAAGGAAATGCTTGCACGCACATCATCGATCGTTGCCAGCTGCTCTGCAGAGAAACCCGATCGCCTAACTGCGGGATTGTCGGCGCGCATCCTGCCCAGAACGTATTCGAGCTCCGCCAGCATATCGGCAGGGTTCATGAGTTCAGAGGCCGGCACCGGGGCATCAACGGTGAACGCCTTGAGGCAGACATTAGTGTTGGGTTCAATCCAGTGGAGGTCCCTCCAAGAACTGTTCACCCGCACGAAACTCTCACCCGCTTGCGACACCGAATTCTTTACGGACCAGCCCTTTGCAGAATCGGCCGCTATCTCTCGGATACCTTTCGCAGTCAGCCTCACCACTACGGCGAAGCTGCTCCCGTAGCTGAGGTTGGTGTTCGAATCCAGGTCAATCGTGTGGTACCCGGCGGAAGCCAACGTTCCCTCCGCAACCTTTATGCCGCCGCTCAACGATGCCGGGCCTGTGAAGTTGGTGACCAGCCGGACTTCGTACTTCGTATTGCCTGTCAGGGTATAAAAACTCACTGCCTTCAGTATCTCGCCGTGCCTCGTCTTGACCGGAAATACATTGGCAAACCACACGCTGCCGCTCCTTGGCTGAACCTTAAGCGGGTAGTTGTAGCCGAGAACATCGTGCTGATGGATATTGTCATACCGCTTACTCATGTCGACCCGGGTGAACACCAGGTTGCCTAATGAGGGTTTGCCGGCTCCTGTGGCGCCTTTCTGAGAGCCGCCGCCCGAAGGAAGAAACTCGGCACCCTACACATAACAGGCAGGCTCAATGCTGGGCCCCAGCGTTGCTTCGCCTGTCGCGACTACCGGTCGGCGCCAGTTCGTGAGGTATCCCAGAGCCATGTGGGCATCTCCGTCGCCGCCGGGCTCTCTATCGTAGCACTCGTGGTAGAGCGTACTCGTCTGAAGCATGAGGTCGATCTCGGAAAGTCGACTGCTTGACCTTCACTTTCCTGATAGCGGATTCGAGCTTCTCTAGCAGATTGGACGCCCATTCTCCGTCGATATCGCCGTAATCAATCCCTGCCGACGCGAGGCTAAGCGGGCACGCTACCAGAAGCAACGATAGAGCCAAGCAGCCAATCAAGAAAGACCACTTTCTGCCACCCTGTCTCACACTCCCGTTCACGTGTATGCGGGGCCGATGTTTGGTGAAGGCAGTGCTGAGAATTGGCCGCTATTTCCCCGAAACGGAATCGAAAGCCCCGCGGATCACTGACTGATATTTCTGCAATCGGTTCCGACCTTCCGAGCTACTCCGAAGACTTCTCGTTCCTTCGAGTTGACCTCCCCCCGGGAGCCTAATGTTAATTGCAGGTCGTATAGATGCGGAAGGGGGACTCTCATGCATAGAGAATTCGCCGGCGACTATCCCTATGACAAACGAGAACTGTACGCCTTGCTGCGGAAAGAGTTGGCGGCTCTGGTCGAAGGAGTGCCTCAGCCCATCCCCAATCTGGCCAACGCGGCGGCGCTCCTATGGCAAGCACTTAGAGACATAAACTGGGCCGGATTCTACCTGATGGAGGACGGCCAGCTGGTCCTTGGACCTTTCCAGGGCAAACCGGCATGCATATACATCCCTATAGGCAAAGGTGTCTGCGGCACGGCGGTAGCGGAGAACCGGACTCAGCGCGTAGACGATGTGCATTCATTTCCCGGACACATCGCCTGCGACAGCGCGTCCAATTCGGAGATTGTCGTACCCATCCGGCAGAACGGCAGGGTCGCCGGAGTGCTTGATATCGACAGCCCTCTTCACGCCCGGTTTGATGAAGTCGATCAGGAAGGATTGGAATCCTTCGTCAGTATCCTTGAAGGCGCGTGCCGGTTCACTCTATAAAAACGGCAGAATACCAGTTGGGAGTCTCGTCTTTGTCCTTCAGAGTATCTATCGGGAGGCCCATCTTCCGGACCGTCTTGAAGACGTCGATGCCGACGCTGTGGAAAGCGGGGCGGGCTTCCTTGGGATGCGCGCACCGGCCTCCGGCAAACCCGGCGCACTGCGCGCATAGGGCGCAGTCGCTCAAGGAAAACGCGAAGTAGTAGCCATCCAAGAAGGCCTCGCGCTCGATGGCAAACGAGATCCTCTGTGACTCCTTCTTGTCGTGGGAATGGATGATCACGCCCCACGAATACTTTCTTAAGACCTTCTCATATTCCCAGGGTTTCAGCGAGTTCGCCCTCGAAGGGCAAGTGAGGCCCTTTCCCCAGTCACCGCAGCCGAAAGCGCACTTCAGTATGGTCCTCGGGTCGAACTCGATATCTTCAATGACAAACGGCACGGCGTCTTCTGCGCCGAGTTCAAGAGATCTTTCCACGTAGTGCCGAGCGTTCAAAGGTGCACCTCCAAAAA
Organism: Bacillota bacterium; assembly: GCA_050952125.1. GTDB lineage: Bacteria > Bacillota > Sulfobacillia > Fermentithermobacillales > Fermentithermobacillaceae > UBA3951. Next base: position 938,468 of record JBMNKK010000003.1, read on the forward strand.
CGGGCATGTCCTGTGTTTCTCGCATATCGCCGTTCACTCCTTCTGCGAGGGCTCCGGGGCCGGAAACAGGTCTAGCGGAACTGATCGGAGAATTGATCAGAATCGAACGCACAGTCGGAGGTGACGAAAGTGAGCGTCAAAGCAAGACATTACACCGATCAACCCGGTTTCACCGAAGACTTCTTCAGAGTGCGCGACTTCCTCTTGAGGATCCACAAGCCGGACTACTCAGACCAAAACTGGCTTTGGGCGAGGTGGGAATACATGTTCTCGCACCCCTCGCTTGATGAGTCTTCTCTCTCGCGAATCGGGGTCTGGGAAGATGGAGATAAGGTGGTCGCTCTCGCCACCTACGAAGACAAGCTGGGGGTAGCCTACTTTTCTCTGGACAGGGACTACTCATTCCTAAAGAAAGAGATGGTCGAATACGCAATGGACTATCTTTCCAGAGTGGAAGAGGACGGCACCAGGAGCCTCCGCGCGATCATCAATGACGACGATACCGAGATGCGAGAGATCGTGGCCGCTCGAGGGTTCTCGATTACTGACCGCCAAGACCCGATCACCGAATTCAGGGTCGCCGGCCCTTTTCCTGACATCACCCTTCCTCGCGGGTTTGAGCTGGTTAGCCTCGCCGAAGAAAACGACCTCTGGAAAATAGAGAAGGTTCTATGGAGGGGGTTCGACCATCCGGGAGAGCCGCCTTCCGACTATATTCCCGGCAGACTAAAAATGCAGTCGGGCCCCACTTTCCGCAAAGACCTCACGGTTGCCGTCAAGGCTCCCAACGGTGACTTTGTGTCCTTCTGCGGCATGTGGCACGAGCTAGGCACCGACTATGCTTATGTAGAGCCTGTCGCGACCGATCCAGACTACCGGAGGATGGGCTTGGGTAAGGCCGCCGTTCTCGAGGGTATCCGGCGCTGCTTGCTCCAGGGCGCGAGCGTTGCGTATGTAGGATCGACGCAGCCGTTCTACATGAACATAGGGTTCAAACTCGTCTTCACTTCACACCGGTGGCAGTGGGCTTCCGGTCCAAACGGCTGAAGCTTAAAAGTACGGCTGAAGAGATGCCCTGCGGAGGCGCGACCGTTTTGATATAGTAAGCGGAAGCGAGAACTATCCGAACCAGTACAATTGTCACCAACTAGAGGAGGATGCCCCGATGGTCCGGCGGCTGTGCGATCAAACCCCGATAAGGAGGACCCTGATTGTATGGGGCGTGTTCATGGCGGTTCAGTGGGTTGTCTTCCTGGTCGGATTCTTGACTCACCGCAGCGCATGGGTTGATGTACAGCTGTCTGTGCCCGATACGGGCGTACGGAGCTCTCTCCTTATTCTCGGGAACAATCTCTTGGTAGTCGGTCTCATAGTGGCCGGCAATCTCTTTGCCCGGTTCGGTAACTTAAGTCTGGGCGGACTCATCCTGCTCATCCAAGGAGTCACTATCGGCTGGACGGCGGGGACAAACGGCTTCTACTTCCCTTTTGCCAGTGTTGCTGAGGCAAACATCAACTACCTCAAGATTGGTTTATGGGAAGTGAGCGCTTACGCCATTATCTGCGCCGTAACGATGAGTAAGTCGCTGAACATCGCCGACACTTTTCCGGCCAAGAAGTGGTCGGTTACTCGCAAACTCAGCGATCTCCGGTGGAGCGCTCAAGAACGAGCCTTGCTGGCGGTAGGTTTCTCCCTCTTGGTTATCGCAGCGCTGGTCGAAGGCTTCTTCATATAATCACTGCGCTCCGCGCTTTGCCGGAAGCAGCACCTTGATGTCTCGCTTCATCAGCGACAGCGCCGGCGGAATGCAGACAAGTTGAATCAGAACCCCGGGCAATGAAGTTCCGAACGCACCGAGAAGAGGCGCCCAAATCGGAGTCTTCGCGAACCCAAACATGGGCAGCACCAAATACCCCATCACACCGTAGGCTATCCTTCCGGATATCATGGCACCCGCTAGAGAAATGTAGGCTCCCAAACGCAGTCTCTCATAGAGAACGCCGGTGAGCAGCCCGTAGAGAGCCAACTCCACAACCATTCCCTGCGCGATTGGCGGAACGAGCGGAGGCATCCCTGTTATGACGCTGCTAAGGATGGGACTCATCATCCCTACCAACATCCCGATAACCGGGCCACACACGAATCCGGAAAAGAGAACCGGGATGTGCATTGGCAGAAACACCGAACCAAGCCCCACCATGTGAAACATGGAGGGCAGGATGATCGCCAGCGCTACCAACAGCCCACCGTACGTTAGCTTTCTAACAGACATGCCGATCCATCTCCCAACAACAGCGAGTCTAGGTTCCGATTATACCTTATCTACCTGCGAATATGTTCACATCCGGACGAGTATGGATGAAATGTCCAGCGTTTCTCATGCGTGGACTAGAGAGACCCAAAGGGAGGGATTTAGGTGGTTCGTGGGAAAGACATAGCGGCTATTCTGGCAATCGTATGCGGAATCAGTCTCGTGGGCAACTGGATCGCTGTAAAGATCGACCCGCTCAAATCGTTACCCGGCATGTTTATCTTGGGCCTCATTTCCTTCGTCGGATGGGGTCTCGGCAAGGTGCTCCCGTGGAATCTCCCCAGCATAGTATACATCTCCTTGATCGCCATAGCGCTGACAACGCCGTGGACCCCGGGCTCGGCTTGGGTGCTGTCGCAGGTTAACAACGTCAACTTCCTCGCCCTGTGCACTCCCATCCTGGCCTACGCCGGCATCGCTATCGGCAAAGATCTCGACCAGTTCGCCAAGATGAGCTGGAAGATAGCCATCGTGGCGGTATTCGTCCTGTCCGGTACCTTCATCGGCTCCTGCCTGATCGCGCAGGTCATGCTGAAGGTAACCGGGCGGATATAGGAAGGAGGCTTTTAGAGTGTCCCAAGAAAAAAGACCTTCCGAAGCCCCGAAAGTCAACTTCTTAGATGCCAAGCTGCATCTGGTGGTCCTGGTTCTGGTTATCATTTCCGAGTTCATCCGCCAGAGAAAGTTCACCGTCGGGCCCGGCGTCATCTTGCTCCTCCCGATGCTGTACGCTCTCGTTCTCGGCGTCCTGACTACTCCGAGATTCCTCAAGATCACCACTGACGAGCAGGTCAAGACATCCTCGCCTCTCATCACGATATCAGTCATGATGCTGGTCGCGAGGCTGGGCACGGTGGTAGGACCGGCTCTAAAGCAAATCGCCTCTGCCGGCCTTCCTTTGATCCTGCAGGAGTTCGGCATGCTCTTCTGTCCCCTGCTCGCCATGCCGGTCGCGGTTGCGTTGGGTATGGGGCGCGAGGCCGTCGGCGGCACCTTCTCGATCTGCCGTGAGGGCGCCATCGCCATCATCGGCCAGGTGTACGGCCTGGACTCCGAAGAAGGCCGCGGCTGCCTGGGAACCTACATCTTCGGCACTCTCTTTGGAGCAGTCTACATGGGCATCTTCGCGGGCCTAATAGCATCGCTAAGGTGGTTCCATCCGTGGGCCGTGGGAATGGCGTGCGGCGTCGGGTCTGCCTCGATGATGAGCGCCTCGGCAGGAGCGGTCGCAGCCGCGTTGCCAGAGGCCAGCCAGGATGTACTTGCATTTGCGGCAGCCAGCAATCTCCTGACCAACGTAGACGGAGTGTGGTCGGACCTCTTCTTAGCTCTCCCCCTGGCCAATTTCATGTTCGCTTTCTGGTCACGGGTATTCGGACGCAAGATCGCTGCGTCGAGAAAGAAAAAGTCGGTCAAGGATTAGGTTGGGGAGGTGTTTGAAACGGACAAGAGCCTGCTTAAGAAAGCTGTCTGCGAAGCCATAGAGGAGCGAGCTCAAGAGATACGGGACATTAAGACAGACATCTGGAACCATCCGGAACTGGGCTACAAAGAGTTCCGGACGGCCGAAAAGGTTGCGGAGGTCTTCGCCCGGCTTGGCCTTCCCTATCGAACCGGATTGGGCATCACCGGCGTTCGCGCTGATCTGGAGGGGCTGAGCGCGGCGGCAGATCCCGCATCACAAGACTCTGCTGCAAAGCGGCCCACCGTAGGCATATTCGGCGAACTGGACGCGGTTGTGTGTTGGGACCACGTCAACGCTGATAAGAAGACCGGAGCAGTCCACGCCTGCGGCCATGACGCTCAAATCGCGTCGATGCTAGGAGCAGCGATGGGTCTGATTGACGCAGGCGCTCAATCGTATCTCGGCGGCAATATCGCGTTCGTTGCTGTCCCTGCAGAGGAGTTCGTTGAGCTTGAGTACCGGGAGCGCCTCATGGATGAAGGAAAGATAGAGTTCTTTGGCGGAAAGCAGGAGCTCCTGAGACTCGGGCACTTGAGCGACATCGACCTCGCCGAGATGATCCACGTGGACGCGGATACGCCCGGCCGAGTAGTGAAGCTGAGCCTGGGAAGCAACGGTTTCGTAGGGAAGACGGTAAAGTATGTTGGGCGGGAAGCCCACGCCGGTGCGGCGCCGCACCTGGGCGCGAACGCCCTGAATGCAGCCATGCTCGGTATCTTCGGGATCCACGCGCAGCGGGAGACCTTCAAAGATGAAGACCACATCCGAGTACACCCGATAATCACGAAAGGTGGCGACCTGGTCAATATCGTCCCGGCCGATGTGCGCATCGAGACGTATGTGAGAGGCGCGAGGACAGAGGCCATCTTCGAGGCCAACATGAAGGTCAACCGGGCTTTGCGTGCAGGGGCCTCGGCGGTAGGGGCGGCGGTGGAGATCACGGAAATCCCCGGATACCTACCCCTCAGGACATGCGAGCCCCTCTCGGCGTTGTTTGAAGCAAACGCCAGGGAGATCCTGGGGCCGGACGGCGTCCAGGTGTCCGACTTCTCAGGCGGCTCAACGGACATGGGTGACATCAGCCACGTGATCCCTGCTATCCATCCCTACGTGGGCGGCATAGCCGGCGCCGCGCATACCCGGACCTATGAGGTCGTTGACCTCGATATGGTGTCGGTGATTCCCGCGAAGATACTGGCGATGACGGCAATCGACCTGTTATGGGGCGACGCATCTGAAGCCAAGCGGATTAAGGCAGAGTTCAAACCTCCCTATACGAAAGAGACCTATCTGGAAATGTGGAGGAAGTTCAGGGCCGAAGGGTGACAAACCATCCCGGAACCCGGATTTCTTACATGCGGAGGCGGCAGCTTTCCTGCCGCCTCTATCAATGAAGTGGATCTGCCAGCCTGCTTGGAACGCATGCGGTCAAACCCCTGTGGAAAGGAAGGCGGAAGGAGAGTATGATCGCGCCAGGAGCTAGATGCCAATGGGATCCTTGGATATCTTCCATCCGCATACGGCGAGTTGGTTCGCGCGCTCTCTTGGTGCCCCGACTGCGGTACAGGAGGCGGCCTGGCCTGCTATCGCGGCGGGCGACCATACGTTGGTATCCGCACCCACGGGCACGGGGAAAACGCTGTCCGCCTTCTTGGTGTTCATAGACAGGCTGATGTCCGAGGCGCGTGAAGGCAACCTCAAGGAAGAACTCTACTTGATATATGTGTCGCCGCTCAAATCGCTCGCGGGCGATATTCGAGAGAACCTGCGCAGACCGCTTGAGGGGATCTTGCAGGAAGGCTGCCGGTCGGCCGGCGATGACCTGCAGGGCTTAAGAGTGGCAATGCGGACAGGCGATACGCCGCAAAGTGAACGCCGGAGGATGGCCAAGTCACCGCCGCACATACTGATCACCACTCCGGAATCTCTCTTCCTCATGTTGTCGGCAAAATCGGGGCAATCCATCCTCCGTACGGCGCGATGGATCATTATTGATGAACTGCACGCGATGATCGACTCCAAACGCGGCGCGCACCTGGCGCTGTCCATAGCCCGCTTGGATAATCTCTGCGGAAGACCCCTCCAACGCATTGGGCTATCCGCTACCGTAGAACCTCTGAGCACGGCGGCTGAATGGCTGTCTCCGGAGCCCGTGACGATCGCGGCGCCGAAGATGCGTAAGGACATCGAGCTCATAGTGACAAGCCCCAGATTCAATGCGCGGACTGTGAGGAGAGATGCAGCCTGGCAAGACATCGCGGAGTCCGTGTATGAACGGTGCCAAGAGGCACGCAGCGTAATCGCTTTCGTTGAGGGGCGGGCCTATGCCGAGAAACTCGCCTACTACGTAAACCAACTGGGCGGCGAAGGCTTTGCCCGGACCCACCACGGCAGCGTATCCAAGGAACAGCGCCTCGAGGTGGAGCAAGCGCTGCGGAGTGGGAACCTGCGGCTTCTCTGCGCAACCTCATCCATGGAACTGGGAATCGATGTGGGAGAGATTGACCAAGTTTTCCAGGTAGGCTGCCCACGTTCGATATCAGGCACGATGCAGCGGCTGGGCCGCTCCGGACACAACCCGAATCGCGTCAGCATAATGCGCATGTTTGCTCGCGCATCTTCCGAAGGATTGTACAGCGCTCTCACGGCCGAGGTTGTCAGGAGGGGCGGCATAGAGCGATCCCGTCCGCCCCGGCTGTGCCTGGACGTGTTAGCCCAACACCTTGTATCGATGGCCACGGGCGACGGCTATGGCATTGATGACGTCATGAAGATCTTGCAGCGTGCGTATCCGTTTCGCGACGTAACAAGAGAGGACGTAAAGGACGTACTTCGCATGCTGGCCGGCGACTATGAGCACGATCGAGATATCCCGGTGAGGCCCAGGGTGCTGTATGACCGCATTCACGATCGGGTTGTCGGAGACCCGTACAGCCGGATGCTCGCGATATCGGCCGGAGGGACGATACCCGATAGGGGCCTTTACACTGTCCGAACTGAAGGCGGGGTTAAGCTCGGAGAACTGGACGAGGAATTTGTCTTCGAGGCGAGGGTTGGCGACAAGTTCCTGCTCGGCTCCTTCGCCTGGAAAATCTGCGACATCAGGAAAGACACCGTAATAGTCGCGCAGTCTTCCGTGAGCGGGGCGAAACCGCCTTTCTGGAAAGGCGAGATCAAAGGGAGGCGCATTGAGACCGGTTTCGCTTACGGAGAAATCCTGCGGAGCCTAGAGAGAGCCCATCAGGCAGGTTCGCTTCTTGACGAGTTATCACGGCTGGGCCTGGACGAAAACGCTGCAGAGAGCGCCGAGAGCTTCCTCAAGAACCAGTTTGCCGCGACCCGCGCGTTGCCGACTGACCGCACCATACTGATCGAGCACTTCCGCGATGAAACGGGAAATCATCAGATGATGGTGCATTCAGTGTTCGGCCAGCCGGTTAACGAGCCCCTGGCAATCCTCGCGACGGAGGCCGCAAAGCGGGCCTTGAGCACGAATATCAGCTACGTTGTCGACGATGACGGCTTTCTGCTTTTTCCGTACGACGACCGCCCCCTTCCGGAAGGCCTGCTATACGCGATATTGCCGGAATCGGCACGGCCCGTACTGGAAGCCGCGCTGCCCGCAACACCGCTTTTCAACATCGCATTTAGGTACAACGCCGCTCGCGCACTGATGATGGGAGTACGGAAGGCGGGACGCCAACCGCTGTGGGTTCAGCGGCTCCGCGGCGCGGAGATGCTGGATTCTCTCATCCGGCATGACAGCCATCCGTTGATACGCGAAACGCGGCGGGAATGCCTTGAGGACTACTGGGATCTGCCCGGCGTAGAGATGATCTTGGCCAAGATCCGGTCGGGCGATATCCGCGTGCTCGAGATGCGCCTTGACTCACCGTCACCTATGTCACTGCCGCTCAGGCGTAGGACGGAGGGCGCCATGGTGTACGACTATGCGCCTACCCCTTCCGGTATTCACGTTGCCGTCGAGGAGGCCCTGGACCGCGCGCAGATGATCGCTCCGGCTTCGGAGCAGCTTGCACGGGTCTCGAACCGGACGCGCCTGCCTGAAAACGAAAGTGAGCTGCACTCGCAGCTCATGATTGAGGGAGACATGGTCGCCGGAGAGTTGGATGTTCCTGTCGAATGGCTCGAGGCGCTTGAGGGGAATGGACGCGCGAAGTACATCGAGCCGGGACTCTGGATTGCCGCCGAGCACGAAGCCGAGTACAGAGCCGCGCTCACGGAAGGTGACAGAGATGCGAGGCTGCACATCGTGCGGCGGCTGCTTCGCTATCGGGGAGCGCAATCACCTGAGCAGGTCGCCGAGCGCTATCTCTGGGCGGAGGACACGGCGCTGAGCGTCCTGACTGAGCTGTGCGGGAATGGGAGCGCTGTGGAGCATGAAGGGCTGTACTACCATTCCACACTGTTCGACCGGGCTGTCAGAGAAACGGTGAAGATGCGCCGAAAACAGGTAAGGACGCTTCCTCCCGAGCGTTACGCCGCTCTGCTCGCGCGCCGAGTGCAGGTCGCCGGACCACCCCGGGAAGCGCTTGAGGAAGCCCTGAAGACACTGTACGGTCTCTACCTCCCGCCCGCTTTATGGGAAAGCGTTCTTCTTCCAGCGCGCGTAAGCGGCTACCGCCCTGAGCTCCTGGATGCTGTCCTGGCGAGAGGTGAAGTGTCCTGGCGTATTGCCCCTGACGTAGGCCTAGGTTTCCATCCCAACGACGACATCGATTGGGAAGCCGGAGTTTCCGAAGCCGGAAGGGCATTGGAGGGCAATGAGAAGGTCGTGTTTGAGGCCCTGCTCCGGAGAGGGGCGAGCTTCATGCAGAGACTATCCGGCCTCTTGGGCGGGGAGTCTCCCCACGACACGCTCTTGGACCTCGCCGGAAAAGGCATTGTGCATGCTGACAGCTTCGTGCCGGTACGCCAGTGGCTGAACCGGGACGCAATCGACGGCATGCCGGCAAGGCAGCGTTCGAGAGCCCGCGTCATGACCCTTACGGCAGGGAGATGGGAGCTGGCTCGTCCGCTGAGGGAACTCACTACGGAAGAGCAGCTGGAGCGCGAGTTCGATCGCACCTTGATACTCTGCCGCGAAACCGCGCAGGGTGTGAACTGGAGTAATGCGGTCCGGGTTCTGCGTGTCTGGGAGTACACGGGGCGAGTGAGGCGCGGTTACTTCATCGAGGGATTGTCCGGCATGCAGTACATCCGAGACAGAGATTTCGCGGGCGCCATGTTTGAGATGGAACAGCCTGCCGACGAGATCGTCTGGCTGTCGGCTGTCGACCCGGCACAACCCTGGGGCAAATATCTCGCCCACCTGGATGGCAGAACCTTCATGAATGTGCCGGGCACCGCCGTGGCGCTGCGTGCGGGTGTTCCGGTTGCGGTATTCGAGCGCCAGGGCAAGACGCTGCGCGTGTTCGACAGCGCATCCATTTCCGGCGCGCTAGAGGCCTTCGCCCATGACTACAGGGCGCGCCGGGTATTCCCAACCATCCGGCGCATCACGGTCAAGCAGTATCCGAGTGAAGCCCAAGAGGCCCTCAGGAGCGTGGGCTTCACAAAGGAAATGCAGGACTTTGTCATGTATAGGGGAGTGTCCTGAGCAGCTTTCACATGGATGGCACCTATCTAGTGATTCGAGCAGCAAACCGGACGTGTCGCTCGAAGAAAGCAGGGGATGGACTTGGAAATCAACCTTCGCCTGGAAAAGCCGTCAGATTACCGCGTTGTCGAGGAACTGACTCGTGAAGCTTTTTGGGGGATGAATCACCCCAATTGCGATGAGCATTACCTGGTCCATATACTCCGCAAGATCCCCGCCTTCGTACCTGAACTGGACTTCGTGGCCGAGATTGGCGGGAAGATTGTCGGCAACATCATGTATTCCAGAGCCAAGGTTGTGGGAGACGCAGGAACGGAGCATGAGGTGCTCACCTTCGGCCCTATCAGCGTGCTGCCGGAGTATCAGAACCGGGGCGTCGGCAAAGCGCTCCTGAAGCACACCATTGAAGAGGCAAAGCGCCTCGGTTACCGCGCCATAGTGTTCTTTGGCCATCCGGACTACTACCCTCGAGTCGGCTTCAGGAGGGCCGAGGAGTTCGGCATCACCACAGCAAGCGGGAAGAACATTGACGCGCTCATGGCAATGCCCCTATATGACGGAGCACTCGACGACATCAAGGGGCGCTTCTACGAGGATCCCGTCTTCAAAGTGGATGCCGAGAAAGCTGAAGAGTTCGACAAGAGTTTCCCTCCCAAGGAACTGAAGGTCTTGGAGCCGATAGAAGTGCTGCTGAAAAGACTTCCTGTGCCTGCTCAGGACGGGTTCCGGGAACGGGGAGTGAAGATACTGGCTGATCTGAACCGCTTCAGCGGCCGTGAGATCGCCTCTTGGCCGGGAATAGACAGAGAAGCGCAGGACATCATCAACGCCACATTGGTAGAGCACGGATATCACGCAAAGGTGTTTTGAGGCCCCTCACGACTACAGCGAATCTCGCAGGAGAAGTCAACGGGCTGGCTGAAATCTCGTTTGGGTAGGCTCGGAAACCAGACTGCAGAAGGGACGGTTTCACATGAAGATCCGGTACATAGGCCACAGCGGATTCTTGGTGGAATGGGAGACATGCTACTGGCTCTTTGACTATTACACCGGGGACATACCCAAACTGGATGCCAAGAAGAAGGTCTTTGTATTTGTTAGCCACAGGCACTCGGACCACCTGAACCCGAAAGTCTTCGAGCTGCGTCATGAACACCCCAATGTCGAGTACGTGCTGTCGTCGGATATTGAGCTGCCCCGGGAAGACTGGGTTTTCACGCATGTCACACGTGTAGAGCCCGAGAAGCAGTATGAGCTGCGCGACCTCGATAACCGGGTACTCCTATTGAAGACCCTTAAGTCAACGGACGAAGGCGTCGCGTTTCTACTGAATTACATCGGAAATACTGTGTATCACGCGGGCGACTTGAACCTCTGGGTGTGGAAAGAGGAGTCAAGAGAGTACAACGAGGATATGGAGGCCGCTTTTGAGGAGCAGATGAAACACCTCATGGGTGTTGCCATCGACGTAGCGTTCGTGCCTCTGGACCCCAGGCAAGAAGAGTACTACTACTTGGGCCTTGAATCTCTCTTGAACACGGCGGATGTGAAGCGTGTCTTCCCCATGCATTTTGGCGGGGATTTTTCGGTGATAGAGCGGTACCGGAAGGAAAAAGCGGCGAGTCTTCGTTCCACGGTCTTGGAGGATATAGGGCAGGCCGGGCAAGAATGGGAGATCAAATTGTGACGGGGAAGGGATGGATCTTATGAAGTTCAAGATGGTCCATGAAAACTACAACGTCTTCGACCTGGAAAGGTCACTCAAGTTCTATGAGGAAGCGTTGGGCCTAACCGAAAAGCGGCGGATCACGGCCAAGGACGGCTCATTCATCATCGTGTACGTCGGAAACGATACGACAGATTTCCTGCTTGAACTGACATGGCTTAGAGATCGGGATAAGCCGTACGATCTTGGCGACTGCGAGTTCCACCTGGCCTTCAGGACGGATGCTTTCGAAGAGGCACACGAACTCCACAAAAAGATGGGCTGCATTTGCTACGAAAACGAACAGATGGGCATCTATTTCATCGAAGATCCCGACGGATACTGGCTGGAGATTGTACCTGAGAGGAAGTAACCTCGACCATCACCCAGGTGATGGTCGGAATCGAAGCCAGCCAAGACAGGCGGAGGGGGAGCGGTTACTCCCACTCCGCCTTCAACATTGCCTGCAGGATCTCGACACTTCGCCTCTTCGGAGGTTCTTCTTTGTAGTAATACAAGTAACTGCTGGCAATACGAAATCCCCACGCAAACGCGAAAATGGTCCGTGTCACTTCATCGTTCATCGTGAAGTCAACGCCGCGACTCCTTACACCTCTGCAGTACCCTTCTATGATGCGCCGGCGATAATCGGGTAGCAGAGATGCATCTCTCGATGAGTAGATAAAGGCCTCCATCAACATATCGACGGCATCTTCGCCCATCCTGCCGTACCCGGCGCAGTCCCAGTCAATCAGGTAAACCTCCGGGCCACCCGGCGCATCCTTGAGAAAGAGGTTGTCGTGGTGGACATCGCCCTGGCATAGCGTAAGCGGTAGACTGTCGAGCGAATCGAGCAACGCAGCGGCTCTCCCCGCGTAGTCGTTGAGTTTAGCTCGTAGGTCGTCAGGAAACCCCTGGATTTCCTTCCCGAGGGCTTCTCCTACAGTCCCCCACCAGAGGTCAAAGCTGGAACGGACTGCCGGGTAGCTACGCAGGTAGGGTAGGTCCCGTTGTCCGTACAGGTGGAATTCTGCCTGAAGCTCGCCAAGTTTTTCAGCGGCAAGGGCTAGTTCGGACGCGTTGAGCTCTTTATTCCCCGTTGCACCCTCGATGTACTCCATCCATATGCGGGTGAACGCTTCGCCTTCCTCGAGCAGATAGCACCGGGGCAGCTTGACGGACGGGAACAGCCTCCGGTCGAGTCCATCTTTGTAGATCGCATACTCCCGCCTCCAGCAATCAGGATCCCCGTGACGGTCCCAACGCCGCTGCTCCTTCAGTACGAGTGAGAACGGTTGAGCACCGTTTGCGGTCAGAGCCGTTCCCGTAACTCTGCAAACATCGCCGACGGTTCCACCCGACAGGACTTCAGCAGCATACTCGGCATTGCTTACATTCGTCCCTAGCATTTCACTGAGCGCACCGAGGAGAGACTGTTTTCGGATATCTACCATGCTGCGTCCTCCCTTTCTGTGTGAACTGACAGCCTTTTTATAAGATTCTACTGCCACGAGGTAATATGTACAGAGATTCCCAGACACCTCAGCGCTGTCTGACTAGCCGCCCACCTTTCATGTACAGGACATTGTCTGCCCGCGATAGGACTGCAGGCCGGTTCGATACCACCAAACAAGTAGCATTAGGTTCATCCAGAACCCGCTCGCAAAACAGCTGCTCGGTCTCTGCATCCAGAGCGCTTGTGGGATCATCCATGAGCAAGATATGAGGACTGCGAGACAAGGCTCTCGCTGCGGCAACTCTCTGGATTTGCCCGCCGGATAGCCGCTGCCCGCCTGTACCGACCTCCGTATCGAGACCCGCAGCCATTCCCCAGAGGTCACGCTCAAGTACGGCTTGCCAGATGACCCGGTCCTGGTGGGCCTTGCAGGACTCCATTCCAAGAAGGATGTTCTCGCGAATGCTCTCGCTCAAGAGCGACGGTGCCTGAGGTACGTACCCGCATCGGGGAGGAGTCATGAACGCAGATGGATCCTTGACTACTCGCCCGTTCCAGAACACTTGACCGTCTTCAACAGGGATGAGTCCTAGGATTGCTCTCAGAAGCGTGGTCTTTCCCGAACCAACTGCGCCCGTTATCGCGGTTACGGTTCCGGCCCTGATGTCGAAGCTGACGTCCGTTATGCCCTTATCCGTACCGGGATAGGTAGCAGTCAATCCCCTAACCGAGAGAACCTCGAGAGGCTCAGTTTGCGGTTCTCCCTCATGTAGCTCTTCTCCGGCAAGCCTACCCTCGAAATACAGCGGGCGGCGAACCGCCAGATCTTCCGCGGCCGAGTTCCGGAGGAACGCCGTCATCCTATCAAGAGAGACGCGGAGTTGCCGCAGGCGCGCACCCCAGCCTCCGAGGTAGACGCTGTGTTCGCCGATTACCGTGAGGTAGGAAATGAACAGGGAGAATTCCCCAATGGAGAGCGAGCCGGCAGAAATGGAGCTAGCGGCCAGGAGCATGATGATCCCGCCGCCGACGCTCACGGTTCCGGCCTGGATGGATTCCATCCCGAGCACAATCCGTTTCTCCCTCAGCGCCGCCGTCTTGCGGACTTCACCTAGCCCGTCCAGGTATGACCGGGCGGCCTCTTCAGCCCCTGCTATCTGAATCGCCTGCGATGCGCCAAGCACCTCTCCCATCATCCCTGTGAGGTCCTGCGTCGCTGTCCTCGTATCTCTTCTCCTATGCTCTATAACCTCACCCGCAATCTGTGCTGTCACAACCACAAGGCAGAAGGGCAGGAACACGAGACGCGTCAGGCCGGCGTCCACGCGGTAGAGAACGAACGCCGCCAGCACAAGACTCACGGCAGCCCCCAGTAAGTCGGGGATGTTTGAGATTACCTCCTCGGGTTCCCCGGCATCATCCCGGAAAAGCGTCAAAGCCTCCCCCGGCGACATATTCAGCGGTAACGCTCCAGGCAAATCCAGGAGTCCGCCGAGCAAGTTTCGGACGATAAGCATGTACGTGTAGAAAGCCCTGGGCGCGTCAGCGAGGCCTCCCGCTATCAGGATTCCGGCTCGTCCGGCTGCAACTCCTACTAAGAGGGCAATGAGGGCGGGTACCCCGTGATTCCCTACCTGAGATAACGCCAACGAATCGTAGATCGCCTTCACGACCAAGCCGGGTGCCAAAGTCGCAAACTGGTGCGCCGCAAACGCCGCAGCGTGGGCAGCGTAAAATAACGGCCGGCTCAGCGCCAGGCGCCACATCAGTCGAAGAGTACGTATCATCGGAGCACCTCCTCAATGCCGGTGCGAAGTAATCTATAGTAGTGAGATGCAGAGTCGCTCGCGAGGTCTGTACGCTTACCGTACTCAAGGACGCGTCCGCCTTCGACAATGAGGATATCGTCCGTCTTTTCCAGCGTGGACAGGCGGTGGGCGATAATAAGTCCGGTTCGGCCCCGCAAAGACCTGGAAATGGCGGTTTCCAGTCTGGATTCGGTGGAAAAATCAAGGCGAGACGAAGCCTCATCGAGCACGACTACGGACGGATCACGGAGGCTGAGCCGGGCGAACGCTACCAGCTGAGCTTCCCCCGCCGACAGATCGCGTCCGCCTTGACCGATCACCGTGTCCAGGCCGTCCGGCAGAGAACTAAGCCACTCTCGCAATCCGGCATCATCCAACGCGCGACACAGCCTTGAGTCAGGAATGCTCCGGTCGAAGAACGTTAAGTTGTCACGCAAAGTGGCCTGTAGAATCCTCACGTCCTGGGTCACCAGCGCTACATGCCTTCTCAGGTCGGTCAAGCACAAGGTGCGAACATCCCGTCCCCCTAGCCTGACCTCGCCTGAATCCGGATCATAGAACCGAAGTAAGAGCCGGGCTATTGTGGTCTTTCCTGCCCCGGTCTTTCCCAGGATCCCAAGCCTTCGCCCTGCCTCAAGGCGGAAGCTTACATTATTCAGGATCACTCCCGCATCCCCTTCATAGGAGAACGTCACGTTGACGAACTCCACACTCATGGGTGCCGGCCCGTCGGCAATTGAGGATTCTCCCTGGAGAGGACAAGGTATCGCAGGTTTCGAGGACAAGAGGGTCGTAATACGACTGAGACTTCCGCCCGCTGCCTGCATACTGCGCAGTTGGATTTCCAACTGCTCCAAAGGGCGCCTCACCATTTCGGCGTACGTGAAGATAGCGAAGGCGGTACCGAAGGAGATCTGTCTCCTCAATAACAGGACTGAGGCCACGGCGAGAGCCGCGGCAGTGCCCGTCGAGAACAGGAACAGGCCTGCGGCGCTTGTTCGGAATCGCGCCATCATCGCTTTGCGGTGCCAGGGGTACCAGAGTCTCGCGTTTTCGTGAAACCTCTTGAGCACCCACCCATCGGCGCCGCAGGCTTTCAGGTCCTCCCTGCCCTGCATCCACTCGCCGAGACACCCATAGAACCTGGCTGTGGATTCCCGCACTCTGGCCCAGAGTGGGGACGCTGCTTGACGCATCTTGAGCAGCACAAACAGGGCTAGACCTGATGACAGGGCGACGGTTGCTCCCGCCATCATATTCGTCCGGAACAAAACCACAAGGGCCATCGCGAGAAAAAGAGTGTTTGCGGCGACCCCTGATACGAACCGGGAGAAGACCCCCGCAAGGTTAGAGGCATCTCCATCTATGAGTTCCACCAGTTCACCGGAACTGTGTTCTTTGTGGAATGCCGGGCCTAGGTGGAGGCAGTGGCAAATAAGATCTGACCTGAGGCTATTGGTTGCGGTCCAGCCGATGTCCTCCCCCATAAGCTTTCCCCAGACCCCGAGCAAGTGCTGCCCGATCGCCAGGGAGGTGTAGACGAAGGCAAGCTTCTGCAATACCGCAGGGCCGGAACCGGCCATGGCAGCATCTATGAAGTCTCTAGACACCTGCGGCAACCATACCTGTAATCCTGTGGATGCTAGGATGAGGACCGCCAGCACGCTCAGCCGGGCCCAGAGCGGCCTAAGATAACGGGCCAAAACAGCCCGATGCTGCGCATTAATCAAGAGTTGCTACCCCCTAAATGGAAATGAGACATGCATGCGGAGGCACAACCCTGTCAACTTGGAGCGGATGCCACTTGAGCGAGAAGCGGTATCAGGCGTTTAGCTCAGCGGGACAGGAGTTGCGCCGGCTCAATAGCAATGCAGTGCTAGACATCGCACAACCCCCTGTCATGGATATGTAATAGCAGTCTTTCCCGAAGATTCTAACTCCGCCGCGGCAATCTGTACAGAGGCTTCGGCGACTTAGTGCGTCGCCAGATAGCTTCGGAAGAGACACAGCCATTGGACGTATCGCATCTCGCCCGACATCGGCACGAATTCCATTCCGGCCCGCTTCAGAGCAATTGACAGCTGCTTCTTGGTGAAGACTCGCCGGAGTAATCCGGCTGCATCGGTCATTCCGTCCGTCACAAACCGCTCATAGGAACGCCAGCGCTCAGGCAGGATATCCGGTTCATCCTTCTTGTGCATATGGAAAAGCACAACATCCACCGAAGGACGCGGGTGGAAGTCATCCCTTTGCAGCTGGCAGATGATTTCGACCTCATAGTTTGGCTTGAGCAGCAGGGCTCGAAGCGACTCCCGGGGAATTCCCGCGAACCGCCTCGCGGCCGCCTTTTCCATCACCAGCCAGGTCTCGGCGGGCGGGTTCGGACTCTCACTGATCTTCCTGATGATCTGCGTTGTCATGCAAAACGGGATGTTTGAGAACACTTTGTAGGTACCGCATCCGGGCATCCGCCACGTAAGAAAGTCCTGGTTAATAATGGTGATGTTGCGGAAGCCTGCCGTCCTCTGCGCGGTTCTCGTGCACATGGCCGGGTCAATCTCCACAGCCGTCACTCGGCCGCAGGTCCTTGCCAGAACCTCAGTTACATGGCCCTTGCCTGGGCCGATCTCTATAACATGGTCGTCGCGGCACAGGTTGGTGCGGCGGACAAGCCGCTGGATGGTCCTAGAGCTTGTGAGGAAGTTCTGAGATACGGATGCAGGCGGAACCTGACCTCTGTTGAGATAGCGAGACAAAGTTGATGCACCTCTTTGGGTTGTGATTCGACCACAAAGAAAGGCACAACGAAGAGAAAACCTCGATTAGGCGCCCCTTCGATGTGCCTTATTTGCGGAGACGAATCGCACCCACTATGATGCATCAACCCTCCCTGCATGAAATCCAGTTCGAGTTCCCGTCCAAAGGACAACTCGGGATCATATCAATACTATCTCGTGATTGCCCGTGCGGCAAGGGTTCGGACCGGGGTGATCGGGACTATGTCATGAGAGCGGTCAGGCGAAGCTGAGCGCTCTTCTATAGATGTCGGCGTATCTCAGCCGCTTTGCAGCAGCCCAATGGGCTTCAAAGTCAGATAGGTACTCTCCCTTGTAGAGCGAAAGGATCATTTGCGCCCCTCGTTGGTTTGGGTTTCGCTCAAAGTCCCGGGCTGCTTCCTCAAAAAGGTCTGCATCAGTCACGATTTCGTCCCGGCGGATGCTGTAACGCTTCCCCATATTGGCAACAGGATCTTCCAGGCCGAGCGCGGAAAGGTCCTTCTTTATGTAGGACAGATTCACGCCTATAAGTTCTGGAAACTGTGAGAGAAACGGGCGTTCCGGTCTTCAAAGACCCGGAGCGCCCTAATGCTGATCATGCCGGCATTTCAGAGCCTGTAATACCACAGCAGCATAACCTCATCCTGAACATCGGGGTAACTCCACGTCGCGTCGGCATATGCAAAGCGGTTGATGGCGCCCAGTTGGGCTCCCTGACTTGCATAGAACCTGCACGCAGCAACATTTACGTTCTGCGTCTCTATCTTCAGCATCTTCATTCCCTGCTCGCGACACCACTGAACCGATGCAGCGAACAGCGCCCTTCCAATACCCCGCCTCTTGTGTTCCGGGGCGACGCGGATATCCCATAGAACAGCAAGGTCATCTCGCCCCTCCAACATGCGGATGTCCGGAGTCCTGGTGACCACACAGGCCGCACCAACTGGCTTGCCTCCGGCGGTAGCCAGGAGGAAACACCAGTTGGTTACATCCCACTTCACCGGCCAGTCATTGGGGGTCTCTCCATATGAATCATAGTCTTTGATGTGCGGGGCCGAGACCGGCACCAATTCCAACGCCAGCCCGCCAAAGCCCCCGTCGAGCGCTTTCACCTGTAGGATCGATCGTACATCCGCCAGACTTGGCACGGCACAGTACTCGGCCAGCCTGTCGGCACCGATGCGTTCTACCAGCAACTCCTCGTCGAATCCGGATCCCCCCTCACAGCCTGCTGCCATTTCGCCGGCAGCCTGCTGTGACGTCTTCCCGCGCGCCATCGAGATCTCCCCTTCGCATAGACGATTATACAAATATGCTATGGTGGCGCCGGATATAGTCAAGTAGTGAGATCCGGCGGCGTTTCGCAGCGGGCAGGCCCGCAGAGTGTTTCACGGCGCCGACTTCCCACCTTCAGGTGCCGCTTGAGAACTCAAGCACAACACGTAACTTATGAACATGCCGATCGCTATCCACTCCCCAATTGGCGCATTATACAGGACGCCGTACGAAAAAGTGGCCACCGCTGCAAGGAAACCGTAGATGCCAACCCATTTCTGGAAGCGTGGATGGCGCAGGAAGGCGGTGTTGGCGAAGCTCAGAAACCAGGTCAGTCCTATGGTAAGGTACATGGAGAAGTCGCCGTGCAACTCCGGGTTCTCCCCAATGTTGTAGGCTGCGGAGAGGATGAGAGCCAGCGAAGAAAAGACGCCGGCAGCCTGCCCGATGGTTAGGAGGCTCCCCAAAACCTTATCCCCTGTTCGCCACACGTTAAGCCCCACGAAGAAGACCACCAGAATGCACGCCGTCGCTTTCAAGGTCATCCCTCCAGACCCGATAGTCGTTTGAGTTTGACGTCGTCGTTGCTGGAATGCAGGGACGGTTATCGGCGCTCGCGATCGATCGAGACGATTTGCGCCTCGCTGTTTGCCTCGACAAAGCGGATCACGTTGTCGAGGATGCTGTCGGCCTGCGCGCCATTGGCGGCAATGGCAGCTATACCAATGGTGATCGACTGTTGGATGTCCTGATCGCTCACCTCGGCCGCGGATACATTGAACTGACTGCGTACTCTGGCGAGCAGGCTCTTAACCTCCATGCGTTTCTCCTTCAGGGAGTGAACCCACGGAGCGTACAGATGTATGGTCATAACTGCGATAATCATCTCGGGCTCAGCATAGCATTCCTCGTATCCCTCCATGAACCTTTATCAAGCACAGGCCAGCGAGGAACTGCCATCAACCTAGCGTCAGTACCAAAACCGATACTCCAAAACCGACCTCAGCCCGAAAGAAGAAGCCGTTCGCTCCACCGATGGTATTGCAGTTTCTGTGGCTATCCACCTCAAGCTCGGCGCACCGTCACTTCCGTGGCTTAACCGGAGCGCTTCCTTCACCCTTGCTTCGAACATGGCTCTATGTACTCCCTTCCCTCTGTAAGCAGGAAGCACAGTCGCGGTTGAGTTCGCTAGCATCGTCCCTTTTCGACACTCGATACATGATTGTGGGTCGTCCGATTCCTCCGTAGGCCATCTCTCTCTGGACCAGACCCATTTCGGCGAGGTACTTCAGGTAGTGCCCAACCGTCACGCTAGAAATGCCGATCGCCGACGCAACATCCGTCCGGGACACCGGTCCGGTGTTGTGGTCAAGATACTGGCAGATACGTCGCAGCGTGGGCCAGTTGATCCCTTTCGGCAGATTGTGAGCAAGAGCCGCAACCGATGCCGCGTCATTGAGTTTTGCCAAGGAAAGGACGCGATACGCCATACTATCACGGTCTATCATATGGTCAATAACGGGCTCTCTGTAGGCTCTACTCATCGCTTGCTCAAGGGCAATCAACTCAGAACAGACTTCGGGGAAGTAGAAGCTGTGGTGTAATCGCAGGATTAACTGCGTGCCTCTGGTGGCTATGTACTTGATCTCAGATGCCGAGAACTCGCGGGGGAATTCATTCAGTACCAGTAATCGGCCAACTAGGTTTGACCTAATCTTCAGTGGAGCACACACCCTATTGCAGTAGCCGGTGATCCCGAGGCGTTCGCCCACGGGACACAACGAGTTACCGCTGCAGCCCAGATCAGTCACGCAAGTTTGGTCTTTGGCGCAGGGCGACAAAGCATCCGTTCCAGGAACGTATTTGAGGCGAATTTCATCGTCCCCGACAACACGGACTCCGGCGTTCAACAATATCGCAGAACCGTTGATCAAGCATACCATTGCAGCCGAGGCGTCGAGAGTTCTGCACAAGTTTTTCAAAGTAAGCCCAACTAGTTCACGTAGAACGGGATCATCCGACACAGCCAAGATCCATGCAAGTCTATCAATTGGAGCCTCCAAGACATTCACCCGCAGAAAAGAAACAGATTCTCTCTTTATGTCGTCTTTAACAATACTTTAGTTAAGTTTAGCGGAAAGACCCAATCACCAATAGGTGCCGAAACCGCACTGCAGATAGAAAGTAACTCTCCCATCATGCTCGCCAATCTGCCCCGATCTGCTCAGCAATCGCTTCAAGCCCTGCCTGGGACGAGTTTACTGACGAACTCGGCCATTCAGATAGGGACTTCCCCGCAAGACTCGAAGATGCCTCTATTGCGAAAGTAACCTAAATGGCGGATCGTTATGTTCTTCGGGTAGAACTGGTCGAGAAGCGTTACGCAGTGGTTAATGGAGATAGGAGTCTGATTTAGATATGAGAATCGTAGCCCTTAAGGAAGAAATCGCCGGCGCAATTCTGGCCATGCCTGTGCATGGCAGCGAGGGTCAGCTTCTGATTGAAAAAGGGATACGATTGACTCTCGGATCCATCAATTCGCTGAAAAGGCGAGGATTCACTCGAGTAGCCATTCAGGACGAATTTCTAAGAGATGTTGAGGTCAATGACACGATCCATGAGGAAACCCGGCGGACAGCCATAAGAAGCCTTGGCATAGTGGCTTCCAATATGTTGCGCGGGACTCCAGGAGATATTCAGCCGATCCGCGAGGCCCTAGATTCCATCATTGATGATCTCCGCAGCAACCCTCGAGCTGCTATCGGGCTTCACTCAATATG
This sequence comes from Bacillota bacterium, assembly GCA_050952125.1. Classification (GTDB taxonomy): domain Bacteria; phylum Bacillota; class Sulfobacillia; order Fermentithermobacillales; family Fermentithermobacillaceae; genus UBA3951. The sequence goes on from JBMNKK010000003.1 coordinate 959,665, forward strand.
TTCTTTTGACGAAACGCTCTACACACACGGCATCAATGTCTGCGTTCTGAGTATAGCCATCGCGGAGGGCATGAAGCTTCCTGAGTCGACCCTACGACAGGTAGGTATGGGTGCGCTCCTACACGATGTAGGCAAGATATTGATACCCAAGCCCATTTTGGATAAGCCATCATTACTGACTGACGACGAGTATAGCCTTATCAAGACGCATGCAATGAAAGGGTTTGAGATGCTGCAAACTTGCTACAATGTGGGCGCGGTGGCGGCTCATGGTGCCCTAGATCATCATGAGCGTCTGGACGGATCCGGATACCCCCGCGGGCTGAAAGGAGACAACATTCCGATCATAGGGCGCATCGTTGCTACGGCCGATGTTTACGATGCGATGGTATCTGAGCGTCCGCATAGACAGAGACACCTTCCGGAGGCGGTGCGCAAGTATATGCAGGAGAATCGCGGCAGTCTGTTCGATGGTGACGCAGTAGATGCCATGCTGAGGCGGGTAGCAGCCTATCCGATCGGGAGCATCTTGTCGCTGGGAGGCGGCTTTGTGGCAGTTGTCATAAGCCAGGACCCGCGAGACAATAGCCGGCCTGTGGTACGTGTGGTAAGTGGACCAGGCATTACGGAGACCCAAGACATTCCTCTCTTGGACCGGCCAGACTTGTCAGTAAGTATGATACTGGACGACTATCCCCCAGAAGCAAGACGCCTGGTGTTGGCGGCCGGAGAACAACCAGACATTGCGGCAAGCGGTTCTCAGATAGGATAAATTAGGTATGATCACCAACCCATGATGAATGAACCTACGCGGCAGAGACTCCCCTCACGCTTGCCGAAAGCACACGTAGGAGCGCCGGCAAGTCAAGCCGCTCAAGTCTGTCTACCGAAACCGGAGCATGCGAGCGCCGAAGGACTGGCACGACGAGTCCTTCCCACCAATCCGCTCGCATCGATGGCAGGACGCGCGACAGGTATCTGCTTGTCTCCGCAGTAACCTGGCTGAGCAACTCGTGCATCAGAGCCACCACGTTCATTGACATCCCTCAAAAGTCCCCTAACAGTACTCGATTGAACCTACCCGTTCTAGCGAAGAGACCTAACGGAAACGGCTCGTCTCTCTTCTTGTTTGATTCGCTGCTCCACTCTTCGGCAAGCGCCTTTAACTCAGCAGCTGTAATCAGAACAATGTTACGGCCAAGGTTCTGAGCCGTGTACTGAACAGCTTGCATCTCTGACTCCGAGGTGAACGATGGGGCGATAACCATGAACACTGGCACAGGCTTGTCAGCTTTGTTCATGTAGTCGTTGAACTGCTTGATATGATCGCGCAAGGATACAGGCGTCTCCTTGCTCTTGTTGTCCCACATTAAATACATGTCCTTGAAGCTCAGTAGACCATCGGGGTGGTTTGTACCCGGTTGTTTGAGCGGACTGTGATTCAGCTTGTGTTCGAAGAGATACGCAGTAGCGTCTTCAAACTTGCGCTCGACTTCGATATCCTTCGAGATCACTCGCCGAGCGCGAAGTAAACTACAGTCTCTTCTCGCCAGCTCCTCGAAGACATCGTACCAGACCGCCCTCTCGTCCATCGATGGTTCAATAGCTTGCCTTAAGGAATCATAGTAGGCAATTATCCTAAGAATTCTCTCCTGCTTCGCCCCACTAACCGGCAGGTTGAACTCAGAACACCACTCGTAAAGATCATCGTTGCTCAGCCCAGCCGTCATTCCAGAGGTGCGAGATGTCGGCGAGGACCCCGAGCCCGGGCACTTCGCCGACAAACGCTGAGAACTCTGAGAGTCAAGACAAAGAACTTGCCGCCGGAGTGGGACTCTAAAGAGAGAGATATGCCTTGGTCCATGTACCTTGGCATCCACTTTTGGAGAATCCTCATGAATGCAGCACGAACCGATTCCCGGTCACCGTCGTTGTTACCGGCTAGTCGAGGTGGGTGCAGCGACACGTCCTCCATCGCATTATGGGATGCGATCTCGAGACTCTCCTGCAGTAGACCTTCAAGTTCTGCTACGTCCTGGTCGCAAGCGAGAGGGCGAATGCCGGCGATGTGGAAGGTCAACCGGTACCGTCTGAAGATGTCTGGTATCTGCTTCAAGGATAGGCCAAGCTTGCGTTCATACAGACTAGAAGTGAACTGGATGCCCTCATAGCCAAAGCCCGTGGCGATGCGGTCGACTTCTGACTCTGTTCTTGTCGTCCATCAGGGTGAGCCGTGAGACGTTGTCTAGGCCAATCTCATCCATGGCGAAGTACATCAGGTCTCCTCCTCGTTCACCGTGGGCGCAACCTCACGCTACCACGAATCGAGGTGAGTGGACTAGAGGCTTGTACCACATAGGTGCTTCTCGTAGATCTTGAGCCCATTCTTGTCATCAACGTTGCCAGAGAAGGCATAACCCATTGATTGCCAGAATGATTCGCCTGCCTTAGCGTTAGCGGTCAAGTAGATATCCCTTGCACCTTGAGTAAGAATCACCGCGGCGAATGGTTGGTCTTCCGGTCTCTCTCAAAGAGTGAAGGCAGACAGCCGACACACCGATATGTCGGCGCCACACGACATATCACGTACTGATGGTGAGCGAATTGCTCTGAACGGAGCGCTCGCTCTAGCGATGATACGGCTCCCCCCTCCCTATCCTAAACGCCCTATACAACTGCTCCGCAACCAGCATCGGCATGAACTGGTGAGGGAAGGTCATCGGCCCCATAGACAGGCGCAGCCGGGCACGGGATAGGACTTCGGGAGCAAGCCCCGTCGTCCCGCCTATCACAAAAGCTAAGTTGGAGTCTCCTGATACGGCCCTCTCCTGAATCCACTTACTGAGGTCTTCAGACGACATTCCTGTTCCACGAATATCCAGTGCAACGAGGTACTCGCTATCGCGCAGCGTCCGAAGGATACGCTCTGCCTCAACCTGCCTGGCAGCAGCCAACTGCTTGTCAGAGGACGTCTCGGGTACCGGCTCATCTTGCAGTTCAACCAGTTCAACATGAGCGTAGGGGCCCAACCGTTTGAGGTACTCTGCAACCCCATCCCGCAGGTACCTTTCCCGCACCTTTCCTACAATGATGATCCGGATGCGCACGCTTCTGCCTCCCACATAGATCGGAACTCCCAGCTCAAGACGACCTCGATATCACACCATACCCTCAGCCTAGCCTTTGGCAGTCTCCCGTTATCACAATTGGCTTATCTCTAGTGATTACGATGGTATGCTCATAGTGTGCCGCAAGACTCCCATCGGCGGTGAAGATGGTCCACTTGTCCGGCCGCGTCCTTACCTGCCCCCGGCCAGCTGAAATGATGGGTTCAATGGTGATCACAAGCCCGTCCGTAAGCATTCCTGTCATGTGCGGGTCGAAATAGTTCAGGACCGACGGCGATTCATGTATCGTACGCCCCACGCCGTGACCGCACAATTCCTCGATGACGGTGAAACCCGACCTCTTGACTTCAGTCTCGACTGCACGGCCTATCTCGCGAATGGGGGTGCCCGCCTTCGCCACTCGCAGCGCCTCGCAGAAGGCAGTCCGGGCGCATGAAGCAAGGGCGCTTGCCTGAGGGGATACCCGCCCGACCTCCACCGTTACGGCGGCATCCGCCACATATCCGTCCTTGTCGGCGGTGACGTCGATCTTCACGATGTCGCCTTCTTCGAGCTTCCGGCTGCCGGGAATCCCGTGAACGACCTCTTCGTTCACACTGATGCACGCGGTCCCGGGAAAACCGTACACTTTCGGCGGCGACGATTCCGCCCCATTCCGGGCCAATACTTGAGCACCCACCTGATCGAGCTCATAGGTAGTCATCCCCGGACGGACAGCGCTCGACATCTCATCTAGCGTCTCCCGCACAATCTTGCCTATCGCACGCAGTTTTCGCAAATCATCCTGCGACTCTATTGTCAACCAAATCCACTCCCAACTGACACTATCGCCCAAGGGCACGTAACTTCACTTTCAGCCTAGGAACCATCAACTAGCATACTCAACCGACCTTGGCCCACGTGCTACATCTTGCTCCAGAATACCACACGCTGGATCAGGGAGTGACGGCTGCCGGCATCAGCAAGGCCCACCAGAAAGAACTGGGCTGTCGGCGCCGCCCAAACTCACCGGAAGGTGCTACACTCTCGCCGTCGAAAAACTGCAAGGGAGTGATAACACTATGGCACCTGCCGGATCCCGCGAGACACTAGTAAAGTCCCTGGTCGAACGCCTCCGCGCGTTTTGCACCGAACACGCCGACGACAAGATTGTCGTCAAGTACGCCAAATACTTCAGGGAAGGATATGACGCGTACGGAGTGGACGGGAAGCTCTTAACCGAAGAGGCGAAGCGCATCCATTCCGAGTATGTGGGTACCCTCGGCTTTGAGGGTTTCCTCGACCTCTGCGATCTCCTCATGGAAAGTGGAAAGTACGAGGAAGCGGGGCTCGCGATCCGTATGATGAACCTCTTCAATAAGCAGTTTTCGCGTGAAACCTTCGATCGTGTCGGAGCCTGGTTTGAAGGTAAGGTGACGAATTGGGCGGTATCCGACAGCCTCTGCGGCGACATCCTTTCGCCCATGCTTTCCGCTTCCATCGTGACGCTCGACGATTTCCGGCCTTGGAGAGAGTCTTCTGACCGGTGGAAAAGGAGAGCCGTGCCCGTCTCTATGCTCATCCTGCTAAAGGAGCAATTTGACGCAAACATGCTGCTGGATTTCATCCGCCCACTGATGCTGGATCGGGAGCGAGTCGTCCACCAAGGGCTCGGGTGGTTCCTTCGCGAGATATGGAAGAAATGCCCCAAGGAAACCGAAGCGTTCCTCATGGAGTGGAAAGATTCGGCCGCCCGGCTGATATTCCAATACGCGACAGAGAAGATGACGCGCGAAGAGAAAGCCAGGTTCAAAAAGGCGAAATAGGCTTCTAGCAGATCCCAAGCTGCGCGACCTGTTCACGCAGCTCATCTCTGAACTTGGGATGAGCTATGGCTATAAGGCTTTTCACGCGATCCCTGATCGACCGCCCGCGTAGAGCAGCAACTCCCTGCTCCGTGACCACATAATCCACATCCATGCGGGACAGAGTTACCGGCGCTCCCGGTGTCAACGTGGGAACTATCGTCGATATGGTGTCGTTTTTGACCGATGAGTACAGGGCGATGATCGACTTGCCGCCTTCCGATATCTGAGCGCCCACTGCGGTGTCAACCTGACCTCCGGCGCCGCTATACTGCTTGGTTCCCAGGGCTTCCGAACAACACTGGCCGGTGACATCCACTTGAAGGCTGGTGTTGATACTGACCATCTTGTAGTTCTGGCCCACCACGAAGGGGTTATTGACGTACCCAGACCGGTAGAGCTCGCACATGGGATTGCGGTTCACGAAGTCATAGAGCCGCCGGGTTCCGAACACAAATGTGGCGATCATCTTGCCGTGGTGGATGGTCTTCTTCGCACCCGTTATGACGCCTGCCTCATACAGGTCGACCATGCTGTCGGTCAGCATCTCGGAGTGAATGCCCAAATCCTTCTTGCCGTATAAGGACTGAGCTACCGCGTTGGGAATGGCGCCTATGCCCAATTGAACCGTAGAGCCGTCTTCCACCAGTTCGGCCACGTACTTTCCTATCACGAGGTCCTTTTCCGAAGACGGAGCAACGGGCAGCTTCGGAGGCACCCTATCCGTCTCAACAACGTAGTCAATATCACGGATGTTGATCAGCGTATCGCCGTAGGTCAGGGGGTACTCAGGGCTGACTTCCACAACTACGAGCTCAGCATGTTCGGCGAAGTCCTTCAAGTAAGTGACTCCAAGGGAGAGACTCATGTTGCCCCACCGGTCCATGGGAGAAGCAGTCAGGAAAACTACTCTGGGCGCCCTGAACCCGAGCCTCCTTTTTGCGGCAAGCTGCAGGTGGGTCGGCACGTAGGAGGCCATGCCCACATCTCTTGCCATACGCGCGCTTGCCGTGAAGAACCACGACTCGTGGAAAAAGTGGCCTTCATACTTGGGGTTAGTGCAGAATTCGTAGGGGCCTACGGGGAGGCAGCTCAAGACCGTGACATTCCGGACGCGATCCGAGATCGTGTGAAGCTTCTCCAACAGCGCCACCGACTCGGAGGCTCCCACTCCAACTACAATCTCGTCATCTGACTTGATGAGGCCTAGAACCTCTTCAACGCTCGCCAGTTTATCCCTGTAAATCGCCTGAAAATCCACCGCTCGCACCATCCATTCGCTCGTGGGTTTTCATTCCTACTGTATGTACGGGGGAATCGGGAGGATCTCCTTCGTGCCCGTATCAAGGAAACTGCCTCGAGCACAGCGAATTCCCTCGAAACGCCTCTCTTCATGGTTTGGAAGGGGTTGGGTGAAATCGTGTATCCGTGACGGAGGAGACATTTTGGAGAAACTTGCCATAGTAACCGATAGTACCAGCGATCTCAATCAGAAAGCAGCGAGTGAAGCAGGCGTAACGACAGTCCCGCTGTACGTCACGCACAAGGACAGAGTCTACAGAGACGCTGTCGATATCACACCCTCAACCTTCTACGACCTGCTGGAAGACAAAGAGGAACTGCCGAAGACTTCTCAGCCGCCTCCTCGTGATTTCGAAGGAGTGTACCGCAGACTGCTCGGCTCATTCGACAAAATCATATCCATCCACATATCACGCGGGCTGAGCAGCACTGCGGACTCGGCTCAAAAAGCGGCCGACTCGGTCGCTCCCGACCGGATTCACGTGGTTGATTCCGGATTCCTCACGTACGGTATGACCTTTCAGGTTCTGGAAGCGGCCAGGCTCGCGAAACAGGCTTTGCCTTCGAGCGAGATCCTGCCCAAGCTTGAGCGCCTCCGTGAAAAGACGGAAATGCTCTTCACCCTGGATACTATGGAGTTCCTGTACCGGGGCGGGCGTATTGGAAAAGTACAGAGCCTTATGGGGTCTCTCCTTGGGATCAAGCCTGTGGTGCGCGTTGAGAACGGGGTATATGTCCCTCATGGAAAGGGTAGGAACCTCAGGCAGGCGCTTCGGGGTATTGTTGATTTCCTCGCCGACCGGTTCGGGCGTCAGAAGGTCATAGCGGCCGTCGGACACGGTCAAGGGGCACAATATGCGAGCGAGCTCACGGGCCTCGTCACCAAGGCCCTTAACGTGACCGGTGAGCCGCACCTCTTCGAAGTTGGACCGGTTATCGGCGTGCATACGGGCCCGGGAACGGTAGGCTTGGCGGTGCGTCCCGCAGAGTACTGAAGCCCGGGCATTTTACGCCAAGGTGGGATTCTGCGAAGATAGTGAGGAGGCTGTCTCAGCCGGCATCCTGACAATCCGGGGAGGTCGCACCTTAGTGTCTCAGAAACTGATACTCATCGCAGACGATGAAGACCACATAAGGCAGCTCGTCCGCCTCTATTTGGCGAACGAGGGCTACTCCTGCATTGAGGCGCGGACGGGCGCCGAAGCTCTCTCCCTGTGGCGCGCTGAGTCCCCGTGCCTGGTGATCCTGGATATCATGATGCCCGAGGTTGACGGCCGAGAGGTTCTGAAGCAGATTCGCAAGGAACGCAAGACTCCCGTGATCATGTTGACCGCGAAAGATGCGGAGATGGACAAAGTCTACGGGCTCGAACTGGGCGCCGATGACTACGTCACCAAGCCGTTCAGCCCGCGCGAACTCGTCTCGCGAGTGAAGGCGGTGCTCCGCCGGGTAGAAGAACCTGCTCCCGAGTCAGTGTCATACCCCGGGCTCACCATCAACCGAGAGTCACGCGAGGTCGTGGCGAGGGGACAAATCTTGACGCTGCCTCCCAAGGAATTCGACCTGCTTTGGCTCTTGGCAACCCATCCCAATAAGGTGTTCACGAGAGAGTACCTCCTCGAAACCGTGTGGGAGTACACGTACTTTGGAGACATCAGGACTGTGGACGTCCATATCAGGCGCCTCCGCCAGAAGGTTGAGAAAGACCCGGATAACCCCGAGTACATCAAGACCGCGTGGGGCGTGGGGTACAAATTTGAGTATCACCCGCGTGGGGGCTCCTGAGCATGTCGCTTCGCGGAAGGCTTATGGCCACCTTCGTGGTTATCATTCTGCTGGTAGGCCTCATCATGGGAGCGTACCAGTCCCGCCTTCTCAACGCTTATTTTCGAGGCATCGCGTCAAATCAACTCGTCCAACAGGCGAGAAACATGGAATCGCTGATCTCAAGGTTCTCATCGGGTCCGCCGTCCAATACCGTTGCCACGAGCCACTTGATTCAGCTGGCGAGTTCGGTAACGTCATCGCGCGTTATTGTTACCGACACCCGCGGCGTAATTGTGATCGATTCACAAGAGAACCAACTGGTAGGACAGTCCGTGTCATCGCCGGTCCTGTCAGACACGCTCCGACGCGGCGCGACCGTAACGTTTGACTTCCCCTCAGCAGGCGCCGACGCCGTGGGAGCCGCAGTCCCATGGCGGACAGGGCCGTACATCACGGGCGCTCTGATCTTCATTCGTTCAGTCGCCTCGGTGGCGAGGCAGTCAACGATGGAGGCGGCGAGGTTCATGCTCCGCGCGGGCCTACTCGCTGCAGCAGTTGCGTTGCTGCTGTCGTACATCCTAGCCTCAAACATCACAGATCCCATCAGACGGATGTCACAGGTGGCCCGCTCCATCTCAAAAGGAGACTTTGTCCAGCGGGTCGACTGGAGTTCCAACGACGAGCTGGGAGACCTCGCTCAGGCCATGAACTCGATGTCTCACGAGATCTCGGTTCTGGTGGATAACCTCACTCAGGAAAAAGACAAACTCCGCAAGCTGGTAGAAGAACGGCAGAACATGATGTCGGACATCTCCCACGACCTCCGGACACCCGTCACGTCGATTAGGGGATTCGTCGAAGCTCTGCAAGACGGTGTCATCAAGGGAGAAGATGAGCAAAAGCGCACTCTAGCCATCATTCACGATGAATCCAAGAGGCTTTCGAGGCTCGTAGACGACCTGTTCTACCTGGCAAGGCTTGAGGCAGGGGAGATTCCCGTCGAGATGGCCGAACTGGATTTTGCGGACGTGGTTCGCAGCAGCATGAACGCCGTAAGCCCCCAGGCGCTGGAGAAGCGGCTGGATCTGCGGCTTTCGTCGGACGATGCCGTCACTGCCGGCAAAGCGATGGTCATGGGATCATCCGACAGGCTGACTCGCGCCGTGGTAAACCTCCTGGATAACGCCGTGAAGTACTCTCCCGAGGGCGGACGGGTTGAGGTGGCTCTCAACATATCCCAGAATGACACGAGGGAAGTAACCCTGTCAGTTACGGACCAGGGCCCCGGCATCCCGCCCGAGGACATGGCGCATCTCTTTGAACGGTTTTACCGGGCCGACAAGTCCCGCGCCAGAGTAAAGTCCAGCGCCGGCCTCGGCCTCTCCATCGCGAAGCTCATCGTAGACCAGCACAATGGGCGACTGTGGGTTGAGAGTGACGTGGGCAAGGGGTCCACCTTCATCATGACGCTGCCGGTCCAGTCCAATGGATATGCCAAATCACGGTAATCGTAATAACGTCCAAGCATGAGCGAATACCGATTATCTGGGAGCAGGTCCGCCGGTTGATGGGCACAAGGTTTCGGGGGTTCGGGTTTGGTTTCAGGCGTGTTCGGGATTCTCGGTTTCGGGTTCGAACGGACCTGCTCCATCTACTCCCAAGTCTTGGAGACATGCACCACTTTGTACTTGGCGGAAAGGGATTTCACCAGGTCATCGACTTCGCCCGTTTTCACCCGAAGAATGACGTGCCCGTGCGGAGCGCCGGGCGGCACCAGTGTAGACAGGCTGGCAATAGATATCCCCAGGTCGCGCACGGTACTCGTGACATCTGCCAAAACGCCCTCTTTGTCAGGAACTTCAATCGTGATGCGAGTCCCCTTGGCTCTTAAACCCATAAGCGACACAAGTGTGCGGAACACATCGTTCTGGGTCACGATTGCCACCAGGTTGCCGGCGTCGTCCACCACCGGCAGGGCGTCAAGGTCGTGAAAATACATATGGTATGCGGCCATTTCGACTATCTCGTTCTCGGTGACGGTCATGACACTGGTCGTCATGATGTCTTTGACCAGGACGGTATCGAGGTAGTCACTTGTACCTTGAGAATTGGTTATCACATCCCAGTCGGTGACGATCCCGGTCACCTTCCCGTTGGCCCTCACGGGGATTGCTTCGAAGGTCTTGTCGATCATAAGCGCGAGCAACTCGCGCAAAGTGGCGTCAGGGTGGATCGAAACAGGGTTGCGGGTCATTATGTCCCTTACGAACACGACATCCCCTCCTAAGGCTCTCTCGGTATTCGAGTGAGCCTCGGGTAACTCCTGCCCGGAGCACCCGATGCCCAGCACGGCATCAAGTTCATGACCGCGACACTATTATCCCGCCGCCGTAGACCAGGTCTCCCTGGTAGAGCACTGCTGCCTGGCCCGGGGTTACGGCGAACAGAGGCGACTCGAACCGTATCCTGGCGGAGCATGGCTCTGCCGGATCTTCAACCGGCTCCAATACAGCCTCTACTTCCGCCCCGCGATACCTCACCATACACGTTCCGTGCACCGGCTCATTCAACACCGGTTCGGCGATGAGGTTCAGGTTTTCGACCAAGCACCCCCGGGAGTACGCTTCCGACCTCTTTCCGACGACCACAGTGTTGCTCCTCACGTCAAGGTCAACGACATACAAAGGCTCCCCTGCGGCGATTCCGAGGCCTCTGCGCTGCCCTACGGTGTAGAAAGGAAGCCCGATGTGCCTCCCCACGGTGCGGCCCGTTGTATCCACGATAGGACCGGGTTCCGGCTCAATGCCCCGCTCGGCCAGGAACTCCCTGTAAGAGGTGCTCACAAAGCAGATCTCCTGGCTCTCAGGCTTCTCGGCTGTCTTGAGGTTCGCCTTGCGCGCGATCTCCCTCACTTCTTCCTTCGTGAGGCCGCCGAGAGGGAGCAACGTACGGCTGAGTTCATCTTGAGTAAGAGGATAGAGGGCGTAGCTCTGATCCTTGCCCCGGTCGATCCCCCGCATCAAGAGAGCCCTGGGCCGCGTCTCCACGCGAGCGTAGTGCCCTGTTGCGATGAACTCGCACCCTATCTCCCTTGCCTTCCGGAGGAGGTGCCCGAACTTCATGATCCGGTTGCACTCCAAGCACGGGTTGGGTGTTCTTGCCAGAGAATACTCCCTTACGAAGGGAACTATCACGTCTTCCTCGAATTCGTCGACAAAGTTAATAGTATAGTGCGGAATTCCGAGACTGTGGCAGACTCTCATCGCGTCTTCCGCCATCTCCAGAGTGCAACAAGCGGCATCGTGCGAAGGAGGGTTCGGCAGGAGCTTCATGGTAAGGCCCACGACGTCATATCCCTGCTGCTTAAGCAGCAGACATGCGACCGAACTATCTACTCCTCCCGACATCGCGACTGCCACACGAGGTCCGGACAAAGTCCTCACTCACCTTCCGTTCAGCGCCTACAGTATTGTAGGCTTAATGGTAGGTACGGAGCCGTCGCCGTGTCAACCTGCAAGACCGGCCAAGGAGGTCTCAAGTCATGACCAGCGGACTTAGGGTTTCCATCCTCGGAGGAGGGAGCGCCTATACTCCCGGCCTCGTAGAGGGGTTTATCCGCCTCAAAGATAGGATACCCCTGGAGCAGTTGGTGCTCATGGACATCGACGCAGAAAAGCTGACCACTGTAGGGACAATGGTCAAGTACATGCTGGAAACCGAGATGCCCGACGTTCGGGTCGAGCTTACCCAGTCCAGAGCCGAAGCCATACAGGACATGGATTTCATACTCTGCCAGATCCGCGTGGGCGGCCTGAAAGCGCGGCATCTCGACGAATCGATCCCGGCAGAAATGGGTTTGGTCGGTCAGGAGACCACCGGGCCGGGAGGTTTCTCGATGGCACTCCGCACCATTCCCGTGATGGTTGAGATAGCCCAGGACATCGAGCACTACAACCCCGGAGCGTGGCTGATCAACTACACCAACCCGACGGGCTTAGTAGCCGAAGCCATCAAGAAGACCTGTAACATCAAGGAGATCTCCATATGCGACCAGCCCATGGTGATCCAGGAGTTCTTGGCCTCTTTTGTGGGTGTCTCGCCGGAATCACTCTTCATCGACTACTTCGGACTGAACCACCTGGGATTTGCCAGGAGAGTGCTTCTCCGGGGCAATGACATACTCCCCGTGCTTAGGCAGACCATCCAGGAAGCGCCCACCATGGACGTGGAAGGCCTGATAGACCCCGATGCCATGGAAGACCCGAAAAACCGAATGGAGCTCAAGAACACGCTCAGGATCTTCCGGGAAACAGGGCTTCTTCCCTCTCCCTACCTTCAGTACTACTACTTCACCGAAGAGATCCTGAAGTACCAGAAGGAAACGGGGAAAACCCGAGCGGAGCAGGTTATGGAGTTGGAATCATCGATTTTGGCCGAGTACGAGGAAGTCACCGCAGGCAGAAAGGATTTCAAGCTGAGGCGCGGCGGAAAGTGGCACGCGGACATGATGATCGGCCTCGTGGGCGCCATCGCCAACGACTCCCGTTCAGTATACATCGCTAACGTCCCGAATCGAGGCTCGATGCCCGAGTTGCCGTACGAGAAAATCGTGGAGGTCCCGGCTGTGATTGACGCGTCGGGCGCCCACCCCCTGGCAGTAGGCAAGATGCCGACCGGTGTCAGAGGTCTTGTTCAGGCAGTCGCCGCCTACGAGGAGCTGACCGTGGAGGCCGCCCTTACGGGCTCCCGCCGCGACGCGTTGGAAGCTCTCACGGTACACCCACTGGTTTCATCGAGGGAACTGGCCAGGCAACTCCTGGACGCTTACCTGAAAGCTCACGAGCAATACCTGCCCCAATTCCGGGCCTGACAGGTATAGGATTTGGCCGTGACCCGGCTTCCTATTGAGGAGGCCGGGTCATCTTCTCTCCCGGACGTCTAGACCATCTGGTTCATGCCGCAAATGACCATTCCGACTGCGTTGTAGGGTATGACTACCTCGTGGAAGTTGTTGAGGCCTGTGTTTACGCTCATGAAGTCGGTACCGGCGAACGCGAGTACTCCCTGTATGGCCACGGTACCCATACCATCCTTCGGGTGATCGGGCTCGGGACACGGGTCGGGGCAGTGCGGCGGCCGCCGCCGCTGAGCTTCGATAGTGCCGGGGAACCCTGGTCCGAAACCGGGCATGAAACCACCCGGCCCGCCGGGACCAAAGCCGGCCCCCGGACCCATTCCGGGACACGGAACCCCGACCCCGGGACCGAAACCTGCCATGAGAGCAGCATGTACACCTCTCACATAGACTACGATAGGCATTCCGATGCAGGCTTGGAGCCGATCCATAAACACTCCGGTAAGCTGAAGCGCTTCGGGCTTACTCATAATACGGATATCCCTCCTCGCTGGGCGATTCTCGTCAACATGTTATGTTGCCATCGTTCTTCGGGTGACGTGCGGGAGGGTATTGGGTGAAGGCTCGCCAAGCTGAGAACTACAGACTTACTTCGTGCCCGACTTCTCAGCGTGAATGGCCGCTAACTTGTCCTTCATATCAAGGAGTGCCTTCCCGTCAAGCGGATAGTATTTCAGGACGAAGATCGCCAGAAGAATCGCGGCTGCGGGGATAACCGACATGAGAGCGCGCAGCCCAAAAAGCGCGGCTGGAGGTTGAGCAGCCAGATTCGCGTCATACCCGGTCCTGCTCAACGTCGCGCCCATAATCACGGCGTTGATGGATATTCCCAAACGGATCATGAATCCGTTGACTCCAAAGTACATCCCCTCGCGCCGCGAGCCGGTCTTGACTTCGTCTTCGTCGGCTACATCGGCAATGAAAACGTCGAGCAGCACCATGATGCCTGCCAAGCCGAACGACAAGAAGAGGCAGATGAGGATTCCGTGGACATAGTTCTGAGCGAAGAGAAACGGCAAGAGTCCGACGCCGTACAAGAGGCACGCACGAATCATCGACTTCTTTGGGCCCAACCTGGACGTGAGCTTTCCCCAAACATACGCAAACGGGATAGCCATTACGAACAAAGCTCCGAGCAGAAGAGTCGTCTGAAAGTCATCTGCCTTCAGGACATACTTGGCATAGAACGGGATTACCGCTTGAAGCCCCACAAAGGTGTACTGGATAAGCATGGCCGGTATCAGATAGGTCACAAAGGATTTGTTCACGTAGGTCGCCTTTAGCGCGGAGATGAAGTCCAGCCCCTGGTCCTCGGCAAACTCGGGCCGCTCCTTGGCGCCCCACAGCGAAGCGTACATGGTCACCAGCGACACTCCGGCAAACAAGAGCCCCATGGCCTTCCAACCGATTTGGGCCGACAGCATTGGCGGCAGCGCGACTCCGAGTATAAGCCCGATGATGCCCAGTATCTGCCTCACTGCAGATACCCGCGCTCTGTCTTCCAGGTTAGGGTACATCTCGGGGAATAGCGCCGTCCAGTTCAGCACTACGATTGTGAACAAACCGTCAAACAGGAAGATGACCGCGAAATAGTAGATATGGAGAGATTGGGACGCGGGAGGCATCCAGAGCAGCGCGAACGCAACACAAAGCGGCAGTGTAAGGAAGAGTATGTACGGAATCCGCCTTCCCCACCTTGTCCGCGTCTTATCCGAAATCTGGCCGAACAGAGGGTCGTTGATGGCGTTCCACACGCCATACCAGGTCATGACCAGCGTGATCTTGGCGGCAGGAACCTTCAGGACATCCACATAGTAGAAGATAGCGAAAGCACTCACCGTCTGCCCTAGAACAGACGACGAGAAGTTTCCTAGGCTGTACGCGAAGTCCTTCCACTTCTTCACGGCACTACCCCCTGTCAGCTATCGGTCGGGAGGAAAACCCACACATTCCTAGAAGCTTCCTGGCAAGATTCGAGGCGGACCAACTGGTCTCCTCCGGACCGCCTAAAGGAGAGGCAGACATGGATCTTATCCCCATCCCCAATCTGCTTGACGCCAAGAATGTTCTGGTCATATTCCCTCACCCCGACGATGCAGAGCTAACGGCAGGAGGCACGGTGGCGCTCCTGACGGAAAAAGGAGCCAGAGTGACGTACTGCTGCGCTACTGACGGCAGCATGGGTGCATTCGAGCCTACCGTGACTCGCGAACAAGTCGCGGCAATACGTAAACAAGAGCAGTCTGAGGCTGCGAGAATCCTTGGAGTTGAAGACGTTGTCTGGCTTGGTTTCCCCGACGGATTCATGCCCGGAATTGAAGAGGTTCGGGAGAAGATGGTAGGTGTAATCCGCAGGGTGAAACCTGATTTCCTCGTCACGCTTGACCCGTGGCTCACGTACGAAGCGCACCCCGACCACAGAAAGACATCGATGGCCGCAGTTGAGGCGGCGCTGTACGCGCAGTTCCCGCTGGCATATCCTGAGCACCGGTCTCCACATTCGGTACCGGGTATTGCGCTTGCGTTGTCCCAGCACCCCAACAAGGCGGTGAACATCGAAGGTGTCTGGGAGCGGAAAATGGCAGCTTGCCTCGCGCACAAATCCCAGTTCCCTGAGCCGATTTGGAGTTCGGTCTACTTGCCTTACATCAAGGCCAAGTCTGCGGAGGCCGGCCGCTCGATAGGCGCATCTGTGGCGGAAGACTTCAAGGTAGTGACTCCTGCACACCTACACGTGATGACGGATACCTGGAGGATGTGAGCCCAATGAAGACACTCAAACTCGCGGTTTTGGGCGGCGGCTCGTCGTACGCGACCGAATTACTGGACGGAATCATCAGCCGCTGGAAAAACGGCGAGTTTCACGCCCGGGAGATCGCCATGGTCGACGTCCCGGAAGGCAAGGAACGGATGGAAACGGTGGCCGCCTTTGCGAGAAGGATGATGGCCAAGCGCGGGATGCCGTGCCGGCTGACCACCTCTCTCGACAGGCGACGTGCCCTTGACGGGGCTTCGTTCGTGATCAGCCAAATAAGGGTCGGCCAGATGGCAGCTCGCAGAAGAGACGAGCATATCCCTTTGAAGCACGGCGTCATCGGGCAGGAGACCACAGGTGCGGGCGGATTTGCCAACGCTTTGCGGACCATCCCGGTATCGCTGGAAATCGCAAAGGACGTCAAAGACATCTGCCCTGACGCGTGGCTCCTGAACTTCTCAAACCCGTCGGGCCTAGTTACGGAGGCACTCACCAGGTATTCCGATGTGAAAACGTTCGGCCTGTGCAACGTGCCCATCGGTATCAGGATGGGAGTTGCGAAAGCCCTGGGCGTGGAACCGCACAGAATCAGCACCGATGTTTCGGGTTTGAACCACTTGTCATTCGTCACTCGGGTGACACTTGACGGGCAGGACGTCACTGAGAGGGTATTCACAGATCCAATCTTTGACGAGTACATGAAGGCCGAGAGGTTCAGCGGCGAAATGGGTAGGTTTCTGCAGAGGCTGCGGATCATTCCCGCCAGTTACCTCTTCTATTACTGGTGTCCGGAAAAGGCCCATAAACAGCAGCAAGACGACTTGGCCGGCGGAAAGGGCACCCGAGCCGATGAGGTAATGCGTATTGAGCAGCGCCTATTTGAGGTGTACGCGCAGCCTCAAAATGCCGATCTACCTGAGGAGATTAAGAAGCGCGGAGGCGCGTACTACTCTGATGTCGCGTTGAGCACCATATCGGCAATGGTCAACAACAGGCCTGTCGTAGAGGCTCTCAACGTGCGAAACAGAGGAGCCGTTCCGGGGGTGTCACCTGATTCGATTGTAGAAGTCAGCAGCATGGTTGATGGGCGCGGTCCCCATCCTATTGCCCAAAATCCCCTGCCGCGTGAAGTACTGGGATTGGTTCAGCAGGTGAAGGCCTATGAAGACCTTACCGTCGAGGCGGCGGTAAAGGGCGACCCGGAGGCCGCGTTCTTCGCGCTGCTCAACCATCCTTTGGTGCCCGGGGCCGACAAGGCGCTGGCTCTACTGAAGGACATACTCGAGGCAAACAAAGACTACCTGCCTCAGTTCGCAGGTTGCAGGATCTGAAGCGGGACAAAGGAGGTCTGTAGACGTGAGATACGCGCTCGGAGTTGACGGCGGCGCGACAAAAACCATGGCCGTGGTTGGAGACGAAAGAGGCAACGTGCTTGGAGTGGGTTTGGGCGGGCCGACCAATTACCAGATAACGGGCCTCGACATGGCCATGGAACATCTCGGAGCGGCTGTGTCGTCCGCTCTCGAGGCCGCAAAATTGAGCCTCACCGATATCAGTCAAGCAGTCTTCGGCATGGCAGGAGCCGACTTCCCTATCGACTTTGAGAACCTCAAGAAGGGCATATCCGGCCTCTATCCCGACCTCAGGGCTGAAATCGTCAATGACACCTGGGTTGGATTCCGCGCAGGCACAGCCCTCCCGTACGGCGGAGTTGTGATTTCAGGTTCGGGGGCGAACTACGCCGCTGCCGCGCCGGACGGCCGCAAGGTGACCGGCCGCGGAATGGGATATGAGTGGGGATCGGAAGGCGGCGCCGGCAGCTTGATCAGGCAGGCAGTCCATCATGCCTTCCGCTCTCACGACGGCACGGGCCCAAAAACGGGTTTGGAGGAAGCAGTCATCTCGCTCCTCGGCTTCCCAAGTTACGATGAACTGTCCCTTTACATGTACCAACATCAAGGCCAATTTGGGCAGATCTACACAAAAGCCGCCAGTATTGTGCCCGCCCTGTTTCAGCTGGCGTTTCAGGGAGACTCGGTCGCGCAGAACATACTCGTTGACACCGGCCGGGTTATGGGCGAGATCATCGGAGGACTGGTATCAAACCTCGGCATGGGGGCGTCTCCGGTGGATATCGTCCTGGTGGGCAGCGTATTCACCAAAGGCGTATGCCCGCTCATGATCTCGTCGATGAAAACCGCTTGCGAGAGGAAGGTGCCTCTCGCCGAGTTCCGGCTGGTTGAGATGGAGCCGGCGGGCGGCGCGTTCCTGATGGCCCTTGAATCCATGGGTATTGAAGGGCCGGATATCAGGCAGAGGGTCATTGAGACATTGAAGTAGGGAATAGCATCCCGGCCGCATTGGCCGGGATGCTTCTGATATCTACCGGATAACCTTCACTCTTGTCGCCCTGAGCACAGTTCCTTTATACGTGTATCCGGTCCGGAGTTCCTCGACAACAACCCCGTGTTCCCCTCCGCCGTCCACTGCAGCTACGGCGTCATGGTACTGCGGATCCATCTGCTTGCCGACGGGGGACTCGATTCGCTCCACGCCTTCCCGACTGAGAGTATCCATGAACTGCCGCTGGATCATCTCCACGCCCTTGTGAAAAGCGGCAAACCCGGGGTCCGAGCTCGACGAACTCTCCGCGGCCTTCAAGAACCGCTCGAAGTTGTCCATCACCTCAAGGAGGTTCTCCAGGAACTCACTCTTCTCCCTGATCAGCCGGTCCTCGAAGTCGCGCTCGGTCCTTTTCCGGAAACCATCGAAGTCGGACTTGGCCCGGTTATACTGGTCAAACAGTAGAGTGGCCTTGGACTGCCAAGTATCTCTCTCTGCAGAGATCCGGGCGATCTCTTCCTGCGCTGCCTCTACTTGAGCCGTTAGCTCAGCCACCAGTTCATCAGGCTGGGCTTCCTGTTCTGCAGCTTCTCCTTCGAGAACCTTATCGGGTCTTTCTTCCTTACCTTCACTATTGCTCATGCCACTACTCCTTGGGGTCTTCCTTTTCCTTGAACTCCGCGTCGTAGACCTCGGCCTTGCCGGTTTCTGATTCTTCTGCGGAACTTGCCTGACCAGCCTGGCTGGCCTGCTTGTACAGTTCTTCTGCCAGTTTGGCAGCCGCATCGCGGAGATCATCCGCAGCCTTCTTCATGTCCTCAGTTGAGCCCGACTTCAGGGTCTCCTTTGCCGCCTCGACGGCCTTCTCCACCTTAGCCTTCTCGTCTGCCGAGACCTTGTCTCCCGCATCCTTGATGCTCTTCTCAACGGTGTATATGAGGTGCTCCAGATTGTTCTTCGCCTCTATGGCCTCCCGCTGCTTCTTGTCATCCTCGGCGTGCTTCTGCGCTTCCTCGACGAGTCTGTCAACCTCTTCTCTGGGAAGCTGAGTAGAAGCCTTGATTGTGATGTTTTGCTCCTTGCCCGTCCCCATGTCCTTAGCGGTCACTTTGAGGATACCGTTGGCGTCTAGGTCAAAAGCCACCTCAATCTGGGGGACTCCTCTCGGGGCGGCCGGTATCCCAGACAGCATGAAGCGTCCCAGCGACCGGTTGTCCTTCGCCATCTGCCGTTCGCCTTGCAGGACGTGGATTTCGACTTGAGTCTGGAAGTCAGCCGTCGTCGAGAACATCTGGCTCTTGCGAACCGGGATAGTTGTATTCCTGGAGATAAGGGGAGTTGCCACTCCTCCGTAGGTTTCAACACCTAACGTGAGGGGTGTGACATCCAAGAGGACAATGTCCTTCACATCTCCGGACAAGACCCCTCCTTGGATCGCCGCTCCTACTGCCACAACCTCATCCGGATTTACGCTGCGGTTCGGCTCCTTGCCGGTCAGTGACTTGACCAGCTCCTGAATCCGGGGCATCCTCGTAGACCCGCCCACCAATATGACCTCATCCAGTTCCTTAACGTCAACCTTAGCGTCCGACAGAACCTGGCGGAACGGCTTGGTGCACCTCTCGGTGAGATCGGAGGTGATGTCTTCAAACTTGGCCCTGGTTAGCCTAACCTCGAGGTGGAGAGGCTGGCCCTCCCTATCGGCAGAGATAAACGGCAGGCTAACAGTGGTTTCCAATACCTGCGACAACTCCACTTTAGCCTTTTCCGCGGCTTCGATCAGCCTCTGCAGAGCCCTTCTGTCCTTGCGGAGATCGATCCCATACTCCTTCTGGAACTCGGCTGCAACATAGTCGACTATCTTCTGGTCGTAGTCATCGCCGCCCAAGTGGGTGTCTCCGGCCGTTGCCAGAACCTCGACAACTCCGTCGCCGACCTCTAGGAGGGAAACGTCAAACGTGCCGCCTCCCAGGTCCCAAACCAGGATCTTCTCGTTTTTCTTCTTGTCAATGCCGTAAGCTAGCGAAGCCGCGGTAGGCTCGTTGATGATCCTGAGGACCTCAAGCCCAGCAATCCTGCCAGCGTCTTTCGTCGCCTGCCTCTGAGCGTCGTTGAAGTAAGCCGGAACGGTGATAACAGCCTGAGTTACGGACTCACCCAGGTACTTCTCAGCGTCTTCCTTCATCTTCCTAAGTATGTGGGCGGAGACCTCTTCCGTCGTGATCTCGGTGTCGGTTCCAGGGAGATACACTCTTACCTCATCGTGTTTTCCCCTGCGTACCTGGTACGGCACTCTGCCCCTTTCCAGCTCAACCTCATCGTACCTGCGGCCTACAAACCTCTTGATTGAGGAGATTGTATTCTCAGGGTTCAACACAGCCTGCCTCTTGGCGAGCTGGCCCACCATCTTCTCACCTTTTTTTGAGAAGCCAACTACGGAAGGGGTCGTTCTCGAGCCCTCCGCGTTGATGATGACCGTCGGCTCCGACCCTTCCATTACGGCAATCACCGAGTTGGTCGTCCCGAGGTCAATCCCGACTACCTTGCCCATACACGCACCTCCGAATGTTCAAGTCTGGCTCCGACTTGGATCTCTGGTATCTTCCGTACTCCCGTTTACTTCTCCGTCTTCCATGGCGAGGATAACCCTAACCCCTTGGAGGTTCACACCTCTCTCCCTGCACAAATACACAATTCTTGATAGAAGCCTGAGGTCTTCATCGGAATAGAGGCGGATGTTCGAGTCGGTCCTTGCGGGAGAAATCAAACCTTCGTTCTCAATTTGCCTAAGGAACTGGGGACCAACTCCCAAGAGGCGAGCGGCTACGCTGATAGTGTAGACCGGGTCCTTTGGACCGTGGAAGAACACGTGACCACCTCCTCTTAAGAAACTTATGTGAATCCAACAAGTTTCTTCTGCGACTATGGTAATTATCTTTCCACATCCCGTCAAGTTCCATGCCAAGGTCCACGGCAGATTGTTTTGCCGACAGGCTCGAGGAAGGGGATGGGTTGTGCGGAGGAGGGACGGCAAGAAGGTCTTGAACCTGCCGACTGCTCCCTGGGAAGTTCAGGTTAGGCATGCCGAGATTATGCGGGAGAACTTGAGTATGGCAGTTCACGCCGGTGAGACCCATCTTTCTTTCTTGGGTATGCGGGTAACACGGCTGACAACAGCAGCACTATGGAAAACATGAATGTCGTGCCCCCAAGCCACATAGATAGAACCGGAAAAACGGAAGTTAGAAATAAGTATTCTTGGCAAACGCACCAGACCAGAATTCCGAGCAGGGTAATTGCTGCACCAATTCGAATCAGTCTGAACTCGGTTCGTTCTTGCTGATAAAAGGTCGAGAGCAGCCTCAATATCACCAGTAGGCTCGCTGAACTCAGCATACCGATCAAGACACAAAGTCCATAATGCCCCCAAATAATCCTTCCCATACCGACAGAAGGGAGGCCTCTCCACTGGGCCCAGTCACTTAAGACATAGGCGATGAACGGCCAACTTCGTTGGCTGTTTGTGAGAATCACGATGGCATCGCCTGTGTCCGGCACAGCCTGTAAATGCGTCATGATGCCGTTGCCCTGGCCGCCGTGAGAAACTGAGAGCGCACCGTTTGGCAGCTTTTCGATATAGTGACCAAACCCATACGCCTCAAATACCAAGCTGTAGATTCCGATTTTACGGCTCTCAGGTTGATACATCCACTCAACGCTTTCGGCGCTTAGAACAGGGTTTTCCGTAAGGCCCGCCGCCGCGAACCGGGCAATATCGTGAGCGGAGGCAAACAGACCTCCTGAAGCCTTTGAGGGGTAGAGATAGACCGGCACCGCTTCTCCTCTTAAATCATATCCCGTGGGCGGGTAAGGCGTCGCCGATGAGTCTATGTCAAAGGTGGCGCTTTCCATGCCCAGTGGGAGTAAAATCTCCATGCGCATATATTCCGAAAAGCTTTGTCCTGTGACATCCTCGATTAATATTTCCAATAGATTATAGCCTGTGTTAGAGTAGAAAAATCCCGTCCCCGGCCCCCGCGTCAGCACCGCTTCCCCAGTCATCACATCCCGGTTAGAGGGCATTGCTTCGCCTGGGGCGTAAACATTGGTGAAATCGCCCAATGGCATCCCCGCTGTATGGCTCAAAAGCTGCCGTGTGGTGATTTCTTCTGTCGGGTAGTCCGACTGCGGGAATTGCCAGCTTTTTAGATACTGTGCCACCGGAGCATCCAGGTCGATCAAGCCCTTTTCTACAAGCCGCATAACTCCCCAAGCTGTAACAGATTTTGTAATGGATTGAACACTCATGGGGGTATCGACCGTCAGCGCTCTGCCGCTTGCCACATCCGCATAGCCATAGCCCTGGGTCCATACGATTTCACTGTCCTTTACAAGTGCGATATTGCAGCCCGGAATTCCATACAGCTTCATCAGGGCGGGAATGCGTTCGTTCATATGTGCTTTAAATTTGTCAAGCGGCGCATCGGCGCTCATATTCCTCTTGATTGGCAGACTGTCGGAAAACAGCATGACGAGCAAGCTAATCAGTATGGATATAGGGATAAACCATATCCACATCCTATAACCTCCGAGTATTTTTTCTCTTTTCATAACTACACCTCATCATTTCAGTGTTCTGCTGTGCTTGTTGCAGAATCGCAATTGCATCAGTCGCTGAATTGAATAGCCGTTTATACATCGAAACATAGTCAGTCAAAACGAACCCTCCCTGGTCAAGTCCTTTCTTTTCTGTAAACCTTCTACGAAGTAGGCCTGCCCGTCAACTCCTAGAGACCGTGCGAGGCAGGTGTAGAAGTTCCCAAAGTCCTTACAGTCCGCCCAGGTCGAGGTGAGCATCTCGCTCAGCTTCAACGTCTGAGAAGACCAGGAAGAGACGACTGTATGCGTCTTAGTTGGATCATACACCCAGCCTGCATCATATAGGCTGTACACCAACTGGTCACTGATGGAGCTCGCGGAGGAAAGACCATTGCACCACGTACAGGCTCGTTCTATCACACGAACACGTATCTCCGGACAACTAGCAGACCCCAGACTTAGTATTGGAGGAAACACCCCAGCGTTGCCCGAATCAAGATGAAACCGGATTCGGGGAGGTCCGACTCACCAATGTTCGTAGCCCTCGGCCTGAAAAACGCCTGGCGCAACCGTGCCCGAACCGCTCTCGGAATAATCAGCATGGCCGTAGCCGCGGTCATCTTCATGTCCAGCTCTACATTAAGCAAAGGGTATCCTGCAGGTGCTTTCTGGGAGGCAAGGCAGCTCATCGGCGGAGAGATACTGATGCTCCCGGAACGTATTGCTCTTTCCACCGATACTCTGTCGGCCGGCGGCCACACATGGAGATTCGAGAGAAGGAGCTACGACAAGCCCAATCTCGTACTGGGCTTTGATCCTACTCCGTACTGGTACGGAGGTATGGTTTCGAGTTCTGCTCCCGCCGAAAACCTCGCCGAGGTAGCCCATGAGCTGCGTGAGGATCCTTCGGTGTTGTCCGTCTTTGAGAGGAAGTCAATCCCGTTCCTAAATGAGACCAGCGACTCGAGAGGCCCTATCTACCAGTACGGCTTCATTGAACCTCGCGATGTCCGTTCAGACATCGAGGTTTACAGGCTGGACGAAGCACTCTACTGGGGCCGCTATTTGGAGCCCGGAAACACCATGGAAGGGGTGGCCTGCAGCGGGTGGGAGAACCTCTCGGTGGGAGGCTCAAACATCAGCATACCTGTGCTAAACGAATCCGGCACCTTCGACTACGAAAACTCCGTGAGAACGCGCATCGAGATTGTAGGTCGAGCATCCTTCGACAACCCGGTGCCCGGCAATCCTCCGTA
Source organism: Bacillota bacterium (assembly GCA_050952125.1). Classification (GTDB taxonomy): domain Bacteria; phylum Bacillota; class Sulfobacillia; order Fermentithermobacillales; family Fermentithermobacillaceae; genus UBA3951. Next base: position 983,574 of record JBMNKK010000003.1, read on the forward strand.
CGCAAACCCGGTGGTCTTCGTGACACCCGATACCTTTCGGCGAATAGAGGAAATTGCCGGCCATTCGGAAGCTTGGGGGTTCAGCATCTCGGTGCGGAACATGGCCGACCTCGAAAGCTATGCGGCCCTTCTCAGGCGCAGATACCCTGACTTCACCATATACACCGTATCCCAGCTGGCAGCCGCGGCGACCACACGAGAACGGGTTGCAGCGGGGGTACCGATGGACATGAGGAGAGTCACGGAATTACTTTCGTTCATGATCGCCGCGCTCTTGTCCGCGACAAACCTCTCAGTACTCATGTTGGCGAGAAAGACTGAGATCGGCATTCTCAGGGCATTAGGGGCTACTGCGTGGAACATAAGCAGTATGGTACTTGCCGAATCTGTTTGGATTGCCCTCCTCGGATCGATTGTGGGCGGAGCCATCACTCAGCCGGCAATCCTATGGCAGCTTCTGTCCAACAGTATAGATTCCGGTGTGGTGGCAACCACCATACTGGCTAATCTGGGCAAAGCAGTCGGCTTCTCAGTTGCGGCTGCCATACTGTTTGGTTTTCTGCCGATATCCAAGGCTCTCAGGGTAACTCCTGCCCAAGTCTTGAGAGGCGAGTAGGTGAAAGCATGAGAGATAGCATTGACCTTGCCAAGAAAGGCTTCCGCCAGAGACTGGGCGCGTACCTTGTTATGACGGTTCTGGTGGCTTTCACCGTGGCTGGATACCTGATTGTGAACTCCTACTGGGCTGATGCCGCCAAGGTGTCTACGTCCAGCGCTCTGCCCCTGAACTTCCCTTACGTGAGAGCCTCGGTCGTACATGCCTACCTCTCAAACCCTCCGATAAGCGCAGATCCGGGAGTCCCGTCGCCACCCCGACAGTATACTCCTTTGTTCAACGACGCCGAACTGGACAGGATCCGCGGCTTGGCCGGTGTTGAGGAGCTGTCCGTTGCGTTGTCGCAAGACAGCTTCTCGCGTTTCGGCAGCATGGAATACCTTTCGATTGAAGTCGGCAATCCCCTGTGGCAAGACCTTAATCTTGTGGAGGGGCGCCTCCCGGCAAACGCGATGGAAGTTGTGATACCCGACTCCATTCCGGATGCCTCACTGCTCATAGGTGAAGCCATTAACGTGAAGGTGACCCGCGGGATAGTCGCGCCTACATACTATAAAGACCGCGTGCTCTTAGATTTTCCCGACCCCTCCCCTTCGAAAGCCCTGACCGTGGTCGGAGTGTATCACCCAACCAGCTCGATGCTGTCAGGGATTGTGGGCTGGCTGGAAGTAAGAAGAGTTGAATCATATCCCGAGAAAGATCCAAAGAATGTTCCGATGGAATGGCCGGTGCCTAATACGATCTTTCTCAAACTCTCGGATCCTTCCAAAGCCTCTTCCGTGTTTTTCTCGTGGACCAATCTGTACCCTGAAATGCCCGAAGCGCCATTTCCGATGAACCCTCCGGTCAAAGTCCAGTGGGGTCCGGATCTCCCGGAAAACCTGATGCGGATGGCTACCTCCGAAGTAGCCACACCTCTCTTTGTCAACACCATGAATGCGTTCTCGTTGGGAGCGATAGGGATATTCGCGAGCATGTTCATGTCTTTCCTCGATAGGCGCAAGGAACTCGGCATCATGAAAACCGTGGGGATAGACAACGCGCGCACGGCCTGGGCTGTGAGCATGGAAGTGATTTTTGCAGGAGTGCTCGGCACGATTCTCGGGATCATCGCCGCAACTGTAACAACAACCTACTTTATCACGGGAATCTCGGGGAACGCCGTCACTATCCCCTGCGGAACACTGGTGACAGGCGTGGTACTCGCCGGGGCAATACTGGCCGCAGCGACATATGTACCTAACGCCATGGCACGACAGGGAACGGTGATGGAACTCCTCTACGAGAGGTCGATACCGCTGGTAAGGAAGAGGGCGTAGAACAGCCTACCTATCCAGCAGCCTCTTCGCGACTTCCATCGGCCCGAATCGCCCGTCCAAGAGATCCTGCAGGGCGGCGTCGAGACTTCCGTCTTCCTCGGCGGAGTCCAGGACGCGGGTCACGGTCAGCAAACGAAGATATTCTTCCAGAACCGCGCGGTAACCCTCGCGGTTCTTCTCTTTCAGGAGGTCCGATGACTTGAGGTACTCCTGATGGCGGTGGATTTCAGACACCAGTTCCTCAAGGCCGGTCCCTCCGGTTGCGGTAGCAGGCACTACGGGAGGGCGCCAACCGTTTGCGTCCTTCATATCCAGCATCATCTCTATGTCGCGGCGAGTTCTGTCGGCCCCGGGCAAATCGGCTTTGTTGACGCAGAAAACGTCTCCTATCTCGAGAATCCCGGCCTTTATGGCCTGCATGTCGTCACCCAAGCCGGGCGCCAATGCCACCACCACTGTGTGGGCGTACCTCATGATGTCTACTTCCGATTGCCCCGCACCCACGGTCTCCACGATGATGTCGTCGAACCCGAACGCGTCAAGAAGCGCTATCACATCTCCCGTGTGCCTCGACAAGCCCCCGAGGTGCCCTCTGGTTGCGAGGCTGCGGAAGAACACACCGCTGTCGAGGGTGTGACCCTGGCTCATGCGTACGCGGTCTCCAAGAATGGCGCCTCCGCTGAAGGGAGACGACGGGTCAACCGCGATAACCCCCACGGTGCGCCCTTCACTCCTCAGGACCGACACGATGCCGTTCACCAGTGTGGACTTCCCCACGCCGGGTGACCCGGTAACACCGGTAATCATGGCGCCTTTTCTGGATCTGTAGGCAAGGGAAAGGAGCTCGGCCACTCCCGGCATGCCGTTTTCAACATACGTTACAGCCCTTGCCAGGTGCGGCCTGCTCCTTTTCATAATCCCATCAAATACTGGCTTTATCACTTCTGTCATATCGGCACCCATCCTGTAACCAAACTCAGACCTTAGGCCACTTTTCTCTTGAGGTTAGCCTTTGTATACTCAACTATCGCCTGAGTGCTGGTTCCAGGACCGAAAACCTCGTCTACTCCGGCCGACTTCAGCGTAGGAATGTCCTCTTCAGGGATGATGCCGCCCGCAAGAACCAGTACGTCAAGCTCTTGCGTGCCCTTTTCCTTCCTGAAGCAATCGACAAACCTGGGAATTAGGGTGCCGTGTGCTCCCGAAAGGATCGACAGGGCGACTACATCCACGTCTTCCTCCACGGCCATCCTCGCGAGTTCTTCGGGAGTACGGTGAAGGCCGCTGTAGATGACCTCCATACCCGCATCGCGGTAGGCTCTGGCTATGACTTTAGCGCCCCTGTCATGCCCGTCCAAACCGGGCTTACCAACTAGTACGCGAATCTTGCCGCTCATGATTTCCCCTCCTCTAGCGAGCCAACGTCACCAACACGTCACCGGTCTGCACCGACGCGCCCTGACTCACCAATACTCCGGTCACTGTCGCGTCAAAGGGAGCGAGAATCTCATTCTGCATCTTCATCGCTTCGAGAATGAGGAGCACTTGCCCCTTCTTGACCTGGGTGCCGCTTGACACCTTGATGGCACTTATGACGCCGGGGATGGGAGCGCGGACATCATCGCCGCCCGCAGCGGGAGCTGCCGCAGGAGCGGCAGGAGCAGCGGGTTTCTGAGCCGGAGCGGGGGCCGCAACTGCGGGTGCCTTCGGCGCCGCTACTTGGACAGGTTGAGCCGGCGGGGGCTGAACCACAGGTCTGGCTGTCCTGACTTCCGGACGGCCAACCTCCTCAACTTCGACTTCAAAGACTTCGTCATTGATCTTGACCTTAAACCGACGCACGGCGTTCTCCTCCTAGCTTATGCTCTATTGCCTCTGCACTGAGTCCTGTAGCCGCCGGACGTCCCGAAATAGCTCCGGGATAGTCTTCCCCATGCTCCCGCGCCCTTGACCTGGCGCAAGAACATGGTGGGGCGGAACGCGGCCGTACCTGAGGCGCCCGATGCTAAATACGCCGAGATAGCAGCAGCTATGGCTGCCTTCTTCACGTCATCCAATTCGGCCACTGTTACTTCCTCCTAAGGGAACCTTACACAGGCATGTTCCCGTGCTTCTTCGGCAGGTACTCAGCCTTCTTAGTGACCAAGAGCTCCAGGGCAGATATGACCTTTGGACGCAGTTCCTGAGGCTCGATCACGTCGTCGATATACCCTCTGCTGGCAGCCACATACGGGTTAGCGAATACGTCGCGGAACTCTTTGATCTTCTCCTGCCGCTTGGCCTCAGGGTTCTCGGCCTTGGCGATCTCGTCACGGAAGACAACGTTGGCTGCGCCTTCAGGCCCCATAACGGCGATCTCGGCCGTGGGGAAGGCGAACACCATGTCGGCTCCAAGGTGCCTTGAGCACATGGCAATGTACGCGCCGCCGTAGGCCTTGCGCGTGATTACGGTTATCTTCGGCACGGTCGCTTCGGCGTAGGCGTACAGGACCTTGGCGCCGTGTCGGATAATCCCTCCGTACTCCTGGTCAACACCGGGTAGATAGCCGGGAACGTCTACCAGAGTAACCAAAGGAATGTTGAAAGCGTCGCAGAACCTCACGAACCTCGACGCCTTATCCGAGGCGTTGATGTCCAAGCATCCTGCCTTGACAATCGGCTGCGAAGCGATGATACCCACCGATCTGCCGTTCATCCTGGCGAAGCCGATGATGATATTGGTAGCCCAGTCTCTCTGGACTTCCATAAACACGCCGTCGTCAACCATCGAGGTCACGACATTGTGCATGTCATAGCTCTTGTTCTGCTCTGCCGGTACAATTTCCGCGAGTTCGGGATCAAGCCTCGCGGGATCATCGGCCGGCTCAAAGTAGGGCGGGTCTTCCTGGTTGTTGGAGGGCAGGTAGTCAAGTAGAGCCTTGACCATCTCAATGCACGAAGCTTCGTCAGCCGCCACGAAATGGGCGTTGCCGCTAATCTGGCTATGTACCCCTGCTCCGCCCAACTGCTCCATGGTGACTTCTTCGCCTGTGACCGCCTTGATGACCTGCGGTCCGGTGATAAACATGTTGGCTGTACCCTGCACCATAAACGCAAAGTCGGTGAGCGCGGGCGAGTACACGGCTCCACCGGCGCAAGGGCCGAGGATAACAGAGATCTGAGGGATCACGCCTGAGAACTGAACATTCCTGAAAAACACGTCGCCGTAACCGCGGAGAGCGTCTACTCCCTCCTGGATTCGAGCGCCGCCCGAATCGTTCAGAAAGACAAACGGCACTCCAACTTTGGCCGCCATCTCCATGGCCTTTACGATCTTGGCGGCATGCATCTCACCCAAGGAGCCGCCTATGACCGTGAAATCCTGAGAAGCTACGCAGACGGCCCTGCCGTTCACCAATCCGTACCCGGTGACGACTCCCTCTCCGGGCGCTTCTACCTTGTCCATCCCAAACTCTTTTGCGCGGTGAGTTACGAAAGCATCGATTTCGACAAACGTGCCGGGATCAAAGAAAGCGGCTATACGCTCGCGAGCGGTCATCTTTCCTGCCTTGTGCTGCCGCTCGATTCTCTGAGCTCCGCCACCTTGAAGAACGGTTTCCCGGCGCTTCTGCAAACCCCGTAATCTCTCTTCGAGCTGCGACAAAGTTTCCGGCAACAGCTTCACCTCCGGGAGCAATTATGTACATTAAGAAACCCACGGACCATATCATACCATTACCTTGGACCCTAAGTAAGGTCCAATACTGATCCAACTTTGAGAGCCAAGAGGGATCAGAGGTAGAACGCCAGCTCCTGCAGCTCAAAAGTCACGTCGGTATAGTGAACCCGTACGTTCGGCGGTACTTTCACCTTTACCGGCGCGAAGTTCAGGAACCCGTTGATTCCGGCGCTTATCGCTCTATCCACAACGTCCTGAGCCGCTGCTGCGGGAACCGCGATCACTCCGATCTTGATGCCAAACTTGGGGCAGACGACCTCCAGGTCAGACAGCGGGTGAATCGGAATGCCTTCTACGGCGCTCCCGATCTTCCGCTTATCCGCATCGAACAGCGCGGCAAGTGAAAACTTGTATTGCGGATCTCTCCGCCGCCTACCGACGAGATACCTTACAATAGCGGTTCCCAATTCTCCGATTCCGAATATGGCAACCGACATTTCTCTATCGGCACCCAAAATCGTAGTGAGCTGCTCTTTGAGGCCTCCAACCGGATATCCTACGCCTTGCTTCCCAAATTCTCCGAACAGGGCAAGGTCTTTTCTGACTTGGGCCCCGTTCACCGCCGCAAGATCTCCTAACTGAGCAGAGGAGATGAAATCATTGTCGCGTAGGTTGGAGTCGATGAGGACTCTCAGATAGGTGACCAACCTCCTGACTACAACGTCAGGAATCCGGTTTCGAATCAAGTGTCAACCCCCCTGCTGTCGGAGTCGATGTCAATAATTACCTTCCGCTCCCGTTCTGTGATACTTCGGGGAAAACCCTCATTATCCTCCCCGCAAGAAGTCCGACGAAAACTCCTGTCGGGATCGCGAAGAAGAGGAGATACGGGAGGTAGAATAGGACTCCTGGCTGCCTGAGCAAGAGGGCGGCGACGCCCAACTGGGTCAGATTGTGAGTAAAAGCTCCGGCCACGCTGACCCCGACAATTGACAGCCTCCCGCGAGTGATCCTCGCCAGGGCGTACATAACCACGGTTGAGACAATGGCACCCGATGTAGAGAGGTAGTACCCGATATTGAGGAATGTGCCGCTCAGAAAACTGCCGAGGAGCGTGCGAAAGAAACTAATCGCGAGGGCTTCTCCCAAGCCCATGGTCATAACGACATAAAGGGCGACGATATTAGCGAGACCCAGTTTTGCTCCGGGCACCACATAGGGCAACGGGATTAGCGCCTCAACAGCGTGCAGCACGCTGGCTAGGGCGACAAGTATCGCGGTCTTGGCAAGGACTCTCACTCGGCTCATGGGGAGATTATAGCACGACGCAGCCTAGACGCTACTGTGAGCGCCTCGACACCTTCCTGGTCTTTGCCTTCCGGAGCCTGTCGTCTGCAGCGGCCAGCACTACTCTGGCCTCATCGCCGTCGTCCGGGTAGGTCGCGACCCCGAAAGAGGCGCCGGGCAAAGGTACCGACTCGCCGGCCGGATCTTGCACAGACTCCTTCATCCAACCCTGGATGACTTCCTTGACACGCCCCGCTGCCTGCTCCTGCGTCATGCCGGGCACGAGCACAACAAACTCGTCGCCTCCGTAGCGCGCGACAACATCAACCGACCTAAATCCCCGCTTCAGGCATTCGCCAACGCGGGCGAGCACTGCATCTCCCGCCAGGTGGCCGTGAAGGTCGTTGATCTCCTTCAGCCCGTCAATATCCACAATGGCGACTGAAACCATCCCTCCCGAATTGGCATAGGATGCACTTCGTATGCTCGAATCCAGCGTATTAAGGAAAACTCTCCTGTTGTAGAGTCCCGTAAGAGCATCGCAATCGGCGGCTTTCTTCACCTGTTCATGGAGCTGAGCCACTTCCAAAGCCGAGGCGATGTGTCCGGCAACAGCCATGAGCATTCTCATATCTGAGGATGTGAAACCGCCTTTTTCCGCCCTCTGTATGACCAGGACGCCCAGGCGCCTGCCTCTCACTTCAAGCGGGATGTAGAGTTCGGACCCTATCCCGCTGGCCCCTCCGATATAACGTTCGTCGCGGTCGACGTCGGGCACGTTCTGAGGAATCCCATTATTCATAACCCACCAAGAGATGCCCTGCCCACGGGGGACTTTTGTGCCCATGATGCCGCCGGACAGGCCGACTCCGGCCGACACAACCAGGTTCTCACCCTCTTCATCGGGTATGAGGATGATGCAATCGGAATAGCCCATCTCCTCGGCTACAATGTGTATGATGTGTTTCAAGATTTCCCGCAAGTCCAGAAGCTTCTTCATCTCTTGAGCGATGCGGAAAAGCACCTCAAGTTCCTTGGACGTGATAGCCTTCTCCATCGCGTCCCCCTGCTCTACGAGAGTCCTGGGTTCGAGCACCTTGAGGGCCTTGCGTGACTCCAGGACGTTGTCACCGGTTATCTCGGGAAGCCACGAACCTCCCTTGGAGATGGCCCTTTCCAGAGCTTGTACCACATCGGGGCGAAACTGCTCGCCGGCACACCGCTTCAGTTCCTCGCGAGCTTCCTGGATCGACATGCCGGGCCGGTAGGGCCTATCGGAGATCATGGTGTCGAAGGCATCGGCCACGGCAAGTATGGCAGCGCCCGTCGGAATCTCGCAGCCGTTCAACCTGTCGGGATATCCCGACCCGTTGTGCCATTCGTGGTGGTGCAACACCAGAGGCGCGAGGTCAGCCAGCATTCCGGCTCTTTCGAGGATAGTCGCGCCGAGCATGGAGTGGTTGGTCATTACCGACCTCTCAGCCGGCTCAAGCGGACCGGGCTTCTGCAGGACCGAATCGGGTATTCCCACCTTACCGATGTCGTGGACCAACCCTGCCAGTTCGATGACGTCGACGTCTTCCTTATCGAGCCCCATCTCCAAGGCGATCTCCCTGGCTATCACCGATACGTGCTCGGAATGGTGCATCGTATAGCTGTCCCGTATATCTACCGTGGCTGCCAGAGCCCGAACCGCGGCAGAGTACATCTCGCGCGTCGTTTCCAGGAGCGTAGCGTTCTTCACGGCGGCGGCAAGGTGGTCCGACACGGGTTCCAAGAAAGCCATGTCGGCGTGGCTATAGCTTTTCGGCTCCCTGCTCGCGAGAACCCATATCCCCGTTATCTGGCCTGGCAAAGTGAGCGGGAGAGCCACCATGGAGGACATGCCCTGCCTTTGGAGTTCGGTAAGGAAGGTTTTCGGTAAGAGCGATCTACTGGAATCGATTGTCTTTCCTAAGTCTGAAACAATGTCTACTAGAATCTCTCCCGAATCTCCGGTTACGGAAACAAGCCCGCTTGCCCCGACTCCTCCCATGAAGGGCTCCGGGATCGAGCCGAGCACGACTGCCCGGCCGTTATCCTTGATTGAGAGAATCGCCATTCCGTCCAGGGGAACCCGGTCTTGTACAACCTGAAACAGGCTTGGGAGCATCTCCGCGATTTGGAGGTCGGAGTTGATCTCGCGAGCCGCATTAGATACGGCTGCCAGAACCTCCTCGGTTCTTCGGAGCTGGGTAACGTCTGTCAGGCTGTACAGACTCCCGATTCGCGTCTCCTTAGCATCAAGAACCGGCGTGCCGGCTATTATGAGATTCAGATCGTCGCCATCAACCCGGCAAACGACCTCACAGATGTTGCCTGTGAAAGAGGAAGGTGATGAGAAGTCCAGCAGGGCCTTGGTCATCTCAAGCCACTCTTGAAGGGGTTTCGGGTCTCGCAGCCGGGGAACGAACGATTGTGAGATGATATCGCCAAAAGAGCGTCCCCGTATATCATCAAAACGACGTCCCAGGTACCGGGACGCTCGCTCGTTTGCCAACAGGACCATGTCATCCATGTCGACCACTATGATGCCGCTCGCTATAGCGTTGAGTACCGCAGAAATCTCAACCGCTCCCATTCGATTCCCTCCCATCCTATTAGTTTTCGGCGTATGGAAGCGAATCGGTTAGGTTGTTTGGTTCGACTTCTGAAGTCGCCGGTAAATCAAAATCGAAGCTGCTATGGCCAACAGCGAGAACCACTGCCCGTAGCTGATACCGGCTAGGTAGTCGTCGTTGTCGCGGAAGAACTCGAGGAGAAACCTAATGGCTGAATAACCGCCAGCATAAATAACAAACAGGCCACCTTTGACCTGGACTCTCGAAGACAAATACATGAGGCCAAAAAACAAGAAAAGGTCGAGGATACTCTCGTACAATTGGTAGGGGTGGCGCAATCCGGGGGCAAACCTGGTCTCGATACCCCATGTGCCCGAAGTCCTGATCCCGTAGCAGCACCCTGAAAAAAGGCAGCCGATGCGCCCGATAGCCTGTCCTAGGGCGACGGAAGGAGCTACAATGTCCAGCAAGCCGAGGAACGACGCTCTCTTCACGCGAGAGTAGATGAGGGCCGCTATGGCTCCTCCAATCAGGACACCGTGTATGGCCAGTCCACCTTCGCGGGTGTCGAGTATTGACGCCAGACTCCTGTAGTAGCCAAGGTTGAGGACTATATGGGTAAGCCTTCCTCCGACCACACCGCCTGCCAAAATGGCGAGAAAGAACGAAAACAGAGAGTCCGGGTCAAATCCCAGCTTCTCCGCCCTCTTTGACGCGACATAGACCCCAGCGGCAAACCCCAGCCCGAGCATAAGTCCGTATGAGTAAAACTCGATGGAGCCGATTCGGAATAACACCGGGTACATTGGCATCACCGCTTTTTATAATAGCATGCCTGCATAACAACATACCAATATATGCATGATAAGGATGCAAAAGGAGGTACTGCCCACCTTGAGCGTAAAACGCGGAATCTTGCTTGTGCTGCTCGGAGTCGCTCTAGGCGTCGGCCTCACCGTAGGTTCGTATTACGGAGTCAGAGAATACGCACCCCATCTCGCGACGTGGTATCTTGGCCGGTTTGCGGAAGCATCCCAGCCCGTTCAAATCGACACTGCACAAGTGCAAGCTTTAGTCAGCGACATCCTGGCATCGGAACAGGGCAGAGCCGTAGTCTCCGACCTAATGCAGGGCCAATCCCGAGAAGCTTTTGAAGAACTCATGAAAGAAGCAATGAAATCGCCTGAGTTCCGGCAAATGCTGAGTGACGTGCTCGGAACGTTCCTGACCAGCCCTGAGGGAAAGGAACTTCTCAAACGGGTCGCCAAGGAAGCGCTCATGCCCTAGCCGCATACCAGCCGGATCAACCGGCGGACTCCGCCTGTTCCTGTTCCTCTGCCGCCGGCATTTCTTCAAGCAGTTTTCTGGCGTCTAGCCGGTCTTCAACCATGACGTCCGAAATGATCTTCCCGTCTCTCACCGAGATGATGCGCTCGGCGTGCCTTGCGATATCGGGGTCGTGGGTAACCAGGATGAGAGTGATACCTTTTTCGTGCAGGTCCTGGAAGATCGTCATGACTTCCTCGCCGGACCTCGAGTCGAGGTTTCCTGTAGGCTCGTCGGCCAATATGACCTTCGGATCCCCGGCAATCGCCCTGGCTATCGCCACCCTCTGCTGCTCGCCTCCGGACATCTCGTTGGGTCTGTGCGTCATGCGCCTGCCCAGCCCGACGGCTTCCAATGCCGCCGTGGCCCTCTTGTGCCGTTCCTTGGCCCCCATCCCCCTGTAAATGAGCGGGAGCTCGACGTTCGCCATGGCGTTGGTCCTGGCCAGGAGGTTAAACGTCTGGAAGATGAACCCGATGAAACGATTGCGTATGTCAGCCAACTCGTTGTCGTTCTTCCTGCTTACATCAGCGCCGTCCAGGAGGTAGGTTCCCTGAGAGGGCCGGTCGAGACATCCCAGAATGTTCATGAGCGTCGATTTGCCGGAGCCCGACGGACCCATAATGGCTACAAACTGACCCGCGGGGATTTCGAGGTCAACGCCCTTCAGAGCTTGAACCTTCACCTTGCCCATGCTGTACTCTTTGTGCAACCCCTGAATCTGTATAACAGGCGTAGACATCGCTGGTCCCTCCAAGATCCGTTTGGAACTACCCATCTTCGACGAAGGCCGGAACTGGGAAGTTCCACCTGCCTCCCGGCCCCCTACTGCGTCACTCCGGTCGTGAGCACGGTGACGGGAACTTCCTTAAGGTAAGTGTTCTCCACTTTAATCAGGGCATCCTCTAGCGAGTATTGAACAATCATTGAAGCCGCACATCCCACGACAAAGTCGCCCGCCCTTTCCCAGATCACGCCGAAAGTCTCGCCCGGGTCGATCTTCAGCGATACAAGCTCGGCATTTGGCGGGAGTTCTACGTTGGCTCCTGCCGTGAAGACCGCTCGCTTGCCTGTCACCCACTTTCTTGGCCCGTTCAGAATTACTTCCACTTTGATGGGAGCTATGCTCTGACAGGCAAACCTGTGAGTCTCTCCCTCCATATAGGCGGACACTTCCCAGGTCTTCGTATAAAGCGGCTCATCGCCGTCTCCGTACGATTCAGCAATAACTCGGTACGAGCCGGGCGCCGTGTAGGTATGATCGACTGTCAAGGATGCCATGCCGTCCACCTTTTCCCGAGTCCCGTCTCCGAAGTCCAACATCCAGTACTTGTGAACAGTCTCCTTCGCTTTCTTGAGTGTAGTGTGTTTAGACCGGTAAACCACCCGGACGGTAGGAATATCGTCGGGCAAATCATCATCCTCAACATCTCCGGGACTTGCCACACCTTCATCACCGGAACCCGGGGGATCGGTTTCCGGAGGCTCAACCGGCGCAATCTCTTCTTTGGAGAGAGCAACAAACACGCGCACGAAAACCTCCTCTGCATAAGCCGAAGAGACCGAGCGGCCGAGGACGGGATTGGCCGGGCCGGTCCTAATCAAACGGAGGCCTAAGCTACCGGTACCGGGACTCAACCTCACCGTATAGTTGCCCCCTCGGCCAAAAGCCCACATCGCGGCAGGCTGGCCCCCCTCCTCCCAAACCTGGCATTGCCAACCTTCAGGTAAGTCCGTCACACCTATAGTCACTCGCTCTGCGTTCCCGATCGCGCACCTTTGAGGTCCCCAACTTGAGACGTCAAGCGATATCAGCGAGCCACCTTCGACTCCGCTCGTTTCGACGGACTCGCCTAGCACCTCTGCAATGTACCTCTGCACTCGGTTGTCATCCAGGATGTCCTTGCCGGGCAGCCGCAGGATGCCCCCGAATACTCTGATCAGATCGCCCGGTCCCACAGGTGCAACGGTGCTGTCGACCTCGAGAAGGCCATCGTTTGGAGCCAGCTGCGGCCAGATTAGGCCCCAGGGATTAGCCAGACGCGAGGAGACAGAGACGTAACGCGTATCTCGATTCCTGGCTGCCGACTGAGACGACTTATTGAGCGCCTGCAACCGCAGGTTGGCCGGGATCCTCTCGAATCGCTTAGCTGCGGATGTCCCGAGGTTGATCAGCAAATCCTCCTTGACAAGACCGCTTATGAACGGAGAGTCGGGTCCGTCGCCAAGCCCGGTGAGCCCAACCGCACGCTCTGCAATGAGTTCTTGAGCCTTCGCCTTTAGGGTCACCAACGCTTTCTCGGCATAGTGGCGCAGGATTTTGAGGCCATAGTGATAAGCCGCGTCCTTCCAGCCGGACGGGACATACGGTTCGCTGATGAGGCTCTGGACGAGGCTCCCTCCGGATGCCGTGCGCATGACGTACCGGTTCCGGGCCACTTCCATCGAGAGGTACTCGTAATAGGGAAGCGAGAGGTCTTGCGCCGCACCCTTCGGCCATTCCGCTTCGACAAACAACCGCTCCCAGACAGCGGGAAGAGAACGGCGCACCCACCCGGCGAACGTCTCCTTAGGCGAATCGGCCGGAACGTACGGGATAGAGAAATAGCGGCCCTTCACGTATTGAGCGTAAAGAGGTTCCCAGAGGGATGCTGACCTGTAGGCTATCCAGGACGCCTCATCCTCCCACTCGGGTGCGGCAAGGGACCGTGCCTGAGTCAACTCCTTTACGGATTTCGCGTCTTCGTTATCTTGCAGCCCCAGGATTTCCCGTACCGACGGAAAAAACCTCTGCCCCCTGGTCTCCTTCTCCAGGAACGACTCCTGTCTCACAACCTCCAGTATTGATTTCACAACGCCGGCCAAGAAAGTGCCGTGGTTGGGGGATGCAACCATCACCAAGTTCGCGATCCTGACGCCTTCCAGATAGTCGTTTTCAACAGCGTAACGGGCGATGAAGCCGGAAATACCGCTCGCGACCATATCGCATTCAGGTGCGGAGCCCAGGACTTCCTTAGCGTGTACTGCCAACTGCAGAGCCCCGTCAGGAAGATCCTTGACGCCGGAAATCCCTATCTCAAACAGGTCGCGGCCAGGAGTGTACCCTACGGAAGCAAGGTGCCGGGCCAGCGCTCCGGTAGAGGCAGACATGGACAGATCGGAGCCAAATGAAGGCTCGCTCACGATGATCACAGGCCTCCGGTCCGGGACGCTAACCGTAGCCGCAGCCAATCCGGGAGCAGAAGAACTCACGAGAAAGGCTGTCATCAAGATGGTCGAAACGAGAGTTGCACGTGTCCGTCTCACCTTGTCACCCCTCCCGAAGGATCGGGCATATACTCACGGACATTGCTCTTGGGCCAGAACCCACGGTTGGCGATAGCGAGCCTTGTCACGGGTCTTCCCTCCGCAAGACAAGCATCCACCTCTTCTTCCCAGCTACCGGCCGGGATCTCCGTAATCTCCCCGTCAGAGGATGTCAAGAGTTCGGCCCACGACTGGCCGGGAGATAAGGAAAAGCGCCGGCCTCCGTACCGCAGGTGGACGACCCCGGTGGATTCGGTTTTCTCGACAACCAGCTCTCCCCGGACTACGCGGGCAGAGTTGTCAACCATCTCCACCTTGTTGCCGGACCAATCGAGTCCCTGTACCGAGACCGGCTCTCCGATCCCTACAGAGACTCGGCCCAGCCTTGAGAAACGCAGTGACTCCGCAAACTCGATACCTCGAGAAGAGGAGACGAAGTGCACCCCTAGCGACACTCCGAAAAGGTGCGGGCGCCTATCCAACTCGATAGACTTGTCCTCACAATCTATGAACGCTCCGGGCAACTTTTCCCAGCCGATCGGGAGCCCTGCCAAAGCGGTCATGGACGACTCTTCGACGGTAAGAAAGACGAACTCGTCCCGATAGCGGTACGCGTGGAGTCCGACTGCAACGCCTACGATCAGGACAGCGGAAAGAACAAAGATCCTACAACCGGACGACATAAAGGACGCTCCCTTCTTCTGTAGTGACTCTTGAGCGCCCCGAGCCTTGTTTTCGGGGGATAAAACAAAAGCCCGGGGCGCGCCTCGATAGAAGCGCACACCGGGCCCCTTGCCGCGGCTACTTTATCAAGAGATCATGTCGTGCGTCCGTCGAATCCTGTCTTGAGGGTCCGGTACCGGCTAAGGCCCCGCGCCACAACAGCAAAGGTGTTCCGGTAAGCCTTCAGCGTGCAAATGTCTTGTTCCTTAACCCACATGACGCCACGGGTTTCTCCCTCCTGAGGGGTCAACTGGCCTCCCACCGGCTTCATCAGGAAGTAATGCACCGTCTTCTCTATCACGCGCCCGTCAGGATCGGAGTACCGGTGCCTCACCGCGCCCAAGTCGCCAAGTACGGCCGTCTCAATGCCTGTTTCCTCACAGACCTCCCGCACAGCGGCCTCTAGCAAGTTCTCACCGGCCTCAGGGTGGCCTTTTGGTAGGCCGACCATGCCGTAAGCATCGTTGATGAAGAGAACCTCCAGGCCATTCCCAGTCTCGCGGACAACCACGCCTCCCGCTGCCGTGTCGCGCGAGTCTATCCTCGCCATGGCAAAAAGCCTGCCCATCCGCGCTATCTGCTCAGCGGCGAACCGGAGATTGGCCCGGGCACCCGCCATGGCCTCAGCCACTGCCATTGGGCGAGGGGTTACCGAGAAGACTGCGGCAAACTCGGGCGGATATCCCTCCAACACATCCTCTGACAGCCCCCCGCCAAGCACGATAACGGGCACCCCGGCAGAATAGGCCGCTTCGGCCACCGCGAAAGGCACCTTTCCCTTAGCGGTCTGAAAATCAACGGCGCCCTCTCCGGTCACCACTAAGTCGGCGTCATACATCTCTCTCAGGAGACCGGTTTCTCTCATGATGAACTGAGAGCCGCTCTCAAGCCGCGCGCCGAAGAAGGCCCACAGCGCAGCCGAAAGCCCCCCGCCCGCTCCTGCCCTGGGAACCTCCGAGGGGTCGCGCCCAAGATCCCTGGCCAAAACTCGCGCGAACCGGCCCATCGCGGCATCAACAGCATCGACTTCTGCCGGGCTGAGCCCTTTCTGAGGTCCGTATACACGCGTGGCTCCATCCGGCCCCAAGAGCGGATTCACGACGTCTGTGATAGCGGTAATCTCAATACGGGCGAAGTCACGAGGTATGGAGCCCGGCGAGACCCGAACTGCCCGCGCCAATCCGACGGTACCGGGCTCGACCTGCCTCCCCTCACTATCCTCCACTCTTCCGCCTGCCGCTTGGACGGCGCCGATGCCGCCGTCGTTCATAGCGGTACCTCCAACACCCACGATGATTCGCCTCACGCCTCTCCTGGCCGCCCACAGCAGAAGCTCGCCGACTCCGCTGCTCGACGCCCTCCGCACATCCCTCTCGGCGGGTTCCACCAGGGCGAGCCCGGAAGCTTGTGCGCTCTCGATAACTGCCGTTTTGCCTCCGTCCAATAGACCCAATCGTGCCCTTACCGTCTTGCCCATCGGCCCGGATACGTCAACTTCCGCGATTTCGCCTCGGAGGGCGTGAACCAGTACTTCCACAGTCCCGTCTCCGCCGTCGGCTTGGGGTATTTCCACAACCCTTGCCTCGCGGAATCCGCTCCGGAAACCTTCAGCCACAAGAGATGAAGCCTCTCTTGACGAGAGGCTCCCCTTAAACGCGTTCATAGTTACGACGATCTTCAAGTCCTCACCCCATCTATCGTCAGGCTAGCCCATGACGGCACGGGCTATCCTCATCCAGTTGCCTCCTAGTATGCCGGCCACCGTTTTGCCGGAGAGACCTCGATGAAGGAGCTCGGCAGTGAGAAGGGGAAGGTCGGCTATCGATGTCAAGGGACTATGTTCGCCCCCCTCAAAGCTGTCGAAGTCGGAACCTATACCCACCGCTTCCTCGCCTGCAACCTCAACAGCGTGCATTATGTGATCGCAGACAGTGCTTAGGTCGTGACCCGCTTCTGCCAGGTAGTCAGGGTTAAAGGTGATCCCAACCACTCCGCCCACCTCACCTATGGCTTTAAGCTGGTCATCGGTGAGATTGCGAGGGTGAGGGTAAAGTTTGTGGCAGTTGGAGTGGCTCGCCAACACCGGGGCATCTACCGCTTCGATTACATCCCAAAACCCGGCCTCCGATATGTGAGACACATCCAGGACTATACCGAGCCTCTCGCACTCCTTAACCACCAGGCGGCCCAACCGGGTTAGCCCTCCTCTGGTGCCCGACTCCGCGGCACCGTCTGCCAAGGCGTTCCTGTCGTTCCAAGTGAGCCCAAGTACTCGCAGCCCAAGCCGGTGATACATCCTGAGCGCCTCAATACTCCCGTCGAGGAATTCCCCACCCTCAAATGAGAGCACAAGGCTCACCTTATCTTCCTTGGCGGCAGATTCGATGTCGCCGGCGTTTTGCGCGAGAGTCACTCCCGAAATCTCAGAGAGCGACTTGAAAGCGTCTATGTATTCCAGGCCGGCCTTGACGCCCCTGATGGGGTAGGTACGCTCGACAGGGAAAGCACTCATAACGGCGCACCGGACTCCGCCATCCTTCAAACGGGGAACATCCACATGCCCGGCAGCAGATCTTTCTCCGAACGGCCTTGTCTTGTGCACGACGTCAAACAACGTGCCTACATGCGCATCCACAACTATCGATTCGGAGTGAATCTCACGGGCCCGCTCAAGTATGAGCTCCCGGTCTTCCGCAGTCTCTTCTTTCTTCTTCTTGAAGTTGAGGGCGGAACTAAGGTCCATTGAAATAACCCCTCTCTGTGCCACGTGATCTCTTCCGTATTTTCTCCCTCTATGCGAAGTTTACCTTTTGAAGCGCCTTAAGTGCCTGCATTATACGCCTCAACTGGTATAACCCCGCTCGGAACGTTTTTGGCCGGGGGTCATATTATGTCATGATCAACCCGACCGAAAAGGGGGGGTAACAGTGGCCAACGGGCAGGTTACCAGAGAAACCCTGGATTTGATAACAGCGCTGAGACCTTTCACGAGCGAGAGGGGCCAGAGACTCATTGATACGCTGATCGAGATAACTCAAGCGGGGACGATGACGGAATCGTTGGAGATAACCACCATGACCGAGAGGGCGCAAGGTCTTCTAGCCGAGAGGCTCGATTCAGCCGTCTCGCTCTCGCTGATACTCGCGGCTTCTTGGTTCGGCAAGAAACTCGAGGCGTTTATCGCCGAGAGAACCGACCGGCTGGAAGGCTAAAGGAGGGACGGGCAGTGAAAATACTGGGCATTGAAGCCGATAACCCCTTCTCTCTGTTCTTGATCCTAATCCTGCTCCTGGCGGCCAGTGGGTCATTCGATCCCAAGTCCGTTCAGGCGGAATTGGATGAAGC
Organism: Bacillota bacterium; assembly: GCA_050952125.1. Classification (GTDB taxonomy): domain Bacteria; phylum Bacillota; class Sulfobacillia; order Fermentithermobacillales; family Fermentithermobacillaceae; genus UBA3951. The sequence continues at coordinate 1,001,754 of JBMNKK010000003.1, forward strand.
GGGAAGTCAGGATAGGCAGAAAAGACCCTTGTGGCAGACGAGGCCCGCTAGGCCACTCTTTCAGACGAAACAGTCGAACTGGGGGATCTTGCGCGGGACTTCGCCTGTGCGACGCGTCTACGTTCGCAGGGAACTGACCTTGCCGTTCGCCAGGGTTATGCCCCTCGGGCGGTAAACCCTATCACCCCTCCCTTAACGTCCGGCATAAGATGCTCCAGTAGTCCGGACTGGAGGGGTAGTGAAGTGCAAAACCTGGCTGCGCTGCTTATGCAGATGGAGAAAATCGAGTCAGAAGTAAGCTCGCGCCTGACGGGGCTGCAGAACAGGCTGGTTCAAGGAGAATCCGGGGGAGGCCTGGTCTCGGCCACCGGCGATATTTGGTTCAATATACGGACGATCCATATCGACAGGGAAAAGCTGGCAGCTAAGACATACGATTTGGCCTCATTGGAGACGCACGTTGTAGAAGCGGTGAACAACGCCATCAAAGAGGCCAGGAAGATACTGAAGACCGAACTCGGCGGAGTCATCGGCTCTCAGGTTCCTCCGGAGTTCGCCAATTTCTTCGGGCGGAGTAGCGGCCATGGAAACTGACCGGACGCTTTCAGATATCGCCCGTTCCGTCCTGACGGAGAGCCACGAGACCGATCCCCGGAGTCTCAGAGAAAAGGCAGGCCTCTTGGCGCTTTTGAACTTGCTGGGCATTCTGGAGTCGTTCTACGCCGAGGGTGACAGCCAGAAATCTTCGATCAATTTGATCAAGTCCATGGCCGAGGATGCAGTTTTGTCACCGCCGCAGCCGGAGGCGAAGGAAACCGACCTGACCTCATCGGTCATGGCCGCAGCATCCAAGCTGCTGAGCGGTCCGCAAGGCGGCATCGATCCCGCGTTGATCGGCACGTTGATGGGAGCCCTCTCGGCGATGACAAAGGCCCGAAACCTATCTCCGCAGCCTCCTTCCGAGCCGGCGGAAACTGCGGCTGACTCCGATTCTCAGGACAGCGGGGCGGAGGCCAAGGATAAACCGCCCGCCGAGCCGAAGACGCCGGCTTCGCCGCTGCAACAGATCTTGGGAATAGACCCGCGCATCATCACTCTGGCGCTTAATGTCCTTGCCGACCTTATGAAGGCCAGAAACACAGGCGAGAAACAGCCGGGGCAGGAAAGCTCTCGCGAAGATGGCTCCCACAAGCAGCCTACGGAAGTGACGGTCACCTCTGACGGCAAGACGGTGGTCATTCCTACGGCCAAGAGCAAGCCCCGTGAAAGGCTTTATCACAAGCCGGGGCTCGGCATATACCGGAAGACACCTGACAAAGCCCCGGGCGCAGCCGAATAAGCGAACCTCCTTAAGAGGCTATACCCCAATTAACCCGGACTTTAGGTCCGGGTTAACTCCTTCCTGACATATCCGAGATCTCATACGACTATCATTAGTCTCGGGGGGTCGCCCGGTGATTGTTCGAAAGCGGACTCTTATCTTGGGATTCTTACTCATCCTCGGCATAGCCGCCGCGTTCGTGGCGTTACGTTTCCGGCCGGTCAAGCCCGTAATCGAGATGTACGACCTAACGACCGCAGAGACACCGCAGATGCCCATGTTCTATGTGGTTACCGACCGCAAGGCAGTCGCGTTGACGTTTGATATTTCGTGGGGAGAGGACATCCCGTGCAAAGTGTTGGACGTGCTCAAAGAACGGGGTCAGAAAGCTACTTTCTTTCTGTCGGGGCCCTGGTCAAAGCACTACAAAGACGTCGTCAAGCGCATAGTGGATGAGGGCCACGAAGTGGCCAGCCACGGACAGGACCACGACAACCTAAGCCAGCTGAGCAAAGAAGACATCCGCGACAACATTGAAGACGCCCACAACATCCTTGTGAATCTGACGGGCTCCACACCCAGATTCTTCCGCCCTCCGAACGGGGACTACGATAAAACCGTCGTGCAGACGGCGAATGAGCTGGGTTACGAGACCGTCATATGGGCGGTGGACAGTCTGGACTGGCTGAAACCGGGTGCATCCGCGATAGTCGAACGAGTGTCAAAACTCGTCTTCAAGGGTGCTATCCTGCTGTTCCACGCTTCCGACTCGGCAACGGACACCCCCGAGGCACTGCCGATGGTGCTGGAGAACCTGGAAACGGCGGGCTACGAGATAATGCCGCTCGGTGAACTCTTGAGTCTCGGTAAGCCGGCAAGAGACGACCCCAGAGGCCGGCCGCTGTCGGAACTCCCCCGGTAACGATATTACGCCCTGGTGAGCGCTATCGCGAGGAAACCTTCTTCAGCGGATACAGCCCCTCCTTCGCCGAGCATCTGATTGGATACGCCGAGAGTCGTGCCCCGCGTGAGGGTAGCTCGTAAGAGAGGGAACTTCAGGTTCTCGGTAGTGACTCCTTTGGCGCTCTCGGTGATTGGGAAAAGCGAAACCCAGTCTCCTCTTCTGCCCCGGAAGGCCCTCCTGGTGAAGCCGGCGTATCCGGGACCGCTCACGTGGCAGATCCAGGTCTTTGGCGAGGCGAGGACGACATCCATACCTTGTCCGGCGTAGCGCTCGACCAACAGGAGATTGGCAATCCCGTGTTCTATCCGGTCTCCGCCCAAAGCACCTATTACGACTGCCGACCTGAAGCCCTCGGCAAAGGCGGTGTTCAACGCCGCCTCGCTGTCGGTCACGTCTTTTTCGACAGGGAGAGAGACTACCCTGCATCCTGAGGCTCGGACGCGGCATACAGTCTCGCGGCCGCACGAGTCGAAGTCACCGACGAAGATGCCCGGTGTAAGTCCGTGCGACTCCAGGAACTCAGCGCCGGAATCAGCGGCGATAATCATGGAGGCGCCTCTGACAAAGGGAAGAAGGAGGTCTGACACATCGCCGCCGCCTACGATTACGGCGTATTCCCCTGAGAAGACGGGAATCACTGTCGCGCGACCTCCTTCCCTTAGGATCCAGGTTATACCTTGACCTCCAAGAGCCGCTTCAAAGCGAACCTGAGAACAACTGCCGTGATTAGGAGCTCCGGCACCAAGTACTGAGCATTATACACCAACGAATAGAGATACACGTTGCCCTCTGCATACTCCGCGAAGAAGATGACGCCCGAGAGGAAGTGCGATATGAGGCGGCCAAAGATGCCGACCGCCGACCCCAGGTATATGTTGTGCCGGAACAGCCCGGAGAGGCCCAGAAGGCCGTAGGCCAGAGGGTAATCCAAGATTACCTGGGCGGGATGGACCACGTACGGGTTCACGATGAAGTCCACCAACCCGTAAGCTGCTCCTACCGTGATGCCCGGTCCCGCCCCGTACCTAATGGCAAACAGAATAAGCGGTACCATACTCCCCAAGGTCACGGAGCCGCCGTACGGTGCCTGGTAGATCTTGAACAGATGGAGACCGAAAGATAGGGCGACCATCAAAGCGCCTTCTACCAACATCCTCACGTTCTTATCACGCATACTGACAACACTCCTCCAGTATTGCGGGCCAAACAAAAACCCGCACGGGTGTGCGGGCCTCTGACTCGGATTTCCCTACGCGGGCATTACCCCACAGGTTCCAAGGGTCAGGTGCTGTTCAAGCCCTTTCTCAGCCGCTCAGAGCGGCTCCCCGTTGACATTATCGTATCACTTTCACTTGGCATCGCCAAGAAAGTTTCCTAGACCTTGATCTCCTTCCACCTGCCTCGCTTCAGCCTAGCCCAGTACAGACTCGAGCGCAGCACCCAGTCTGCAAACATGGCGAACCAGGCGGCGGTAAGGCCTACATGGAATACGTTCATAAGAAGGTAGGTTAGCCCCAAACGCATGACCCAGACGCCGGCAACCGTAACATACATGGCGATACGCGTGTCTCCCGCGCCCCGGAGAGCCCCCGGGATCACGAAGCCCAGTGCTTCAGGTATCTGAGTGAAAGCCACGATCCTCACAAGGGGAATCCCTCTGGCGATCACTCCGGGGTCATCGGTAAATATGCTCAGAAACTGACCGGGAAACAGGAAAAACAGGAGTCCCATGGAGCCCATCGTGAGAAGTCCCATCTTCATCGCGGTAAGGGCGCACTTTTCCGCTCCTTCGGGATCTTTAGCTCCGAGCCTCTGCCCCACCAGGGCCGTAGCCGCTGTCGCGAAGCCCATGCCGGGCATGAAAGAAAAAGACTCCACGTTGAGAGAAAGAGAGTGAGCAGCGTACGACTCAGTCCCTAAGCCTGCCACTTGGCGGGCATACGCTATCTGACCTGACGATGTGAGGACCCTTTCGGCCATGGCGGGAACACCTATATTGAGGATCCGCCCGAACAACTTGAGGTCAAACCGGGTGAACACCTTCTTCCAGTCCACAGGGATCTTACCCGTACGGCGGGAGATCGCGATCAAAATGGCGATGCCTCCCAATGTGCGGGATATGGTCGTGGAGAGTCCGGCTCCTCTTATTCCTAGAGCCGGAAAGCCTAAGTTTCCGAATATGAGAAGGTAGTTTGATATTAGCTTGACCGTGTTCAACGAAATGTTGATGAGCATCGGCGTACGAGTGTCACCGGCTCCGCGAAGTGCTCCCGTGGCGATGGTGAACACGAAGAACAGCATCATCCCGGGCATCATCATCCGCACATATTGGCCGCCCAGCACTCGCACGGGCTCTTCGGCCTTCATGAATGTCACTATCCAATCCGCATTGAGTACTCCCAAGGTGCTTATGATGATTCCGAATACAAGAGCCACGACCAACGCCTGACCTGCTATCTGACCGGCTTCCTCTCTGTTCCCCGCTCCGACGGCACGGGCGGACAACGCGGTTGTACCTACGGAAAGCCCCATGAAGGTCGCGTTGATAAGTTGAAACGGCTGCATACTCAAGCCTACAGCAGCTACGGCTTCCTTTCCGAGCCTGCCAAGCATAGCCATATCGAATACCTGGCCGACCATGGCCAGAGCCTGTTCGAGGACGACCGGCCACGCGAGAGCCCATGTCCTAGCGAGAATCTGTCTTGACTCCGGATCGGTTCCGAATAGACGGTTCATCAAAGGACCTAATGGCGAGCGCATTTCAGGTTGCGGCAGAACCTCTCCCAAAAACGCCACCTCCAAGGAATGATGCCGCCCGCAGGCGGACATCTCTAGTTGACACCAAAGGGAAACTTATTTCGCCTTACCAAATTATAAACCTTCTCTCAACACAAAACGAGGGGACCACGTTACCGTGGTCCCTCGCTTGTCATCCGGGCCAGGGACAACTTGCCTGCCGAGGCAATCGCCTATATGCCCAGCAGTTCGTCGATTCTCTTCTTGTCGAATCCCACAATCACACTGCCGTTGATGGAAAGAACCGGCACACCCATTTGGCCGGAGATCTTGACCATCTCGCGGGCCGCCGCGACATCCTGGGAAACATCGACATCGGTGAAGGGAATACCCTTATCCGTCAAATACGACTTGGCCCTCACGCACCACGGACAAGTGGGAGTGGAGTATACCTTGACGTTGTGTTCGGCCATTTTGGAACCTCCCTGTTACTTAGGCGCTCCGCCATTTTTCCTGCGCAATCCATGTTCTATAGATATCTTCTATCCTCAAGCCGCACATTTCAACGGTTCTTCGGCTCAGCTTACGCCCTTTTGGCCCAATTTACACATTTGAACACGCGTCAGAGGCCGTAACTGCCTATTGCGCGGAGGGCACGCGGCAGATACTAGGGTACGACACCGAGAAAACCGAGGGGGTCTTTGGCATCCGTGCATAAAGTGACTATGTCGGCCAGGGGGCAACTGGTTATACCGGCCGAGGTAAGGAGACGGCTTGGCTTGAAAGGCGGGACGCGCTTCAGGGTGTACGATTCCCAGGGAAAGCTGACGCTGGTTCCCGAGGTTGAAGACCCGGTTCACGCAGGACTGGGGTTCCTAAGAAGAGAGCAGCAAGACTCGCCGGAAAGGACAACAGGGCTTGGCTGAATCGTTCAGGGATACAGCTTTTGTGATGGATTCGGGTTCGCTTCTGGCCTACTTGCGTAACGATGCGGGAGGAGCACTCGTCCAGCGAGTACTCAGGCAGTGCTCAGATTGTGAGACGCAAGTGGAAATCGCCGCGCCCGTGCTTCTCGAGGCGTATTCAACCGCAGCAGCCGAATCGCCCTTGTCTCTGGAGGAACTCGTCTCTATCGTGGACCAACTCCCGATCCACGTCGAACCGGCCACGCACGACAGGGTGATCGGGGTAGCCCAGGTGATCGTGGAGCACCCGGAACTCAGCCCCGTCCAGGCGGCAACCCTGCATCTCGCCCTAGACAAGGGAGCTACGCTCCTTACGACAGACCGGACACTTGCCAATTTATCTCCGTCCTTGTACGTGAGTACGGCCAGAAAGGAAGGAGATCTCCCGAAAACCCATGAATTCCATGGGAGCTAACCTAAAGTCCAGGAGGCATCCCAACATGGCCTTAGAATTCGAACTGGTACAAATCGAGAAATCCGAGGACCTGAATGTCATCATAGGTCAGTCACACTTCATCAAGACTGTGGAAGACCTGTACGAAGCGATGGCCAACGCCGGCGGAAGCATTAAGTTCGGCATCGCGTTTCTGGAAGCGAGCGGCGCGTGCCTCGTGCGCGCAGCCGGAAACGACGACAGCCTCACGGCACTTGCCAAGAAAAACGCCCTGGCCCTGGGAACGGGTCACGCGTTCATCATCTTCATGTCCAACGGCTTCCCCATCAATGTCCTAAACAGCCTAAAGATGGTCCCGGAGGTGTGTTCCATCTTCTGCGCCACCGCGAACCCGGTGCAGGTGGTCGTCGCCAAGTCCGAGCAAGGCAGGGGCATCATGGGCGTGATTGACGGAAACCCGCCCAAAGGAGAAGAGGCGCAGCCGGACATCGACTGGCGCCACTCGTTCTTGAGGAAAATCGGGTACAAACTCTAGACCCTAAGCATACGTGAAGAAGCCCTGTCCGGTCTTTCTTCCGAGTTTCCCCTCTGAAACCATCTCTCTTAGAAGCGGACAGGGCTCGTACTTCGCGTCCTTCAATTGAGAGTGAAGCACTTCCATGATGGCCAGAAGCACGTCAATACCAACAAGGTCCGCGAGGGCAAGGGGTCCTATCGGGTGATTAGCGCCCAGTTTCATGGCGGTATCGATGTCTTCAGCCGATGCAACGCCCTCCATGAGTAGGTATGCTGCCTCGTTCATTAAAGGGCAGAGCAGCCTGTTGACTACGAATCCCGGCGACTCCCTTACAGGCACCGGCGTCTTTCCCATTTTGCGGGCAAACTCCTCGGCCCTCTTCACCGTATCATCCGAGGTGTCCTTACCCGGCACTACCTCGACCAGTTTCATAACCGGCACCGGGTTGAAGAAGTGTATCCCTGCAAAACGGTCAGGATGTGAGACCGAATGAGCCATCTCGGAAATCGATAGCGAGGACGTGTTCGACCCTATGAGGGCATCGGGAGAGACTTCCCGAGAAACCGCCGAGAGGACGGCTCTCTTAACCTCCATGCTCTCATAGACGGCCTCTATGACCACTGCGGCCTCTTTGACCAGGGAGTAATCTCTACCGACACTGAGGCGGGAAAGCATATCATCCACGCTTTCCCGGGAGAGGCGCCCTCGTTCGACGCCTCTGGCAAGGCTCTTCCTGATGATTTCCTCGCCCTTCGCCGCGAGCTCTTCGCTGGAATCCAAGAGAATTACCGTGAAACCTGAGGCGAGAGCCGCTTCCGCAATCCCGCGCCCCATGGTTCCGGCTCCGACTACTCCGACCGTAAGCGCCACGAAAATCCCTCCTCCCCCCTCCAGTTCTTCACGGTGAATAGGAATCCTCCGCATGCCTTATGTCTCAAGATTCCTGCCGGGCTAGCATCGCTTTGGCGAACTTCAGAACCGCGCCGGCCACCCCTGCCAAGGGTACCCCGAGGAACAGACCCCAAAAGCCAAGTAGCCTGCCGCCCGCAAGCAACGCGAACAAAATCCATAGGGGGTGAAGTCCCACACGAGGCCCAGTGACTCTAGGAACCATAACGTTTCCGTCGATCCACTGTATTATGAGGACAACCACCACTGCCCACACCCCTGTGCCGGTTGATTTCATGAATCCGGCAGCTATGGTCGGGAGTGACCCTATGAAGGGTCCGAAGAAGGGCACGAATTCTCCGAGCCCCGCGATTAGGCCGAGGGCCGCGCCGTAACGCAATCCAAGCGCATATGCGGCTACCCAGATCATGGCAGCCACACTGGCCGCGACGATGGACTGGCCCCGTACAAATCCCGTGATCACCCTGTCGATGTCGGTAACCAGGTCAACGTACGGGAGGGGATACCGCGACATGGCAACTAACGCGCGCTGCCGCCACCTGTTCATGTCGCGCAGCATGTAGTAGGCGATCACGGGCGCCACTACAATGTAAGAGATCACTGTTGCCGATGACAGGAAGTAGCCGAAGGCATTGGTACCGACGTTTCCGAGAAACTCTTCTGCCTTCAGAAGCGACTCGATAGCGCCGCGCTCAATTCCGGCAGGCAGGTTGTATCGCCTGACGATCTCTTTGGCGCTTGCGGCATAAGCCTGCACCAAGCTGATTATCCTCGGGATCTGCCCTGCAAGCCCCGATATGTCCGCAACGAAAGCCGGTATGAAATAGACGACAAACAGTGCTGTGCCAAAAGACAGAAGGAGGTAGACCAGGAGTATGCTTCTGGGCCTCGAGATTCCCCTCCGCTGTATGCTGTTGACTACGGGTTCCAGGACATAGGTCATGAATGCCGCTATGACAAAAGGAGGAAGTATTGTCCGGACAGAGTATAGGAACGCGCAGCCCACAAGAACAAAAAGGGCACTTATGAGTGCCCTTTTCACCGCAGGCCGGTCAGTCAGAGAACCTACCCGCCATTTGGTTCCAGGCTCCGTGGGCGCGTCTCATAGCCTGCCGGGCGGTCCTTCCTACGACCATTTTAGTGCGTTCCATAGGCGTAACCTCGCGCCGCCTGCCCATGAGCATGGCCAACCCGAATATCATGCCGGCAGCGGCTCCGACTGCGACACCGTCCCAGAACGTGCGGTCTTTCATCACGCTTTCGTTCCCTCCCCTGTCCGAAGAAAGTCCTATAATGGGCCTTTTTCGTGGAATGACTGGATATCGCCGGTAACCGGACCGGATACCGCTCCTTCTCCGGCCGTGGCGGTCAGAGTATCGCCGAGTGAATCAAGGATGGTGGTACCGTCAGGCTCCAATCGGTACATGCGGAACCCGTCTCTGGTCGGGATGAATTCGATGCTGCAGTCCCAACAGTAGTATTGGTTCTGTCCGATCCTGCCGGTAGCTCTCGACCTGCACTTTGGGCAAATCAAGCAAAACGCCTCCCGAGAGGAATTCTGCCCTGAACGGCGGGAGGCGATACGCTTACTACCGTTTCCTTCCCCTGTTTACAGGGTCGTTTTCACCTTGCTCGTAGAATCGCGTATCGGCGAGTTCGTTGGGGAGATACTGCTGGTCAACCCAATGGCCGGGGTAATCGTGGGCGTACTTGTAGCCGGCACCGTGCCCGAGTTTCTCCGCTCCCGAGTAGCCGGTACCGCGGAGGTGCGGTGGAACGGCGTAAGCGGGCTGTTCCCGCACCGCAGCGATGGCCTCGTCTATCGCTTTGCACGCGGAGTTGGACTTTGGAGCCAGCGCGACGTAGATTGCCGCATGTGCCAGGGGAATCCTGGCTTCGGGCATACCGATGTGCTGAGACGCTCGGAAAGCCGATTCCGCCACCACCAGTGCCATGGGATCGGCAAGGCCCACGTCTTCTGAAGCGCAGATCACGATGCGCCGCGCTACAAACCTGGGGTCCTCTCCCGATTCCAGCATGCGCGCTAGCCAGTACACGGCAGCGTCGGGGTCTGAGCCTCTCATACTCTTGATGAAAGCCGATATGACGTCGTAATGCTGGTCGCCGAGTTTATCATAGAAGAGTTGCGGGCTTTGAGTGATCTCCAGCGCCCTCTGGAGAGACAGGACTGCTTTGCCGTCTTTCACCTCAGCAACGTTGTAGACGGCCTCAAGGAGATTCAGCGCCACGCGCGCATCTCCCTTAGAAAAGCTGACAATATGCTCAAGTAAGTCAGGGGGCAGCACAACCTCAAGAGGCTCGCGACCTGTCCTTCCTGCCAAGAGACCCCTCTCTTCGTTATCCGCAGCGCGGCGGATGATTTCCTCAATGTGCCGGGGTTCTAGATGGCTGAAAGAGAAAATGCGCATTCTGGACAGAAGAGCGGGGTTGATTGAGAAATAGGGGTTTTCGGTGGTAGCGCCTATCAGAACGATAGTTCCCCTCTCAACGTGCGGGAGAAGCGCGTCTTGCTGGGCTTTGTTAAAGCGGTGGATCTCGTCGAGGAAGAGGATCAGCCTCTTGCCTTCTCTCCGTAAACGGCTCGCCTCATGAACAACGTTGCGGACATCCTGGACGCCGGAAGTCACAGCGGAAAGCTCTCGAAACGCCGACTTCGTCGTCATGGCCACAAGTCTGGCAAGTCCCGTCTTGCCCGTTCCGGGAGGTCCCCAGAAGAGCATCGAGGGGATGCGATCGCCCTCAATAGCCTTTCTGAGGGCCTTGCCGGGCCCTACAACTTCCTCTTGTCCGACAAACTCGTCGAATGACTTCGGAGTCATGCGAAGAGCCAGCGGGGCGTCAGGCGGAATGGAGATAAGTTCCGACGCTACCGGGTTATTCGAACCCTTTGCCCCGGCGCCAACGTCTCTATCGCCGAAAAGCCCCATCTGGCTCATCTTTCTCTTCCCGTAAGGCAGCTTTTCACCTGTTCTTTACTGCCTCAGCGATACGCAGAAGCGCCTCGTCCACATCGGCGGACGTCACGTCATTATGGGTGACCATCCTGACTCTGTAGGGAAGGTCGGCGTTGAACCACACACCGTGCGACCTCATCAACTTCTGGAAGTCTGGGCCGTCCATCTTGATGCCGTCGGTGTGTACGGCGACCATATTGGTCTGAACGGTCTCCATGTCTACCCGAAGGCCGGGTATCTTGTTGATGCCTTCGGCCAGCCTCTTTGCATTGGCGTGATCTTCATGCAGCCGGAGGGTCATCTTCTCCAGAGAGATGATTCCCGCCGCGGCAACAATACCAACCTGCCTCATGCCGCCGCCCAAGAGCTTGCGGTACTTACGCACCCGTTCAGCAAAGTCCGCCGGACCCGCGACTATCGAGCCCATGGGCGAGCACAGGCCTTTAGACAAGCAGAACTGCACCGAGTCCGCCCACTTCGTTATCTCCCTTACATCCACTCCAAGGCCCACGGCAGCGTTGAACACTCTCGCGCCGTCCAGGTGAACCCTGGCATTGCCTTCGTGTGCCACCTCATAGATGGCTTTCATGTTGTCCAAAGGGATGATGCAACCGCCCGAGCGGTTGTGCGTATTCTCCAAACACACCAGAGAGGTCCTGGGGAAATGGACGTTCTTGGGCCTGATCGCCGCCTTGACGTCCGCAGGGTCCATAACGCCCCGGTGCCCGCGGATAGGCCTCAACTGCACAGAAGAGAGCACGGCCGGCCCGCCCACCTCGTACATGTAAATGTGAGCCTGCTCTTCGAGGATGACCTCGTCTCCGCGCTCTGTCCAGGCCATGATAGCCGTCTGATTGCCCATGGTGCCTGTCGGGACATACACGGCCGCTTCCTTGCCAACCATCTCGGCCGCGATTTCCTCAAGCCGGTTTACCGTAGGGTCGTCGCCGTATACGTCGTCGCCCACTTCGGCCCGGTACATGGCTTCACGCATCTCTTGCGTGGGTTTTGTCACGGTATCCGACCGGAAGTCAATGACTCTTTTGACCGACATCTCTAACGCCTCCGCCGCTTTTTTGTATCTACGACAATTTCACCTGCAGAGCCAACTTCTCAACCCACTGAGCGAGTTCTTCTTTGGTCTTGCCTGAGAACCGCTCGAGCGGCTTGCCTCCTGAAAAGCCGATGACGGTGGGGATCGTCATTATCCCGTAGGTCTCAGCCAGACCGGATTCATTGTCTACATTCACCTTGTAGAACTGCACCTGCCCCTTGAACCTGGAAACCATATCAAGAGCCACTTGCTCGTAGATGGGGGCGAGCCGCTTACACGGTCCGCACCAAGGAGCCCAGAAATCCACTACTGCAAGCCTATCTCCGGACAGTCTCCCAAGCGCTTTGGAGGTAAGCTCGGAGACCGCTCCGCCTTCTCCCATATTCACCCAGTCCTTTCCTTATTGGGCCTTCTCTTCAGGCTGGACTATTTCTGGATCCGGCAGAGGATCTCCTCTCAAGGGATTGCCACAGAGTGAACACTTGTTCCTTTGTCTCTTGAACAGAACCGCTGTTATCGATGATATGGTCGGCGCGCTTCTTCTTCTCCTCAAGGGGCATCTGCGAGTCAATCCTGGATAGTGCCTCATCTCTGGTGTATCCTTCTCTCTTCATCAGACGCCTCACTTGCTCGTCGCGGCAGAGCGCCACCACCCACACCTCATCGGTTATGCGGTCTACACCTGCCTCCAGAAGAAGCGGAGCATCGACGACAACTATGCGGACACGGCCCTCTTCCAGGGCGGCAGACTGCATCTCTCTCAAGAGTTCTTCAGTGCGGGCGATAACCCGGGGGTGGATAATTGAACCTAGGAGTTCCAGAGCATCTCTATCGCGGAACACGACCTCTGCCAACTTCCGGCGGTCAAGTGAACCGTCCGGAAGGATGACCTCATCGCCAAAGGCGGTCCGAATCTCCTCCAGCGCTCCTGAACTAGGGGACTGTACTTCACGAGTCAGACGGTCGGCATCGATGATCACGGCTCCGAGTTCGGACAACATGCTGGATACGGTGCTCTTCCCTGAAGCTATCCCTCCGGTCAGCCCAATCACGTATAGGCCCTGCCACTTAGACATCGTACCAGCTCTTTCCTACATCTATGTCTACCTTGAGCGGGACCTTCAACTTGATGGCGCCCTCCATCTCATCTCTCACCAAGGCGCGCATCAAGTCTTCCTCTCCGGGAGGGATCTCGAATATGAGTTCATCGTGAACCTGAAGGATAAGCCTGGATATCAGCTGTTCCCTGCGCATCCGCCTGTAGATCCTGACCATCGCGAGCTTGATGATATCGGCCGCGCTTCCCTGTATTGGGGTGTTTATGGCGGTTCTCTCGGCGAAGCCGCGTTTGGCTCTCACGCGAGAATCGATTTCAGGAATACTTCTCCTGCGTCCCAAAATGGTGGTGACGTAGCCGAACTGTCTCGCTTTTCTTATGGAGGTGTCCATAAACTCGCGTACCTTTGGGTACCTGGCAAAGTAGGCCTCGATGAACGTCCTCGCCTCGCTGCGCGATACACCGGTATTGCGGGCCAGCCCAAAGTCTGAAATCCCGTATATAATGCCAAAGTTCACGGCTTTCGCTTTGCTCCGTAGATCCGGGTCTACCTTGTCAGGGCTCACTCCGAATATCTCGGATGCAGTCCGCGTGTGAATATCCTCTCCGCGAACGAAGGCGTCGATCATGGAGGGATCGTCGGCCATATGCGCCATTATCCTCAGTTCAATCTGTGAGTAGTCCGACGCTAGGAACAGTCTCCCGCCCTCGGGCACAAAGATGCGCCTGAGAGACCTGCCGAGGTCGCCGCGGACCGGTATGTTCTGAAGGTTGGGCTCTGAACTCGATAGTCTGCCCGTCGCGGTTACGGTCTGGTGGAAAGTCGAATGGATGCGGCCGGTAGAAGGATTGATCACCTTCTCGAGCACATCCAAATACGTAGATTTGAGCTTTGCATACTGGCGATACTCAAGGATCTTCGCAGGCAGTTCGTGCTCAAGCGAAAGAGCCTCAAGCACTTCCGCATCGGTCGAATAGCCGGTCTTGGTCTTCTTTATGGGCTTAAGGCCAAGCTTGTCGAAAAGCACGTGCGAGAGCTGCTTAGGCGAACCCAGGTTGAACTCCTCACCTGCCGCAGCGTAGATCCGGTTTTCGAGAACTCTGAGCGCGTCAGCGAACCCTTCACGGATGGACTTACCTAAGTCCAGGTCGGCTTTGATGCCAACCGCTTCCATGGCGGCAAGAACCTCGATAAGTGGAAACTCAACATCCTGAGCCAATGATGACAGGCCGCTATCCTGAAGTTCGGCGCGACATGCGTCGGCTATGCTCAGGCAGTATTTAGCACCTGCGGCGAGGTGGCGGTCCGTCTCACCGTCTTGAACCGGGGACGGGATATCCGGCATCTCAAGGCCCGCGTATTTTCTAACTATGTCAGAAATCTTATAGTTGGTTCTTGTCGGGTCCAACAGGTAGGCCGCTATCAAAATGTCGAAGAAATCGCCCCTCGGGGTAACCCCGCGCTTGAAGCAGAGGGCGAATACCCACTTGAGGTCAAATCCGATTTTCTCTATGCCGGCGTCCACCAAGAGAGGGCTGAGACATCGCCAGATCACTTCCTGGTCGCCCAGCCTTACCACTCCGGAAGTCTTGCCCGAGGAAACGCCGATCTCCTTTGGCCACAGGAACTCTTTGGTGATCTCCTCAACTACGGCATAAATGCCCAGTTTCCGTGTATCTGCAACCTCTTGGGCGAAGGCACGCATCTTCTGCTCATCGTCAATTACCGTTACCTGCTCGTGTTCATCCGGGGAGGTTATGAGGCTCATAGAAGTTCCGTGCGTTTCTGCCGGATGCTCAGCCTGATGCTCGCCTGCGGAAGGCTTCTCGGCATCCACCCCGCCGTCTTTGCTTACTCCCTTCACCTGCTCGGCCAGGGCGACGATTCTGGGGATCAGCGTGTGAAACTCCATCTTTGTGAAGAACTTGCGTACCTCGTCCACGTCGGGACCTAGCCATTCAAACTCCTTCTCGGCGTCGCAAGGATCGAGCGGTGCACCGGTGTCGATGGTAGCCAACTCCCTGGATAAGAAAGCCATATCCTTACCGGCAGCCAGTAGGTTCTGTACCTTGGCGGGCTTCACCTCAGAGAGCCGGGCGTAGATCTGGTCTAGATTGTCGTATTCGCTCAGTAGCGATACTGCGGTCTTCTCGCCGATACCCTTCACTCCGGGGATGTTGTCTGATGCATCTCCCCTGAGCGCCTTATAGTCGCGCACTTGATCCGGCCGGATTCCCATGTCGGCCTTCACAGTGTCTGGCCCGTATTCCCGGACTTGGGAAATCCCCTTAACGGGAAGAATCGCCTGAACGCTATCGTCAACCAACTGCAAACAGTCTTTGTCGCCCGAGAGTATGGTGACCTGAAGGCCGCACTCCTTCCACTTCCTTGAAAGCGTGCCGATGATGTCATCGGCCTCATAGCCCTCCAGTTCCACGCACCTTATCCCGAGCACGTCCAATACCTGCTTGATGAGAGGTATCTGAACGTTGAACTCGGGCGGTGAGGGTTTGCGTTGAGCTTTGTACTCAGCGAACTTCGTGTGCCTGAAGGTTGGAGCAGGCAGGTCAAAAGCTATCGCGACGTGTGTCGGGCGCTTTTCAGCCAGAAACCTGCAAAGCATGGATAAGAAGCCGAACACGGCACCCGTAGGAGTGCCGTCGCTTGCCGTTAGCGGGGGGAGAGCATAGAACGCCCTATTTGCTAGAGAGTGGCCGTCTACTAGAAGTAGCCTCTTCTCCACGCGCCTCACCCCTTGTCCAGCTTTCCTCCAGTATAGGTTCTGGAAAGGGGGTTGGCAATTCGCGAGACAAGATGAAAAAAGCGCGGACCCTCATAAGGGCCGCGCTCTTGCAGTGTCCGGTCTAAGCTACGCCTTCCTCCTGCGAACAACCCAAATGCCGCCGGCCGCCGCAAGGGCCATCACCGTGAGCGCGGGCGCTATCCTCGCCAGGAATACCGCTAGATCTCGCCAGGCTTCGACGAACACGCGCCAAACCTCTGCCCACCGGGACGGAGGCCGAGATCTGCCGGTTCCCTCTTCCGAGATGGTGAGAGTGACGCTGGACAGGTCAACAGCCTTGTCGTAGCTCTGCTTCTGGGCGCGCATACTCTCTATGTCGCCGCGGACTCGAGAGAGTTCACCCTCAACCTGAAGGAGCTCTCCCACGGTCTTTGCTTCGCCCATTATCTGAAGCAACCTTGCCTCCTGGTTCTCTTTGTTTCTGAGCCGCGCGTCTAGATCGATATACGTGTCGGTGACGTCTTGAGCCGATATGTCTTCTCTCGTGGCCGTACCCAGAGCGGACAAGTCCTGAACCACCCTGTCCAGGTTGGTTGCGGGAACCCTGGCCACCATGAAGAAGCTCGTCGCTTCCTTACGCTCGCTGTCAGACCCGGAAATCGATGAAGACTCAACATATCCGAAGTTTGACTGCACGACATTGACAGCCAAATCCGCGGCCGGCTTCACTCCGCCCCTAGATACCTCTACTGCTAACTGGGCCCGCCGGATGATCTTCCGGGCAGTGTCCAAGAGGGGCTCTGCCCCGGCACCCGTTCCATCCGTTCCATAGCTCGGAGCGGCCATCATAAGGCCCTTCTCTGCGGCCTCAGGACTGGCTACAGGAGGAGCCGCCAGCGTGTTCACCTCGTCAATCTTGCTTCTCATTTTGGCGCTGCCGGCCGGGCCTTCATCAGCCGTAACGCCGGTAAAGCCCCAACTTCCGAACCTTCCGGTGTACCACAGCGTTCCTCCAATCGAGAAGACCATAATGAACACCATCATGGCTGCCGCGACCGGCACCCACTGGCGGTAGCCCCAATTCCTGAAGTCAAAGCCGAAGAGCCGCCGCTTCTTGGGCTTAAGGTGCGGCTCCAGGTTCTGCATAATCGCAGAGTGAAGGTTTGCCGGGATGTCGACTTCCGGTAAAGACCTAAGTTCGTCTCTGACCTGCCTGAGTTCGGAAAGGACTGTTTGACACACCTCGCAGTCACGAAGGTGCGTGGATACCTCCTCCGCCTCTTCCGGAGAAAGGTCACCGTCCAGATATGCGGACAAGCGTTCTTGCATGTCCAGACAGATCATCGCTTCTCCCACCTTTCGTCACTTTCGACGGGAGGAGTCTGAAATTGTTCCTTCGGCATGTATCTCCTCACCATATTTCGGGCTCTGTGAAGGCGGGATTTAACAGTACCGATGGAAAGACCCAGCATGTCCGATATTTCCTGGTACGAGTAGCCTTGGATATCGCAGAGGGTGATCACCGCGCGGTGATCGGGCTCCAACTCCTTCAGCACCGCGAGAACGGCTTCACCCAGATCGCGCATCTCTACCGAATCCTGGACGTTACCGCTCTCGTCCTCTACCTCTCTGGTAATCGAAGACTCCTTAAGCGAAATCGGTTCGTTTAACGAATATGCCGGCAGCTTCTGCTTCTTTCGGAGATAATCCAAGCTCGCGTTCACACAGACACGATGGATCCACGTTGAAAACCGGCTCTCTCCTCTGAACCTCGGGAGAGCCTGGTAAGCTTTGAGGAAAACGTCTTGGGTGATATCAAGTGCGTCCTCGCGGTCGGACACGAGCCTGTGCGCCAGACTGTAAACGTTCTTCTCGTACCGACTCACCAAGACCTCAAAAGCTTCTCCGTCTCCCTTAGACGCCTTGTTGATGAGCACCTGTTCGTCTGCAAAAGCCAAAAGAATCCCCCCCGGTCTCTCACCCAACTACAGCGGATCGAGCACCAACACAAAGGTCGGGATCGTCTCTGTCTAGTCCCTCATGTTCACTATTCGCTGCGCTGGACGCTGTTCCCCTTCCGGACAATCAGGCCAAGATCATCCAGCTGGTGAGCATCAACGGCCGCAGGCGCGTCGGTCATTAGGCACGAGGCGCTGGCCGTCTTGGGAAAGGCGATGACGTCTCTGATGCTCTCCAAGCCTGCCATGAGCATGACCATTCTGTCGAGCCCGAAAGCTATGCCTCCGTGAGGCGGAGCGCCGTACTCGAACGCGTCAAGCAGGAACCCGAACCGGCGCCTTGCCTCTTCGGCCTGCATTCCCAACAGAGCGAAGACCTTCTCTTGGAGGTCCCTTCTGTGTATACGTATTGACCCCGACGCAAGTTCCACGCCGTTCATAACAAGATCGTACATTCTTGCCCTGATTTGGCTCTTCTCATCGTCGGAGGCATCGCCCCTCACCTTGCCCAGGTCTTCAGCAAACGGGCTGGTAAAGGGATGGTGAGCGGCTTCCCATTCGTTAGTCTCTTCATTCCGCTTGAGAAGCGGGAACTCGGTCACCCAGAGGAAGTTGAACTTGTCCTTAGGTATGATTCCAAGTTTGGATGCAAGTTCCAATCGCAGCCTTCCCAACACGGTAACTGCAGTATCAAAGTCGGCGGCAACCATGAGCACCAGGTCACCTTCGGCTGCTCCCGTGATTTCCGCAACGCCGGCGATCTCGTCGTCGCTTAAGTACTTGCGGATCTGCGACTTCACTTCGCCCGGCTGGTACGCGATGGTGATGAGTCCCTTCGCGCCGTGCAGCTTTGCCCGTTCGGTAAGCTTCTCGATCTCTTGCCGCGACGCGCCGGCAAGGCCCGGAACCGCGATAGCTCGCAAAGTTCCACCGTCTTCAACGGTCGTCCGGAACACGCCGAAGGTGGAATTGCGAAAGACAGAAGTAACATCCTTGAGCTCCATCCCGAACCGGGTATCCGGCTTATCGGATCCGAACCGTTCCATGGCTTCAAAGTACTTCAATCTGGGGAACGGCGTATCAAGCCTGATACCGAGGACTTCCTTCCACACGTGGGCGACCAGGCCTTCGACCATACCCCAAACCTGCTCTTCGTCAACAAAAGACATCTCTATGTCTATTTGAGTGAACTCGGGCTGCCTGTCTGCGCGCAGGTCTTCATCTCGAAAGCATTTGACAATCTGGAAATACCTGTCCATGCCCGCTGCCATCAGGAGCTGCTTGAAGAGCTGCGGTGACTGGGCGAGAGCATAGAATTTACCCTTGTCTACTCGGGACGGCACAAGATAGTCACGAGCGCCTTCCGGAGTGCTCCTTGTCATTATCGGCGTCTGAATGTCCCAGAAGCCCTCGCCGGATAGGTAGGTTCTCACCGCCATCGATGTCAGGTGGTACATCTCCAAAGCCCTTTGGAGAGGTGCCCGGCGGAGGTCCAAGTACCGGTATTTCAGGCGCAGTACCTCGTCTGCCTCGGCTTCGTCTCGTATGTAGAACGGCGGCGTTTTCGCCGTGTTCAGTATGCGGATCTCGCTTGCCAAAACCTCAACTGAGCCGGTCTTCATCTCAGCGTTTTCCATCCCGGGCGCTCTTTTCTGCACCGTGCCCGATACGGCCAGCACGTACTCAGATCTCACGCTCTCAGCCGTCTTGAAGGCCTCGGGTGTCCGTCCTGAATCGCATACGACCTGCACAATGCCTGTCCGGTCGCGAAGGTCTATGAAGACGAGATCCCCTAGATCCCTCCTCCGGTTTACCCATCCCATCAGTACTGCGTGGGCTCCAACATCTGAAGTCGAAATGTCTCCGCAGTATTTGGATCTCTTCAGGCCTTCCATATCCCTAAGTTCGACTTCCTCCTGGGAAATAGGTCCCTGCGCATTGCTAGACACGCTTTATGGCCTCCTCGACGAACGAGATTACCTCACCCAACCCAACAGTCTCCTGCCAGCCTTCTCCCATCGATCTTACCGCAACGGAGTTGTTCTTCAATTCCTCGTCACCCAGGATGAGCACGAATGAAGCGTTCATCCTGTCGGCCTGCTTCATCTGCGCTTTCATACTCCTCTGCATCGGATCGAAGTCACAGCTCACCCCTCTATTCCGGAAATCACGGATTAGCTCCAGGAGGCAAGCTCCCGAGCTTACGTCAAGCCCGGGGGTCGTAGACTTCGGCAGCACTAAGAATACGTCAACCTTTCCGCCCGCGGGGATCGGCTTTGAACCCTTCTCGGCGGCCAGAAGCATCCTTTCAAGGCCCATTCCGAAACCAACCCCAGGCACCGGCGGGCCACCCAGCTCCTCAATCAGGCCATCGTAACGGCCGCCCCCGCACACGGTACTGCCGGCCGCTCCAAGCGGAGGCCACTTCAGTTCGAACACGGTGCGGGTGTAGTAGTCCAATCCCCTAACCAAGGCCTTATCCACGGTGTAGGAGATGCCTGAGGAAGTCAGTATCGCCGTTAGGAGATCCCAGTGCTCTCTACACTCGCCGCAAAGGAAATCCAGAGAAGCGGGAGCATCTGCGACGAGAGTCCGGCAGCGGTCGGTCTTGCAGTCGAGAACCCTGAGCGGGTTTCGTGTGAGTCGCGAGCGACAGTCATCGCACAGTTCCTTCTCATAAGGAAGAAGGTGCTCCACGAGTTTTTCTCGATAGACTGTCCTACAATTTGGGCAGCCAATCGAGTTCAAGACAAGTTCCGTCCCTGTGAGGCCCAACTCCGCGGCTACGTCGATCGCCAACGTGATGACCTCAACGTCGGACAAAGGCGACGGCGAGCCGAGAACCTCCACGCCGAACTGACGGTGTTCTCTGTATCTCCCTGCCTGAGGCTTCTCGTACCTGAACATCGACCCAAGGTAGTAGAACTTCTTCGGGAGAGGCCCCTGGGCCATGCCGTGCTCCAGGAACGCCCTTGCCACGCCGGCAGTTCCTTCAGGCCTTAAGGTAAGGTCGCGCCCGGTCTTGTCCTTAAAAGTGTACATCTCTTTTTCTACGATGTCGGTTGCCTCACCGACTGTCCTGGAGTAAAGCTCGGCATGCTCGAAGGTGGGCAGTCTTATCTCCTCGAAGTTGTACCGCCTGGCCACCTCTCGGACCACGCCCTCAAGGTAGATCCACTTGAGAGACTCCGGCGGCAGGATATCGGACGTCCCGCGCGGCGACTTCAGCATAGCCTTTCCCTCCGTAATCACACCGATTGTCCATTACATTACCACATCTTTAGGTACGGGTTCCTTTCCTTCTCGACAGCAACTTTCGTGACAGGCCCGTGGCCCGGGTAAATCACCGTATCGCCCGGAAGGTCGGCAACGCGAGCGAGGCTGCGGTCCAACTCGACCGGGTCTCCACCGGGCAGGTCAGTACGCCCGACGGCCCCCTGGAAGATGAGGTCGCCCGAAAAGAGGATGCCGGGTGCGAGAAAACAGCAGCTTCCTTGCGAGTGGCCGGGGGTATGAATCACGGAGAGTTCCTCATCGCCGACGGTCACCCGGTCGCCTTCGGCAAGCGCTCGCACGTCACTCGGCAGAGCCAGCCCTTGGGGGAGGAACTGTGCCATCCAGCCCAGATCCCTAAGGAGGAGCAAGTCATCCTCGCCAACCCAGACAGGGGCTCCCGTCTCCCTCTGAACCTCGGCTGCAGCGAGGAAGTGGTCGAAATGCCCGTGGGTTAGCAGCACGGCGGTGACCTCGCAGCCACATGCAGCGATTTCGCTTAAGATCCTCTCAGCTTCACCACCGGGATCCACCACCACACAGTCCTTCCCGGAGGCGACTATGTAGCAGTTGGTCTCCAATGAGCCAACAGACAACTGCCTTATGTCCACGAATCAAAACTCCTTCTTGCTGGAAATAAGGATGGTAACCGGGCCGTCGTTCGTGAGTTCCACCATCATGTGGGCGCCGAACACCCCGGTCTTGGTCGGTACCCCCATCTCCCGGAGCCGCTCGGCCACCGTCAGATAGAGTTTCTCGCCCAGGTCGGGAGGGGCCGCGCCGTCAAATCCGGGCCGCTTGCCCTTCTTAACATCCCCGTACAGAGTGAACTGGGAAACCAGGAGGACTTCACCTTCTACATCCAAAAGCGACAGATTCATCTTGCCGTCGCCATCGGGAAAAACCCGGAGGCCGGCGACTTTTTCGGCCATGTAGGCAGCGTCACTCTCGGCGTCTTCTTTTCCTACGCCCAGGAGCACCATGGCTCCGAGCCCAATCGATGAAACCTCTCTGCCGTCAACGGTTACTCGGGCCCTTGATACACGTTGGAATACTGCTCTCACTCAAATTCCCTCCGTCAGCGCGCTCTTCCAAACACACGATTGACCGAGCTTATTCCCTTTACCTGGCGGATGCGGGCGAGGGTTTCTTCAAGTTCCCGCAGGTTGTGGGTCTCAAACACGCTTGTCACAGTTGCGGAGCCGTCAGGCTGCCTTTTTGCGGCGGCACTGAGGATATTCGCCCCTATCCCGGAGATAGCGGTGGTCACGTCGGCGAACAATCCCGGACGGTCGATGCCCTCGACCCAGATCTCGACCGGATACGAGAGCGGGCTCTCAGATTCGTCCATCCACGAAGCTTCGATAAACCGCTCCTTATCGGCATAGGTTCTCAGGCTCGGGCAATTGATTCTGTGGACCGACACGCCGCGTCCCCTCGTGATATACCCGATGATGGAGTCGCCGGGAACGGGATTGCAGCAGTGAGCCAACCTGACAAGTATCCCGGGCATGCCTTTGATCACCACGGCCTCTTCGGGACCGCGCGGTTTTCGATGTACGACTTTCTGAGACTCTTCCTTCTGCGGGAAGAGATCCGGCATCAACTTCTGAGCCTCTTCCCTAAGCCTCGAAGCTACGTGAATCGGGCTGATGCCGCCGTACGCTATGGCCGCGTAGAGGTTTTCGGTGTCGGGATACTTGAGCTTCTGGAGGACGTTTTCCATGACTTCAGTATCGTCAACGGCTGAGAGCGCCAGCCCCTGCTTCGCCAACTCGCGCTCTAGAGCCGCCTCGCCTCGCTCAATATCTTCTTCGCGGAGAAGGCGCTTGAAGAAAGCGCGGATCTTCGACCTCGCGGACGGTGTCTTCACGATCTCAAGCCAGTCGCGACTGGGGCCCGTGGACTGCTTGCTCGTGAGGATCTCCACTATATCTCCCGTGTTCAACTTATGAGTCAGAGGTACTATCCTGCCGTTGACCTTGGCTCCAACGCACCTGTTTCCGATGTCGGTGTGGATCCTGTAAGCGAAATCAAGCGGGGTGGAACCCACGGGCAGATTCACTACGTCGCTCTTCGGGGTGAACACGAAGACCTCATCGTTGAAGACGTCCACACGCAAAGCTTCCATGAATTCGCGGGCGTCGGTCATCTCGCGCTGCCATTCAACAAGCTGCCTGAGCCACGCCATTTTCTGCTCGAACACCTGGTCTTTTGCCCTTGCGCCTTCCTTGTACCGCCAGTGCGCGGCGCTGCCGTACTCAGCGGTCTGGTCCATCTCCCTCGTACGGATCTGGACTTCAAAGGGTTCGCCCCCCGGGCCCACGACAGTTGTGTGGAGAGACTGGTATCCATTGGGTTTGGGCATCGCGATGTAATCTTTAAACCTTCCGGGAACAGGCTTCCAAAGCGTGTGGCACAGGCCGAGCACTTCGTAACAGTCGTTCACGGTATTGACGATCACGCGTACAGCGACGAGATCGTATATCTCCGAAAGGTCCTTGCCGTCTCTTCTCCTCTTTCTCTCAATGCTGTAGAGGTTCTTGGCCCGCCCCTGGACTTCAGCTGCGATTCCTTCCTTGGCGAGCCGTTCCTTGAGCCGCTCAATCACGGCCGCAACGCTGGCTTCCCGCTCCTGCCGGCGTGCCTGGATGAGCTTGGCCAAGGACTTGTACTCCTCGGGCATGAGGTACTTAAATGACAGGTCCTCCAATTCCCACTTGAGGCGCCAGATACCGAGGCGGTGAGCCAGCGGAGCGTAGATATCCAGGGTCTCCCTGGCGGTGGCCTTCTGCCTGTCCGAAGGCAGGGGATCGAGGGTTCTCAGGTTGTGCAGCCGGTCGGCAAGCCTGATCACTACGACGCGCCAGTCCTCCGCCATGGCAAGGAACATCTTGCGTAGATTGGACACCTGCTCTTCCACATGCGACCGGAACTCAATGCGGGACAGCTTGGTCACTCCGTCTACGAGCTTTGCGATCTCCTCGCCGAACTCACTTCTAATCTCCTCAAGCTTCACCGGAGTATCTTCGACAACATCGTGGAGCATTGCCGCCGCAAGGGTTTCCGCATCTCCTTCTAGTTCGGTGAGGATTGAAACCACTGCCAGGGGGTGCTCAATGTAGTCTTCTCCAGATAGCCTCTTCTGGCCCTCATGCGCTCTTGCAGCAAACTGATACGCCCTCTCGAGGAGAGCCCTCTCATCATTCGAAAGATATGAAGGACTGTGGTCGAGACTAGGTACGGCCATAGATGCTCCTTTATATAGAAAAGCGACATGTCGGCCCTACTAGGCAACCTGATGTCGCTCTCCGAAATCTACAAAATCTGGCCTAACTCGCGAGCTTTAGGACCGAGATTACGGGGTAGCCCTTTCCCTCAAGATTAGCCCTGCCTGGTATGTAAGTCAATTCGATGAGAAAGGCGACGGCGGCGATAGATCCGCCCAGCCTCTCTACCATGTCGATCGATGCGGCGATCGTCCCTCCGGTAGCAAGAAGGTCGTCGAGCACCAGCACTTTCTGGCCCGGCTTTACCGCGTCGACATGGATCTCAAGGACGTCGGTTCCGTACTCAAGGTTGTACTCTCCCTGTAGGGTTTTGTACGGAAGTTTCCCCTTCTTCCTCACCGGCGCGAAGGGTTTGCCCATGGCGTATGAAAGGGCGCTGGCAACAATGAACCCCCGTGACTCCGGCGCCACGATGATGTCGAAATCCACCTTTTCGCACTCTGCCTTGAGCGCATCGATGGCCCGCCTGAAGAGCTCCGGATCGGCAAGCAGGGGAGTGATATCCTTAAAACTCACACCCTTAACCGGGAAGTCGGGAATGACACGCAGTTTTGACTCAAGTTCCTTGGCTAATTCCATTAGATGCCCCTCCGATCAAGCAAATGCGCGCATAATCGTCCGCGCCACGTCTCCTCGGCCCCTTCCCGTACGGACTTGCCGTCGACGTAGGAAGGGGACTTGGAAAGCAGGATTCGCTCACCGCAGCGTCCGAGCCTGAATTCGGGAACACGCCTTGTTTCCCCATACTCTACCATTCCCAGTTCCTCAAGGATCTCCAGACTCTTCTCCAAGATGAGCAGGTTACCCTCAAAACTCCCTTCGCGAAAGCCCACCCACTCGGCCGCGAGCTCGCAGCACCGGGTGCGGTCTCCACTCGAAAGTTTCTTCAGGAGTTTCCACACCGATGCCAAACTATCCTTTTCGGGATAGGTTCGCGACAGCCAATCGAGTGAATCGGCCTCCCACCTGCTCCATACTTCGTAGGGTAGCATAGATCCGCCGAGAAAATCCGTAAGCAGCTCTGCCGCGGATGCTCTTAGGGGAAGGTGGGCAAGGAAGACTCTTCCCGCGCGTTCGCCGGGCAGCTTAAGTTCCCAAGGAGCAGTCGAAATCACAACGCCGTCCCCCTCAAGGGTGAGCCGGGCTTCGTGAGCCTGAACGCGGTTATACCCCTCCAAGTGCACGGCCGCGGGCCTTCCCGACTTTCTCGCCGCTATCCGGATAGATTCCGCAGCATCCAAACTCCAAGTGTAGATAATGAGCGGGCCGCCGGGGATCGAGGAGGCAGCGCTTAACAAATCTTCGTACCCGGCTCCCGATCTCTGCCACGAGGGCCTTATGTCCCGGATAAGAGGAGTCACCTGTTCTCTTCCGAGGTAAACACTTCGATAGGGGGCAAAAGCCACGTCTACACGGCCGGTAAGCGCGATCTTGCGAGCGGCCTCGCCCATTCCAAACCATATGAACCTTCGCGACACGCCGTTCTTGGACAGAGTGACCTGCAGGTGGCCCCTGTCCTTGCCCATGAGGCCCACCTCGGTTACCTCGCAATCAAGAGAGGCTGCTTGCGGGCAAGGGTTCCCCTGGCCGAAAGGCTCCAGGTCATAGAAGGCACGCAGGGTTTCCTCGGACAGCTGCTCAAGCGCGAACTCTGCATCTAGATCCAGGGTCGGGCACATCGATGTATTGGCCAAGAGTTCTGCTGACACCGAGTTGAACTCTCTGAAGAATTCCTCCACCGACTCGCGGCGGACGGAAAAACCGCCGGCCGCCTCGTGCCCGCCGTATCCCGCAAGAAACCGGGCGCACCTGGATAGGGCTTTCACCACGTTGAACCCGGGGATGCCTCTCACGCTTCCCTTTAAGAGCTCACCGTCTCCACCTGCCAGAGCCGCGGGGCGTGCATAGGCTTCGCGTAATTTGGACGCTGCGATGCCGATAACGCCTTCATGCCATTCGGAACGCGCGGCACAGACGGCATAGCTGTCGCCTGAGGACGCCTCAAGGTCGCCCACGCACTGGGCCATAATGGCGTCCTCGATGCCTTTTCTCTTCCTGTTCAACTCGTCCAGCCTCAAAGCCAGCGACCGGACACGAGCCGGATCGGTCTCAACTAGGATGTCGTAAGCCAGCCGGGCATCCTCTAGCCTACCAGCGGCATTGAGGCGGGGAACGAGCCCGAAGGTGACATCCCGGTCAAATGACAAAGAAGTGCAGCATCCGGGCTGCAGAGGGTCCGGCCGGCCGATCCCCGCCGCCTCCAACAACGCGGAAATCCCCGGCCTCCTAGCTTCAGAAAGAACTCTCAAACCCGACACAACAAAGCGGCGGTTCAGCCCCGTGAGCGGCTGTCCGTCTCCCGCAATGGAGAGAACCAACAGGTCGTGGCCCCAGCGAAGAGGGACCTTAGCGCGAACGCCGGCAACCTCAAACAAAGCCTGGGCCAGCAGATAAGCAACTCCTGCTCCGGTCAAACCCTGAAGGCCAGCTTCTCCCCAGGAAGGAAGGTGAGGGTTCAGAATGCTATGTGCCTGGGGCAGCGTTTCGCCGGGAAGGTGGTGGTCGGTGATAATCACATCGCAGCCCAACTTCTCAGCTTCAGCGCACCCTTCCACGGCCGTTATCCCGCAGTCTGAGGTTATGATAAGGCACTTGCCGGGAGAAGCGATCTCTCTCACGCTCCTGGCGTGAAACCCGTATCCCTCTGTGAAACGGGACGGGAAGTAGACCTGGACGTCTGCCGCTCCCGCGAAGCCAAGAGCCTCCTTGATGACTGCGGCGCTGGTGACGCCGTCGGCGTCGAAATCGGAATAAGCGACGATACGCTGGCCCGAAGAGATCGCCTCGAGGATTCTGAGCGCGGCTTCCTTAACGCCCGGAAGCGACAAAACATCGGGGATGGCGACCTCTCCATGTTCCCTCATCTGCCTGGCTCTTTCGATGTCGCCGCCTGACCTTTGAAGCAGCAAAGCCGCGACTTCGGGGAGGACCGATGCCTCGTTTCGAACCCGGTCAATCAGGCAAGAGTCGGGCGGTTCGGGGATGCGCCACTCTCTAAATAGAGGAAGACTCCTACTCTTCTTCGACGGCCTTCTCGCTTGACTCACTTACAGCCCTGTGATTCATGAGGTCGTTCATCGCGCGCTCCAGAGTGGACACCTTGTCCTGGGCAGCGCTCAGCTGACGCTGGAGCTCCTTTATCCGCCCGCGGCTTGACATCCCCCGAAGCCAAGACCACACAGCGCCGACGATGACTCCGATGGAAGCCGACCCTAAGACCACAAGGGCAAGGTTCAAATCCAACGACCAAGTAAGGAACATGATCGGCACCATTTGGGCATTCTGTACCGCGAAGACGACGACAAGAAGAAGGAATATTATGGAGATGATGAGCACCGCAGCTCCCTCCCACAGCATCAAGATCATGCACGCGAAAATTCGAGTCTATCATGCATACTTTACCATAACATCCAAAGGGCTCGGGAAGGGGTCTAGCGCCGGCCGCGCTTCCTCCCGGTAAACCGCTTGCGAGCGCCGCTCAAGGATTCCTCATCCTTATCGCGGGTCGCTTCCGCTTGCTTCCTCCAATCATAGTCCTTAAGGAGACTTCCAAAATCCTCGGCCTCTTTGCCGAAGTAATCTTCCATGCTCTCTTCCGGTTCGGCAGTCCGCTGTTCCCGGCCACGTCCGAGCCCTCTCGAATCAAACGCGTGGGCTTCGCGCCTCTTGCGCTCGGCCTCACCAATCCTGAGAGCCTTCTTCACTTCCTCTATCTGCCGCAAGTAGTCGAGGTTAGCCGAGCCGCCCTGATTGAGGTACGGGGGCCCCTGTCCGACCCTGTCTTTTATCCGCTTTACCCACCGCTTGAGCCCGCCTTCAGACGACAGGTCCCCTGCAGGGACCCGCATTACTGTAAAGCCTGCATCCTCAATCGCCTTCTGCCGGGAGGCATCCTTCTCGGCGCGGCCTTTCACAAGATGGCTCTCGCCGTCGACTTCCACAACAAGCCACTGGTCCACCAGGAAGTCCACGGTAAAGTTCTTGACCGGGACTTCCTGGCCGAACTTCAGACCTGCTTTTCGCATTGCGTCGGCAAGTCTTCTCTCGCTCCGGGTCTCCTGGTGAAAACTCCATATATAACTGCCAGTCTCATACCGCTTATCTTTCTTCAACCGACCGCTACCTCACGGACACCTATATTACGTCAGGGAGAGTCACAGTCGGTCTCTCCGGCCGGAAAATCCCGCCGTCATAGTCCTCTTCTTTCGGCGAAAGGTATCTGTCAAACCAGGCGCAGATAAACTCAAGCCGTTCGATCCTATGCTTAGGCTTCCCTGAACGAGAAAGCTCGTGGTTCTCGTCGGGAAACCTCACGAACACCGCCGTCTTGCCGGTCTTCTTGAGAGCCGTGAACCATTCTTCGGCTTGCTCCATTGGACATCTGAGGTCCTGCTCGCTGTGAATCAGCATGACGGGCGTCTCAACCTTCCGTACATACATGAGAGGGGAAACGCGCAAATAGGCTTCAGGGTTATCCCAAGGGTCGCCGTCAAACTCAAAGTCGCCGTTCATGAAGGCCGCGTCGGATGCCCCGAACTGGCTCATCCTGTTGCATGTGCTCCTCATGGTGACCGCAGCTTTGAAGCGGTTGGTCTGAGTTACTATCCAGTTGGTCATGTAGCCGCCGTAGCTGCCGCCTAGGACGCCCATTCTCTCCGCGTCAACCCAGGGCTCTCTTGCAGCGTAATCGGTAACAGCCATCAAATCTTGATAGTCCGCACCGCCCCAGTCGTGCCTGATCGCCGTGACATACTGTTGGCCGTGACCTACACTGCCCCTCGGGTTTGAGAAAACCACGCCATAACCCCTCGCCGCCAGCAGCTGGAACTCATGGTGAAAGACAAAGCCGTAGGCGGCATGAGGCCCCCCGTGAATCTCGAGGGCAATAGGATACTTCTTCCCTTCCTTTAGGCCGACCGGTTTCATTATCCAGCCCAGTACCTTTGTGCCGTCGGCACTGGTAGCGGTGAACTCCGTAGGCAAGCTGAGCTCCACCGATGACAGGAGCTCGTCGTTTACCGCAGTAATCCTTCTCACCGTATAAGGTTTGGACGCCTTAATGGCGAAGGGCGAGGGACCGGAATCTTCGTCGAAGTCTCCCCACGGCGACGAGCCGCCATTAGGATCCAACACAAACACGTCTCCTATTAACGCCGGCGAACTAAGGTGAACGGCAAAGGTATCGTCTTCGAGAGCCTTCTTCCACCCCAGCACCGAGCAATCGCCTGAAGTTATCTGCTCGATTTCCCCTGAACTCGCGTGAACCCTGTAGAGGTGGGTGCGGCCCCAATCGAGGGCACTGAAGAATATCCACTCTGAATCAGACGACCACGTGGGGCGTGTGCCGGGGCTCCCTCCCATGTCTCCTCCTGCAGAGCTCCCTGCGGCGAGTTCCTTCTCTCTCGTGAGGAACGTAACGGAGCCTCCTTTGGCAGGAACCACGCATATGCCTGTCACCGTGGCTCCTTTAAAAGCGTTGTCATGCCCGTAGCAGGCAATCAACTTACCGTCGGGCGACCAGGAAGGCCCCCCTATCACGGCATCAGACGAAGTGACCTTCCGCATCTCGCCGCCGTCGGCGCTGACAACGTATATGTCACGGATCGACGAAAACTCATGGCCTTCATACCGGGCCGAGATGAAGGCTATCTCTTTTCCGTCAGGCGACCACTCAGGCTCACGACAATCGTACGCCCCGGAGGTAATCTGCTTTATCTCTCCCGACTCGACGTCCAACACATAGATCTGAGACCGGCGGTCCGGAAGGAACCCGCGCCCGTTCAGCTTGTACCTTATCCTTGTTATGACCCGCACGTCCGACTTGTCTTTGCCGGCGTTCTCTCCGCCGGCTTCAGGATCTGTCTCCAAGGCAGAAAAGGCGATCTTCTTTCCGTCCGGCGACCATACCGGCTCACCGACCCCTTCCTTGCGGTTGGTCAGTTGAACAGCTTCTCCGCCGTCAGCGGAGATGAGAAACAACTGCGTGCGATCCTTCCCGCGCTCGGACATGAAGGCGATCCTGTCTCCTTTTGGCGACCACCTCGGCGACGTATCGTTCTTAGGGCCCGAGGTGAAGCGAAACACCTTCCCGCCTCTCGCCATGCACAAATGGCTCTTGTACTTCTTGTCCTTGTCTTCTTCAACAATTGACCGCACTGTGTACAGGAGCTTCTCTCCATCCGGAGAGATCTCGGGGCCGGATACCCATTTCATCGACAGAAGGTCCGAGGATGCGATCTTTCTCAACGCTGTCTCTCCTCTCTTTCTTGAGATACTTCCTTCGCACCGTTG
This sequence comes from Bacillota bacterium, assembly GCA_050952125.1. Taxonomy (GTDB): domain Bacteria; phylum Bacillota; class Sulfobacillia; order Fermentithermobacillales; family Fermentithermobacillaceae; genus UBA3951. The sequence goes on from JBMNKK010000003.1 coordinate 1,032,262, forward strand.
GCTCGATCTTTCCGGTACCGGAATAGCCGTGGCGCCAGCCGAGTCCGCGTGAGTCCGATTAGCATTTGAGTCTCTTCAGCCTTCAAAAGAACCGCCGTGATGCCGTAGACGAGGACCGCAGCTCCCATAACGATCCCTCCTGTTAAGAGGTCTCGCAGAACGTTCCCAGTCCCTCCATGGAAACCGGAGTAACGAGATAGTTCGAAGGCAGCCGCCCCCATCACCGCCGAAGATACCAACACCTTGATAAGGGAATTGGAGAGCGACCTAAGGGGAAGATCGCGCAGGAGACGATTAAGGAGGTAAACCCCGACAAGAGCGCCGACAGTTTGTGACACGGAGTTGGCGAGCGCCAACCCCACGTGACCCAGGGGTCCCACGAGTATCACGTCGAGGGCAACATTCAATAGAGCCGTACCCACAGCTAGGGCGACAGGCACTCGCGTTTCCTGGCTGGCGTAGAACACGAACGAAATGACGGAAAGCGCCGCCATTCCCGCCAATGCCGGAGAGTATGCCGTAAGAGCACTCGCTACAGCCGCCGTATGCTCGGGCACGAATGCGCCGCGCTCGAAAACTAAGCGCACTATGGGCTTGGCCAACACCATAAGGCCGACCGCTGCGGGGATGCACACGAATTCGACAAACCTGATGCCGTTCACCGCGGTCGACTTGAACCCTTCCCTGTCGCCTTTCGACCACATTCCTGAAAGTGTGGGGAAAATTACGGTCGTAACCGCCATGGCGAAAAAGCCCAACGGGAACTGCCTTAGCCGGTCGGCGAAACTGAGGGCTGCCACGGATCCCTCCGCCAGGCGGGAAGCCAACCTTAGGTTTGTGAGCATATATACCTGGGTAAACACGCTGCCCAGGACGATGGGCACTGCCATCAAGAGCACCTTCTTGGTGCTCTCATCCAAGTGGACGGAGAACGAAGGCCAGGAAGGAGAGCGCCTCCACGCAGGCACGTGCAAGGCAAGAGCGGCAATGTAGGCCGAAGGAAACCCGATTGCCAGAGATTTCACGCCCATGACCGGCCCAAAGAGCGCGGCAGTCGCGATCAAGATCATGTTTTGAATGCTTGGCGCGAAGGCCGGTACGGCGAAGTTCTCGTAGGTATTCAACACGGATTTGGCAAACGCGATGAGGAGTGGCAGCAGCATAGCCGGCAGGAGAACCCGCGTCAGCATGGTGGCGGTTCTGAGGGTTTCTTCGCCAAAACCGGGAGACATGAGTCTTACCACATACGGAGCAGGTATGAAGAGGGCAAGTGCAACTGCCAGGACCAGGAGTGTCGAGAGCGTGATGATGGACGACGTGGTCCTCTTGGCGCCTTCATCGTCTCCTTTGGCGACGAAGCTCGCGAACACTGGGAGAAAGGTGGTTGACACCGGTCCCGACAGAACCGCGATGACGGAAGTGATCTTCTCCGCCGCTACTTTGGCGTCGATCTCGCCGGTTGCACCGAAAAACATCGCGAATATCTGCTCGCGGGTGAACCCAAGGATCTTGGATAGGACGTTGAGAAGCATCACGACGAAGGCTGCTTGGAAAATCCTTTTCCTGGTCGACAAAAGTATCCCTCTACTCTCTGTTCGCCCAGGCAGGTGCTCGAAGCTTCCTTCGCGAGGGCTTGGATAGTTCTTTTGACATGGAAGAACGTGAGTCCTTTCTATGTTCGTGACGAAATGGGCCCCCGCTCGTTCCTGTTAGCGGGGGTGTTGGAGAGTGAGCATGGTTTCGGAAGAATGGTGCGACCGGACACGCCCCAAGGTGTACCGGTACATTTACGGGCTGATCCAGGATCGCGAAAGGGCCGAGGACCTGACTCAAGAGACTTACGCGCGGGTGCTCCGCGCATCGCCGTCCGGAGCCAAGTCAGAAGCGTACCTGCGCGCGGTTGCTCTGAACTTGGTGCGGGACGAGTGGAGGCGCGACAAAGTCCGCGGAATCCCCGTGCCGCTTGAACCCTTCGAGAACCTTCTCGAGTCAAGCGGTGAGGACCCCTACGTCACTCTCCTGGCGGGCCACGTGCGTGAGTTGATGGGAAGGCTCCCGGAGGAACAGCGACGAGTACTTGAGTTACGGATCATCTTGGGATTATCGCGCAGCGAGACCGCTGCGAAGATGGGAAAAACCGAGGCCGCTGTAAGGGGGCTTCAGTACCGGGCTCTCCAGAGTATGCGGCAGCTTCTCTCTCCAACCCCAAAGGAGGTGTAAGCACGATGGACAAGATAGAAAGAACTCCCGAAGAGGAATTGGACGATATCATCGACGCTCTGAACGCCGGCAAGAAACCGGTATCCGCCGGCAAAGAGGTAAGTGAACTCCTGCCCGCGCTTTCTGCGGTGCGCCACTTGGCGGAGCCGCCCCTGCCCACAGAAGAATTGGCAGAGAGAGTGCGCCGGGCTCAGCCGAACTACGAAGTGAGGCCAAAGAGTCCACCCGCTTTCAAACCTTCGCTACGAAGGATGGCGATCCTCGGGATAGCTGCGACAATGCTGGCGGTCATCGGGCTGTCGCTTGTGCCCCGTCTGCTGGGCGGAGACGTTGTGTTGGCCATGAGCCGGGCCGTCGAGAAGGTAACGAGCTACCACGGTTTAATGGAAGTAAGAGCAGAGAACGCGGCCGGTGACGAGTGGATGGTCCGCCGCCTGGAGATATGGGTAGACGGCGGCAAGTACGCGGTCAGACAGGATGACGGTACGATAACCGTAAACAACCTTGAGCGGAAGTGGCAGGTAAGGCCTGAGGAGGCCGCTGTAGCCATCCTCCCCGTGGCTCCCGACTCAAATACTCGGGGGATTGACCTGAGAGACGAGGCTAAGCGGGCGCTCGAGTACCCGCACGCTGTTGTAGGAGAAGAGACCGTGGCGGGAAGAACAGCCGATAAGGTTGAGATTTCGCCGCCGGGAGGACGCCCCTACTACCTCTGGCTGGACAAGGAAACCAACCTTCCCATACAGCTAAAGACCGCCATGACGAACGCGCTCGAGACAACCTACACCTTCACCGAATTGGATATCAACGGGACGATAGACCCGTCGGTGTATGAGTACTGTGTTCCCGCCGGCTTCTCCGTAGTTGAAGAGAACGCAGGCACGGCTGTGGTGACGCTTGAGGAAGCCGAGGCAGTAAGCGGCGTACAGATCGCGGCTACTGAAGAGGCGCCGAGCATGATACTGGCCTTCCCGGGCAAGGTTGTGCTGGTGTACGAAGACTGTGAAGTCATACAGGAAACGGCTGCAGGCGACTTTGAGATAGCAAGCTGGGCGTCAAAGGGCAGCGCGGGAGGCGGTCCGGTAGAGATACTGAGGGATTCGTACCGGTGGCGCCAAGGGGGCTTGGAGATACGGGTTCAGGGCCCGAGGCGCCTGGACTTGGCAGTGCAGTTGGCGCCCGACTTCAAGCTGCCTCCAATAGAAACCGACTTTGCATCAAGAGCCCAAGTGAAGGTTGAGGTAGACTTGGAGATCGCCGCGCGCGACCAGGAACAGGTTGACGGAGGACACCGCCCGTGGCAGATAGACCCCTCGATGGTAGCGATGCAGTTCGTGAATCTCAATGGGGAAGGTTCGGACCACGGCGAGTTCGCCGTGACCGAGAACACGGGAGTGCAAGCAGTAGTTGAGGTGGAATCAGGAAGCATAAAGACCGTCTACCTAAAAAAGCTTATCAGGCAAGATGAATCGGGCATTTGGTCGGTGGTCGGTTACGACCCCAGGTAGACCACTCTAAACGAGGCATAAGGTTCCTTAGCCTATGGGTTAAGGGACCTTTCACATTAGTTGTTATTGACCGAAACTTTGTGGTAGTGTATGGAACGGATGTGCGTTGGCGGGACATTTTCGTGTTGGGGAGTGAAACTGTGCTCATCCTCTAAAGAGCCTCTCTCTCTTGCCCGGTATTCCGGGCGCTGTAAGGCATCGGGCCTTCCTTCTTCTCATTTAAGGAGCATTTACTTATGGCTAACTTAAGACGCCTGCTTGGCTATCTTCGGCCTCATTTGGCCTTGGCGATACTCGTCGTGATACTGATGATCACCGCGAGTCTCCTTGAGATTTCCCCTGCCGCGCTGGTCCGACGAGTAGTCGACGAGGCACTGCCCCAGCGCAATATGGGTATGGTGGCGGTATTGACTCTCTGGTACCTTGGAGTATTCGCCTTAAGAGGCGTGGTCAACTACTTTCAGTGGTATGCCTCGGAGCTAATCGGACAGAGAGTGATATACGAGCTGAGGCAGTCTATACACGACCACCTTCAAGACCTCCCGCCCTCGTACTTCACGAGCATGGGAACAGGTCAGGTAATGTCGCGCCTCACCTCGGACATAGAGTCTATCCAGCACTTTGTAGGGTTCGGAGCGCTGCTCCTGGTCAATATGGTGATCATGTTCGGCACTGTAGCCACGTATCTGTCTTTCATGAACTGGAAGCTGACTCTCGTGACCTGCGCGAGCTACCCGCTCTTGCTGCGCACGGTGTTCTGGCTTGACAAACACATTCGCCCGGCATGGAAGAACGTACGGGAAGTCATGGGAAAGCTCACGGAGACGCTGCAAGAGAATGTCATGGGCATCCGGGTCGTCAAGGCCTTTGCTAGGGAACCTCACCAGGTTGAGAAGTTCAGAGAAAAGAACAACGCTCACCTGGAAGCCAACCTCAAGAGGGCCCAGATTGAGGCAAAAGCCCAGCCGGTGCTAGATTTCCTGTCGGGACTATCCAGCATCGCGATGATTGGGTACGGAGCGTTTCTAGTCATGTCCGGTGAGGTATCCGTCGGCACCTTATTCGCCTTCTACACTCTCACCTGGAGTTTGATCTGGCCCATAAGGATGCTGGGGTGGCTTGTCAACTTGGCGGAACAGGCCATGGCGGCAGCGCCTCGCCTGTTTGAGATGCTCGATGCCGTGCCCTCCATCCGCAGCAAGCCTGATGCAGTGGAACTGGTCGATCCAAAAGGACACATCGTCTTCGAAAACGTGAGTTTCACCTTTCCAGGCGATTCAAGAGAAGCTCTGAAAGATGTAACCTTAGAGATCCTGCCCGGAGAAACGGTAGCGATCGTCGGAGGAACCGGCTCCGGTAAGTCAACGCTGGTCAATCTCTTGCCGAGGTTCCTAGACCCGACATCGGGGCGGATCACACTTGACGGTATAGACTTGAGAGATCTTGATCTCAAGTCCTTGAGGCGCCATATCGGTTTGGTGCTCCAGGACAACTTCCTGTTCTCTGCCACGGTGCGCGAGAACATAGCCCTGGGCCGGCCGTCCGCTCCTCCGGAGGAGATTGAAAAGGCGGCGGAGCTGGCGCAGGCATTGGAGTTCATATCCGAGCTTCCAAGGAAGTTTGAGACCCCCGTGGGCGAACGCGGGATCGGACTTTCCGGCGGGCAGAAACAGAGAGTAGCTCTGGCCAGAGCTCTTCTGATGGATCCCAGGATCCTCATCTTGGACGAGGCTACGTCCAGCGTTGATACGGAAACCGAGTACCTCATCCAAGAAGGACTGGACGAGGTCATGAAAGGCCGGACATCCATCATCATCGCCAAGAGGCTTTCCACTATCAGGGGAGCCGACAAGATCGTGATCATGGAAGAAGGACAGGTGTTGAAGGTCGGTACCCATGAAGAGCTCTTGGCGGAGGACGGGTTCTACAGAAAACTGTTCGAGAGCCAGTTCGCAGAAGAAGACGTGGAGAGGGCACTCCGGCTTGAACTGGGAAAGGAGGCCGTGTGATGTCTGAATACGATCTTGACCTCCAGGAAGACGAAGAAGAACGACCGTTTGACAAGAAGCATTTCATGCGGATCTTGAGCTATACGCGGCCGTACAGAAAAACCGTAGTAGCCGCGGCTGCTTTGACACTTACGGGCATCGTGATCGGCTTGGTCGAGCCTCTTCTGTTCCGGACTGCCCTTGACAAGGGCATAGCCTCCGGTGACATGAGGACGCTCGCTCTCGTACTCAGCTCCCTATTGGCTCTCCGCGTAATCGCGATGATAGCGTCGAGGGCGCAGATAAAGACTACGAACTACCTTGGCCAAAGAGTGCTATTCGACCTACGCCAAGGGCTCTTTGAGCATGTGGAACACTTGCCGTTTTCGTTTTTCGACCACAGGCCGGCGGGCAAGATCATCTCGAGGATAACAAACGACGTGAATCATATCGGCAACCTGGCTGCATCGGGCGTGATAAACGTCGTCAGCCAGCTTATCTCGCTCATCGGCATCATTGTCATCATGGTTTCCCTTCACTGGAGAATGGCTGCCCTTTCGTTCACGACCATTCCCTTTCTTGCGTTGGTTCTCACCAAGCTTAGGTGGGCTCTCCAAAGCGCGTGGGGAAACACCAGGAAAGCAGTGGGTGAGATCAATGCCCACCTAAATGAAACCATCCAGGGGCTGCAGGTTATCCAGGCCTACGGAAGGGAAGACACCAACAGCACGAAGTTTGAGAAGGCCAACAGGAAGTACTTTGGATCGTACATGAACGCGATAAGGCTGGACCAGGCCTTCTGGCCTCTCGCCGATATCGTGGGCGCCGCCGGAACTTGTATCGTCATATGGTACGGTGCATCCGAGTATATAGCAGGGAACATGACGCTGGGCCTCATGTTAGCCTTCACCAACTACCTGGGCAAGTTCTGGGCGCCGATCAGCACTTTCTCGCGCGTTTGGAGCCAGATCTTGTCCGCCATGGCATCGGCCGAAAGAGTCTTCGGTATCCTCGACCTGAAGACTGAGGCCGAGGAGAGCAAACCTTCTGCCGGTGGCACCCGTGAAAGGCTCACGAAGCTCCCTCGCCTTAAGGGCGAAGTTGAGTTCGACCGGGTAACATTCGGGTACAGGGCTGCCGAACCTGTCCTCCACGAAGTCAGCTTCACTGTGAAGCCCGGTGAAACCATCGCCTTGGTAGGGCCCACAGGCGCGGGAAAGACAACCATCATCAACCTCCTGGCGCGGTTCTACCTGCCGACCGAAGGAAGGGTTCTGGTAGACGGCCACGACCTCATGTCGGTTGACCTGCCTTCCTACAGAAGCCAGTTCGGCACGGTCCTCCAGGATACGTTCATTTTCTCGGGCACGATCATGGAGAACCTGAAGTTCGGCAAGCTGGACGCGACGGAGGAGGAAGTTGAACGGGCGGTGGAAGCGGCCTGTGCCAAGCAGTTTATCCTCGACATGCAGGGCGGGTTCGACGCTGAGGTCAAGGAGAGGGGAACCAACCTCTCCAGCGGGCAGAGGCAGCTCTTGGCGTTTGCCAGGGCAATTCTCGCCGACCCTCGCATACTCATACTCGATGAAGCGACGTCAAGCGTTGACCCCGAAACGGAAAGGCTCATCCAGCAGGCGATGAAAGCTCTCTTAGCCGGGCGCACCGCCTTCATAATCGCCCACCGCCTCTCAACGGTGAGAGCGGCCGACCGCATAATGGTCATTGAAGACGGCAAGATCGCGGAACAAGGAACGCACGAAGAGTTGGTGAGACTCGGAGGGAAGTATGCCGCCCTCTACGAGGCTCAGTTCAAACGGCAGGAAGACCGCGCCACGGCATAGGCAAGAAGGCGCTTTACTGCTATAACGAAGATAGGCTGAAGCTGCTCTCCAAAGAGCAGCTTCAAATCATCGGTGTCAGGACGTGGATCGAATGGAGATATGGCGCCGGAACCTCTACCTAATGCTCATCACCGTGTTTGTCGGACAGGCGTCTTTCACGCTTATAACGCCTTTCCTGCCTTATGTGTTGAAGTCTATGGAAGTAGTGGACAACCTGGGATTGTGGTCAGGCATGGCGTACTCTGCTTCTTTCTTCACCACGGCAATCATGGCTCCTGTATGGGGTTCCGTTGCCGACAAATACGGTAAGCGACTTCAGCTCCTAAGGTCCGGCTTGGGTATCGCCCTTACGTACGCTCTGTATCCGCTTGCGCGGACGCCTGCCCAGTTCGTGCTGATGCGCGGACTCACCGGGTTCCTATCAGGGTTTGTGCCCGCTTGCACCTCTCTCATCGCTACGGGGACGCCTGATCAGAACATGGGCTATGCGCTGGGCCTATTTCAGGCTGCCAGCGCGGCAGGCACGATCTCAGGTCCGCTCGTTGGGGGAATCATGTTCTCTGCAATGGGAATGCACAGCACTTTCCGCCTTGCGGCTGTGATCTTGACCGTGTTCACGGTCGTGCCCTTTCTGCTTCTCAAGGAAGAAGTCGCGCCTTCTCCGAAGCCAATCAGGATACTCGGCGACCTGAAGGAGGCTTTCACAAACAAGCACCTGGTAATGGTGTTCTTATGTCTCTTCCTGGTTCAGGCCGGCATACAAGCGACGCAGCCTACGCTGACTCTGTACATTGACATGATAGCAAAAGGCAAGGATTCGACTGTGGTGAACGGCATCATCTACTCAATGGCAGGGTTGGGCACCGTTATCGGGGCAACGCTGACCGCCCGGCGGGGTGCAAACACCTCCACACAGAGCCATATGAGCGCATTCCTTGTGGGCCTGCTTGGTTCAGCCGTCTTTGTAGCTGCCCAAGGTATATGGGTCCAGCTGCTTCCCATCGCCGGCCTAAGGTTGATGTTCGGGGCCTTCAACGGGATACTCACGGTGGCCGGGAACGTGCTGGTCGCCACCGCAGTAACTAAGGAATTCAGAGGTAGGGCTTTCGGCGTCATGAACGGCGTGCTGCCTATGGGGTCGGTGGTAGGTCCCCTTTTGGGCGGGATGGTAGGGGATGCTCTCGGCCTCGGGTCATCGTTCTACGTGGCAAGCATGGTGTTCCTGCTGGCCACGGGCCTATTTTCCCTGTATACACGGCGAATAAGCAATTTCGCAGAGAAAGAGGCCGGTGTCAGCAGCAAAGCGTAAGTCCGGCTTGATTTTGGGGCCGCTTAGCTTCTTCGCTTCTTGCCGGCAAGCACTTCCCGGTACACCTGCACCGTCTTTTCCGCCATTATCTTGGCGTCAAACAGTTCCTCGGCTCTCTTTCGCGCGCTCTGCCCCATCTTGAATGCCAAGTCAGGGTCAACCGCCAGCCTCACCATTGCCTGGGCAAGCGCCTTTGGCTGTCGGGGAGGCACCAAGAGGCCGTTCTCGCCGTCAACAATGGCTTCGGGCACCCCACCTACTGCCGTCGACACGACAGGAAGCCCGGCCCCCATTGCCTCCAGCACCGCGAGAGGCAGGCCTTCATAGTCTGATGACAAAGCGTAGATATCCAGTTCTGCGAGAAACCCCGGCACATCGCTTATGAAGCCCGCCATTTTCACGTAGGGCTCCAACCGCAACTCCCTGAGCTTCGCCTTGAGGGCATCTTCCAGAGGACCGGTGCCGCCCACTACAAACCTAACGGAGGGTTCGGCTGCAAGCACAAGCTTGGCGGCCTCGAACATAACGTCGAGCGCTTTCTGGCGGTGGAGGCGTGCCACCGTGCCGATCACCATACCCCGCTCGTCCTTATGTCTGGGGCGCCTTCTCTTGTAGGGGGTGAGGTCGATGCCGTTTGGAATGGCCGTGATCAGAGAAGCAGGAAGCCCTGACTCCACAAGATCCTTCTCCACTCCGGCCGACACCGCGATTACTCGTTCGGACAGGAGCGAGGCCACGGACCTGTTGATCAGCCTTCTGAACGTGCCCGCCCTGGGCGGCACTATGCCGGCTTCGTTTGGGATGCGCACCAGATTGTGCTTGGTGTAGACAACAGGTATACGGAGGAACTTGGCGGCCAAACGCCCTGAAAGGGAACTGTGCGTGTGCACGATGTCCGGCCGGACTTCCCGCATGAGCCCAATAAGTTCGCGAGTGAGGGCCGTGGAGTACGAAATATCCCTGCCCGATACCGGTATCCTGTTCATGCCCGCTGCATCCATTCGCTCGGCCAGGAGCCCGTCCGGACAAGCAACCACGACTTCCAGTTCGTCGAAAGCCGGCTGCGATAGAAGATTCAGCAGATACCTGCCTGCACCCCCTATATTGGTGTCGGTTATGATGTGAAGAACCCTCATTCGCCAGCACCGCCTGTCTTCTGTTGTTTCCGGAGGACTATCCCGGAGCTCATTCCCATCACTGCCCAGAATACCAGGGTAACCCTGGGGTTGTACCAGGTGTGTTCGATGACGCCCTGAAGCATCTGCCCTGCAATAGCTGCGAACGCCCCTGCCAGCACACCAATCTCCAGCCATCTCTCAGTCCATCCGCCCTTCTCTCTGAACAGCACACTCAGAACGCGGAGGGTCCACACTACAAAGAACCATGCAAAAGCCAGGAACCCGAATAGCCCGATTTCAAGGAGCATCTGCACGTAGACGCTGTGTGCGTGCGGAGCGGGGGTCTGGACTATCATGAACTCGGGGTAGACATGGCTGAACGCCTCTGCGCCCAGGCCAACGCCGCGGAAAAGATACTCCCGCAGCATAGCAAAGGAACCGCGCCAGATGAAGACGCGGTAACTGTTGGAGCTGTCTTCCAAGCTGAACGACGACATGAGCCTGTCTACGAGAACGGGCGGGGCAACTGCGAGGGCCAGCACTCCAACGAGCAAGCCCAAGATGAGAAGGCGCCTCTCGTACAAAACCGCCACGATGGCAAACGAGACGATGAGGCCCAGCCACGCGCCCCGGCTGAATGACAGGATCATCCCGATTCCTTGAACGCCGAGGAACGCCAAGAGCACCAGACGGTCTCGCCAATCTCTCTTCTTTAGGAGCAGTGCTGCTGTAAGGGGTAGAGCCAGCCCCAGCATCTCGGCGAAAAAAGTGGGGTTGGTGAAGGTGCCCACATACCGCACAATGTCTTCTTCAAACCTCTCATCCAGCCAAGACCTTGGGGGCATCCATCCGGATACCTTTTGATACACGGCTGCAAGGCCCGAGAAGGTCGCTCCCGTGAGAAACGGCCAGATAACCATCTCACCCTTACCGCGAGCCGCAGCGTCGGCAGCCATAAAGAAAATGAGTCCGCAAAAACACCAAATCACGAGGTTGTAGATGCTAGCCCCGGGCAGCGCCGACGCAAACGTTGCGCCTACTAAGAAGACGAACACCATGGTCAAGGCAGCTGTTGTTCCAAACTCCGGAAATACCCAAAAACGGCTGGTGACTTCGCCGGTTGCGCTAATGAAATCCCGGTCCACAGGAGTCCTCCGGCGCTCTTTCGCTCTACTCCACAGAACCACGCTTAAGCTGCCCGCGATAGCTAGAAAGACTAGTTCGGTAGGAAACACGCACGCGAGCGCGAGCGAGATGCCGATAATGGTCTCGGGACCCGGTTTCACACCGTATGGAGCAAACGCCAGACTGGCCATAGGGCCGATAAGAGGGAGCCAAAGCTTCTCGACAAAGAGGCTGCCTTTTCCCCACTCCCTGCCAAGCCTCCATACCCCGGAAAGGCTCTTGCCCACAAAGCTTGCCTCGAGAACCCTGTCTAGGTACAGGAAGAGAGCCGCAAGGCCGATCGATACCTTGCTGCCGACTCTGTCGGCAAGACTGAAGACCGCGCTCTCCTTATATGCCGGAACGGGAGTTCCGCCGGAAACATGGGCATCCGGAAGGCTCACTTATACCCCTCCGGGCCCAGATCCATTGTCAAAACATGGCCGTTTGCCTGAGCGAACTTCGTGTGGATTCCCAGGGACAGACCAACCCTAACCTCAACGCCGTTCATCGTGATGGAGTTCTCACCAAACCTCGCGTTGCCCGCGATAGTCACGCGAGCGTCGACCCGGTCCTCGGAAACGCTCTTAATCAGCCTGCCCCCTTCGTCTGTGTACCAAAACTCGGCAGGCGAAGTCTCGACGCCCTTGACAACGCCGATCACAGCACCGGTCTTGAACTCCGAGACGGTAGTGCTGTGTCTGAAGGCTTCTGCGGTGCTAGGACGTATACCGGTAATGATGATCGTGATTTCGATTGGCTTCTCCTTCGCGGCTATCTCGGCTCCCAAATCTCTTCCAAATCGGGCATATGCGAACCAGGCTCCCACTACAACAACTGCGAGTATTAAAGCCAAGTCGATCACGCTGATCTTCCCGAAAACGCGACCTCTCTCATCCAAAAAACGCACAAAAACACCCCTCTCACGAAAAACCAGTACTACACTGCTATATTACCTGAAAACGCGGGGGCTCGACAGAGCCGGCTCCTGGAGAGCGGGCTTCCTCATCTACCCTCTATAACAGACGTACTTTGTTGATTGCGAGTTCGAATCTGGTACCCAAAAACTCTGCCGCCCTCTTGCAGGCCAGCATTCTGGTGAGGAATATCTCGAAATACTCCATGACGGGTGATATATCGGTGTCGACAGTAAGCTCCAACGTTATGACTTTTGTCTCTTCATTCACGTCTACGAATGACCTTGTCGCGGCGTAGTTCACTCTGTCGTGCACGTCAAACCTGTGCATATCCGGGTTCCTGACCCTGCTCCTGTGCACGTCGGACTTGTCGGCTATGATAAGGGCGGCCGACACCGGCGAGACAGCTGTGGCCGACTCTTCAGGATCGTGGCTTCCTATGGCACCCATGATGATGGCCAATTCGTCAGGTTCCATGCCCATGGAACTTAAAATGCGCTCTGCTAGGGCTGCCCCGACCTGAGCATGGTAGTACCGGGACACAACGTTTCCCATGTCGTGCACATAGCCTGCAATAGCGGCCAGCTCCTGCTGCCTACCTGAATAGCCGAGCCTCTGAAGAAGGTTGCGGGAGATGGCTGAAACAATAGACGCATGCCGCACTCCGTGGTCAGTATAACCCAGAGCAGCCGTCGTCTCGTTGCCGCCGTCAACATACGCTCTGATAAACGGGTTCTGCTTCACTTCCTGTATGGTGACTATCTTCCCTATCTTCTCCAAGCGTCAATCATCTCCAACGAATCTAGATACTCACGATACGCAGGGTTTATCACAAACTCACCGCGAGATATGACCTCATAGTCCCAAGGGAACATTATGTGCCCTGCAGTCTCCATGCCGTACCATGTAGGCTTCCAGCTTTCCGTGAACGCCCAAAGGCACGCCGTCTTGACCGCTCGCGCCTTTCTCTTTGAACACTCAATCGAGACCATCCTCATGGTCTCGCCGGTAAGCACCATCTCATCAACCACGAGCACCCTCTGTCCCGCGACGGCATCACCTACCGATGCCAACATCCTCGGCCTGTCAGACACGATCTCACCGCGGAGTCGTCTTGAGATCACACACGAGTGGACGTCAATTCTCAGTAGAGACGCGATGATGGAAGCAGGGATCAGCCCGCCCTTAGCGATTCCGACGACCGCTTCAGGGCGGTAGCTCCGTTCCGCTTCCAGCGCTACTCTCCGGCAGATGTCCTCTACCTCTTCCCACGACATCCTGTAGGCCAGTTCGCTCACGTACTTGACTTCCATTTCTCTCCTCCGCGTTCTTAGAACACGTCATAGGAATTCCCTTTTTCTCCGACAGATCCTTCACCACAAGAGAGGAATGCCCTCCTTGGGCGACGAATCATGCACATAAGGAAAGGAGGTGGTGCTGAGTGTCATCGAGTAATCGGCTTCTCGGCGCCTCCAATCCCAGCGGGAGGACCGCCGGGTAACGCCAAAAAGCCCCCGGACCTTTAAGGCCGGGGGCTTTCAACTTCATATCGCAATAGCTTAGCCTGCTTCCTCCTCGGGCTCTTCCTCTCCTCGCGCCCGCCTCATGCGATATCTATCCTGGCGGTCAAGAATCGACTTGCGAAGCCTAAGAGACTTTGGCGTGATCTCTACGAGCTCATCGTCCTTGATCCACTGCAGGGCGTCCTCAAGACTTAAGACCCTATGGGGAGTGAGCCTGAGGGTCTCGTCTGAGGTAGAGGCTCTCATATTCGTCAAATGCTTCTTCTTGCAGACGTTGATATCGAGATCCCTCGGCCGGGAGTTTTGGCCCACGATTTGGCCTGCATAAACCTCTTCTCCGGCTCCGACAAACAAGATGCCTCTGTCCTGAGCGTTGTGCAGCGCGTAGGTCGTAGTCACGCCGGTCTCCCAAGATACCATCGCGCCTTCGCGCCGTGTGACGATATCGCCCGAGTAGTCGCCGTAATGGTCAAACACGTGGTGCATTATGCCGTTTCCCTTAGTGATCGTAAGGAAATTGGGACGAAATCCCATAAGCCCGCGAGTCGGTACGTTGAAGGTGAGGCGCACCCGCCCTGACGGATCGGGATTCATCTCGAGAAGCTCCGCCTTCCTCGGGCCTAACTCCTCCATAACCCTGCCCATATGTTCCTCGGGAATGTCTATGGCCAGGATCTCATAGGGTTCCAGCTTCCCTTGCCCGGATGACTTCAGTATCACCTCGGGCTTGGAAATAGCCATCTCGTATCCCTCACGCCTCATGTTCTCCATCAAGATGCTGAGATGAAGTTCTCCCCTGCCGCTTACCTTGAACGAGTCGGGGTCCGCCGTGTCCTCAACGCGAAGGCTCACGTCCTTTTTGGCCTCGCGGTACAGGCGCTCGCGGAGGTGCCTGGACGTGACGTACTGGCCATCGCGACCGGAGAACGGGCTGTCGTTTACCTTGAACGTCACGACCATGGTCGGCTCTTCTACCCTTATTGGCGGAAGTGGCTTTGGGTTCAGCGCGTCGGCAATGGTCTCGCCGATTGCCAGGTCCTCTATTCCCGACACGGCGGCTATGTCGCCCGCAGGCACTTCCTCAACATCGATCCGTTTGAGGCCCTGGAAAACCCATAGGCGCGATACCTGGCTGGGAACTATGGAGCCGTCAAGCCTGCACAACGCTACGCTCTGACCCTTTTGGAGCACGCCTGCCTCAATCCTGCCTATAGCGATCCTGCCGATGTAGTCGTCGTGAGCAAGGCTGCTCACCATCATTTGAAGCGGCGCTTCCGAACGGGCCTCGGGCGGCGGAACCCGCTCGATTATGGCATCGAGCACAGGAAATATGGTGCGTCCGAAAGACGAACGGTCGCCTGCGGACGCGTAGGATCTGGCGACGTCTACGTCGCTCGTGGCAAACCCCGCGCGCGCGTCCGAATACACTACGGGGAAATCGACGTCGCTATCGTCGGCACCCAAGTTGACGAGGAGATCGAAGACCTCGTTGTACACCTCGTCCAGCCTCGCGCCGGCCCTGTCTATCTTGTTGATCACCAAGACCAGTCTCAGACGGTGCAAGAGCGCCTTTTGCACCACGAAACGTGTCTGAGGCATAGGACCGTCAAGTGCATCGACGAGAAGCAGGGCACCGTCAACCATGCTAAGGGTCCGCTCAACTTCCCCGCCGAAGTCCGCGTGCCCGGGAGTATCCACTATGTTTATCTTGGTGCCGCCGTAACTAATGGAAGTGTTCTTCGCGAGGATGGTGATGCCGCGCTCACGCTCTATATCATTGGAATCCATGACGCGTTCCTCAACAACCTGGTTCTGCCGGAAAATGCCGGTCTGCTTCAAAAGAGCGTCGACCAACGTCGTTTTTCCGTGGTCTACGTGCGCGATCACGGCAACATTGCGTATACTTTCATTTCTTGACTCTTGAGACATGCTCTCCGGTCCTTTCGATACGGCAAGTCTAGAGTGGGGAAAAAACATCGAGGTTTTATTATACCAGTTTCCTCTATGTCACCACATAGGACTCATTGAGTGTTACAATGGACAGTGCTGCGACGGCGAAAACAGGAGGGACCGGTGGAGACACAGAGAACAGGCTTAAGCCTCATGGGAGATGTGGGGAACAGAATAGCGAGAGGGATTAAAGCCCAGTTCCTGGTGCGGCTTATCGGCACGCCGTTCCAAAGGCTGATAGATAGGTCCGGCAAAACCCATGGTTGGCTTACCGAGCGCGCCTTGGCTCTCCTTGACGCTGACGGATACAGAGATGCGGCGGCGTTCTTCCGCGATCACCTCGACCGCCTCATCAAGGGCAACTACTGGGCGGACTCTCTCTGGATGAACTCTACGCACCACTACAATCCGAAAAACAAGCGCGGGCTGTGGATATGGCCCGGGGCCGCCGACCAGATCCGGAACTGGTTCAATCTATCCTCTTCATTTTGGGCAAAGAATGTTGAGGAGAAGTCCGTTTTTGTGCTCGGAGCCTGCATCCACATCGTCCAGGACTGCTGCCAACCCTATCACTCGAATTGCCGGGTGTTCGGCGGGCACCAAGAATACGAGAGATGGGCTGACAAACATAAAGAGATGTTCGACGTAAAATCCGGAGGGTACTACGGGCTTTCCGATAGGCCCGAGGGATGGGCCGTAGCCAACGCCGAATACTCTCAGAGATTCCTCTCCGCCGTTGAAGGCCCTTCATCCGACGCGCGGCGAGAAGCCACGGGATTGCTCATCCCTAGAGCCATAAGGACCACAGCGGGGTTCTTAGTGTTCTTTCTCGAAGAGATGAGAGGCCGGGCCGAATCGAGAGTTGAGCCGGTCCGGCACGCGGTGGGATAACGCCGCTACCACTCGGTGACCACAAAGTCTATATGGTCTTTGTCTTCGCCCGAAACCATAACGGTGTCGCCTACAACCAGCTCGACTACGCTTGCCCTGCGGCCATCCTTGTATATTGTGGCATTGGACTTCAGTTCGACAGTTCTTGTGGTCGACTTGTCGGTGAGTACTAGGGTCCGTCCTTTCCGCGCCTTGATGGTGCCCTCATACTTGAACGGCGGCGAGTAGGTTCTTTCGACGAACATCGCTTCATCAGCCATGTTCGCAGTCACCTCAACCTCATCGCCGGGGAAAAGGCCGCTCACGGGACCGTCTCTCATGAGTCCCCAATCTACGAACCAGGTATCCTTCGCGAACGGAAACTCGGTGTAAGTCCGCCAGCTGCCTTGGACCCTTAAGAGAAGTCCGTCGACGGAAAGGACTCTGCCCTTGAAACTCCTGCCGGGCTTCAGATCGGTCTGGATCTCCATATACGAGAGCATACCGCCAACGCCCGCCACCAACACTTTGGAGCCAGGCTGCGGAGCGGCATCATCGGAAATGCCGGTGATGATAAGGTCGCTTCTGGTGTTAAAGCGCTGGAAGCCGCTGAGATACGTATAACCGTCCTTCACTCCGAGATAGATTCCGGTCGCTCTGGTATCGGTCTTTTCAGTAACCTCGCCCCAAATGACCGTTCTCTGGCCATCCACCCACAGCTTCACTCTGTCGCCCGGTTGGAGTTCGGATGCTCTCAAAGTGCGTTTGCCTGCGGGATACCCGAAGGTCGTGTGAGACGCGGCGTAATACGGGTACGTCCCCAACCCTGACGGGGTGATCTCAAAGAACGCCTTTTCCTGCCTTCCGGATATGTTGGCCACAACGGCTTCTATCACATTGGAAGACTGTACCTTGTCCTGCACCCAGATGAACCTGATGTCCATTTCTGAGGGACCTGCCGCCAGGACTGTGTCGCCGACCGTAAGGTTCGTCAGGTGAGACTTGGACGAACCTTGATAGACCACGGGCCAATCGGCAACCTGTAACTCATTCCAGAGAGGGGCGACTTTGATCAGGGAGCCTGCCATAAGGCTGAGAGGCCCCGACGCCGACACATTGGCTCTCCAGACGAGCTCCGCCCACACGGTCTCTTGGCTCAAAGTCCTGTAGAACCTCACACGAGAACCTGACGGAATCTGCGAAATAGAGACGGTTGCCCTTGATACCGGGTCGGCAACGGGTAGGTTCGCGGGAATATCCATGCCAATGATGTAGTTGTCACCAAACACCGTGAGACCTTGAGGGGTGGACACCAAGTGCCCTTCTGTCTGCCAGGTATCTCCCAGAGAGTCCTCCAGTCTGACGTACCTCACGTCGCCGGCCGAGGCTCCGTACACAGTCACGGTATCTCCCGGAGACAGTGGCCGCATCAAGGTCTCACCATTCTCGTCCTGAACGACAGCGTTCCACGCGAGGGAACACTCGACCCACCTAGAACCAAGGAACACTGACGCGCCGTTTACCGCCTGGATTTTGTCCTTGAGCGTAAAGCCGTGAGAGTAGGTCTTGGACATACTTGCCACAGACCCGTCGGGCGCGAGAGCGACGCGAACCTCTTCGCCGGGAAGAAGTCTCTCGACCGTGGATTTAGAGGCAGGCCAGCCATCTACCGAAGTCGAGTTCGTTATCCTGAAGACCGCTGTATATCCGGCGGGGTACATACC
This sequence comes from Bacillota bacterium, assembly GCA_050952125.1. Taxonomy (GTDB): domain Bacteria; phylum Bacillota; class Sulfobacillia; order Fermentithermobacillales; family Fermentithermobacillaceae; genus UBA3951. The sequence goes on from JBMNKK010000003.1 coordinate 1,050,394, forward strand.
CACAAAGGTCATGGTCGACGGGTCACTTTTCACAACGGTAACATCTCTTGCCGGCTCGGCGGTAGAACCCCCCGGCGGCGTCATCGAACTCCCCGCGTTCTTGGTAAGCGAGACACTGACCGGCTGCTCGTATTCTGCAATCACGATGGCGTCCTGGGTCTTTGGTTGATACCCTTCCAGTTCAAAGCGGAGTTGGTGCCTGCCGGGCGGCAGATCCACCTTCACGGGAGTCGTACCTTTTGGCACATCTCCCACATAGACACTGGCACCCGAAGGAACAGAAGTAACGTAGAGAGAGCCGGTGATCTGCTCGAGTGAAGCCTCGTATTTAGCCTCTTTCATCGACGCTACGCTCACCGTAGCGGAATGGTCGCGATAGCCTTCTTTGCGCACAAGGATTTGGCACTCACCCGGAGCGCACGTTACCACCAGAGGTGTTTTGCCTCGCTGCACGCCGTCGATATACACGCGTGAACCGTCCGGAACGGAGGTTATTGAAAGCCGCCCGGCCCGGCGCACTACGTCAACCAGGAGTGCCCGGTCGCCGTAACCGATCACCCTTACGGTGTCGCCAGTCTCTACAGAACCCTCCAGATCATCTCCGCTCTTTCCGGTCATCCTACCGGAACTCAGGAAGAGGGTTCCGTCGACAAAATAGCTTGTTCCGCCTATGTCCATTTCTCTCTTGTCGATAACGGAAGCGGCTCCCTCAATGGAGAAGAACCCGCCGATTTCCTCAATACGACAGACTTTGCCTTGAGGGTTGATAGTGACTTTGACAGCCCTCTCCGACCCTTCGGCAACATAGAAAGCAGACGACTTCAGAGACTTGCCGTCTGCATCTTTGATCCTGTACGAGTGAGCCAGCGGGACCTTTACGGTAAGCGAGTGCGGGTCATCCGGAGCGAATTTGTCGAGGGCCCCCGACGGTACCCTATACAAGGTGATGCCGTCCTCAGCGAAACCGCTGGCCAAACATGTGAGGATAGTGCTGCGCTTGGCAGTGTAGTACTGGGCGCCCATATAGAAAACGGCGACGCCCAGCAGCACAACGAGAAGCGCGCCTATTACAGGCTTGGATTTCTTTTCTGCTTTGGCCGGACCGCCTGCTCTTTCAGTCCGAGTCCTGGTCGCCATCTGATCCTCCCCCCGAGAAGCGGACAAAACTCGCCGCCAAGGTGTTTATCGTCAATGGGGAGAGGATCTTGAACCCAAGTCAGGATTATTCCAATAGTGTCGGCCTCACCGGCTGCCTAGTACCGGGGCTTCCGCTTCTCGAGAAAGGCTCTCATGCCCTCTCTCTGGTCGGGATGGGCAAAGCACTCGCCAAACACCCGCTCTTCCAGCCGGAAGCCATCCTCGGAGCTAAGCGATAGAGAGCCCAGTATCGCCTTCTTTGCTTGCCTCACCGCATATGAAGACTTGGCGAGCATCTCTCGAGCCAACTGCTTGGCCGCCTCTAGCGACTCGCCTTCAGGTACAACCTTGTTCACCAGACCGATTCTGAGAGCTTCGCCTGCATCTATTACCCGCCCCGTCAAAACAAGCTCCATTGCCGTTGCCTTGCCTACTAAACGGACAAGGCGCTGAGTGCCGCCAAATCCGGGAACTATGCCCAAACCTACTTCAGGCTGGCCGAACCGGGCGTTCTCAGATGCGATACGGACATCGCATGCCAGGGCAAGCTCGCAGCCGCCGCCGAGGGCGTACCCATTGACAGCGGCGATAACCGGCTTGTGACACGCCTCAATCTTTGCCATCACGCCCTGTCCAAACCGGGCGAACCTGCATGCTTGGGAAGGCGAAAACGACTCCATCTCGGCGATGTCAGCCCCTGCGACGAAAGCTTTCGGACCCTCACCGGTGATGACGATCACTCCAACCTCGGGGTCTGCTGACGCCCCGTCGATCGCATCCGAGAGATCCTGAAGGACTTTCTTATTGAGGGCATTGAGCTGTCGCGGCCTTGCCACCGTCAGGATCCCGATGCCGGATTCAGATTCCATAAGGACGGTCAGGCTCCCGCCACCGTTTTCTTCCAAGGCTTTTCTCCTCCCCCTGTGATTCGTCTGTCTGTATGTACGGCCCTATTTGCTCGGTTCCAGAACCTCGCCAAGGCTGAAATACTTGCCCCTGAAGTAGCACAAGGGATTCATCTTGAGAGGGTCGATCTGGCCCTTCTCCACAGCTTCGTTATCGGCGTGCACGGCCACAACTTCCCCGATAAAGAGATCATGGCTGCCGAGAGAAATCCGATCCCTGACCTTACACTCAATGTTCACGGGAAACTCGGCGACAAGCGGCGCGCGCGTCTTCTCGGCCTGAACCGGCGTGATGCCCGCTCCTTTGAACTTGTCTTCATTCCGTCCCGAGACCGTCCCGCAGTATTGGAGCACTCCGACCTGGTCTCTCCTTGGCAGATTGATCACGAAGTCTCCGTAACGCTGAATCAAACCGAACGAGTACCTTGTGGGCCTCACTCCGATTGTGACGCACGGAGGCTCTGACGAGGCGGTCCCTACCCATGCCAGAGTGATAGCGTTCTTCTCAGAGTCCATGTCACCGCAAGTCACCAGGACGGCGGGTACTGGATACAGAGCTGTGGATGGTCCGAGCGACCGTTTGGTTTCAATTGACATTACCAGCACTCCTTTCGTATTGCCAAGTCTCCGGCTTAAGGCTACACTAACTATTACGCATACAGAAGCAAATATCCGTTATCTGCAAAAAGAAGGGACTACGCGATTGATAGGTAGACAGTTACAGGCCGCAGTTAAGGATGTTCCGGAGCTAAGTAAGGACGAAGCCCGCAGAGTAGTTTGGAACCTCTCAGCCCCGACCTTGGTAGAGATGTTCCTTGTCTCATTGGTCAGCATGGCCGACATGATCCAGGTTGGCCGGGTCGGCCCTGCAGCGATAACATCCGTCGGCCTCACAAACCAACCCATGATGCTCCTCCAATCGGTGTTCCAAGCGCTTAACGTAGGGACAACCGCTTTGGTGGCCCGTTTCATCGGCATGGGTAAACCGAAAGAAGCGTCCGACACCCTAAAGCAAACATTCGTCTTAACTATTCTCTTGGGCCTGGTAGTTTCCTTGTTCGCCGGGTTCGCCTCCTCATCGATCTTGAGATTCATGGGAGCGGAGGCCGAGGTTGTGACCGTCGGCACTCCCTACTTCAGGGTAGTCGCGTTTGGCTTTGTCTTCAACTCCCTCGCCATGGGTCTGGCTTCGGCACTCCGCGGTGCGGGCGACACCAGAACCCCCATGACGGTGAACATGGTCGCGAACGTAATAAACGTGGTCTTCAACTGGATCCTCATCTGGGGAAAATTCGGGTTCCCGAAATGGGGCGTGTTCGGGGCGGGAGTGGCCACCACCTTTTCCAGGTCGGTTGCCGCGGTGTGGTTTCTCATCGTAGCCCTCAAAGGAGACCGCGCCATACGCCTGGACTTTAGCGAGAAATACCGTCCCAACTGGGGTCTCCTCCGCAGGATCTGCAATGTGGGGCTGCCCGCGGCAGGGGAGCAGCTTATCTTGAGGACCGGGCAAGTGATGTTCGCCAAAGTAGTATCCTCCCTGGGCACGGTCACTTTTGCCGCTCACCAAGTGTCGATGAACATACTGAGCCTTACATTCATGCCCGGCATGGCTTTCGCAACAGGCTGCACAACGCTTGTTGGCCAGTATCTCGGCGCCAAGCGGCCGCAGGATGCGGAACGCTGCGCCAACACCTCCCGCGACATGGGTCTCATGGTCGGCGGAGTAATGGCGCTGGTCTTCCTCTTCTTCGGAAAGTACATCACCATGCTCTACACCGACGACATGTCGGTGGCATTAGCTTCTGCGCTCGTCCTAAAGATATACGCCTTTGCTCAACCTGCCCAGTCGATCCAATTCATACTAGCCGGCGGGCTGCGGGGAGCCGGAGATACCAAGTATCCGCTCTACTCGACGGGCATCGGTATGTGGTTTGGCCGGGTAGGGCTCGGTTGGTTCTTCGTCAACATCATGCGGATGGGGCTCCCGGGGGCTTGGCTTGGAATGTCCATAGACCAAGTGGCACGCGCCGCGCTCATATTCTTCCGCTTTCAATCGGGCAAATGGAAAGCAGCGAGAGTGTAGGGCTGACAGCTATTCAGCACGCTCCGGGACAGAAGATGCGCGCACCGGCTGCCTCCGGCGGTGCCCCAGAACACCGTATGTGCCGCACTCTTTGAGCTTCCTTACGGCGGCTTCAGAAATGGAGTGGGCGGCTGACAGGTACATCGAAGCGCCTGCCGCCGATTTCTTGCCCTGGTAGATCGCTTCGCGGTTTTTCTCCGTGTGATAGGCGAAATACTGGGCGGCGGTCACGAGGAATAGAGTATTGACATTGTCCTTTCCCACCAAGCCCTTGGCGATTCTCTTGGCTCCGGTTCCGCCGTGCTGGGCGAAGGGGACGTAACGCCCGGCTAGTTTCACTATAGCGCGCTGAACCTCCTCGAGCTTCACGGAATCGGGCTCATGCTTCACCGCTGACGGGGCAGCATGCTCCATCCCAATCGGGTATGATATGCCGCCGGCCCCTGTATACTGGACAAATCCTGCAACCTGTCTGGCGAAATTCGAAAGATCTCGATCGTTAAGAGCCGTGTACTCCGTTTCATCTCCGGCTTGGCCGGTGGCGCCGTACTCAGCCTCAACTATGGCATCACTGCCGGACTCAGCCACCAATTCACATATCTCCTTGGTGACGGCGAAGTTCAGAGGACCCGGCAACTCCTCCGTATCGATCATGGCCCAAGCGGGCTTCATCTCTTCGATAACACCCATAAATCCGGCAACGGCCTCGCGGTACTCGACTGAGCAAAGGTACATCTCCCACACGGCCATATCTTCTCGCGTTGGGGCTTTCACTCCGTACGACCTCGCTGCCTCGGCGGCTTCCCTGAGGCGCGCCCTGACTTCCTTCTCAGAAGGACAAGGTACCGGGCTGTCCCGGCGGTCGTCCGCAAACAGAGCGTCGCGCAGATCAGGAACGGCGTAGTGGTCAAGGCCGAGAGCTACAAACGGCGGTTCATATATCGAAGCGTAGGAGTCGGCCACTCTCGCGGCCAGCCTCGCTCCCGCTCTAAGAGATTCGACAAGATCTGCCTTCGCTTCCAAGCCTCTTCCTGCTGTAGCCAGAGCCCCGCTGCTGAACTGGACTATGAGCGGCGAGCCCCCGTCAAGCGTTGAGGCGTGATAAAACCCCGCGAGTTCCAGCTCGAAGGGGAAGTTGCCGTTGACGGCAAGCACGGTGCGCCTCTCGCTCTCGGATTTGAGAGCCAAAGTTGGCGTGAACGGCGTGTACCGGTCGAACAGCTGCCTCAGCTCTGTGCCCGTGACGTGTCGCGTGTCTCTCATCGTGGCTCTCCTTTGACTGTGAACGGAAGGACTCCCTTGAGCACCCTCACCGTCACAGGAAAACGTACATCAACAGTATCACCATCGATGTGGCACGGGAAACCTTCGGGAGCGTTAACGGTAATACTCCGGGCGGAGCCCCGGACAACTCCGGGCTTGCCTATGTGCTTGCCGCCCCGTACCTTGAACACCAGCCCCGGCAGGTTCTTCCTAGGGACTCCGTGCAAGAACGCGAAATCGAGGAGACCGTCGTCGGGAAGAGCGCCGGGGCACACGGTCATGCCTCCCCCGAACTTCTCAGAGTTGGTTACGGCAAATATCCACGTACGCTCATACTCTCGCCCGGGTCCTTCGTCCACCGATACGGACAACGTGCCTGGTTTGAAGTAGAAAAGGCCCCTTAGGGCCTCAAACATGTAGCTGAGGTTGCCAATCTTGCGCGCGCCGAGTTCCATGACACGCTTCACAACGTAGGCATCATATCCAACGCCGAACGAGTTGATGACGTATCGCGAGAAGCCTCCGGAGTCCGCGAAGTGAAGCACATCCATATTACATACAGAAGGGTTTACGAGGGCAAGAAGAGCGTCCTGCCAGTCTTCAAAAAGGCGGCTGCCTCCGATGAAGTCGTTGCCCGTTCCAGACGGTATCGCCGCAAGCTTTGCGGTGGTCTTTGCGCCTCTTTCTCTAGCTTGCATGAGTCCGTTGACCACTTCGCTGAGCGTGCCGTCACCGCCCATAGCTGCCAAGACATCGAAGCCGTTGTGCGACGCGGAAGCGGCAAGCTCGGTAGCATGCCCGGGGCGCTCCGTCTCCACTATTTCATAAGGTATCCCGTAATTATCGAGTGCTATCTGGACCTGAGGGAGCCTCTTCTTGGTCTTCCCGTGACCTGCAGTCGGGTTTAGAATCACCAGCACTCTCTTTGGAGCTGCCAAGACGCATCCCTTCCATCGATCGTTTGGTGACATAATTCAATATCTACGCGGCCTTTCCTGCTCCGGAGCCGCGAGGTCACTTGGCCGCCTTTTTTCCGGCAATGATAGAGGCGGCCTCTTTCGAGGCCGCCTGTGCTACGTCGATTAGGGAGAGATTCCTCCCTTGGTACCCTTAGTACCCTATGGGTCTTCCGCTCCTGCGAGGGTCGGCGCCGCCGAGGAGGAACCCGGTATCCGGGAGCACCTGCACCGCGTGGGCGGCTCCGAAGAATCCATCCCACTCCTCGTACACGGCAACCTTATGGCCCATAGCCTTCAATTCTTCGATGGCAGCCTTGTCAAACCGGGCCTCCAGTGCGATCTCGTCCACCGGCGCGAACATTCTGGGGGCCGCGAGCGCCTCTTCGATGTTCATCCCGTGATCTATCACGTTCACAATAAGCTGGAGCACGGTGCTGAAAATCCTCGCGCTGCCCGGTGATCCTACAGTGAGCACGGGACGGCCGTCAGGGGAGATGACGAGAGTTGGGCTCATGCTAGAAAGCGGAGCCTTCCCCGGCTCAATGGAGTTGGCCTTGCCCGGCGTGGGCTCGGTGTTCTCCATCTGGTCGTTCATCTTCACCCCGACTCCGGGGATAACCACGCCGCATCCCCATCCGTCGTTTACGGTCTGAGTGCTGGAGACCATGTTGCCCCACTGGTCAACTACGGAAAAGTGAGTCGTGCAGCCGCTGCCCATGATGTGGTCACGCTTGCCTTTGCACGTGAGGTCGGTAGCCTTCAATCCCGGGTCGTCGCCCGCTTGGTACTTGAACGGATCGCCGGCTGAGACCGACGGCGTGATCTTGTCGAGGCTTATCGTCTTTGCGAGTTCGGCAGCGTATTCCTTGGAGGTTAGTCCTTCGACCGGGACCCTTACGTAGTCGGGGTCACCCATGTACTTCTCGCGGTCCGCAAAAGCGCGCCGCATGACCTCAGAGAGGAGGTGAATACCCTTAGCGGTGCCGAACCCGAGTCCCTTCACATCGAAATGCTCAAGCATGTTGAGCATCTGAATCATGTGAGTACCGCCGGAGCTGGGTGGCGGCATTGAGACTATGCGGTAGCCCCTGTATATTCCTTGGGCAGGTTTCATTGCCCGCGGCCGGGTCTCCATGGTGAGCTTCAGGTCATCCATTGAAATGAGGCCGCCGTTCTCTTCCATCTCTCTCACGATCGCCTGGGCAACGGGACCCTCATAGAACCCCTTAGCCCCGTGCCTGGCTATTTGCCGGAGTGTCCATCCAAGCTCTCGCTGGTACAGCATCTCTCCCACAGGGTAAGGTTCGCCGTTCTTGAGGTATATCTGTCTCGACGCGGGGAACTTGTTGAGTTTCTCAGCGTTGGCCTTCATGTGGTTCGCTAGAGCCTCGTAGACGGGGAACCCCTCTTCCGCAAACCGTATAGCTGGGCCGAGGATGACGTCGGCGGGGAGAGTGCCGTGCTTCTCCAAAGCGTACATCAAACCGGCAACTTCGCCCGGAACAGCGCACGCGAGGTGCCCCACCATGTGGGCATCCCCCTTGACGAGTGTCCATCCTTCAGATGATTTCTGGTCGGCCACAACCTCGTACATAGTTGGGGTAGCCTTCTGGGCGATCCTCTCCCTGTAGTCGAGAGCCTGGACATCCTGGGTCTTCGCGTCGTAGATCAGCATGAAACCGCCGCCGCCGACACACGACATACCCGGTTCCACGACGTTCAGAGCGAAAGCCGTAGCTACCGCCGCGTCTACCGCATTCCCGCCCCTCAAGAGGATCTCAGTTCCGGCCAAAGACGCGAGCGGGTGCGCAGCCACCACCATTCCTTTGGACGCCTGGACGGTTGGTGTAGCGTGAGAGTTAGCCATATGTAACAACCCACCCTTCAGAAATGAGCCGGCAGGTGCCAGCTTTTCATGATCAGAGTCCCGGCCGAAGCCAGGACTCTGATCACCTTTGCTCACTGAGCTAGACTGTCCTACACACTAAGCTCCAATACCCAGCCACTGAATGAGGAGGTACTGGAAACGGCCGATGGCGGTGGAGATACGTCCCATAACGGTATTGCCGAACGCAGCTCCGAAGGCAGCCATCATGAAGTACTTCCCAAGCTTGGGCGCCAAGCCTGCAGTACCCTTCATCCTGAAGGTCAGGAAGAAGTAGGTGAGCGAAAGCGTGGTGCCCAAGAAAATGACGATGCCGTTAATCGACTTTAGGTTCCCCACGGTAGCCGTGATCTGCGCCACTATCTGGGTCTCGACGGAGCCGCGAAGAGCCACGGCTGCGGAGACTCCGGTGAACAGCGCGAGCGGCATACGGGCGAGGTAAGACACGGAAGGAAAGTACCTGGTATACAGCAGAATCCCGAAAATCATGGGGACCAGGATGAGGAAGTTACCTTCCGCGAGGGGATCGAGGCCGGTTGCCTTCAGCCTGTCCACACCTACCACGATAGCATAGCCGGTGGCCGCTCCGACGTACACGTTCTCAACCAACCTGTAAGCCGGGTTGTCCTTGAACAGGATGGAGAATATTGCGAGCGTGCAGAACGCTCCTAGCCACGTACCAAGGTCTGTTGCGATGTTCACTTGGCCGCGCCTCCCTTCTCCTTCTTCGACTTGGTGATGAAGTATCCGACGTTGCCCAAGATAACGAACGAGATGATGAGCATATGAGCTACCGACTGGGAGTCCATACCCTTAACCCCGGGACCCGGGTGGTTCGTCAGTATCTCATATTCGGCGGCACCTGAAAGGCCGATCAGGATACCGATAATCTGGCCCGAGTTGACATACTGGATGTTCGATGCCGACATAACCGGAGTGCACCCTACCAGTACCGGGCGTTCGTATGCCATGTTGGCCTGACGGATCTGCCCTTCAATGGTCTGTCCGTCGGCAGGACCGTCGTTCAGAGTAACCGTGAGGGCGTAGTCCCTAAGGTTCTTCAGGTCCTTCATAATCGGAAGGGTCGAGGTGTCATTTCCCCTGTAATCCACGGGGAAAATCGACAGCGGGTCTTCCGCGAACGCGGCGAAGGTAGGCTCGCCACCGGCGTAGTAACCGAGGTTAACGTAGTCTACGCCGTACTCGTATCCATACTCTTCCTCAAGAATCTTCATCGTCTGTTCAGCGAACAGCGGTGTCGGAGGGAAGGACGATATCGCTACGACCTTGAACTTCTTTGCCGCGAACTGGTGGAACAGTCCGATGGCTTGAGGGTTCAAGTCGATCTCGTTTCCCGGCTCGTAGTCGTACCCGACGAGGACTGCAGAGCCTTCAGGCAGCGACTCGATGAAGTCGAAAGCCGGCTTCGTCATTTCCGTAATGCGAATGGGCATATTCAAAGGCACAATCATTGGTATCGCAATGGCAAGCGAGAGAAGCAGGTAAAACACTCGCTTGTCAACATGTTGCAGTTTTTCCCACGTTCCCATGTCTCTTGCCCCCTATTCCGCGCCGTAGGAACGACGCTCTAGTCCGGCGATGATCCTGAGCGACACGGCGATGAAGCCGATAGCACCTGCGATTGTGACTCCGCGCTGTCCGCCAACGTTAAGGACACTGAGGATCCAGTCCATGGCAGGCGGAGCAAACGGGAGAATCTTCGCGCCTAGCGGGACCCTTCCGAACATAACGATGAGTCCGCAAGCGAGAAGGACGGCAGCTTCAGAGTTCTTCGCTCTAAACGCTCTGTAGGCAGCGGTTCCGATATAGAAGGCCAAGAGGGCGAGGATAGCCCCGTTGGTCGGGACGCTGATGTTGGTGAACATCCATGCGTATAGCCCCGCGTCCTTACCGGTGGTAAAGCCGGCAATGGCCACCATTATCATAGTCAGAAGGAGAGCCAAGCTGTACCAGCTCTTGAGCCCGTCCTTTTTCACTGCCCTGGAGTGCACGCGGATGATGTTGACTACTCCGACGCCGAGGGCGAACACGGCCACAAGGGCTCGCCACTGCATGAACGTGTTTGCCGTTGACGCCAGGAACGGTACGTCCAGAAAGTACGCCAGTGTGACGATAATACCTGTGATCAAGGTTATCGCGGTCGGTAGTACTTTGCGAAATAGCACGTTATATCACCCCTACTTTCTCATCAGTGTGGTAAGAGCGTCGGAACCGGCCAGGTTCAGAACTCCACCGACAACCATGAGCCCGATGCAGACGGCCTTCAGAATGTCCTCGCCGCGAATGCATCCGAGGTGGAGCTTGTTCTGACCAAAGTACGCGCCTGCAGCGAACATCTCGTCGCCCAGAATGGTGTAGTCGCAGGCAACGATAAAGAACGGCAGCTGGATGATGTTGGACGTTCCAGCGATCTGCAGAGCACCGACGCTGTTCCCGGCCTCGGCCAAGATCAAGGCCTCAACCGTAAACTGGCCGATCATGATGTTTGAAGCAACTTGCTCTCGGTTCATGACGCCGATAACCGCACTGATAGCGGCAGTACCGTCAGATGAAACGAAACGACAGTCGTCGGGCCTCCAAAGCTCGGCGGCACCCGCTTCGACATAGGACTGCATCATTATCTGCTCGGTAACTGCGTAAGTCTCAGGGTTGGACACGCAGGTGACGAGTCTTACGTTGTACTTGGCGCACTGCTTGGTGACCTCGCCAAGAACCTCAAGGCCTGCGAAAGTGGCGGCCACGAGTCCTGCCCAACCGGGAGTGTAGTGAACAGGGCGGCCCATTTCAGCCGCTCTACCCACTGCCTCCGGAATAGCGTCGAAACCGGCAATAGGCCTAATCTCGATCTTCTTGCCCTTGTTCGCCGCTGAAATGGAGTATCCGATTATGCCTAGAGATGCCAACAGCAACACAAAGTCAAACACCCTGTTAGCAACTACCAAACTGATTCACCCACCTTCTCCGCATCTATAGCGGTGTTGGAATTACTTCTCTTACTGCGCTTCGGTCTCGAAGGACTAATCGGGCGAAGTCGTTCCCCTTACCTCTCCTCCTCTCAATTCGTACCGAACGAAGGCCGACTACGAAACCCACTGGAATGGCGCGACCCCCTATTCGAACGTCACCTTCTCCACCGTACCGGTGGGGGCGCCGAATATGCTCGAGCCCAGCTTCTCGAACAGTACGGGATCGCCGCTCGTGTAAAACCTGTACTGCGGTGAGCCTCCTGAAGAATCCGCCGCCTTGCCTTGCAGCAGATCCTTGGCTTGCTTCACAGTTGCGACGGCCGGGTCAACAATACTCACCTTTGGCGAGATGTTGCGCTTCACGTGGTCGATCATGATCGGATAGTGAGTGCAGCCCAAGACGAGCGTGTCAATGTCCTTATCCTTGTAGACCGAGAGATACTCCGCCGCAAAATGAGCCGCTTCAGGCGAATCGACCTTGTCAGCTTCCACAAGAGTCGTGAACATGGGGCAGGCTTGTCCGATGACCGTTGCCTCGGGGTCAATTTTCTCGATTACCTTGGCATACGCGCGGTTATCGGTAGTGAACTGGGTTGCGATCACGCCTATCCTCTTGTTCTTGGTGGCAGCAAGAGCCGCCTCGGCTCCCGGACCGATGACTCCGATCACCGGGAACGGGTACTGCCCCTCCAGACTCTCGAGTGCAGCCGCGGTAGCAGTGTTGCACGCTATGATCACCAGGTCGACATTCTTGGTTCCAAGAAAGTCCACAATCTGTCTTGAATAGCGGGCTATCTCCTCGCGCGGCAAGGGAGCATACGGAACTCTCCCGTTGTCGCCGTAATACTCGATATTCGCGTAAGGCATCTGGCGCCTGACCTCACGAGCGACAGTGAGGCCGCCCATGCCGGAGTCAAAAAGACCTACTGTTACCATTGTGATGCTCACCTCCTCCGTCTAGACCTACAGTTTGGCAAAGGCCCGCTGGATAGCGGCCGCCGACTCAACGATGTTCTCGTAAGATGTCGCGTAGGAAATCCTCACGTGACCCTTTCCGGCAGAGCCGAACGCGGTACCCGGAATGACCGCCACAGAGGCCTCCTTAAGCAGGTAGTTAACCACTTCGTCTTCAGAGAGGCCCGTATCCTTAATTGATGGGAACAGGTAGAAGGCACCTTTTGGCCTGGCGCAGGTGACGCCCTTGGTGTTGTTAAGAGCGTCGAGCATGTATAGGCGTCGCCTATCGAATTCCTTGACCATCGCTTCCACGGCGTCCTGCGGTCCTTCCAGGGCAGCTAGAGCAGCCCACTGAGCGACTGACGTGGTGTGAGTCACGTTGTAAGCGTGGAGGCGGGCGATAGCGCCGATGAGTTCCATGGGCGCAGCGATATAGCCCATCCGCCAACCGGTCATGGCGTATGCCTTCGCGAACCCATTGAGCACGATGGTCCTCTCACGCATGCCGGGGAACGATGCCAGGCTGTAGTGCTTAGCCCCGTCAAAGAGGATCTTCTCGTAGATCTCGTCCGAGACCATGACCAGGTCATGCTTGACCGTAAACTCGGCAAGCTTTTTCAGCGTCTCATAGGACTGCACGGCTCCGGTCGGGTTCGACGGGCTGATCATAGCGATCATCTTTGTCTTGTCCGTTACTTTGCTCTCGAGTTCATCGAAATCGACCTGGAAGTCGTTCTCCTGGCGCAGCGTGTAATGGACAGGAGTTGCGCCGGCCATTACCGGAACGTGAGTGTAATTGACCCACGCGGGATTGGGCACGAGGATCTCGTCGCCGGGATCCAAGAGCGCTGTCATTGATGCGTAGATTGCCTCGCTCACACCGACGGTGCAGATTATCTCCTCGACATCGTACTCCAAGCCGTTGTCTTCTTTGAGCTTCTTGCAGATCGCTCTCCTCAGCTCAACGATGCCCTTGTTTGCGGTGTAGTGATGCTCTCCCCTGAGTCCGGCCTGAATCATCGCCTCAACAATGTGGGGCGGGGTATCGAAATCAGGCTCTCCTACTCCCAAACTGATAACCTTCTTGCCCTCGGCCTTCAGTCTGTCAACTTCGGCAAACATCTTGCGGATTGCCGAGACCGGGATCTTCTCCATCCGTTTTGCCTGTTTCTTCACCGGTCGTCTCCTCCTATTCGGCCTTAGCCTTCTTACTCGAATCGCTGTCGTCTACGAAGATCGCGAGGTCGGGACAGTTGATCTCGCACATCTTGCAGTTGATGCATTTCTCCGGGTAGACCGCCTCGGCAACCGCGAAGCCTTTCTTGTTGAGCGTCTTGCTCATCGCGAAAACATCGCGGGGGCAGTAATGGATGCAGAGGCCGCACCCTTTGCAGATCTCTTTATCAATGTGGATCACCACAGTTACCACCTCTTTAGTCCTTTGATGATCTCCACGATCTCCGAGGGGGTGCGGGCGATTTTCGCTCCCGCATCTCTCAAGGCATCGATCTTGGCCTGCGCGGTACCCTTCGTGCCTTCGATGATCGCCCCGGCATGTCCAAGCGATTTGCCCTGCGGTGCTGCCCTGCCGACTATCATGGCCACTACGGGCTTGGTCACGCTCTCCTTTACGAACTTGGCGACTTCCTCTTCCATAGTGCCGCCGATCTCGCCGAGAACGACAATGACCTCGGTTTCAGGGTCATCTTGGAAGAGAGCCACTCCTTCGCGCTGCGTGAGCCCCCAAACAGGGCCGCCGCCGATTGCCAATACGGTGGACTGGCCAATCCCCGCCTCTGTAAGCGTCTTGCCTACCTCATATGACAAGGCGCCGCTCTTGGAGATAAGGCCGACATGCCCTTCCTTGTACATCCGTGGAGGATGGGCGCCGAGCTTGCACTTCCCGGGAGATATGAGGCCCGCGGTTCCCGGTCCCAACATCACCGAACCGTTGAGCCGCGCGTATCTCACTATCTCCATCACATCGTGGTCGGGGATACCTTCAGTTGTAAGCACGAAGAACTTGATGCCATTGTCGATGATCTCGAAGGCCGCATCCTTAGCTAAGGGTGCAGGGACAAAGCTGATAGCCGCGTCAATCCTGTGCTCTTTGCACGCCTCCGAGATAAGGTCGTAGACGGGCACTCCCTCGACGGACATACCGCCCTTCCCCGGCGTGACCCCAGCAACGACCTTGGTGCCGTATTCCTTCATGACCTTGGTCTGAAGCGAACCGGATTTGCCGGTAATGCCCTGGACCAAGACTTGCGTGTCTTTTCCTATGAGAATCGCCATCAGTTGCCACCCCCAGCCGCTGCTTTGACAGCAGTCTTGACGGCCGTCAATAGGTCGTCACACGTTGCGAGAGAGGCTTCTTTCATCATCTCAATGCCTTTCTCTTCCATGGTCCCGCACATCCTCACGACGATGGGGACGTTAAGTCCGCGCTCATCGCGATAGCGGATGATGCCCTCGGCCATTTCATCCATCCTGTTGAAGCCGCCTATCAGCACAACCAACAAGCTCTTTACCTTGTCATCTGATAGAACCGCGCTCATGGCGTCATACATAACCTGTGGGCTCGTAAGGCCGCCCATCTCGCAGAAATCCGCCGCAGCCCCGCCCTCATCTCGGATGAGGTCGAGGGTAAGCATGCCGGTACCGGCCCCGTCGGAAATGAGACCCACGGTCCCGTCTAGAGGCACGTAGGTAATCGTGTCGGAACGCTCGGCCTCAATCTCGGCTCCGGGAAGCCGCCCCTGCTCTGCCTTGAGGTCAGCCAGAAGCTCGCCCTGCCTGAAAGCCGCCTTGTCGTCGATGACCATCTTGCCGTCGAGCGCCACAAAGCCGTCGGGAGTGGACACAAGGGGGTTCACTTCCACCAATGTCGCGTCGCAGCCCGAAAAGACCGACCAGAGACCATCCACAATCTTCTTGAGCCCTTTCCTGTCCTTGACGCCTATGCCTTTAGCCAGCGCACGGACCTGATAGTCACTGGGCCCGATGAGCGGGTTTATCGGAATGGTCACGATTTTCTCCGGAGTCTCTTGAGCAACCCGCTCAATATCGACGCCGCCTGCCTCGCTCGCTACGAGCACCGGGGTAGCGGCGGTACCGTTCACCGTGATCGACATGTAATACTCGTGCAGAATGGTAGCCTTCTCTTCCGCCAAGACGGCGCGTACCTTCTCACCTTTGATCTCCATGCTCAAAAGCTCTCGAACGAGCGCCCCGGCGTCTTGGCTGCCGTCCCATATCTTCACGCCGCCCGCCTTGCCGCGTCCGCCTGCGAGCACCTGTGCCTTAAGGACCATAGGGGCTTCGAGCGAAGACGCTTCCTCTGCCGATGTGAGGAGAACGCTCCTAAGGGTCGGGATCCCGTGATCTCTGAAGATACGCTTAGCTTGGAACTCAAAGAGCCTCATGATCCGAGTACCTCCAGACTGATCCCCTTGGCCAGCTCGATACCGGCGTCAACGGCACGAAGGTTTAGGTCGAGGAATCTGGCCGGAACCGAGTCTTTGACTACCTCAACCAGATCCTCTTTGCTGATCATGTTGGTCGCCGCCTGCACAAAGCCGAGAATCACCATGTTGGCGCATATCCTGTTGCCAAGGCGTTGCGCGGTCTCGGTGGCCGGCACTTCCAACACCCTGGCCTTAGTTCCATGGGTGTTCGTAACCAGGCCCGGGTCGATTATGAGCACTCCGTCCTCCTTCAGGCTCGGAAGATATCTGTCCAGCGCTGACTGGGACATCGCGACCAAGACATCCTTCATGGCGACGTCCGGCGAGTTGATGGGCCTGTCCCAGATGATAAGCTCGGCCTGACACTGCCCGCCTCTGGCTTCTGAACCGTACGACTGGGTTTGAACGGCGTGCAATCCTGCCTTAGTCACAGCCGCGGTGCCGAGGACAACCGCCGAAAGAACGATGCCCTGGCCTCCAAAGCCGCAAAAACGTATGCTTATCTGCTTCATTTCGCTCGCCCCGCTTCATAGGAAGTAGTGCCGCCAAACACGGGCCGCTCGATGTTCACGAACTCTCCCAGCACGAACTTGCCGTCCACCTCGGTGGCATCAAGTTTGTCTGCCTGGGCCTTCGTAATCGACCTCGCATCAATCCACTTCAGGAGCTCTTCGGGCTTGCCGCTGCCAATCGCGTACCGGCCGAAGTGCGTGGGGCACTGAGCGACAATCTCAACCACAGAGAATCCCTTGTGTGAAAGGGCGGTCTTTATCGATTTGATTGCCTGAAGCGGCTTGTTGGGAGTCCAGCGCGCAACATAGGTGGCGCCGGCAGCCTCGGCAAGCTTGCAGATATCGAAGGACGGTTCACCGCTTCCGTAAGGAGTAGTGGTGGTGACCGAGTTGATTGGCGTTGTGGGAGCTACCTGACCTCCGGTCATGGCGAAGTTGAGGTTGTTCACAACAATCATGGTAACGTCCAGATTCCGCCTGGCAGCGTGGATGAAGTGGTTGCCTCCAATGGAAACGGCGTCGCCGTCGCCGGCGAAAACCACGACTTTGAGCTCGGGATTTGCCAGCTTCATACCCATTGCCCATGCCAGTGTACGGCCGTGGACTCCGTGAAGCGTGTCGGCGTGCAGGTACACAGGGATGCGAGCGGTGCAGCCCACTCCCCCGATTGTGACCATCTTACCAAGGTCCAGACCGAGATCGTCCACTGCCCTGGTGAAGTACTGAAGCACTTGCGCCGCTCCGCAGCCCGGGCAGAAGAAGTGCGGGAGACCGCCCGGCCTCACATACTTTCTCATAGGGTTTATCTTGACGCTCATCTCCGGGCCTCCTCGATTACCGGCAGGATCTCTTCCGGCGAGTGGACAAGACCGCGGTTCTTGGTTGCCCTTAGGGTCTTGCACTTGCCCGCAACAACGCGCTCAATCTCGCCGGCGTACTTGCCGATGTTCATCTCTACGGAAATCACTGCCTTCACCTGGTTGGCGACCTCACGGATCTGCTCCTCGGGCACCGGCCAAACGGTGGCCAGCTTCAAGACGCCGACCTTCACACCTTTGTCGCGAGCCATCTCGGCCGCATCGATTGCCGGCCTGACCTCGCTTCCATAGGCGATGAGAGCGATTTCCGCGTCGTCCATATAGAAGGACTCAGTGACACAGATATCCTTGCGGTTATCCCGAATCTTGCCTGTTATGCGTTTGTATAGCTTCTCAAACACGACCGGGTCCCAATCGATGCGACCTCGCTCATCGTGAGGGTTGAGAGAGTAAATCGTGCGATATCCGGACCCCAAAGGAGCAAAGTCAGGCGCGCCGGACTCTTCAGCCTTGTACGGAAGGAAATCGCTTGAAGGAACCTCGGTAGTCCTCTTCCGGTGCAGCACAGGTATTTGATCTGCCGGGGGGATTACTATGCGCTCACGCATTAGGGCTATCGTAGTTTCAGACATCACTATTACGGGGTTCCTGTACTTCTCAGCCAGGTTGAACGCCCTAATCACGTAATCGAACGACTCCTGAACCGACGACGGAGCCAGCACGATAGCTTCGTAGTCACCGCTGGCGCCCCACCTCATCTGCATGACGTCGGCCTGAGAAGCGAAGTTCTCGCCTCTGCAGCGCTGAACGTCAACAACCACGACCGGCGCTTCGATCGTGTAGCAGTAACCCAAGCCTTCCTGCATATAGTTGAAGCCGGCACTGGCAGTGGCCGTCATGGCCTTAGCTCCTGCCAAAGAAGCTCCCGCCAATGCATAAATGGAGGCGAGCTCGTCCTCTCCTTGGACGAAAATACCGCCGACTTCAGGTAGGCGCTTCGACATCCGCTCAGATATCTCGTTGGCGGGAGTGATCGGATAGCCTGCGAAGAAGTTGCATCCCGCAGCTATCGCCCCTTCGGCGACGGCATAGTTGCCCAGCATAAAGTGCACGCCGGTTAGCACCCTGCCGGGGGACTTCTCTTGTGTTCCTGTCATCTATGAGGCCCCTTTCGAAAATCCTCCAAGAAAGCAAAAACCCCTATATCAGGTTAATCTTGCGCTTAACCGCCTCCATAGTGCGGCTCTCACCGCCTACCAGGTGGTGCAGCACCAGGTGAGACGCTACGTGAGCATTCCTACTGGCCAAAGCACGCACTATCGCCAAGTGCTCCTCTGTAACCTCAAGCACAACATCTCTCTTGGCCGACACCGACCGTTCTGCAAAGTACCGGATGCGCGCCGTGAACTTCCAGACCCGCTCCATAGTTTCGTGGAAAAGACGGTTGTCAACGTGCTTTACAAGAAGGTCGTGAAGCCAAACGTCGGAAGCCACGTAGGCATCGAAACGGTCCGGTGCGGCCCTAACCTCGAGCAATGCCTTCTCAATCCGCTGAACTTCCTCTTCCGTACAGTGGATGGCAGCAATCTCGGCAGCGTAGGGCTCCAAAAGCCTGCGCATCTCCCATACATTGCTGACATCGTCGGGGTGAATCTCAGTAACTTGGGCACCCTTATTTGGAACAATTTTTACGAGTCCGGCACCCTCGAGCACTGCCAACGCCTCTCGCACAGGGGTAGCGCTAACACCGTAACGAGATGCCAAACGGTCCACCTGGATATCCTGACCCGCTGCCAGCTCGTTTGTAATGATGGCATCTTGAATAGCCTGTACGATTTGATCGCGTAGCGAAGTCGACACGATCCGCCGGCCCACCAGTATCCACCTCCATGTGCATATATATTATATATTCTTTGAACCGGACGCCGCTGCTGTTACTTTCATGCAGCCGAGGAGCAAAATGCCCTTCTACCTGCATGTTTGCCTCAACGGTACATAGCCCGGCCTGATTGGACGTTATCGTCCTCATCTGAGACATTCGTCACAAAGTCACCTTTCCCTGCTTACAATTGAGGTTTTTTTCGAGGTAAAACGGCTCATTTCGCGGTCTGAACAGAAATATACGATAGATGCCCCATAAGCAGGAGAAACTCTTGACAAGATGTTCCACTGGCGGTAATTTGATATTGGATCCAATATCCCATGCAGATGTAGGAGGCGGGGATAGAGTGCGCGATATCAGCGACTACAGAACTCTCACTGCAATAGTGCTCAGCAGAGTAAGGGAGATGATCCTCGGCCTCGAGCTCCAACCCGGGCAGAAGATCTCCCAGGAGCATCTCTCGCTGCAGCTAGGGGTAAGCAGGATGCCTGTGAGAGAGGCGCTCAAAGTCCTTGAGTCCGAAGGCCTTGTGAAGTATCTCCCCCACCGCGGCGTTGTGGTCACGGAAATATCCATTGAGGATGTGCGGGAACTCGGTATCATACGCCAAGCTTTGGAAGGGACGGCAACCGAAATCGCGGCCCGCAACATGGATTCGGACAAGGCCAGAGAACTCCAACGCTATCTGGATGAGATGGACAGCCTAGGGATCCCTCCCTCAGATCTTGACCGATACCTGTCCGCCCACAAAGCGTTCCACCTTGGCCTGTGCTCCACGGCAAATCTTCCGCGTCTCGCGAAACTCGTCACCTCGCTTTGGGAAGCAAGTGAAAGGTACAGACGGGCATGTACCGTCATACCTGATAGGCGGAAAGAGGCAGCGCGGGAACACAGGGCGGTGCTTAACGCCTGTGTGAGGGGAGACGGCAAGCTGGCCAGAGCCCTTCTCGAGGAACATCTTAGGAAGACAACAAACCTGACCGCGGAAGTACTTGAACGAAACAAGGGTTAAGGGATGAAGGGGGCAAGAGCCCCCTTCATCTCCCACTATCACTCCAAGACAATCGCAGCCTCAACCGCACCGGCTCTTTCGCCCTGTACGCGGATGGTTACTGAGGTCCCTTTCTTGGCCTTCAAAACCCACGATACCTTGACCTCGCGGAGTGAGGCCCCGCCTCTGAAGTAACCTCCCCCGAAGCCCGCGTTTTGGCCTGAACGACCGTCCAGATGGCCTATCTCCTTTCTGGACTTGCCAACCACCTCTATGCCGGCTCCCAGAACCTCGGCCTCGAGCGGTCGCGCCTTGTTAACTGCCTGTGCCTGATAGCTGCCGAACGTAGGCAGGTAACCCAGATTCCTCACGAGCGCGCTCACTTCGTATACTTGGCTGTCCAGTAACCGCGCTTGGACTCTGTCCAAGGCCAATCTAGGGAGTGTCAGCATAGCCCGCAGCGAAAACATGGCGTTCTTGTGGCATTCCGCCTCAAGGAACAGCCTGGGAGCGTTCTGTACGACGAACTTGGTGTGCCATCCTCCTATCTCGACAGGTCCCAGTTGCGGGTGGTCGAAGGGTCGCCAACGTTCAAAGCCCGCGCCTCCCAATTCCCTGTCATTCCAAGCAAGAAGCTTCAGGAAGTCTTCGTCCTGCTCTTTGAGGCTCTTAGCCCGGCGCGGCCATTGATGCACTCCCGCGCGTTGAGCCAGGTTCCACGTCTCAACCGTGTACCCGAGAATGCCTCTATGCTCATAGAGCCAGTCATCGAACGCGCCGGTCGAGTAACTGGCTTCACTACCTCCCATGAAGTCCTCAAAGCACGCGATGCACGGGTACCCCGTTTCCTCCGTGCCCATCTCCCCTATGGCAATAAGCGCTTGGATATCTCTCTGAGGACTCTTGGAGGCTGAGTGAGCCCCGGGCACTCGAAGCAGGACGCCGCCCGTTGTGTGGAATGTAAAGGCCAACACGATGTTGGGATGGTTGACGATGAACTCGGCAACTGCCCTCGTCTCGGGCTCTGAGAGAGGATACTCCCCGGCTCCCGGCTGCCGGGTATCGGGAGCCCATCCGTACGGATAGTTGCGGTTAAGATCCAATCCCCACTTCGGGGGAGCGAGTTTCACCGCTCCTCCATCGTAGTCTCTAATAAGCCCCTCCGTGTATACGCGGTAGAAGACTCCGTCTTCGTCATCCGGGCTCCGCCTTATCAGCGCGCGAGGATCCTTGGGCGACACTTTCCATTCTCCCGCAGGATCCTGCACCCTCATCAGCAGGATCTTCCCGTCACCATCTATGTCAGCAGGGTACAGCCCTTCTTTCTCATCGGGGTTGGGGTAGGGATAGAACCTTGGCACGGATCTCAGGGTTTCCGGAGTGGTAAGGTACACCTCGGCCCCGTCGGGAGAGACGCGCGGGATGGCGTAGACGGCGTAACGCTGCAGTATCCGCGTGACCCGGTCTTCCTTTCGGTAGTTTTGCAGGAGATAGTCAATGACGTACAAGGATATCATGGATCCGGTGACTTCGCCGGCATGATGGTTGCCGTCAAAGTAGAACGCGGGCTTGTCACGGGCCTCGCCTGTGGCGCTGTCGGTCATCGTCACCGCCCATATATCCCTTCCTTCAGGGCTCTTGCCTATGGACTCAAGTGAACACAGCGACGGGTATTCTGCCGAGAGGGTTTTCAGGGCCTCCTCAAGCTCCTTGTACGCAAAGTAGTGATCGAACTTCATGGACGATTTCATCCCTTTCTTACTAAACTCGTTTGTGGCGACTCTATGCCTGTATATTTCATTTTCCAAGTGACGAGACCTGCACCTTATGTCATGATTGGGTGAATGGCGTTCTAGAGCGAGGTATATCATGGGTTACCTTGAGATTGTCGGCGCAGGCGTGATATGGGCGTGCACCGGCCCGCTGCTGAGGTTGATTCAGAAAGAAGGATTCACGTCATGGGACATAGTCCTGGCAAGGTCCCTCATATCGACCTGCCTCCTTGGACTGTATATCCTCCTTTCCACGATCGTGAGGAAGAGGCGGCAGCGCAATGCATGCGAGTCCAATTCGCACTGCAGTACCGGTGAAATACCCGTTGTGGAGGCTCGGCCGCTGTTCCTGGATCCCAGGGACCTGGGCGGTTTGGCCCTTCTCGGCTTCATGGCGGTCATCTTCTCTCAGACGACATACTTCTACGCCCTCTCGAAGACAAGCGTGGCCGTAGCCGTCACCCTCAACTACACTTCCCCGTTTTTCGTGATGGCATTTTCCTTCCTCTTGTATAAGGAACCGATTACGCGCGGGAAGATGATGGCGCTTCTCGGAGCGATAGCAGGTGTCGCGCTGACCTCGGGATTCATAGGAGGAGGGGTGGTCAGAAGTGATATGTCCGTACCCGGTATCGTTGCCGGCCTCCTCTCAGGGTTCGGATACGGACTTCAGACGATAGCTTATAAGAAAGTAGGCCGCAAGTACGGCCCCATTCCGCTGAACTTCTGGACGATGGCCTTTGGAGGAATTCACCTTGCGGCGATTTTGACTCTGGCTACCGGTAGGCTGCCTGAAGCCTTCTTGAAGATGGCTGCTTCTCCCCCAAGTACGTGGCTCCTCTTCCTGCTGACAGGCCTCGGGCCCGGCACCGTGGCATTCATCTTGTTCGCGGACGGGATCAACAAGGTAGACGCAACCAAGGGGTCTATTATGGCTATGGCGGAACCCGTTGCCGCTTGCCTACTGGGCTACCTCGTGTTGAATGAGAAGCTTGCCGTCACCCAGATAATAGGCGTCTTCCTGGTTCTCACGTCGATTTGGGCTGTCAGCATACCGGAGGCGAAGCAACGCGCCAAGGAGAGCGTAGGGCAGCATTCTTAGCCGCAGTTCCTGATCCAGTTGAAAAGGTACTCCTGCGCGTATCCGGCCAGGCTGCCAAAGCGCTTCTCACCTTCTTGTCTGGCTACAAGAGGTTTGACAATCCTTCCGCCAAGGTAGTACCTGGACATAGCCCGTGCGATCCAGACGTCGACAGGAAAAACATCCAGACGGTGAAATCCGAAAAGGAGAACGCAGTCGGCTACTTTCGGGCCAACCCCCTTGATACTCATCAGCTCCCTGCGCGCTTCCTGATTCGGCATTGACTCCATGGCTTTGAGGTCAATTCGACCATCCAGAACTCTCACCGCCGCGTCATGAAGATACCTATCACGAAACCCGCACTTGGTTTGCCTTAAGTCGGTCAACTGCCTGCACGCTATCGCGCCGGGCCGCGGAAACGAATGCCTTCCCATCCCTGCGATCTCCCCATAGCAGGCAGAAAGGCGCTCAATGATAGCGGATATGTTGGGGATGCTGTTGTTTTGCGAAAGCGAGTACGATGCAAGGCACTCCCACGAGTCCTGCCTTAGGATACGGAGCCCGCTCCCGTATCGCACTGCCTCGGCCATGACCTCGTCCTTTGCGGCCAGCTCGCTCTCGATCCGTTCAATATCGTCGCCTTCGGAGAAGTAGTGCTTGACCGCATCGATCGCGTCCGAGGGCGCGGGAGAGGGGGAGTCGGAAGGCACCTCCCAACTGAGGAATAGAGAGCGAGTAACGGGCCGGACCTGTCCCACGATCATGGCAGTCGCGCCAATGACGCCGCTGTATGCGATGGGTATGTCGGGCCTTCCGGGGAACTGAGCCCTCCTCCAGCGGAATGCTTGGCCGCACTCAAGGGTTGCTTTCAGGTTTATAGGCCCCGCCAGAAGAACCTCGGCAAAAAGTGTGCGCATGTTCATGACGCTCATCACAAAGCCTCCCATGACATCACCGCAGAAGCCACATTAAGTCTAGCACAGCGAGCGATCGGCACGTGTAACGCTTCGGAGTGACTTAACATAAAATGCGATGATCCTAATCCGAAGGAGGGAAGCAACATGGCAGGAGTTGGAGGAGTTGGAGGAGGCGGGAGCGCCGCGTTCATCCTCTTCTTGATCCTGATCCTTCTCGTCCTGGGCTTCGCCTGCTTGACCTGCTTCTAAGGCGAAACGCAAGAGAAGCGGTACCGCGAAACCTTGCGAAGCAGGACCCTCTAGGGGGTCCTGCTTCGTTGTCTCATGAAGGCAGGAGGCTCTCAAGCATGTCGGGCACACTCTCAAGGCTGCCCCGGAGGTCGGGCCTCAAATCTGTACCTCTGTCTATGAGCAGGTCGTCTACCAAAACGGTCTTCATACCCACATTCTTGGCTATCATATCTTCCTGCATGTCGTTACCGACCATAACGCACCGGGAAGGATCGAGTGCTGCCGCACTCACGATCTCGCTGTAGTACTCGACATGCGGTTTGCAGAAGTGCATGTTATCGAGAGTAGTAACCAAGAGCCAGGGCATTCCTTCTACCTCGCACCAACGCATGCGTTCTCTGACCGCGGTCTCCGGAAACAGAGGTTGTGTCGCCAAGATTATCCTCCAACCTCGGGCCACGCACTCGGCCACTACAGACCGTGGTGTAGAGCTTAAGGAAACGAGGCGCTTGAGATTCGGGTAGTCATAACGGTAGTACCTGTCTATGGTCGGCCAGACCACTTCCCAATCCAGCCCTGTCCGCCTCGTAAAGGCGTTCTTGAAAGCTTCCATATTTGAGACGTTGGGGTCTTTGTTTCCGATCGTCTCATAGGTCGCCCCCAACAAAGCTTTGTCGAAAGCCTCTCTAGACATGAGGGGAGTGAAATGCTTTGACAGCGCATCCATGTAGTGCGTCAAGAAGAAATCCAGTTCGACCGGCAAGAGGGTGCCGTCAAGGTCAAAGAGGACCGTTCTATCGCGATCTGAACCGGCCACGATGCTCGCCTCCAAACGGGAAATGGAAAGGCCCGGGATCCCCTCCCGGGCCTACGACAGGGTTCCTAGAAATTGCAGCCGTGGTTCGGGCAGGTTCTCTCGGAAATCAGGTTTCCATCAATATACACCTTTTCGGCTACGGCTGTCGTGCAGAACGGGTGCTCGCTCCAGACCACAACGTCAGCGTCTTTACCTTTCTCAATGCTGCCCAGCCTGTCGGCTAGCCCGATAATCTCCGCGGCGTTGATCGTTATGGACTTAAGCGCCTCAACAGGACACATGCCTTCCTTCACCGCGAGGCCCGCGTGAAGCCCCAGCCACTTGGTATTGCTTGAGGTATCGCACTGGATCGCGACTTTCACTCCTGCTTTGGCCAGTATCCCGGGGTTCGCGAGAGATGTATCAATGATCTCCATCTTTCCTCGAGCCATGAGAAGCGGACCGATGGTAGCCTTGACCTTCTTGGCGGCCAGAACGTCGGCGATCTTGTACCCTTCGGTGCAGTGCTCTATGACGTAGTCCAGATTGAACTCTTCGGCTATCCTTATCGCCGTCATGATGTCATCGGCCCTGTGAGCGTGTATCCTCGCCTTCAGTTCCCTCTTGAGGACCTTACCCAAAGCTTCCATCTTCAAGTCTCTGTCCGGCGGGTTGGCGTTTTCGCCCTTTGCGGCCTTGTCCTTGGCTCTCTCGATCTTGTCCAGGTAGTTCTGCGCCTTCACCAGTGCGTCGCGGAGCACGGCGGCGTTGCCCATTCTAGTCTTGGGAGCTCTCCTTTGGCCTTCACCGTATACCCGCTTGGGGTTCTCGCCGAGGGCCATTTTCATGGCTTCAGTACCGCTGATGACCATCTCCTCGGCAGTTATGCCCCTTAGTTTCATGGCAAAGCCCGTACCCCCAACCAGATTAGCGCTGCCCGGGCCGGTGTACACCGTGGTCACACCGGCGGAAACAACGTCACGGATTGCTGGGTCTTGAGGGTTCAACGAATCGATGCCCCGTATCTGAGCGGTAATCGGGTCAGATGTCTCATTTCCGTCAGCGTTGGCCCATACGGAAGGCTCGCCGAAAACAGCCAGGTGACTATGGGCATCAATGAGACCCGGAGTGACGACTTTCCCCTTGGCGTCAACAACCTCTGCCCCTTCGGGCACTGGGACATCCTTGCCCACAGCTTGTATCTTCCCGTTGTCAATCAGGACCACGCCGTTTTCTATGACGTCGCCTGTGACCGTGTAGACCTTGCCGCCCACTATCGCCAGCATCAATGACTCTCCTTTCTAGCTATTCGCACAGGAGCTTTCGCTTCTAGACTCGAAATATCCTGCCCCTCCCAAACGGATGTAAGTGTATAATTGAAGCTAACTTGACCAGAGCGAAGGTGTTGCATGTGCCGTTAGACGCAGTTCTCC
This sequence comes from Bacillota bacterium, assembly GCA_050952125.1. Taxonomy (GTDB): domain Bacteria; phylum Bacillota; class Sulfobacillia; order Fermentithermobacillales; family Fermentithermobacillaceae; genus UBA3951. The sequence goes on from JBMNKK010000003.1 coordinate 1,076,470, forward strand.
CGGCCTTTCTGATCGCCCTACTGGGCTACGTAACAGGTGCTAGACTAGGATTGGAGAAACAGACCCTGTCAAGGATTGGCCTCTACATCCTTAGTCCTGCGCTTATCTTCAAATCACTCGCGACATCCACGGTAGACGTATCGTCAGCTTGGAGACTCTGTGTGTCCACGCTGGCCTTTCCTCTGGTCTTAGCGCCCTTGTTCTCTATCCTTTTCAAAGCCCTGAAGCTCGATGCCAAAACCGGTCGCGCGATGCTTTTGCCCACGATTTTCACCAACGCCGGGAACTACGGTCTACCCGTATGCCTCTTTGCATTCGGCCAAGAGGGTATGGACTTAGGCGCAGTGTTTATGGTCACTCAAAGCATCCTGCAAGCAACTTTTGGCGTATACATTGCCGCATCGAGCAAGATGAACGCGAAGACCGCCGCCCTTCAGGTCCTGAAAATGCCGACCGTGTATGCTCTCTTGGCAGGACTTATCGTCAAGGTCAGCGGCGCTACGCTTCCGCCGATCGTGATGAGGCCGGTGGATCTCCTGGCCGAATGCGCCATAGGGCTGTTCCTCGTTCTGCTCGGCCTCCAGCTTGTTGGAATTAAGAGCCGGGCTGAAATGTGGAAGCCGCTGTCGCTCTCGCTTTTGCTCAGGCTTGTCGCGGCTCCAACCATTGCCGGAGCCATCGGCGCGGTTCTTGGGCTGAAAGGACTCGGGTGGAAGATCCTCATCCTTCAGGCAGCCATGCCCCCGCCGGTAAACTCGACTATCCTCGCTCAGGAGTTTGACGCCAAGCCCGAGCTGGTTTCAGCATCTACGCTGGCCGGCACCGTCGCCAGTGTAGTAACGCTGACGCTCTGGATCATGATTCTCCGGGCAGCGTAGGATTCGACAGACTTTACGGAAGCCAAGCTGTATTTTTGTTGTCACGGGGGGATTAACTTGGTGAGCGCGGAGTTGCAGAAAGAGATACTCCAGAACATGAGAGAAGCCCAGGAAGAAATGGTTTCGGTTTTGAGAGACCTAACCAACCTCGATTCACCGAGCACCGACAAGGTTCACGTAGACAAGCTCTCGTCTTTCCTCGCCCGAAAGTGGGAAGAAACCGGCGCCTCTGTGAGGTTTATCGAGCAGGAACGCTACGGCAACCACCTCCGGGTCGAATGGGGCGAGGGCGCTGAGCAAATCCTTATCCTATGTCACATGGATACTGTCTGGGATGCCGGAGAGGCCAGCCGGCGGCCTTTTCGAGTTGAGAACGGCAAGGCGTACGGCCCCGGGGCCTATGACATGAAGGGCGGCATAGTAGAAGCCCTCTATGCGGTAAAGGCACTGAAAGCAAAGGGGCTGTCCCCGGCGGAGCGCGTGGTGATACTGCACAACTCAGACGAAGAGATAGGCTCGCCGTCGTCAAGGCCCGTCATCGAAGAGGAAGCCCTGAAGTCCAAAGCAGTCCTTGTGCTTGAGCCGTCCGCTCAGGGCGGAGCCCTCAAAACCTGGCGGAAAGGTGTCGGCATGTTTGAGGTAAGCATAAAGGGCCGTGCCGCTCACGCGGGAGCGGACTTCGAAAAAGGAGCATCGGCAGCAGTTGAAGCTGCTTACCAGATGCTCTACCTGCACGGCCTGACCGACCTGAAGGACGGTACCACAGTGAACGTAGGTACGGTCCGGGCAGGCACTCGCAGGAATGTGGTTGCCGAAGAAGCCTTCTTGGGGGTTGACCTCAGAGTGAAAACCCAGGAGGCCGCGGACTACGTGATCCCGAAGATTATGGGATTAAAGCCAGTCGATCCTCGCGTGACGATCTCGGTCAAAGGCGAATTGAACAGGCCGCCTATGGAACGCAACCAGAAGAACGTCGCGCTGTTCCGGCTTGCGAAAGCGATAGGGCAGGATATGGGGCTGGAGCTTACAGAGTCCGGCACCGGAGGCGGCAGCGACGGCAACTTCACATCGGCTCTGGGGATCCCGACTCTTGACGGCCTGGGTCCTGTCGGCGACGACGCCCACTCAGCGGGCGAATACCTCTTAGTGGACAGCCTGGTCGAAAGGGGAGCCGTAGTAGCGGGGCTGCTCTTGAACATATAAAAGGATGTAGAAGGATGGGGGAATCGAGAGCCCCCCATCCCCCTCAAGAAATTCGCGGTGCCCCGCCGGTCAGTACACCCGCCGTCGCGTAGGCTTGGTGGGCCTCTACCGGCCGGCTAAACCGATCATCGCTCTCAGCCCCTTGAAGGCAGTGAGATAATCATCGGCGGTGAAGGACAGAGTCCGCCCATCTATCACGTTAGAATAAGGCAACCGGGCCGCGTTTCCTGCTTGGCCTGCATCTTTGAACTCTATTTTGAAGGTCACCGGCGACTCAGGAAGCCAAACTCTCGCGCTCTTCAGGTTCGACAACGCCTCGAAAGCAGCGTTTTCAATGACCTCTCGCGCCTTCTCCGGAGCGAGGCAGCGTGCCGACGTCCTGGTAACTGCCCATTTGACAGTAGCCGTGCGCACATGAGGCAGAAGTGACTGAGCTTCTTTGCCAACCACATCATCACCGCATACAAGGACAACCGGAACGCCAAAGTAACCTGCTAATCCGGCATTGATTCCGGTTTCACCCACAGGTATGTCGTTGACCCAGACATTGGCGACGCTGCCGCCCGAAATGGTGTGGCTGAGGACGCCCACTTCTCCCATCTTTGCGTGGTAACCCACGAAAATCGCCGCCTGGCAATCTCTACCTATCCCCTGCATCATAGAGAGCGGCTTGGGGGCTCCCGTTATCAAAGTAGCTGCAGGATCGAGCTTCTCGATGAGTATGTTGGTCATGGGACCGTGGGAATCGTTGACCACAATCTCGCTGGCTCCCGCTCTCACTGCTCCCGCTATCGCCGCGTTTGCCTCGCCCGTCATAAGTTCTCTGGCACGACCATAGTCGCGGCCTTCCGGCGACGTCTGCCGCGAAGCTTCTACGACACCGGAGACACCCTCGATGTCGCAAGATATGAATACCTTCACCCACATCCTCCCCTTTCTGAACAACATTGCGGCTAGCTTCTCCTACTGCTTCGCAGATCCTGCTTTATGGACACGCCGGCGTGAAGGGAGGAACAACCCGCGGATAGAATACGACCTCGGAGGCGGTTATGTTGGGCGGAGCATCCAGGCGCACGAGAATAGTGTCGATCCTGCGGGATGAATCCCCGCTGACAGGTGCAGTGTTGGCGGGCCGCCTCGGCGTGACGCGCCAAGTGATAGTCCAAGACATCACCATTCTCCGAGCTCAAGGGGAGAAGATTATCGCTACGCCAAGAGGCTACGCGCTGCTTAACGAGACCCTTGTGTCCGGTGTCACCGGGCTCGTGGCCGTAAAGCATTCTAAGGCCGAGACGCGAGAAGAGCTCTATACCATGGTAGATACAGGTGTAGAGGTGCTGGATGTGATAGTGGACCACCCGGTCTACGGGCAGCTGACGGGGCAGCTCTCTCTGGCCAGCCGCCGCGACGTAGACTACTTCCTAAAGACCATCTCAGAGACAAAAGCCGGGCTCTTGTCATCCTTGACCGACGGCATTCACCTGCACACCGTTAGGGCTAAAGACACCAGAGTTATCTCGGCGCTGGAAAAAGAGCTTAAGGCGAAAGGCTTCCTGCTGCGTGAATAAGTAAGTCCCGATACCGCAAGGAGCCGCTTTCGCTTTTCCGGCCATCTACCAGCAGTTTTCCACAAAACACCTAGTGAAGGCCTCGTCCACCCATGTTAGGATCTACTGGTCTAGGGCCTAATTTCGCAAGAGAGCGAAACCGGGGGATCCGTCCTGGGTGAATCTCTCACCAAGAGTAGGGCATCCCTTTCACCGAACCCGTAGCTAACCCCGGCGGCCGAGAAAGGGGAGTTGAAAATGATGAACACCGTTAAGAGAAAGCGTATTGCAGTAGTGTGCTTGGCAGCGTTCGCGTTCGTCTTGGCGTTTTCGGCAATGCCAGGAAAGGCTCTCGCCTACAGCCCGACCTACAGCGGATACACTCAGTCGGAGCTGGATCTCCTGGCAAGAGTCGTTCACGGAGAGGCAGCGGGCGAGCCGTACGTAGGTAAAGTGGCAGTTGCGGCGGTGGTCTTGAATAGAGTGCACAGTCACTTGTTTCCCGACACCATAGCGGGTGTCATCTATGAGCCCTGGCAGTTCTCGTGCGTCGGGGGCTGGCTCTTTAATTCGACGCCGTCGGCTGACAGCTACAAAGCAGCCGTAGATGCTCTGAACGGTTGGGATCCGACTTACGGCGCGCTGTACTACTTCAACTACCACATCGTCACCAACGCGTGGCTGTGGGCGAAGCCGCACACGATCACTATCGGAAACCACTACTTCACGTACTAAGCTCCAGATAAATGGACTGGAGAAAAGGCCCCGGGGAACCGGGGCCCTTTCTATTGGGAAAGAACCGGCAATATTGTGTTTACAGGTGACAAGACACCTGCTACAGTTGAACGGGCACCGTGAGGAACGATAATCCGGAATCCGGCGACAGATCGGAGGAGGAACGTACATCTCATGAAGAGCAAAGAAACCTTGCGACTTACGGCGGCATCGCTGCTCCTGGCAGTATCACTGTTGATCCCTTCCGTCTTGGGCGGTGCCGTTTACCTGCCGATAGGACCCTTCACCGCGACTCCCGCTTCTCATGTTCCAACGTTTCTCGCAATGCTTCTCGGACCGGCAATGGCCGGCGCGGTCGGGTTCGGATCTGCAGTGGGCTTCCTCAAACTGGGCCCGGTTGTAGCGACACGGGCTGCGATGCACATTCCGGTGGGAGTCTTGGGTGCATGGCTTCTCAAGAGACGCGTTTCATTTCCACTGGCACTCGCTGCCATTGCACCCGTTCACGCGGGTCTGGAGGCTTTGGTAGTGCTCCTGTTCGGCTTCAGCATTCGGGAAGCCGGTTCTGTCGTCGCGCTAGGTACCCTCGTGCATCACTTCGTTGATTCAGCGATAGCCGTTCTAGTATGGAAGGTTGTGTACACGCGAACTTCATTCGGTGAGCTCACCACGAGGTAAGCTAGGCCCAATGTAAACCGAAACGCAAGATAGCGGTGCCTCGCGGCCCCGCCATCTTCACTCCTGAGGATAATCTGACTTTAGGAATCGGCAGACTTGTCCTTGCTGCCCGAATCGCCTTTCCTGTTGTCCGTCACGTAGAAACCCGGACCCTTGAAGATGATACCAACGTTGTGGCTGATCAGCTTCTTCACAGGCTCATTGCAGTGTGGGCAGGTCTGTAGCGGCTTATCAGTTATTCTCTGCGTGACTTCAAACACTCCGCATTTTGGACATCTGTACTCGTAGATCGGCATTTCAAACCTGACCTCCTGTTAACCGGTGAAACAGATCACTATCTCTAGGATAAAACCGATGTCAAGTACCACTGGAATTCCTGCTAGAATATGGACAAGAGAAAGCCGTATTGGGGGAGCTAGGATGAAGAGGTGCTTGCATTTCCGGTCAGTTCTTCTGTTTGTCGCCTTGTTGGTTGTAGTTGCATTCTCATCAGGATGCAGAAAGGAAGCACCCCCGGTCAGCGGTCCTCCGCCTGCCGAGGATCCTTCGCCGCCCTCTCCCCCGGAGCCTCCGCAGGCTCTGTCGCCGATAACCGGCCTGCCCTTGGTCAATGCCGGAAGCCCGGTAGCGGTCTCAATCGACAACCATCCCGATGCGAGGCCCGAAACGGCCCTGAACCAGGCGGATATCGTCTACGAGGTCTTGGCTGAGGGCGGTATCACCAGGTATTTGGCGCTCTTCCACAGTAAGGCCCCTGAGATCGTGGGACCGGTGCGTAGTTCCAGACCTTACTTCGCCCTTCTTGCGAAGGAATGGGGAGCTGTGTTCGCCCACTGCGGAGGCGACCCGGACATGAACCGGTATCTCAGTGAATGGAATGTCACAGATGCCAACGAGTTCGGCTACGGCCACCTGTATTGGCGAGATAACACAAGGAACATGCCTCACAATCTCTACAGCAGTGTGGAAAACCTCAGAAGGGCCGCCGACGATGAGCTGCCCGAGCCCTTGCAGCGGTACGACTTCACCGATTGGGCAGAAGTTCCTGAAGCAGGACTTCTGATAAGATACGGCAGGAGCTACGCAGTCCGGTACCGCTACGCCGAAGGCGGATACGAACGTTACATACTCGAAGGTTCTAGAGAGCCGTGGCTCCACGTAGATCGCGAAACCAAAGAAACCATCCAGGCATCCAACATCATCATCCAGTATGCCCGAACCAGGGTCATTGACGCAGAAGGAAGGCTGGATATCGACCTTATCGGAGAAGGTAAGGCCGTGTTCCTCTTGGGCGGTACCTACAGCGAGGGCACGTGGGAAAAGACTGCCGTTTCGGAGCCAACCTGGTTCTACGGAGCCGGCGGACAGAAGATCACGCTGGCGCCAGGCCAGACTTGGGTACAGATAGTGCCGGAAGACGCGAAGGTGGAGAAACTGCCCGCACAGTAGAAACGGCCGGCAAAACATGAGGGCGGGTTCGACATCAAGGTCGAACCCGCCTTGACTAGCCCAACTGCGTGCAACCTGCCTCCCAGGTGACTATCTACGACTTTCTCGGGGACAACTTCTGGAAAAACTTGTGCGCCGCACTCACGGCAATCACGGAACCGAAAGCGGTGGTTCCCAATTTGCCGCCTGCGCCGCCAAGGTGCGGGGAACTGAACATGAACACGAGGCCCGCTATAACTCCCGCGACAGCCATGAGGCCCTCGTTGGAAATGCGAGCTTTGGAAGACATCCCCGCGAATGAGGCGCATATGCAGACCGTAGCCAGAGTACCTCCGACCTCCGGGAAAAGTGACGGCAGGACAAGACCACCCACCAACCCGACAATGGCCGACCCGAATACCGCGCCTTTCCCCATCCTGACGTTGATATAGTACGCGACGACCGCGGCAATGACCGAAGTCAGGATGATCTTCTGGCCGACATCCCACCCCGGTATGCCTGAGGAAAGAAACGTCTTTCGCGAGAACACGGCGCCGAGGCAGCATCCCGCACAGGCAATCGTCCCAAGCTTGCCTCCGAAGCCGTTGAACACATCCTGGGCGAGCACATAGATGATACCTGCAATGGCCGCCGCCAACGCGAATTGGGCGCTGTCCAAGACCTTAGGAGAAGCCATACCCACGAAAGAGCCGCAGTACAAAGGCACGGCGTATGCCGGCGCGACAACCTGGGCAACAACACCGACGAGAGCCGCCGCAACAACGGCGCCCAGCCCCATATTGATATTCAACCAGAAGGAAATGAGGGCCCCCACCACGACAGCCAAGAACAGCGAGAGGTCTTTTGCGGGAAAAACATGCCCTTGGCTCGGGGCCTTAATTATCGGCGTCTCAAGGTAGAATCCATATAGGAGAGCGGCAGACGCTGCGGCCAAAATAGCCGTCAGCACTGCCCCGCCCGTAAACGCTTCCTTCAACGAGTAGAAGTACAATAAACCGCAGGTGGCGGCCAGAAGCAGGAAACCTGCCAAACGTTTCGCTATCACCTTGTTGCCTCCAGTCTAGGCATCCTGAATACCTACCCCATATAGGTTACCAAAAAAGAGTTCCGGCGGAGAGTGTCCGCCGGAACCAGCCGGTCTAGCAAACCAACGAATCGCTGTTTGCCGGCGCTAGCTGCTCATGCCCGACTGAAACCCGCCGTTCGCGTCCGACGCGACGGCTCTGTCTGGAAGCCATACCCCTTGTTCTTCCTTTTCAGTCATAGTCCCGTGCTTTGAACGCTGAGTGTACGTTGTATGCAACAGCTCATGTGACTTATGGCTCAGGGGTTTCCCCAGGTAGGCCTTATACAACTCCTGGACTGCCGGGTTCTCGTGAGACTTCCTAATCGGGAGACCGCGGTCAGCCTTGTAGATGGCTTCGATCCGCTTCTGCCTGATCTCCGTATCGGTTGGAATGGGCTGCCCACCGCCTCCGATACATCCGCCGGGACAGGTCATGATCTCGATGAAGTGGAACTCTTCGCCCGCCTTTACCCGATCGAGGATGATCTTGGCGTTCGATAGGGTGTGGGCAACGGCCACCTTAACCTTCAATCCGCCTACATCCACGGTAGCGATCTTAAGGCCTTCAAGGCCCCGTACGTTTTCGAAGTCGATATTCTCCAACGTCTTTCCGGTCACTATCTCGTATACCGTCCTGAGAGCCGCTTCCATCACGCCCCCGGTAGCGCCGAAGATGACGCCCGCCCCAGTACCGATCCCGAACGGAGCGTCGTACTCTTCCTCCTCGAGACCTGCGAAGCCGATGCCGGCTTCCTTGATCATCCTGGCGAGTTCTCTGACGGTGAGGACGTAGTCGACATCCTGATATCCGGAGGCACGCATCTCGGGGCGCTGGCACTCAAACTTCTTGGCCGTGCAGGGCATGATGGAAACCGACACGATGTCCTTAGGATCGATCCCCATCTTCTCCGCGTAGTACGTCTTTGCCAACGCTCCAAACATCTGCTGCGGCGACTTGCACGTGGAGACGTTCTTCAGGAGATCCGGATAGAACTGCTCCACGTACTTTATCCACCCGGGGCTGCAGGAAGTGATGAGAGGCAGCGGGCCGCCTTCCTTGACCCTCTCAAGGAGCTCAGAACCCTCTTCGAGGATGGTCAAGTCGGCCGTGAAGTCAGTATCGAACACTTTGTCGAAACCGAGTCTCTTAAGTGCCGCCACCATCTTTCCGGTGCTAACGCTGCCGGGCTTCAGTCCGAAGGGCTCTCCGATCGCCACCCTCGTTGCGGGAGCGGTTTGGACTATCACATGCTTGGAGCGATCCTGTAGAGCCCGCCACACGTCTTCGGAGTAGTCACGCTCATATAGTGCTCCCACTGGACAGACCAGCGTGCACTGTCCGCACTGAACACAGGGACTTTCCGTCATGTTCTCGCCCCACGCAGGTCCGATGATAGTATCCATGCCGCGTCCAAACGGACCTATGGCGTTAACGCCTTGAACCTTCTCGCACACAGCCACACATCGCCTGCACAGGATGCACTTGTTCGAGTCCCTGATAATCGCAGGAGTCGAGTAATCCAAAACGCGCTCCTCGCGTTCTCCCTGGAAGCGTACTGTACGGATACCGAGCCTCTCTGCAAGGGACTGAAGCTCGCAGTTCAGGTTTCTCGGGCAGGTCGGGCATTCGTACGGGTGATCCGAGAGTATCATCTCTAGGGTCGTCCTGCGGGCCGCACGGACCTTAGGCGAGTTGGTGTGGACGACCATATTGTTACCTACAGGGGTAACGCACGAAGCCTGGAGCGACTTTGCTCTCTCCACCTCGACGACGCAAACCCTGCAGCTTCCGATGACGTTCAGATCTCTCAAATAGCACAAACTGGGGATATCTATCCCTACCGTCTTGGCGGCTTCGAGGATAGAGGTACCTTCAGGTACGGTCACCTGCTTGCCGTCGATCGTTAGTGTCACCATAGCCATCTCTATCCCCCCTATCCTTTCACGTCGCAGCGCAGACACCTTGCGGCTTCGCGCCGGGCGGAATCGGCGTCATATCCAAGCTCAACCTCAGAGAACGACCCGAGCCTGGTCGATATGGGCGCCGTCTTGCTGTGGACTCTCTTCACCTTCTCCTCGTTGACCGGAGCCGACAAAACACGCTCGAACCTGGGCGCAGGAACAACCTCGCCCGCTCCCCCGAGGAAGGCGTGTATCGAACGCGCCGCCTTCTTGCCAGCCTCGATAGCCTCAATCACCGTGGCAGGACCGCTCACGCAGTCACCGCCGGCGAAGACTCCGGCTTCTCTTGTAGCCATGGTTCTCGGGTCGGCCTTGAAGACATTGCGGCCGGTCTCAATACCGCTCTCGGAGAAGCCTGAGAGGTCAGTCGCCTGGCCGATAGCTTCGATGAAAACGTCGCAATCGAGGTCGAACTCTCCACCCTCGATCGGCAACGTCCTGCGCCTGCCGGAAGAGTCAAACTCTCCGGATCTCATCGCGACGCACGTGATAGACTGAACTCTGCCGTTACCCTTCACCGCGACCGGATTCGTCATCGTCTTGAAGATCACGCCCTCTTCCTCGGCGGCCTCTATTTCCTCCAACTGCGCAGGCATGTCGTCCTTGCGGCGCCTATACACGACGGTGACGGATTCTGCACCCAGTCGCCTGGCAGACCTGGCAGCATCCATGGCCACGTTTCCGCCTCCGACCACGACCACCTTCTTGCCGGCGACGTCAGGCTTGCTGCCCAACGCAAGCTCGCGTAGGAAGGTGATACCCGGAATCACTCCGGGGAGATTCTCACCCGGGAGACCCATCGCCTGGTCTCTATGGGCGCCTATTGCCACAAACACGGCGTCGTGTTCTTTTCGAAGAACGTCCCAAGAGATGTCTTTTCCGATCTTGACGCCGGTCTTGATCTCAACACCAGCAGAACGTATGTTCTCGATATCCTTCTCCAGATGTTTCTTCGGGAGCCTATACTCGGGAATGCCTACGGCCAACATGCCGCCGGCAGTCGGCAGCGCCTCGTATATGACCACCCTGTGGCCCTGAAGAGCGAGGTAGTAACCTGCGCTGAGGCCAGCCGGACCGGCTCCGACGATGCCTACGCTCTTACCTGTAGGCTCTTTGCGGGGCATCCTTGGCCTTGACCCGTTCAGCCCCATCGCGTAGTCTGCGGCAAATCTCTTGATCTCGCGGATGGCGACGGGATCGTCGAGCTGAGCCCTCCTGCATTTGGATTCGCACGGGTGGTTACACACGCGCCCACACACAACAGGCAGCGGGTTCTCTCTCATGATCTCCTCGTAGGCGTCGGCGAAGCGACCTTGCCTGACTAGATCCACATAGATCGGGACATCGACCCCGGCTGGACATGTGTTCTGGCACGGAGCGTGGAAGAGCGAAGCACAAACAGATGAGGGACACTTCTTATCCCTGATGTGTGCCTCATACTCCTCGCGGAAGTACTTGATTGTCGAAAGAACCGGGTTTGGCGCCGACTGCCCGAGCCCGCATAGAGCAGTCTCTTTGATGGATTCGCCCAGTTCCTGAAGGAGTTCCAAATCCCCTTCTCTTCCTTGGCCCCTGGAAATGCGCTGCAGTATCTCGAGCATTCTCTTGGTGCCAATGCGGCAAGGAGCGCACTTACCGCAAGACTCCGACTGGACGAATTCCAGAAAGAACTTGGAGAGGTCCACCATGCAGGTATCCTCGTCCATGACGATAAACCCGCCGGAACCCATGATTGTTCCAAGCTGAGCTAAGGATTCGTAGTCAACAGGAGTGTTAAGGAACTGCGAGGGAATGCATCCTCCGGAGGGCCCGCCGGTCTGCACTGCCTTGAACTTCTTTTCAGGATTGGAGAGGCCCCCGCCTATGTCGAACACGATCTCGCCGATCGTGGTGCCCATGGGAACCTCGGCCAAACCGTTGTTGTTGATCTTCCCGGCTAAGGCAAACACCTTGGTACCTTTGGACTTCTCGGTACCCATAGATGCAAACCAGTCGGCGCCTTTCCTCAGAATTGTGGGTATGTTGGAGAAAGTCTCAACGTTGTTGATGACCGTGGGTCTGTCCCACAAGCCCGAGTTGGCAGGGAACGGAGGTCTGGGCCTAGGCTCCCCGCGCATCCCCATCACGGAATTGAGGAGAGCGGTCTCCTCGCCGCACACAAACGCACCTGCCCCAAGCCTGACATCGATGTTGAAGTCAAAGCCGGAATTCAGGATATCCTTACCCAAGAGCCCTGCTTCCCTAGCCCTTGCGATGGCTATTTGCAGCCTTTCGACTGCCAAAGGGTACTCGGCCCGGATGTAAACATACCCATGCGATGCTCCGACTGCATAACCTCCTATGGTCATGCCTTCCAGGAGCCTGTGAGGATCTCCCTCAATGGTGGAGCGGTCCATGAACGCTCCCGGGTCCCCTTCGTCAGCGTTGCATACTACATATTTGGGGGAACCCTCGGCTTTCCTGGTAAACTCCCATTTAAGCCCTGTGGGGAATCCGGCGCCGCCCCGGCCCCTGAGGCCGGATTTCTTCACAATCTCGATCACTTCTTCGGGCTGCATCTTGAGGGCTTTGGCCAGCCCGAAGTATCCATCGCGGGCTATGTACTCTTCGATGGAATCCGGATCGATTACGCCGCAGTTTTCCAATACGATCCTTGTCTGTTTCTTAAAGAACGGGATGTCTTCGAAATCGACTACCGCCGATTGGGTTTCGGGCTCTCTGTACAAGAGCCGCTCCAAGACTCTTCCTTTTGTCAGATGCTCTTCAACGAGTTCAGCCACGTCTTCTTGGTGCACCCCGCAGTAGAAAACACCCTCGGGGTAGACCATCACGTTGGGACCAAACCGGCAGAACCCGAAGCACCCGGTGGGGATCACCTTGACCTCACTATCCAGGCCGAGGCGGGCGATCTCCTTTTCGAGCGTCTCCTTGAGAGGAAGGCTGCCCGAAGCCTGGCATCCGGTGCCCGAGCAAACTAGGATGTGACTACGATAGAACTCCATTCGGCCTCTCCTCTCTATGATTTCTTTTGGATGTTAATCACCCAGTCCTCAACCGGCTTGAGGTTGACAAGGTGAGAAACAACGATCTGTCTGGCCCTGGAAGGGTCAACGTTGCCGTAGACCGTTTTGGATTGCCCCGGCACCTGCACCTCGACAATAGGCTCCCTGGCACACAGCCCGATGCAGCCCGTCTCGGTAACCATGACATCCAATTTCTGCCGTATCTTCAGTTCGTCAATGATGGCAAGCAAAGTCTCTCTGGCCCCTGCCGCGATCCCACAAGTCCCCATTCCCACTGTCACACGCGGGGAACTTGACGAGGAACGGATCCTGATATCCGCAAGAGCCTTTTCTCGTACCCTCTCTAGATCCTCAATGGACTTCAACCTATAGCGCCTCCTCCGTCGGGGCGGAATCCGGCTCTCGCCAGACCGTCCCGCAGTATCTCCTCGGCAAGGCTGAGAAAAGCGATTTGCCCCATGGCACGCCTCTCTCTCTCGGGAACCAGTTGGGAACTTACGAAGGTGAACGATCCCTCTTGCCCTTTGAAGAAGAGCCGGGTCTCGATCTCGGGGTTGCCGGCGAGAAACGAGACTATCGTCGCAGCCAAGTCTCCAATGGGCTGCCGGTCGATATGAGAAAGGGATAGCGTTACCTCGACTTTGGTGCCACGCCCCGGCCTAGACTCTACGGTTATGTCGCCGCCTGCCATCTTCGCCGCTTCCGCGATAAGCGGCAGGCCCAGGCCTACTTTCTTTAGTTTGTGGGACGTGTAGAACGGATCCAGCGCCCGGCGCGATTCTTCTTCATCCATCCCTCGCCCGTTGTCTTCAACTGTGACGAGCAGCCGGTCGCTGTCTTTGTCCGTCAGGACACTGACTGAAACACAAGTTGCCTGAGCAAAGGCACAGTTCTGGAGCAAATCCAAGAGATGGAGGGATATTTCCATCACTGCGCACCACCTCTTTCGATACGGATTCGCGTGCACCGCTCAGGCTGCCGGACACGGCGAGACTACTTGGGGCCTTAGCCGCCGGCCGGCACGTCCTCCGCGTGTTTCTCCTTGTTTCTGTACAGGTCCAGGATGGCAGGAACCTTGTCTTCAGTCACTCTGCCGTAAGTATCTTGGTTTACCGTTACGACCGGAGCGAGGCCGCACGCGCCAAGGCACCTCACAACCTCGAGCGAGAACAGCCCGTCTTCGCTCGAATCGCCGGCCTTGATGCCGAGCTCCTTCTCCAACCTCGCCAGAACATCGGGAGCTCCCCTCACATAGCAGGCTGTTCCCTGGCACGACGAGATTGTGTACTTGCCTCTGGGCCTCTCGCGGAACATCGAGTAGAAGGTGATCACGCCGAATACCTCGGAAAGTGATACTCCGAGTTTTTCTGCCACTCTGGCCTGGACGTCACGCGGTACGTAACCCAGCCTTTCCTGGGCGTAATGAAGCACCTGAATAAGGGCCCCTTTGTCTCCGCGATGCTTCTCAGCCATCTCGTCGATATCCCTGTAAGCCTCAAGGCATTCGCAGTTGCACTCCTCGTTCTTCTCTGCCACGATATCCCTCCTTCCCCTTATGTTTGATGTCACGAATGCGGCGCAGTACTTGACATTTCCAGGAGGTTGTACAGGCGTCCGGAAATCTCGAAAGCACCGCGCTCCGACCACAGAAGAGTCACTCCCTCAGACTGTGCCCTCTGACACGTCTCAGGGGGTAACTCCCGCTGGCATACGATGACGCAGGAAACGTCAAGAAGGGTAGCGACCGCGACTACGTTCTCGTGAGTCTGAACGGTCACCCACGCGTAGTTGGGGTGAGCATTGGCCATTACATGGGAAAGCACATCGCCAACGAAGCCACCCTCCACTTCCCGAGCCCTTCCCACCTTTGAGGCGGACTTGACCTTCAAATTGAGTTTGGAGACCAAATCGTCTACCCGCATTTACACCGGCTCCTTCTCTGAAACCAAATCGTCCGAGAGGGCTTCCGCAGTGCCCGCCTCAAAAGAGCCCTTGGATGCGGCCATAGACGGAGGCCTTCGTGTCGCCAGATCCCTTACCTCTAGAGCCAACTCCTCCAACCTTCCGCGCAACTTAAACGTGCAGTCCCAGGCTGAACCACGTCCAAGCACGATATCTTCGGCTAATGCCCTGCAGGTGGGAGCCCCGCAAGCCCCGCAGTCTAGGCCGGGCAGTTCTCCTTCTATCTCGCGGAGGCGCCGAAGTTTCTCTTCTGCCTTGGCGCTATCGGTATCAAGCCGGTAAATGGGCCTCGGCATAAGGTCAAGGCTGAACCACAGCTGAGGGATCTTCGTGCTTGTCTCGGAGATAACCGGGTGCGGAAGCGCATCTTTATGAGCTACTGCCATATGTTTCAACCTCATTCTGGACGCAAACGGATTTGCAGCCTGCAAACACCCTCCGACGCACCCGCCCGTGCAAGCCTGTACCTCGATGAAGTCGACTTGGCCTTTGAGGCGTCCGTTCTCGAGCTCATCCAACACCGATGGAACATGCTCCATTCCGTCAACCGCAAGAGCCGGCAAGCCCACAGCTGCCACTTCGCCTCCCGAGCGCCCCCAGCCGATACCTAGGCCCGTCGACTCGGGAAATGGCTTCAGTCCCGCGGCCTGTGCTTCAGCCTTGTGCTCTATGACCCAAAGGTAGGCTTCGGAAGCCGATACGGCAGCGTCAACCAACGACCGGCCTCGCCCCACCGGCTGCCTGGACGCGGTGATTTTCGCAGGGCACGGAGATATAAAGATCGCGGCAGGGTTCCTTACGGCGTTAGGCCTCTCGACCTTGGCTTTGGCCAACCATGCCGCGACCTCCATGGGAGCTTCGCAGGGTATAACGTGTTTGAGCATGGACGGGTACTTGACCTGGATAAACCTCAGCACTGCAGGACACGAGGGAGATATGAAGGGCCCTTCGCCGGGGTGTTCTTGTATGTACTCTCTCTGAACTCTGGAACAGAGGTCTGCCGCCGCCGATACATCAAACACCTCGTCAAACCCGCCGGGCGCGACCAAGGCTGCTCGCACCTCATCGGGCGTCACTCCGGTGAATATCCCATAGAACGACGGAGGCACCAGAGCGATTTTGTAGTCGAAGGTTGACAGAACACTCCAGGGATCGCTTACGGCTGACTTAGCCAGATTTGGGCATCGCCTGATGCACTCGCCGCAGTCGATGCAGCGGTCCTCAAGTATGAACGCTTTGCCGTCGCGCACTCGTATGGCCTCGGTAGGGCACCCTTTAATGCAGTTGGTGCAGCCCTTACAGCGTTCAGGATCGAGGCGTACGGAGTGAAAGTATGTAGAGGACTGAAGGTCGGCCGGGCCGGGACACACTTTGCAGACGACAGTCGTGCCTTCGCCCACTCTGGACTCTATCTGGAAATCATCTGACGCTCTACGGGCGTTGGGCAGTCCCATACCCGCCCCAAATCCCATCTCCCGCATATACTCAGGGGCGGTAGAGTAGCCTTCTTTCATCGCCAGCGCGATATCCGGGATGCCTGGGCCCGAGTCCTTGGCGGTTATCTCAAGGTTCCCGTCGGTCCAAATGAGTCGCAAGACTCCTTTGTAGGCATGTATGATAATGTTCATTCCGAGCTCGTAGGCAACGATAAGAGCTCGCCTTGAAGCCTCAGCCGGGAACCCTATCCCGAGTAAACTACGCTTGAACCCCGAGGTCTCCTCGCCGATTCTCTGCAGCTCTCCCCGGGAGATCTCAACTTGGTATAAGAGGCGCCTCTCAGGATGAGGTCCAGCCATGCTTCAACCTCGCAAAGTAGCGCGCGATGATTTGCACTGACTTGCGGCACCATTGTGCTTGTGCGCACTATCCACATAATCCTAGCATACGTACGGAGAAACAACAATATTGGCTTGTTTCACACAATATTGGACTGACCAATATTACTCATTATTGTGAACCCATATTCAATGTGAGGGGCAATCGTGCACTTCAGGGGCAACTTCCGCCGGATCCATATGGATCACAAGGGTGACTCCGAGTTCGCTCTCTGCAGACTTCTCTATCGAGTCAATCTCCTCATGGATGTCTACGATGTTGGCATCGGCGGATACTTCAGCATGTATAGATGCGACTATCCGTCCGGGACCGTAATCGTGGATTCTGAGGTCGTGCACACCTTTGATGCTCCGCCCCTTGAGAACATGGGCGTTTATCCTATCGATCAATCCCGGATCATGCGAACCCAAAAGCGAGTTGACAGACTCTTTGGCTGTGGAAAAGCCGGTGTAGATGATGAGGCACGAGATAATAAGCCCCAATACTCCGTCAATAGGAAACGTGGTGTACTTGCCGAACAAAGAGCCGGCGATGACCGCACCGGTTGCTACGGAATCATTCAGGCTATCAATAGCCGCTGCCCTATTGACCTGGGAACCGATGAGGACTCCAATGTGCCTGTTGTACGAGAACATCCAAAGCTTGACCAGTATTGATAATGTCAGAAGAGCAGCCGATAGGGGGTCGAACAGCACTTCTTCACTATTGGTGAGTCTTCGAAATGACGTGCTTAAGAGCTGCACGCCGACAACCAATATGATGAAAGATACGGCGAGTGAAGCCACATACTCAAACCGGCCGTGTCCGTGAGGGTGCTCGTCGTCGGCGGGCCTGTTGCTCATCTTGGCTCCAAATATGGCTACGATGGAAGAACCGGTATCGCTCAGGTTATTGAAGGCATCGGACGTCACGGCTATGCTGTTGGTGACCAGCCCCACGGCGATCTTTACGGCAAACAATAGGACGTTGCAGGCAATGCCCAATACCCCGGCGAGTACTCCGTAGGACTCTCTCACGTCCTTATTGGTCACGTCTTGGTGGTTCTCGATAAACCTTCTGATTATCCATCGGATCATTAAGAGTCCTCCAGTCATCACAATGAAAACAAAATCTGTGGAACAACATCACTGTCCCACAGATGCGTTTTCGCTATCTGCTGCCCCGGAAGGCCCAGCCCCACAAACCTTATGAAAGGTTTATCGCCTGCTCAGTTTGACCTATTATAGCACAGCCACGGGTAGAAGACTAACCTGCCGTACAGGCGGTATGCAGTTTATCTTCCTCTACGGAAATAGTACGGTGTACGGTATAATGGTTCCAATGTTGTGTCAACAGCAATTAAGAACCTAGGAAGAGTGGGTCTTTAGCGATCATGGATGACGTCATCCTACAGCTTTGCGGTATCGAGAAGCGCTTCGGTGAAACCGAGGTCCTTAACGGCATTGACCTGACAGTCCGCAGGGGTGAATTCATCACTCTGTTGGGACCTTCAGGCTGCGGGAAAACAACTACTCTGCGGATTATCGCGGGACTGGAGGCACCTGACCGGGGCCGCGTCCTGATCGCGGGAAAAGACGTAACCGACGAGGAACCGAACAAGAGAAACGTGAACACGGTGTTCCAGAACTATGCCCTCTTTCCGCATATGTCCGTAGAAGGTAACATCGGATACAGCCTGCGACTAAAGAGGATGGACAAGCAGACTATCAGGAAGACGGTATCTGAGGCCCTAGAACTTGTACAGCTCAGCGGGTATGAGAAGAGGATGCCCGACGAGCTTTCCGGTGGCCAGCGACAACGCGTGGCGATAGCGAGGGCCATAGTGAACCGACCTGACGTCCTGCTGCTTGATGAACCCTTAGGCGCGCTGGACCTCAAGTTGCGGCACCAAATGCAGATCGAGCTCAAGCGACTGCAGAAGCGGCTGGGCGTTACTTTCATCTACATTACCCACGATCAGGAAGAAGCTCTCAACATGTCCGACCGCATCGCGGTGATGCGAAACGGGGTATTCGAACAGATAGGCACTCCGGGCGATGTATACGACCATCCCAAGACCAGTTATGTGGCGAACTTCGTGGGATCAGCCAACATCATATGCGGGACAGTCGAAAACGCCGACGATGAACGGGTTTTCTTTCGCAGCGAAGACGGCAGAGGAGTTGTCGCTGCACGGGGAGCACGCCTATCGCCGGGCCAATCGATCACGCTCGCCGTCAGGCGCGAACTTGTCGATCTCTTGCCCGGTGACCCGAATGGAGAAATGGGGCTCACCGCCACAGTCAAGGAGAAGAACTACGCCGGAGGTGTTCTCCAGATCATCGTTTCGCTGCACGATGGCCGCGAACTTGTCTCCAGCCGCCACGGGATCGACTCGCCGCTTGCCCCGGGAGATAAGGTCACAGTCACCTGGCGGCCTGACCACGCTGTCCTGGTAGACCTGGAGGACGCCTGATGAAGGACCGGAGCATTGCTCTCTCAAGGTCAAGGCGGAAGGCGTTTGTCGCTGGCGTACCGGTAATGCCGATGTATGCTTTTGCTCTGCTGTTCGTGGCCGGACCTCTAGTTTACATGGTAATCTTAAGCTTCCTGAAGCGGGCAGAGATCTGGGGCATTCTTCATGAGTTCACTATCGAGAACTATGCCAACATCATGGAGCCCGTCTACCTCAAGACCTTCTACGAGTCGTTGAAGCTGGCCGGCCTAAGCACAGCCCTGGTCGCCCTCATCGGGTACCCGTTCGGTTACTTCATGGCAAAGCTTACGGCTGAGTGGAAGCGGCATGTCATGTTGCTCCTCATGATCCCCTTCTGGACCAGCTCTCTGCTCCGGCTCTACGGATGGATCATCGTTTTCCGAGCCAACGGAACGCTCGACCGGATACTCATGGGGATGGGTTTGACGAGCGCGCCGCTGAAACTGCTCTACACGTACCCGGCTGTAGTTGTGGGCATGGTATATGCCTTGGTTCCATTCATGATCTTCGCGGTCTACTCCAGCGCTGAGAAGCTTGATTGGCAGCTGATTGAAGCAGCTCGAGATTTGGGCGCTACCCGGATGCAGGCCTTTTGGACCGTCGCGTTCAAACTGACGCTCCCGGGCCTCCTGTCGGGTGTCGTCCTCACCTTCATTCCCTCGATGGGTCTTTTCTTCATAGCCGACATCCTGGGTGGCAACAAGGTAGTTCTGGTAGGGAACCTCATTCAGGAACAGCTGATGAAGGCCCGTAACTGGCCCTTCGCCGCGGCGCTCGCCGTCGTCTTGATGATCCTGACAACCCTGGTAATCGCCTTGTACCGGAAGGTATCGGGGGTCAAGGACCTGGAGGGATTGGTTTGAGGAGGCGCACAAGGGTAGAAGGGTTCTATCTTTCTCTTATTCTCGTGCTGATGTACGTGCCAATCGTACTGGTCATCGTCTATTCCTTCAACGAAAGCAGGATCAGCTCAGTGTGGGACGGGTTCTCACTGAAGTGGTACAGAGAGCTGTTCCGAGACAGGGATATACTGGACGCGATCTCAAACAGCCTGGTTTTGGCTACTGTGAGCAGCCTTTTGGCCGCAGTGATCGGAACTTTGGCAGCAGTGGGCATGCCCAAAGTAAAGTGGCGCACCAAGGGCATAGTTGAGTACCTGTCTACCCTGCCTATCATGATCCCCGAAATCATCCTGGGCATGGTGTTTCTTGTGTATTTTACTCTCATAAGGCTGCCGTTCGGAATGACGACCCTAGTGATAGCGCACACGTCGTTCTGCATCCCATACGTCTACATGCTGGTCAAGGCGAGATTGGTAGGCATTGACAAGAGCTTCGCTGAAGCGGCGAAGGATCTTGGGGCAAGCGAGTGGAACGTCTTCTTTGATATCACGTTGCCGCTCATACTGCCGGCGATTCTGTCCGGAGTGCTGCTGGCATTCGCAATGAGTTTTGACGACGTGATCATCAGCATATTCGTAACCGGGGTCAACACAAACACACTCCCCATGAAGATCTATACCCAGCTGAAAACCGGAGTGACCCCGAAGATCAACGCGCTGTGTACGCTAATGTTCGTGGCAACTGTGCTGATAGTTTTCTTGTCTTCTTGGTTAGGAAGGAAAGGTACTAGAATAGCCCAAAGGAGGAAATCGAATGAAGAGAGTCCTGACACTCACAGTAGCGTTAGTCTTGTTCGCTAGTCTGCTGGCGGGGTGCAACTCAGGCAGCCCCTCAGACCCTATGAACGCAGGCAAGGACACTGAGCTGAACCTATTCACGTGGGAAGCGATGTTTCCCGAAGAAGTGCTTCAGGCGTTCACTGCCGAAACGGGGATAAAGATCAACTACAGCAACTTCGACTTTGATGAGACCATGCTGGCCAAACTTGAGGCGGCAAAAGGCGGCGACTACGATGTGGTGATTGCCGACGATTACATCATCGAGACCGTGATCGCCGAGGGCCTAGCCCAAAAACTCGACAAGAGCAAGATCGAGAACTTCGCTAATATCAACCCCATCTACCAAGGCCAGTTCTATGATCCGGCCGATGAGTACACCGTCCCCTACGGTGCCGGCGTTCAGACCATAGTTTTCGATCCCGCAACGGTGACAATAGACATCACGGGTTATTCCGACCTATGGGATGAATCGCTGAAAGACAACGTGGGCACCATCGCCAACTACAGGGTTATTAACGGGATGGCGCTAAAGGTGCTGGGCGAAAGCTACAACACCGAAGACCTGGATGTAATCGAGAGAGCAGGCCAGAAGCTGCGGGAACTTGCGCCGAACATCAGGGTGATCAAAGACGACAATCTCCAGGATGACCTTTTGTCGGGCGAGATAGCGGCAGCCGTAATGTACACGTCGCAGGTGACCATGGCAAAACTGGCCAACCCCGATCTGGAAGTGGTCTACCCCAAGGAAGGCATAGGGTTCGGGATCATGGCCAACTTCATCCCGGTAAACGCACCCCATCCGGATGCCGCCCACCAGTTCATCGACTTCATCCTGAGGCCGGAGATATCCGCCCAGTGCTATGAGTGGCTGGGGTACTACTGCACCAACAAAGCGGCAGATGAACTCATTAACCCTGACTACAAAGACTTCCTCACCCTCCCGGCGGAGTTTGGGGGCGACATGGAGATGATCCAGAACGTCAGCGCCGCTGCCGAGGAGGCCCATACGAAGATATGGACTGAGTTTAAGGCGGCTTGCGGTCAGTGATCGTCCCCTGACATAAAGGGGATTCCCGTAAGCGGCAGGACTACTGCCCCAGGATCGGTTGCACCTGGGGCAGTTTTGTTTAGCGCGGTTGTGTGGCCTTTCTGTTTAGACTACAAGTCGATCTCGAGCAGCACTGGAGTGTGATCTTGTCTTGGGCCTGAATCAAGCATTTCGGATCTGATGACCCTATCTGCAATGCGGTTACTCACTATCCAATAGTCGATTCTCCAACCGGAGTTGTTGATCTTACTTGTCCTGGCACGCTGAGCCCACCAAGAGTAAACCCCGGTCACATCGCCATGAAGGTAGCGAAAAGTATCGGTGAACCCTCTTGCCAAGAGATTGGTGAACCCTTGACGTTCCTCATCAGTAAAGCCTGCTGAACGACGGTTATTCTTAGGATGAGCCAGATCTATCTCTCTATGAGCTACGTTAAAGTCGCCCGATGCAACAACCGGCTTGTCTTTGTCCAGGCCTGCCAGATAATCGGCATACTTAATGTCCCAGATTTGGCGCTCTTCGAGACGGCTCAAGTCATCCCCCGCATTCGGCGCATAGACCTGTGTTAAGTAGAAATCAGCAAACTCCAACGTGATGATGCGACCCTCAGCATCCATAGTGCTTGGGGCTCCAATTACCGGAAGCGTGACAGTTGGGGTCAGGTTATCCTTATACAGGAACATCGTGCCCGCATATCCCTCGCGCGCCGGTTTTGCTGAGCTGTTCCAGACAATTTCATAGTCCAGAAACTTATCTTTCAGCACCTCCAGGTGCTTCTTGGAGGGACCGTTACTGGACAACTTTGTCTCCTGTATGGCAATGACCTCCGGGTTGTGTTCCTTGATAGTATCCAGTACAGCTTGAGATAGCAGAGCACGCGGTGAATCACCTGTTAATGCCGCATTTAGCGAGTCGATATTCCACGAGATAAATACCACATTGCTCCTCCTCTGATCTGTTTGGTGACACCAAAGCAATCGTAGGGTACTTAGTAACTCGACATCAATACTACCGTATCAGGGAGGAGAGCCAAATGAGCAAAAACTGCGGAAACACGTGCGCGGATGCATGAATTTGGCAGGATGTCCACCGGTGCATAGGTTAGGACGGAACATCCCCAGCTGTATAACCCCATACCAGAGGCATCTGTCAACTCGTCATCAATACCACGCACTCAACAG